>NZ_LWCS01000053.1 GCF_001650495.1 Mycolicibacterium iranicum | reverse complement strand
GGGTTTGGGTTTGGAGGCAGCGGCAGACGGGGTCGGGCTGGGTGTGGGCGCGGCCTCGGAGCTCTGCTGCCCGGCTTCCTGGGGTCCGCCCGAATCGGTGATCGTCATATCCGTTACCTCGTGTCCTCAGCGTGGGTGTCCCCACGCGCGTGCCGCGCTGCGCGGCGCCTATAGCCATTCACGTCGTCGTGGAACTTCGTCGTGAAGAACTCCCGTCGTACACAGTTGTCCAGAGCTTGTAGAAGGCTATTCAAACAGGTTGATCCTCGTTGCGCCCATGCCTTGGGCACGGCGGATGCCTAGGCTCTGTCCGAAAGTGCGCGCGAAACACAACGGAGGTGGTGATGGCCAAAGCGGATCTCGCCGCCCTACTCGCTCTGGCCGCCGCGTTCTTCATCGCCGTCGGTGACGTCATCCACCAGCGTTCGGCCCACGAAGTGACCGACGAATCAGTGGGCCATCTGCAGCTTTTTCTGCGGCTTCTCAAGGACGGCAGGTGGTGGCTGGGCAGCGGGGTCGCCGCTGCCGGGTTCGTGTGCCAGGCCGCGGCGCTGGGGCTGGGGTCGGTGCTTCTGGTGCAGGCGCTGCTGGTGACCTCGTTGCTGTTCGCCCTGCCGATCAACGCCAGCCTGTCGCACCGCCGGGTGACCCGCTGGGAATGGATGTGGGCAGCACTGCTGGCCGGCGCGGTCGCGGTGATCGTGACGATCGGCAACCCCACGGAGGGTCACTCGCGCGCGTCGCTGGAGACGTGGCTCTGGGTGGCCGTCGTCCTGGGACCTGTGCTGGCGCTGTGCCTGCTGGGCGCGAGGATCGGGTCCGGGCCCACGAGAGCGGTGCTCATGGCGGTGGTCTCCGGCGCACTGTGGGGGTTGTTCGCCGTGCTCACCAAGGCTGTCGTGCACCGGCTCGACGTGACCAGCCTGGCCGGCGTCGTCGAGCTGGTGCGTACCCCCGAGCTGTATGCGTGGGCCGTGGTCGGGATCCTCGGCACCTCGACGCAGCAGGCCTCGTTCCGGGCCGGCGCGCTGACGGCGTCGCTGCCGACGATGACGGTCACCGAGCCCATGGTGGCCTGCGCACTCGGTGTCGTGGTCCTCGGAGAGACGCTGCGACCGGGAGAGGCAGGCTGGATCACGCTGATCGCCGCGGTCGGCGTGATGGTGGTGGCGACGGCGGCACTGGCGCGCGGGGAAGCAGCCAGCAGGGACCCGGTAACCGTGTGATTAGTTGGTTGTCGTGCTGAGCACCATTGCGATCGTCCCTTCGGCACCGGTGATGGTTCCGGAACTGGCCTCTTCGGCCGCCGCCGAAACCGAGGATGTGCGGCGCGCCGCCCTGGCGGCGGTAAGGGAATTACCCGGCCGCTGGATCGCGGTCGGCGCCGCGCCCGCCGACGGCGTCTTCGGGTCCGAATCGGTCGGCACGTTCGCCGGCTACGGCGTCGACGTGCGCGTGGGACTGTCTTCGGGTCGCGATGAGGCGCCGATCGCACTGCCGCTGTGTGTGCTCGTGGCCGGCTGGCTGCGCGGCGTCGCCAGCCCTGACGCCCGCGTCGAGGTGCACAGCTTCGGCGCAGATCACGACGCCGACACCGCGGCCGTCCTGGGCAGGCAACTACGCGCCCAGATCGACTCCGCGGGCGAGGACGTCGGAGTGCTGGTGATCGCCGATGGCGCCAACACGCTTTCCCCGCCGGCTCCCGGCGGCTATGACCCTGAGGCGGTGCCCGCGCAGGCGGCGTTCGACGACGCGCTGGCGGCGGGCGACACCGCGGGGCTCAGCGCGTTGTCCGGCGGTGCGGTGGGCCGCGTCGCCTATCAGGTGCTCGCCGGGCTGGTCGGGACCAAACCCCGGTCGGCGAAGGAGCTCTACCGTGGCGCCCCGTACGGTGTCGGCTACTTCGTCGGCGTCTGGACGCTGTGACGGCAGTGCGCCCGCTGGCCATCGTCGGTCCGACAGGCACCGGCAAGTCCGACCTCGCGTTGGAAGTCGCCGCCGCGCTGAGCGGCGAGATCGCCGTCGAGGTCGTCAACGCCGACGCGATGCAGCTCTACCGCGGCATGGACATCGGCACCGCCAAACTCTCGGTTGCGGACCGTCGTGACGTGCCCCATCATCAGCTCGACGTCCTCGACGTGACCGAAACCGCGACCGTCGCCCGCTACCAGGAGGCTGCGGGACGCGACGTCGAGGTGATCGCCGAGCGGGGAGCGCTGCCCGTCATCGTCGGTGGGTCGATGCTCTACATCCAGTCGCTGCTCGACCAGTGGACGTTCCCGGCCACCGATCCTCAGGTGCGGGCCCGGTGGGAGGAGCGCCTCGCCGAGGTGGGTGTCGCCGCGCTGCACCGGGAACTCGCCCGAGTCGATTCGGCGGCGGCCGCGTCGATCCTGCCCACCGACGGCAGGCGCATTGTGCGGGCCTTGGAGGTGGTTGAGCTCACCGGCGAACCGTTCGCGGCGTCGGCGCCGCGCATCGGCGCACCCAGATGGAACACCGCGATCATAGGATTGGATTGGGACACAGCAGTTCTCGATGATCGCCTGCAACGGCGCACCGACACGATGTTCGCCCGCGGGTTGGTCGACGAGGTGCGGGCGCTGCTGGGCCGCGGTCTGCGGGACGGCGTCACCGCGGCCAGGGCGCTGGGCTACGCCCAGGTGCTCGCCGACCTCGATGCGGGTGGCGACGGCTCCGCGGCGCGCGAACCGACGTTCACCGGCACCCGTCGGTATGTGCGCAGGCAGCGGTCGTGGTTCCGCCGCGATCACCGCATCACCTGGCTCGACGGCGCTGCTGCGGGAAACGTCGACGAAGTCCTGCGCATCTGGCGAGACGTATCCTGACCAGGTGAAGTTCGCCAAGGGCCACGGCACACAAAACGACTTCGTGCTGCTGCCCGACCTCGATGCCGACCTCGTGCTGACGCCTGCCGCGGTCGCGGCGCTGTGCGACCGCAGGCGGGGTCTGGGCGCCGACGGCGTGCTGCGCGTGACGAAGGCCGGTGCCGCCGGCGCCGCAGGGGTGTTCGACCGGCTCCCCGAAGGCGTCTCCGAGGATGACTGGTACATGGACTACCGCAACGCCGACGGCTCGATCGCCCAGATGTGCGGCAACGGCGTGCGGGTCTTCGCCCACTACCTGCGAGCCAGCGCCCTCGAGCCGCGCGCGGAGTTCATCGTCGGTTCGCTCGCGGGCCCGCGGCCGGTTGTCTTGCACACGGTGGATGCGACCACCGCGGACGTCACCGTCGAGATGGGCAAGGCGAACCGACTCGGCGGCGGGACCGCCGTCGTCTCCGGACGCGAGTTCTCCGGACTCGCCGTCGACGTCGGTAACCCGCACCTGGCCTGCGTCGACGCCTCGTTGACCGCGGCCGACCTGGCCGACCTGGACGTCGCGGCGCCCGTCCAGTTCGACCGGGCACAGTTCCCCGAGGGCGTCAACGTCGAGGTGCTGACCGCTCCCGCACAAGGCGCGGTGTCGATGCGCGTACACGAGCGTGGGGTGGGGGAGACCCGCTCGTGCGGCACCGGGACCGTCGCGGCAACCGTGGCGGCCCTGGCGCACGAGGGTGCGCAGACCGGCGTGCTGACAGTGCGAATCCCCGGCGGTGAGGTCGTCGTGACGATCACCGATGCCAACAGCTATCTGCGCGGCCCCTCGGTGCTGCTCGCACATGGCGAACTTGCCGAGCAATGGTGGGCGGCACAACGGTGAGAAACTTTCCGGCTCGGCCGGCGGCATCGAATTGCCGGCTCGGCCGGCGTCCGGGAACTGCCTGCTCCGCCCGGTCGTTAAACGAGGTGCATGAGAAGTGACATTCGTGCGAATCTTGATTCGCCTATGACGTACCCCGAATTCCCCCAAGAGACGCCCAGCGTCGGTGAACTGGCGCTCGAGGACCGCAGCGCGCTACGCCGCGTAGCCGGGCTGTCCACCGAACTCACCGACATCTCCGAGGTCGAATACCGTCAGCTGCGCCTCGAGCGCGTCGTGCTCGTCGGTGTGTGGACCGAAGGTTCGGCGGCCGACGCCGACGCCAGTCTGGCCGAGTTGGCCGCGCTGGCCGAGACGGCGGGTTCCGAAGTGCTGGAGGGGCTGATCCAGCGCCGCGACAAGCCGGATCCCTCCACCTACATCGGTTCCGGAAAGGCGATCGAGCTACGCGAGATAGTCCTGGCCACCGGCGCAGACACCGTCATCTGTGACGGTGAGCTCAGCCCCGCCCAGCTCAATGCGCTGGAGAAGGTGGTCAAGGTCAAGGTCATCGATCGCACCGCTCTGATCCTCGACATCTTCGCCCAGCACGCGACCAGCCGGGAAGGCAAGGCGCAGGTGTCGCTGGCGCAGATGGAATACATGTTGCCGCGACTGCGCGGCTGGGGTGAATCGATGTCCCGGCAGGCCGGCGGCCGTGCCGGCGGTGCCGGCGGCGGCGTGGGTACCCGCGGGCCCGGCGAGACGAAGATCGAGACCGACCGCCGGCGCATCCGCGAGCGGATGTCGAAGCTGCGCCGCGAAATTCGTGACATGAAGCAGGTTCGCGACACGCAGCGCAGCCGGCGCCTCGCCAACGACGTACCGTCTGTGGCGATCGTCGGGTACACCAACGCCGGCAAGTCCAGCCTGCTCAACGCGCTGACCGGTGCGGGCGTACTCGTCGAGAACGCACTGTTTGCGACGTTGGAGCCGACCACCCGCCGGGGCCGGCTCAGCGACGGCCGCGAGTTCGTCTTGACCGACACGGTCGGCTTCGTCCGGCACCTGCCCACTCAACTCGTCGAGGCGTTCCGCTCCACCCTCGAAGAGGTTGTCGACGCCGAACTGCTGTTGCACGTCGTTGACGGCTCGGATGTCAATCCGCTGGCCCAGATCAATGCCGTCCGCACCGTCGTCAACGAGGTCGTAGCCGAGACCGATGCTCAGTCGCCACCGGAACTGTTGGTGGTCAACAAGATTGACGCGGCGGACGGTCTCGTTCTGGCGCAGCTGCGACGTGCGTTGCCGGGCGCGGTGTTCGTCTCCGCACGCACGGGCGAGGGTTTGGACCGACTGCAGGCGCGGCTCGCCGAGATGATCGCGCCGCGTGACACTGTGGTCGACGTCACAATTCCCTACAGCAGAGGCGATCTCGTCAATCGAGTGCACGCGGAAGGTCGTGTCGACGCCACCGAGCACATCGAGTCAGGGACGCGTATCAAGGCGCGTGTACCCCTGGCTCTGGCGGGTAGCCTCGCCGAGTTCGCGACGTACTGAACTGCGCGAATGCGAGATCGGATTCCTGGTCCGGTACGATCATGTCGAACCGTCGGCTGGCGGTGACCAACGCAGGTCACCGCGATCTCAAGTCCGCTTGCGATGCCGAACCACTGAACTATCGCGTGGCTACCTCGCCACTGTGTGCACACTCCGCTCAACGGTCTCCGTCGCGGCTGCCGGGCACACGCTGCCCTACAAGGCCCAAACGACAGGATGATCTATGACTACCCCTACTTTCGCTGATCTCGGCGTGCCCGCACCGCTAGTGAAGACGCTGGCTGACCGCGGCATCGCCGAACCGTTCCCGATCCAGGCCGCAACTCTGCCCGACTCCCTGGCTGGCCGCGATGTCCTGGGCCGCGGAAAGACCGGTAGCGGAAAGACTCTCGCGTTCTCACTACCCCTCGTCGCCGCACTGACGGGCGGACGCCGACAGGCATCCCGGCCGACCGGTCTGGTGCTGGCACCCACCCGTGAGCTGGCCACCCAGATCACCGCAACGCTGGAACCCCTTGCCGCAGCGGCAAATCTGCGCGTTACGACGATCTACGGCGGTGTGTCGCAGAGCCGTCAGGTCACCGCGCTGCGCGGCGGCGTCGACATCGTCGTCGCGTGCCCCGGCCGCCTCGAAGACCTGATGCGGCAGAAGCTGGTCAGCCTCGACACCGTCACCGTCACTGTCCTCGACGAGGCCGACCACATGGCCGATCTGGGCTTCCTGCCCGGTGTCACCCGCATCCTGGCGGCCACCCCGGCGGGAGGTCAGCGGCTGCTCTTCTCCGCGACGCTGGACAACGGCGTCGACAAGCTGGTGCAGCGCTTCCTGCGCAACCCGGTTCTGCATTCGGTCGACGAAGCCGCCGAGGCGCCTGCACAGATGACTCACCACGTGTTCCATGTGGGGGGTGTCAACGACAAGAAGGCTCTGGTGCACCGTCTGGCCTCGGGAACCGGCAGGCGGATCCTCTTCATGCGCACCAAGCATCAGGCCCGCAAGCTGGCCAAGCAGCTCACCGAATCCGGTGTGCCGTCAGTCGACCTCCACGGCAACCTCTCTCAGCCCGCGCGCGAACGCAACCTCGCGGCGTTCGCCAGCGGTGAGGCACGCGTGCTCGTCGCAACCGACATCGCGGCGCGCGGTGTGCACGTCGACAACGTCGAACTGGTGGTGCACGTCGACCCACCGATGGAGCACAAGGCCTACCTGCACCGCTCCGGCCGTACCGCACGCGCGGGCAGCGACGGTGACGTGGTCACCGTTGTGCTGCCCGAGCAGCGCAGGGATACCCAACAGCTGCTGCGCAAGGCCGGAATCACTGTGCGGCCAAGCAATGTCGACGCCGATTCTGCGGAAGTGCACGCTCTTGTCGGCGAGCTTGCGCCGCTGCGGGCTCCCGCGCCCAAGGCGCCTGCTCCCACGCCCGCCAAGAAGCCCGATCATCACCGCGGGGGCGGAAACGAACAGCGTCGGGGCGGTCCGTCGCACAACGCGCGCGGCCCGCGCCGCCGCAGGCCCCGTCAGGGTGCTCAGCGCGGCGCGAACACCGGAGGCTGATGCGCACGCACCGGAGGCGCTGCGTCCGTGAACTTCTCGACCTCGACCAGGACATGCGCGCCGGTGCAGCCGTGCGCCAGCGATGATGTGCCCACGTCGTCAGTGAGCACATTCGGGTTTCCGTGCACGCACATCGAATCCGGATCGCCCGGGTCCGCGGGGTCGAACCACGCCCCCGTCGACAGCTGCACCACCTGAGGCCGCACCCCGTCGTCGAGGACTACCCCGGCTAAGCACGAACCCCGGTCGTTGAACACCCGCACCACGTCGCCGGCGGCCACACCACGTTCGTGCGCGTCGGCCGGATTCATCCGGATCGGCTCCCGGCCTGCCACTTTCGAGGCCTGGCTGGCTGCGCCACCGTCGAGCTGGCTGTGTAACCGGCTGGACGGCTGGTTGGCCAGCAGATGCAGAGGGAATTTCGACGCCCTCGAACCGCCGAGCCATTCGCTGGGCTCGAACCACGTCGGATGACCCGCGCAGTCCTCGTATCCGAAGCTGTCGATGTCGGCCGAGAAGATCTCGATGAGACCAGTCGGCGTGGCGAGGCGGTGGGCCGACGGGTCGGCGCGAAAGTCCGCCAGCAGCGTCAGGCCTTCCTCGGTCGGCAACCACAACTCGCCGGCCTCCCAGAATGCATCGAAGGACGGCACCTCGAAATCAAGTGTGGCCGACCACGTGTCGTAGAGATGCTGAAGCCATTCCGATGACGAGCGGCCCTCGGTGAACGAATCCCCGACGCCGAGCCGGGTGGCCAGGGCGGAAAATGTGTCGTAGTCGTCGCGCGACTGACCGTGCGGTTCCGCCAGCCGCGGCATGGTCATCAGCACAGGGTCGTTCCGGGAACCCGAGTAGTCGTCGCGCTCGGCGAACGTCGTCGACGGAACGACGATGTCGGCGTGCTTGGCCATCGGCGTCCAGTACGGATCGTGGACCACGACGGTGTCGGGCCTGCCCAGGGCGCGCCGCAGCCGGGGGAGGTTCTGGTGATGATGGAACGGGTTTCCGCCGGCCCAGTAGACCAGCCTGATGTCGGGGTATGTGAGCCGAAGCCCGTTGTAGTCGAACGGTTCTCCCGGCTTCAGCAGCATGTCGCTGACCGCCGCGACCGGGATGAACGTCGGTACAGGGTTGAGCCCCTGCGGCAACCTGGGCAGGCCGCAGCGCAGCGGCGCCAGACCCGGTTCGTTCATCGACCCGTAGCCGTGACCGAAACCCCCTCCGGGCAAGCCGATCTGGCCTAGCATCGCCGCGAGCGTCAGGCCCATCCAGGGTGCCTGCTCCCCGTGCCGAGTGCGTTGCAGCGACCAGCTGACGGTGATGATCGTGCGCGCTGACGCCATCCGCCGGGCCAGGGCGGTCAGGTCCTCGGCGGCCAACCCACAGATCGCCGCCGCCCACTGCGGCGATTTCGGTGTTCCGTCGTCGGTTCCGAGCAGATATCGCTCGAACCGTTCGTACCCGGTGCAATAGGTGGCGAGGAAGTCGCGATCGGCCAGGGATTCGGTGGCCAGCACGAACGCAAGGGCGAGCATGATCGCGACGTCGGTTCCGGGCACCGGGGCGAACCACTCGTACGGTCCGTCGACATCGTCACGCAGCGGCGAGAACGACACGATCCGAGCGCCTTTGGCGCGGAGGCGGTTCAGCGCGTCCCGAGCAGGATGCGCCGTGGTGCCGCCATGGTTGACACCGGTGTTCTTCAGCGCAAGTCCGCCGAAACACACCATCAGATCGGTCTTTTCGACGATCACGTCCCACTGTGTGGACCGCTTGAACAGGTCGTCGTGGGTGCCCACCACGCGCGGCATGATGACCCCCGTCGCGCCGAGGCTGTACGAGTGCCGCGAAAAGGTGAAACCACCGAGGCAGTTCAGAAATCGGTGCACCTGACTCTGGGCATGGTGGAATCGGCCGGCACTGGACCACCCGTACGAGCCGCCGTAGATCGCCTCATTGCCGTGCGTGTCGACGATTCGGCGCAATTCGCCGGCGAGCAGTTCGGTGAGCTCGTCCCACGAGACGGCGACGAATTCGTCTGCCCCGCGGCGCGTGGTCGGCCCCGGCCCGTGGTGCAGCCATCCGCGGCGCACCGCCGGTGTCGTCACGCGCGAGATGTGCCGCACCGAACCGGGCAGATTTCCCAGAGCTGGGGACGGGTCGGCGTCACCATGCCACGGCGCGACAGAGGCGATGTCACCCGCGTCCACGACGGCGGAGAAGGCACCCCAGTGCGTCAGGCTGGTCCGAACTGGCGGCACCGGCCCAGTGTAAGGCGCAGTCGGCCGCGCCCAACCATCCGGTTGGATGGGGTACGTTGGCGGTAACTGTCCGTACCACACCGACGAGGACGCTCCCCATGGCCGAAGCCAAGTCAGTCATCGCCTACCAGCGCACGCTGTTCGAGCCCGAACACGAGATGTTCCGCGAGTCGTTCCGCACCTTCCTCGAACGACACGTTGCGCCGCACCACGACCAGTGGGAGAAGGACAAGCTCGTCGATCGCGATGTGTGGCAGGAGGCCGGCAAACAGGGCTTTCTCGGCATGGCCGTGCCCGAGGAGTTCGGCGGTGGCGGGGTGGACGACTTCCGCTACAACACGATCATCACCGAGGAGATCATCGCCAAGCGCTACAGCGGCCTCGGGTTCAGCCTGCACAACGACGTTGTCGCCCCGTATCTGCTCAGACTGACGACCGAGGAGCAGAAGCAGCGCTGGCTGCCGAAGTTCTGCAGCGGCGAACTCATTTCCGCGATCGCGATGACCGAGCCCGGAACCGGCAGTGACCTGCAGGGCATCAAGACGCGCGCGGTCAGAGAGGGCGACCACTACATCCTCAACGGCGCCAAGACGTTCATCACCAACGGAATTCACGCCGACCTCGTCATCGTCGTCGCGCAGACCGATCCCGAGAAGGGTGCGCTTGGCTTCTCGCTCCTCGTCGTCGAACGGGGGATGGAAGGCTTCGAGCGCGGCCGGAAACTCGACAAGATCGGTCTCGAGGCGCAGGACACCGCGGAGCTGTCGTTCACCGACGTGAAGGTGCCGGCGGAGAACCTGCTCGGTGAAGAAGGGCAAGGCTTCATCTATCTGATGCAGAACTTGCCGCAGGAACGCATCAGCATCGCGATCATGGCCGCCGCCGCGATGGAGGCGGTGCTCGACGTGACACTGCAGTACACCAAGGAACGCAAAGCTTTCGGCAGGCCGATCGGCAGCCAGCAGAACAGCCGGTTCCTGCTGGCCGAGCTTTCGACCGAAGCCACCGTGGTACGGATGATGGTCGACGAGTTCATCAGGTTGCACCTCGACGAGAAGTTGACTGTCGAGCAGGCCGCGATGGCCAAGTGGTACTCCACCGAGAAGCAGGTCCACCTCATCGACCGGTGCCTGCAGCTGCACGGCGGATACGGCTATATGAGGGAGTACGACGTCGCGAGGGCCTATCTCGACGCCCGCGTGCAGACCATCTACGGCGGCACCACCGAGATCATGAAGGAGATCATCGGGCGCAGTCTGGGGGTCTGATCAGGCCAGTCGAGCGCCTCAAAGGGGGCCACGGCGTGCATTTTCTTTGCGTCGAATTCGGCGAGGTGACTTGGTTATCGACGTCCACTGAAGCAAAGTGAACGAACGCGATAACTTTCTCAGGCTTCTGCAAGCCCCCTTGCGGCCGCCATGAGGACCCTGTCACCGATCGCGGGGAGGATGAATGAGCCGGCAGCCGATGCTGCGCCTACGTGTGGTCGGTCGTTTCACGATCGCGCTGTTGGGAGTCGCCACGGCTCTCCTGATGGCCCCGCACGCCGCGGCGCAGCCCGAGGTCGACGCCAACAACGCCATCACCGCTGCCTTTGACGCCAGCGGTGGGGACGCGGGCCCGCTCGGTCCCCGTACGGGCGACGTGTATCCCGTCGGGGCGGGGTTCGCGCAGAACTTCGCCGCAGGCAAGATGTTCTTCACCCCGCAGACCGGCGCACATTTCATGCAGGGCGCAATCCTGGAAAAATACGAGGCGGTCGGCGGTCCCGCCGAAGGGGATCTGGGATTCCCCACCATCGACGAAGGCCCCGGCCGTGCACCGGAGAGCCGTAACGTCACGTTCAGCGCGCCGGACAACCCGGTGATCTTCTGGACCCCGGCGACCGGAGCGCATATCGTTCGCGGTCCGATCAACGCGGCATGGGACAGGCTGGGTGGCTCTGCGGGACGCCTCGGAGTTCCGTCCGAGGACGAGACTTACAGCGGGTCGGTCGTCACGCAGAAGTTCACCGGCGGTGAGCTGTCCTATGACTCGCGTGCCAGGACGTTCACCACGGTGCCGCCCGAACTCGCCGGCGAACTGGGCGACCTGACGATCCCCGACGACCCGATTTCGGCGATCAACTCCGCGCGGCGGGCCGCAGGCGGGGCACTCGGACCGCTCGGAGCCCCCGAAGGCGAGCCGTACGAGATCGGCGATGCCGGGATGGCCCAGGACTTCGTCAACGGAACCATCTTCTACAGCCCCGACACCGGCGCCAACGTTGTGACGGGGCAGGTGCTCGCCAAGTACGAAAGCGTCGGCGGGCCCGAAGGCGACCTCGGATTCCCGATCTCCGGCGAACAGGACGGGGGCCTGGCCCCGTCGAGCCGCGTGAGTGCGTTCGCCGCCGAAGACAAGCCGGTCATCTTCTGGACCCCCGATCACGGTGCGTTCATCGTTCGCGGTGCGATGAACGCCGCGTGGGAGAAACTGGGCGGCGCGACCGGAGATCTCGGTGCGCCGGTGGCCGATCAGACGCAAGACGGCAACGTCATCACCCAGCGTTTCAGCGGCGGGTCGGTTTCGTGGGATTCGGCGACGCAGAAGTTCACCACAGAGCCGGCCGGTCTGGCCCCGCGGCTCGTCGGGCTCGAAGTCCCCGGCGCCGGTGCGCCACAGGCACCGCCGACGTCGACCCAGGCGTCGGAGAACGCCGAGGACTCCGGGCTCAAGTGGAATTGGTGGTGGCTACTGGCCCTGGTGCCGATCTTGCTCATCCTCGGTCTCGTGGCGTTCGCCGTGATGCGCACCCGTGGCCGCGACCGGGGCGATGATCCGTACGGGCTGCAGGGCCCCGGTGATCACGGCTACGAACCTGCGATGGTGGGCGGGAGAGACAGCGGCGACGAGGACCGGGAGGACGCGCTGTTCGGCGACCGCTACGCGCGAGAGGGGCTCGGCTCGTTGGCTTCTGCCACACCGACGTCGCCCCCTGCACCTACGGAATTCCAACCGGAGCCACTCAGCTTCTGGGGTGCACCGGTGCAGCCGAGCACGGAGAAGGCGGGCGACCCCGGCGCGCCGGTCGAGGCAGAACAAGAAGATCCCGATGCCGTCGACACCGCGCCGACACGAGTTCCCACCATCGCCGAGGCCTCGGGCGTCGACGAAATCGCAGACGAACCCGACGGGCACGCCGACGACCTCGCTGCCGAACAGGAGCCGACCGTCGCTCCCGTAGCTGCACCGGTCACGGAATCCGTGACGGATACCGGGCGTCACGCACGCATCGACATCGACGAGCCCATGCCCCTGGGGACTGCGCTGCACATGCCCTTCGACGACCCCCACGAGATCCCCCCGGGTTACCCCATCAAAGCCGACACCAAGTCTGGTCTCTACTGGGCGCCCGACAGCGCCGATTATCACGAGGCTCCGGTCGAGATCTGGTTCGCCAGTGAGGAAATCGCGCGAACGAACGGCTTCGTCCGGGGTGAGTGACGCCCGCGACTGCTGAATTCGCTCAGATCTTGCGGATGACGGTCACGACCTTGCCGAGGACGGCGGCGTCGTTGCCCGGGATCGGATCGAACGCCGGGTTGTGTGGCATCAGCCAGACCTGACCTTTCGTGCGTTTGAAGGTCTTGACCGTTGCCTCACCGTCGATCATGGCCGCGACGATGTCGCCGTTGTCCGCAACGCTCTGCTGCCTCACCACCACCCAGTCACCGTCGCAGATCGCGGCGTCGACCATGGACTCGCCAACCACCTTGAGAAGGAACAGTGAGCCTTCGCCGACGAGTTCACGAGGCAGTGGGAACACGTCCTCCACCGCTTCTTCGGCGAGGATCGGGCCGCCTGCTGCGATGCGGCCCAGAACGGGAACGAAGGTGGGCTCGGGCAACGAATCCGACCCTGCGACATCGGTGGTCACGATCGGCGTGACGTTGTCGTCGGCGCCGCGAACGTCGACGGCACGCGGACGGTTGGGATCGCGCCGCAGGTAGCCCTTGCGTTCCAGGGTGCGGAGTTGGTGGGCGACCGACGACGTGGACGTCAAACCGACCGCGTCACCTATTTCCCTGATGCTCGGGGGGTATCCGCGCGTGGTCACGGATGCGCGGATCACGTCGAGGATGGTGCGCTGACGCTCGGTCAGGCCAGAATCCCGGCCGCGGCCCGCGCCGGCGCTGCTGTCACTGCTGTCGTCGCTCATGTGCCCGAATGTAACCCTGCGCGCGCCGATAATCAAACATGTGTTCGACGCGTGTCGCGGCAGACGTGCGGGGCGGGTGATTCGCAAGTGTGTGCATATCGCGAGCCGCCCGGACTTGTCGGTGGGCTGCGATACCTTTCGCAACAGTTCGATCACGTGTTCTATTAATCGAACATGTGATCGAGTAGTGTTCGAACACAAGAGCGAATGAAGCCCCTGATGGAAAGGCAGACTGATGACCCTCATCGATGATCGCGAGACCTGGAACGAGTTCGAGCGCGCGCCTCGCCTTGAGGTAGGCGGCGGTCGCGTCAGAACGGTGTCCCCGACACGCAGGCCGCGGTCCAGTCGCCCCGGTGGGGCTCCGATGATTCACCGCGGAACCGGGGTGCTCGTCTCCCGTGCGTCCCACCGACGGCGCCGCCCCGTCACGCCCGTGACCACGGTGGCGCTCGCACTGGTGGCCGCGGCGATCACCCTGTGGCTCGGTTTGGTGGCCCAATCAGGTGGGGTCTCCGGCGTCGAAGCAGAGCTCCCGAGCCGCCTTGCGGTCGTCCAGGTCCAGACTGGCGAGTCGCTGCAGCACGTCGCCCAGCGGGTGGCCCCGGATGCGCCGGTGTCCGAGGTGGTTGACCGGATTCGAGAGTTGAACAAGCTTGAGTCGGTGGCTCTCGATGCGGGGCAGACGTTGATCGCGCCGGTGGCCTGACCAGACCGCCGGTGACGTCAAAGGTCCTGTTGTGCAGGCACTTTCGGGAGTTCTGTGATGAGGTACGCGCCTTTGCGTCCGGCATTGGGCCGTCCGTGGGTGGCGCAGGTACGCTCAGAGGCGTTCGAAGCGGTTGTCTGTCGGTGCGGCAAAGGAGCAGTGATGCACTGTCCGTTCTGCCGTCATCCGGATTCCCGGGTGGTCGATTCCCGCGAGACCGACGAGGGGCAGGCAATACGGCGGCGCAGGTCGTGTCCCGAGTGCGGGCGGCGGTTCACCACCGTGGAGACCGCGGTGCTCGCGGTAGTCAAGCGCAGTGGCGTCACCGAGCCGTTCAGCCGCGAAAAGGTTATCCGCGGTGTTCGGCGCGCGTGCCAGGGCCGGCAAGTAGACGATGACGCGCTGAATCTGCTCGCCCAGCAGGTCGAAGACGCGGTGCGGGCCACCGGTTCGCCCGAAGTTCCCAGCAATGAGGTGGGGTTGGCCATCCTCGGGCCGCTGCGCGACCTCGACGAGGTTGCCTATCTGAGATTTGCCTCTGTGTACCGCTCGTTTTCGTCCGCAGAAGATTTCGAACGCGAGATAGAGGCGCTGCGCGCGCATCGCGAGGTGTCGGCGAAGGGGTAGATCGTCCCTAGTCCAGTCGGCGTTGCCCGTCATCGGCCACTCGGCCGGCGACCTGCACCCACCCTTCGGCGCTCCATGTGGTCTGAATGATTGAGCCCTGTCCCTGGACGATGGTCAGGTCGCGGCTCAGGTACTCGGTGATCCGCACCGCTGCGGCGCCGGTAGCCTCATCCTCGCGGATGCCGAGGTGCGGAGCGAACATCCGGGACCTGATCGTATTCGCCTCTTTGTCGAGCCACGTCCATAAATAGTGTTCGGTCTCGTCGGTGTAATCGTCAGGGTCGGCGGCGGCGAGATCGTCGAGCGATGCGACGTCGTAGATGGAGAATGCCGGCGCCCACTCTGCGCGGGCGCTGACGGAGGTCCGGTCGTCGTGGTAGGCGACCTGCACGATGCCGGCGGGCACTTGAAGCGTCTTGACGGGCGTCCCGCGGTCCTTGAGCCACCACGCCGCACCGACAGTCGGGTGTCCGGCGAACGGCAATTCGGTGGTCGGAGTGTAGATGTGGGCGTGCGCGCTGTGTGCGCCCGCTGCCGGCAGATTGACGAAAACCGTTTCGCTGTAACCCAATTCGGCGGCGATGCGTTGCCGATCGCCCGGATCCACTGCGGTGGCGTCCACGACGCCGAGCGGGTTGCCGAATCGGCCGTCCTTGTCAGTGAATACGCGCAGCACTGTCACGTCGATCGCCATGGCCCCGATGCTACGTCGTGAGCGGCTGCAGGTTAGGTAGCGCTGCGTTCGTCGGCCCCCATGGCGTCGAGCACAGCGACGCGAGTGTCGACGTCACCTGAGATGGCACGTTCGCTGATGCCCGTGCGCAGCAGGCCGCGCAGGTATTCCTGGTCGTATACCGCGGGTTCGGTCGTATCGATGAACTTCTCGACAAGTTCGACGAATCTCTCGGGGTCGTCGTGGAAGGGGAAGTGACCCGATCCTTCGAAGACCTCCAATCGCGAACCAGGCATCGCCGCGTGCGCCATCTCTGCGTGACTCACGGGGATCACCGAATCGCGGCTACCCCAGATGAGTTGCACCGGTACCGATTGCGTCAGATAACAGCGGTCCAGCATGGTCACGACCTGCCCCCGCCAATCGACCACCGCCCGCAACGTCCGTGCAAACGCCGATGACGCGGTGGGTTCGGGCAGGTCGGCCAGGATGCGCACCATGTTCGGGATGTCGCGGCCAAGCCCACTGGACGCCAGAAACGGCCCGCCCATTCGGCTCATCAGCCGCAGAGCGGGCAATACCAGCGGCAGGCGCAGCAGCGCGAGGGCCTCGCTGCCCATCGGCAATGACGCCACCCGCAACGCGATGTTGACATCCTTGGTGACACCCCCGGCCCCCACCAGGATCAACCGGTCGACCAGTTGCGGGAACTGGTAGGCGAACTGCATCGCGACGCCGCCGCCCAGGGAATGGCCGATGACGGTGACGCTGTCGATCCCGAGCACGCTGAGCAGATCGCGCATGCCATTGGCATATGCGGCCACCGAGTAGTCGGCGCGCGGCTTGTCGGATTTACCGTGCCCGAGCAGGTCCGGTGCGATGACGGTGAATCGCTGAGCGAGCTGCGTCTGCACGCTGCTCCACGTCGTCGAGTTGTCACCGATGCCGTGGATCAGCAGTAATGCCGGCCCGGATCCGGCGACCCGAAACGCCCGTCGATAGCCGTGGATCGTGCAGTACTGCAGCGTCGGGGTCAGTTCGCGCACGGGACGCAAATTCGGCTTGCGTTCGGTCATGTCGCCCACTCCCTCGTCGGGCCCGCTGGCCGCCGGCAGAAGTCAGAGACCTTCCCGTGGGTGGTCGTCCCCGTCCTTCCGCTTCTTCTCACCGGCCTGCTGAGCGAGGAAACGCTCGAATTCCGCACCCAGCTCTTCTCCGCTCGGCAAATCCTCGTCCCGCGCAAGCAGAGACCGGTTCTCCTGCGCGGCAACGAACGCATCGTACTGTCGCTCCAACGCCTCCACCACCTGAGCAACCTCCGGGCTGGCGGCGACCTGCTCGTTGATCTTGTCGAAGACCTCCGCGGCAGCCTTCGTCAGGTCAGCAGTCGGCAACTCCAGCGAACCGTTTCTGGCGACTTCGGACAGCAGAGTCTCCGCCGCGGACGGGTAGTCGGTTTGCGCCAGGTAATGCGGCACGTGGACGGTGAACCCCACGACTTCATAACCGTGCTGTGCCATCCGGAACTCCAGCAGGTTGGACGCGCTGCCCGGCACCTGTACCTCGCCGACCCACGGTGCATGGTCGGCGATGAGCTCTTTGTCGTTGGAATGCGCAGTCAGGGTCATCGGGCGGGTGTGCGGAACGGCCATCGGGATAGAGCCCAGTCCGATCACACGCCTGACCCCGAGCCGCTCGGCCAGCAGCCGCACGGCGGTGATGAAGCGCTCCCAGCGCAGATCTGGTTCCAGCCCGGCGAGCAGCAGGAACGGAGTGCCGACGCTGTCGTGCAGCGCATAGAGATTGAGTTCGGGCTCTTCATACGCCGTGAAGTGATCGGTCTTGAAGGTCATCAACGGCCGCCGAGAGCGGTAGTCGAGCAGTTCGTCGATCGCGAAGGAGGCGACCAGTTCGGTGTCCAGCGTGTTCTTGAGGTGCTGTGCGGCCAGCTTGATCGCGTGCCCGGCGTCGGAGAAACCCTCCAGCGCATGGACGAGGACCGGGCCGCGACCGTCGGGAGAGGTCAGCTGCGGGCCGGGGAACTCCAGCTCGTACATCCCGGTCTGTTCGGGCTGATACCGCTGGCCGGGATCCTGTGTCTCGTCAGTCACCTGTCTTGCCTCCTCGCCTCGGTGCGACCACGTGATGGTGATCGGACCGTGAGCAATCAGTGTCTCCCACGAAGTGATGTCGCCGCACCTGCCTGGCCGGCGTCACCCGTTTGTTCGAACGCGAACACGCCGATGTGACATTCCTCGACGGTGCCTCGCCTTCTACCCGGCGGCGTCCATGCGGAAACGGACGGCACGGGCACGACCACGCCGGAAGGGGGAGGATGGGCGGCTGTGCGACCCTTCGCTGCGCGCTGCGCGCTACCAATGATTCTGTGGCTGCTGGTGGCGCTGACCCTTCCGACGGGCTGCGCGACCGAGCCGGTCCTCGATCGACCGCCGCCTGTCATGGGGGTGCCCGCCGTCCGTCCGGTGGCCCCCGACCCGAGGGTGGGCGCCGTCTTCCCGGGCGCAGGGGAGCTGCACCGGTGTACCGCCGCGGTACTGGCGTCTCCGTCGGCCAACCTGATCCTGACCGCGGCCCATTGCCTGGCCGGCGACGTCGACGCGCGGTTCGTCCCCGGTTTCGGTGACGGAGTCGATGATGCGGGCGATAAGGACTCCTGGCACGTCGATGCGGCCTACCTCGATCCGCGATGGATCGCCGACCAGGATCCGATGGCCGACTTCGCGGTGGCGCGCGTGGAGCGCGCCGACGGGATCAGGTTGGAGTCCGTCACGGGGGAGGGGCTGCGGCTCGGTGACGCTCCCATGCCCGGGGACGGGATCACCGTCATCGGTTATCCGGCGGGGGTCGGCGGCGGACCTTCGGCGTGCCGCGCCGCCGCGGCGGCCTCGCATCACGGCTTCCCTGCGCTGCACTGCGACGGCGTCGTCGGCGGGTTTTCGGGCGCTCCGTGGATATCCGGGTCCACGGTGTCGGGGTTGATCGGTGGGCTCGACGGCGGCGGCTGCGCAGACGAGATCTCGTACTCTCCGCCGTTCGGCACCGCCCTGACCGATCTGCTGACGCGAGCCCAGTCGGGGGCGTCGGCCGACCGGCCACCGGAGGACTTCACCGACGGATGCGGATAACGGCTCTCACACTCGGAATGTGTTGAGTGCCCGCAGCTTGTTCATGACGTCGAGGGCCGCGACCTTGTAGGCCTCGGAGAACGTGGGGTAGTTGAACACCGCGTCGACCAGATATTCGATGGTGCCGCCGCAGCCCATGACGGCCTGACCGATGTGCACCATCTCGGTCGCGCTGGTGCCGAAGATGTGCACGCCGAGCAGCCGCAGATCCTCGGTCGACACCAGAAGCTTGAGCATGCCGTAGGAGTCACCGGCGATCTGACCGCGTGCGAGCTCGCGGTAGCGGGATACGCCCACCTCGTAGGGGATGGCGTCCTTGGTCAGCTCGACCTCCGTGGCCCCGACGTAGGAGACCTCGGGGATGGAGTAGATGCCGATCGGCTGCAGTTCCGTCATCCCGTGGCGGGGTTCGTCGAAGGCGTGGTAGGCGGCCAGCCGGCCCTGATCCATCGATGTCGCCGCCAGCGCCGGGAACCCGATGACGTCGCCGACGGCGTAGATGTGATCGACCTTGGTCTGGAAGTTGTCGTCGACGAAGATGCGGCCGCGGTGATCGGCCTCCAGGCCGGCGTTCTCCAGGTCCAAGTGGTCGGTCTGCCCCTGTCGGCCGGCCGAGTACATGACCGTCTCTGCCGGTATCTGCTTGCCGCTGGCCAGCGTCGTCACAGTGCCCGCGGCGCCGACATCGACGGCGGTGACCTCCTCTCCGAAGCGGAACGTCACCGCCAGGTCGCGCAGGTGGAACTTGAGGGACTCGATGATCTCCGAGTCGCAGAAATCGAGCATGGTGTCGCGCTTCTCGACGACGGTCACCTTGGTGCCCAGCGCGGCGAACATCGACGCGTACTCGATACCGATCACGCCGGCGCCGACCACGACCATCGAGGCGGGCAGTGACTTGAGGTCGAGGATGCCGTCGGAGTCGAGCACACGGTTCTCGTCGAACTCCACGCCCGCTGGGCGCGCCGGTTTGGTGCCGGTGGCCACGACGATGTATTCGCCTGTGAGAGTGGCGCGTTCGCCGCGCCGCGACTCCTCCACGAGGACTGTGTGCGGATCAAGGAAGCGGCCGTGGCCTTCGATCAGATCGATGCGGTTGCGCATGAGTTGGGAGCGCACGACGTCCTGTTCCTTGGTGATGACGTGGGTCGTGCGGGCCAGCAGATCGGCCGGGGTGATCTTCTCCTTCACGCGGTAGCTGGCACCGTAGAGCTCCCGCTGGCTCATGCCTGTCAGGTAGACGACGGCTTCGCGCAGCGTCTTCGACGGGATGGTGCCGGTGTTGACGCAGACGCCGCCGAGCATGCGTCCGCGTTCCACGACTGCCACCGATTTCCCGAGCTTCGCGGCCGCGATCGCAGCCTTCTGTCCGCCGGGTCCGGAGCCGATGACGACAAGGTCGTACTCGAACATCGAAGCCATGGGTCAGGTTTACGCCGGTTGCCCGGATTGCGCATGTCGAGGCACGTCAACAACTGGTGAACAGCTGCTCGCGCGATATTTCATCCCCAAACCCGATTTCATCCCCAGTTGCGCGGGGCCGGAGCGTCGACGGCGCTGCGACGTCGGCGGCGGTTGCCAAGTTTGCGGTATGGCCTCACTACATCAGTTCGGAAACAATGCCGAAAACCACCCCGAATCCGCGGTCGACTGCCCGGGTGCGCTTATTGCGGCATTGCCAGCCGTCCTCGGTTTCGTCCCTGAGAAATCCGTGGTGCTCGTCACCGCCGCTGACGGTGAGATGGGTGCCGTGCTGCGCGGCAATCTGTCCGACGCCACGGCCGAGCGGCTCGGTGAGCTGGCCCAGCTGGCGTCGGCCTCGGGGGCCGAGATCGTCATCGCCGTCCTTGTCGACGACGAGGGGGCGGACTGCCCCGCGTGCAACGACGAGCACCGCTGGCTCGTGCGCACGCTCGGCCGCGAACTCGCCGACCACGGTGTGCAACTGGTCGCCGCGCACGTCGTCGCGGAGGTCGCCGCCGGTGCCCGGTGGTTCTGCGCCGACGGCTGTGGCCGGTCCGGTGTGGTCGACGATCCGATGGCATCGCCGACTGCGATGGCGGCGGTGTTGGACGGCCGGCGTCTCTACACCACTCGCGACGAACTCCTTGCGGTTGTCGCGACTGCAGATCCTGCGCGCACCGCCGCACTCGCAGAGGTCATCGAACGTGACAGGGGTCGTGGCCGCGCAGGGCCGGACTCGCAGGCGCGCAGCGATATCGAGCATGTCCTGACATGCGCGCAACGCAACGATCAGGGGGCGGTGTTGGAAGACGCGGAGCTGACCCGGTTGGCGTGGGCACTGACCGACACGCGGGTGCGCGACACCCTCTATGCGCTGGCGGTCGGCGACATGGCCGGGTCGGCGGAATCGCTGTGGGTGCAGTTGGCACGGACCCTGCCTGAGCCCTGGCGGGTGGAAGCGCTTGTGCTGCTGGCCTTCTCGGCCTATGCGCGCGGCGATGGCCCGCTGGCGGGGATCTCGCTGGACGCTGCGCTTCGGTGTGGCCCCCACAGGATGGCGGGCATGCTCGATCAGGCGCTGCAGGCCGGAATGCGGCCCCAACAGATCAGGGAGCTTGCCGATACGGGCTATCGCCTGGCCGCACAGCTGGGCGTGCGCCTGCCGCCGAAGCGATGGCTCCGGAAGCGGGCCAGCTAGGTCAGACCTTCTCGACCTTGACTGCGTGCGCCATCTCGTGGGGCAGTTCAACCTGCTCGTGCCCGGGAATGACGATCATGACCCCGCCGTGGTCGTTGACCTCGACGGTCACGCGCGCATTCGGTACGACACCGGCATCTTTGAGGCGCGCGATCAGTTCGACGTCGCCCTGGACGTGCTCGGTCAGCTGACGCACGACGACGGCGACCGGCATACCCGCCGGCAGCTCCGTCAGACGGACCAGACTGTATGCCTCGTCGGCAGACCTGTCGCCGACTCCGAGCTCCGAAAGGCCGGGGATCGGGTTGCCGAACGGCGACGTCGTCGGGTTGTCGAGCACCTGTACCAGGCGGCGCTCGACGTCGACGCTCATGACGTGCTCCCAGCGGCAGGCCTCGGCGTGTACCTCTTCCCAGGGCAGGCCGATGACATCGACAAGGAGACGCTCGGCGAGACGGTGCTTACGCATCACGGCGACTGCCAGCGCACGGCCCTTGTCGGTGAGCTCCAGATGACGGTCGCCCGCGACGTGGAGCAGGCCGTCGCGCTCCATCCGGGATACGGTCTGGCTCACGGTGGGTCCACTCTGGTCGAGACGTTCGGCGATGCGCGCGCGCAGCGGGATCACGCCCTCTTCTTCGAGGTCGTAGATCGTTCGCAGATACATCTCGGTGGTATCGACAAGATCGTTCATGGCACACCCTCCGTCTGAGGCGAGTCTACCGGCCGGTGCGGCCCGGCTGCGGTCCTTCCCCGAGCGACACGGTCACACTGCCAACCCACGGCGTGGTCGCAGCAGAAGGCCCGCCGGAAGCTTCCGGCGGGCCTTCTCAGCAGTCGTCTTAGCTGGCGTACGAGCGCAGGCGGTCGGCACGCTCACCGTTGCGAAGCTTCGCCATCACCTCGCGCTCGATCTGGCGGACACGCTCGCGGGACAAGCCGAAAAGCTTGCCGATCTGGTCGAGGGTGCGGGGCTGGCCGTCGTCAAGGCCGAATCGCAACCGGATGACCTGCTGCTCACGCTCGTCGAGCGTCGCGAGCACGTGGCGGATGTCGGTGTGCAGCAGTTCCGAGATGACCGCGTTCTCCGCAGACATCGCCTCGGCGTCTTCGATGAAGTCGCCGAGCGGCGCCTCCTCGTCGCTGCCGACCGGCATGTCCAGGCTCACCGGGTCGCGGCTGTGCTCTAAGAGGTCGGTGATCTTCTCGACCGGGATGCCCGACTCCTCCGCGAGCTCCTCGTCGGTGGCCTCACGGCCGAGGTTCTGGTGCATCTCGCGCTTGATGCGAGCGAGCTTGTTCACCTGCTCGACGAGATGAACGGGCAGACGGATGGTGCGGCTCTGATCGGCCATGCCGCGCGTGATTGCCTGCCGGATCCACCACGTCGCGTACGTGGAGAACTTGAATCCCTTGGTGTAGTCGAATTTCTCCATGGCTCGGATCAGGCCGAGGTTGCCTTCTTGGATGAGATCGAGCAGCGGCATCCCGCGGCCGGTGTAGCGCTTGGCCAGTGACACCACGAGTCGCAGGTTGGCCTCCAGCAGATGCCGCCGCGCCGCCTCACCGTCACGCACCACTGCCGCCAGATCGCGCTTGCGGTTGTCGCCCAGGCGCTTCCGCGTGGCGAGCAGATGCTGCGCATAGAGACCGGCCTCGATCCGCTTGGCCAGCTCGACCTCGTCCGCGGCGTTGAGCAGCGCGGTCTTTCCGATGCCGTTCAGGTACACGCGAACCAGGTCGGCGGCGGGGCTCTGAGCGTCCAGGTCTTGGTCGATGCGGCTGGTGGTGGCATTTGCCATGGCGGCCTCCTGATCGGGTGGAACTTTCAAGGACTACAACGCCCCAGGCTCGCTCTGAGTTCCCACGTTCGCGAAGCTTCACACCTTCTGATCAGCGGTTTTTGGATGCTGACCTGAGAATGTGCTGAGAATGCCCGAAGAAGGCGCTCAGCCAGGAACGTCACCGGGCTGATCGTCGCCGCCATGTTGCGGCGCGCTGCGCACCGTGGGTTCGATAGCCGGGCGTTCGGCGGTCGGGAACAGCGGGATGCGGCGCGGGGCGTCATAGCGGCGAGGCTCGTCGGCGCTGCGCGGCGGACGGTCGTTGGCGATCAGAACTGCCATCCACGGCAGGGGGATCGAGACCACGATGATCGCCAGGGAGATCAATCCGTTCTCCCATATCGAGTAGGCCACCGCGGCGAGGATGAGCGCAGGGATGCGAAAAGCCATCAGCGACAGGTACTTCTTGACGCGGCGGCGGTGCTGCTCTTCGTACGCGGGAGCGGCCCGGGTGATCAGGACCGGACGGCCTTCGTCGTCGAAACTCAGCTCTGGGCCTTGTTTCATATCTCCACTGTTGCACATCTGAGAGCCGGTGTGCCCGTCGTGTTCCTTACCAAACTCTTGCCAGGCAGAATGGGTGCCATGGACACCCAGACGATCGAGCGCACCGAGACCGACGAACGCGTCGACGACGGGACCGACGGCGACCGGCCCAAGTTCTTTCACTACGTGAAGAAGGACAAGATCGCCGAGAGTGCTGTCATGGGAACGCACGTCGTCGCGCTGTGCGGCGAGGTGTTCCCGGTGACACGTTCGGCCAAGCCCGGCTCGCCGGTGTGCCCGGACTGCAAGCGCATCTACGAACAGCTCAAGACGTAGCGGACCCGCCTGGCGGACCTTTCGTGGTGGACGCCCCAGGTGTGATCGAGACGTTCTGCGGCGCCGGCGCCACGGACGGCCCGGAATCGTTTCCGCCGTTGAGCGACCCCGCTCTGGCCTCCAGCCACCACCGGAAGCGTTTGGCATGTGTCTCGGGAGCCGGCCACTCCTCCTCGATGGCAGCGTTCAGCTCCGCGCCGATCATGATCGCGAACCCGAGGAAGAACGCAAAGAGTAGGAAGGCGATCGGCGTGGCCAGCGCGCCGTAGGTGTAGCCGGTGCTCGTGATCCACGTCAGGTAGACGCGCAACCCCCACGTCGCGATCAGGAACACCACGGCGGCCAGCACCGAGCCGAGCAGCAACCGGTGCGAGGGTAGCGGCTTCGGCAGCGAGACTCGATACAGCACGTTCATTGCCACCGCCAATGCGACGAAAAGCACGGGATAGTAGGCAAATTGCAGTACGTGATCCCAGCTGTCCGGGATGTACTCTGCGACCTTGCGCGGCCCAAGCGCCAGGAACGGGGCCGTGACGATCGCGCCGACAAGCATCACCACATACAGACCCAGAGCGTAAAAACGCTGTCGCACCGGGTGTCTCAACGGCGTCTGGTCGTGCGCCTCGGTGATCGAGTCGACGAAGGCGGAAATGGCCGACGAGCCGGCCCACAGCGAAATGATGAAGCCAACCGACACAACCTCGCCGCGAGCGCCCCGCACGATGTCACGCACCGTCGGCTCGATGATCTCGCTGACGACGTTGGATGAGAAAAATCTCTCGGCCGTGTTGATGATCTGGTCCTGAATGGTTGGGAGTGTGTCAGGACCGAAGAGCGGCGCGACATACGCCAGGCTGCCGAGCATGCCGAGCAGCAGCGGAGGCAACGACAGCGCGCACCAAAAAGCCGCTTGAGCCGATTCGGAGAATATTGAATCGTCCCAACTCTTGCCCAGCGTTCGCAGAGCAATATGCCGAATGTGGTGGCGTGACGGTTTGTGTTTCACCGAAGGCCGCGCTGACTGGTCACTCATGACCAGTCCAGCATCGCCGATTCGTCGCCTTAGGGCTCCAGCGGGCTCACTTGCAGCACAGCCGCGAGTTCGACGAGCTTCGCCTCGTGCTCATTCGCGTGATGTTGGCAGAACAGCAGCTCGGCTCCGGAGGGAAGTGTCGCCCGCACGCGAGCTGCAGCCCCACAACGGTCGCAGCGGTCAGCCTTGGTGAATCCAGGACTGGTGAGCGTTGCGGTCATGGCACCTCCATAGGGTGGTAGCTACGTACATCTACTGTGTCAGACGCTTTGGGTTCCGGCCTTGTTCCCCGGGGGTTTACGGGTGTGTCGTGTCTCACGAGCGGGCAGTTTGCGACGAGCGGAGGGTGTCGGTATGTCGGAAGCTCCTGGCGGTGACGTACTCGTGCACCTGTGCACCGCGCACGAGTGGGAGCATGCGCAGCAGACGGGCCAGCACTCGCCGGCGTCTCTGGCCGCCGTCGGCTTCGTCCACCTGTCGACTCCGGAGCAGGTCCACCTGCCGGCCAACCGGCTCTACGCCGGCAGGTCCGACCTGGTGCTCCTGCGCCTCGACGCTGCACGGCTGACATCTCCTGTTCGCTGGGAACCGGGCGTTCCATCCGACCCCGATGGCATGGTGTTCCCACATTTGTATGGACCTTTGCCTACGGAAGTTGTGATACGCGTCACTGCCTACCTGCCCGGGCCCGACGGTACCTTCACGCCACTGGCCACGTAGCCGACAAGAGCGCCATTCTCACAAGCGGCATAGGCCGCTGCCGCGGCGGGTCGCGACTCAATACACTGTCGTGCCGTGGGCATCATCTTCGGCTTCGCACCATGGATCATCTATTGGGTTCTGGTCGGAAACGTCCCGTTTCACACGGCAGTGCTGATCGCGCTTGCCGTGTCCGTCGCAGCGTTCGTCGTCGCACGGGTGGTCGGCTCTCCGGGGCGCACGCTGGAAATCGGCGCCGTCGCAACGTTTGTCATCCTGACGGCGCTGACATACACGGCCAGCGAGTCGTTCATGCAGCAGTGGATGCAGCCGCTGAGCAACGCGGGCATCTTCCTGGTGGCACTGACGAGCGCGCTGATCGGCAGGCCGTTCGTACGAGAGTTCGCCGAGGTGGGTCAACCCAAGGAAGTGATCGAGAGCGAGTCGTTCACCAGGGTCACCTCGGTCCTGACGTGGATCTGGATCGCCGCGTTCGGCGGTATGGCGGCGTCGTCGGCGATCCCGCCGTTCGTGCAAGGCGATGCAACCATCCTCGACACCGAAACCCCACTGTCCTTCATCTTCTACTGGGTGGTGCCGTTCGCGCTGCTGGGTGTCGCGGCCCTGCTGACGCGAATCCTTCCCGACCGCATGGTGCCCCCTGCCGAGGAGATCGTCCGCAAGACGACGTTCGTCGCCTTCGCCGAAGCCGAGATCGATCAGCTCATATACCTGGCCACTGAGCACGCCAACCGAGAGGTGGGCGCGGGCAAGGAGGCCTATGACATCAGGATCGGCTCGAAGGGCGTCCCCCTGGTCGGCGATGACACCAGGGAGTCGTGGCCGTCGACTTACAAGGTGCGCGAACGCAAGCGTTGACAGGCACGACGCGGGCACCGGTCGGACGGCGTCCTTGATCTGCCTTGTGTTTGCCGTGTTACATTTCGGCTAATTCAAAGGCAAGCAGAAGAGGGGACGTCTCGGTGGCGCAGCGCGGTGGCAAACATCGGAAATCGACCGGTTCGACCACTGCAGGGTGCGGCGCCGCGCCTGCGCGGCAACTGCTCGCCGCCGGTACCGGCGGCGCGGCCATGATCGGTGCAGGGGTCTTGTTCGGTCTGCACTCCGACCAGTCCGCAACCGCAGCCAGGGAAGTGCGACTTGCTTCGTTCGACGCTGTGAAGTTGCCCAATGCGCCTGTGCCAGAAGAACTTCTGTGGCTCGGTTACGCCGGTTCGCGGGACCACGACAGGGCTTCATCGGCAACCGCGGCCGTACCGAGCGTAGCGGCGCTTCGGCCGATGATCGGTCCGGGTGGCTGGCTAATTGGTCACGGGCTGGATGCCGTCGAGGACTGCGCAGGCTCGGCGTGCAACGGCGCGAATGGCGGGCTGCTGTGGGGAAGCGGCGGAGACGGTGCGCGAGGCGGCAACGGTGGCAACGCCGGACTGTTTGGCGGTAACGGCGGCCGCGGGGGTGACGGCTACTTCCCCGGACAGGACGGCGGCGACGGTGGCGACGCCGGACGCCTTGCCTCGACCGGTGACGGTGGCGACGGCGGAAACGGCGCGGACGGTGGCGTCGGTGTCGCGGGAGGCAACGGCGGCGCGGGCGGCAACGCCGGCCGCAACCACGGCGACGGCGGCGCGGGCGGCAACGGCGGCGCGGGCGGCCGAGGGCAGGACGGAGTCAATCCGGCACCCTCTGGAAATGCCGCGACCGGCACGCCGAACTTTTTCGGATCCAGCGGTTTGCCGCCGTCGAGGAACGTCGTCGACGGTGCGCTGATCGGGTCCATCGGCGGGCGCGGTGCCGACGGAACTGCAGGGACGAATCAATCCGGCGGCCGAGGCGGCCACGGCCAGGGCGTCACTCCGCTGTTCGCCCCGCCGCACAATTACGCCATCGGCGGGGCGGGCGGCGACGGCGGAGACGGTGCGGGCGGCGGCGCAGGCGGTAAT
>NZ_LWCS01000052.1 GCF_001650495.1 Mycolicibacterium iranicum | reverse complement strand
CCATCAGGCACTGCGGGGTGTTGACGAGAAACATCGTCTGCTCGGCCTGATTTCGACCGGCCACCAACCGTTCTTCCTTGCGGCAGTGCTCGGTGTGGTGCCCCGGATAGGACTCGTGGGCCACCAGCCGCGGCAGGTTCGACATCTGCCGCTTGAGGTCGGCGTTGACGGCGACGGTCGATTGGTAGTCGCCCCTGTAATAGTTGAAGCCCGACCACGGCTTGTCGGTGACGACCTCGTAGGTGATGGCCTCGCGGGCGGGCAGCGGGAACGTGGCCCGGACCTTGTCGCGCAGCGCGCTGGAGAAGGCATGGATGGCCTCTTCGAGGCGCTCAGGCGGAATCTCCTCGGACGCACGGTGGGCCTGGATCCGCTCCGCGAGCGGACCCGTCCCGCCGAGTGCGTCGTCCAGCTTGCGGTGCGCCTCCCGGTAGCGCTCGGGGTCGCCTTTGCTGATGCGCACGTCGAAATACGCCTCGACCTCGTCGACGAACCCGACGTCCTCGCCGGCGAACTTGCGTCCGGCACAGGCCAGAGCCCGCAGGTGAGCGCCGATGAACGCCGCGCGCGGCTCCTCGAGTCCTGCGGGTAGTTCAGCCATCAGACGGTCGGCCTGACGGGCCAATTCGGCCGGGTCGGGTCGCGGCTCTGACTCGACCACGCGGCGCAGCGCAGGGTCGCCGGTGAACGAGTCCACGTAGCCTTCCTCGACCCTGTCGAAGCGCAGACCGAGCAACAGGTATTCGCGGATCAGGGTGCCGGGCTCCATACCGAACACGCTAACTGCAAGACTGGGGCCATGGCGCGGCTGAGCGAACCCAGCCCCTACGTGGAGTTCGACCGGGCTCAGTGGCGGGCGCTGCGGATGTCGACGCCACTCAAACTGACCGAGGACGAGCTCGTCAGGCTGCGTGGCCTCGGCGAGAAGATTGACCTGCTCGAAGTCGAAGAGGTCTACCTCCCACTGGCCAGGCTGATCCATCTGCAGGTGGCAGCGCGCCAGGCGCTGTTCGCCACGACCGCGCACTTCCTCGGCGACTCCAACGGCGAGCCCAGTCAGAACCCGGACCGCCCGGTGCCGTTCGTGATCGGCGTGGCAGGCAGCGTCGCGGTGGGCAAATCGACGACCGCCCGTGTGCTTCAGGCGCTGCTCGCCCGCTGGGAGCACCACCCTCGCGTGGACCTCGTCACCACCGACGGTTTCCTGTATCCGAATGCGGAGTTGTCCCGTCGAAACCTGATGCACCGCAAGGGTTTTCCGGAGAGCTACGATCGCCGAAGCCTGATGCGCTTCGTCACGGCGGTGAAGTCCGGCGCCGACGCGGCGTGCGCCCCGGTGTACTCACACCTGCTGTACGACATCGTCCCGGGCGAGAAACAGATCATCGAGCATCCGGACATCCTGATCCTCGAAGGTCTCAACGTGCTGCAGACGGGGCCCGCGCTGATGGTGTCGGATCTCTTCGACTTCTCGGTCTACGTCGACGCACGCATCGAGGACATCGAGAACTGGTACATCTCGCGATTCCTGTCGATGCGCGAAGGCGCGTTCGCCGACCCCGCCTCGCACTTCCACCACTACTCGACGCTGACCGACGAGCAGGCCGTGTTCGCAGCGCGCGACATCTGGCATTCCATCAACCGGCCCAATCTGATCGACAACATCTTGCCCACGCGACCCCGCGCCACGCTGGTGTTACGCAAGGACGCCGACCACTCGATCAACCGGCTGCGGCTGCGCAAGCTCTGAGAGTTACGTGCGGATCCGGCGCACGCCCGCGTATTGCACCGCGGCCATCGCGAGCGTGTAGAGACCGGTCCCCAGGACGAGGGCAACGCCGACGTCCGTCAGAGGCCAGACGTCGGCGACGACGACGGCGACGGTCGCGACAGTGAAGAGCGCGTTACCCACCGCCAACGCCATTCCCGCGGCACGCACCCTCGGCCGGGCCGCGAGCGTGAGGACGACGAGGCTGAAGACCACAAACGATGCGCCGGTGGCGTATTCCACGGCAGCGGTGGTCCCGGATAGTTCCGCGACCTGCCGGCCCAAGACGAGCAGGGCCAGGCCGGTGGCCCCGCTGAGAAGCGCGTCGGCGCGCATCGCGAACCGCAGCAGTTCGTCACGGGCACCTGTGGTGGGAGTGGTGGTGGCGGTCATCGGGCTTCCTTTCTCGGTGGGGTGTTGCGACGGGCGACCGGTGCCGGAGTCGGCGCCATGACCTCTCAGGCGACGACTCCGGACCAGTCATGCGGGGGTGCGGCGCACCCCGAGGTACTGAAGGCAGGCGAAGCCCGCCGTCGCCGCCGTGAACGCGACCGTCGTCGCGACGCCGAACGGCGTCAGCGGAAGCCAGCCCGCCGCGAGGACGACGACGACCGCCACGACAAAGGCCGCGTTCCCGGCGAGGACACCGAGACCGACCCACCGGATACCGCGCAGGCGGGCGGCGCAGTAGAGCAGAGCGCCATAGACCACCAGCGCAGCCCCCGCGACCCATTCCGCGGTCGGAGTCAGACCGGAAAGCCGGGAGATCGGATCGGCGGCCATCGCCACGAAGAGTCCGAGCGCGGCGCACAGGGTCGCGTCAGCGCGCATCGCGAAGCGCAGCAGCTGCGAATCGGAGTGGGTTGCCGGACGGGGCCGGTCGGTGACGGCGGTCATGCCACCTACGGTCGGCAGAAGCCGCTGCCAGATCGACCCCTGACGCTGCCAAGTACTGCCAGCCGCAGGTCAGGCCCAATTCGCCGGAACTGCATTCCAGCAGGAAAAGATCCAGTGACGGCCTGCCGGAACGCGATTCCGGGGCGTCAGCGCGCCGGGACCAGGTTGCTTCTCAGGTCGGTGGCGATGACGCGCGCGGCCGCGTTCTGCCAGTTGTGCAGTGAGCGCTGCGGAACCTCGGTGACGAACCACTGCCAGGCCTGCCGTGCGACCGGATCGAGTCCGGCCGCTGTGGCGTTCTGCGCATAGGCGCGGACTCCTGCGACGTAGGGGAAGTAGAGCGCGTTGTAGTGCCGCCATTGCTCCGTCGTGCCGAAGTCGGCGCCGTCGCGGGGCTTGAGCCCGGCGATGCGTTCGGCCAGCAGCGCGCGCAGTTCGTTCGCGCGTTCCAGCGGCTGGTCCGGGGCTCCGCGCAGCTCGAGACGTTCGTCGATGACGGGCAGCGCGGTCAGCGGGCTGGCGACGAGTTTGGACAGGTCGCCGTAGTGGCTCAGCGCGCGGCGCGTGACACGCACGAACGTCTCTTCGTCCATGCCGTCGAGCGGGCTGGCCGAGCGCAGCGGCAGCGCCGCCTCGGTGCTGCGCAGGGCAGCGCGATCGGCGCGCAGGTCGGGCGACCGGGAGAACGCGAGCCGGTCGAGCAGGTCGGCGAGGGGGTCGGCGAGGACGTTGATCGCGATCGCGATACCGAGGCTGGTGAACAGCAGCACGGCCAGCGTGGCGCTGGGCCCGGTCACGGCCAGACCGATGAGGACCTGCCCGCCGAACAGCACGGCGACGAACGTCGTCCCGACGAAGGACCGCAGCATGTCCTTGCGCAGCGCGTGGCCTTCGTCGAAGGCATCGCCGATCGCGACCGCGATGCCGAGAAGCGCCACGTCGAATCCGGTCGACGCCAGTGCGAGCCAACTGGGCACAAGCCCCAGCGGGATCACCAGGATGGCGTTGCCGAGTGCGAAGAACAGGGTGGCGATGACGATGTAGCGCACCACGGCCCGCGGCTGGGAACGCCGCAGGACGGCGTGGATCATCGCGCCGACCGAGGGCAGCGACACCGCCGCGAACATCACCCAATGCCCCAGCCGAAGCGGGCCCTCCACTCCCCCGGCCATCGCCGCACCCAGAAACGCGACCACGGCCACGGCCGCCACCAGCCCGGCCTCCCCTGCTCGGCTGCGCCAGGTGTCACGCGACTGCGACAGTTCCAGCAGCACCGCGAACCAGGCGATACCGGGCACTGCGACCAGGTAGATCTCCAGCCTGCTCAGCATTTCCGAACCTACGAGGACGCGCACCGCGTCGAGTGCGACCACCAGCGCGAAGCTCGTCAGGCCGATCGATGCGAACACGAGCACGAGCTTGCGGGGGTCGCGCGCCAGCAGGTAGAGCCCCAGCCACCAGCTCAGTGCGAACACCAGCGCGGACAGGGCAACCATCTCAGCGTCCGTAACGCCGATGTCTGGCGCTGTAGTCGCGCAGCGCGCGCAGAAAGTCAACCCGCCGGAACTCCGGCCAGTAGGCCTCGGTGAACCACATTTCGGAGTACGCGCTCTGCCACAGCAGGAATCCCGAGAGCCGCTGCTCCCCTGACGTGCGGATCACCAGGTCCGGATCGGGTTGTCCGGACGTGTAGAGATTCTCCGAAATGGCTTCGGCGGTGACGGATTCGATCAGCTTGTCACCGCTGACACCGTTGGCGAGCTCCTTGCCGAGCAGCGCGCGGACGGCGTCCACGATCTCCTGGCGCCCGCCGTAGCCGACGGCGACGTTGACATGGAAAGAACCCCCGTTGCCGCCGGTGGAGTTGACCGCTTCCCGCAGTCGCCGGGCGGGTTCCTCCCCGATCAGCTCGAGGTCGCCGACGGTGCGCACACTCCAGTGGTTCGCGGGCGCGCAGATCTCCTCGACGACGTCGGTGATGATGTCGATCAGTGAGTTGAGTTCGTCACGGTCGCGCTGCAGGTTCTCGGTGGACAGCAGGTACACCGTGGCCATCTCGATGCCTGCTTCCTGGCACCAGCGCAGCATCTCGGCGATCTTGCGGGCCCCCACCCGGTAGCCGTAGCTGACGTCGTCGAATCCCGATTCCCTGGCCCAGCGGCGATTCCCGTCGCAGAGCACCGCGATGTGACGTGGCAGTTCGGACTTCTTTGGTGCCAACCCCTGCCGCAGCCGCATCTCATAGAGCCGGTACATCGGCTCTTTGAGTCGCCGCGGGATGAGGTCCACGATGGTCCAGACTACTGTGGCGCGGGGGACGTCCAAGGCCAGTCAGCGGAGGTGAAATGCCGACATCGCTCGAACCGTGGTACACCGCAGATTCTTCGAAGGGCCCCGAAAGGGGGTCCGAGGATTTTCCCGAGGCGGTCGTCGAGGGCGTCACGCAGTTCCTGGGCAAGCCGCGGCTGCGCGGCTGGATTCATGTGTACTCCGCGGTCGTCGCCGTCATTTGCGGCGCCGCACTGGTCGCGGTGTCCTGGTCCCTCGAGTCGACACGTGCCGGGATCGCGACCCTGATCTACACGTTGACGATCGTGGCGATGTTCGCCGTCAGCGGCACCTACCACCGGGTGAACTGGAAATCGCCCACGGCGCGGAAGTGGATGAAGCGCGCCGACCATTCGATGATTTTCGTGTTCATCGCGGGCAGCTACACACCGTTCGCGCTGCTGGCCGTACCGGGCGACGACGGCATGGTGCTGTTCTGGATCGTATGGGGTGGAGCGCTGGCCGGGGTCGCACTCAAGATGCTGTGGCCGTCGTCTCCGCGCTGGCTCGGCGTACCGCTCTACATACTGCTGGGCTGGGTCGCGGTGTGGTTCATCGGGCCCATTATGCACGGCGCCGGGGTCGCGGCCGTGGTGTTGCTCATCGTCGGCGGCGCGCTCTACAGCATCGGCGGCGTGCTGTACGCGCTGAAGTGGCCCAACCCGTGGCCGACGACGTTCGGCCATCACGAGTTCTTCCACGCCTGTACCGCGGTAGCGGCGATCTGCCACTACATCGCGATGTGGTTCGCCGTCTTCTGAGCGATCGTTCGGCACCGCGCGCGGTGCAGGGCGCGAACTAGGAGAGCTGGGTGATGTTCTGCGGGCCCCAGTAGGCCTTCATCGACGTGATCTGCCCGTCGCCGTTGAAGCTCATCACCTCGATGGGCTCGATGCGCATCGCTCCGGAGACGGTGATCGCGAAGACGAACGCCGCCTCGTGTCCGCCGGGACGAAAGGACAGCAGTTCCGTCGTGATCTCGGCGGCCTCCATCACCTTGTAGAAGCCGGCGATCGCCTGCCGGCCGATGTGGATGTCGCCGCCGCCGACGGGATCCTCGAGGGTGGCGTCTTCGGCGTAGAGCGCGGCGACGTCGTCGGCGCTGCCACCGGAGACCGTGTCGAGGTAGCGCTGGACGAAACCTTGCAGGACATCGGGCTCGAAGCTCATGTGCGGCACGCTACACGGAGGGCCCGAGGGCGGCGGCGAGTTCCTCGACGGTCGTGACGGGCAGGTCGCACACCCGTCCGCGGCAGACATAGGCGGCGTCCGAATCGCGGACACGGGGCCGGTCGCGCAGCAATTCCGACGAGTCTGTGGCGCCCCCGACGACGATCGCCCCGCCGGGTGCGAGGGCACGGGCAGCGGCCAGCAGCTCGGAATCCGGCCTCTCGCATGCCACGGCGATCTGGATCGGTCCGCGCGCAGCGGCCTCCGCGACAGCCAGCCAATGACCGGCCGAGCGCGGGGCACGCGTCAGGAGCACCGTTGCGCTGGACAGCGTCGCATCGGCCGCGGTTCCGTACCGCGCCGCGGGTCCCTCCGGCGCGAGATGCGCTGCCAGCTGCAGCGCTTCGGCGATCAGCGACGCCCCGGACGGGGTGGCACCGTCGGTCGGATCGGACGGACGCAACACCAACTGTTCGGCGTCGTCGGCAACGTCGTACCAGCGGCCCGCCTCGTCCGGGTCGGCGAAATGGTCAAGCGCGACATCCAGCAGACGTAAGGCCGCATCGAGCCATTCGGCGCTACCGGTGGCCTGATGCAGCGTCAACAGCGCCGTCGCCAGCGCAGCGTGATCTTCGAGAATCGCCATGCTGCTACCGACCACACCGCCGAGACTGGAGCGCCGGAGCCGGCCGTCGACGAGGTGCAGATCCAGCAGTGCACGCGCGCATTCGCTTGCGGCGCTGAAATATTCAGGACGGCCGAGCGTGAACGCCGCCTCGGCGAGCGCGGTGATCGCCATCCCGTTCCAGGCCGTCACCACTTTGTCGTCGCGAGGGGGCTGGGGCCGGCCCCGCCGCGCGGCACGCAAACCCGCACGCACCCGCTCGTACCGGTCGGCGTCATCAGGTGCTGACCGCAACTGCAGCACCGACGCACCTCGTTCGAACGTCCCTTCCGGTGTCACACCGAGAACCGTTGCTGCCCAATGGCCGTCGTCCTCACCGAGAACCTCGGCGAGCTGGGCGGGCGTCCACACGTATGTCAAACCCTCTACACCGGCGGTGTCGGCATCCAACGAGGAGACGAACATCGCATCGCGCCGCAGGTCGTCGAGCAGGAACCGGGCCGTCTCGTCGGCGACTCTGCGCGCCAACGGATCTCCGGTACGGCGCGCCAGATGTGAGTAGACCCGCAGCAGCTGGGCATTGTCGTAGAGCATCTTCTCGAAATGTGGTACCACCCAGGAGGAGTCGACGCTGTAGCGGGCGAAGCCGCCGGACAGCTGGTCGTAGATGCCACCCCGGGCCATCGCCTCGCAGGCGCGGGCCACCGTCGCCACCGGCATCTGCGAACCAGTGCGTTCGTAGTTGCGCAGCAGGGCCTCCAGAAGCGCTGACGGCGGGAATTTGGGTGCGCCGCCAAAGCCGCCGTTCACGGTGTCCTCGTCGCGCAGGACCGCCTCGACCGCGCCGTCACAGACTGCGGGCGCCAACGCAGGGCCACCGCCGGGCAGACCGGATGCCATCGAGCGCAACTCGCCGGCGATGTGGTCCGAGGTCTGCTCGACCTCGGCGCGGCGCGAGCGCCACGTCTCGGCCACCGCCGAGAGCAGCTGCAGGAAGCTCGGCTTCGGGTAGTAGGTGCCGCAGAAGAACGGCCTGCCGTCGGGGGTCAGGAAACAGGTCATCGGCCAGCCACCCTGCCCAGTCAGTGCCACGGTCGCGTTCATGTAGACCGCGTCGAGGTCGGGACGCTCCTCGCGGTCGACCTTGATGCAGACGAAGTCCCGATTCGCGGCGGCCGCAACTTCTGCGTCCTCGAATGACTCGTGGGCCATCACGTGGCACCAGTGACAGGCGGCGTAGCCGACGGAGAGCAGGATCGGCACGTCGCGGTCAGCGGCCTCGGCGAGCGCATCGGCGGTCCACTGCTTCCAGTGGACCGGATTGTCGGCGTGCTGCCTCAGGTACGGACTGGTCGCCTCGGCGAGCATGTTGCCGTCAGGGCGACTCACGATTCGTCCCGTCGCCCGGGTTCTCGGTGGTCAGGTCCGGATCGGCGTCCGCAGTGCCAACGGCCTCGCTGTCGAACGACTTGGGCAGCCGTTTGAGGTGCTTGTTCATCGACCAGACCAGCAGAAACACCGCGATCAGCAACAGCACGATGATGATCAGCCCGACGGGGCTGGCCTTACCGAAGTCAGGACCTGTCTGACGTGGTTCCTCCTGCGCCAGCACGCCCGCCATCAATTCGAGGCCCAGCATCATCGCGTCGTTCACTAGCGTCCTTCAATCCCTGCGAACAGGTCGGTCTCCGGCAGCGTGACGGGTACCCGGGACCGGGCCAGCTCGAACTCCTCGGTCGGCCACAGCCGTTGCTGCCATTCCATCGGTGTGGTGAAGAAGAAGCTGTTGGGGTCGATCTGGGTGGCATGGGCCAGCAGCGCTTCGTCGCGCTGGGCGAAGTACTTCGCGCATTCGATTCGGGTGGTGACCCGCTTGTCGAGGATGTCGTCTTCGGGGTTCCACGTCTCCAGCCACTTCGCGAACGGGCCCTCTTCGCCGTTCTTGGCGAACTCGTCCTGCAGCACCTGCATCCGCTGGCGCAGGAAGCCGTGGTTGTAGTACAGCTTCAGTGGGCTCCAGGGCTCGCCGGCGTCGGGGTAGAGCATGTGGTCGGCGGCCGCCTCGAAGGCCGCGACGGACACCTGATGGCACTTGATGTGGTCCGGGTGTGGGTAGCCGCCGTTCTCGTCGTAGGTGGTGATGACGTGCGGCTTGAAGTCCCGGACCACTTTGACGAGCGCCTCTGTCGGTCGCTCCAGCGGCTCCAGCGCGAAGCACCCTTCCGGCAGCGGCGGCGGTGGATCGCCTTCGGGCAGTCCCGAGTCGACGAAACCGAGCCAGTGATGCTCGACGCCCAGGATCTCGGCGGCTCTGGCCATCTCGTCGATGCGGATCTCGTGGATGCGACCGTGCACCTCGGGCAGGTCCATCGCCGGGTTGAGGATGTCCCCGCGCTCCCCGCCGGTCAGCGTGACGACCATCACCCGAACGCCCTCGTCCACGTAGCGGGCCATCGTCGCGGCACCTTTGCTGGACTCGTCGTCGGGGTGCGCATGAACGGCCATCAACCGCAGTTCGCTCAACCTGGTTCCTCTTAGCTGGTCAGCTGTTTGGGCACTCACGCATCAGTTCAACCACGGGAGTGGCCCTATAGTTCCAGGTCTAGTAGACCCATCCGACCGACGGGCATGCAAAACGACATGATCGAGCGTCCCGTCGCCCGCTACGGGCGGCAGCGGCTGAACCGGCGTACCGGACGCTGGGTCGCCATCGGGCTGACCGCGCTGGTGGCCCTCATCGGCGTCGCCGTCGCAGCGATCGCCTTCACCCGCCTGGGCTCCAACGAGGTCGAGGGCGAGATGGCCGGCTACAAGATCGTCGACCCGAACACCGTCGACGTGACGATCAGCGTCACCCGCGACGACCCGTCCCGGCCGGTGGTGTGCATCGTGCGGACGCGGTCCTACGAGGGCGACGAGACCGGGCGGCGCGAGGTGCTGGTACCGCCGTCGGAGGCGACCACGGTGCAGGTCACCACCACCGTCAAGTCGAGCGGGCCTGCCGTTGTGGGGGACGTCTACGGCTGCGGGACGGACGTGCCCGGGTACCTGGTCGAGCCGTAGCGGGCCGCAGGTCAACAAACGCCCGCCTGCGAAATCATGAAGTTCGGGTGGCGCTCCGGTGGTATGCTGGCCCGATACACGGTTCCTGCTGGGGCCGTGTATTGCTGCATTTTGGAGCTCAGCACAGACGCTCGACCGGCGGCAATACACATCGGTACACGTTGACCGCTCCCGGCGCCCGTGTGCAGACCACTCTCCGACCACGCAGAGCGCGGAAGCTAACGACGACAGGAGCGCGACATGACGGACACCCAGGTCACCTGGCTTACGCAGGAGTCCCACGACAGGCTGAAGGCCGAGCTGGACCAGCTGATCGCCAACCGGCCCGTCATCGCCGCCGAGATCAACGACCGCCGCGAAGAGGGCGACCTACGAGAGAACGGCGGCTACCACGCCGCCCGCGAACAGCAGGGCCAGGAAGAAGCCCGCATCCGCCAGCTGCAGGAGCTGCTGAACAACGCCAAGGTCGGCGAAGCCCCCAAGCAGTCCGGTATCGCGCTGCCCGGCTCGGTCGTCAAGGTCTATTACGACGACGACGAGAAGGACACCGAGACCTTCCTGATCGGCACCCGCGAACAGGGCGTCAGCGACGGCAAGCTCGAGGTCTACTCCCCGAACTCCCCGCTCGGCGGCGCCCTGATCGACGCGAAGGTCGGCGAGTCACGGTCCTACACCGTACCCAGCGGCAGCACCGTCAAGGTGACCCTGCTCAGCGCCGAGCCGTACCACAACTGATTCGGCGGGCCCGGTGACACCGGGCTAGTCTCCCCCGCATGGCCCAGATCGCAGAGGATCTGTTTCTGCTGCTGCTGGACAACGCATCTGCCGAGCCCGGTCTCGACAGCCCACGCCGCGATCATGTACTCGCGGCGGCGTCGCTGCTCGACCTCGCCCTCGACTGTCGCGTGCGCCCAGCCGTCGACGGCGAACCGGTGCAGCCCGGCCGCCTGGTGGCGCTCGATGCGGCCGGCCCGATCGATCCCGTGGCGGCTCCGGCGTTCGAGCTTCTGCAGGCCAAGCCGCTGCGCCCCGAGGCCGCGATCAAGAAGCTCGGCAAAGACATTCAGGAGCGACTGGTCACCCGCCTCGAGGAGTTGGGGCATATTCGTCGAACCGTCAAGTCGGGCAACCTTTTACGCCGAACGCAGGCATTCCCGCTGACCGACCGTGAGCGGGTCACCTCGGCGCGTGCCGCACTGATGGCTGCGCTGTTCGACCGCACGCCACCCACGCCGGTGACGGCAGCGATCATCACGGTCCTGCACGCGGTCGACGGATTGGGCGCCCTGCTGAGCCTCAACGACCGCGGCTGGCGCTGGGTGCATGCCCGCGCCGGTGAAATCGCCAGCGGCAGTTGGGTTGACGAGTATCCGACAGCTCTGCCAGAAGTGAACCTGGCAGTCACCGCGTCCGCGGTCAGGCAGGCGCTGGTCCGGTTGTCCTAGCCCCGCGAGCCGAGAGCCTGCTCGACGTCGCCGAGCAGATCGCCGGCATCCTCGATACCGACGGACAGGCGAACCAGGTCGTCGGGCACCTCCAACTGGGAGCCGGCGGTGGACGCGTGTGTCATCGCGCCCGGGTACTCGATCAGCGACTCCACCCCGCCGAGCGACTCGGCCAGGATGAAGATGTCTGTGCGAGCGCAGAAGTCGCGAGCAGCCTGCGGACCGCCTTTGAGCCGCACCGACACCATGCCACCGAAGCCGCTCATCTGCTTGGCTGCCACCTCGTGTCCGGGGTGCGACGGCAGCCCCGGATAGAGCACAGAATCGATCGCGGGGTGCCCGTCGAGGAACTGTGCCACTGCAGCCGCGTTCTCGCTGTGTCGCTGCATCCTCAGCGGCAAGGTCTTGAGGCCACGGATGGTCAGGTAGGCGTCGAACGGGCCCGGCACCGCACCCGCCCCGTTCTGCAGGAAGGCAAAAGCGTCGTCGAGGGCTTCGTCGTCGGTCAGCAGCGCTCCCCCGACGACATCGGAGTGCCCGCCGATGTACTTGGTCGTCGAATGCAGCACGATGTCGGCGCCCAAGGCCAACGGTTGCTGCAGCGCTGGTGATGCAAAGGTGTTGTCCACCAGCACCTTCGCGTGCTTCTCCGCACCCAGCGCGGAGATCGCAGCGATGTCGGCGATCGAGAGCAACGGGTTGGTCGGTGTCTCGATCCAGATCAGCTTGGTCCGGTCGGTGATCGCGGCGCGGACCAGGTCGAGGTTGGAAAGCGCCACCGCGGTGTAGCTGATCCCCCACAGGCTGAAGACCTTGTCGATGAGCCGGAACGTGCCTCCGTAGGCGTCGTCGGGGATCACGACGTGGTCGCCCGGCCGCAGCACCGCGCGCAGCACGCAGTCGGTGGCGGCCATACCGGAGCTGAAGGCGCGCCCGAAGGACGCTCCCTCCACGGCGGCGAGCGCGGTCTCCAGGACGGCGCGGGTCGGGTTGCCGGTGCGCGCGTACTCGAACCCGCCGCGCAGCCCGCCGACCCCGTCCTGTGCGAACGTCGAGCTCGCATAGATCGGGGGGTTGACCACACCGGTGGCCGGATCGGGCCGAAAACCGGCATGAATGGCTTTGGTGGCGGGTCCGTACGCCCGGTAGTGATCGGCTGTGTCTGCCCCCCGGGTCGCTTCGCTCCTGCCCCCAGGGAAACTGCGCTGCTCGCTCATGTCCGCAAGGCTAGCGGTGTAGAACTTGGACATGGCCACCACCGCGACCACGACGATCGACAGCCTTCTCGATCTCGACTCACTCCTGCGTGCCGAGGACCGCGACCTGCGCACGATGGTGCGCGATTTCGGTGAGCAACGGCTCCGCCCGCACGTCGCCGAATGGTTCGAGAAGGGATCTGTGCCCGTCCGGGAACTCGCGACCGAGATCGGCAAGTTGGGCCTGCTCGGCATGCACCTGACCGGCTACGGCTGCGGCGGATCGACGGCGACGGCCTACGGGCTGGTGTGCCAGGAGTTGGAGGCGGTCGACAGCGGACTGCGCAGCCTGGTGTCGGTGCAGGGCTCGCTGGCCATGTTCGCGATCCACCACTGGGGCAGCGAGGAGCAGCGCCAGCAGTGGCTGCCGGGAATGGCCGCCGGTGAGCTGATCGGCTGCTTCGGCCTGACCGAGCCGGACTTCGGCTCGAATCCGGGTGGGATGCGCACCACGGCCCGCCGCGACGGCTCGGATTGGATCCTCAACGGTTCCAAGATGTGGATCACCAACGCCTCGGTCGCCGATGTCGCGATCGTCTGGGCGAGGGAAAAGGACGGCGCGGGCACAATTGCCGGCTTCGCGGTCCCGACGTCGACACCGGGTTTCTCGGCCAGGGAGATGACGCACAAGCTGTCACTGCGCGCGTCGGTCACCTCAGAGTTCAGCCTCGACGATGTTCGAGTGCCCGCCGAGGCCAAACTCCCTGGTGCACAAGGTCTCTCGGGGCCCCTTGCATGCCTGTCGGAGGCGCGGTTCGGCATCGTGTTCGGCGCGGTCGGCGCGGCGCGCGACTGCCTGGAGACCGCGCTTGAATACGTGGGCACCCGCGAGGTGTTCGACAAACCGCTTGCGGGATATCAACTGACACAGGCCAAGATCGCCGACATGGCGGTCGAACTCGGCAAGGCTCAGCTGCTCGCCCTGCATCTCGGCCACCTCAAGGACGACGGCCGGATTCGCCCCGAGCAGATCAGCGTCGGCAAGCTCAACAATGTCCGGGAAGCGCTCAAGATCGCCCGTCAGTGCCGAACCTTGCTGGGCGCCAACGGGGTCACTCTCGAGTATCCGGCACTTCGGCACGCCAACAATCTCGAGTCGGTGCTCACCTACGAGGGCACCTCCGAGGTTCACCAGCTGGTGATCGGGGAGGCGCTGACCGGCGTCAGCGCGTTCCGGTAGGCCGCACCGGCACGCATACCGTGCCCATCAGCTTGTCCGCCAGGGTCTGACGCCTGGGATCGAGAATCGGAAGCAGGAAACCGATGCCGCACGGCGCGGCGTCGACAAGGTGGAGGGTTTGACGCAGCGCGGAGGCTCCGAATCCGAGAGGCTGCCAGGTGGTTTCGCTCACGACACGGAAACCCATCACCGACTTGCCGAGGCTCGACCCGCTTCGGCCCTGGCGGTAGCCGAAGTTCCATCCGAGGTAGCCGATCGTCAGAATCGCCGTCAGCACACCCGTGATGTCCCCCTCGGGTGAGTGGAGCGCCGTGCAGGCTACCCCGCCGTTGTCATAGGTCACGCAGTCGGTCGGCGCACTGGCCACGGCAACGACTTCCCAGATCACCCAGCCCACCAGCACCGGCGTCCCGTCGATCACAAACGCACCCACACGAGTCAGCCACCGGGTGTAGGCATCTTTGTTCAAATCTGCGTTCCCACAACACGATGTCGGCGTGCCCGAACTATCGAGCACGCCGACATCTGTGGCGAAGGGTTACGGGGTAGCGGGCGCGACGTAGCCCCCGTTGAGCGACCGGTAGGCGTACACCAAAAGCAGGGTGGCCAGCGGGGCAGCCACCAGAATGCCGATACCGCAGAGCAGGAAACCGACGATGAGGACAGCCGCGGCCGCCAGCGCGGTGAGCAAGGCGGGGCCGAGGTTGTTCTTCACCGTCTCGAAGCTCGACTTGATCGCATCGACTGGCGAGAGGTTACGGTCGAGCACCGCGATCGTCGTGAACATGAACAGGAAGCTTGCGATCAGACCCGGCAGGACGCACAGGAAGTAGCCGATCGTCGAAATGACACCGGTGATCAGGCTCGCGATCACGACGTTGCCGATATTGCGCGGCTTGAAGAACGACCCCACGCTGACCTGCTGTCCGTTGGCGATGTCGAAAATGCCCCCGAGGTAGGCCGACTGGATGGTCGCCGTCACGATCAGCGTGAGGAACCATCCGACGATCGACACGAGGATGCCCGCGAAGCCGGTGGCGGCATACGAGAAGGACAGTCCGCTGTCGTCGGCGACATAGCTTGTTTCACCCGGGGAGACCAGCATCTGAACGACGCTGATGATGCCCTGCAGCGCCGCCACGACGACCACGAAGACCAGGGTCGCCACGATGAGCGGGACGGCGTTCTTGGTGAATTTGTTCCATGCCCAGCCGAATGCGTCACCGACGTTGTAGGCGGGCGGTCCGCCGACCGGCGGGTAGCCCTGAGGTGAGGGAAAACCGCCCTGCGGGGGTCCGAAACCTTGCGGCGCCCCGTAACCGCCTGCAGGCGGAGGAGGCGGGTAACCGGCGGGCTCCTGCGGAGGGAAACCGCCACCGGTAGGCGGTGGCTCGTATCCTCCCCCGGACGGAGGCGGAGGCTGGTATCCACCCCCGGGCGGAGGCGGCGGGAAACCGCCGCCGCTGGGAGGTGGCGGAGGCGGGTAGCCCCCAGGAGGGGGAGGCGGATAGCCGCCGGGCGGCGGATTCTCTGTCATCGATATCTCCTGATCTCAATCGTGGTCAAAGCGGTACGCAGACCGTCCCCATTGTCTTGTCTGCGATGGTTTGACGCTTGGTGTCCCACTGCGGGAACAAGTACCCGACGTAGCGGATCGCCGCCTCGATGGTGTGGACCGGCCGGCGGACTACCGAAAGCCCGAAACCATTTGGTTCCCAAGTCTTCTCGCTCACCACTTGAAACTTCATGACCGACTTGCCGATGCCGGACCCGGTGTTGCCCTGGCGATAGCCGTGGATCCAGGTCTGGAAGGTAATCGACAGCGCAGCACAGATCAACAGCATCAGCCGGCCGAAAGTGGTTGCGCCCTGGTGCGGCCCCGGCACGGGCGTCGGCCACGGCGGATCCCCGGAGGGTGGGTGTCTGCCGATACGGAGGAAGTTGCCCAGCACCCGGCGGTTGATCTGTCATCACGCTCCTCCGGTCGCACAGAGCTGGGAACAAGCGTGCTTACCCTACCCGAGACCAGCATTCCTACAGCGTTTTCCGCCCGGTCGACACCCTCGACGCCCCCGCAGCGCGCAGATGTTTGCCAGATCGACGTCGAAGGGCGTCAGCGACTTGGCGTGCCGTCCGACAGGTAACCGAGGAGGTCGTGGCGGGTCAGGACGCCGGCAGGCTTGCCCTCCTCCACCACCATTACCGCGTCGCACTCACGCAGGGTCTTGGCAGCGGCGCTGACCAGTTCGCCCGCACCGATGAGCGGCAGCGGCGGGCTCATGTGCTGCGACACGGCGTCAGCGAGCTTCGCGCGTCCCTCGAACACCGCCGAGACGAGCTCGCGCTCGGAGACACTGCCGGCCACCTCGCCGGCCATCACCGGCGGTTCGGCGCCGACCACGGGCATCTGAGAGACGCCGTACTCGCGCAGGATCCCGATGGCGTCGCGCACGGTCTCCGACGGATGGGTGTGAACGAGGTCCGGCAGGGCACCCGACTTGCCGCGCAACACGTCCCCGACCGTCGACTCCTCGACCGAGCCGTCGAGCCTGCTACGCAGGAAGCCGTAGGACGACATCCATCCGTCGTTGAAAATCTTTGAGAGATAACCACGTCCGCCGTCGGGCAGCAGCACGACGACGAGGGCGTCAGGCCCTTCCCGTTCGGCGACCTTGATCGCAGCGACCGCGGCCATCCCGCAGGAACCGCCCACCAGCAAGGCTTCTTCGCGCGCCAGCCGTCGAGTCATCTCGAAAGAGTCGGCGTCAGAGACTGCGATGATCTCGTCCGGGACGGACGGGTCGTAGGCCGACGGCCAGAAGTCCTCGCCGACGCCCTCGACGAGGTAGGGACGGCCGGTGCCGCCCGAGTAGACCGAGCCCTCGGGGTCCACGCCGACGATCTTCACCCGGCCGCCGGACACCTCCTTGAGGTATCGGCCGGTGCCGGTGATCGTGCCGCCCGTGCCGACGCCGGTGACGAAGTGGGTGATCTTGCCGTCGGTGTCGGCCCAGATCTCGGGGCCGGTCGTCTCGTAGTGGCTTTCCGGGCCCATCGGGTTGGAGTACTGGTCGGGCTTCCACGCGCCGTCGATCTCCTCGACGAGTCGATTGGACACGCTGTAGTAGCTCGCCGGATCGTCGGGCGCCACAGCCGTCGGGCACACGACGACGTCCGCGCCGTAGGCCCGCAGCACGTTCTGCTTGTCCTCGCTGACCTTGTCGGGGCAGACGAAGATGCACTTGTAACCGCGCTGCTGGGCCACCAGCGCCAGACCGACGCCGGTGTTGCCCGAGGTGGGTTCGACGATGGTTCCGCCGGGCCTGAGCTCACCGCTGGCCTCGGCGGCGTCGATCATCTTGACCGCGATGCGGTCTTTCGAGCTGCCGCCGGGGTTGAGGTACTCGATCTTGGCAGCCACGGTGCCCGAACCCGGTGGAACGACTGAGTTCAACTGCACCAGAGGGGTATTGCCGATGAGCTCACTGATGTGCCGGGCGATCCGCATGCCTCCATGGTCTCAGGCCCGGCGACCGGCTACCAGGTGGCCTCTCGGATGTACTCTCCGATCTGCTTGATCGAACGGCTGGCTTCCGCGACCGCAGGTGCCCCGAGCTGGAAAACATGCATCTGACCAGGCCAGATGCGGACCTCGACAGGTACACCTGACGCGGCGAGCAGGCGCGCCGCCTTCCGCGCGTCGCTGAGCAGAACCTCCGATCCGGACACATGAATGAGCGTTCGCGGCAGGCCGGGCTCGATGTGGTCGAGTGGCTCGTACACCTCTTCAGGGGCGCCGTCGACGATACGACGGGAAGCGGCATCCTCGATCAGCTCGACGAGTGCATGGAATGCCTTGGGCGGAAACATCGCATCGGTACGGATGTTCGGGTGGTCGGCGCGGGCCTCGTTGTCGATCTCGAACAGCGGCGACATGGTGACGATTGCCGCGGGCGTCTCCCCGACGAAACCGTTGATACCCCCGGCCTGGAGCCGTTCTGCGAGGGCAAGTGCGAGGTAGCCGCCCGCGGAGTCACCGGCCAGGACGATCTGGTCGGGCTCGTAACCGGTCTCCCGCAACCACTTGTAGGCGTCGAAGCAGTCGTCGAGCGCAGTGCCGACCGAATGCTTGGGGATCATCCGGTAGTTGACCACGAGTGCGGGCGCGTCGGCGCACTTGGACAGCGCCGTCACAAGTCGCCCATGGGTGTTCACACCGCACGTCAGAAATGCCCCGCCGTGCAGGTAGAGGATCACGGTCCGGTTGCCGTCGGCGGGCAGCACGCCTGCGGCCCTGACGAGCTGCGCCGTGCAATGGGGCAGCGCGATGGTGGCGCGCACGGTTCCGGGCGCCGGCTTCAGCACGCGGGCGGCGAAATCCACCAATCCCCATGGCCACGGAAGCTTGGGGGCGTAGCTGCCAACGCTCAGGAAGGGCTTGATCGTCGCCATCGCGGCCAAACCCATCAAGCGGCCCGCAACGCTGGGCCCGTCTTCGAAGACCTCTACCGGCGCGCCGTCAGAGACCGGGAACTTCCGCGATTTACGCCCTCGAGCTGCACTGATCGCAGCATGAGCAGTCGCTGGAACCTTGCTGGGTGCCGTCATCGCCACCACTTCCTACGCCGATGTAGAGCCGGGATAAGCCGAGTTACTCAGACAACCTCGTAACTTAGCTTGCCACTAGTAACCATTATCACAATTGGTTAAACGCATTTGGTACTGGAGTTGATACCGCACTGTGACCGGTTGTGCTCGTTACGACCCGCGAAACCACCGAAATCCCCTTTAAACTTGCGGTCGTGGGCACCTACCGCGTGCGCCTCAGCGCACCGCGAAAGTCGACTGTCGCACTCGCTGCCGCGGCCGCGCTGGCCTCGACAGGTACCGCCTACGTCGGTGCGAGGAACCTGCTGACCGGACAGGCTGATCAGGCTCGCCAGCTCATCCCGAAGTCCTGGGACGTCCCCCCGCGCGCCGACGGCGTCTACACGCCGGGCGGCGGACCACCCGAACGCTGGCACCGCGGCATCCCCTTCGACCTCCACCTGATGATCTTCGGCGATTCCACGGCAACCGGATACGGGTGCACCGTCGCCGACGAAGTGCCCGGTGTGCTGCTCGCCAGAGGCCTCGCCGAGGAATCGGGCAAACGGATCCGCCTGAGCACCAAGGCCATCGTCGGCGCTACATCCAAGGGTCTCGCGGGTCAGATCGACGCGATGTTCGTCGCCGGCCCACCGCCGGACGCGGCCGTGATCATGATCGGCGCGAACGACATCACCCGACCCAATGGCACCGGCCCGTCGGCGCGGCGCGTCGGGCGGGCCGTGCAGCGGCTCCGGGCCGCCGGAGCCGTCGTGGTCGTCGGCACCTGTCCCGACTTCGGGGTGATCAAAGCGATCCCGCAGCCGCTGCGGTGGGTGGCACGCAGCCAGGGCCTGCGGCTCGCCCGGGCCCAGGCCGCGTCGGTGCGCGCCGCGGGCGGCGTCCCCGTCCCGTTCTCCGACCTGTTGTCACCACACTTCTACGAAACCCCGGAACTGCTGTTCTCCCCCGACATGTTCCATCCCTCCGCGGCCGGCTACGAGCTCGCCGCCAAGCAACTGCTGCCCGCCCTCTGCGACGAGTTGGGCGAGTTCATCACAGGTCAACCGCCGGAGGAGGCGCTGGAATCACGTACCGGAGAGGGCACGTCGCTGCTGTCGCGCGTCAGCGGCCTGAGCCGCCTGTGGCGCCGCTCGACCGGGGTCCCCGCGCCCATCGTGATGGCCGCGAGCTAGTTTCGTGGCACATGTTCTAGACCCGAGGAGTCGTCATGCCTGAAGCCGTCATCGTCGCTACCGCACGCTCACCTATCGGCCGGGCCAACAAGGGCTCGCTGGTCTCGATGCGCCCCGACGACCTGGCCGCGCAGATGGTGCGGGCCGCGCTGGATAAGGTGCCGTCGCTGGATCCCCGTGACATCGACGACCTGATGATGGGCTGCGGACAGCCCGGCGGTGAGGCGGGATTCAACATCGCCCGCACCGTCGCGGTACAGCTGGGTTACGACTTCCTGCCCGGCACCACGGTCAACCGGTACTGCTCGTCGTCGTTGCAGACCACGCGGATGGCATTCCACGCCATCAAGGCCGGCGAGGGAGACGCGTTCATCTCCGCCGGCGTGGAGACGGTGTCGCGTTTCCTCAAGGGCACCGCCGACGGCTGGCCGGACTCGAAGAACGAGCTGTACGCCGAGGCGCAGACCCGCTCGGAGCAGGCAGCCGCCGGCGCCACCGAGTGGCACGATCCGCGCGAGGACGGCGATCTCCCCGACGTGTACATCGCAATGGGCCAGACCGCGGAGAACGTCGCCAATTTCACCGGCATCAGCCGAGAAGACCAGGACCACTGGGGTGTGCGGTCGCAGAACCGGGCCGAGGAGGCCATCAAGAGCGGCTTCTTCGAACGCGAAATCGCGCCTGTGACGCTGCCTGACGGCACCGTCGTCACCACCGATGACGGTCCACGCGCCGGCACCACCTACGAGAAGATCAGCCAGCTCAAGCCCGTCTTCCGACCCAACGGCACGATCACCGCCGGTAATGCCTGCCCGCTGAACGACGGCGCGGCCGCGGTCGTGATCATGAGCGACACCAAGGCCAAGGAGCTGGGCCTGACCCCGTTGGCACGGATCGTGTCGACGGGCGTGTCGGGGTTGTCGCCGGAGATCATGGGCCTGGGCCCGATCGAGGCCGTCAAGAAGGCGCTCGCCAACGCGAAGATGTCGATCGGCGACATCGACCTCTACGAGATCAACGAAGCCTTCGCCGTCCAGGTGCTGGGCTCGGCGCGTGAGCTCGGGATGGACGAGGACAAGCTCAATGTGTCCGGCGGCGCGATCGCGCTGGGTCACCCGTTCGGCATGACGGGCGCACGGATCACCGCCACGCTGCTGAACAACCTGGCCACCCACGACAAAACGTTCGGCATCGAGTCGATGTGTGTCGGCGGTGGGCAGGGTATGGCGATGGTCGTCGAGCGGTTGAGCTAGCCCCCTACAATCGGCGTTTCTATGACCACCATCGGAACGCCGCTGTCACCGCGAGCCACCAAAGTCATGCTGCTCGGCTCCGGTGAGCTGGGCCGCGAAGTCCTGATCGCGTTGCAGCGCCTCGGCGTCGAAACCATCGCCGTGGACCGTTACGAGAACGCGCCGGGCCAGCAGGTGGCTCACCACGCGCGGACGATCACGATGTCGGACCCCCAAGCCCTGCGGGCATTGATCGAGGCCGAACGCCCGGATCTGGTGGTGCCCGAGATCGAGGCCATCGCCACACCGGCGCTCGAAGTTCTCGAAGCGGAGGGAGTTGTTCGGGTCATTCCCACTGCCCGGGCCGCACGGTTGACGATGGATCGTGAAGGGATCCGTCGGCTCGCGGCCGAGACGTTGGGCCTGCCGACGAGCCCATACCGGTTCTGCGACTCGCTGGAGGAGCTTCGCGAAGCGATCGATGACGGCATCGGCTATCCGTGCGTGGTCAAGCCGGTGATGAGCAGCTCCGGTAAGGGCCAGTCGAAGATAGACGGGCCCGACGGTGTCGAGGCAGCCTGGGAGTACGCGATGTCTGGCAGCCGGGTGAGCAACACGCGCATCATCGTCGAGGGGTTCATCGACTTCGATTACGAGATCACGCTGCTGACCGTGCGGGCACGCGGTGCCTCCGGCGAGGTCCAGACACAGTTCTGCGAGCCGGTCGGGCACCGGCAGGTCGGCGGTGACTATGTCGAGAGCTGGCAGCCGCACCCGATGCCGTCCACTGCGCTTGAGCGTGCGCGGCAGATCGCAAAAGCGGTGACCGCGAACCTCGGCGGGCAGGGCATCTTCGGCGTGGAACTGTTCGTCAGAGGTGACGACGTCTGGTTCAGCGAAGTCAGTCCGCGCCCGCACGACACCGGCATGGTCACGATGGTGACGCAGTGGCAGAACGAATTCGAGCTGCATGCTCGGGCCATCCTCGGTCTCCCGGTCGACACGACGCTGAAGTCCCCGGGCGCCAGCGCGGTGATCTATGGCGGGGTTGACAGCACAGGCATCGTCTTCGACGGTGTGGACGCCGCATTGCAGGTGCCGCACACCGACATTCGGCTGTTCGGCAAGCCGGAGAGCTTCGTCAAACGCCGGATGGGTGTGGCGCTCGCCTATGCCGATGATGTGGAGACCGCACGGCGTAACGCCGTCGAGGCCGCGAGTCGGGTCACGCCGCGGGTTCCCTGACGATGCGCCGAATCTGAACTCGTGCACGCGATGAGGCCCCAATTGCGTGCAAAGCCTCATATTCGCGCCGAGGCTCCCGACTGAGCGTGCGAAAAAGGGCGTCCACTGGAGTGGACGCCCTTTCTCTGGCAGTACTGCTAGTCGTTGTTGAAGTAGCTCAGCAGGCGCAGGATCTCGAGGTACAGCCAGACCAGGGTGACGGTCAGGCCGAGCGCGATGCCCCATGCCGCCTTCTCGGGCGCTCCGGCGCGGATCATCTGATCAGCGGCGTCGAAGTCGATCAGGAAGCTGAAGGCAGCCAGCGCGATGCAGAGAAGCGAGAAGCCGATGGCGAGCGGGCCGCCGTTGGTGAGCGGGGCGTTGCCGGTGAAGACCGCGAACAGAATGTTCACCAGTGCCAGCGCCAGCACGCCGAACATGCCGGCGACGATCATGCGGGTCAGCTTGGGCGTCACGCGAATCGCGCCGGTGCGGTAGACCACCAGCATTCCGAAGAACACACCGAGGGTGCCGACCACCGCCTGGAAGATCATCGCGGGTCCGCCGGTGGAGACCAGGTTCGCGAACAGGTACGAGGCCGAGCCGAGGAACAGGCCCTCGAACGCCGCGTAGGTCATCACGATCGCCGGGTTGTCCTGCTTGCGGCCGAACATCGCGAGCAACAGGACGCCGAGGCCGCCGAGGCTGCCGACGAGGAACAGGGGGAACAGCAGGCCCTGGTTGGCGTCGACCATGAAGTACGAGACCGCCGCGACCGCGGTCACCACAGCCAGCGTGATGCCGGTACGGGTGACGACGTCGTCGATGGTCAGCGGGCGCGATACGCCCGCCTGCTGCTGATCGGGGTACTGCTGCGCGACGTACGGGTCCGCATGTACCGCTTGTGCACCGTAGCCAGCGGCTCCGGTACCGAACTGCGCATAGCCGCCCTGCTGCTCCTTAGGCAGTGAGCGGAATACCGGGTTGCTGCTTTCGCGCACCGTCGGTTCCTTCCTGTGTCGTTTCTCAAATGCTTTCGACCTGTGACGGTCACACGGTCAACGTTCGAGGTTCCCGGACAGTTCCCAGTGAGGTCTCACTGCGGACTTCCCAGGCGCTTCACAGGAAACCTTACCCGGGCAGGCCTCGAGCCGGGAGACGATCTAGATTGCATTCCGTGGACGAAAACGAGGATGTCCTAGTAACAGTCGGCAACGGGATCGGTCGCCTCACCCTCAACAGGCCGAAGGCGATCAACTCCCTCACCCATCACATGGTCGGCGAGATCTCCGCGGCTCTGAAGTCCTGGGAGCGCGAGGACGCGATCGAGGCCGTCCTGGTGACCGGCGCGGGCGACCGAGGGCTGTGTGCGGGCGGCGACGTCGTCGCGATCTACCACGACGCAAAGAAGGGCGGTGCCGAGACGCGCCAGTTCTGGCACGACGAATACCTGCTCAACTCCTACATCGGCCGTTACCCGAAGCCCTACGTCGCCGTCATGAACGGCATCACGATGGGCGGCGGTGTCGGCATCAGTGCCCACGGCAGCGTCCGTGTCGTCACCGAGACCACCAAGATGGCGATGCCCGAGGTCGGCATCGGCTTCGTCCCCGACGTCGGCGGCACCTTTCTCCTGGCCAGGACGCCGGGATTGCTCGGGGTCCATGCGGCCCTGACCGGTGCTCCGTTCTCCGGGACGGACGCCATCGCCATGGGCTTCGCCGACCACTTCGTCGCGCACGACGACCTCGACGCGTTCACCGCGACCATCGACACCGAGGGCGTGGACGCCGCCCTTGCCAAGCACGCGCAGGAACCGCCCCCGAGTGAATTGATGGCGCAACGGGACTGGATCGACCTCTGCTACGCCGGCGAGACCGTCGCCGACATCGTCGCCGCCCTGCGCGGGCACGGCGCCGAGGCGGCCGGGAAAGCGGCGGATCTGATCGCATCACGCTCCCCCGTCGCCGCGTCGGTGGCACTGGAAGCGGTCAGAAGGGCGGCGAGGCTCGCCACGTTGGAAGACGTACTGCGCCAGGAGTTTCGGACGTCCTGCGCGTCGCTGCGTACGCACGACCTCGTCGAGGGCATCCGCGCGCTGCTCATCGACAAGGACAAGAATCCGAAATGGTCGCCTGCATCTTTGGACGCAGTGACCAACGAGCACATCGAGGCGTATTTCGTCTCCGCCGATCCCGACATCGATTTCGAGGAGCAGTCATGACGTACGAGACGATTCTGGTCGACCGCGACGGCCGCGTTGCCACGATCACACTCAACCGGCCCAAGGCGCTCAACGCGCTCAACAGCCAGGTGATGACCGAAGTCACCACGGCCGCAGCCGAACTCGACGCCGACCCCGGGGTCGGAGCCATCATCGTGACCGGTAGCGAGAAGGCGTTCGCCGCCGGTGCCGACATCAAGGAGATGGCGAGCCTGTCGTTCGCAGACGTCTACTCGTCCGACTTCTTCGCCGGCTGGGGCAAGTTCGCCGCCACCCGCACGCCCACCATCGCCGCCGTCGCCGGGTACGCGTTGGGCGGTGGATGTGAACTCGCGATGATGTGCGACATCTTGATCGCCGCGGACAGTGCGAAATTCGGGCAGCCCGAGATCAAGCTCGGCGTGCTACCCGGAATGGGCGGGTCGCAGCGACTGACGCGGGCGATCGGCAAGGCCAAGGCGATGGATCTGATCCTGACCGGCCGCAACATGGGCGCCGAGGAAGCCGAACGTGCGGGACTGGTGTCCCGCGTCGTGCCCGCCGAATCGCTACTCGAAGAGGCCAAGTCGGTCGCCGACACCATCGCGGGCATGTCGCTGTCGGCGTCTCGGATGGCCAAGGAGGCCGTCAACCGGGCGTTCGAGACCACGTTGTCGGAAGGACTGCTCTACGAGCGCAGGTTGTTCCATTCGGCGTTCGCGACCGACGACCAGACCGAAGGAATGAACGCGTTTACCGAGAAACGTTCGCCGAACTTCACGCATCGCTAGAGTTCATGCGTGACCGAGACCGCGTCCGCCGATGAGTTGACCCCTGCGCCGGTCGAAGAGGCGCCGTCACCCCGGCGCAGTTGGTGGATTCGCCGGTACACGTTCATGGGCACCGCGGTCGGTCTCGTCTTCCTGTTTCTGTCGCTGACCCCGTCTTTGCTGCCGCGCGGACCGCTTTTCCAGGGTCTCGTCAGCGGCGGTGCGGGCGCGATCGGCTACGGCCTGGGTGTGTTCTCGGTGTGGCTGGTGCGCTTCATGCGTTCCAAGGACACAAGTCCCGCCGCCCCGCGCTGGGCCTGGCCGACGCTCGGCGTCGCCGGCCTGATCGGGCTGGTCATCATGGTGTGGCAGTTTCACAGCTGGCAGGACAGCGTCCGCGACCTGATGGGTGTGCCCCGCCTGGGGTTCTGGGATTACCCTCTCGCCGCGGCGATCTCGGTGGTGACGTTGTTCCTGTTCGTCGAGATCGGCCAACTGATCGGCAGGCTGGTGCGGTTCCTGGTGCGGCAGGTGGACAAGGTCGCGCCGCCGCGCGTCGCGGTCGTCGTCGTGGTCGCGCTGCTGCTCGCGCTGACGATCGCGCTGCTGAACGGGGTTGTCGTCCGGCTCGCGATGAGCACCATCAACAAGACGTTCGCAGCGGTCAACGACGAAACCGACCCCGATAACCCTGCGCCGGAATCGAATCTGCGCTCGGGCGGTCCTGAGTCCCTGGTCACCTGGGAATCGCTGGGGCACCAGGGCCGGATGTTCGTTTCCAGCGGCCCCACGGTCGATGAGCTGTCGGAGTTCAACGGCACGCCTGCGATCGAGCCGATCCGTGCATACGCCGGACTGCATTCCGCGGACGGCATCAAAGCGACTGCCGAGTTGGCGGCTCAAGAGTTGCAGCGCGCCGGTGGGCTTGACCGAGCTGTGGTCGCGGTGGCCACCACAACCGGCACCGGATGGATCAACGCCGCGGAAGCCGCTGCGCTGGAATACATGTACAACGGCGACACCGCGATCGTGTCGATGCAGTACTCGTTTCTGCCCAGCTGGTTGTCGTTCCTGGTCGACAAGGAGAATGCGCGCCAGGCCGGCCAATACCTGTTCGAGGCCGTCGACGAATTGATCCGCGAGATGCCGGAGGCACAGCGACCCGAGCTCGTCGTCTTCGGCGAGAGCCTGGGTTCGTTCGGCGGCGAAGCACCATTCCTGGCTCTGAACAACTTGATCGCCCGCACCGACGGCGCACTGTTCAGCGGGCCGACGTTCAACAACACGATATGGGCCGATCTGACCCGCAACCGCGACGCCGGATCGCCGGAGTGGCTGCCGATCTACGACGAAGGCGCCAACGTACGCTTCGTGGCCGAGGCTCGCGACTTACAGCGCCCGCCCGACCCGTGGGTCAAACCCCGGGTGGTGTACCTGCAGCACGCGTCGGACCCGATCGCGTGGTGGAACACCGATCTGCTCTTCGCGAGGCCCGACTGGTTGCACGAGGCGCGCGGCTATGACGTCTCACCGCACATGGAGTGGATCCCCGTCGTGACCTTCCTTCAGGTGTCTGCGGACATGGCCGTCGCGGTCGACGTTCCCGACGGACACGGACACGTCTACGTGCGAAATGTCGCCAATGCATGGGCAGCGATCATGGAACCGCCCGGGTGGACGCAGGAGAAGACGGAGAAATTGCGGCCACTCTTGCGCAGCGACGAGAGCTCCTAGACCAGGACTTCTTTCAGTGCGTGGTAGCCGCCGATGACATCCGTGGAACGTCGCAGCCCAAGATCTTTCAGCGATGCGGCAGCCAGACTGGACGTATAGCCCTCCGAGCACAGCACCACCCATTCGACATCGTCGTCGACTGCCTGGGGGATGCGGGCGTCGCTGGTGGGATCCAGTCGCCACTCGAGGACGTTGCGCTCGATGACGAGCGCCTGCGGCAGTTCGCCTTCCGCGGCGCGCTGGGCGGCAGGGCGGATGTCGACCAGGACCGCCCCTCGGGCCAGCGCTGCCGGTACCTCGGCGGCGGGCAGGCGGGTGAGTTTTGCGCGGGCATCGTCGAGCATGCGATCGATTCGGCTGGCCATCAGTCGCCTTCCGGCTTGTCGGTCAATTCGGTGCGCTTGCGGCGCAACGTGTTTCGTTCAGTGACCTCGTAGTAGGACATCGCCGTCAGCGGTGGCGAGTAGGCGTGCACACTCAGTGTCTGCGCGGCCGGTGCCACCCCGCCGGTCGTGATGGCCTCGGGCGCCCACACGACATCGTGGACCCATCCGAGCGGGAACGCTGCCTGATCGCCGGCATCGAGGCGGCGGTCGCGCAGAGCGCCGCCGTCCCAACGGGTTTCCCGCAGTGAGCCCGACACGACGGTCAACGCACCGAGTGATCCGCCGTGGTCGTGCAGTTCGGTGGACCGGTCGGGCGCCCAGCTGATCAGCCACACGTCGAGTTCGTCGGTGCCGTACAGCCGGGTGAACCAGCGCTCGGTGGTGGGTGGCCCGGCGGCAGGGAGCAGGTGGTCGAAGTCGCCGCCGAGAACGTCATCGGCGAACCGGTCGGTGACGTGCAGAAGGTCGGCGGGACGCAGGCGAGTGGGAGCCAAGGACACAGAAGGGGACATGGAAGGAACTCCAGCGACAGACGGACGAATCAGGGGCGCGGCGGTCAGGCCGGACAACACTCCTGGTTGCGGGTCGCGTCGGTCATGACGCGAGTGTTCCACAGCCTGCGGGCGCCTCGCCAGCAACGAGCTTTAACCTCACGGTGAATCTAGGAAACCCCAGTTCACTGTTGGCCGCCGCGTCGTGGCGGGAGGCGCCTGCCTACATTGGCAGGATGCGTTGGCCACTCGTATTCGCCGCCGTCGCCGCGATCGCCGCCGCGTGCTCGTCGGAGCCGGCTGAGCCGCCGGCAACGCCGTCACCGACAGGGACGACCTCGTCACCGACGAGCGCCGCCGCACCCTCGACCTCGGTGGCACCCGGCGAGGTGGGCGTCTCCCCCGGCGGCGTGACCACCGCAGTCGGCGCCCCCGCGGAGTCCACCGAAGACGACTACTTCCAGGCGTGCCGGGCGGCCAAGACATGGATGGACCAGCAGGGCGGCGACCCGCGGTCGCAGATCGAGCCGTACCTCAAGACGGTGCAGTCCGCCGAATCCGTCGGACCGGCGACGTTCGACAAGCGATGGTCAGAACTGACCCCCGGGCAGCAGGCTGCGGTCATCGTCGCCGTGGAAGCGGCCGCCGACGCGCTCTGCGGTTAGACGTCGAACACCACGCAGAACGTTTGGCCCGCCGGGTCACGGAACACCCAGAAACCCCGTCCAGGAGTTCGGCACAGAAGCGCACCAGCCCTCGCGAATCACGGGCGTCGAGGACGACGCAGCGATGGTTTCCGATCATGCAACCCAGGGTTGCCGACCCTGCGGGGTCGCAACACGCGAGAATGTGTCCATGCGGGTCGCATTGGCTTTGGGCAGCGGCGGGGCGCGCGGCTATGCCCATATCGGTGTCCTCAACGAACTGCGCGAGAGGGGTCACGAGGTCGTCGGAATCGCCGGTTCGTCGATGGGCGCCCTGGTCGGCGGCTTGGAGGCCGCGGGCAAACTCGACGAATACGCCGTGTGGGCAAGCTCTTTGACCCAGCGCGCGGTGCTGAGGCTGCTCGATCCGTCCCTCACGTCAGCCGGCGTGCTGCGCGCCGAGAAGATCCTCGACGCAGTGCGCGAGATCCTCGGCGAGGTCACCATCGAGGAACTCCCGATGCAGTACACCTCGGTGGCGACCGATCTGATCACCGGGAAGTCGGTGTGGATGCAGCGCGGCCCGGTCGACGATGCGATTCGCGCGTCGATCGCGATCCCCGGCGTCATCACGCCCCACGTCCTCGACGGACGCCTTCTCGCCGACGGCGGCATTCTCGATCCGCTTCCGATGGCGCCGATCGCCGCGGCGCCGGCCGATGTCACGATCGCCGTGAGCCTCTCCGGCGAGGATCCCGACGTCGACAAGCGCATGAGTGATTCCCGCCTACCCACCTCGGACTGGCTCAGCAGGATGTGGCGGAGCACGTCGTCGCTGCTCGACACGAAAGCGGCCCGGTCGCTGCTGGAGACGCCGACAGGACGTGCGATGCTGGGGCGGCTCGTCGCCCCGGACGACGAACCTGTCGCCGACCTCCACGAGCCGGGCATCCCGAAGCTGGGCAGCTTCGAGGTGATGAACCGCGTCATCGACATCGCGCAGTCGGCACTGGCCCGCCACACACTGGCGGCCTATCCACCCGACCTGCTGATCGAGATTCCCCGCACGGTGTGCCGCAGCCTGGACTTCCACCGGGCCAACGAGGTCATCGAGATCGGGCAGGAGATGGCCAGCATCGCGCTGGACGCACTCGAGCCGACGGGTTCACAGGGCTGAGAAAAACTCTGCGACGCGGGGTGCCTCGCGACGCCCTTGGGCGCGACCTGCCTGCGCCGCGGGCTCTCGGCACGCCGGGTCGAGCGGGTTGGGCCCGAACGCCGCCAGCGCGTCGTCGTCGGCGTACACGGCCAGGGTGGTACCGGGGAAGGCCTCGATCTCTGCAACCGTGCCCGTCCCCCACGGGGACGGGCTGTTGGCCCCTGACGGCACCAGCGCGACCGCGGCCCCGCAGTCCTGCACCGCAGACATGTTGACCGTGCTGCCCACGCCGCCGTCCATGTAGCGGCGGCCACCGATGGTGACGGGCGGCCACACCCCGGGCACCGCGCAACTCGCGGCTACGGAGTCGACCAGTCCGACACCGGAGTTCGCGTCGAAGACGACGAGCTCGCCGGTCGCGATGTCGATCGCCGTCACCCGGATCGCGCGGTTCGGCCAGTCGTGGGAAGGCAACCGATGCTCGATCACGCTGCGGCGAACGGCTTCCGGCACCGTGTGGGTGTCGGCGGCGATGCCGCCGATCTTCTGGAGTTTTTGCTCCTTGGTGGCGCCCGGCGTCATCATCGCGCCGAGGAACAGTTCGGTGATCGTGTCGATCGAGACCCCCGGGTGGATCTCGTGGGCGCCGTGTACCTCTGACAGCTGCCGGGCGAACAGCTCGTCGAGCGACAGTCCACTGCCAAGCTGCGCCGCGACCGTCGAGCCGGCGGAGGTCCCGAGCAGGACGTCGGCGGCGAGCAGGCGCGCGCCGGCCTCCGGTGCCTCATCGCAGATGCCGAGCAGTACCCCGGTCTCCCAGGCGATTCCCGCCAGGCCGCCGCCGGCAAGCACCAACGCACGAGTCATCGACTTCCTTTCGTCTACCGGACACTGTGACTCGACGCTGCCGTCGAGCTCAAATCGGCGCGCGTTGGTCGGTTCCGTGGCGGCAGGAGCTCGGATCAGCGCAAGGCGGCTGCTGCTTTCGCGCTGATGAACGGCAGGTCGAGGTAGGTGCTGATGCCCGGCGGCGCCGCGCAGACGGCGGGCACCGAGTTCACGCAGTGCGCAGCGGTGGCCACCACACCGTATTCCGGGCCCTCTCCGCCGATCTCGGACTGGAAGCCCTTGACCGTGACGGTGAAATCGGGGTTGCCCTTGATCTCCATCTCGTAGCGCTGGCCCGCCGGCCCGAAACTCCATGCGGGGTCGAGGTTTTCCTCACCCATCAGCCAGTTGACCGTCACCTCCACGACGACGTCGTCGCCGACGAGGGCTTCCCAGTGGAACTTTCGAGCAGCGACCTGGCCGGGCTCGATCGTCCCGATCGGGGAGTCGATCGGGGCGGTGGCCACAGCGATCTCCTGGGTCGACCGCACCCGAGGTTCGGCGGCGAAGCCGATCGCGTCGACGATCATCTTGACCGACTGGATGAATCCGCCGTCGAGCAGTTTCTGCATCGGCCCCGACAGCGCCTTGTCCGGGGTGTCGCCGAAGCCCATCACATGGCGCACCACGTCGGGGGCCTCGTAGCTGCGCAGGTCGGAGAACTCCTCGGCGCGAACGAACCTCACCCCTGTCGACATGGTCGACATCAGCAGCGGGAATTTCTCGCTGATACCGCCGGGTGCTATCCCGGTGCCGTGCAGAGTGACTCCGCCCTGCTCGGCGGCGGCCCTCAGCGGTACGGCTTCCTTCTCGGACGGGTAGAACCAACCGACCGGGCTGACGACGTTTTTTCCCGACCGCAGCAGCGCGGTGACCTCGTCGGGGTTGGGCAGCAGCGGGGTGTAGATGACCGCATCGGCATCGAGGGCCAGGATCTCGTCGATGTTGTTCGTCGCGGTGATGCCGAGGGGTTCGGTGCCGATGATGTCGCCGACGTCGCGGCCGCTCTTGGCCTCGGAATGCACCCAGCAGCCGGCCAGTTCCAGATCGGGATGTTCCAGCACGCCCTTGATCGCGGCTACGCCCACTCCGCCCGTTGCCCACTGCACGACGCGCAGCGCCATGTCGTCTCCTCCCAGGAGTCCCGAACTAGAACACGTTCTATTTAGGTGTACACCAGATGGCGGTGCGGATGGATCGAATACCGAAACCCGCCGGTTGAGGCTGTGCGGCGTCATCCGCCGCATTAGGGTGTGTTCGCCGGACGAACGACACCCGAGGAGCCTTGATGAACGATCCCCAGCAGGGCTCCCGCGTCGGCTCCCAGATCGGCCCGTACCGCCTGCGCCGGCTACTGGGCAAGGGCGGCATGGGCGAGGTGTACGAGGCCCACGACACGGTGAAAGACCGTGTGGTGGCGCTGAAGCTGCTGCCGGAGGGCGCGTCCCACGATCCGGTGTTCCGTAAGCGGCTGCAGCGCGAGGCTCACGCGGCGGGCCGGTTGCAGGAACCGCATGTGGTTCCGATCCACGACTACGGCGAAGTGGACGGCCTGCTGTTCGTGGACATGCGGATGATCGACGGCACAGATCTGCGCAAGGTGCTCAAGGAGCAGGGTGCGATGACGCCGGCGCGGGCGACGGCCATCGTCAAACAGATCGCGTCGGCGCTCGATGCCGCCCATCATGCGGGCATCCTGCACCGCGATGTGAAACCCGAGAACATCCTGATCACCCGCGACGATTTCGCCTACCTGGTGGACTTCGGCATCGCCAATGCCGCCACCGACGAGACACTCACCGAGTTGGGCACCGCCGTGGGCACCTACGCCTACATGGCGCCCGAACGCTTCACCGGCGGCGAGGTCACACACCGCGCCGACGTGTACGCGTTGACCTGCGTGCTCCACGAATGCCTGACCGGAGCGCAGCCGTTCCAGGGCGACAGCGTGAGCGTCGTGATCACTGCACACCTCAACCAGCCGGCACCCCGTCCCAGCCAAGTGCGCCAAGGCATTCCCGCTGCGCTCGACGAGGTCGTGGCCCGAGGTATGGCCAAGGAACCCGAACATCGGTACGCGTCGGCGGGCGAGATGGCCCTGGCCGCCACCGAGGCGCTCACCCACGCCGACCAGGACCAGGCCGCGGCGATCCTGCAACGCAGCCAGGCGGCGACGATGATGGCTCCGCTGCCGCCGCCGTCGAGCGGTGCACCGACGCCGGGCTCTTTC
>NZ_LWCS01000051.1 GCF_001650495.1 Mycolicibacterium iranicum | reverse complement strand
GTCGGGGTGGGGTCGGTGGATTGGGCGGCCATTGGGTCGGCTTCGGCGGAGAGGGTGGCCGGTGGTTCGGGTCGCGGCGGATCACCTGGGACGGCTCACGACGCCCGGGGTTGCCGCGCGGAGGAGGCGGCGGGACCGGCCCGGGGAACGGCGGCCGCTTGTCGGTCACCATAAGAATGTACGTCCGTCAGCGCAGCCAGCCGAGACGCCCCGCCAGCAGCGAGTACCCGACGAACGCCACCACATCGATCAGGGTGTGCGCGATGATCAGCGGCCACAGCCTGCCGGTGCGCTGCCATACGTATCCGAAGACCAGTCCCATCGCGATGTTGCCCAGCCCGGCGCCGAACCCCTGATAGAGGTGATAGGCGCCGCGCAGCAGGCTCGAGATGACCAGTGCGGTCCAGGGATTGACCCTGAGCTGGCGCAGCCGCGTCATCAGGAAGCCGACGACGATGACCTCCTCGGCCCAGCCGTTGCCGAATGCCAGCAGTAGCAGGACCGGGATGCGCCACCAGGTGTCGTTGAGCTCAGCGGGCTCAACAGAGGCGTTCAGTCCGATGATCCTGGCGATCTGATAGAGCGCCAAACCCGGGATGCCGATCAGCATTGCCAGCCCGATACCGCCGAGAATGTCTCGGCGCCAACAGATTCGGGTGAGGCCGATCCGCTGGGGGCCCTCGCCGCCGCGCCACAGGAGGTAGACGGCCAGCAGCCCCCAGGCGACTAACTGGAAAAGGCTGGCCAGGTTGAGGCCGAGGTCGATGGCATCGAACGGTGACCGCTTCGGATTGAGGGCTACCGTCTGGCCGGAGAGCCCCAGCAGGACGCTTTCGATGAGCCGCAGCAGCGCTGTGTAGGCGCTCAGTCCGAAGGTGACCGCCAGGACGGCGGCGATCTCGATGCGCAGGGCGCGACGCTGCGCGTCGGTCAGGTCTCCGTTTGTCAGGTCTCCGTCGGTCGCGCCCACCGCAGCCACGGTAGTGGCACCCGGGAGCGGCAGCGCTCAGACGCCCCGCGCGCGTAGGCCGTTGAGGAAGGGGCAGCCCATCAGCACGCGGATGGCCTGGCTGAGGCCGGTCACGTCGTCTACGGGCTTCGCGAACGGAAGCCGGACGTCGTGGTCTCCGTCCTCTCGCTCGACCCGTAACTGAACGCCGTAGCGGTCCAGGCCCAGCGGGCGGACCCGGCCGCGGCGCAGCGACGTGGGCAGCCGAGTGGCCAGGCGCTCGACGACGTCGCGATGCGCGGACTCCATGTGCTGCAACCAGCAGGACTCCATAGAGCAGAACGGATCCGGCCTCGCGTCGAGCAGTGCCCCGAGCGGAACGGATTCCGCGCCGGTCGAATCGGCGACCACTATGGATTCGATCTCAAGGCGCATCAATGTGTAGCGGGCATCACCCTCGGCCCGGGCAGGGCCCGAGTTCACCTGCAGCAGTGCGGGATTGGGTTCGGACGTGGCTATCAGATCGAGCAGATCGGGCACGTCGCTCACCGGGACGTCACGAAGCCTGCCCTGGATCCACACCAGCGAACGCACCGGCTCGCGTAGCGGGAGCGGCGCGTAGTCGGTCATCTCCAGGACGGCCTGCATGCCCGCGATGCCCGCCGAGACCACCGTCGCCGCCAGCGCGCCACCCGCTGGAACGGTGATGGCGAACGATCCGTCGTCGAGGAAGTGGTGGACGGGGGTGGTCGTCGGATCCAGTCCCTCGACGGCCAGCATTGCGCCGCCGGCACGTGCACACGCGCTCCGGATCCGCTCGGCGGTCGTGGGTGCTGGAGTGAGTACTGGTGATGCCATCGCGCTACCTTTCGGTTGGTAAGGTGAGCCTAACTTAACTAGCAAGCGCCGGGGAACGCAAGGCTTCTCTGCAGCGGAACGCGATTACCAAGACAACCGCTAGGGTGGTGCGGTGCCCGGCATCGCATACCTCGGTCCCGAGGGAACGTTCACCGAGGCAGCCTTGCGTGCGCTGGAGGCCAACGGCCTGATCCCGTCCCGCAGCGAACCGGTGACTCCCATGCCGACCGAGAGCACGGTCGCGGCGCTGGCCGCCGTCCGCGCGGGCGAGGCGGACTTCGCCTGCGTGCCGATCGAGAACTCCATCGATGGCTCGGTGATCCCGACCCTGGACAGCCTGGCCGACGGGGCCCCGCTGCAGGTCTACGCGGAGCTGACCCTCGACGTCGCCTTCACCATCGCCATCCGCCCCGGTGCCCGCGGCGAGGACGTCACGACGATCGCGGCATTCCCGGTCGCAGCCGCCCAGGTCAAGCGGTGGCTCGCCGAGAATCTGCCCAAAGCCCAACTGGTGCCATCGAATTCGAACGCGGCTGCGGCCCAGGATGTCGCGGCCGGCCGCGCCGACGCCGCCGTCAGCACCGCCCTGGCCGCCGAGCGCTACGGCCTGGACACCCTCGCCGCGGACGTCGTCGACGAGGCCAACGCCCGCACACGGTTCGTCCTCGTCGGCTGCCCCGGCCCGCCGCCGAAATGCACTGGCGCCGACCGTACGTCGGTCGTCCTGCAACTCGAGAACGTCCCCGGTGCGCTCGTCGCCGCGATGACCGAGCTCGCGGTCCGCGACATCGACCTGACCCGGATCGAGTCCCGACCGACGCGAACGGGTCTGGGCACGTACAAGTTCTTTCTCGACTTCGTCGGGCACATCGACGACGACTCCGTGGCCGAGGCGCTGCGGGCGCTGCACCGACGCTGCGCCGACGTGCGATACCTGGGATCGTGGCCGACGGGCGACGTGGTCGGTGCCGCGCCCCCGCCGCTGGACGAAGCGGCCGCCTGGCTGGATCGACTAAGGGAGGGGAGACAGTGAGCGGACGTCTGGTGCTCGTGCGGCACGGGCAGTCGCACGGCAACGTCGATCGCCGTCTCGACACCCGGCCCCCCGGCGCCGAGCTGACCGACCTCGGGCGCGAGCAGGCCACCGCGTTCGCGCGCGGCCTGTCGCGCCCACCCGCGATGATCGCCCACTCGATCGCCACCCGCGCCGTCCAGACGGCGAGCCACATCGCGGCCGAACTCGGTCCGGCGCACGCCACGCACGAGTTCGAAGGAATTCACGAGGTCCAGGTCGGCTACCTGGAAGACCGATCCGACGAGGCGGCGCACGACGAGTTCAACGCCGTCTACCGGCGCTGGCACGCCGGTGAGTTCGATCTCGCGCTCCCCGGCGGTGAGACGGCCCAGCAGGTTCTCGACCGCTACATCCCGGTCCTCGACCAGCTCCGTGCCTGCTACCTCGACGACGCCGGGTGGCACGGCGACATCGTCGTGGTCAGTCACGGCGCGGCGATCAGGCTGGTCTCGGCGGTCCTCGCGGGCGTCGATCACCACTTCGCCATCGACCACCACCTGGCCAACGCCGAGTCCGTCGTCCTCGAACCGATCACCGACGGGCGGTGGAGCTGCCTGCAGTGGGGCAAGCTGTTGCCGCCGTTCGGCCCAGAGACGCCCGTGACCACCGGCGCCGACGCGATGCGGTCAGCCGACCCGATGGGCTGAGCCGGCCACCGTCTCGTCGCAGCAACATCCGACCGCCCGGCAGTCGATGTGGAGCTCGTGGTCGCTGTGTGCGACGAAGCAGTCGTCCTCCGTACATTCGGCGGCGATGGCGCGGGAGAAGGAGTGGTGGATCAGCGCGCCGTGGCAGTGCTCCAAGCCCAGACGGCAGGCGCGGCACTGATTGGTCATGTGCCGTTCATAGCACTGGGCGACGACAGGATCGGGTTGCCGCGCGGTGTGCCATCGCCTCAGCCCCACCCGAGTTCGTGCAGCCGGTCGTCGTCGATACCGAAGTGGTGGGCGATCTCGTGAATAACGGTGATGGCCACCTCGTCGACCACCTCGGTCTCGCTGTCGCATATTTCGAGGAGCGCCTCGCGATAGATCGTGATGGTGTCCGGCAGCGAACCGGCGTACCAGGAATCGCGCTCGGTGAGCGCGACACCCTCGTACAGCCCGAGAAGGTCGGGCTCCTCCTCGTTGCGGTCCGCGACCAGGATCACCACGTTGTCGATCGCCGACGCCAGCTGCGGTGGGATGAGGTCGAGTGCGTCGCCGACCAACTCGTCGAACCGGTGCGGGCTCATCCGCACGGTCACGCGGTTACGGCCCCGGTGGCAGCGGCGCGGCGGGCAGCGGCGCAACCGGCGGCGGCGCGGGAGCCGGCGGCGGTGCGGGAGCTGGAGGTGGCGGCGGCAGCAGGGGTGCCGGCGCGGAGGACCGTTGAGGAACGTGTTGCCCTGTCCCGGCGGTACGTCCGGGACGGGTGCCTCCTCAGCCTGCGTCGGCGCCGTCGTCGGCTGCGGCCCGTGGACGGTCTGCTGCTGGCTGTCGTCGGACGACGAGGACGAAGACGAGGAATCCGACGAACTGTCCGACGAGGACGAACTCGACGAAGTGCTGCCCGCCGACGAATCCGGCACGGGAATCGGCGGAAGCGAAAGCCGCTCCTCCGGGATGTCCGGCGGCGGAACCGGCGGCTGTCCGTTGATCATCAGCGGACCTTTGGCCGTGTTCAGCAGGGTCGACCAGCCGCCGTTGCCGAGTGTGGCGCCGATGCTGCACGAGACCTGACGACTGCCCGCCGCCCAGCTGGGCAGCGACACCGTGCTGTAGACCAGCGTCAGCGTCGTGTCCCGAAGCTTGATCGGCGCCAGGTAGGCGTCGGTCATCTTGGTGCATTCGTCCTTGATGAAGGTGTCCTGCTCGGCTTCGGGAGGTAGGACGTCGGGGAACTTCAAGGCCAGATTGACCGCTCCGGTGACCTCCATCGCGTGCGGGGCTGCGCAGTCCACGGGGATGTCGGTGGGCTGATTGGTCGCGGGATCGATGCCGAGGCAGGTACCGACCGGCCACACCTTGGACTGGTCGATCTCGGCGACCTTGCCCTCGAACGCGAGCTGCTGGTTGTTCGGGCCGGGCAGCTGAAGGCCGCACAGCATGCGCCGCTCGCCGGACTGGCGCCAGGCCTTGTCGCCGGACCACAGCATGCTGACGGTGAAGCGGCTGTTGGGGTCGTAGCGCGGACCGAGGTAGCGCTTGACCGCCGCCGAGCACTGCTCCTGGCTGATCTGCTGGATGCGTGCAGGTGACGGAGGTGCGGCGTCCGGGCCGTACTCGCTGCCGGGGAAGGTGCGCATGTCGACGGACTCGGCGACCTCGAACCGGTGCTCGCCCGCGCAGTCCACGATCTCGGCGGCATCGGGTGTGCGGTCCGGCCAGTTCAGGCAGTCACCGCTCTTGGCGTGGTCGAAGGTGTCATTGCCGCGCGGCCCCAGGGAGATCGAGTTGGCGGTCAGACCGCCTGACGGATCGGTCTGGGGCAATGCCGTGATGATGCCGGCGATCAAGAGCGCACCCAGCGCCGTCAGCAGCAGCGCGCGACTGGTCGACGAGCACTGCGGGCTGCGCCACCAGTGCCGCCGAGTCGCTGTGGGTGATTCAGACATCCGGTCCATTGTGACAGGCGTGTCAGGTGCTGTGACAAGTGATGCAGCTGTAACGTTATGCGGTCGAGCCGCGTCGGCGGCGACATTGTCGGCTGAGCCGCGCCGGAGGCGGACCCCGTAGGGTTGGCGCGTGATCGACCCCAAGGTGCTGCGAGAGAACCCCGACGCCGTCCGCGCCTCGCAACGGGCGCGGGGTGAGGACCCCGCTCTCGTCGATGCGCTCGCCGACGCCGATGCCGCGCGTCGGACCGCGATCTCGGCCGCCGACAATCTGCGCGCCGAGCAGAAGTCGGCGAGCAAGCTGGTCGGCAAGGCCTCTCCCGACGAGCGGCCAGGGCTGCTCGCGGCCGCCAAGGAACTGGCCGAGAAGGTCAAGGCCGCAGAGGTCGCACAGAGCGACGCCGAAGCCGCGTACACCGCTGCGCACATGGCAATCTCCAACGTCATCATCGACGGGGTTCCGGCGGGCGGCGAGGACGACTTCGTGGTGCTCGACACTGTCGGTGAGCCGCCCGCGCTCGACAAACCGAAGGACCACCTCGAGCTCGGCGAAGCGCTGGGCCTCATCGACATGGAGCGCGGCGCCAAGGTTTCGGGGTCGCGGTTCTACTTCCTCACCGGGTTCGGGGCGCTGCTGCAGCTGGGGCTGTTTCAGCTCGCTGTGCGCACAGCCACCGAGAACGGATTCACACTCGTCATCCCGCCGGTGCTGGTGCGGCCCGAGATCATGCGCGGCACCGGTTTTCTCGGTGCACATGCCGACGAGATCTACCACCTCGAGGAGGACGACCTCTACCTGGTCGGAACCTCCGAGGTGCCGCTGGCCGGCTACCACTCCGACGAGATCCTCGACCTTTCCGAGGGTCCGCTGCGTTACGCCGGCTGGTCGTCGTGCTTCCGCCGCGAGGCGGGCAGCTACGGCAAGGACACCCGTGGCATCATCCGCGTGCACCAGTTCGACAAGGTTGAAGGGTTCGTCTACTGCAAGCCCGAGGATGCCGAGGCCGAGCATGAGCGGCTGCTGGGCTGGCAGCGGCAGATGCTCGGCCACATCGAGGTTCCCTACCGGGTGATCGACATCGCCGCGGGCGACCTCGGGTCCTCGGCGGCGCGCAAGTACGACTGCGAAGCATGGGTGCCGACCCAGCAGACCTATCGCGAGCTGACCTCCACCTCGAACTGCACCACATTCCAGGCGCGTAGGCTCGCTGTGCGCTACCGCGACGAGAACGGCAAGCCTCAGACGGCTGCAACGCTCAACGGCACACTGGCGACGACGCGCTGGCTGGTCGCGATCCTGGAGAACCATCAGCAGCCCGACGGTAGTGTGCGGATTCCCGACGCGCTGGCGCCCTACGTCGGCGTGGACGTGCTTACCCCGAAAAGCTAACGGCTGCCCAGGAATTCGTCGAGAAGTCGGACGAATTGATCCGGATGGGCGGGGGTGCATGCCGGGTTGGGCGTGGCGCCGATGTCGATGGTCACCAGCGTCGACTTGAGCGGTCGGTGAACGTCCAGCGGCATCCACCGGCGAGGATCGGTGCTGCCCCACAGGCGGAAGCGCTCCAGCACCAGCCCCAGTGCGGCGGCCCGATAACCGCGGATGTCGCGCAGTGGGATGATCTTCGAGGTTCCGGACGGAAAGTGGTAGCGCCGCAATGTCAGTGCTTCCCGATCCAGTTGAATCAGGCCGTCGTCATAGTATCTGGGGTGACTCTGCTCATCCGGGTTCGTCATGTCACTCCAGCTTGGCCGAGCGCAGTTCGTGTCCCTTGGTGGTCAGGCATCGCCCGGTGTCGAGGTTCCACTGCCACCCGTGCAGATTGCATGTCAGCGTGGTGCCTTCGACGACGCCGAACTTCGAAAGATCGGCCTTCAGATGTGGGCATCGTCGCTGAATCTCCCAGCCCTCCAACGCAATCGATGCGCTGTCGTCGTGCGCCTCGGCGAACCATCCGTCGGCGTAGGCGATTCGTTCGTCGGTGAGGCATTTGAAGAACGTGTACAGGTATTCGTTGTAGCCCCCGACGCGCCACGCCGTGAACCGCGTCGACAAGAAGATGGTGTTGACCCAGTCCGGTTCCCTGTCGCGTAGCACCGTGCGCACCAACTCCGGGGCAATGCCGAAACCGTAGCGGAACTTCTCGTCTGGAACTGCTTCGCGCACAGCTCTTTTCGGGAAGTCGAGCACCACCGTTTCTGGTCCCAGTCGCAGCTCGACCGGGTATCCGATGCCGTCGCAGATCTGGTCGGAGGCCGACATGATGGGCTCGAAGAGCTCGCGCAGCGGCTCCAGCAGGGGCTCGCCCGAAGCGGGCTCCCAGCCCGCCTTCTCGGCTGCGAGGACCGGCGCCATCCGCTCGGCGAAGTCGGCGATGTAGCCGGCCTTACCGGTTGTGAAGATGGCCTCGACATCGTCGTCGGGGATGGGGTGCACGAGTGAATTCAATTGCGAGCCGGTGAAATCGGCTTTTGAACCGGGAATCATCAGCAGGCCGCCGTCGTGACCGTGGCGGCGCATTTGATCCAGGAACACCATCTGGTCGGGGAAGATGTTGGCCGGGTCGCCGTGGTCGTCGTTGAGGTCGCGAAGCTCCGGATCCAGGAAGCACGGCGGTCCGGCCGACGGGATGACCCACGTGGCGCCGACCTGCGCGATGTACTGCCTGCAGCGGTCCATCTGCCGCTGGCGCTTCTGGGTCCCGAACGCCTCCTTGGCGCGGGCTGGCATGTCGTAGACCATCGGGTACCAGATGGCGCCCGAGTACTGCAGCATGTGGACATCGACCTGACCGAAGTCGGCGTGCACCATGTCCAGCTCTACGGGCCGGGCGTCGTTCATGTTGAATGCGACGGTGTCGCCGTCGTCGACGACGAGACCGGAATCCCCGATAGGGCCGTCGGCGGGGGCGCGCAGCGCGATGATCATCACGTCGAGATCACCCCTGGGTCCGCTGACGCGGTGTTTGACCGAATCCGTCGTCTCGAAGAACTCGTGGAAGCCGAGCTTCTCCAGCTCGCGTCGCAGATCGGGCACGGGATAGTCCGGCAGCAGGACCACGGCATCCTTGTTGACGTACTCGGCGAGCAGCTTCGGATCGAAGTGGTCCTTGTGCAGGTGTGAGACATAGAGATAGTCGACGTCGCCGAGGGCGGCCCAGTCGAGCTGCGTGTTGTCCGGGAACGGGAACCACGACGCGAAATAGGCGGGGTTCACCCACGGGTCGCACAGGATGCTTCCGGCCTTGGTGGCGATGTGGAAGCCGGCGTGCCCGACACTCGTGACCTGCACAGATATCCTCTCCGGACACGACCGTTGCGACTGCGCGCCCGCCGGACAGTTTAGCCGGGCACCGGTTGCTCCTCGTCCCACCGAGCGCGGTAGTAGGCGATGCGTTCCGTCTCTTCTGCGCGCACTACGCTTGCGACTGTGGAACCGGTATACGGCACGGCCATCCAGCTTGCTCGGCTGGTCTGGCGATTCCAGGGCCTGAAGTTCACCGTGACCGGGGTCGAGAACCTCCCCCGCACCGGCGGGGCGGTGATCGCGATCAACCACACCAGCTACTTCGACTTCACGTTCGCGGGTCTGCCCGCCTACCAGCAGCATCTCGGCCGTAAGGTCCGGTTCATGGCGAAGAAGGAAGTCTTCGACCACAAGATCATGGGCCCGTTGATGCGCGGCATGCGACACATCCCGGTGGACCGGGCCAGCGGTGCCGCGTCGTTCGACGAAGCGTGTCGGCGGCTTGCCGCGGGCGAATTCGTCGGCGTCTATCCCGAGGCCACGATCAGCCGCAGCTTCGAGATCAAAGAGTTCAAATCCGGTGCTGCCCGAATGGCGATAGCCGCCGGCGTGCCGATCGTCCCGCACATCATCTGGGGCGCCCAGCGGGTCTGGACCAAGGGCCACCCCAAGAACATGAAGCGTCCGAAGGTGCCGATCTCCATCGCGGTGGGCAAGCCCATCGAGCCGACGCTGCCCGCGGCAGAGTTAACCACCGTGCTGCATTCGCGCATGCAGCATCTCCTCGAGCAGGTGCAGGACGCCTACGGGCCGCATCCGCCCGGGGAGTTCTGGGTGCCGCACCGGTTGGGTGGTGGCGCTCCGACCCTCGCCGAGGCCAACCTGATGGACGCCGAAGAGGCCAAGCAGAAGGCCGCGCGCCGCGAGTCGCCGGGATAGCCAATGGAACCGGTCTTCCGCGCGCTGGAGATCACGGCGAAGTTGGCGGTGAGGGCTACCGGGACGAAGATCACCTTCCGTGGGCTGGAGAACATCCCGGCCTACGGCGGCGCCGTCATCGCGATCAACCACACCGGTTACGTCGACTTCCTTCCTGCCGCGCTGGCGGCGAACCGTAGGGGTCGCCGCATGCGGTTCATGATCAAGGCCGAGATGAACGACGTGCTGGTGGTCGGCTGGCTGATCAAGCACACGGGAACGATCCCTGTGGACCGCCAGGCCGGCGCCGGCGCCTACGCGGCCGCGGTGGAATCGTTGCGGCGCGGGAACATCGTGGGTGTGTATCCGGAGGCGACGATCAGCCGCAGCTTCGAGCTCAAGGAATTCAAGACGGGCGCGATCCGCATGGCGAAGGACGCCGACGTGCCGATCGTGCCGCTGATAGTGTGGGGAGCCCATCGTTTGTGGACCAAGGACCATCCGAAGGCCATGGGCCGCAACAAGTTTCCGGTCACTGTGGCAGTCGGATCCTCGATTGCCCCTCATCGCGCTGCCGCTGACACATTGCGTGCGTCGATGACGCAGCTGCTGTACGACGCGCAGGCCGGGTACGAGCAACCGCCGGGCGCCTTCTGGCTGCCCCGCCGCCTCGGTGGGGGCGCCCCCACACCCGAGGAGGCTGCAGTGATGGAGGAGGCCGAGTTGGCTGAACGCGCACGCAGGCGGGGGGACCGTCGATGACGCCGTTGCTCATCGCCACCGACGTGGACGGCACTCTGCTCGACGACGACGAGAACGTCAGCCCCAGAACGCGTTCGGTGGTGCGCGCCGTGGTGGACGCGGGAGCGCAGTTCGTCCTGGCCACCGGTCGCCCGCCGCGCTGGGTGAAACCGGTGGTCGACCAGCTGGGTTTCGCGCCGATGGCGGTGTGTGCCAACGGTGCGGTGATCTACGACCCGTCGGCGGACCGGATCGTCTCGGCGCGCACGCTGTCGGCCGACGTGCTCGGCGAACTCGCGGAGATCGCGACCCGGGTGATCCCCGGTGCCGGGCTGGCGGTGGAGCGGGTGGGTCGCAGTGCCCACGATGCGGCGACGCCCCAGTTCGTCAGCTCGCCGGGATATGAGCACGCCTGGCTGAATCCCGACAACACCGAGGTGTCCATCGACGACCTGCTCAGCGCACCTGCGGTGAAGCTGCTGATCCGAAAGGCGGGTGCGCGCAGTGCCGATATGGTCGCCGAGCTCGCCAAGCACATCGGCATCGAGGGCGACATCACCTACTCGACCAACAACGGTCTCATCGAGATCGTGCCGCTGGGTATCAGCAAGGCCACCGGCATCGACGAGCTGGCCCGTCCGCTGGGCATCGAGGCCGCCGACGTCGTGGCGTTCGGTGACATGCCCAACGACGTGCCGATGCTGGGGTGGGCGGGGCTCGGTGTCGCGATGGGCAACGCGCACCCCGACGCCGTCGCCGCCGCCGACGAGGTGACGGCGACCAACACCGAGGACGGGGTCGCCCGCGTGCTCGAGCGTTGGTGGCTGTAGCAGCGTCGTCTCAGCGTGTTCGCAGCAAAAAGTCTGCGTCGACGCACCCGTCGATTTGCTCGCTGTCATGATGGTGGCGTGGGGGGTGCGTACGACTCCACGTCGGGGCCCGTCTCTGCCGTGGACGCTTTTCTTTTCACGGCCGCTCGGCAGCCGGCCGGGCTGCTGATCGAGGGTGAAGCCGGGATCGGCAAGACGACGCTGTGGGACGGCGTCGTGGACCGTGCTGCAGGTGCCGGCTTCGTGGTGCTCTCCGCGCGCACCGCGCAGGCCGAGTCCGGACTGGCGCATGCCGCCGTCGCCGACCTGTTCGCGAAGATCGATTCACGCGTGTTGGCCGGGCTTCCCGACATGCAGCGCCTGGCCGCCGACCGGGTGATGCTCCGCGATGTGGCCGCGGGACGGCCGACCGACGAACGGGTGACAGCAGCGGCACTGCTGAGCGCGGTGCACGCGATGTGTGCGCGGGCGCCGGTGCTCATCGCGATCGACGATGTGCAGTGGATGGACCCCTCGAGCGTGGCGGTACTGGCGTTCGTCGCGCGGCGGCTGAAGGGACCGGTCGGGGTGGTGGTCACGGAACGGCGGGGAGAGGACGTCGGAGAACCCGCCGCATCGTGGCTGCAGGTCGGCACCGCGGGAGTGGCCAGGTTGCAGGTGCCGCCGATGAGTCTGGGCGCGTTGCACACCATGCTGACCGCCCGGCTGGGCCGGCGGTTCTCGCGCCCCGCCATCGTGCGGATCGCGGAGGTTTCCGGCGGGAATCCGCTGTACGCACTGGAGTTGGCGCGGGTCGTCGACGATGGCCCCGTGGGCCGCGGGCAGCGTCTGCCCGAGACCCTGGCCGACGTGGTCAGACTGCGGGTCGCGGGTCTTCTCGGCGAGGTGCGCGACGTACTGCTCGCTGCGGCGTCCGTCACGGCCCCGACGGTCGACCTGCTGGCCTCGGTCCTCGGGGCGGACGCGGCGCAGATCACCGCCATGCTCGAGGTAGCCGAGGTCGAGGGCATCGTGGCCATCGAGGGCAATCGGGTCCGGTTCACCCATCCACTGCTCGCCAGCGGGATCTACGAGAACGCCGACCCCGCGCTTCGCCGGGAGTTCCACCGGCGGCTGGCACAGATCTACACCCAACCGGAGTTGCGGGCCCGTCATCTGGCGTTGGCGACCACCGAAGCCGACGAGATGACACTGTCGTCGCTGGACGCTGCGGCCGAATCCGCGCGGACACGCGGCGCTCCCGCAGCAGCGGCCGAGCTCGTGGAGTTGGCGCTTCAACTGGGCGGCGACGAGGTGCCGCGCAGGATCCGGGCGGCCGAACACCATTACGTCGCGGGTGACATGCAGCGAGCAGCTGTTCTGCTGGACGGGGTGATCGCCGAACTGCAGCCGGGTGTCCTGCGGGCCATCGCCCTCAATCTTCTTGCCGCCGTGCGGATATTCGAGGACGACTATGCCGCGGCGATGGACATGCTCGAGCAGGCGCGCGGCGACGCCGAGGGCAACGACGCGGTATTGGTCGCCTCGCTGGTGTCGCTGTGCTTCGCGCAGGGGATGGCGGGCTCCTTCGGCGAGCAGATCGCCACGGCGCGCGTGGCCGTCGAGACCGCCGAGCGGGCCGCGGTGCCGGCGCTGACCAGTCAGGCCCTGGCGCTCTGGGTGCTCGTCGGCGCTCAGGCCGGCCTCGGGCTCGACGAGGAGGCCATGCGGCGCGCCGTCGATCTGCAGGACCCCGACGTGGACGTGCCGATTCCCTTCAGTGCCAGCGCGACCCGGGGATTCGTGCTCGGTGTCGCGGGCAGATTGGCCGAGGCCGACGACGAGCTGACCGAGGTCGCCGAGCGGTCTCGGCAGCGGGGCGCCGAGCACGACCTGGTCACGGTCATGGGCTACCGGACCCTGGTGGCGATCTGGCGTGGACGCTACGACGAGGCGAACGCGCATGGCGTCGAGATGCTGGAACGTGCTGAACAACTCGGCGGTTCGATGGCGGTCGCGTCGAGTGTCTACGCCGCGTCGGCTGCCTACCGCGGGCAGGAGGTGCAGGCCCGCCGCCATGCCGATCGAGCCCTTTCGCAGGGGGCCGGCTACCCTGCGCTGACGATATGGGCGAGGACGGCCCTCGCGTTTCTCGAGGTGTCGCTGGGTGATTACGGTGCGGCGGTGCAGGCCGTCGCGCCGTTGATCGAACTGCATCGGCCGTTCAGTGGGACGGAACTGATGTCGGCCAGCTTCATGCCCGATGCGGTCGAGGCGCTGATCGCAGTGGGGCGTCTCTCCGATGCCGAGGAGCTGACCGGCGCCTTGGAGCGCAACGGACGACGTCTGGACCGCCCGTGGATGCTGTGTGTAGGAAGCCGTTGCCGTGCAATGCTTTCCGCCCATCAGGGTGATCTCGACAGCGCGCGGGAGTCGGCGCTGCGCGCGATGACCGAGCACGAGCGGCTGCCCATGCCTTTCGAGCGTGCGCGCTCGCTGCTGGTACTCGGCGAGGTGCAACGCCGGCTGCGGCACCGCGATGAGGCAGCCGGGTGCGTGCGTGAGGCGCTGCGCGAATTCGAGTCGCTGGGTGCACCGCTGTGGGTGGATCGGGCTCGAAAGCAGTTGTCGGGCATCACTGCGGCGCGCACCGAGACCTCGGAGCTCACCGATTCCGAACGCCATGTGGCCGAGCTCGTCGCATCGGGCATGAGCAATCGCGAGGTCGCCGAGGCGCTGTTCGTCAGCGTCAAGACGGTCGAGACCAACCTCACCCGCGTTTACCGCAAGTTGGGAATCCGGTCCAGGGCGCAGCTGGGCAAGCGGTTGGGGCAGCCCTAGACCGGGTTGGTGGCGGGTGTGAAGCGTTCCAATTGAACAGGATTGAGGTCGGCATGTGGCAGTTCGACTGGAACCCCGTCGAACACGCGTGTCACTGTCGCCTTCTCCCGGTCGAAATTGAGGGTGCCGTGCTGGAAGTTCTGCACGACCCAGAGCGGGGTCGGGATCTCGGCACTGGTCGGCAGACCCAGTGCTCCGCGCTCGAATCCCAGTGCGCCCCAGGCCTTGTACAGCTCACCCGTGACGGGCTCTGCACCGGTTTCGGGTGACCAGTACACGGCGCCGTGCTCGAAGGTCACGTAACGTGTCGAGCCCAGGCCGGATGCCTCGGGGGAGGTGGGCCTGCCCAGGTAGCTGTTGACACCGCCGAGTGACTCCCACTTCGCGAAGATCGCACCCCCGCGCAGTTTTTCAGCGAGTTGTTCGGGGCCGGGCGGATCGTTGAACCGGGCGGCGATGTTGCGGATCTCTGGCATCAGCGCATACGCCGCGGCGCCTGGGCACTCGGTGATACCCACGTCTCGGTGCGTGAAGATCGTCGGCAGCGTCGGCGAGGCGCCGAAGGGGAATTTGGTGAACGAGCCGCCTTCCGACGGCAGCACCACCGTGCCGAGCGGATCGACCCCCGCCTGCCCCAGCACCCATCCGAGAAGTCTTCCGGTGTTGCGCAATTGGATCGGGGAAGGGGGCACGGTCTCGAAGTTGCCGAGCATGGCGACGCCCCACGTGTTGTGGTTGAAGCCACCGGTGTGCGCGCCCTCGACGGGACGGTTCATGCCTCCGGCGCGGCCTTCGAAGACCTGACCGTACTTGTCCACCATCGCGTTGTAGGCGATGTCGCACCAGCCCAGGGTGCGTGTGTGGTACTCGTAGATCGACCTGATGATGCCGGCGGAGTCGCTGGGTGCGTACTCGTTGCTGCCGGCCGTGTGATGCACGACGCCGGCTCGGATCCTGGTGTCGTAGCGCGGGTCTCCGCACCGCATTCCCTCGTCGGCTCCCCACTGCGCTCGGTTGATGATGTGCGGTGGCTGACCTGCGGGGGTTGCGGCGCTGGGGAGCGGCCCGAGGTCCGGCGGTGCCTCGGGAGGACTGATGAGCACAGCGGTGATGTTCTGTGCGAACGGCTGCTCGACATTGGCGGGCAGGTACCCCAGAGGCGGCTGGTCGTCGGGCTTGCGTGGCGCGGCAGGTGGAGTCGTCGGCGCGTCGGGCGGGCGGGTCACCGCGATCTGCACGGTGTGGGTTTTCCCGATGAACACCGGTTCGGTGCCGCGTGGCCCCGGCAGGTCTGCGCCGACACCTTCCAGCGGCTCGGCCTCGTACCAGGGCCCCCACGAACCGTCGTCCTTCATTGCGCGTACCCGCGCGGACGTCCCGTTGAGGTCGTCGGAGGTCAGTGCGACCAATGAGAAGGGCGTGTCCTGGTGCAGTTCGCGGATCGTCTCCCCGGCGCCGAGGTCGGTCAGCGGCTGCTGAACGAGTTGAGGGGCGTCGGCTGTGGCGTTCTCTGTTTCGCCGGGGACGCCGGAGACCGCCCACGGCAGGAGCACCACTGTCGCCGCAAGCGCGGTGAACAGTATCGACGGTGCGGGACGGCGATACAGCACGGACTGATGTTACGTATGGGCCAGATGATACTTGTGTTGCGACACGCGAACGCGGCGCACCGCGCGGTGCCCCACAACGGCACCGCAGAGCGTGTCAGCGCTTCTGCGGTGCCGTTCGGGTGGCAGGACTCGGTCGTCTTGTCAGGCTCAGGCGCCCGGCTCGACCGCGGCTTCGGCGGCGCCGAGGCCCGCTTCGACCGGAGCGGCGACGTCACCGGCGGCCGTAGCCAGAGGTGCCGCGGGAACCGGCGGAACCGGCGGCTTGACCGCGGACATGATCGCGGGCATGAGGACACCCTTGAGGAGATCGATTGCCTCGCCGGCGCCCAGTGAGTTGGCGGCGCTGGACAGATCGCCGAGCAGCCCACCGCTGCTGGCCGGAACCGGCTGGGTGGCGGCCAACGTCGGGTCGCCGAGCACCGGGTACGAACCCAGTGCGGGGTCCAGGCCGATCGGAGCCGAAATTGGGATCTCACCGGTGGCCGGCAGGCCCGAGGTGGAGATCGGCAGGGCGCCCAGCGCCGGGTCCGTCAGTGCTGGCGGCGTCGTCAGGCCGGGGGTGGTGAGCCCGGGGGTCGTGAGGCCGGGGTCGGTCAGCGACGGCGTGGTCAGTGCGGGGGAAGCCAGCGCCGGATCGGTCAGGCTCGGCGTGGTCAGGCCGGGCGTGGTCAGGCCAGGAGTGGTGAGCCCCGGCGTGGTCAGACCCGGCGTCGCGCCGATCGGGCTCGTCAGTGCCGGGTTGGCGAGGCTCGGATCGGTCAGCGACGGGGCCGCGGACAATCCGGGCATCAGACCGGTGGTGCCCAGACCCGGGCTGGTGAGCGTGGTCGGAGCCGAGGCGCCCGATCCGGTCAGCAGACCCGTCGGCAGCGGCGGCAGGTTGATTCCGAACTGTGAAAGACCCTGCGAGAGGGCGGTGATCAGTTCACCGGGCAGATCGGTGATCGTGGCGGCCTGGACGAACTCACGGTGCTGGGGCGCGCCTTGGGTCCCAGACTGTGCGGAAAGCTCTGAAACAGCAATAACGGCAACTGGACTCGCGACTGCCAGAGCGGCGACTGTGCTCAGGGCTGTCGAGAGCCGGCGGCGACGTCGGTTCGGCACGGAAGTCTCCTCAATAAAAGGGGATGTGTAGAAATCTGGATAGGCGTACGCGACCGATGTTACTGATGTGACAGGTGGGTCTAGAGTGATGAGACTGAATCGTGAGCGAATCGCGACCTCTGTTTCTTTCCCGTCGCTCCGCTCGCCCGAGTCTGTTTCTTTCCCGTCGCTCCGCTCGCCCAGTCTGAACCTTTTCGTCGTTCCGCTCGCCCAGGCCGCGGCCCCGCCAACTCGGGTCGGGCCGCCTTGGTCCGATACCCTTGCTGCCGATGAACTCTGGATTCGATCTTTTCGTCGTGGGCTCCGGGTTCTTCGGCCTCACGATTGCCGAGCGGGCGGCCACGCAGCTCAACAAGCGCGTCCTCGTCGTCGACCGACGCCCGCACATCGGCGGTAACGCCTACTCGGAAGCCGAACCGCAGACCGGCATCGAGGTCCACAAGTACGGCGCGCATCTGTTCCACACGAGCAATCAGCGGGTCTGGGACTACGTGCGGCAATTCACCGAGTTCACCGGCTACCAGCACCGCGTGTTCGCGTTACACGACGGGCAGGCCTATCAGTTCCCGATGGGCCTCGGTCTGGTCAGCCAGTTCTTCGGCCGCTATTTCACCCCGGATGAGGCCAGGGCCCTGATCAAGGAGCAGGCTGCCGAGATTGAGACGGCCGACGCGCAGAACCTCGAAGAGAAGGCCATCTCGCTGATCGGGCGCCCGCTCTACGAGGCGTTCGTCAAGCACTACACCGCCAAGCAGTGGCAGACCGACCCCAAGCAGCTGCCCGCGTCGAACATCACGCGCCTGCCGGTGCGCTACACCTTCGACAATCGCTACTTCAACGACACCTACGAGGGTCTGCCCGTCGACGGTTACACCGCCTGGCTGGAGAACATGGCTGCAGACGAGCGCATCGAGGTGCGCCTGGACACCGACTGGTTCGACGTCCGCGACCACCTGCGAGCCGACAACCCCGACGCGCCCGTCGTGTACACCGGCCCGCTTGACCGCTACTTCGACTACTCCGAAGGCCGGCTGGGGTGGCGCACCCTGGACTTCGAGCTCGAAGTGCTCGACACCGGCGACTATCAAGGCACCCCGGTGATGAACTACAACGACGCCGACGTGCCCTACACCCGCATCCACGAGTTCCGGCACTTTCACCCGGAGCGCGCCTACCCGACGGACAGGACGGTGATCATGCGGGAGTTCTCGCGGTTCGCCGAGAACGACGACGAGCCCTACTATCCGATCAACACCGACGCCGACCGCGCAGTGCTCGCCGCCTACCGGGCGCGGGCCAAAGCGGAGACGGCGTCATCGAAGGTCCTGTTCGGTGGCCGACTCGGCACCTACCAGTACCTGGACATGCACATGGCGATCGCCAGCGCGCTGAACATGTACGACAACACCCTCGCGCCGCATCTGCGCGACGGCGCACCGCTGGCCGAGCCCGACACAGAAAGCAATCGAGCATGAGTGACATCCCGTCCGGAGCGCTCCAGCCCGGGCAATCGCGGGCGGTCAGCCCCCTGGCCCGCGTCATCCTGCCGCGACCGGGTGAACCGCTCGACGTCCGCAAGCTCTATATAGAGGAATCGGACACCAACGCGCGGCGCGCCCATGCGCCCACACGCACCACGCTGGAGATCGGCGCCGAGTCCGAAGTGTCTTTCGCCACCTACTTCAACGCCTTCCCGGCCAGCTACTGGCGGCGGTGGTCGATCCTGGAGTCGGTGGTGCTGCGCGTCGAGCTCACCGGAAGCGCGCGCGTCGATGTCTACCGGTCCAAGGCGACCGGCGCCCGCATCACCGTGGGCGGCGCCCCGGTCCACAGCGCGACCGACGACGAGCCGGCCGTTGCAGAGTTCGAGATCGAGCTGACCCCGTTCGAGGACGGCGGCTGGATCTGGTTCGACATCACCACCGACGCGAAGTCGACGTTGCACCACGCCGCCTGGTACGCGCCGATCGCGGCGCCCGGCCGAGCCAACGTCGCCGTCGGCATCCCTACGTTCAACCGGCCCTCCGACTGTGTCAATGCCTTGGCCGCATTGACCTCGGATCCGTTGGTGGACGAGGTGATCAGCGCGGTGATCGTCTCCGACCAGGGCACGAAGAAGGCCAAAGACCACCCCGGGTTCGGGGAGGCCGCGGCGGCGCTGGGGTCTCGCCTGTCTATTCACAACCAGCCCAACCTCGGTGGGTCGGGCGGTTACAGCCGCATCATGTACGAGGCGCTGAAGAACACCGACTGCGAACAGATCCTGTTCATGGACGACGACATTCGCATCGAACCGGATTCGATCCTGCGGGCACTCGCGCTCAACCGGTTCGCGAAGGTGCCGACGCTCGTCGGCGGCCAGATGCTCAACCTGCAGGAACCGTCGCACCTGCACGTGATGGGCGAGATGGTCGACTCCGAGAACTTCATGTGGACCGGGGCCGTCAACACCGAGTACGACCACAACTTCGCGAAGTACCCTCTCAACGACGAGGACGAATATCGCAGCAGGCTGCTGCACCGGCGCATCGACGTCGACTACAACGGCTGGTGGATGTGCATGATCCCCCGTCAGGTCGCCGAGGAGCTGGGTCAGCCGCTGCCGCTGTTCATCAAGTGGGACGACGCGGACTACGGGCTACGGGCCGGTGAGCACGGCTACCCGACGGTCACACTGCCCGGAGCGGCGATCTGGCACATGGCGTGGAGCGACAAGGACGACGCCATCGACTGGCAGGCCTACTTCCATCTGCGCAACCGGCTCGTCGTGGCCGCACTGCACTGGGACGGCAAGATCAGCGGGCTACTCGCCAGCCACATGAAAGCCACCCTCAAACACCTTCTCTGCCTTGAGTATTCGACCGTCGCCATCCAGAACAAGGCGATGGACGACTTCCTGGCCGGGCCAGAGCACATCTTCTCGATCCTGGAGTCCGCGCTACCGGACGTGCGCAAGATGCGCCAGGAGTTCCCCGACGCGGTGGTCCTGGAGAGTGCGACGGTGCTGCCTGCCCCGTCGGACAAGCGGTGGCGCAAGAAGGTCAACATCCCGACCAACCCGCTGGCGATCTCGCTGCGGCTGGGCCGCGGCGTGGTGCACCAGCTGAAGCCGCACGATCCCGCCCACCACCAGCGTCCGCAGGTCAACGTGGCAACCCAGGATGCGCGCTGGTTCTCCCTGTGCAACGTCGACGGGGTGACCGTGACGACCGCCGACGGCAGGGGTGTGGTGTATCGGCAGCGTGACCGGGAGAAGATGCTGGCGCTCCTGCGCGAGTCGGTGAAGCGCCAGGCGCTGCTGGCCCGCAAGTTCAACCGCATGCGCAAGGTGTACCGGGCCGCGCTGCCGACGTTGACCAGTACGCAGAGGTGGGAAGCCGTTCTCGAGTCGGGCAATGGCTGAGGACCCGCGCGGCGAAGACGCCGTGCTGGTGGCCGTGCAGTCCGCCCTGGCGCAACGCCCGGGAGTGTTGCCAGCCGCCCGCGGGCTCTCGCATTTCGGTGAGCACAGCCTGGGGTGGATGGCCGTGGCCGCGCTCGGTGCGCTGGTGTCGCCGGACAAGCGGCGGGACTACCTGGCCGCGGGTGCAGGCGCATTCCTGGCCCACGCCACCGCCGTCGTGATCAAGCGGGTGGTACGGCGCCAACGCCCGCATCACCCGGCGATCGCAGTGAACGTGGGGACTCCGAGCCGGTTGAGTTTCCCGTCCGCCCACGCGACGTCGACGACGGCGGCCGCGGTGCTGCTGGCACGACCGACGGGTCTGCCGTTGCCCGCGCTGCTGGTCCCGCCGATGGTGGTGTCCCGCCTGGTCGTCGGCGTGCACTACCCGACCGACGTGCTCGCGGGTGTCGCGGTCGGAACTGCTGTGGCGAAGGTCGTTGGCACGGTCGCCGACCGGGTAGGAGAGTGATCCGATGAGCACATCGGAAGTCGCGTCCGAGACGAATTCGGCTGCTGGCCCGCCGAAGAACATCGTCACCGGGATCGTCAAGGCGATCCGCCCCAAGCAGTGGGTCAAGAACCTGCTGGTGCTCGCGGCACCGATCGCCGCTCTGGGTGCCGAGGTGCCCTACGACTACGGTGAGATGGCGATCAACATCCTGATCGCTTTCGTCTCCTTCTCGCTGGCCGCGTCCTGCATCTATCTGGTCAACGACTCACGCGACGTCGAGGCCGACCGTCAGCACCCGACCAAGCGGTTCCGGCCGATCGCCGCGGGCGTGGTACCCGAATGGCTGGCCTACACCCTTGCGGTGGTCCTCGGCCTCGCCGCCCTGGGAATCTCGTTGATCGCCTCAACGAACCTCACTGTCGTGATCGCGGTCTATATCGCAATGCAGCTGGCTTACTGCTTTGGACTCAAACATCAAGCGGTGCTTGACATCTGCATCGTCTCGTCGGCGTATCTGATCCGCGCTATCGCGGGCGGTGCGGCCGCGGGCATCCCGCTGTCGCAGTGGTTCCTGCTGGTGATGACGTTCGGCTCGCTGTTCATGGTCGCCGGAAAGCGTTACGCCGAACTACAACTCGCCGAACGCACGGGCGCCAAGATCCGTAAGTCGCTGGAGAGCTACACGGCGTCCTATCTGCGATTCGTGTGGACGGTGGCGGCGACGGCGATGGTGGTCTGTTACAGCCTGTGGGCCTTCGAGCGCGACGGTGCCAACGCGTCCTGGTATGCGGTCACCATCATCCCCATCACGATCGCGATCCTGCGCTACGCCGTCGACGTCGACGGTGGACTGGCAGGTGAGCCCGAGGAAATCGCGCTGAAGGACCGCGTCCTGCAGCTGCTGCTGCTGGCGTGGATCGGGACCATCGGTGCAGCGGTCTTCCTCGGCTGACAAGGGCACGGCGGCGGGCCGCCCATCGGGCACGGCGGCGGGCCGCCCATCGGGCACGGCGGCGGGCCGCCCATCGGGCACGGCGGCGGGCCGCCCATCGGGCACGGCGGCGGGCCGCCCCTCGGGCACGGCGGCGGTTGCGGACCGGCTGACGCGCTGGCCCGCCTTCCCGTACGGCGTGTGGGTGCGGGTCAGTCTGTGGCTGAGTGTCACCGTGGTGGCGGTGCTGTTCGGCTGGGGTGCCTGGCAGCGCCGCTGGATCGCTGACGACGGCCTGATCGTGCTGCGTACCACGCGGAACATGTTGGCGGGCAACGGTCCCGTCTTCAACGCGGGCGAGCGTGTCGAGGCGAACACGTCCACGGCGTGGTCGTATCTGATGTATCTGGGCGGGCTGATCTCCGGTCCGGCGCGCCTCGAGTACGTGGCGCTGACCTTCGCGCTGTTGCTCAGCATCCTGGGCATCGTCCTGGTCATGCTGGGAACCGCCAGGCTCTACGCGCCCACGCTGCGGGGTCGGCAGGCGCTGCTGCTGCCCGCAGGAGCCCTCGTGTACATCGCGCTGCCGCCGGCCCGCGACTTCGCCACCTCGGGCCTGGAAAACGGGTTGGTGCTGGCCTATCTCGGTCTGCTGTGGTGGATGATGGTGGTCTGGTCGCAGTCCCTGCGGGGGGCGCGCACCTCCGGCGCCTTCGATCTGGCCCTCGCCTTCGTCGCAGGATTCAGCGTGCTCGTGCGGCCGGAGCTCGCACTCATCGGCGGTCTCGCGCTGGTGATGATGTTGATCGCCGCCAAGGGCTGGCGTCGGCGCGCGGTGATCGTCGTCGCGGGCGGGCTGCTGCCGGTGGCATACCAGATCTTCCGGATGGGCTACTACGGCCTACTCTTTCCCGGAACGGCCTTGGCCAAGGACGCTTCCGGCGCGAAGTGGCAGCAGGGCTTCATCTACCTCGCCAACTTCAACCAGCCCTATCTGCTGTGGGCTCCCGCGGTGTTGCTGATCGGTTTGGCGATCATGGTGATGCTGCTGTGCGGGCGGCCCGCATCGGTGAACCGGAGGGCGCCTGCCGGTTCCGGCTGGCTCGCGCGGACGGTGCAAAGTCCCTCCGCGGTAGTCGCTTTCATGCTCGTCAGCGGTGTCCTGCAGGCGGTGTACTGGATCCGCCAGGGCGGTGACTTCATGCACGGGCGGGTACTGCTGACGCCGCTGTTCTGTCTCATCGCTCCGGTCTCGGTGATCCCGCTGATGCTGCCCGACGTACGCCGGATGGCCAGGGGCGCAAGCTATCTGTATGCGGGCGCCGCGGCGCTGCTCTGGTTCGCGGTGGCAGGCTGGGCGCTCTGGGCGGCCAACTCGCCCGGTATGGGTGCCGACGCCACCCGCGTCACCTATACGGGCATCGTCGACGAGCGCCGCTTCTACGCGCAGGCCACCGGACACGCCCATCCGCTCACCGCGGCTGACTATCTGGACTATCCGCGGATGCGTGCGGTGGTGGAGGCGATCGAGAACACTCCCGACGGGGCACTGCTACTCCCGGCGGGGCACTACGACATATGGGACGTCGTGCCCGCCTATCCGCCTCCGCCGGACGCCCCGAGGGACTACGTCGGCCCCCACACGGTGTTCTTCACGAACTTGGGCATGCTCGGGATGAACGTCGGTCTGGACGTGCGGGTGATCGACCAGATCGGCCTGGCGAACCCCCTGGCGGCGCACACCGCGAGGATCGAGGACGGCCGCATCGGCCACGACAAGAACCTGTTCCCCGACTGGGCCGTCGCCGAAGGTCCCTTTTTCAAAGAAGAGCCCTACATTCCGGATTATCTGGACGAGGACTGGATCCGGCAGGCCGAGGCCGCGCTGAAATGTCCGGACACCGAGGCGGTGCTCAACGCGATTCGCGCTCCGATGAGCCCGAGACGGTTCCTGTCGAACCTGATCAACGCCGCGGAGTACACCCGCTATCGCATCGACCGAGTGCCGCTCTACGAACTCGCCAGGTGCGGTCTGCCGCTGCCGGAACCGGTGAATCCGCCCTACGCCGGAATGCCTGCAGAAGGGCCCTGAAGGGGGGCCCGACACTAGGCGATTTGCTGGCAGCACGGGTTTTCTGCTTTCGTAACGCTGCAGCCATGTCGGTCAGATAAGGCATGTGACGGTGAACGCGAGCAGCTCTTGAGCGGCGTCACGGAAATGAGAGATCGCCACAAAGGTGTGGTTGACTACAGGGCAATTGGGCCGGACTCGGGGGATCGCTTCGATGAAGCCTGGTCATGAGTATGGCCTGCTGCCCGTGTTACGACAGATGGGAAAAACTCAAGCATGAAGCTCGTTGGGAAGCTGCGCGTGGCGGCCCGCCGGCTCACGGTGGTCGCGCTCGCGGCGATGGTGCTGCCTGGCCTGGTCAGCGCGGTGGGCGGTTCGGCTACCGCAGGTGCGTTCTCGCGCCCGGGCCTGCCGGTCGAGTATCTGATGGTTCCGTCCGCGGGGATGGGACGCGATATCAAGGTCCAGTTCCAAAGCGGTGGACCGAACGCGCCGGGCGTGTACCTGCTCGACGGTCTGCGTGCGCAGGACGACTTCAACGGCTGGGACATCAACACCCAGGCGTTCGAGTGGTACCTCGATTCCGGCCTCGCCGTGATCATGCCGGTCGGCGGCCAGTCCAGCTTCTACAGCGACTGGTACAGCCCGGCGTGCGGCAAGGCCGGCTGCAGCACCTACAAGTGGGAGACCTTCCTCACCCAGGAGCTGCCCGCCTACCTCGCGGCGAACAAGGGTGTGAATCCCAACCGCAACGCCGCCGTCGGTCTGTCGATGGCCGGGTCGGCCGCGCTGACGCTGGCGATCTACTACCCCCAGCAGTTCCAGTACGCCGGTTCGATGTCGGGCTTCCTGAACCTGTCCGAGGGTTGGTGGCCCGCGCTGGTCAACATCTCGATGGGTGACGCGGGCGGCTACGACGCCAACGACATGTGGGGCCGCACCGAGGATCCGGACAGCGCCTGGAAGCGCAACGACCCGATGGTCAACATCGGCAAGCTGGTCGCCAACGGCACCCGCATTTGGGTCTATTGCGGTGACGGCAAGCCGGCCGAGGTCAACGGCAACGTCGCGGGCAACAACCTGCCCGCCAAGTTCCTGGAGGGCCTGACCATCCGCACCAACCGAACGTTCCAGGAGGAGTACATCGCCGCCGGCGGTCGCAACGGCGTGTTCAACTTCCCGGCTGGTGGCACCCACGACTGGCCCTACTGGGGTCAGCAGCTTCAGCAGATGAAGCCGGACATCCAGCGCGTGCTCGGCGCGGTTCCGCAGCCGTCGGCCCCGGCGGCTCCGGCCGCCGCGCCGGCTGAGGTCGCGGGCGGCTAATCGCTCGGCAACAGCTGAAATTGACGGCGGTGATCCCTAACAGGGGTCACCGCCGTCAATCGTTTTTAGCCTCCGGCCCGTCGCGGTGATGTGATTCACTACTGCTGGGTTTCGGGGACCAGATCGCGAGAAGAGGGTGGCAGATGCGCGGGTTGATTCGAGCGGTGGCAGCCGCGGTACTGGTCGCAGCAGGGCTGTCCGTCGCACCGGTTCCCGCGCAGGCGCAGGGCGTCGAGATGCTGATGGTGCCCTCGACGGCAATGGGACGCGCCATTCCCGTCGCGTTCTCCGGTGGCGGCCCCCACGCGGTCGTCCTGCTCGACGCATTCAACGCCGCCCCTGACGTCAGCAACTGGGTGACGGCGGGCAACGCCATGAACACGCTGTCCGGGCTCGGTATCTCAGTGGCCGCCCCGGCGGGTGGCGCCTGGAGTATGTACACCAATTGGGAGGCCGACGGCAGCAAGCAGTGGGAGACCTTCCTGGCCGATGAGCTGCCCAACTGGCTGGCCGCCAACAAGGGCCTGGCCCCCGGCGGCCACGGCATCGTCGGTGCCGCCCAAGGCGGCACCGGTGCGCTCACGATGGCAACCTTCCACCCGGACCGCTACCGCTTCGCCGGCACGCTGTCGGGATTCCTGACCCCGTCGAACACCACGATGAACGGTGCGATCACCGCGGGCCTGGCCCGCTTCGGCGGCGCCGACACTCGCAACATGTGGGGATTGCCACAGTTGGGTCGCTGGAAGTGGCACGACCCGGACGTGCACGTCCAGCTGCTCGTGAACAACAACACCCGGCTGTGGGTCTACAGCCCGGCCACGACCACCTGCACCGACGTACCCGCGATGATTGGGTATTGCGACCAGGCGCAAGGCAGCAATCGCTCCTTCTACCAGCACTACCGCTCAGTGGGTGGGGGCAACGCGCACTTCGACTTTCCGACCTCGGGAAATCACGACTGGGGGTCGTGGAGTGCGCAGCTGGCGGCGATGACCGGCGAACTCGTCGCGACGATTCGCTGACGGGTCTCAGTTCGCGGGCCCGGTACGTTGGAGTCGTGCACAACGGCTCACGCTCGACGATCGCAGGGGTGGCAGGGCTTTCTGCGCTGCTCGCGATCCCCGCGACCTGGCTCGCCGGCTGTTCGCTGGGCGACGACATGATCGCCGGCATGGGTTCGGAGGTGGAGACGGCGCCGCCGCATGGTCTGTCCACCGCCCAGCTTCCCGGACCCGACGACCACCGGACCAAGTCGAACGCGCTCGTCGTCACCCCGCACCAGCAGTCCTATCTGGACGCCCTTCATGCCGCCGGGGTGGCACCGTCCAGTGACCTGTCGGCGCTGAGCATCGGCTCCTACGTCTGCCAGGCACGCGCGGCCAAGCAGACAGACCAGGCTGTGTGGGACTTCATCGCGCCGCTGGTGCGTAACGACGTCAGCGATTCCGACGACACCGATGGTGCACGTGTGCAGGCCCCGTCTGCGGGCGACATCGACTCCGCGACAGCCGACTACATTCGGATCGCGACCGAACGACTCTGCTAGCAGGAGCCCTTGACACCGATGGCGAAGACCAACAGGCGGAAACGCCACCGCATTCTGGCGCTGTTCGCGGCCGGAGCCGTGGGCCTTGTCGTGGTGCTGATCGTGGCGATCGTCGTCGTGGTGCTGCGCAGGCCCGACACCCCACCGACCGCGGTTCCGCCCACGGCGCTACCGCCGACGGCGGGCGTTCCTCCCACGTCGAAGCCCCGACCGGAGTTTCAGGACGCCAGCTGCCCTGACGTCCAGTTGATCTCCATCCCGGGCACGTGGGAGTCCTCGGTGCAGCTCGACCCGTTCAACCCGGTCCAGTTCCCGGCGGCCCTCCTGCTCAACGTCACGAATCCGATCCGCGCCCAGTTCGACAACCAGCGGCTCGAGGTGTTCACCGTCCCGTACACCGCGCAGTTCCACAACCCGCTCTCCGCCGACCGGCAAATGTCCTACAACGACAGTCGCGCGGAAGGCACCCGCGCTGCGGTCAAGGCGATGACGGACATGAACAACCGCTGCCCGCTCACGAGCTACGTGCTGATCGGTTTCTCCCAGGGCGCGGTGATCGCCGGCGACATCGCCTCCGACATCGGCAACGGCCGCGGCCCCGTGGACCAGGACCTCGTGCTCGGGGTGACGCTCATCGCCGATGGCCGCCGACAGGACGGCGTCGGTCAGGACGTCGGGCCCAATCCGCCTGGCCAGGGTGCGGAGATCACGCTGCATGAGGTGCCGACGCTGTCGGCGCTCGGACTCACGATGTCGGGTCCGCGACCCGGCGGGTTCGGGGCGCTCAACGACCGCGTCAACGAGATCTGCGCCCGCGGCGACCTGATCTGCGCCGCGCCGGAGTCGGCGTTCAACATCACCCAACTGCCCCAGACGTTGCAGGTGCTCTCCGGTGGTGCGGGTCAGCCGGTGCATGCGATGTACGCCACGCCCGACTTCTGGAATCTCGATGGTCTCCCAGCAACAGGGTGGACACTGAACTGGACGCAGGGTTTGGTGAGCAACGCGCCGCAGCCGAAACACGGTTGAGATTTGGCGCGACCGCGCAGGTCGCCTAGCATTGCGGTAGTTTAAGGAAATTTTAAGAGCGGTCGCCGGCGGCTGACGGGTGGGGGCCTCGACCCCGGTACGACCCTCGGGGTTTCGTGACGTATTGGAGTAGCAGATGGCCTTCCACAACCCGTTCATCAAGGACGGATTGATCAAGTTCCCCGACAACGGCAACTTGGTCCGTCACGTCGAGCGATGGGCGAAGGTGCGTGGCGACAAGGTCGCTTACCGCTTCATCGACTTCTCCACCGAGCGCGACGGCGTGCAGCGCGACCTGAACTGGGCCGAGTTCGGTGCCCGCAACAAGGCCGTCGGTGCGCGGCTGCAGCAGGTCACCCAGCCCGGTGACCGGGTCGCCATCCTCTGCCCGCAAAACCTCGAGTACCTCGTCGCGTTCTTCGGCACCCTGTACTCGGGCCGAATCGCGGTGCCACTGTTCGATCCGAACGAGCCAGGGCACGTCGGGCGACTGCATGCGGTGCTCGACGACTGCACGCCGTCGGCAATCCTGACGACGACGGCCGCAGCCGAGGGCGTCCGCAAGTTCTTCCGTACCCGCCCGGCCAATCAGCGTCCGCGCGTCATCGCCGTGGACGCCGTGCCCGACGAGGTCGGCGCCACGTGGGAGCCGGTCGACGTCCAGCCCGACACCATCGCCTACCTGCAGTACACCTCCGGCTCCACCCGCATCCCGACCGGTGTGCAGATCACCCATCTCAACCTGGCCACCAATGTCGTCCAGGTCATCGAGGCGCTCGACGGCCAGGAGGGTGACCGCGGCGTGTCGTGGCTGCCGTTCTTCCACGACATGGGTCTGATCACCGTCCTGCTGTCCCCGATGCTCGGGCACTACATCACGTTCATGACGCCGGCCGCGTTCGTCCGCCGCCCCGGCCGGTGGATCCGCGAGATGGCGCGCAAGCCCGACGACACCGGTGGCACCATCTCGGTGGCTCCGAACTTCGCCTTCGACCACGCCGCGGCCCGCGGTGTGCCCAAAGACGGTGAAGAACCTCTCGACCTGTCCAACATCAAGTGCATCCTCAACGGCAGCGAGCCGATCTCGGCGGCCACGGTGCGCCGCTTCAACGAGGCCTTCGGCCCGTACGGCTTCAAGCCGGAGGCGATCAAGCCGTCCTACGGCCTGGCCGAGGCGACGCTATTCGTCTCGACGACGCCGATCCACGAGGCGCCACGCATCATCTCGGTGGACCGCGACGAGCTGAACAAGCACCGGTTCGTCCAGGTGCCCGACGACTCGCCGAAGGCTGTCGCGCAGGCCGGGGCCGGCCAGATCGGCGTCGCGGAGTGGGCCGTCATCGTCGACCACGAGACCGCGACGGAGCTGCCGGACGGTCACATCGGTGAGATCTGGATTTCCGGGCAGAACATGGGCACCGGGTACTGGGGAAAACCGGACGAGACGATCGCCACGTTCCAGAACACGTTGAAGTCCCGGACCACCCCGTCGCATGCCGAGGGCGCCACCGACGATGCCACGTGGGTGCGCACCGGTGACCTGGGCGCCTACCACGACGGCGAGCTCTACATCACCGGCCGCGTCAAGGATCTGGTGATCATCGACGGCCGTAACCATTACCCGCAGGACCTCGAGTACTCGGCGCAGGAGGCCACCAAGGCGCTGCGCACCGGCTACGTCGCAGCGTTCTCGGTGCCCGCCAACCAGCTTCCCGACGAGGTGTTCGAGAACGCCCATTCAGGGCTCAAGCGCGACCCGGACGACACCTCCGAGCAACTGGTCATCGTCGGCGAGCGCGCGCCGGGCGCCCACAAGCTCGACGTCTCGCCGATCATCGACGACATCCGCGCGGCGATCGCCGTCCGCCACGGTGTGACGGTGCGCGATGTGCTGCTGACTGCGGCAGGCGCGATCCCGCGTACCTCCAGCGGCAAGATCGGTCGCCGCGCGTGCCGGTCTGCGTACCTGGACGGCAGCCTGCGCGGCGGCAAGGTGGCCAACGCCTTCCCTGATGAAACGGACTGAAACTCAAATATCGGCGGCCGTGCCGGTCGCTCCGCGATCGTGAGGTTGAGTGAACATGGCTGAAGTACAAGGCGATTCGGTTTCCCCGTCGGCCCCCAAGAACGGCCCGGACATGACCGTCACCGAGATGCGCGAGTGGCTGCGCAACTGGGTCGCCAACGCAACGGGGCAGTCTGCAGACTCGGTCAACGAGTCAGCGCCACTGGTCGAGCTCGGATTGTCGTCGCGCGACGCGGTCGCGATGGCCAGCGACATCGAGGACCTGACCGGGGTGACGCTGACCGCGACGGTCGCGTTCCGCCATCCGACGATCGAGTCCCTCGCGACGGTCATCATCGAGGGTGAGCCCGAAGAGGATACTGCGGCGCTGGACGCCGAGGACTGGTCGCGTGACGTGGACGAGGACGTCACCAACATCGCGATCGTTGGTATCGGCACCCGCTTCCCGGGTGATATGAACACCCCCGGCGACATGTGGCAGGCCCTGCTGGAGGGCCGCGACGCGATCACCGATCTCCCCGAGGGACGCTGGTCGGAGTTCCTGTCGGACCCGCGCGTGGCCGAGCGTGTCGGTAGGGCGCGCACCCGGGGTGGCTACCTGTCCGACATCAAAGGTTTCGACGCAGAGTTCTTCGCGCTGTCGAAGATGGAAGCCGACAACATCGACCCGCAGCAGCGGATGGCGCTCGAGTTGACGTGGGAAGCGTTGGAGCACGCCAGGATTCCGGCGTCGAGCCTGCGCGGTCGGAGTGTCGGCGTCTACATCGGCAGTTCCACCAACGACTACATGTTCATGTCGGTGGCCGATCCGGCGGTGGCGCACCCGTACGCGATCACCGGTAACTCGAGCGCGATCGTCGCCAACCGCGTCTCCTACTTCTACGATTTCCGCGGTCCGTCGATGACGATCGACACCGCCTGCTCGTCGTCTCTGGTCGCCGTGCACGAGGGAGTCAAGGCGCTGCGCGCCGGCGATGCCGACGTGGTGCTGGCGGGCGGTGTGAATGCGCTCGTAACTCCGTTGGTGACAGTCGGTTTCGATGAGGTCGGCGGTGTCCTGGCGCCGGACGGCCGGATCAAGTCGTTCTCCAAGGACGCCGACGGCTACGCCCGGTCCGAGGGTGGCGGCATGATCGTGCTGAAGCGCCTCGCCGACGCCCGCCGCGATGGTGATCAGATCCTCGCCGTCATCGCCGGCGGCGCGGTCAACCATGACGGCCGCTCCAACGGCATGCTCGCACCCAACCCCGATGCGCAGGAATCGGTGCTGCGCAAGGCTTACAAGGACGCCGGCATCGACCCCCGCGACGTCGACTACGTGGAGGCGCACGGCACCGGCACGATCCTCGGCGATCCGATCGAGGCCGACGCGCTCGGCCGGGTGATCGGCCGCGGCCGCGCCGCGGACCAGCCGGTGCTGCTCGGCGCGGTGAAATCCAATGTCGGGCATTTGGAGTCGGCCGCGGGCGCGGCGAGCCTGGCGAAGATGGCGCTGGCGCTGCATCACGGCAAGATTCCGCCGTCGATCAACTACACCGGCCCGAACCCTTACATCGATTTCGACAAGGAACACCTCAAGGTCGCCGATACGGTCACCGACTGGCCGCGCTACAGCGGCCACGCCGTCGCCGGGGTGTCCGGGTTCGGTTTCGGCGGCGCCAACGCGCACCTGGTGCTGCGCGAACTGCTGCCCACCGATCTCATCGAGCCCGCACCGGAACCCGATGTGGCCGTGGTGACTCCGGCGGGCGACGCCAAACCCGCGGTGTACGTGGGCGGCATGCTGGTCGAGGACGACGACCTTGACGACGACGACCGTGACGACGATCTCGTCGGGGCGCGCGACCCCGAGTTCTACGGCCAGCTCGCCGAGAGTGAACCGGAGCTGCCGGGAATGACCGATGAGGCGCTGCGCCTTCTGGAGGTCGCCCGCGAGAAGATGGCTGCGGCGGATGCCGAGAATCCACCGGTTCCGATTGTGCCCCTCGCTGTTTCGGGCTTCTTGACGTCCCGCAAGCGGGCGACCGCGGCGGAACTGGCGGACTGGGTCGACAGTCCTGAGGGTCGCGCGTCGTCGCTTGAGTCGATCGGCCGGTCGCTGTCGCGGCGCAACCACGGACGTTCCCGCGCGGTGGTGCTCGCCCATGACCACGATGAAGCGGTCAAGGGTCTGCGCTCGATCGCCGAGGGCAAGCCGAACCCGATCGTGATCAGCTCCGACGGCCCGGTCACCAACGGCCCGGTGTGGGTGCTCGCGGGGTTCGGTGCCCAGCACCGCAAGATGGCCAAGAGCTTGTATCTTCGCGACGAGATCTTCGCCGGGTGGATCAACAAGGTGGACAGCCTGATCCAGGACGAGCGCGGGCATTCGATCCTCGAGCTGATCCTCGACGATGCGATCGACTACTCCGACGAGACCACCGAGCTCCCGATCGAGAAGGTGCAGCTGGTCATCTTTGCGATCCAGGTTGCGCTCGGCGAACTGCTCAAGGCACACGGCGCGAAACCCGGTGCGCTGATCGGCCAGTCGCTGGGCGAGGCCGCCGCCGCCTACTTCGCCGGCGGCCTGTCGCTGGAGGATGCGACCCGCACCATCTGCTCGCGCGCCCATCTCATGGGCGAGGGCGAGGCGATGCTGTTCGGCGAGTACATCCGGCTGATGGCGCTGGTGGAGTACTCGGCCGAGGAGATCGACACTGTCTTTTCAGACTTCAAGAACCTCGAGGTATGCGTCTACGCCGCACCGAGCCAGACGGTCATCGGCGGCCCGCCGGACCAGGTCGACGCGATCATCGCCCGGGCGGAATCGGAGGGCAAGTTCGCCCGCAAGTTCCAGACCAAGGGCGCCAGCCACACCTCGCAGATGGATCCGCTGCTCGGCGAACTGGCCGCGGAACTGCAGGGCATCGACGCGCACCCGCTGCAGGTCCCGTACTACTCGACGGTCCACGAAGGCAGCCTGATCCGCGCGGGGTCAGACCCGATTCACGACGTCGACTACTGGAAGAAGGGTCTGCGCCACAGCGTCTACTTCACGCACGGCATCCGCAACGCCGTCGACAACGGTCACACCACGTTCCTGGAGCTGGCGCCGAATCCGGTGGCGCTCATGCAGGTTGGGCTGACCACGGCTGCCGCCGGTCTGCACGACGCTCAGTTGATCCCAACGCTGGCCCGCAAGCAGGACGAGGTCGATTCGATGACCTCGGCGATGGCGCACCTGTTCGTGCACGGTCACGATCTCGACTTCCGCACCCTGTTCTCGCGTGCGGCGAGTGCCGAGGACTACGCGAACATCCCGCCGACGCGCTTCAAGCGCAAGCCGCACTGGCTCGAGGTCAACTTCGGCGGCGGCAATTCGACCGTCATGCCAGGCAGCCACGTCGCCACACCGGACGGCAGGCACGTGTGGGAGTACGCCGGCCGCGGCACCACCGACCTGGCGGCTTTGGTGAAAGCGGCTGCGGCAGAGGTTCTTCCGGATGCCACGCTGACTGCGTCGGAGCAGCGGGCGGTGCCTGCCGAGGGCTCGCGGTTGGTGACCACGCTGACCCGCCACCCCGGCGGGGCCGGCGTTCAGGTGCACGCGCGGATCAACGAATCCTTCACCCTGGTCTACGACGCCATCGTGACCCGCGGCGGCCATCAGGCCGCGCTGCCGACAGCTGTCGGGGCGGGCACGGTCGCCGAGATCGCAACGGCGACAACGGAAACAGAGCCCGAGCAGACGCCGGCATTCGAGGCGGACAATCTCACTGCAGGCGCGAACCTCGGTGCGGACTTCGCGAAGTGGTCGCCGGAGTCCGGCGAGACGATCGGTGAGCGCCTCGGCACGATCGTCGGCGCGGCGATGGGTTACGAGCCCGAGGACCTCCCGTGGGAGGTGCCGCTGATCGAACTCGGCCTCGACTCGCTGATGGCGGTGCGCATCAAGAACCGGGTGGAATACGACTTCGACCTGCCACCGATCCAGCTGACTGCCGTGCGCGACGCCAACCTGTACGCCGTGGAGAAACTCATCGCGTACGCGGTCGAGAACCGCGACCAGGTCGACCAGCTGGCCGAGGCGCAGAAGGGCAAGACGGCCGAGGAGATCGCCGCCGAGCAGGCGGAGCTGATGGGCGGTGCCAGCACGGTCGCCGAGCTGGAGGCCAAGCTCGCCGAGGCCGGCCACCCGATCGCCGAGGATCAGGCCGACCAGACGGCGGTTGCGGCCGGCAGCGAAGCAGCCCCGGCGGTTTCCGAACCAGGCAGCATCCCGCCGCCCC
>NZ_LWCS01000050.1 GCF_001650495.1 Mycolicibacterium iranicum | reverse complement strand
GCGTAGGACTCGAAGTCCTCAAGCACCGGATCCAGCAGCTCCGAATGGAACGCATGGCTGGTCTGCAACCACGTGCAGCGGATCCCCTCGCCGCCGAACCGCTCGACGATCTGCTCCAGATCCTCACCGGGGCCCGACAGCACGGTATTGGGCCCGTTGTAGGCGCCGACCGACACCCGCGGGAACTCGCTCGCGACGTCCTCGACATGCTTGGCGTCGCAGAACACCGCGACCATCCGCCCGCCCTCGGGCAGGCTGCCGAACAGCCGCCCCCGCTCGGCCATCAGCCGCGCACCGTCCCCGAGGCTGAACACCCCGGCCACACATGCCGCCGCGTACTGACCCACGCTGTGACCGAGCACCACATCAGGCTCAATACCCCACGACTGCCACAACCGAGCCAGGCCCATCTCCACGGCGAACAACGCCGGCTGCGCAAACGACGTGTGCCGCAACAACTTCCCGGTCTCACGGTCGGTGGAAAAAATCACTTCCAGCAACGGGCGCGGCAGGATCCCGGTGAGCGCGTCGACGCATTGTGTGACAGTCTCCGCGAACACGGGCTCGGTGTCGAACAACTCCCGAGCCATCCCCGGATACTGGCTGCCCTGCCCCGTGAACAACCACGCCGTCTTCGGCGGATCCCCGCATTCACCGCGCAGAATCCCCGGTCGCGCCCGGTTCTCTGCCAGGTCGGCCAGTGCCCGGCGGGCGCTTTGCACCGAATCCACGACCATCGCGGCCCGGTGTTCGAAATGCGAACGGCCCGTCCCGGCGGTGCGGCACACATCGGCGAGGTCCACGTCCGGGTGTGCCGTCAACCAAGTGTCGTACCGACGTGCCAACTGCACCAGCGCTTCCGGTGACCGGGCCGACAGCGCCAACACCTCGACCGGCTGGTTCTCGACATCCGACGTGGGGACCTCATCCGAGGTCTCGCTGCCGGGGTCGGGTACGCCGATCGCCGTTTGCAGCGGCGCCTCCTCGACCAGCACGTGCGCGTTCGTCCCGGTGAACCCGAAGGAGCTCACGCCGGCGCGGCGCGGCCCGCCATTGGTGTGCCACGGGATCGCGTGGTCGACGACTCGCACCGGCAGTGCGTCCCACGGGATATGCGGCGAGGGATTGTCGAAATGCAGGCTTTGCGGCAGCACTTCGTGTTGCAACGACAACACGACCTTGATCAAACCGGCGACGCCGGACGCAGACTCGAGGTGGCCGATGTTGGTCTTCACCGACCCCATCAACAACGGGCGGTCCGCGTCACGTGCGGCACCGTATACGGCGCCCGCCGCCTGCGCCTCGATCGGATCACCCAACGGCGTACCCGTCCCGTGCGCCTCGAGATAATCGACGTCCGCGCCGGCCCAGCCGGCGCGGGCCAGCGCCGTCCCGATAAGCCGTTGCTGCGCGCCGCCGTTGGGGACTGTCAGACCGCTGGACGCGCCGTCCTGGTTGACCGCGCTACCGGCAATGACCGCGCAGATCCGGTCACCGTCTCGTTCTGCGTCGCTGAGTCGTTTGAGCACCAGCATGCCGGCGCCCTCACCGCGCACATAGCCGTCGGCCGACGCATCGAAGGTCTTGCACCGCCCGACGGGCGACAGCATGCGGGCGCGCGAGGCCGCGATGCCGGTCACCGGACTCAGCAGAACATTCACCCCGCCGACCAATGCCAAATCGCAGTCGCCCAAATGCAGTGCCTGGCAGGCCTGATGGACGGCGACCAGGGACGAACTGCACGCCGTATCGACCGCCACGGCCGGCCCTTCCAGCCCGAGTGCGAAGGCAACCCGGCCGGAAATGGCATTGATGGCGTTGCCGGTGATGAAGTAGGGCTCGATCTTGTCGACCGACTCGGTGGCAAGCAGATGCGCATACTCGTTGGCGGCCACTCCCACGAACACGCCGGTGCGGCTCCCGCGCAGAGTGGCCGGCGCATAACCAGCCCTCTCGAGTCCCTCCCACGCTGTCTCGAGAACCAGTCGCTGCTGCGGATCGATCCACATGGCCTCGCGCGGGGAGATGCCGAAGAACTCGGGATCGAAACCGTCGATGGCGTCGACGAATCCGCCGAAGCGGGTGTAGATCTTGCCTGGGGTATCAGGATCCGGGTCATAGAACTCGTCGATGTCGAACCGGTCCTCCGGCACCTCCCGGATGGCGTCGACAGCGCCGGACAACACGTCCCAGAACGCCTCCGGATCGGGTGCGCCGGGAAAACGGCACGACACCGCGACGATCGCGATCGGTTCCTCTGTCCGCGTCGTCCGCGCGGGCGTCGGTCGTGGTGTAGGCCTGCTCTGCTCGCTGAGTCCGAGAACATCACCGAGCAGGTACTCGGTCACATCCGAGATCCGGGGGTGGTCCATCACCAGGGTGACGGGTATTTCCGCGCCCACTCCCGCTTCGATGCGCCGACGCAGTTCGACGGCCATCAGTGAATCCATACCGAGATCGAAAAACCCTGCGTCCTCCCGAATCTCGGCGGCGTCGACGCGAGTGACCTCTGCCACGGCCTCGCGCACGTAGTCCGTGAGCAGCCGCTTGCGCTGCTGAACCGGCGCGTTGGCGAGGCGTTCGACGAGCACGGTCCGCCCGGTCGCCGCCACCGGCTCCGTCGGCACCACCGGTTCGGTCGGCACCTCGCGCTCCAATTCGGCCAGGAACGACCGCCTCCCCGCCTGCTGATAGAGCGGCAGGAAACGCGTCCAGTCGATGCGGGCCACGACCTCCTGAGCGGAACCGGTCGCGATGACATCGGCGAGACCGGCCAATGCGACCTCCGGCGACAGCGTCTGAACCCCGCGCTGATCCAGTCGTGCGCGAGACTCTGCGTCGGCCAGGCCCGCCGACCAGGGACCGAAATTCACGCTGATCCCAGCGACGCCCTGCTCCCGCAGACACCATGCCAGCCCGTCGAGGAAGGCGTTCGCTGCGCTGTACGCGGTCTGACCGTATCCGCCCCACACCGAGGCGATCGAAGAGATGCCCAAGAAGAAATCAAGCTTGAAATCAGCCGCCGCTTTGCTCAAATGCCAGGCTCCCCAGACCTTTCCAGCGAATACCCGATCGACTTCCGAGTCCGTGAGGCCGCTCAGCGGCGTGGTGCCGACCTCGCCTGCGGCGTGGACGATGCCGGCCAGCGGCGGCAGCTCGGCTTGCACGGCGACCAACAGGCGTGCGACATCGTGTAGATCGGCGACATCGGCAGCGATGACCCGGAATTCGCAACCGTACTGTTCGGCCAGTGCGTCAATGCGCTGGCGAACGTCATCGCTGGGCGCGCGTCGACCGGTCAGCACCACGTGCTTGGCTCCGCACGCGGCCAGGTATCCGGCGATCTCCAACCCGATGGATCCGAGGCCACCGGTCACCAAATACGTTGCCTCTCGGCGTAGTTCCAGTGGCGTCGTCCTCGGCTGGTCATCGCATCGCACCAGCCTGGGAACATAGAACGCTTGATCGCGAAGCGCGATCTGGTCTTCCCTGGGGGCCGAGCCGGCCGGCGTGGCGATCCAATGGATCAGCCGAGACCATTCGCCGACATTGCCCACAGCCAAATCCGCCAGCCCACCCCACAGTCGTGGATGCTCCAAAGCTGCGGCACGCCCGAAACCCCACAGACAACTCTGATCCGGCGACACGGCGTCGGTGTCGGTGACTCGTTGTGCGCCGCGGGTCACCACCCAGATGGGTGTGCGTAGTTCGGCGGCCGCCGCAGCGCGGAAGAGCCGGCGTGTTCCGGCCAGTACCCGGTGTTGCATCCGCAACAGCGACTCCGTCGATGGCGCTTTGTCCGCGTCGACGGCTGCGACATGCAGGATGCGTAGCGCCGGTTCGCCGGCCCCGGCGGCCCGCAAGGTGGCTTCGAGCCGTTCGCCGTCCGCATCGGACATCGGCAGCCCGAGGATCTGGTGCCGATGCCCTCCGGCGGCCAGCGCGTCGACCAGCGGCTGAATTACCTCGGTATTGTCGCCGATGAGAAGCCAGGCACCGCCCTCGCCGGCTCCCGAGAACCCGCCCGCGGATTTCTCCCAGCGAATCTCGTAGCGGGAGTCCCTGGCGGACCGGGCTTTCCGTCGTTCGTCAGGCCGGGGCCGGTCCGGACGGACCCGCTGCTCACGGAGCCAATACTGGCGATGCTGGAACGGGTAGGTGGGCAGGTCGAGCTTGCGCGCCGATCCCCGTTGGACGGCGTCGAAGTCGGGCAGGTGGCCCAGGACATACGCGTCAGCAAGAGCTTCGGTGATCTGACGGCGGTCGGCAGTGTTCTGACGCAACGACGCGATCGCCCGGGGCGCAGTAGCCGGGTCGGGCCATGCTCGAAGGGCCGCGGCGGTGAGTACCGGTTGCGGGCCCACCTCCAGCAACACTTTGCAATTGAGGTCGGCGAGGGTGCGCACACTCTTGGCGAATTCGACCGGCTGGCGCGCGTGACGCTGCCAGTAGGCACCATCGATTGTCACGCTCCTGGCGAGCGCGACACCTGAGCGGTTACAAATCAAGGTTCGTTGTGGCGGACCAAAAGTGAATCGATCGGCGTACGACTCGAATTCGTCGAGGACCGGATCCAGCAGCGCCGAGTGAAACGCGTGGCTGGTGTCCAGCCATTCACACCGCACGCCATCGGCGGTCAACCCGGCCGCCGCCCGCTCCAACTCCTCCGCAGGCCCCGATAGAACGGTATTGGCACCGTTGTAGGCGGCCACCGACAGGTTCGGAAACTCGTCGGTGATGCTCTCGACGCGCTCGGCGGCAGTGAACACCGCAACCATCCGGCCGCCTGCGGGCAGACTGCCGAACAGCCGCCCACGCTCGGCCACCAGCAGCGCTCCGTCCTCGAGACTGAACACACGCGCGACACACGCCGCCGAGTATTGGCCGACGCTGTGGCCCAACACCACGTCGGGTTCAAAGCCCCACGACTGCCAGAGCCGCGCCAGCCCCACCTCGACGGCGAACAGGGCAGGCTGGGCGTAGGTGGTCAGCCGCAGCGTGTCGCTGTCGTCTGACGCGAAAATCACTTCCAGCAAGGGTTTTTCGAGCACATCGGCGACCGCTGCTGCGCACCGGTCCACGGTTTCGGCGAATACCGGTTCGGTGTCGTACAACTCGCGGGCCATACCGGGGTACTGGCTGCCCTGGCCGGGGAACAGCCACGCCGTCTTCGGTCTGCGATCAGAAGAGCCGCGGACCAGACCAGGTGCCGGGCGGTCGTCTACAAGCGCGCCGAGCAGCTCGCCGGCAGATTCGGTCGAGCTGACCACCAACGCGGCCCGGTGCTCGAAATGGGCCCGACCCGCCCCGGCGGTGAAGCACACATCCGCCAAGGTGGCCTCCGGATGCGCGATCAGCCAGCTGCGGTACTGCTCGGCGAGTTGCACCAGCGCGGCCGGTGTACGTGCAGAGAGCGGAAGCATGCTGTAGTGCTCGACAGGCCCGGGCTCGGCGGCCGGCTGGGGCGCTTCCGTGTGCTGGACTACCGGAGCTTCTTCCAGCAGGACGTGGGCGTTGGTGCCGGCGAACCCGAACGAGCTGACACCCGCAATCCGCGGCTTCCCGTTGCGCTGCCACGGAGTGGTCTCCTTCACCACCTCGACGGCAAGCCGTTCCCAGGGAATGTGCGGTGAAGGATTCTGGTAATGCAGGTGCTTCGGCAGTTCCTCATGCTCGAGCGACAGGATGACCTTGATGACACCCGCGATCCCCGCCGCCGCTTCGAGGTGGCCGATGTTCGTCTTCACCGAACCGATCAACAACGGCTGGTCGGGTTCGCGTCCGGCGCCGAGGACCGCGCCCGCGGCTTGGGCCTCGATCGGGTCGCCCAGCGAAGTTCCAGTCCCGTGGGCTTCCAGATACCCGACGTCCCTGGGATCGAGGTCGGCGCGCTTCAAGGCGTCGGAGATGACCCGCTGCTGGGCAAGGCCATTCGGGACCGTCAGACCGCCCGACGCGCCGTCCTGATTGATCGCGCTGCCGCGGATCACAGCGCGAATCCGGTCGCCGTCACGAAGCGCGTCTTCGAGCCGTTTGATGACGATGACACCGCAACCCTCGCCCCGAACGTAGCCGTCCGCAGCCGCATCGAATGTCTTGCATCGGCCGTCGGGCGACAACATGTGCGCGCTGGAGAACGTGATCATGGTCGCCGGGGTGAGCAGCACGTTGGCACCGCCGGCCAGCGCGAGGTCACATTCGCCCAAACGCAGCGCCTGGCATGCCTGATGGATCGCCACCAGCGAGGAGCTACACGCGGTGTCGACGGCGACCGACGGCCCCTGCAGCCCGAGCCGGTAACTGATCCGGCCGGCCGCGGCGGCATTGGACGTCCCGATGCCCAAATAGGCTTCCACCTCTGGGTACGTCAGCTCGCCGAATGCCATGCCCAGATAGTCGTGCGTGGAAATCCCCACGAACACACCGGTGTTCGAGTCGGCGAGCGAGGTGGGCGCGGTGCCGGAGTGCTCGATGGCCCGCCACGCGGTCTCGAGCAGCAACCGGTGCTGCGGGTCCATCAACCGAACCTCGCGCGCCGACATCCCGAAAAACGGGGCGTCGAAACCCCTTATATCGTCGATGAAACCCGCCCGCCGGGTCACGACCTTCCCCGGCGCACCCGGTTCCGGGTCGAAGAACTCATCGACGTCCCAGCGGTCCGCCGGAACCTCCGACACCGCATCGCGGCCCTCACGCAGCACCTGCCAGAATTCCTCCGCGTCCGATGCACCGGGAAAGCGCCCGGCGTAGCCGACGATCGCAAAACCCGACGGCGCCATCAGATCCGTGACGGATGCCGTGCGTTTCTCGTCGTCGGGTCGCGCACGCACGAGCCCATCGCCACCAGATTCGACGCGCTGGCTTTCGGGAATCTGCTGTCCCACATAATCGGCAACCGCGGCGGGGGTCGGGTAGTCGAAGATCAGCGTGGATGGCAGGGTCAGCCCGGTAGCGGATTTGAGGCGGTTGCGCAGTTCGACAGCGGTCAGCGAGTCGAAGCCGAGAGTCTGGAATTCGGCCGCGGGATCGAGGTCGTCGGGCGACGGCAGGCCCAGCACCTCCGCGGCCTGCAAACACACCAGCCCTACCAGTAGGTCGTGTTGTGCGCTGGGCGCCAGTCCACTGAGTCGTTGTGCCAGTGCCGATTTCGATTGAGCCGCATCACCGGCGCGCTCGATCTGGCGTCGTCGTGGGCGGCGCGCGAGCCCACTGAACAGCGCCGGCAACCCACCGCTCTGGGCCAGCGTGTCGAGCGCCCCCCTGTCGAGGCGGGTTGCCACCATCACGGGGTGATCAACCACCAGCGCGGCGTCAAGTAACTCCAGCGCTTGCTGGGGGTTCATCGGGGCCAGCCCGCTACGGCTCATCCGGGCGCGATCGCGGCTGCTCAGATGAGCGGCCATACCGCTGGGCTGTTCCCACAACCCCCACGCCAGCGATATTCCCGCCAACCCTGCAGCCTGCCGATGCGCGGCCAAGCCGTCGAGAAACGCGTTCGCCGCCGCATAGTTACCCTGACCGGGAGAGCCCACCGTGGCCGCGATCGAGGAACACAGCGCAAACACTGATACATCCATCTCACGGGTGGCCTCGTGGAGGTTCCACGCCGCGTCCACCTTGGCCCGCAACACTGTATCGACGCGATCCGGCGTCAAAGACATGATTGCGCCGTCGTCGAGCACCCCGGCGGCATGGATCACGCCGCGCACCGGCGGGAACTCCCGCGACAGCTGAGCGAACAATCCGCGCACGGCATCGCGATCGGCTACGTCACATGCCACCACCGCGACAGTGGCGCCGGCCTCGGTCAGATCGGCGGCCAGCTCGGTTGCTCCCTCGGCGCGATCGCCGCGCCGACTCGCCAACACCAGATGACGCACCCCGTATGCGGTGACCATGTGGCGGGCCAATTCCCCACCGACGGCCCCGGTGGCTCCGGTGATCAACACCGTGCCCCCGGCAAGCTCATCGGCCAGCGCCGAGGGCATGGTCAACACCACCTTGCCGATGTGGCGAGCCTGGCTCATGAACCGGAAAGCCGCCGGCGCACAGCGCACATCCCACGTCTTGACGGGCAGCCGATGCAGCACGTGGGAGTCGAAGAGCTCTCGCACCTCACTCAAGATCTCCTGCATGCGCACCGGGCCGGCTTCCGACAGGTCAAACGCCCGATAGATGACACCGGGATACTCTGCGGCGATCTCCTCCGCATCGCGAATATCGGTCTTGCCCATCTCCAGGAAACGCCCACCGCGAACCAGCAAGCGCAGCGAAGCATCGACGAACTCACCGGCCAGCGAGTCGAGCACCACGTCGACGCCACGCCCCCCGGTGACCGCCAGGAACTTTTCCTCAAAGTCCAGTGTGCGGGAATCGCCGATGTGGTCGTCATCAAACCCCATGGCGCGCAGCGTGTCCCACTTGCCGCGGCTGGCGGTGACGAAGACTTCCACCCCCCAGTGGCGAGCCAACTGCACGGCCGCCATGCCGACGCCACCGGTCCCGGCATGGACGAGCAGCGTTTCGCCGGCGCGAATCCCGGCCAAATCGGCCAACCCGAACAACGCCGTCAAGAACACCACCGGCACAGCCGCGGCTTCGGGCAGAGACCAGCCCTGTGGGATCCGGGTAACCAGGTCCTGATGCACGACGGCCAGCGGACCCGCACCGCCGAGGAATCCCATCACCGCGTCACCGACAGCGACACCGGTCACCTCCGGACCGGACTCGATCACCACCCCGGCGCCTTCGGCACCCAGTGTGGGCGCTTGGCCGGGATACATCCCCAGGGCGGCCACCACGTCACGGAAGTTGACGCCAACGGCCGCCACCGCCACCCGAACCTGTCCCGGTTGCAGCGGTGCCTGCGCCTCCGGGCAGGCCTGGATCACCAGATCCTCCAACGTCCCGCCGCCGCCGGCTGCCAACCGCCACGCCGCCTCCACCGCAGGAAGCGCGAGGAGCGGCGGGGCCGGGGACAGTCGAGCGGCATGCACCGTGCTGCCCCGCACCACCAGTTGCGGTTCGTCGACGTCGGCGAGCAACGCCGCGTCGAATGACGTATCAGAGTCGATCAGAACGATCCGGCCATCGCTTTCGCCCTGCGCCGAACGGACCATTCCCCACACGGCCGCGGCGGCCAGATCGCTGACATCCTCACCGGGCAACCCGACGCCACCATGGGTCAGCACCACGAGCGTGCCCACCCGATCCCTGCCGAGCCAGGACTGCAACACCTGCAGGGCAGCGTGGCTGGCCGCATAGACCGAATCCACCGCATCCTCACCGGCAGAACGGCATTCCCACACCACCACACCGGCATCATCGGCCGCGGCACCATCGGCGTCGCCGCTCAAGTCCTCCCAGGCCACCACCGCCGGCAGGGGCTTCTCGTCACTATTGTTGCGCTTCACCGCTATTGGGGACCACATCACTTCCAGCGGTCCCTGATCGGGTGCACCGCCGGCTGCGGCACCGGCGGCGCCCAGCTGCTCGGCGCTCATCGCCCGGGTGACCAGCGCGCCGACAGTCAGCACCGGCAATCCCGCGGCATCGGTCACGTCGATCGAGATCGCGTCCGTCCCCGCCGGGGCCAGACGGGCCCGCACCCGGCCAGCACCCGCGGCATGCAACGACACGCCACGCCAGCAGAAAGGCAGCCTTGTCTCGCCGGTCTCGATGGCCAACCCGAGGGCATGCAGCACAGCGTCCAACACCGCCGGATGCATCCCCATCCCGTCGACCGCAATTCCGGCCTCGAGAGGAGCGGACACCTCGGCGAAGACCTCCGACCCACGCCGAAAGACCGCTACCAACCCCTGGAACGTCGGGCCGTAGGCATAGCCGCGCTCCGCCAGCTGCGCGTAACCCTCCGAGATATCCACACTCTCGGCGCCTGCCGGCGGCCACACCGACAGATCCACCGATGCTCCGGAAACCTCGGCGACATGCACCCCGAGTTTTCCTTCGGCGTTCAGCAACCAACCCTCGGCGTGGTCATCACGGGAGTACACAGACACAGTCCGGCTCCCGGATTCATCGGCGTCCCCCACAATCACCTGCACCTGCACCCCAACACCGGGATGCATTACCAGCGGTGCCGCCAGCACCAACTCCTCGATGACCGCGCAGCCCACTTCATCGCCGGCGCGGATCGCCAATTCCACAAAGCCCGCCCCGGGAAACAGCACCGCCCCGCCGATCTCATGGTCGGCCAACCATGGCTGGTCCGCCAGCGACAAGCGGCCGGTCAGCACAACACCGTCGATGTCGGGCCGCTGGACCACCGCACCCAACAAGGCATGTTTGGTCTCGCCCAAGCCCAAACCGGACGCATCGGCGGCTCCATCGGCACCCGGCGTCTCCCAGAACCGCCGTCGCTGAAATGCGTAGGTGGGCAGAGGAACTCGCTGACCACCCGAGCCTTTGAATACTGCCGACCAATCCACCGGCACACCGGTGGTGAACAACTGACCGAGGGCGGTCAGCACCGAGGCCACCTCCGGGCGGCTCTTGCGCAGGGTCGGCACCACCACCGCCTCAGCCGGCGCCAACGATTGCTCGATGGAGCTCGTCAACCCGCTACCGGGACCGACCTCGAGGAAATGGGTCGCTCCAGTCGTCTGCAGATGACGCACACTGTCGGCGAAACGTACCGGCCTACGCACATGCTCGACCCAGTACTGGGCAGACCCGAAACCACTTTCGGCGTCCGCCAATTCGCCCGTCACGTTGGAAACCAGCCCGATCCGCGGCTCACGCGGGTGCACGCGGGACGCGACCCGTGCGAACTCCTCGAGCATCGGCTCCATCAACGGCGAATGAAACGCATGCGAGACCGCCAGCCGATGCACCCGGCGCCCCTGCTCTGCGAACCGGTCCGCAATCGCGCTCGCCGAGGCCTGCGCGCCTGAGATCACCACGGACGTGGGCGCATTGATCGCGGCGATCCCCACGCCCTCACCCAGCATGGGAATCACTTCGTCTTCAGCGGCGGCCACCGCCACCATCGCCCCACCTGAGGGCAGCGCCTGCATCAACCGGCCCCGCGCGACCACCAGCATTGCCGCGTCCGCCAACGTCAACACCCCGGCGGCGTACGCCGCGCTGAACTCCCCGACCGAGTGGCCCATCACGAAATCCGGCTGGACGCCCCAGTGCTGCAGCACCGCAAACAGCGCCGCCTCAACCGCGAACAATGCCGGCTGAGCAAACTCAGTCGTATCAAGCAGATCAGCTTCGGCGCCCCAAACGACTTCGCGAAGCGGCAATCGCAGATGCCGGTCCAACTCGTCGACCACCGCATCAAAGGCCTCAGCAAATACCGGCAACTGGCCGTACAGCTCGCGGCCCATCCCGATGTGCTGCGACCCCTGCCCAGGGAACACCACCACCGTCTTACCCACCGGCCCCGCGTGACCGATCACCACCCCTGCGCCCGAGTCGCCGTCGGCCAGCGTCGCCAAACCCTGCATCAACGCCTGCCGGTCGCCACCAACCACTACCGCCCGATGCTCGAACACCGACCGGCCCGCCAGCGAGAACCCGACATCCACCGCAGCCGGCCCCGAATCACCCTGCAGGTGGGCCGACAATCGGCTCGCCTGGGCCGTCAGCGCCTCAGCCGATCGTGCCGAAATCACCCACGGCAGCACCGACAGTCCCGACCGGTCACCGGTGTTCTCACGCGCCTCGATCGGGGCCTGCTCAGGAGCTTGTTCGATGATCACATGCGCGTTGGTGCCGCTGATCCCAAACGAGGACACGCCCGCCCGGCGCGGACGACCATCCGCCGGCCAGTCTCTCGCCTCGGTCAGCAGCGACACCGCGCCGCTGTCCCAATCCACGCGCGGCGAAGGCACATCCACATGCAATGTCGCCGGCATCACGCCATGCCGCATCGCCTGCACGATCTTGATCACCCCGGCCACGCCGGCCGCGGCCTGCGTGTGACCCATATTCGATTTGATCGAGCCCAGCCACAGTGGCCGCCCCGCCGGCCGGTCCTGCCCGTAGGTCGCCAACAAAGCCCGCGCCTCAATGGGATCGCCCAGGGTGGTGGCGGTCCCGTGCGCCTCCACCACATCCACGTCAGCTGCGGTCAACCCCGCGCTGGCCAGCGCCGCCAGAATGACCCGCTGCTGGGCTTGCCCGTTGGGTGCGGTCAAACCGTTGGAAGCGCCATCCTGATTGATCGCGCTACCCCGGACCACGGCCAACACCGAATGGCCCAACCGCTGCGCATCCGACAGCCGCTCAAGCACCACGACCCCGGCGCCCTCACCCCAGCCCGTGCCATCGGCGGCCCCCGCAAACGCCTTGCAACGCCCGTCGGGAGCGAGCCCGCGCTGCCGACTGAACCCGATGAAGATCGACGGAAGGCCCAGCACCGTCACCCCGCCGGCCAAAGCCAGATCGCACTCGCCAGTCCGCAACGACGCCATCGCCGAGTGGATCGCCACCAGCGACGATGAGCACGCCGTATCCAGTGATACCGCGGGGCCCTCCAACCCCAACACATAGGAAACCCGCCCCGAGGCCACGCTCACCGTCGTCCCGGTCAGCCCGTATCCCTGGAGGGCGCCGGAATCTCTGCCGCCGTAACTCGGCGCGAAGATCCCGGTGAACACCCCGGTCTGCGACCCCCTCAATGACAACGGGTCAATTCCCGCGTGCTCCAGGGCTTCCCACGACACCTCCAGCATCAGCCGCTGCTGAGGATCCATCGCCAAGACCTCGCCGGGAGCGATCCCGAAGAACCCGGCGTCAAAACCGGTCGCGTCCTGCAAGAACGCACCACTGCGTGTATAGGTCTTGCCGTCAGCGTCGGGATCCGGGTCATAAAGACCCTCCACGTCCCACCCGCGATCAGTCGGAAAGTCCGTCACCAGATCCCGGCCCTCTGAAACGGCCTCCCACAACGCATCCGGAGAATCGATTCCGCCCGGGAAGCGACATCCGATCCCCACTACTGCCACCGGCTCGGTCGCGCGTTGTTCGTAGTCACGGAGCCGTGCGCGCGTCTCGTCGAGCTCGACCACAGTCTTCTTCAGATAGCGGAACAGTTTCTCGCGTTCCTCGTCAGAACCCTCGACGCTGGTGGTCATATTCTGCTGCTCCCCTTCATGACTCGCCGAACTCAGAATCGATCAGCCGGAAAATCTCGTCCGGCGTCGAGGCCGCCTGAATCCGCTCGGTGAGCCGATCCTGGCCGTCGGTGATGGTGTGCAGCAGAGCACGCAGACGATCGGCAGCCCGCTGCCTGTCGCCGGCCCCGAGCGCAGTCACCATCTCCTCGACCTTTTTCAGCTCCTCTTCGACCGCCGCGAGGCCGTCGGTGCCCATAGTCGCCGCAGCGCTCACCCGACTGTCCGATCCGGACAGTGCGGTCTCCAAGTACCTGGCCAGTCCTGAGATCGAGCCACAATCCCAGCCGATCGTCTCGGGCAGCCGCAGGCCCGTCAACACGCCCAGTCGATTGCTGAGTTCGACCGTCATCTGCGAGTCGAAACCCAGTTCTGAGAACGCCAGATCACGGTTTATCGACCGAGGATCGGGCTCGACCAACATCTTCGCGGCCTCTGTGCATACCGCGTCCGCCACCAGCCGGTGCCGTTCCTGCTGCAAGAACGCCAGCCGCTCCTTGAGTGTCACGTCGCCGACGCTGTCGCCGATTTGGTGACCGCCCTCCGCCGTCCAGTCGACACGGTGAGCGGGCATGTCCGACCGGGGTTCCGGCAGCACGAGTTCCCATATCGGTTTCGTCGGATTCTCCGAGCGAAGGGCACCACGCAACAGCTTCCCGTTCGCCGTCCGAGGGAGCCGCTCGACAACGGCGAACCTGTGCGGCACCTTGAATGCAGATAGTCGGCTGATCAACCGCCGGTGTATGTCTCGCAATACCAACTCATCGATGGGCGCATCGCCGGCCGGGACCAGAAACGCCTGCAACGTCGACGCGCCCGTGGACTCCTTCACACCGACGACGGCGGCCTCGGCCACCGCGTCGTGTTCTCCGATGAGGCGCTCGATGTCACGCGGATTGACATTGACCCCGCCGATGATCTCTGTGTCATCTCCGCGGCAACGGTAGGTGACCCACCCCTCGTCGTCGATGCTCACCCGATCCCTGGTCTCAAGCCAACCATCAGTGCCAGAGGCCGGGTCAGAACGATTCCAATAGCCCGGCGTGATCGACGATCCGCGGACCCACAAGTCCCCCTCGACCCCGGACTCCGCAGTCGCGCCATCGGCCGCCACCACCCGAATCTCGTAGGGCGGCAGGACCTTTCCCAGAGTTCCCGCGCGCCATTCGTCGACACTGTTCGACACGAATGTCTGCCCGACCTCGGTAGATCCGATTCCGTCGAGAACGGGTATGCCACCGAAGAATTCGACGATGCGCTCGGCGAGTCCCGTCTCCAGAGCCTCCCCCGCCGATACCACGCAGCGGAGCGAACGGAACGAATCGGGAGTGCAGGTGTCGACCACTCTGGCAAAGAAATTCGGCACCGCGTAGAGCACTGATGGCTGGAATCGCGCGCTCAGCGTCGCGGCGACCTCCGGACTCATGGGCACCGGATTGATGACCGCGGAACTACCCGTCGCCAGTGGAAACCAGACGGAATTGCCCAGGCCGTACGCGAAATACATGCGAGCACTGCTCAGCCCGATGTCTGCGGCAGTGAGCCGCAGTGCATTACGGCACATGGCCTCAACGAACACCAATGGGTCGGCGTGGCGATGAATCGCCGCTTTCGGCGGACCCGTCGTGCCGGACGTGTATGTCGCATAAGCAGGAGCGCCACTATCGAGGGTTTCATAGTCGCCCGGACCGACGCGCGTCGCATCGGACATGAGTTCTTCCGCTTCGACGACTCCCGAGGGGTGAAACCGATCGCGCAGAGAACCGGATGTGACGACAAGCGCCGGCTCCGTGTCGCGCTCCTGAAACGCGTGGTCATCGCGATGGAGATCGGGATTCGCCAAGAACGCCACGATCCCGCGCCCCAGGCACGCCAGCACCAACTGCACCAGCTCCGGCGAATCCGGAAGACACAGCAGCACGCGATCTCCGCGAGACAGGCCACGGCTCCCTAGCACTTCCCCGAGTCGCGCGCCGCCGTCATGGATGTGGCCGTGCGTCACCACGTCCGGCGCATAGTAGGCGGGCTTGTCGTACCATCCCTCTTCCGATGCCCGCCGGGCGAGTAGCTCCGCCAGATTCCCATTCAGCATGTCTGGATTTCCATTCACCGTGACGGCCCCCGACCCGTCGTGACCGACCGATTCCGACCCACACAGATGAGTGGTGGGATACGACACGGTCAGCGCAATGAAATTCTGAGTTCTGCGGCTTCGCGCCTTTTATCACAAATCGACCCGGGCTCGATCATGTCAACAAACGGCTTGCTTATCAGTGACGACGAATTCGTCTTCTGAAGCGTCGTCAAAGACACTTTTCAGGACGTATTCAGTGATAATCAGGACTGGTTTACCTCCGGAGATAACGCGATACCGGCGGGCAATAGTCTCCGTTTGTGTAATCTCATATCCGTTAAGCGCGAGCCAACTCGGCAACTTTCCCGTCCAGACTTTTGCCTCCTCCTTGAAGGTCTCGATATGAGTCGATGCCATGACTTCGCCAATCGGCCGATCCGTCTCTGTCAGGCTCGTCATGACTGAGCGCGGCAAGTAGTCGACCGCTATCAACGACTCTGCGGCCACAAATGCATTTCCCGAAGTCCGGCCCTTCAGCAAAATATCGCGCTGAAGCACCCGTCCCATCGCAATACCCTGTAGTTCAGGCATTTCCGGCGCGACGTCGTGAATCTGCTGCTTGACGATATCTACGACGATCTCTTCGTTGGCCAGGGCCTGCAGCATCCGTGTCATGGTGCCGTTCGTTGCGATGAGGATCCGAAGGTCGCGGTTCAGCCGTTGAATTTCTGTAGCAGACAGTTCGGCTACGCGTTCGACGTCTGCTCTCATAACGCGACGTTCGAGGATTGAATTCGTGGTTCGGGTAGTGCCCTTCGAAAAGACCGCCGAGGCCTGCCGGGCGCAGCCGCAGATATGCCCCGTCGCTGCTGCGCGGGTTTCGTTAGCTCTGCACCGGTCGTCGCCCCCGCGTATTGAGAATTCTGCCATCGGCGAGTGGCGACGTCGTTCCGCTGCAGACAGGTCTGACCGGCTCTGCTCGCCGGATCTTCCACCCTCATGTCGCCACCTCGGACCCCCCCTGAAATGACAAAGCGTACTCTTTCCGAGATCGCGCTTCGGCTTTAACGAAGAAACGTACCTGCGCTTCGTCCTGCCCGTGAGTTGAGCAACCTGATTGTCATTCTCGAATAACCTGGGCGTCATTCGCGACGTCGTCTTTATGCGATGGGCGCATTACGAGAGGTGCCGGCGAGGGCCGACTCGCATTCGGGCTGCAACGTAGCCGAGGGCTCCGCGCACGCGTTCCTCAGTCCTCGGCCACCCATCGGACGGTCGCCGATTCATCAGTGCCGCTGCTGGCGCACTGGCGGCACCTGCCCGGCCGGTGGCGGGGCGGGATACCACTCGTCGGGCTCGGGCCAGACGAAACCTTCGGGAATCGAGTAGGTCTCGAACGTGGTGCCGGTCGCTTTCTCGGTGTCAAAGAATGCAAAAGCATTGGCATCCTGGAACCGACCCGACTGCACCAGCGGGAAACCCCTGCGCGCGAAGTCGGCGATGCGGTCCTGCCAAGGTGCCTCGCCGCAGTCGAACGCGACATGCTGAATGCCTTCACCATGGTTATCGAGGAATTCCTGGAAGATCGACGGTCCGTAGAGCGGTTGCATGATCTCCACTGCGAGGTCGCCGACGTCGGCGAAGCACACTTTGATTGCAAAGTCCGCGGCTTCGCCGCGGTAAGTGCGCTCGGTGACCGTGGCGGAGTCGAAGGTGTACACCCGCCACGGGCCGATGCCCAGCCGGACCAGGCCCTTCATGGTGCGGCGATGATCGGTGGTGACGAAGCAGATCTCGATCAACTTGCCCAGGAAGCTGTTGGACAGCTCCGTCGCGCTGACCACGGTCGGCAGTGCACCGTTGTCACTCATGCCCGCACCCTACGAGCCAGCCCGAAGTAGAGCACTCCGGCGACCAGACTGCCCGACAGCCAGGAGAAGTCGGTGTTGCCCGACGCGACGGCCAGCGGCCCCTGCATGGCGGGCACCAGCCCGAACTGCCAGGACCAGCCCGCCGCAATACCCGCTGCGAGACTGATCAGGCCGGCGGAGTTGAACTTCCCGTAGGGCGAGCTCCCGGAGGGCAGATAGAGCGAGGAGACGTCGAGGCGTCCGCGGCGTACAGCGAAGTAGTCGACCAGCATGATCGCGGCCCACGGGCTGATCCACACCAGGATCGACACCATCCAGTTATCGAAGGCATGGGCGAAGCTGTCGGCGTTGACGAACACGGCCAGCACTGCTGATGCCACCAGTCCGGCGGCCAGCGTCACCTTCCACCGAGCTGCCGTGACGCCGATGGACAGCGCCGCCAGGGAGCACGAGTACAGGTTCAGGATGTTGGTGGCGATCGGGCCGTGGATCAGCAACAGCAGCACTGGAATCGCCATCACCCCGAAGGTCCCCACCACCAACGTGGACGGATCACTGCCGCTGCCCGCACTGGCCAGACACGCGCCAAGTGCGGCCAGCCACACGGTCGGGATGTACATGCCCAGCGATGAGCTCCAGAACACTGTCCGCGGCGACGCCGCGACGCGTACAAACCGGCTGTAATCCGAGGCATACGGAATCCAGCTGAGTCCCCACCCGATGCCGATGGCGGTCAACAGTTGGGTCACCGCCGTCAGCTTGTCGCCTGGTGCCAACTCGGTACCTGCGAGCGACCAGTTCACGTCGGTGGTGGCGATCGCCACCACCGTCATCACCGCCATCACCAAGACGGTGGCGGGCACGGTGTACTTCTCGAAGCTCCGGATGGCATAAAAGCCGTACAGGGCGAGTCCGAGCTGAATCATCATGATGCCTGCGGCAACGGCGATTTCCAGCCAGAGGCCGCCGGTGAGTCCTACTTCGGCCAGGATCGCCAGCACCAGATCGAGCACCACCCAGGTGTTCACCCCGACCCAACCCATGGTGAGCAAGAACTGCACCACTCCGGGGACGACGGATCCCAACCTCCCGAACGGTGCCCGCCCGAGAACCATCTGATTCACTGCCGTGCGGTGTCCGATGACATTGAAGATCCCGAAGATGCTGCAGCCGATGAGGTTGCCAACCGCTACCACGATCAACGTCTCGACGAGACTCAGCCCGAGGGTGATACCGAGCGCGCCGAGCACCCAGTTGATCGGCGCGATATTGGCACCTGACCAAATCCAGAACAGCTCCCAGGGGGAACAGTCCCGGCTTCGGTCGGGAATTGGTTCGATACCGTGTGCGTCGAAGGGCACGGCGGCGTCATTGACCGGGCTGTCGTCCCGGGACGAAACGGGGCTTTCTGGCGGGCTCGTCGACATGCAGACTCCTCGGTGATGTGATTCAGGCCATCGAAACACCGCCGGACGACGCCGCGGAGTGTATAAACATCCAAAATGCATTCCCGTGAATGGACGTAGGTACACCGGTGCTCAGTTTTGGTGCACTACTCGCCGACGCCAGCCTGGAGTTGACGCTACTGACGCACGGGCCACCGGGTGCCCTGGACCGTGAGGTGTTGTGGCTGCACAACACTGAGCTGCCTGACCCGTCGCCGTACATCCGGCCCACCGAACTGGTGCTCACCAACGGGTTATGGCGCGACGCGGCGGCCGCCTCCGACTTCGTCGCTGCCTTGGCACGCGCCCGGGCAGCCGGCCTGGTCTTCGGCCTGACCGAACAAACCGCGACCGTACCAACAGATCTCGTCGATGCGTGCGAGCAGGCATTGATTCCGCTGGCGTCGCTGTCGATCACGGTGCCGTTCACGGCCATCACCGAGGCCGCAGCGCGGATCCAGGGTGCGGCACGCCAGAGCGCGCTGACCGGACTGGTCCGACGCGGCAATGCACTCGCGATGTCCATCGCCCGCGGCGGTGGCGCCGAGGGCGTACTCGAGGTGTTGCGACGGGACCACGACCTGCCGATGCTGGTGGTCGACCGGTTGGGTCGGCGGCTCGCCGGCGATGCCCACCCCGAGGCCGATCGCTACGCGGCCGAAGCTCTCGCCCGTCGCCCACCTCCGCTGGAGGTCGACCTGCCAGGTGCCGGACGCACGTCGGTGTATCTGGTCGAAGGCGCGCTCGGAGACATCGACGCCGGCCTCTTCTGCCTCAAGCCGCTGGCGGAGCTGACAGAGACCGAGCGCGAAGCGATCGAGCAGACGGCCCGGTTCCTCAGCCTGGAGGTCACCAAAAGGCAAGCACTGCAGGCGATCGAGTCGCGATTCTCCAGCGAGCTATTGGAAATGATTCTCTCCGGTGCCACCCGCCTGTCCGATGTCCAGGATCGGTTGCGGGCCTTCGGCATCGACCCGTCGGCGCCGTTGGCGGTCATCACGATAGTCGTCGGGGACAGCGCCGAGCGCCCCGCCGGCTCGACCGACGTCGTCGAAGCCTTCTTCACGGGCAGAGGAATTCCGGCGGTGGTGGCGGCTGGCAGTCAGGACACTGTCGCGATCTTCCCGTGGAGCACCACTGAGGACGGGCTCGCCGATCTGTGCCATCAGCTTGCGGATACCTTGACAGGGGAACGCACCGTCATCGGGATCGGCTCTTTGGCAGCAGATTCCACCACATTGCGTGAACCCCTGATCAGCTCCCGCGAGGTCTGTCATGTCCTACGGCGGCGCAGTAAAGGCTCGAGCGTCGGAACGTTCGCCGACGTGGGCACCCACCGCATGTTGCTCGGGTTGCACGACCGGACGCTGCTGCGGCGGTTCGCCCACGACATCCTGGCCCCGTTACGCACACATGATGAGCAGAACGGCACCGAACTCGAACGCACGCTGCGGGTATTTCTAGGCAATGACGGACATTGGTCCGCTACCGCCACCGCTCTTTATGTCCATGTGAACACGTTGCGCAACCGGGTGGGTCGGATCAGTGAGCTGACCGGGCGCGACGTCACCCGACTCGAGGACCGCGTCGACCTGTTTCTGGCATTGGAAGCAGATGCGCTGAGCTGAAACTCAATCCGGATACACGTCGGACGTGATGTGCGGTGGTGTCAGTGTCCGCGGTCCGATCGTGTCGTCGGCATTCACCGCAACCGCGACGTCGCGACATCGCGCAAAGTGGACATCTCCGAGTTCCAGCGCATCCTCGATAAGGCCGCGGAGTGCCACGATCCTGCTGGGGCGTCCCGAAAGGAAAGGGTGCACACAGAGATTGAACAGGCACTGATAGCGCCGCATACCGTTGAGCTCGGCCCACCACATCTCGGCGACCTTCAGGGGCGACTCGATTACCGACCCGATGTGCGGGTCGGGCAGGTAGGCGTACTGCTCCCAATCGTCGAGTGCCCAGTGCACCGGCAATTCCACGATGGGCGTCGATTCGGTGTTGATGCGATAGGGACGATCGTCGCCCATCAGTGACGAGTCGTAGGTCAATCCGTACTCGGCTACCAGGCTCGGCGTCTGCCGGCTCGCACCCCACAGCGCTGCCCGGTGTCCGCATATCTCGACGCCCTGCTTGGCGAACACGGTGAGTGCCCGCTCAAAATCGGCGCGCTCCTCACCGGGACCCATGGTCACCGGCGAACGGTGACTGTAGGAGTGATGGGCCACCTCATGACCCCGCTCGACGATCGACGCGGCGAGCCCCACCCGGTGCTCGGCGACCCAGCCAGGGACGAAGAACGTTGCCTGAACCTGCAGTTCGTCGAGCATGTCGAGGATCCGGGGCACACCTACGTCGGGACCGTAGGACTGGTGGGACATCGTCATCAGGTGGTCGGCGAAGTGTCGCCCCTGGGCGAGGATGGGCGTCTCGGCGTCCACGTCGAACGTCAAGGTCGCCACGGCCGCGGCACCGCCATGCCAGGGCGCGTTCACCGGTTTGCTCGCCATGCGGTTGCGTTGCCGATGGTCGCCATCGGTGAGAGCATACCGTGGTCGAACTTGTCCAGCGGAACACCCGACGAGAGTCGCTGCGGCAGATCAGGATTAGCCAGTGCTCCACGTGCGACCGATAGCAAGTCCGCATGCCCGCCGTCGAGGACGTCGGCCGCCTGGCGCAAATCGTGCATGCCGCCATTGGCCATCACCGGCAGCCTGCTGACCTGGCGGGCCAGGGCGGTGATGGTGCGGCCATCCGCCAGTCGGGCGGTGTCGATGAAATTGCGCCCTTCGCTGGCGATGTGCAGATAGTCAGCCCCTGTGCCGGCCAACGACGCAAAGATGATCTCCGCGTCGGCGGCTCCGCCCGGCCACCGATAGGTGAAGTCGTTGACCTTGGTCTGCGACAGGCGCACACCCAACAGGAAGTGGGGGCGGACCCTGCCGCGAATTTCGGTGAGAACCTCTGTGGTGAAACGGATTCGGTTCGCCACACTGCCGCCGTACTCGTCCTCGCGGGTGTTGGTGTAGACGGTGAGGAATTGGTCGAACAGGTACCCGTTTGCTGCGTGCACCTCGACGCCGTCGAAGCCCGCTGCATGGGCACGGAGAGCAGCGTCGCCGAACTGCCGGACCACGGAGGCGATGTCGTCGGTGGTCATTGCCCGTGGTGCCGGCCAGGCGCCGCTGCCGCCGTACTCTTCGAGCATGGCGCCGCGCGGGGTCACTTCCGACGGCGCGATCCTAGACACGCCGTACGAATTGCCCTGCGAGAGCGCGCCTGCGTGCATGAGCTGGGCGACGATGGGCACGCCATGGCCGTGTACTGCGTCAGTTACCTGTCGCCAGGCCTCGACGTGGTCGTCGGTCGCCAGACCCGGCTGGTTGAGATAGCCCTGACTGTGGGTGGTGTCGGTGTAGATACCCTCGGTGAGGATCAGGCCGAACCCGCCGCGGGCAAACGCGGCGTAGTAGTCGACCATTTCCGCGGTGGCCATGCCGTCAGGGGTGGCCGACACCCGGGTCATCGGCGCGACCGCGAGCTTGTTCGAGAGTTCCACGGCGCCGACCCGTTGCCCGGATAGTGCTGGATGTGCAGTCGTCATGTTCAAACCTCCTCGTGCGTAGTGATTTCGATGCCCAGGGGGGTGGGCCGATCGCCGTTGATCGAATTGAGGTCCATGGGGCAGGCGGAGACCACGACCACGCAGTCCATGTCGGCTTCGAAGGTGAGGGCGTCGCCTGGTCGGCTCACCGCCGGTAGCCAGCTCAGTTCGCCGTCGATGCTCACGGGAATGTTCATGAACACGTTCACCGGCTGCGGCACCACCAAGGTTTCGAGATCGAGCTCCGCCAAGGCGGTGCGCAGGTTGGCCGCGCAGGAACGGTGTTCAGCGACGCCGAGTGTGCGATAGCGCTCAGGGTCGCACGCGGCGATGAGCATGTCGTGCACGCGAGGCGAGGTGTCCGCGACCAGGRTCAAGATGGGCCGGCGGCGCGTGGTGACGAACTGCTCACCGACGGCGGGAAACAGGCGGCCGGTCGAGGTGCGGGTATGGCTTGCGGACAGATGTTCGTGAACGTCGGTCGCTGCGAAGGCGAAAACGTCGCCCACCTGTCCCCCGTCGACGTCGATCACACGCAATCGCTCGCCCCGCCGCACCCGGACGGCGTGACCGGCGCCGGCCGGAACCTCGAAGTAGGTCGTATTGGTCAGCTCCATGAAAGGATTCAACGGGCGGCCCAGATCGATCCTTCATGGCCGTTCCCACACTGTTGGGCTCTCTCTGGTGGAGGTTCCTCTAGTCCCTCCCTGACGGCAGCGCCCTAGGCTGCAGCGATGACCAGTGCGCGGGAGATCTGCGAGCGCAGCCTGGCCCGCACTCGGCAACCGGCCGCGCGCTCGGCGATGATCACCGTTACTGCGGAACTCGCACGTCGGGAGGCCGACGAGAGCGACAGACGGCGTGACCGCGGGCTGCTGCGCAGCGCCCTCGACGGCGTTCCGGTGGTGTGGAAGGACCTGTTCGACGTCGCCGGCACCGTGACCACCTGTGGTTCGGGTGTGCTGCGCGATCAGCCGCCGGCGACGACCGACAGCCGTCTGGTCACGCGGCTCCGAGACCTCGGCATGGTGACCGTCGGCAAGACGAACCTCAGCGAATTCGCGTTCTCAGGCCTGGGCATCAACCACGTCTTCGGAACCCCGGTCAACCCGTTGGATCCTGCGCGGGTACCCGGCGGCTCGTCCTCCGGTGCTGCCGTCGCCGTCGCCAGCGGGATCGCACCCCTGGCCGTCGGCACCGACACCTCCGGATCGGTGCGCGTCCCGGCGGCGTTCACCGGTTGTGTCGGCTACCGGGCAAGCCACCACCGCTACGGCCACAACGATTTCCAGCCGCTGTCACCGACTCTGGACACTGTGGGCTTCCTTGCCCGCTCGGTAGCCGATATCCGCCTCGTCGACCGGCTCCTCGTCGCCGAAGCGGAGCCCGAGCCCGTGCTGCGGGCGGTGCTGCCCGCGGGTGATTGGCTTGAGCAGTGCAGCCCCGGCGTACGGGCGTCGTTCACTGCCGCCGTCGACGCGTTGCGTCGTCGCGGGGTTGTCATCACCACCACCGAACTGGCGTCGCTCCGACAAGCCCAACACCTGCTCGACCGCCACGGCACGATTGTCGGCGCCGAAGCGTACACCGGGCTCCGGTACCTGCTCACCGAACCCGACGGCCTGGAACCCGCGACACGGCGCCGCTTACTCGCGAACGCCGATAGCGCTCAGGCAGTTACGCCCCTGCGTCATGCAATGCCCCTGCTGCGCCGAATGTTCCGTACGGAACTGGCCGGAAACGTGCTGCTGTGCCCGACCGTGCGCCATGAACCCCCACGCATCGCCGATCTTCTCACCAGCGAAACGGCCTACGACGCAGCCAACGCCAGCACACTGCGCACCACGATGGCGCTGAGCTATCTGGGGGCGTGCGGGGTGACGCTGCCCGTGCCCGGCGCCGGCGACAGGCTGCCGAGTGGGCTACTCCTCTCGGCACCCGCCGGGGACGACGGCATCCTGCTTGCCACTGCTGCGGCATTCAGCCTGCCGCCGAGTACTGGATGACTTGCCGAGTCCTGTTTTGGCACTGGGAAATAAAGAGACGATCTTCACCGCAGACAACGCTCGGCGCCTCGCTCAAAACCGCACTCACATCGCGTGGACCGAGCGCCCCGCCTACGGGTCTGAGGTCCACAGCGATGAGCCGTTCAGCAGATGTCGTCGCGGGTAGAGTTGTCATCTGTGCAGTCCGTCGACCTGAACTTGTTGGCCGTTCTCGATGCGCTGCTCCAGGAGGGAAGCGTGTCCGGCGCAGCTCGCCGTCTGCACCTGACCCCGCCTGCCGTCAGCCGAAGCCTGGCCAAACTGCGGTCCATCACCGGCGATGAGCTACTCGTGCGCGCTGGGCGCCACCTGGTTCCGACCCCAGTCGCCGTCGGCCTTCGTCAGCGTACTCACGACGCGCTGGTCGCCGCCTATGAAGTACTCGCTCCACCGCCGACCCGCTCCGACGTCGAGATCGAACAGAAACTCAATCGCGCGTTCACAATCCGGACGGGACCCGACAATGCAAACGGATTCGGGCCGGCCATTCTCGCCGCGGTGCGCCGCCGCGCTCCTGAAGTGCGGTTGCGATTCGTCCCAGAGCTCGACGAAGCCGTCGAGGCGCTTCGAGACGGGCAGATCGACCTCGTACTCGGCAGTCCCATTGCCGCCAAGGCGGAAAACGTGCACCGCGAAACCCTCGTGACGGACACGATCGTCATCGTGGCCCGAATCGACGGCACGTTCGCTCGGGTGTGCCGCGAAAGGGCGCCCACAATAACCGAATTGGCCCGCCACGGACATGTCAACCGCGAGCCCGTGTCGGGATGGAACGAGGCACTGGACCGCGCGCTGTTGTCCGACGGACTCGAGCGCACCGTGGTGGCGACCGCGCCTGGGTTCGCGGCCACCTTCAGGATCGTCGACAGTGCCGACCTGATCTGCTTGGCACCGGCGCGGCTGACCCGTCCGATGCTAGGCGCACACCTGCGTAGTTGGCCCAGCCCACTGGCGCTGCCCAATCTGATCATCGAGCAGTCCTGGCATCACCGCAGCCAAACCGACCCCGAGCACCGCTGGCTGCGGGACCGCGTCCGAGAAGCCGTTGAGTCCACCCAGGCTGCTGCTATCAATTGAGCGGGTCGAAGACCCCCTACATGTTGGGCCCTTCGTCGACGAACCAGTTGTCGTGGCTGAGCAGGAACGCTTTGCGCTGCTCCTCGCTGAGGTCGCCTATCTGTCCGAGTTCCTCGAAGTAACGTTCCCGTGGGCCGCCCGGGGAGAAGATCATCAGCATCGACGCCGGCTCACCGGATCTGTTCTCAAAAGCGTGAAGACCGCCCGGCGGGATGTGCAGGAAGTCCTGTGGACCGGCGTCCCGCCAACGCTCACCGTCATACAGCGCCATGGAACCGCTGAGCACCAGAATGTCTTCCTGGAAGGTGCGGTGGAAGTGGTTTCCTGTCCCACCCTTGCCAGATCCGAAGTCACACCGAAACAATCCGTAGGCCCCGCCGGTCTCGCTGCCTGTGACGAAGTGCGTCAGCGCGGTCATCGGGTTCACCGAATCCGGCGGCTGGCTGGCGGGACGGAACTTGTAGTCGATCCTGCCCTCGGCACCGAAGTATTTGTGTGCTCCGTATTCCGAGGACGTATCAGTGGTGATGAAGGACATGGCAATTCACTCCTCGCTGATTCAGGCTTCCGCTGGCTTAGTTCTCTCCACGCTATCCGGCTTCTCAGTCCTGCGGCAGTGACGATTTCGCAAAGGAGGCTTTCCTGTCGTGCAATCGACCATCGGGTGAGGAAGGCAGGTTTCACGCGCGAAATCTGTTCAGGCACAACTGCGCAAGCCAGGATGGATTGCGCGGCGCGCAACCCTGATGTCAGTGATGGTCACTACCCGGTCAGGTACTGGTCGACTAACCTGGAGGCGAACGGCCGGGGTCATTCTCTGCGCGAACTGCTGACGCTGACCTACGCCGGGTCCCGCGACGACGACTTCGTCGCACTCATCATGCATGTACGGAGCGTTGTCCATGAACTCGAACATTCATGTCTCCCCTGCCGCACTCAGCGCTCTGCGCGAAGAGTTGCACGGTGAGCTCGCACTGCCCGGCGATCGTGATTACGCGCTAACCCGCCCATGGAATGCCGCTCTGACGACGCAGCCTGCCGCCGTCGTCGCGGCCGCGGATGTCTTTGATGTGCAGCATGCCGTCAAATGGGCTGCGGCGCAGCGATTGCGGGTAGCTGTTCATGCCACCGGGCACGGAAGTGTCGGCCAAGGCAGTGATGTCTTGGTCGTCCACACTGGCCGCCTGCAGCAATGCTCCATCGACGTCGAGCGGCGTAGCGCACACTTCGGAGCCGGCGTGAATGCCGAACAGCTGCTGAACGCCGCGCATGAATTCGGCCTGGCGCCGGTGATCGGTGCCACGGGCACCGTGGGCGTGGCGGGTTACCTCAGTGGCGGCGGGATCGGACCACTCGTCTCGACATTCGGGCTTTCGTCCGACTACGTGCGTGCGCTCGAAGTGGTGATCGCCGACGGGACGGTGCAGCGGGTGAGCTGGGATGAGAACCCGGACCTTTACTGGGCTATGCGCGGCGCGAAGGGGGCTTTGGGCATCATCACGGCCGTCGAGCTCGAACTGCTCGACCTTCCGGCGGTTTACGGCGGAGCACTGAACTTCGCAGCATGCCATGCTGGAGACGTCGTGCGTGAGTGGGCACGCTGGTCGGCACAATTACCCGAAATGGCGACCACCTCACTGGCGCTGGTCAACATGCCCGATGATCCCTATGCACCGGCCTCTCTGGCCGGGCACTTCATCGCTTCGCTTCGATTCGCCACCCCGACAGGCAAAGACGACGCGGAGGCCCTCCTTGCCGACATCCGACAGGTCGCCCCTCCCGTCGTCGACACGATAGGCATGATGCCCTACCGCAACCTGTCTACGGCGTGGGGTAATGCGGCCGGCCCGGCGCCGGTGCACCAGAACCAGGTGCTTCTGACCGCGCTGACGCCGGAGACCGTCGAATCCGTCCTTCGCGCCGCCGGACCTGACTCCGGTTCGGGCCTCGTGGAAGTCGAACTCCGCCGCCTTGGCGGCGCGCTGGCGCGACAACCTCGCCACACCAGCGCCTTCAGCCATCGAGAACACCCGTACTCGTTGGGAATCACCGGAATCCTCACAGGCGAATCCTCGTCGACCGTCGCATCGGCTCAGCGGCTGCTCGCCGCGGTCCGCCCCTGGTCGGCGGAGGCGACCATGGCCAACTTCATCGACGCGGTCGATGCGACAACGGTCGCTCGATCCTATGACCGCCACACGCTGGCACGACTACGCGATATCGCCGGAAAGTACGATCCTGCCGGGGTTTTCACTGTCGCCGGGGAACTTGACCTCGTCCGCAACCGACTGGAGTTGCACTGATGTCCTCGCACGGAGGTTCATTCCCCGGGACCAGGCAGACCGGTGAACCGCTTTATCAAGCACCGTCTGGGATTCGGTTCACCGACCGCGACTCGCTGGAGCGGGAGTACGACATCGATCGCTCGGTACGCGACATCGACTCCCTGCTCGAGACATTCGAGAAGCTCACGACGACCGCGCGTGACGAACTTTCGTTGGTTGCCGCGATTCACTACGGACCCACCGTGGACGAACGCCTGGACATCTTTCCCGGCGTCCCCGACGGCCCTGTCGTGATCTTCATTCATGGAGGCTACTGGCGCTCAATGGCCGCCGAGCACTTCAGCTTCGTCGCAGGCGGACTGACCGCCTCCGGAGCCACAGTTGTGGTGACCAACTACGGGCTGTGTCCAGCGGTCACCATCGACGAAATCATCCGTCAGCATCGCGCGGCGATCGCGTGGACCTACCGCAACATCGCACGATACGGGGCAGATCCGACACGGATTGCCGTCGTGGGACATTCGGCGGGCGGCCATGGCATCGCCATGCTGCTGCTGACGAGGTGGATGGAAACGTACGGCCTGCCCAACGACATCATCAAGGGTGCCTGCGCGATGAGCGGCTTGTTCGACCTGCGGCCTCTGCCTTACACCAGCCATCAGGAACAGCTACGCCTGACCGCAGACGTTGTGTTGAGGAACAGCCCGATCCTCACCCCGCCTCTGGACTCGCCACCCCTTCTGGTTACCTACGGCACCGATCAAACCAGTGAATTCAAACGCCAGTCCACTGAGTTCGCGTCGGCCTGGCGGACGGCCGGCGTTCCCTGCGTCACGTGGCCGCGCGCGAAGGTGAATCACTTCGACGAACTGCTGGCCCTCGCTGATGCGGACAGCGAGCTCACTCTTCGCGTCCTTGCCCTCACCGGAGGTCACCTCGACGCAAACGAATATTTACCCGGTCGCTCAGACGAGTTCGGTGACTTCGGGTAGTGGCCGTCTTGGCTTCTGCGGCCAGTTTCCGTGTGCTGGGTGGCCGACGGCGAGCAGTAGCACGGGGATCTCATTCGATGCGAGCCCGAACTCGGCGCTGACGGCATCGGCGTCGAAGCCGATCATCGGACCGGCGCCCAGGCCCTTGGCGTGGGCGGCGAAGATCATGTGCCCGGCGGCGAAAGTGGCTGAGCGGACAGCTTCGTCGCGCGCGCGCCAATTCTGCTCGTAGTAGAGGTTTCTTGCTGCTTCTTCCCATCCGGCGACGAGGTCGGCGGGCATGATGCCCGCGTTTACCGCGGGATTGAGTCGATCGGACATCGCCTCGTGGTCAGCGAACACGCCGACGACGATGAACGTGACCGCGGCATCGCTGATCTTCGGTTGGTCCCAGGCGATCGGGCGTAACCGGGCTTTGGCTTCTGGGCTGCGGACCGCAATGAACCGCCAGTTCTGCAGATTGAATGACGACGGGGCACGGGTTGCCCAACCGATGAGTTCGACTATCTCATTGTCGGTGAGCGTCCTGGCGGCGTCGAATCGAGTAACGGTCCGGCGTTCCTCGATCGCTGTGACGATCGGGTGGGTCATGGCGTTCCTCCGTACTTTGGGGGGTGTTGACGATCAGGCACCTGCCGATAGGCGATGTCGCGGGTGACCGGAATCAAAGAATGGACTCGACGACGCCGCCGTCGACTCTGAGCGCCGCACCGGTTGTCGCCGAGGCCTGCTCGGAACAGACGTAGACAATCATGTTCGCCACTTCCTCGACGGTGGCAGGGCGGCCGATGATCGACGAGCTGCGTTGTGTCGTCACGAAATCGGTGACAATGTCTTCCAGGGTGCGACCGGAGTGCTCGACTTCGTCGCGGAACATAGCCGCCACTCCGTCCGACAGGGTCGGGCCGGGCAGGACCGCGTTGACTGTCACACCGGTGCCGGAGAGCCGCTTGGCCAGGCCCCGCGAGACCGCCAGCTGGGCTGTCTTGGTGAAGCCGTAGTGAATCATGTCGGTCGGAATGTTGACCGCCGACTCCGATGACACGAAGACGACCCGCCCCCACCCGCGCTCCACCATGCCCGGGGCATACGCCCGGGCCAGGCGGACACCCGACATCACGTTGGTCTGAAAGAACCGGTCCCACTCGGCATCCGGTAGGTCGAAGAAGTCCTGCGGACCAAAGATTCCCACATTGTTGACCAGCACGTCGACGGCGGGATGCCGAGCGACGAGATCGGCGCACACCGCTCCATCCGCCAGGTCGCCCGCATAACCGTCAATGGTGCCGGATTGGCCTCCCAACTTCTTGATCGCCGCGCTCACCGACCCCTCGCTTCGCCCGTTGATGATCACGTGCGCACCAGCGTCGAGGAAGGTTCGCGCAGTAGCCAATCCGATGCCGCTGGTGGAACCCGACACCAACACCCGCCGTCCACCGAACTCAATGTTCATTCACCAGCCTCCAAATTTGATATCGACTCCGTGGCGTGTGACCACGATTGCGACCGGCTTAGCGCGCTGATCACGCCGACCCAGCATGCTCAGCACTCTCCAGTTCGTCGTCGGTGATCCACGAGCCGTGGAATCCGGCGGGGACCCGGCGAGGCAGGGTGACGGCCGCGACCGGTGTACCACTGACATCGGTGGCATCGAGTACGAGCAGTTTGGACCCGCTGCCGTCGCGGCTACTCGTAACCGTGAGCAGCCAGCCGTCGTCTTCCGCACGGTCCAGGGCCTGGCTGGCGACGAAGACTGCTTCGCCGGCGACGACGTCGGGGCCGAGTGAGTGCTCGGCGATGACCCCGGCGGTCGTGTCGAACTTCACGATCGCCGAGGCGTGTGGGCCTCCGCCGGAAACGGCGTAGCGGTAACGGGATTCGCGTCCGACTCGGGCGTGGTCGATGGTGGGGAATTCGATGCCTCTGTCGTCGAGCGTCATCTCCTCGACGGTGCCGGTTGCCGGGTCGAGCGTCCAGCGGTGCAGACGGGCCAGACCGGAGTCGTGGACCGCCGCCGAACCGGCCAGATCGCCGCGGACGGGCACACCGGTTGAAGCCATCGGGTTGCCCAAGTTCTGCCACGCCCACTCCGCGTCGGTGCCGGCGTACCGGGCGGCGTCAAGTATCACCCGGCCGGTGCTGTCGGTGTGGGCGTTGCCCACATGGAACACATACGCGGGATCCACATCGAACCAGCGCACTTGGCCGGGCAGATTCAGTTCCATGATGCCGATACGCGCACCGTAGCTGTCGTCCCAATCGAACGGTAGTGGACTGTCATTGACCCGCTCCGGCGAGAACGTGAGCGGAAGGTCGAGGAACACCGCGTGTCGGTCGGTGATGGCGAAGTCGTGCATCATCGTCGGACCGGGCACCGAGATCGGGACACTGGTGACCAATTCGCCTGCAGCAGAGGCTTTGTGGTAGGTGACGTACGGCGCTGTCAGACCGTATCCGAAGAAGTGTAGGTCACCGGTCACCGGATCAATCTTCGGGTGCGCAGTCATTGCTGTGGTCAACCGTCCACCGAAGTCGCTGACGCCCAGAGTCTCCAGCTCTGGACTCAGGACATGAGGGTATGCGTCCTCCACGAGAGCCAAGATCTTGCCTGCGTGCGCGATCACGTGGGTGTTGGCCGCCCCGACGGTCAGGTCCGGTGAGCCGTCGGGTTGAAACGATGAATGTCCGGCCAACGCTTTGGTACGCACCCAGCGGTTTCGGTACCACCGCGCCCGGCCACCTTCAAGGCGGATGCCGTGCACCATGCCGTGACCGTCGAACCAATGACCCGACGGCTCGCCCGGAATCGGATTGGGACCGTTGCGCAACAGTCGACCGGTCAGCTCCGGCGGAAGCGAACCCTCCACCGGTAGATCACGGGCATCGATCTCGTCGGCGACAGGGGCCAAGTGCCCCGTGACATAAAGAGGGACAGAGGAATCCGAAATCGCCATGCTTTTACAACCTCTCTTATCTGTTCTGACCTGTCGATGCGCGCCGGGGTTCTTTGGTGGTAGCGGTGATGGGATGCAACGGCCCTTCTGTCGTCGCCCAGTGCCGCGACCCCTGCCGACTGCAGGCATTGTGCGGGCGCCCATCGGGGTCACTTGTCGGCGAGGAAGTTGGCGATTGTCGGGTTGAACGATTCGGCGCATTCCTCGGGCACCCAGTGCCCGCAGTTGGGAAGTACGACACCTCGCATGTTGGTCGTGTATTTCGCGAGCTGATCGACCTGGAACTGTCCAACCGACACGGGCGAGCCGCCACCGATCGCCATCGTCTCCATGGTCAGTTTGTTCTCGAACAGCGGGACATTTCGCCGCTGAGTTTCGGGGAGGGCGCGGTAATACTCCATCGCGGCGTGGAACGACTGAGGTTTGGCATAGGAGCGCGCGTAGGCGTTCAGCAGTTCGGGCGTGAACACCGCCTTGTTGACCGCGTGAGACCTGATGAAATGTTCAAAGAACGGCCCCTCACGGCCGGCGACCATGGTCTCGGCCAGGTTGTCACCGGCCGCAAAGAAGCTGAAGTGCCACATCGGCGACTCGCCTTGCGGAGTGAAGGCCGGAAAGGTGTAGATGCCCTCATCGGGCAACGGCGCCTCCATGAACACGGCGTGCTCGAAGTCCGCCTGATGCTCGGCGACCATCGGGAAGGTGTTCCAGTTGTTGATGTCATGCGACACCAGATCGATCTGCCCCTGCGGGCTTTGTGACTTGGCGAACCTATAGATCAGCTCGGCAACATCTTGTCCGACATAGGATTTCGGCGGATCCGACTGGCCGAGGCCAGGCAGATCGATGGCGACTACAGTATGGGTGTTCGCCAGCAGCGGCATGAGCTGGTTCCACTCATACCAGGTCTGCGCGAAGCCGTGGACGAGAAGCACCAGCGGCCCATTTCCTCCCTTGACGTAGTGCAGCTTCACCCCGTCCACGGTTTGATATGCCGACACGAACCCCGCCGGCACCGGAAACTCTTCTGCAGGCGCGTCGGGAGCCGCTGATCCGGGTGTGGCGAGCTCGGTGCCTGATTCGACTGATCTGCAACCGGTTACCAGCAGAGCGAGAGCCAACAGCAGAGCAAGCGCGAGCGTCGCTCTGGTGACCATAGTTGCGAGCACGGCAATTCCGTTCGGGTAGCAACGCGTACGTGGACTGCGGAGTTGGAGGCGTGGGCACGCAAGCTCCATTTATGCAGTGATCGTTGCAAATTTAGAATGGATCGACACTGGCGTCAAGGCTTTTCTGTAATATTCGTTGCAGAAAGATCCTCAGGAGGCGAGATCGCGATGGCGGCGCGCGGGCGGCCCAGGGAGTTCGATCGAACCCTGGCGTTGGAGCAGGCGATGGGATTGTTCTGGGACAAGGGGTTCGAGGGCACCTCGATGGCCGACCTCACCGCGGCGATGGGAATTGGCTCGACGAGTCTCTATGCCGCGTTCGGCGCAAAGGACGACCTGTTCCGCGAGGCAGTGAACCACTACCTGCAAACCGTGGGGGGTGAGATATGGGCCGCCGTCAGAGAAGCCGACACCGCGTATGGAGCTGTGGAGAACTTCCTTCTGGCGACCGCCACCTCGTTCACCCGCGCCGATCACCCTGCCGGTTGCCTGGTGGTTTTGTCGGCACTTCACACCAACGGCGCGACGGATGCCTTGCGCGCCGACCTCACTGCGAAGCGGGAACAGAACACCCGCGACCTGGCGGCCCGACTGGCGGAGGGCGTCGAGAACGGGGAAATCCCGGCGAGCGCCGACGTAAATGCCATTGCCCGGTTCTACATCACCGTCCAGCAGGGCATGTCCATCCAGGCCAGAGACGGCGCGGACAGAGCGACCCTGGAAGGCATTGCCCGAGCAGGGCTGTCGGCGTGGGACAGCCTGACCGCGACGACCGACGGGGCGACAAGCACTAAGTAGGAACAACCGGCGGAGCAGTGAAGCTCGCGCACACTTAAGGCTCAGCTCATTGGCGCTCAATCTTCACCAGAGACGCACTTCTGCACAACGCCAATCAGATAGATTATCAATTTGTATGGAGCTGGGTTTTCTATACGCATCTGCGTACCGAAAGGGTCGGCGCGATGGCGGCACACACGCCGACTGATCGAGAAGTTGCAGCGATCATCGCTTCGTCGGCGGTGGACCTACCTGATCACACCGTCGCCGAAGCGCTTCACAGACAAGTAGATCGATACGCAGACAATGCTGCCCTGGTATGGATGCTCGGCGATCAAGTCACCAGACTGAGCTGGTCCGAACTCCGAAACCGGGCCGCGGCTGCGGCCATCGCACTACTCCAGCTCAACCCATCCCGCGAACGAGTGGCCCTGGTTTCGGGTCTGCTGCACGAATAGGTGACATCTGAGTTGGCTTGCCCAGCGTGGGCAGGCTGGAAGGATGTCCCCATGGCAAGGCCCTACCCCCGCGAGTTTCGCGACGACGTCGTGCGGGTCGCGCGCAACCGCGACGACGGCGTGACGATCGAGCAGATCGCCACCGACTTCGGTGTGCACCCGATGACGCTGCACAAGTGGATGCGCCAGGCCGACATCGATGAGGGCAACAAGCCCGGCAGGAGCACCACCGAGTCCGCTGAGCTGCGCGAGGCACGGCGTCGGATCAAGCTGCTCGAG
>NZ_LWCS01000049.1 GCF_001650495.1 Mycolicibacterium iranicum | reverse complement strand
GCCGGTCACCCTCTCAGGCCGGCTACCCGTCGTCGCCTTGGTAGGCCATCACCCCACCAACAAGCTGATAGGCCGCGGGCCCATCCCACACCGCAAAAGCTTTCCACCACACACCATGCAGTGCGTAGTCCTATCCGGTATTAGACCCAGTTTCCCAGGCTTATCCCAAAGTGCAGGGCAGATCACCCACGTGTTACTCACCCGTTCGCCACTAACCCGAAGGTCCGTTCGACTTGCATGTGTTAAGCACGCCGCCAGCGTTCGTCCTGAGCCAGGATCAAACTCTCCAAACAAAAACAACCCAACTCCACAAAGCCAGGCGAATTCGAATCAGAAAAATCCGATCACAAACAACAGACACCAAAACTGGCATCCAAAAAACACGCCGCACCCCACAAACGGGAAAATCCGGGGCACGACAAAAACAACAAACAAAAACCACCAAACACACTATTGAGTTCTCAAACAACACACCCAGTCTGACCGCGCGAAGATTCTCCGGCTCAAGGCCGTTGTCTCTCGTGCGGACAGTCGAGGATATCCGCCGAAGCGAACTTCTCTCTGGAGGCCGCCGCGCTCTCCGGGTTTTGGCCCGTGTCGCAGCGACTCCGATAAGTTACGCCAGGGATAACTCTGAGTCAAATGGCCTGCTAGCGCGTGTCTTTCGGCTCGCATTCAGCGCCACCCACGAGTAGGCCTTCCGGCCCGCTACAGGCTCGGTGCCATCCTCTGACCAAGAGGGTTCACCCTCGGCAAGTCATGAAACACGCTCGACTCCGGCGATATTCCGCTTGCCGCGGCGCAGCACGAGCCACTTCCCGTGGAGGAAGTCGTCGTACTGCGGAACCCAGGCGTCTGTGGTGATCTTCACGTTGTTGACGTACGCCCCGCCCTCGGACACGGTTCGACGGGCGCCTCCCTTGCTGTCGGAGAGCCCGCTCGCGACGAGCAGATCGATGATCGAGTCGGGTCCGCCTGGACCCAGCTGGGCCACGGACGCCTCCCGGAGGGCAGCGGCCAGCGTCGGCTCATCGAGCTGGCCGAGTTCTCCCCTGCCGAACAGCGCTTGGCTCGCGTGCTCGACGGACGCCGTCGCCTGCTCTCCGTGGACGAGGTTGGTCAGCTCACGTGCAAGCCGACGTTGAGCGGCGCGTTCATGGGGGCGCTCGGCTGTTGCCTGCTCAAGATCGGCAATCTCGTCGGCCCTGAGGAAGGTGAACCACCGCAAATACGGGACCACGTCAGCATCGGCGGTGTTGATGAAGTACTGGTACCAGGCGTAGGGGCTGGTCATTTCGGGATCCAGCCAGAGGCTGCCCCCGCCGGTCGACTTCCCGAATTTCTTGCCCTCGGAGTCGGTGACCAACGGGGTGGTCAAGGCGTGCACCGTGGCGCCCGCCTTCTGCCGCACCAACCGCACCCCGGCAATGATGTTGCCCCACTGATCAGATCCGCCGATCTGAAGCGAGCAGCCATAGCGTCGGTTCAGTTCCACGAAGTCGTTGGCTTGCAACAGCATGTAACTGAACTCGGTGTAGGAGATGCCGTCGCCCTCCAGTCGCCGGCGTACGGTGTCGCGGTCCAGCATCACGTTGACCGAGAAGTACTTCCCGACATCACGCAGGAACTCGATCGCGGACAGCTCACCCGTCCAGGACAGGTTGTCGGCGACGACGGCACCGGTCGGCGAATCGTCGAATCCGACGAACCGTTCCAGTTGGCCGCGAATGCGGTCGGCCCAGTCTGCGACGGTGTCGGCGGTGTTGAGGGTGCGCTCCCCCACGTCGCGAGGGTCGCCGATCATTCCGGTGGCGCCGCCGGCGAGGACGATCGGGCGGTGTCCCGCTTGCTGGAAACGCCGCAGCGTGAGCAGCGGAATCAAGTGACCGGCGTGCAGGCTCGGCGCTGTGGGGTCGAAGCCGGAATAGACGGTGACCGGCCCGTCGTCGAGCGCCTCTGCAAGCGCATCGCGGTCGGTGGACTGCGCGATCAGCCCACGCCACTCCAACTCATCGAGGATCGAGTTGCCCATGGGGCCGATCTTTCCGTACTAGTCGCTCTTGCCTGGAGCCGGTGCCCGTGGGCTGCGCCGGTAGGCGGACACCTCCGAATACCCCGACAGCCACATCCGCCACGGTCGATCCGCTGCCTTGCTGACGCCGACGCGCGGCCCGGCCTCGCCGAGACGCGACTCCCCTAGGGTGATCTTTATCTCAGACGACGGGTCGAAAAGGTCGATCCCGTTGTCGTCCATCGTGATTCCGAGGGCGGTGCACAGGTTGCCCGGACCTCTCGCCAGGGCCGGTTCGCGCACCGCTGGGCCTCGTCGCCCCCAGGCAATCTCGTGGCCGGTCTCGACGACCCCCGCGCGCAACAGGATTGCACCTGCCACACCCTCGGTGGCGCAGACGACGTTCGCGCACACGTGTATGCCGTGGCTTCGATAGGTGTAGAGCCTGCCGGGCGGGCCGAACATCACCGAGTTACGCAGACCCTGGCCGCGGTAGGAGTGCGCGGCGGCGTCGGGCCATGGACCGTCTTCGGGGCCTCCGTACGCCTCGACCTCCAGGATCGACGCTGTCACGCCGCGGCCCGTCAGCTGCGAACCAAGGAGCAACCGGGCGGCGCCGAGTGGATCAATTGCCAGGTCAGCTGCGGTCACCGTGGAAATCCTACGGATGGCCTTGACAGGGGCGGGCGCTGCGCGCAGTATTCACCACATGATGAGTTCATCGCGTGATGAATTACAAGGATCGTTCCACACATGGGCGATCGACATCACGAACCTGCGGGTTCGACGTGGTCAGCATGTGGCACTCGATGACGTGAGCGTTCGCGTGGCAGGCGGGGCGATCACCGGACTCCTCGGGCCGTCCGGCTGCGGGAAGACCACGCTGATGCGCAGCATCGTCGGCACCCAGATCGTCAACGGCGGATCCGTGACCGTACTCGGAAGTCCCGCCGGCTCACCCGACCTGCGGCATCGGGTCGGATATGTCACGCAGGACCCCACCATTTATCGCGATCTACGAGTCGTCGACAATGTGCGTTACTTCGCGGCGCTCTACGGTTCGAGTCCCGCCGACGTCGACGAAGCGATCACGGCGGTCGGCCTCGACGACCACCGGAAAGCTCTTGCCGCCAACCTTTCCGGCGGGCAGCGCACCCGCGTATCGCTGGCATGCGCCCTGGTCTCTCATCCCGACCTGCTCGTCCTCGACGAACCAACTGTCGGACTCGACCCGGTGCTGCGCGCCGACCTGTGGGACCGATTCGACCGCCTCGCCAAGGATGGCACCACGCTGCTTGTGTCCAGTCACGTGATGGACGAAGCAGACCACTGCGACGAACTGCTGCTCATGCGCGACGGTCGGGTGCTCGACCACACCACGCCCCATCAACTGCGAGAGGACACGGGATGTCAGTCACTGGAGGAAGCGTTTCTGTCCATCATCCGGCGCGGCACCGCCGCCCGGATCGCCTGAATCGGCTCAGTCCCCGGGCCTACCTGGCGACGACCACGCGCATCCTGCGTCAACTCGGGGGCGACCACCGCAGCGTTGCGATGATCCTGGCGGTGCCGAGCCTCATCATCACGCTGATGTATTTCATGTTCGACAAGGTTTCTGACCGTCCGCGGCCACCTGGCGCCCTGTCGCCCTTCGACAACGCCTGTCTCGTCATGCTCGGTGTCTTTCCGCTGATTGTGATGTTCCTGATCACCTCGATCACGATGCAACGCGAACGTGTGTCCGGGACGCTGGAGCGAATTCTCACCACACCGTTGCGGCGCCTCGATCTCCTCGCCGCCTACGGCACCGCGTTCTCCGTCGCCGCGGCCGCGCAGGCCACCCTTGCGTGCGTGGTGTCGTTCTGGTTTCTCGGGCTCGACACCGCTGGCAGCCCGGTGTGGGTGTTCTCGATCGCGATCATCAACGCGGTGCTCGGGGTCGGGCTCGGGCTGCTGTGCAGCGCCTTCGCGCGCACCGAGTTTCAGGCAGTCCAGTTCATGCCGCTCGTGATCGCGCCGCAGTTGCTGCTCTGCGGCATCATCGTTCCCCGCGGGCAACTCCCCGAATGGCTGCAATGGATCAGCAATGTCCTGCCGGCGAGCTACGCTCTTGAAGCACTTCAGGAAGTCGGCCTGCACCCGGAGCTGACCTCGATTGCCGTGCGCGACATCGCGGTCGTCGTCGGTTTCGCGGTGCTGGCGCTCGGCCTGGCCGCGGCGACCCTACGGCGAAGGACACCTTAGACAGATTGACCACCACACCCGAGCGCAAGCGACCGGGCCGGCCCCCCGGACCTTCGGATACCCGCGATCGAATTCTGTCCTCTGCGCGTGAGCTGTTCGCGCGCAACGGAATCGACAACACCTCGATCCGGGCGATCGCTGCGGATGCGGGTGTGGATCCTGCTCTGGTGCACCACTACTTCGGCACGAAGACCGAGTTGTTCGCCGCGGCCATTCACATTCCGATCGATCCGATGTCGATCATCCGCCCGCTGCGCGAGGTACCGGTCGATGAGATCGGTTACGTGCTGCCGACACTGCTGCTGCCGATCTGGGATTCCGAGATCGGCAAGGGCTTCATCGCGACACTGCGCTCGATGCTGGGTGGAAGCGACGTCGACGTCTCGATGATGCGATCGTTCCTTCAGGAAGTGATCGCTGCCGAGGTCGGTTCCCGCGTCGACAATCCACCCGGCACCGGACGAATCCGCGTGCAGTTCGTCGCCTCTCAGCTGGTAGGGATCGTCATGGCGCGCTACATCCTGGAACTTGAGCCGTTCAAGTCATTGCCGGTCCAGCAGGTGGCCGACACCATCGGACCGAACCTGCAGCGCTATCTGACCGGAGACCTTCCTGGTCTCTCTCAGGACTGACCCGCTGCAACGACCAGGCGCCTGTGCTCGTCGTCGTCCACGGCCACCGCTTCGTCGACGAGCAAAACGGGGATTCCGTCATCGATCCGGTACTTCCGATGCAGCCGCGGGTTGTAGAGGCAGTCGTCGACGAACAGCAGCGGGCCACGATCCTCGGGACAGACGAGGATGGCGAGCAGAGTTTCGTCCAGTGTCATCTTTCAGCGGCCGGGCATCGGGAAGATGGTGTCGCCATCCTGCTGCATCGGATTGCCCGGGCCCCAGTTCGGGCCCATACCGCCACCGGGGCTGCCCGGGGTCGCGACCGGCGGCGCGCCGCCGCTCTGGGCGGGCATCTGACTGGCGCCTTGCGCCATCACCTTGCGCTGATACACGAGTGTGGCGTTGAGCGCATCGATGAGCGGCTTCTGGTTCGGACGCTCATCGAGTGCGGCGGCCAGCGCCTGCGTGTTGCCGAACGATGGCCGAATGCCACGCGCGCGCAGCGTCATCACCTGTTCGATCAGCTTCGAGACCTGACCGCCACCGCTGCCCGTCTGATATTCGTTCGAGATCATCGCGAGGATCTGATCGGGGGAAATCCGGGGTGCGGGAGGCTGTTCCTTCTGCGTGGTCGGCTGCGCCGACGCAACCGGGGAGACACCCGTGACCAGTCCAAACGCCAGCGAGGCACCTACCAGCGCCCCGGAAACCGCGCGGGGCAGCGATAAACCGTTGGTGCTGTTCTGCGACTTCATCAGATCCTCCAGCGCAATGGGACGGCCGACCCGGCGAGCGTAACAGTGCACCGCGAGGCGGGCATCACTGCTGACTGCCCACGATCTCGCTACGCACGGCGACGGTCAACCGCTTGTACCGATGGGTATCGGGGTCGAGGTACCAGGCGTTACGCGACGCCCTCGGGATGCCCTTCTTCTGCAGCGGACCGGCCAACGGCCGAAACGTGGCGGTCAGCGTCATGTCGGCGACCACGTGCACGATGTCGGGACTGTTGCCCACGGGGAGGTCGGCCAGTGCCTCTGACAGATCCGCCGAGGGAACACTGCCGCCCGGCTGAAGCGCCAGGGCCGTGACCGCCAACGTCTGCCCGTCGGCCTCGACCCCGTACGTCACCGCCATATCCACGGCGCCGAGCCTGCCGACGGCATCGTTGACGGTCGCTGCGAAGACGGCTCCACGTGCGGTGTGGATGACGGCGTCGCGGTTGTCGACCAACCAGTAGTCGCCATCCTCGTCACGGCGGAAGAGGTATTCGGTGGACACCCAGGTGTCTGCCGGCGCGAAAACACCGCGCTTGACCGAAGCGAGCGGATCCACCGGTCCTCGCGGATGTGCAAGCAGGACACCGACTTCGCCGATCTCGGCACGGCGGACGAAACCGCGCTCGTCTTCGAGGATCAGGTTGTCCTCGGGGTCGTACGCGGCCAGCGCGATCTCCCCGCCGCCCGGCAGGGGCCTGCCTTTACTGCCGATCTTCGCGCCCTTGACGTTCGCCAAGACCGCCTGACCGTCGGTGGTGGCGAAGAACTCGACGACATTGGCGGGGGCGAACACGTCGACGACGCGCTCCCACAACCCGGCGGGCATCCCCGACCCGATGAACAGGCGAACCGGATGACTGCCGCTGAGCGAGAACCCGGGATCGTCGATGACCTGCCGCAGCATCGCCCACGTGTACGACACCACGGTGACGCCGTACTGCCTGATCTCTTGAACGAAGCGGTCCGGGCGCAGCTCCCGGGACAAGGCGATGCGAGCGCCGCCGACAACGGCCCCACCGAGGCTGACAAGCAACCCGGACTGGTGATGCAGTGGCGTCAAGCAGTAGACGGTGTCACTGCGGCTGAGGTTGGCGGCGGAGGCGGTCCCGAACGCCGACAACGCCCACCGATAGTTGGTGATCTGTCGCGCGACGAGCTCCCCGCTGATCGTGCTGAAGCCGATGAACGCCAGGTCGCGCGCAAGACCGGGGTTGGGGCGATACCAGCCGGGCAGCTCGACCCGGTCGGGGTCGATCTTCTCCATGTCCACCACATCGGCATCCCGATCCAGGTGCAGATCACGGGACTCGCCCCCGCCCAGCACCAGCACCCGGGTATTCAGCTTTCGCGCGACGTCGAGACTGCTCGGATCGGCGATGACCTCGGTGACCGCACCGAGCCTGGCCGCCTCGGCCAGGTCGGCATCCGGCGGCATCAACACCGCCACCGCGCCGAGGCGCGAAAGCGCCGCGATGGCGACCAGCGCGCTGGGGCGGGTTTCCATCAGCAGGCCGACCCGGGCACCCTGCCGAACGCCGACCTCGATCAGACCTCGCACGACATTGTTGACGCGACGGTCCACGGCTTCGTAGGTGTGCACCCGTCCGTCGAACAGCAGCGCCTCACCGTGCGGCATGTCGCGGGCCTGTTCGGACATGATTCGGCCCAGCGAGATCCGGGTGTGATCGTTGACCTGGCCGAGACGGGTCAGCCGCGGCAGCGTCCTGGCGGTCTCGATGGCCAGGGTGCGGGCGGATCTGTTCGCGGCCACCAGCGCATCGGCGGCGGATTTGGCGAGGCTCAGCGCCATCTCCGTCGCTGCGGCGGTGCTGTGCGCCAGCCGCGAGGCCAGCGTCACGCCGCTCTCCGTGGGTTCCGCGGGCTGCAGGGCCATCGGTGTGACGCCGTCGGGCATCGACCCGCCGCCGTCCAGCCAGCGCACCCACTCGGCAACCGTCGGCCAGGTCTGCGTGGCCGCCTTCGACCCTACGACGAGCCCGAAATGCCCTGCACGGATGAGGAATTCGTAGACATCGGCCTTGGGAGCGGCCCTCTTGATGCCGCGTACCGATGCCGGCTGGCCGATGTCGTCCACCTCACCGACAACTGCGAGCACAGGGCAGTCGATGTCGGACAGGGTGACCAGGTCGCCATGGATGGAGAAGCCCCCGGTCATCATCCGGTTGTGTGCGATGAACTGCTTGAGCAGCTCGGAGATCGCCGGGCCCGACCACGCGATCCAACCTTCGGAGGCCAGGAAGCGGCGTTGCTGCTCGCGCGGCAACAGTGCTTCGCGATCGTGCAGCTGCCGCAGGAAGTCGACCCGTGACTGGGCGGTCTTGATCGGATCGAGCATCTGAAAGCCGGTGCGCGCCAGCCAACCCGGTATGTCGATCCTGCTGAACACGTGGTCGGCCATGAAGTCGGCGGCCGCCGGCGCGATGCTGGCAGGCAGGTTCATCGGCAGCGCGGCGAGGGTGTCGACGGGTGAGCCGAAGCCGATGATGCTCGCCAGGTCTTTCGACCTGCGGTAGGCCGCGGTCTGGTAGGCGAACATGCCACCTTGCGAGTAACCCGCGAGGTGGACGTCGCGGCCTGTCACCGTCTTGACGGTGTCGATCGCCTCGCTCAAGGCCACGACGTGGTCGGCGAGGTTGCGCTGCATACCGCCCTCGATCTTGTCGGGTGAACCGAAGTCGATCACCCACGGATCGATTCCGGCCTTGTGCAGGATTCCGACGGCCCCTTCGTCGCGGGTCACGTCCCACATGTCAGCCGACATCATCATCGGGTGCACCATCAGCACCGGCGGGCCCGCCGGCTTGGCCCCAGGACGGGTGTCGGGCGGGAAGTACCGACGCAACCGGTACATCGGAACGCTTTCGATGATCTGGAATGGCGACGGAACCGCCCCGGTCTCCAGACCGCCGTAGCGCAGAACTTCCAGACCGTTCTGCGCTGTGGCGACCAACCGTCCCACAGGCCGTGTGATCGCCGAGAGGTCCACCACTGCGCGCTCCCCTCTTTGCTGTCGAGCCCCGACTTCGTCGTCGCCATGATGGCACAAGCGTGATTGCCGGTTTCTGCTAATCAGCGCGGGCCCACTAGTCTCGGCGTGCGATGGCACACCTGCTCGGGGGCGAGAACCTCCACCTGGAGTACCCGACCGGGGTGGTGTTCGACTCTGTCACCGTCGGAATCAGCGATGGCGATCGGATCGGCATCGTCGGACGGAACGGGGACGGAAAGTCGACCCTGATGGGCTTGCTCACCGGCCAGATCGCTCCTCATGCCGGTCGGGTTACGCGCCGAGGAGGCCTGCGGGTCGGCGCCCTTGATCAGAAAGACACACTCGATCCCGACCGCACGGTGGGCTGGTCACTGGTCGGTGAGAGGGCCGACCACGAGTGGGCCGGCGATGCCCGGATTCGCGACGTGATCGGCGGATTGGTTGCCGACATCGGGTTCGACGCGCTCATCGGCACGCTGTCTGGCGGGCAGCGTCGCCGCGTGCAGTTGGCGGCGCTGCTGATCGACGACTGGGACGTCATCGCGCTGGACGAGCCCACCAACCACCTGGACATCCAGGGCATCACCTGGCTTGCCGAGCACGTCAAGCAGCGGTGGTCACCGGGCTCGGGTGGATTGTTGCTCGTGACCCACGATCGCTGGTTCCTCGACGAGGTCGCGACAACGACCTGGGAGGTCCATCCCGGCGGACGCGAAACCCTGGGCAGCATTGTCGAACCTTTCGACGGCGGCTATGCCGCATATGTGCTGCAACGGGTGGAACGCGACCGCCAGGCCGCCGCGGTAGAGGCCAAGCGTCAGAATTTGATGCGAAAAGAGCTGGCGTGGCTGCGCCGAGGCGCACCGGCGAGGACGTCGAAGCCCAAATTCCGCATCGACGCCGCCAACGAGTTGATCTCGGATGTTCCTCCGCTGCGCAACAGCGTCGAGTTGTCTCGCGCCGCGATGGCGCGCCTCGGCAAGGACGTCATCGACCTTCTCGACGTCTCCGTCGCCTACCCCGGCGCCTTCGGTGAGCGAGAAGTGTTGCGCGACATCGAATGGCGGATTGCACCCGGTGAGCGCACCGGCATCCTCGGAGCCAACGGCGCCGGAAAGTCGACTCTGCTCGGACTCATCGCAGGCACCGTGACCCCTACGGGCGGTCGGGTGAAACGCGGGAAGACGGTGCAGCTGGCCGTGCTGGACCAGGAGTCCCGCGAGCTCGAGCCGTTGTCCGGGGACATGGTCCGTGAGGTGCTTGCACGTCTGCAGACCACTTACCAGATCGACGGCAAGGACGTCACTCCGGCGCAATTGCTGGAGCGGCTGGGCTTTCCGCGCGAACACCTTTCTGCGCGTGTCGGTGAGCTGTCTGGTGGCCAGCGGCGACGACTGCAGCTGATGCTCGTCCTGCTGTCGGAGCCGAACGTGCTGGTGCTCGACGAACCGACCAACGACGTCGACACCGATATGCTCACCGCGACCGAGGATCTGCTGGACTCCTGGCCGGGCACCCTGATCGTGGTTTCCCACGATCGCTATCTGCTTGAGCGGGTCACCGACCAGCAGTACGCGATCCTTGACGGCCACCTGCGGCACCTGCCCGGCGGCGTGGACGAGTATCTGCGGTTGGCGCAGAAGCGACCCGAGGCGCCCGTGCAGCAGAACACACCAATCGCAGCGGCCACTCTGACGGGTGCCGAACTGCGCGCCATCGAAAAGGAGATCGCTTCCATCGACCGGGCGCTGGCCAAACTCTCCGATCGGATCAGCGCCAAGCACGATGAGATGGCTGCCCACGACCAATCGGATCACGTCGGCCTGGGGCGGCTGACTGCAGAGCTGCGGGATCTGGAAAGCCAAGTGACCGAGCAGGAGTCGCGATGGATGGCGCTCTCGGAACGCCTGGAGGACGGGTGACGTACTTGCTGAGGCCGTTCGTGCTGTGTCTTCGCTACTGGCCGCAATTGGCCGCGTGTTACCTCCTAGGCCTGCTCGGCCGCCGTGGCGCCATCGAGCTGGCCGCGTGGGCGGGGTGGGACAACGACGCCTGGGCCTCCCTGATCATGCCGCTGGCAGGTATGGCCCGTCTCGGCTCCTATGTCGCCATGTTCTTCGTGCTTCGGCAAGCCATCCCCTCGCTCGCGGCACTGCCGTCACGGTCGGCACGCAGCGTCGACGTGTTCTCGACGGTCATCGTCCCGTTCTTCGCGATCTATCTGGCGTGGAAGCTCTTCGCCGAGGATTGGATCGCGTTCGAGGCGGCGGCCCTCGACTACCGGATCGGTGATGCGATCACGACGCCGGGCGAAGTCGAGCTGCATCCGGAGACCCTGCCGGTCAGCAGTCTCACCTGGACGCTGATCTTTGCGGCTCTCGTGGTCCGATATGTGCTGAGCCGGTTCAAGGAACGCCTGCCGGGCTGGATCATCGCGGTGCGCGTCTACGTCGACGCCCTCTGGGTGTTCCTCGGTGTCAGCTTCGCGGCCAGCAAGGATCTGACGTTCGTCCTCAACCCGACCAGATGGCTGTCGGAACGCCGGATCGTGGTCTGGTTCAACGACACCCGCGCCGAGCTCTTCTCTCATTTTCGGCCGGTCGAGGTCTGGTGGGACACCGTCACATGGGCGGTGTCGACCGTGTTTGGGGGCGCGACGATTCCGCTGTTGTGGCTGGCGGTCGCGGCGATCGTCTATGGGGTCACAATGCCCGACGACTGGAAAGGTGCGGCACGCCGCGTCGCCGGGCAGAAGGCTGACTGGGTCTTCGAACGCGCAGCGGCGAAACAGAACCGGGTGCGGGAAAGATGGTCTCAGCTCCCGGACGTACGACGCGACGAAGCGCGCGACTGGTTGCTGTCTCGACTGGGCAACTACCGGAACATCACTGATGCGGCGCGGCTCATCCTGCACGGCGGCGTGTTGGCGTTGTCGTTGTATGTCCTGGGTTATCTCGGGCTGGCCTGGCTGGACATGGCGGGCAGCTTCTATCGCCCCGAGGTCCGGACCGGGTACCTCTTCCGGGGTACGGCGTGGCTTATCGGGCCGCACCCGAAACCGTTCTGGGACTGGGCACAACCGGCGCTGGTTTTCGTCTCGCACCTCATCATCGAGCCGCTGCGGGTGTGTCTGATCGCCTCCACGGTCGCGTATTGCGTCGAACATGTTCGCCCGAAGGAAGTTACAGCAGCAAGCGCACCGTGATCTCGTCGTTGTGGGTGATGTCGAGCGCGGTGGGCACGGCATCGGACGGAACCACGAAAGCCAACTGGATCCGGCCGGGTTCATAACACATCGACTGCATGCCATCGGAAGGGATCGGGGCGAACCCGCCGCTGCGTTCGGCGTCCCAACGCCGCTCGCCATCGGTGAGGACCGCGGTGCACAAACCCGGAAGGGCCGTGCCCGACCAATTCACGACGATCACGGTCAACACCGTGCCCTGCGGAAGCGGCGGGCCAAAGCTGAGCGGGCTCTTGTTGAGGTACCGGATGGACTCGAGCTTCCAGGTCTGTCCGTCCGACGTGCCACTCTTGCCGTCTGGAACCACCAACTGCGGAGTGTAGGTGTTTCGATATGCCGACCAGTACGGTCCGAAATCGATGGCGATGTAGGCACCGATGGCGCAGACGACTACGACTGCCCCGAGCACGTTGCGCTGCCAGAGCGACGAGAGCCGCGTCACTGAGCTCTGACCTCGCGTTCCATCAGCTGCATCTCGTCGGATCTCGCGATGACCGGATCGCTCTCCGGGATTTCGATGACCAGCCGGGAATCCAGGATGTCCGTGTTGGCCCACACCCTCAGCAACAACGGCTCGTGGGCGTCCGGCGCGACCAGCGACGAGGCGACGTCGAACACCCAGCTGCCGCGCTGGACGATTCCCGGAGAGATCTCGTTGCCGAGGGTGTCGAAGAAGAATCGATCGGACGGATCGTAGGTGTTGGGGCCCACGACCAGGTCGGCCCGCAGCAGCTCGGTCGCACCTACGGCCTCGAGCGCGGCGTCGATGACAACCCAGGTGCCCGCCGCCTCTGCCGAATTCACCTGCTTGGCAATATGTACCGAGGTGACCGTGGTCTTGACTGCGCGGCCTTCTACCGATTCTCCGGGGCGGCCGTGAACCTCGAAGGGGCCGTACAGGTCGGTCGGAGTCGGGAGGTTGTGCCACACCGCCACTGAGGCCGCGATGACCACGATGACGACGAGCGGCGACCACAGAGCTTTCAGTCTCACTTTCAGTGTTGTCACGCGGTCGGCGCTCCTACGACGAGTTCCGTTACGCCGAAGTCATCGGTGTCGAGCCACTCCTTGCCGCCGTAGGTCACCATGAGCTGGCGGAAAGCCTTCTTCCACACGCGGATCGTGATGACACTGTCGTTGGTCAGTACATCGACGGGCAGACTCCACGCGAATACCAAGTGTTCGGTCAATCCCGGGCCCAGATTGGTGATCGGTGAGGCGTCCCGATTGCGGAAGACGCCGTAGAACTCCTTGCTCGGCACGTCGCGGAGGTCCAACTCGTCGCGCAGCATTCCCGGCACCGTCCCGTCGTTGCGCAGAGTGGCCACCACGCCCAGATACACCCGACCCGGCTTGGCCGGCGCGATGACCCGCCGGCCGCTCTCGATCTTCTCGACCAGGCGGGCCCGCTCGAGGGTGACCGTGAACTGGCCGTCGCTGAATTCTTCGCCGGGAGCGAAGGGCGTGGCCCGGGTGTCGACACGGTCCAGTCCGCCGAACAGCGCGGCGACCGCCAGAACCGCCAACAATGCCGCCTTCCACGACTGACTCAGCCTGCGCTGGGCTAACCACTGTCGCGCACGAGCCCCCCGACGGATGGGCACCGCCGGCTCTGTTGGCTGCGTGTCCATAACGGTGGATGCTAGCGGCGCAGCCGGATCCGTAGGTTGTCCCCGGCATCTCGGACGGCGCTGAGCTGTTTGGCCACCTGGATCGGCGCCGTGCCTCCCCGCGCGTCGCGCGAGTTCACCGATCCCTCGGTCGTCAGCACGTCGCGTACCTCGGGAGTCAGTTCAGGGTGAATGGCGGCGAGCTCGGCGTCCTCGAGTTCCTCCAGCCCGACGCCGCGCGCCTCGGCCGCCCGCACCGCCGCACCGGCCGCCTCGTGGGCCACGCGGAACGGCACTCCACGCCGCACCAGCCATTCGGCGACGTCGGTGGCCAACGTGTATCCGAGCGGGGCGAGCTCCGCCATGCGATCGACATCGAAGCGCAGGGTGCCGACGAGGCCCGCCATCGCAGGCAACACCAGCAGCAACTGCGCGACCGAGTCGAAGACGGGTTCCTTGTCCTCCTGCAGATCGCGGTTGTAGGCCAGCGGCTGCGCCTTGAGAGTGGCCAATAGTCCGGTGAGGTTGCCGATCAGCCTGCCCGACTTGCCCCGGGCCAGCTCCGCGATGTCGGGATTCTTCTTCTGCGGCATGATCGAGCTGCCCGTCGACCACGCGTCGTGCAGCGTCACGTACCCGAATTCGGTGGTGCTCCAGAGGATGATGTCCTCGGCAAGTCGAGACAGATCGACGCCGATCATCGACAGGACGAACGCCGCCTCGGCCGCGAAGTCCCGCGATGCAGTGGCGTCGATCGAATTGTCTGCAGCGGCCCCAAATCCCAGTTCTTCGGCGATGGCATCGGGGTCGAGCCCGAGCGACGATCCGGCCAGCGCCCCCGACCCGTACGGCGACACCGCTGCTCTCTTGTCGAAGTCGGCGAGTCGGTCGACGTCGCGCAGCAGCGGATGCGCGTGGGCCAGAAGGTGATGGGCGAGCAGGACGGGCTGCGCCGATTGAAGATGGGTCTTACCGGGCATGATGGCGGTGGGATGCGCTGCGGCCTGGGTCGTGAGAGCCGATACGACTTCCAGTGTGGCATCGGCGATCTGACGGATCGCGTCGCGCAACCACAGCCGGAAGAGGGTGGCGACCTGGTCGTTACGGGAGCGGCCTGCGCGCAGCCGGCCGCCGAGGTCGGGGCCGACACGGTCGATCAATCCGCGTTCCAACGCGCCGTGCACGTCCTCGTCGGTGACCAGCGGTCCGAAGCTACCATCGGCGACGTCGGAGCCCAGGCTGTCCAGGCCGGCGAGCAATCCGTCACGCTGCTGTTCGGTGAGTAAGCCGGCGCGAAACAGCACGCGCGCGTGGGCTTTCGACGCGGCGACGTCATAGGGGGCCAGCACCCAGTCGAAATGTGTCGACTTGCTCAGCGCGGCCAGGGCATCGGCGGGGCCATCGGCGAAGCGCCCGCCCCACAGTGAGCCCTCGTTTGTGCTCACTTTCCGGCCAAGTCCCGCCGCGCCGACAGGCTCGACGACAGGCCGTGCACGTGCACGAATCCCTTGGCCGACGACTGGTCGAAGGTGTCACCCTCGTCGTAGGTGGCGAGGTTGAAGTCGTACAGCGACTCAGCACTGCGACGGCCGTTGACCGCGATGTGCCCGCCGTGCAGCACCATTCGGATCTCCCCCGTCACATGCTCCTGGGTGTGGGCGACGAATGCCTCCAGCGAGGCCTTCAGCGGCGAATACCAGAGTCCGTCGTAGACCAGCTCGCCCCACTTCTGGTCGGTGGTCCGCTTGAAGCGGCCGAGTTCGCGCTCCAGCGTGACGTGTTCGAGTTCGGTGTGGGCCGTGATGAGCACCATCGCTCCGGGCGCTTCGTAGATCTCGCGGCTCTTGATGCCGACCAGCCGGTCTTCAACGACGTCGAGGCGACCCACACCCTGCGCTCCTGCGCGCCGGTTGAGCTGCTCGATGGCCTCCAGCACCGTGACCGGCTTGCCGTCCAGCGACACCGGCACCCCCTTCTCGAATCCGACGATCACCTCGTCAGGGGTGTTCCAGTTGACGGTGGGGTCTTCGGTGTAGTCGTAGACGTCCTTGGTCGGGGCGTTCCAGAGGTGCTCGAGGAAACCGGTCTCCACCGCTCGGCCCCACACGTTCTGGTCGATCGAGAACGGCGAGCGCTTGGTCACGTTGATCGGTATCGCGTTCTCCTCGGCGAAGGCGATCGCCTTCTCACGGGTCCACGCGTAGTCGCGGACGGGCGCAAGCACCTTGAGATCGGGTGCAAGCGAGGCGAATCCGACCTCGAAGCGCACCTGGTCGTTTCCCTTGCCGGTGCAGCCGTGCGCGACGACGCTGCCGCCATGGTCGCGCGCCGCCTCGACGAGGTGCTTGACGATCAAAGGACGGCTCAGCGCCGACACCAGCGGGTAACGGTCCATATAGAGGGCGTTGGACTTGATGGCCGGCAGGCAGTACTGCTCGGCGAACTCGTCACGGGCGTCGATGACGACGGCCTCGACGGCGCCGCAGTCGAGCGCACGCTGCCGTATCACCTCCATGTCCTCGCCGCCCTGCCCGAGATCGATGGCGACGGCGACGACTTCCTGGCCGGTCTCCTTACCGATCCAGCTGATGGCTACCGAGGTATCCAGGCCACCGGAATAGGCCAGGATGACGCGCTCGGACATAACGAAACTCCTTCGGGTGGGGCTGGTTCAGGTCTTGGAGAGGTTTTCGATGGTGACGGCGAGCTCGGCGCCGGTCATCGGTTCACGTGCCACGACGAGGATCGTGTCGTCACCGGCGACCGTACCGACAACGTAGGGCAGCGCTGCGCGGTCCATCGCGCTGGCCAGGTAGTGCGCCGCACCGGGCGGTGTGCGCAACACGGCGAGGTTGCCGCTGTGGTCGGTGGACACGAGAAGATCGCCGAGAAGCCGCGTCACCCGCTCGGTGCCACCGGCGACACCGCGGACGGGGCTGCCGTCCTCGGGCACGATGTACACACCGACACCGCCGTCGGCACCGCGCAGTTTCACCGCGCCCAGCTCTTCGAGGTCACGTGAGAGCGTCGCCTGGGTGACGTCGATACCTTCGTCGGCCAGCAGCGCCGCGAGTTCGGTCTGGCTGTGTACGGACTGCGCCGACAGCAACGCGACGATACGGGCCTGACGGCCCGCGCGGGTGGTGGCCGCCGTCATGTTCGTTCCAGTAGCCACACCAGTAGCGCTTTCTGCGCGTGCAGTCGGTTTTCGGCTTCGTCCCACACCGCACTCTGCGGCCCGTCGATGACCTCGTCGGTGATCTCATGACCGCGATGGGCCGGAAGACAATGAAGCACAACAGCTTCCGAGTCCGCGTGACCGAGCAGATCACTGTTCAGCTGGAAGGGACGGAAGGGCCGAATCCGGTCGAGCCCGTCGTTCTCCTGCCCCATCGACGTCCATGTGTCGGTGACCAGTACGTCAGCCCCCGTCGCCGCGGCGATCGGGTCGTCGGTGAGGGTCACGGTGGCACCGGTCTGATGAGCTCGTGTTTCTGCGGCAGCGACGAACATCGGATGCGGTTCGAAACCGTGCGGCGCGGCGATGGTCACGTCGATGCCGGCAGTGACACCGCCGAGCATCAGGGAGTGGGCCATGTTGTTGGCGCCGTCGCCGAAATAACTCAGCCGCAACCCTTTCAGCTCTCCTTTGCGTTCAGCAAGGGTCTGCAGGTCTGCCAGTACCTGGCACGGGTGGAACTCGTCCGACAGGGCGTTGACGATCGGCACCGTCGATCCCGACGCCATGGCGGTGAGCCGCTCCTGCGCGAATGTCCGCCACACGATGGCATCGACGTAGCGTGACAGCACCTGGCCGGTGTCCTCCAGGGTCTCCTCGCGCCCGAGCTGGGTGCTGCGGCCGTCGACGACGACAGCGTGACCCCCGAGTTCGGCGATACCCATCTCGAACGAGAACCGGGTGCGGGTCGAGTTCTTCTCGAAGATCACGGCGACACCGCGAGGTCCGTCCAGCGGGCGCCTGCTGAACCGGTCCTTCTTCAGTTCCGCCGCCAGGGCGAGCACCTCGGCCTGCTCGTCGGGGCTGAAGTCGTCGTCGCGCAGGAAATGCCGGGTCATCGTGAACTCTCCTGAGCCTTGTCGAGGATGGTGGGCAGCGCCGCGAGAAACGACTCGACCTCGGCTTCGGTGATCACCAGAGGCGGGGCCAGTCTGATGACGTCCGGCGCCGCTGCGTTGACGAGGAAACCGGCCTCGCGGGCGGCGGTTTCGGCCGGCTTCGCCGCCTCGGCGGTCAGCACGATGCCCCGAAGCAGACCGCGGCCACGGACATGGCTGACCAGCGAATGGCCGAGCGCTTCCACCCCGTGGGCGATGGTCTTACCCAGGACGTCCGCCCGCTCGATTAGCTGGTCGTCGGCGAGCACCTTGAGCACGGCGAGCGCCGCCGCGGTGCAGACCGGGTTGCCGCCGAACGTGCTGCCGTGCAACCCGGGTGTCAGCAGGTCCGCGGTGTCACCGATGGCCAGGCACGCGCCGATCGGCAGGCCGCCACCGAGACCCTTGGCGAGGGTGACGATGTCGGGGGTGATGCCGTCATGCTGGTGGGCGTAGAAGGCGCCGGTACGGCCGACCCCGGTCTGCACTTCGTCGAGAACCAGCAGCGCGCCGCTTTCGGCGGTGATCTCGCGCGCGGCGGCGAGGTACCCGGCGGGTGGATCGACCACCCCGCCCTCCCCCATGATCGGCTCGAGGAAGACCGCCGCCGTCTCGGAGTTGACAACGCGACGCAGCTCGTCCGCGTCGCCGTAGGGGACATGGGTTACCTCACCCGGCAGCGGTGCGAACGGGGCCTGCTTGCTGGGCTGACCCGTCAGCGCCAGGGAACCCATCGTGCGGCCGTGAAAAGCATTCTGTGCCGCAACGAGTTTCGTGCGCCCGGTGAGCCGGGAGATTTTGAAGGCCGCCTCGTTGGCCTCGGTGCCCGAGTTGCAGAAGAACGCCTTCGCCGGCGCGCCCAGGTGGCCGACGAGGGCCTCGGCGAGCGCGATACCCGGCTCGGTCGCGTACAGATTGGAGGTGTGCCCGAGCGTCCTCATCTGTTGGGTGACGGCTTCGATCACCGCGGGGTGACCGTGGCCCAAAACGTTGACGGCGATGCCGCCGAGCAGGTCGATGTAGGACTTGCCGTCGACGTCGGTCACCACGGCGCCGTGACCGCCGGCGAGCGCCAGCGGCGGGGTGCCGTAGTTGTCCATCATGACCGCCGACCAGCGATCTACGAGCCGAGTCATGCGCTGATCACCTTTGTGCCCGCCCCTTCGTTGGTGAAAAGTTCGACGAGCACGCAATGCTCCACGCGGCCGTCGATCACGTGTGCGCTTGGGACGCCCCCGTCGATTGCGCGCAGGCAGGCCTCGATTTTGGGCACCATCCCCTCCTCCAAGGTCGGGAGAAGTTCGCACAGCTCTTCCGAATTGATCTGGCTGACAAGCGAATTGCGGTCCGGCCAGGAAGTGTAGAGTCCCTCGACGTCGGTGAGCATGAGCAGCTTCTCGGCGCCGAGCGCTTCGGCCAGCGCCGCGGCTGCGGTGTCGGCGTTGATGTTGTAGACCAGGCCTGCGCCGTCGGGCGCGATCGTGGACACGACCGGAATCCGGCCGGCCTCGATCAGGTCGAGCACAGCATCGGTGTTGACCTTCTCGACGTCACCCACCAGGCCGATGTCCGTGGCCACGCCGTCGACCAGGACGGTGCGGCGCACCGCGGTGAACAGATGTGCGTCCTCGCCGGTGATTCCGACGGCGTACGGGCCATAGGCGTTGATGAGATTGACCAGTTCGCGGCCGACCTGACCGAAGAGCACCATCCGGGCCACCTCGAGCACCTCGGGCGTGGTGACGCGGAAACCGCCCTTGAAATCGCCTGCGATTCCCAGCTTCTTGAGCATCGCCGAGATCTGCGGCCCGCCGCCGTGGACCACGACCGGGTGAATGCCGCAGTTGCGAAGGAAGACCATGTCGGCGGCGAAGGCCGCCTTGAGTCGCTCGTCGGTCATTGCATTGCCGCCGTACTTGACGACGACGATCTTGTCGTTCAGCGCGGTCAGCCACGGCAGCGCGTCGGCGAGCACCTGCGCCTTGTCGGCGGTTGTCGGGGTCATGAGCTGTACGCCGAGTTCTCTTCGACGTAGGCGTGGGAAAGGTCGGTCGTGCGAATCGAGGCCGACCCTGTTCCGACACCGAGATCGACGACCACCGCGACGTTCTCGCCCGACAGATCGACCTCACGCGCACCTGGCGCGCCGACACTGTCGATACACACCGGAAAACCATTGAACGACACTGCGATCCGCTCGGCATCGAGCTTCACCGGGGCCATGCCCACCGCTGCCAGCACCCGGCCCCAATTCGGGTCGGATCCGAACAGCGCGGTCTTGACCAGGCTGTCGCGGGCGATCACCCGGGCAGCCGTCAACGCGTCCTCGTCGCCTGCGGCGCCGGTCACCGTCACCAGGATCCGCTTGGTGACACCTTCGGCGTCAGCCTGCAATTGAGCGCAGAGGTCGTCGCACACCCGCAGCACGGCCTCGTCGAGTTCGGCCTGGCTCGGCGCGACCTCACTGGCACCCGACGACAGCAGCAGAACGGTGTCATTGGTCGAGCAGCTCCCGTCGACATCGAGCCGGTCGAACGTCCGCGAGGTCGCGTGGCGCAGCGCAGCATCGAGAGCCTCCGGACCGGCGACGGCGTCGGTGGTGATGACGCAGAGCATCGTTGCCAGCGATGGCGCCAGCATGCCTGCGCCCTTGGCCATCCCGCCGACAGTCCAGTTGTCGCCGTGGTGCAGAGCCGCCTGCTTGGGGACGGTATCGGTGGTCATGATGGCCCGCGCGGCCTCCTCGCCTCCGGTCAGGCCACCGGCCATCTCGTGGACGATCGCGGTGACGCCTGCGAGCACCCTGTCCATCGGGAGCCGGTCTCCGATGAGGCCCGTGGAGCACACCGCGATCTCGATGGCCCCTGTCTCGGTTCCCCAATCCGACAGTGCGGCCGCGACGGCTTCGGCGGTGGCATGGGTGTCCTGGAAACCGCCCGGTCCTGTACACGCGTTCGCGCCGCCCGAGTTCAGGATGACCGCGCGAAGCTGTCCGGTCGTGAGCACCTGCTGGGACCACAGCACCGGTGCCGCCTTGACCTTGTTGCGGGTGAACACTCCTGCCGCCGAATGGTCCGGGCCCTCGTTGAACACCAACGCGAGATCCAAGGCTCCGGACGCCTTGATACCTGCGGCGACACCGGTTGCCCGGAAGCCGGCGGGCGCAGTGACTCCCTGGGTGCGCAGCAGTTTACTCATGGTGCGACCCCGACGATCGAAAGGCCCTCTGTCTCAGGCCAATTCAGGGCGAGGTTCATCGACTGCACTGCCGCTCCTCCGGTTCCCTTCACGAGATTGTCGATGGCTGCGATCGCGATGAACGTCGATGCGTCCTCGTCGACGGCGATGGCGAGCTGGGCGGCGTTGGAGCCGATCACCGCGCCGGTCTTGGGCAGCTGCTCTTCGGGCAGCAGATGGACGAAAGGCTCGTTGGTATAGGCTTTTTCGTACGCCGCACGCAGCTGAGACTGGGAAGCCTGGGTATGGGCGGTGCAGGTGGCCAGGATGCCCCGCGAGGTGGGGATCAGGACCGGCGTGAACGACACGGTGACATCACCTCCGGCGACGCCGCGCAGCCCCTGCGCGATCTCGGGGGTGTGCCTGTGCTTGCCGCCGATGTTGTATGCGCGGGCCGAGCCGATGACCTCCGAGCCGAGCAGGTCCACCTTGGCTGCGCGGCCGGCCCCGGACGTGCCGCTGACCGCGACGACCGTGACGGCGGGCTCGATGAGTCCCTCTGCCAATGCGGGCCACAGCGCCAGCAACGCCGCGGTGGGATAGCAGCCGGGCACCGCGATGCGCTTCGTGTCGCGCAGTCGGTCACGGGCGCCGGGGAGCTCGGGCAGACCATACGGCCAGCTGCCCGCATGTTCGGATCCGTAGAATCGCTCCCAGTCGCCGGCGTCGGTGAGGCGGAAGTCGGCGCCGCAGTCGACGATCAGGGTGTCAGGTCCGAGCTGTTCGGCCAGCGCCGCCGAATGCCCGTGCGGAAGAGCGAGGAACACCACGTCGTGGCCCGCGAGCACGTCGAGTTCGGTGGCGTCGAGCGTGCGATCCGCGAGCGGAAGCAGATGCGGGTGATGCTCGGCAATCCCGGTTCCGGCGCTGGTCGCCGCTGTCAGCGCACCGATCGTCAGGCGACCGTCGGCGTAGGCAGGATGGCCGAGGAGAAGACGCAGGATCTCTCCCCCGGCATAGCCACTGGCACCGGCAACCGCGACGGATGTCATGCAGCGATCATGCATGGTTATGCAGGACTATGCAAACCGATTATAGGCCTACTCCAGATCGAGTGCCGACACCTGCCCCGATCTGGATTTTCGCCGGGATCGCGGCGATCCTGTCAAAGAGAGAGTCTTCGAGCACCTCAAGATGGCCTCGGCCGGTCCTGCTTTTCCGGCGGCTACGGCATTGACCGAAGGTCCTGGCGTCAGCCGAGCCTGATGTCGGGCACGAGAGCGTGCACGCCCTCGGCCGCGGCGCCGAGCGCCGTTGAGAGCTGCCAGGCCACCTCGCGCACCCTCGTGCCGATTTCGACCTGCCGCTCCGGCGTCATCCGCACCGCGGGAACCGATGCGCCGATGGCGCCGACGACCCGTTGCGTGTGGTCGAACACGGGAGCTGCGACGGCCCAGATCCCCACGGTACGTTGACCGTTCGAGGCGGCGTAGCCACGCAGGCGCGCCTCCTCGAGCTCTCGCGTCACGGCGACGGGGTCGACAGTAGTACTCGCGGTAAGCGCCGCGATGGGCTCAGAAAGGTGTTGCGCGCGTTCGACTTCGGGCAGGGCGCACAGGATCGCCTTGCCTGGGCCCCCGTAGGCGAGCCGGATCGGCACCCCGATGTCGGTGTAGGTGCGCCGCAGTTCCTGATGGCTCTCCACCTGGGCGGCCACGATGCGCTGCCCCGTTCCCAGCAGTTCGTGCAGACCGATCGTCTCGTCGAACTCGTCGCGCAACTCGGTCATGAACGGCAGCGCGGCCTCCCGCAACCCCCGCGGCATCGCGCCCGAGTTGGCCAGTTGCATCAGCAGCGGCCCGAGCCCGTAGCGCTTCGTACCGGTCTGCCTGACGAGGTGGTTCTCCTGCATCGCGTTCAGCAACCGGTGAACGGTGCTCGTCGAAAGCCCCGTCGAGCGCGAGATTTCGCTGATGCCGAGTTCCGGCCTGCGCCCATCGAAGCACCGCAGGATCGCGACGGCGCGGTCGATCGACTGCACGCCGCCGCGCCGCGCCGTCCGTTCCGAGTCTGCATCTCCGCTGAAATCCACGGTCAACATCTTCCCTTGCTCCCGTCTGGCCCCAAGGACCGATCGCTGCCGACACCGTGATGCACATCGCAACCAACTCTTGACGTGACTCCGATCACCGACCTACGCTTTCCGCATAGCGTAAAACATATTCCACTATGCGGGAAGGCTGAATGAGACCACTCAGCGGATTTCGGGTCCTGGACCTGACGAGATTCTTGTCGGGTCCGTACTGCACGATGGTGCTGGCCGAGCTCGGCGCCGATGTCATCAAGATCGAGCAGCCCGGCACCGGCGACGATTCGCGGCGCATGGCACCGAAGGTCAACGGCGAGAGCTACCCCTTCGCGATGCCGAACCGGAGCAAGCGGTCCGTCGCGGTCGACCTGAAGGCCGACCGCGGCCGCGAGCTCTTCGTGGAGCTGGCCGCCAATGCCGATCTGGTGATCGAGAACTTCCGGCCGGGCGTCGCCAAGCGCCTCGGCATCGACTACGAGTCGCTGCGCAGCGTGCGCGACGACATCCTGTACTGCTCGATCAGCGGCTTCGGCCAGACCGGCCCGTACCGCGATCGCCCCGGCTTCGACATCATGGCCCAAGGCATCGGCGGGTTCCTGCGGATGACCGGCCAACCCGACGGCAAGCCCACCAAGGTCGGTATCGCCATCAACGACATCGCCGCCGGCGCCACCGCGATCTACTCGATCCTCGCCGCCGAGCTGCACCGCCGACAGACCGGCGAAGGTCAGTACATCGACATCTCACTGGTCGACGCGGGACTCGCGTGGACGGTGTGGGAGTCGGGCGCCTACTTCGGCAGCGGTGAGACCCCGGCACAGACGGGCACCCGCCACCGTCGTTCGGCGCCGTACCAGGCCTACCGGACGGCCGACGGTTACGTGACCATCGGCGCGAACACCGAGCGGCTCTGGCTACGACTTATCAACGACGTCCTCAAGCGTCCCGATTGGGCGGACGACAGGCGCTTCGTCGATCTGCCGGCGCGGATGGCGCATCTCGACGATCTCGAAGAGGAGATCGAGGCCATCACCACCACGCTGCCGACCAGCGCGTGGGTCGATCGGATGGATACCGCCGGTGTGCCGGGAGGTCCGGTACTGACCTACGACGAGACCCTCGACGATCCACACGTGCAGGCGCGCGGGATGATCGTGGATCTCGAGCACCCGATCATCGGGCCGATGAAGACCATTGCGCCGCCGACGCGCTTCTCCGACCTCGAATTCAGTGTCCGCTCGCCCGCCCCGTGGCTCGGCCAGCACACCGCCGACGTCCTCGCCGAGCTCGGCATCGAGCGCGAGGAGCTCGACAAATTGTTCGCCGAAGGCGTCCTCTATGACGCCCACCCCGAGATGCAGGAGGACAAGACAGCATGAGCAGTAAGGAGATCCGGGTCTCGCGAGACGCCGAGACACCGGAGATCGCGACGGTCGAGGTGCATAATCCCGACAGTCACAATGCGATCGCACTGACCATGTATCGCCGCATCCCCGAGGTGTTCGCAGAACTCGACGCCGACCACTCGGTCAAGGTGATCGTGGTGCGCGGTGCCGGTACCCGCAGCTTCGCCTCCGGCGCCGACATCAGCGAGTTCGAGGAAATCCGCGGCAACAGCGCGTCGGCCAAGGCCTACAACGAGGATGTGGCGGCGGCCGAGCACGCCGTCGAGGGCTGCACCAAGCCGACCATCGCCATGGTGCACGGCTACTGCATCGGCGGAGGCTGCGGACTCGCGTTGGCCTGCGACATCCGATTCGCCGACGAGCGGTCACGTTTCGGCATCACGCCTGCCAAGCTCGGGCTGGTCTACAGCCTCGAGTCCACCAAGCGGCTCGTCGACGTGGTCGGCCCCTCGCGCGCCAAGTGGATCCTGTTCTCCGGCCAACACGTCTACGCCGAGGACGCCCTGCGCCTCGGACTGATCGACGAGCTGATCCCAGCCGAAGATCTGGAGAAGCAGACCTACGAGTTCGCCCGCCTCGTCACCACCCGTGCACAGTTCAGTGTCCGCTCGTCGAAACGGATCGTCGACCTCGTCCTGGGCGGACAGACCGTCGACGACGACGTGACCGTCGACATCCGGAACTCGTCGTTCGACACCGACGACTACGCCGAGGGCGTGCGGTCGTTCCTGGAGAAGCGTCCCCCGAGGTTCACCTGGTCATGACGACGACTGATCAACCACGCACCAGCGGTGACCCGGTCGCCGCGGCCATGCACGCCTCCGAGGTGGCCGAGCCGAAGTTCGGTCAGTACTTCCTCATCCATTTCCTCGGCTTGTCGATCGGGTATCTGGACGACGAGCAGGCGTGCACGGTGCACCTGCCTTTTGCGCAGCACCTCTGCAACGCCGGCGGCGGAGTGCACGGCGGGGTGCTGTCCACCGTCCTCGACATCTCCATGGGACACGCGTGCAACCGGTACCTGTCGGCCGGCTCGACCATCGAGATGCACATGCGGTTTGTCCGTCCCGTTCGTTCCGACGTCACGGCCACCGGACGAATCATCCACCCCGGCAGGCGGATCGTTGCGCTGGAATCCCGGATGCACGACGACACAGGACGTCTCGTTGCCACAGCCAACGGTTCGTGGTTCCGCCCCGACGCTGACAACTGAACATCAAACCAACACCTTGACTCAATGAGGAGATCATCATGCGACTGAGAATCGCACTGGCAGCGGCGTTCTCCGCTGTGGCGCTCGTCGTTCCCGCGTGCAGCGGAGGCACGGCCAACACCGGTTCGGCCGAGGATTATCCGTCGGAGACCCTCGATTGGACGGTGGCCTTCGGCCCCGGCGGCGGCAACGACCTGATGGCCCGCAAGCTCGTGCAGATCATCCAGGAGGACGGCCTGTACCCCAGCGACATCGCCGTCGAGAACCGGGAGGGTGGCAGCGGTGCCACCGGATGGGGCTATCTGCTCTCGCAGCGAGGCAATCCCTACAACGTCTCCACCACCTCGGGTTCGTTCCTGACCACCCCGCTGCAGGCCGACCCGGGATGGACCTACAAGGACTTCACCCATGTGGGGCTGCTCGCCACCGACGACGCACTGCTGCTGGTCAACGGCGACAGCGACATCAAGACCTACGAGGACTGGGTGACCTTCGCCAAGAACAAGGGCACCGTCGTCGTCGGCGGGATCGGCACCGTGAACGTCGATTTCATCCTGCAATCCCTGATTGCCGAACATGCCGGCTACAACATCGAGTACGTGCCCTACAACGAGGAGGGCCAGGTGCAGACCTCACTGCTCTCGGGGGCACTGGACGCGATGATCTCCAACCCGGGTTCCATCCTCGGCCAGATCGAAGCCGGCGACATGCAGCCGCTGCTGTTCACCGGGCCGGAGCGTCTGGACGCGCTGCCAGACGTGCCCACCGGGGCGGAGAAAGGTATGAGTGATCTGCCGTCCATGCCACGCGGGCTGATCCTGCCGCCCGATGTTCCCGACTACGCCGCGGACTGGTGGATCAAGACGATGCAAGAGGTGGTCAAAAGCGACCAGTGGCAGGCGTATCTGGCCGACAACTATCTCACCGAGGACCTGAAGTGGGGCGAGGACTTCACCAAGTACCTCGAGCAGACCACCACCGAGTTCGAGGAGACACTCAAGGAACAGGGGGCGCTGTGACGACCGTCCCGCATGCCGCAGCCTCCGAACCGATGCCGGCCATGAGCGTGACTGTGACGGGCGCCGATAAAGCCAAACGGCAGGTGAATTGGCCGAAGCTGGCGTTCCTCGGGCTGATTCTGCTCGGATTCGCCCTCTATACCGAGGTGGCGATGGGCATGGAGTGGCGCACCGTGGCCGGTCGGGTAGGCCCTGGTTACTTCCCCCGTCTGCTCGGGTTCCTCGCGATGGCGATCACGGTCTTCGCGATGGTCCGGGAATTGCTGCAGAGGCCGGCGATCGACGCGCCCGTTGACGCCGCGGAAGCAGCAGAGGAGGCCGCCGAGCCCGATCTCGGCCGTCACCCGTTGGCGCTGGCCGGATTCGTGGTCGCCGCAGCGCTGTTCGTCGGTCTCTTCGGACTTCTGGGCGCAGCCCTGTCCGGAATCCTGTTTCTCGGTGCGACGCTGTGGTTCCTGGACCGCGAGCACCACGTGCGCGCGGTGATCCTCGCCATTGCCGTACCAGTCCTCCTCTACCTTGCGTTCGAGTCCGCACTCAATGTCGGCCTGCCGCAGGGCATCGTGCCGATCGGCTGAGGAAACGCCATGAGTCAGTTACTGGAGGGGATCTACGCGATCCTCACTCTGCAGAACCTGCTTCTACTCGCCGGCGGTGTCCTCATCGGCATGGTAGTCGGCGTGATTCCCGGCGTCGGCCCATCGGCCGGCCTCGCGATCCTGCTGCCGCTGACCTTCGGGCTCGATCCCACCGGCGCGATCGTCATGCTCGCGGCCGTGTATTACGGCTCGATGTACGGCGGAACGATCACCTCGGTACTGATCAACACGCCGGGTGAATCTGCCACGGTCGCAAGCACCTTCGACGGCTATCCGCTGGCGAAACAAGGCCGAGCGGGCCCGGCTCTGGTGATGGCGGCCATCGCGTCGTTCGTCGCAGGCACCATCGGCGCCGTGCTGCTGGCGTTCGCGGCCCCCACCATCGCCGACTTCGCGAAGACGTTCGGACCGCCGGAGTACTTCCTCATCGTGCTGGCCGGTTTGCTGACCGTCATCGTGATCCTCAAGGGCAACAAGCTCCTCGGCGCCCTCTCGGCGCTCATCGGATTCGCGATCGGAACAGTGGGCATCGACATCGGCGGCGGCGAGCAGCGCTACACCTTCGGCTCGGTTGATCTGATCAACGGCATCGACTTCATCCCCGTCGCCATCGGACTCTTCGCCGTCGGCGAGGTTCTGCACACTCTCTGGCGCGGTGGACATTTGGAGAAGCTCGATTTCTTCGGCGTTTCGGCACGCAGCCGCGACTTCTGGCCGACGAAGGAAGACATCCGTGAGTCGACGGGTCCTGCCCTGCGCGGCTCGTTCCTCGGCTTCGGTGTGGGCGTCACCCCCGGCGCCGGCGCCACGATCGCCTCCTTGATGGCCTACAACGTCGAGAAGTCGGTGTCGAAGACACCGGAGAAGTTCGGCAAGGGCGCGATGGCCGGACTGGTCGGTCCTGAGGCCGCGAACAATGCGGCATCCTCCGGCGCCCTGGCCCCGCTACTGACACTGGGAATCCCTGGCGGTGGCGCGACCGCGGTGCTGCTCGGCGGCTTCCTCATGTGGGGATTGCAGCCGGGGCCGCTGCTGATGGAGCAGAATCCGGAGTTCGCGTGGGGCCTGATCGCCAGCATGTTCCTGGGCAACATCATGTTGCTGCTGGTCAACGTGTTCTGCATCCCCGGCTTCGCGAGCATCGCCCGCGTGCCGTTCCGGGTGCTCGGCCCCATCGTCATCGTGCTGTGTGTGTTGGGCACGTTCGCCGTGAACAACAGTCTGCTCGACGTGCAGATCATGCTGGTGTGCGGCGTCCTCGGGTTCTTCATGCGGATCTACGGACTCTCCCCCGCGGCACTGGTGATCGCCCTCGTGCTCGGTCCGCTGGCGGAGGAGACACTACGACAGACCATGGTCATCTCCGGTGGCAGCCTGGGTGTCTTCGTCGAGCGCGGCACGTCGGTGGGCATTCTCTGCTTCATCGCGTTCCTGTTCCTGATCCCGGTGATCAAAACCCCCATCCGCCGCGCCAGCCAGGCTGCGCTGCAACTGGTTTCGCTGAAGCGCCGCGGCAAAGCCGAAGACATCAAAGAGCGGGAACACGTCTGATGAACATCGGCACACTGCTGCTGACTGTGGCAGCAGCAGTGGCGGGTGCCGCGGTGGCAACACTGCTGCACCTGCCTGCCGCGCCGCTGCTGGGTGCCATGGTCGGCGTCGCCCTTGTCAACATCCTGCACAGCTCGGCCTTCGAGATCCCGTCGGCCGGCAAGTGGATCGTCTACGTCTTGATCGGCTGGCTGCTCGGCACCGGCGTGACCCGGGAGACGTTGTCACAGTTGAGATCAGCGGCGGTCCCCATCGTCGTCACCGTCGTTGCGTTTCTGGTCTTCGGTCTGGTCTCAGCAGTGCTGCTGTGGAAGTTCGCCAACCTCGACTCGGTCACCGCGCTACTGGCCACCGCGCCGGGCGGCATCGCGCAGATGGGCGCGATGTCGGCGACCGCGGGAGCCAATGTTCCGATCGTGTTGACCATTCACGTGCTTCGGATCACCTCGGTGATCGTGCTCATGTCGGTCGGCTTGAAACTCATGGGAGGCCGTTGATGGAAGAAGCCCTGATGAATCCCCGTCCACTTGCCGATGTCCGCGTCGTCGATCTCAGCCGTGCCCTCGCAGGCCCCTACGCGACCATGATGATGGCCGATGCCGGCGCCGAAGTGATCAAGGTGGAGCCGCCCGGCGGTGACGACAGCCGCAACTGGCTGCCGTACGTCGACCGCGACGGATACCGCGAATCGGCGTATTACATGAGCGCCAACCGCAACAAGCGCTCCGTGGTGCTCGACCTCAAGGACCCCGAGGGCGCCGACAAACTACGTTGGCTCGTCTCGCAGGCAGACGTGCTCGTCGAGAATTACCGGCCCGGGGTGTTGGACCGACTCGGCCTCGGGCTCGACACCCTGCGTCAGCTCAACCCCCGGCTGGTGACGTTGTCGATCACCGGATTCGGCAAGGACGGCCCCGACGGCAAGCGACCCGGATTCGATCAGATCGTGCAGGCCGAGGGTGGCCTGATGACGCTGACCGGGAGCCCCACCACGGGACCGCAGCGCGTCGGTATCCCGATGTGCGACATCCTCGCCGGAATGTTCGGGGCCTTCGGCGTGATGACGGCGCTGCAGGCCCGCGAGCGCACCGGCCGCGGACAGCATGTCGAAACCTCACTGCTGGCAGCGGTCGTCGGGGTTCATGTTTTCCACGGGGTGGGCTGGCTGGCGGCCGGAGTGGAACCCGTCCTCACCGGCAACCGCCACCCCTCCATCGCCCCGTACGGGGTGTTCGAGTGCACTGACGCCGACATCGTCATCGGAGTCGGCTCCGAGGCGTTGTGGCGCAGGTTCGCTCCGATCGTCGGCCTCGATCCCGACAGGGAGGACATCGCCACCAACATCGCGCGGGTCGCCCGTGCGGGCGAGTTGCAGAAGGAGATCAACGCGTTGCTGTCCGAGCGCCACGCCGACGAGGTGATCGCTGCGCTGGATTCCGCCGGGGTTCCGGCCGGACGCATACGAACGGTCCCGGAGGTCTACGACTGGGAACAGGTCCGGCGATCGATGATCATGACGGTGTCGCACCCGAGGCTGGGAGACCTTGAGATGCCTGCGTCGCCGGTGCATCTCTCGGACGTGGAGCAACGCCGAGCAGAGGCTCCTCCCGGGCTGGGCGCCGATCAGGATGAGGTGTTCGCGGACTACGCATCGACAGGAGGTGGCCGATGAGCCGACGGGTCGCGGTGATCGGCGGAGGCATCGTCGGGGTGGCAGTCGCCAGGGAACTGCTGGTACGCCGACCGGATGCCGAGATCACGGTTTTCGAGAAGGAGGACCGGCTGGCATCGCACCAGACCGGCCGTAACAGCGGTGTCGTGCATGCCGGCCTCTATTACCAGCCGGGGTCGGCGAAGGCCCTGCTCTGCCGTCGTGGCGTGGGGCTTCTGGAGGAGTACTGCGCGCAGCGCGGGATCACACGGATCGCCTGCGGCAAGGTGCTGGTCGCACTCAACGAGGTCGAACGGTCCCCACTGGCCGACATCGAAGATCGTGCCCGGGCGAACGGCGTCCCCGGCATCCGCATCATCGGCCAGGCCGAACTGCGCGAGCTGGAACCGCACGTGCAGGGCATCGCCGCCCTGCACTCGCCCTCCACATCAATCGTGGACTATGCCGAGGTGACGCAATCACTGGCCGCAGACGCAGCGGCGGCCGGCGCCAAGATCATGCTCGGGCACGAAGTCAGCGGTCTGCGGGTGCAGAGCGGCGAGGTGATCGTCAGCACGCGCAGTGGCGGCGGTTCCGGCGAGGAGGCGTTCGACCAGGTGATCGCCTGCGGCGGCCTGCAGAGCGACCGTCTTGCCGAGATGGCCGGTGACGGACCGGATCCGGTGATCATGCCGTTCCGCGGCGAGTACTACGCGCTCAAGCCGCATCGCCGAGGGCTGGTCAACGGCCTGGTCTACCCGGTGCCCGACCCCCGATACCCGTTCCTCGGCGTGCACGTCACACCACGCGTTGACGGTGAGGTCCTGATCGGCCCCAACGCCGTGTTGGCGCTGGCGCGTGAGGGTTACTCGTGGAAGAACGTGTCCCCGGCGGACCTGGCCGATGTGGCGCGCACCCCGGCGTTCTGGCGGTTCGCCCGCCAGCACTGGCGCACCGGCATCAGGGAGATGTACGGGAGCCTCAGCAAGAAGCGTTTCGTCGCGGCCGCCCGCGCGTATGTTCCCGAGCTCTCGGACGACGACGTCGTACCGAGCACCGCGGGGATCCGCGCACAGGCACTCGACGCCGACGGCGGCCTGGTCGACGACTTCCGCATCAGTATCCGCGATCGCATCGTCGTGCTGCGCAACGCCCCTTCACCTGCGGCGACTTCCGCTCTGGCCATCGCCGAACACGTCGTCTCCACGCTGGAAAGCCAAGCATGACAGGCGTTCTCGACAGGGGACTCTGGGGCGTGCTGGCCACACCGTTCGATGAGCACCTCAACGTCGACTTCGAGTCGCTACGCAACGAGGTTGCGTCGTTCACCGAGGACGGATGCTGCGGACTGGTCGCGCTCGGCGTATTCGGCGAGGCAGCGTCGCTGCAGCCGGCGGAGGCCGCGGCCGTGGCACAGACGGTCGCGTCGTCGACGGACCTTCCGTACGTCTTGGGATTGTCGGAGCGCAGTCCGGATGCGGTTGTCTCCCAGGCCCTCCGGCTCCTCGGTGCAGTGCCGCGGCCGCCCACGGCGCTGATGGCACAGATCAGCGACGCCGACCCGGTGGTGGCCGCCGAATCATTGCGGCGGCTCCACGAGGCGACCGGTACGGGCGTGCTGATCCAGGACTACCCCGTCGTGTCGGGTGTCAACGTCACCGACGAACAGGTCGTGGCGCTGGTGCGGGCATGCCCGTTCGCGGTGGGCGTGAAGTCCGAGACGCCGCCGACCTCGGTAGCGGTCGCCCGCCTCGCAACCAGCGTCGATGTGCCGGTGTTCGGTGGCCTCGGCGGGGTCGGCCTGCTCGACGAACTGGCGTCGGGCTCGGCCGGCGCGATGACGGGGTTCAGCCACCCGTCTGTGCTCGCATCGGTACTGCGCGGGTACAACGACGGCGGATTCACCGCCGCCCGTGACGTGTTCGCGCCATGGCTGCCGCTGGCCAACTTCGAGGGCCAGCTTCGGATCGGATTGTCAATCCGCAAGGAGGTCCTGCGGCGGCGCGGTGTCATCGCCGGTTCCCGAGTCCGGCCCCCCGCCCTGCCGTTGCCAGACTTGCTGGTTCCGCTACTCGATCAACACCTGGCGACGCTCCCCGTCGCCGGCCATCCCTCCCGTTAAGGAGAATCCATGGATCTCGGTATCGCCGGCCGCACCGCCCTGGTGCTGGGCGCCAGCGGTGGGCTCGGCGGGGCGATCGCGGTGCGACTCGCCGAAGAAGGCGCCGATGTCGCTGTCGCCGGCCGCTCGGAAGAAGGTCTTGCCGCCACGGTGGGTCGCATCGAGCAGGCAGGCGCCAAAGCCCTGCCGCTGATCTGGGACCTCGCGGAGCTGGCTCGCATCGAAACCGCTGTCGCAGAGGTGGAATCGACATTCGGTCCGATCGACATCCTGGTCAACAACACCGGGGGCCCTCCGCCGACGCCAGTATCCGGCCAGATCACCGACACGTGGCGCGACAGCTTCCAGGCGATGATCCTGTCCGTCATCGCGCTGACCGACCGCGTGGTGCCCGGTATGCGGGAACGCGGCTGGGGCAGGGTCCTGACGTCGACGTCGTCGGGGGCACTGTCCCCCATCCCGAACCTCGGGCTCTCCAACACGCTGCGTGCGAGCCTGCACGCGTGGTCGAAGACCCTCGCCGACGAAGTGGGCCGTGACGGCGTCACGAGCAATGTCCTCGTCCCGGGGCGCATCGCCACCGACCGCACCCGCTTTCTCGACGAGAAGCGAGCCGCGCGCGAACAGAAGAGTGTCGACGAGGTCGCGAAAGCCAGCGCGGCCACGATGGCCCTGGGCCGGTACGGCACACCCGACGAATATGCCGACGCCGCGGCATTCCTGTGCAGCGAGCGCGCCTCCTACATCACCGGGGTCGTGCTGCGCGTCGACGGCGGCCTGATCCGCTCCATCATCTGAAACCCCCTCACGACAAGGAGATCCCGTGCGTCTGCGCACAGTGTTGCTCGATGACCATCCCCTCGCCTGCGTCGCGCCGGCCGACGGTCGCCTCGCCCGCGTCGACAAGGTGCTTCCGGGCGCGCCTGCCGATCTGCTGGCGCTGCTGGAAGCCGGCAGCCTCGACGAGCTCGCCGCCGCGGTCGCCGCGGGCATCAGCGACGATGCGTGTGTGCCGGCCGACAGCCCGGTGCTGGCGCCGTGGAAGCATCCGCGCAAGATCTTCGGCATCGGGCTCAACTACGGCGCGCACGCAGGCGATCTCGGCGAGACCGCGCCGCGTACGACACCGGCGTCGTTCCTCAAAGGTGACCACACCATCGTCGGGCCCGGCGAACCCATCATCGCGCCGCCCGGTATCGGCAAGGTCACCTCGGAGGCCGAACTCGGGCTCGTCATCGGAAAGCTCTGCTACCAGGTCAGTGTCGAGGAGGCAATGTCCCATGTCGCCGGGGTGGTGCCGATCCTCGATCAGACCGCCGAGGCCATCCTGCTGGAGAACCCGCGCTACCTCACCCGGGTGAAGAACTATCCGAGCTTCTTTGCGTTCGGACCCGATCTCATCACCCTCGACGAGGCGCTCGCGTACGGCCCGCTGGAGAACCTGCGGGTCGCGACGATCCACAACGGTGCGGTGCACCGCGAGGACACCGTCTCGGGGATGACGTTCTCGCCCGCCGAGTTGTTGAGCTTCCACAGCCAGGTGATGCCGTTCTACCCCGGCGACATTCTGTCGACGGGAACGCCGGGCGCGGTCGGCATCGAACCCGGTGACATCGTGCGGTGCGAACTGGGCGTCGGGTTCGCCGAATTGACCAACCCGGTCGGGTAAGCCTCAGCGGCGCTGCACCGCGCCGACCCGCTCCCGCGCCAAGGCCACCGCGGCATCGCGGGCGGCACTGGCCTCCTCCTCGGTCAGCGTCCGGTCGGGCGCCCGGAATCGCAGCGCCAGAGCGAGCGACTTACGGCCGTCACCGATCTGCGGGCCGGTGTAGACGTCGAAGATGCGGACGTCCTCAAGCAGTTCTCCCGCCCCTGCGCGGACCGCGTCGACCACGCTCTGCGCCGACACGTCGTCGCCGACGATGAGCGCAACGTCCTGGAACACCGCGGGGAACGGGGAAACCCCTGGCGCCGGGAGCGTTTCGGTGATCGGGACGGCGTCGAGATCCAGCTCCAGGGCACAGGTTCCCCTGGGCAGTCCCGACCGTTCGATCACGGCCGGATGCAGCTGACCTGCGTGCCCGACGACGACGTCGCCGATCAGCACCTCCGCGCACCGGCCCGGATGCCACGGAAGATGTTGCGCGGCGCGCAGCGTGAACTCCACGCCCGCAGCCCGGCCGATCACCCGCACTGCCTCGAAGGCATCCGTCGCCTCGACCGCTCGTCCCGCACCCCACGGGCCGGCAGGTTCACGAAGCCCGGCCAGAACAGCACCGACATGCTGGGGTTGACGTGGCAGCGACGCATCGAGCACCGCGATCTCGTCGTCGGTGGGCCTGCGGTCATTCGGGATTCGCTCGACCGCCCTGGTTTCGGATGTCGGTTCCACAACCTGCGCAATAGCGAACAGCGAGATGTCCACAGCACCACGGGACACGTTGCGGCTCAGCGCTTCCAAGAGGCCGGGCAGCAGTGTGGTCGCCAGGCTGGGCCTGTCCGCTTCAAGCGGGTTGAGGACCTTCGTGGTGTGGCGCCGCGGATCGTCGGCATCCAGACCCCACTGGTCGAAAATGCCGGCGGGCAGGAACGGGGTCGGCAGGATCTCGACAAAACCGTTGAGTGCCAACGACTTCCCCACCGCACGCCTGCGCTTCTGGATGGCCGTCAGACCGCGGCCCGCGGGCGCGGTCGGCAACACGGAGGGGATGACGTCGAGGCCCTCGAGCCGCATCACCTCTTCGACGAGATCGGCGGGTTGTCGGATGTCGGGGCGCCAGCTCGGCGGTGTCGCCGTGACCCTCCCCCCATCGACGGTCACCTCGGCGCCGATCTGCGTCAGCCGCTTCTGCGTCGCGCCGGCCGCATACTGGACGCCCGCTGTGCGATCCGGCAGATCCGCGGGCATGCTGACCGGCGGATGCGACCAGTCGTCGCGGGGTGGATCACCCCGCCAGTCGGTCAACAGCGGTTCTGCTGTGCCGCCTGCGATCTCGGCCAGTAGCGCTGCACAGCGATCCAGCGCGGCAACGGACACAGCCGGGTCGACGGTGCGCTCGTAGCGGCGCCCAGCCTCGCTGTGAAGATGAAGACGCCGCTGTGTGCGCGAGACGGCTGCGGGATCCCAGACCGCCGCTTCGAGCAACACGTCGGTGGTGCTGTCGCGGACCTCAGTGGTGCCCGCACCCATCACTCCGCCGATCGCGGCGGTCGCGACGTCGTCGACGATCAGAACGTCGGCGGGGTCGAGTTTGCGTTCGACATCGTCGAGCGTAACCACCGTCTCCCCGGGCTCGGCGAACCGAACGCGGAAGCCGCCGGTGATCAGACTGCGGTCGTGGGCGTGCATCGGATGGCCCAGCTCGAGCATGACGTAGTTGGTGACGTCGACGGCCGGTGAGATGGCGCGGATGCCGCTCAGCAGCAGCCTGCGCTGAATCCACCACGGCGATACCGCTTTCGGATCAATTCCGGTGACCGGACGTAACCCGAAACGCTGAACCCCGGTGCCTGCATCTATCGTCACAGGTAAGGCATCGCCGTCGGCGGGCAACGCGGGGACGTCGGCGGGATCGACGAAGTCGAGATCGAAGGCATTGGTGACCTCGCGCGCCATGCCGCGCAGCGACAGACAGTAGCCGCGGTCCGGGGTGATCGCGAGGTTGAACACGACATCGTCGAGACCCAGCACGCCGTGCGCCGGCGTTCCCGGTTCGGCGGTGCCGGGCGGAAGCACCAGGATGCCGGAGTGGTCCGAACCGAGGTTCAGCTCGGAGACCGAACATATCATCCCGTCAGAGGTCCGACCGTAGGTCTTGCGGGTGGCTATGGTGAAGTCGCCGGGCAGCACCGTCCCCGGCAGAGCGACGACGACGAGGTCACCGACCACGAAGTTCGTTGCACCACAGACGATATCGCGCGGCTCAGGCTCGCCGACATCCACCTTGACTGCCCTGATTGGCTTCTTGAACTCCGCGAGTTCCTCGATCTCGGCGACTCGGCCGATCGTGAGCGGTCCGGTGACCGGGCCTACTGGAAGGACCTCTTCGACCTCGTGGCCGATGCGGATCAGCGCCTGCTCGAGCTCTTCGGGCGACACGTCCCAGCCTGGCGCGCCGGCCTGCACGATCTCTCGCAGCCAGCTGTACGGAACGCGCATCAGGCTCCCACTCCGAACGGCAGGGAGAACCGGACATCACCCTCGACCATGTCGCGCATATCGGGAATACCGTTGCGGAACTGCAGAGTTCGCTCAAGACCCATACCGAATGCGAAACCCGAATAGACCTCCGGGTCGATACCGCAGGCGCGCAACACGTTCGGATTGACCATGCCGCAGCCGCCCCACTCGACCCAGCCCGGCC
>NZ_LWCS01000048.1 GCF_001650495.1 Mycolicibacterium iranicum | reverse complement strand
GTTCCATGGGAGGAGGCGGGGGAGCGGCGGGAGCCGGTGGGGTGTAACGAGATTCGTACGGTGGCGGTTCCGGGGTGCAGGCACTGACCATTGTCATCAGCAACGCCGCGGCGAGAAGTCGCCTCGTCCCGTCCATGCTGGCGAAGTCTAGTCATTACTCTGTTTGCGGGGGCTGATTGTGGCAATACAGTTCGCGACGTGGCTGAGGCCTGCGCCGGTCGCGAGGGGAATACAGGTGGGCGCTCTGGGGGTAGTTAGAAATCAGGGCCCAACCGACCGAGGGAGCAGTCATGGACAAGGCGGCATTCGACGAGATGAACCGCGCGGTGATCGAAGAATTCCGGGCGAACGGCGGGACGGCCGGTGGCATCTTCGAGGGCAAGCCGCTCGTCCTCCTCCATCACATCGGGGCGAAGTCCGGCACCGAACGCATCGCGCCGCTGGTCTATCTGCCCGACGACGGGCGTGTCTACATCTTCGCCAGCAAGGGCGGTGCCGACACCCACCCCGACTGGTACCACAACCTCGTCGCCAATCCGGACGTCACCGTCGAGATCGGCACCGAGACCTACGCGGCGACGGCGCGGGTGCTCGAGGGTGCCGAACGCGACGAGGTCTACGCCAGGCAGGTCGAGGCCGAGCCCCAGTTCGGCGAGTACCAGGCCAAGACTGAGCGGGTGATTCCCGTCGTCGAATTGGTCAGAGCCGCAAGCTAATCGGACTCAGATGTCGATATCCTCCAGGTCGATGCGCACGAGCGCGCCGGGCTGGTAGAGCAGCTGGTACAACGCACCGTCAGGTCCCTCGGAGAGGACGACGGTCGCGCCGGCGTCCGGATCGAAGGTCTGCACATCGGTGCACACCGTGTAGGCCGGGGTGCATGTCAGCACGTTGATCCAGCCCTTGACCAAATCGGCGATGAACACCTTTCCTTGGTGGACGGCCACTGACGTGATCGCCGCGCCGCCGTCCCGGGCGTAGGTGAAGATCGGGTCGGTCTTGCCCGCACAGCTGCTCGTGCAGACACCTTCGGAGCTCGGCCAGCCGTAGTTGCCGCCGGCGACGACCTTGTTGACCTCTTCGTAGGCCGCATTGCCGACATCGGCGACCAGCAGCTCGCCGGTCGGTGTGAACGTCAACCGGAACGGGTTGCGCAGACCGTAGGCATAGATTGCGCTGCGCGTGCCGAGGATCAACGGGTTGTCGCCCGGAACGCTGCCATCGGCGTTGAGCCGCAATATCTTTCCGTGGATGTTGTCCGTCAGATCCTGAGCGTTCGATCCGGTGGCGTTGTCGCCCACGCCCCAGTACAGCTTGCCGTCGGGGCCGAAATCAAGCGCCCCACCGTGGTGGTTGGGCGCCGCCGTCATGGTGGATTCCACCAGGATCTGATCGAACGCCGCAGCGTTACCGGTGACGACGAAGCGCGACGGGTGTTTCGGGTCGTTGCGGCCGAGACGTAGGCGACGTAGATCCGGCCGTTGCTCTCGAACGCGGGATCGACCGCCAGACCGGCGATTCCGCGCTCGACCTCCGTCCGAACGGACAGCGTGATGAGGGGGTCGGCCCGCAGCACCCCGTCTTCGACGACGCGGATCGCGCCTGCCTTCTCGGCGACCAGGATCCGCCCGTCCGGCAGGAAGCGGAAGTCCACCGGTGAGCTCAGGCCTTCGACGACGGTCGCCCGCTCGTGACCGATGAACACGGTCTTCGTGTCGCGGTGCCCGCTGCTGCCGAGTAGCCCGAACGTGAACAGGTTGAGCAGCCCGGCGGCGCCATGGATGTGGAAGCCGTCGCGGGCGTCGCTGATCGTCACCTGGAAGGTGTCCTGCCCGGCGTAGCTCTCACCGGGCGAGTAGACGAAGGTGCCGTCGGAGCCGATGACGACGGTGCCGTGCTCGGGCCGGGTCGCGGTGAACGTCAACCGGGTCGAGTCGGGATCTTCGGGGTGCAGGTTGCCGACGACGTTGCCGTCGATGACCGTGTTCTCGGCGGGATTGGGGTTGATGGTCGGCGACTCGTTGTCGAACAGCCTCTCCAGCCAGCTGCGTTCGTCGGCCGCGGCCTCGTCTTCGGCCTGCACGGCGGCGAGCACCTGGGCCGACGCGTCCTCCTCGCCGTCGGCAACCGTCGCGTCGTTGCCGACGACGTCCTGGTCGTTGTCGTCGACATCCGCGTCGGCGGCCTCGGATTCCGTCTCGGTGTCGTCAGACTCGGCGTCCTCGGATTCCTCGGCGGAATCTTGTGAGGCAGCCCGCTCCGACGGGGACCCTCCGGCTCTGGCCTTCGTCGAGCGGCGCTCCGAGGAAGTAGGTGCGTCCGTGCCCGACGACGACTCCGACGAACTCGACGATGTCGCGCTCGAGTCGGTCGTGTCCGCAGACGCGACCGCGGTACCGGTGAGCAGTGCGGCGCCGATTCCCAGTGCCGCCGCCAACCCTCCGACTCGGCCGATGTAGCGGGCGTATCCGCTCGCCGCCCCGGTCGACCTCGCGATGGCTGATGATCCCCCCATGTCGCCTCCTTGCGAAAGAGGACATTGCGACACGCGCCCGTTGCGTGCCCGCCCGATGCCCACGGATAGCTGAACTCTATGCCGCGGGGTTTGCTGGCGTCAGTGATTCGCCAGACGTCAGAGATCGGTCACCGTGGCCCCCGGTGTTGATCGATGAGGAAGCCGGCGAGCGGCTTCGCGCGTCGCGCCGAATCTGGGTCGCCCTCGGCGGCGCACACGATGCTGCCCTTGATGAGGACGTTGAAAGACCACGCGAACGAGTGTGGATCGCGCAGGCCGGCGGCCTCCGCGCGGGACGTCAGGATGTTGCGAACGCGGTCGAGATGTTCGATGCAGGCCTCTCCGATTCGGCCGGTGCGGCCCATCTCCAGCAACACTTTGACGAAAGAGCACGCCTCATAGTCCGAACGGTCGTGAAACCACTCGTCGAGGACGTCGAAGATCGCCAGCAACTGTTCGGCCGGATCATCGGTGCGTTCCCTCGGTCGGCTGTCGATCACCTCGCTGGTCCAGAGTTGTTCCCTGCGGTCGAGAAACGCCAGGACGAGATCCTCCTTCGAGGGGAAATGGCGGTAGAGAGTTGTCTTCGCCACGCCGGCCTTCTCGACGACTTCGTCCACCCCGACAGCGTTGATTCCGCGATGCGTGAAGAGTTCGTACGCCGTGATAACGATCCGGTCACGGGCTGTCGACGAATGCGTGAGAGACATCAGGGGTTGGTTCCTCCCGGCCAACGGTGGGGTAGGCAACGCTACAGACCGGTTCGTAGTGTTCCGGTGCCTATCGCCTACGGAAATCTTGACAGGAGGGCCCATGATCGACGCTCACCAACTCATCGCCACGCCGGAGGGATTGTCGTGACCGCACCGCCGCGGAAAGAGTCCGCGCACGACGGCTACTCCGACACCGATGCCTACGCTGATGTGGACGAGGATCTCGCACGTCTGACGGAAGTCGTCGACGACGAGGAACGGCAAAGGATCAGATTGGAGATCGTTGCGCGCTGCCTACCGTTAGCCGACCAGCTGGCGCGCCGGTTTGCCGGCCGGGGCGAGCCGAGCGACGATCTCGTCCAGGTCGCGCGCCTCGGTCTGCTGAAGGTGGTCGACCGGTTCGACCCAGAGCAGGGGCGATTTGTCGGGTTCGCAGTTCCGAGCATTCTCGGGGAATTGCGCCGGCATTTCCGCGACAACACCTGGGCTATGCGGGTGCCCCGCAGGGTCAAGGACAACCACATCCTCGTCCGCGACGCCACCGCATCGCTGTCGCAGCGGCTGGGCCGCAGCCCGACGGCAAGCGAACTAGCCGAGGAACTCGACGTCGATCGCGAGGAGGTCCTCTTGTCGATGCAGGCGGTGCATGCGTACCGCCCGTTGTCGCTCGACATGCCCATTCCCGGTTCTGACTCCGCAGGACAGACGCTGGCCGCGATGCAGGGAGCCGAGGACCCTCGCTACGACACCATCGAGGACGCGATGATAGTCGCTGAGCTCATGACGGAGCTGCCTGCGCGTGAACGCTCGATTCTGCGAATGCGGTTCTGTGAGTGCTTGACCCAGACCGAGATCGCCAAAGCACTTGACATCTCCCAGGTTCACGTCTCGCGGTTGCTCAGTGCGACGTTGGACCGCCTCCGCACGCGGATGTGGAGTGAGGCGCCCACGCTCCTCCCGGTGTTGATGGCGTTGCCGATCGCGGCGTGACCAATTCAGTTTCTTCGCGGCGGTATACGCGCGATCAGGAAAGGGAAAACGAGCAGTCGATCTGTTCGCCACCACTCTGGCCCGCCATACCGTCCTCGAGGAAACCATTGTTTATCCGCTGGCTCGAAGCATCTTGCCCGAAGCGAATTCCGTTGTCGAAGAGAGTATCAACGCCGCCGAGCGGTTCAAGACGACAATACGTTCGTCAGGCGCGCTGGGTGCCGATCGGCCCGAAACGCAGGACGCGACTGCCAGGTTGATGAGTCGAGCGCGGGACCAGATGGCGCTCCATGTCCACCTCGACGAACTGAATCTGCTCTCCCAGTTGACACAGAGGGTGGACGAGAGCGGTTTGCACGAACTGGGAATCGTTCTCGAACAAGCGCGACACTACACACCGGAGCGTCCGCGACCGGGGGTCGCGGACGCTCCGACAACACTGACCGCGCCGGTGGCCGACGCCTTGGATCGCCTACGCGATCGGCTGCTGCACTGAGGTTCGGGTCATCCCACGCGGCCCGAAACGTACTGCTCCGTACGTTCGTCGGAGGGATTGAGGAAGATCCTGTCGGTGCGATCGTATTCGACGAGGCGTCCGCGAGGGTTTTCTTCCCGATCGTCGAGTTGAACCATCAGGAACGCGGTCATGTCGGAGACGCGTGCGGCCTGCTGCATGTTGTGCGTCACGATGATGATCGAGTAATTCTCCTTGAGCTCCAACATGAGATCCTCGATGCGACCGGTCGAGATGGGGTCGAGCGCGGAACACGGCTCGTCCATCAGAACGACATCCGGATTGGTGGCGATGGAGCGCGCGATGCACAGCCGTTGTTGCTGTCCGCCGGACAATCCGTAAGCGTTGTCGGAGAGCCTGTCTTTGACGTCATTCCACAGCGCGGCCTGCGTCAAGGCCCTCTCGACGATCTCACTGAGCTCGCTTTTGTCCTTGACTCCCAGTGTTCTCGGACCGAAGGCGATGTTCTCGAAGATCGATTTCGGGAAGGGATTGGGAGATTGGAACACCATTCCGATGCGCTTGCGGACCTCCACCGGGTCGACGGACGGGTCGTAGAGGTCCTGCCCGTGGTAACGGATGTGACCGTCGATCCTTGCCGTCGGAATCAGATCGTTCATCCGGTTGAAGCACCGGATCAACGTGCTTTTCCCGCATCCCGACGGTCCGATCAGTGCAGTGATGTTGTTTTTGAAGATGTCGAACGTGACCTCCTCGACGGCCGGCTTGCCGCGGTAGCGCACCGTGACGTCTTCGACGGCGAAGACGGTCTCCTGCTCGGTGGGGTGGTCGGATTCACTTCGCCGTTCCTGAGCTTCCTTGGCCATGTCCTGCACCGAGGGCAGCGCCTCTTCAGCAGTACGCTGTGCGTCGGGAGCCGAAGGCGTGATGGTCTCGTCTGTCATGAATTTCCTTACCAGCGTTGCTCGTAGCGGTTTCGCAGCCAGATCGCGAACGAGTTCATCGCCAGTAGCAGGATCAACATGACGATGATTCCTGCCGCTGCGAGGACGATGTACTCTTCCTGGGCGCGCGAGAAGTAACTGAAAATCTGGACCGGTAGCACGGTGTACCTGTCCAGGTAACCCCCCGGTACGAAGGTGACGAACGTCGCCGCACCGACCAGGAGTAGCGGTGCGGTCTCTCCGATCGCTCGCCCGACCGCGAGGATGACGCCGGTGGCTATGCCGGGAACGGCGGCGGGCAGCACCTGTCCGCGGATGGTCTGCCACTGGGTGGTACCCAGTGCCAGCGAGGCCTGACGTATCGAGACCGGTACTGCGCGAATGGCTTCACGGGAAGCCAGGATCACCGTCGGGAGCACCAACAGGGCCAGGGTGATCGATCCGGCGAGGACGACAAATCCCAAACTCAGCGGACCGCGGACTATGAACGCCAGACCGAGTATGCCGTACACGATGGACGGGACCGCGGCGAGATTCTGAATATTGAGCTCTATCAATCGGTTCCACCACCGCTCGCGGTCGGCGTACTCCTCGAGGTAGATGGCGGCCCCCACCCCCAACGGAACCACCAGAGCGATGACGCCGCCGATCACATACAGCGTGCCGACGATGGCATTGAGAAAGCCCGAGTCTTCCGGGAACGCGGCGGTCGGCTCGGTGAACAGGGTGAGTCCGAGCCGGGGTTGGCCCTCGATGAACGCGTCGATGATCAACGCCGCGAGGCCCGCCATCGACAGCGAGATCATTAACAGCAGAAACGCGTAGAACAGGGAGCCGCGAACCCGCTCCCCGGGTGGTCGGCGTCCGATCCGGGCTTCCACAGCAGAGCGGGCCCCGGCGGTCGCCAGCCGTGTTCTGGGGGCGACGTACCTGGTGCTCATTCGTACACCTGCCGGTAGCGGCGCACGAGCCGGATGCTGAGGGCATTCATCGACAGTGTCATCGCGAACAGCAGCAGGCCGACCGCAAAGATTGTGTCGTATTCGATTGTGCCCGTTGCTATGTCACCGGTGGCGGTGACGCCGATGTAGGCTGTCATCGCTTGGATCGACTCGGTGAAGGTGATGTTCAGGTTCGGGCTGTTACCCGCTGCCATCAGCACCACCATCGTTTCGCCGATGGCCCGCGAGACGCCCAGCACGATGGCTGCCACGATGCCGGACAGCGCGGCGGGGAACACAACTCTCAGCGACACGCGCATCCGGCTGGCGCCGAGAGCGTACGCGCCGGTCCGCAATCCCTGTGGCACAGCCGACATCGCGTCCTGTGAGATCGACGCCACGATCGGGACGATCAACAAGCCGATCGCCAGCCCCGCCGCTCCCGCATTGAAAATGTTGGGCTCCTGACCGAAGATGCCGGGCCAATGGTCTTGCAGTAGCGGCGTGAGGAACGAGAACGCGAAGAACCCGAACGCGACGGTGGGGACACCTTCGAGCACCTCAAGAATCGGTTTGACGACCTTCCTGACCCCGCCGGGCGCGTACTCGCTGAGATAGATGGCAGCGCCGAGTCCCAGGGGGATCGCGGCGAGCAAACCCCAGAGCACGACGCTCACCGTGCCCGCAACCAGTGGAAGGACGCCGAAACTCTGCGGTTGGAAGGACGGCGACCATGACGTGCCGAACAGGAAGTCGAACGGCGCCACCGTGCCGAAGAACTGCAGCGCCGGCCCCACCAGGGACACCACGATCGCGATTGTGGTGGCTACCGACAGCGCTGCGCAGATCCCGAGGACGCCCTTGATGATCTTTTCGCCGTAGCGGGGGCTGACGGCTTCCAGGCTGTGGCCCGACCGATCGTGCGCTAGTGCGGCGCCCGCCAGCGTGTCTCGTGAAACCATCTAAAATCCCATCGTTCCGATAGTCGTGCTCTGGGCTGTTCTCACCCGGCAGTGAGATTCGAGACTTTGTCCCTGGCGTCTTGGAGTTGCTCGTCGGTGAGCCCGATGAAGCCCACCCGCTCGGCGACCTCGTTGACGTTGTCCAGATAGAAGTTCACGAATTCCGCCACCTCGGGTCGTTCCAGCGCCTGGGCCGACGGATAGATGTAGAGCTGGCGACCCAACGGGTTGTAGGACCCGTCCTGCGTGGCTTCAGGTGTGGGACCCACGCATTCGCCGTCGCTGTTGCGGATCTGTAGCGCCTTGAGGCGGTCCTGGTTTTCGCTGAAGTACGAGTAGCCGAAATATCCGATACCGCCGGGTGAACCCGAGACGCCGGTCACCGTGGCGTTGTCGTCCTCGCCGACGATGTTGACCCCGTCGGAACGCTGCGCGCCCTCGTCGCCGTTGACCGCATCGGTGAAGTAGTCGAATGTCCCGGAATCCGCGCCGGGGCTGAAGATCTGCAGCTGCTCGTCGAACGGGGGCTCCAGTTGCGGGACGTCACTCCACCTCGTTGCGGTGGCCTGCGGCCCGTAGATGGCCTGCAGCTGTTCGGTGGTGACGCACGTGACCGGATTCGCTTGGTTGACCACGACCGAGAGTGCATCGTTGGCCACGGTGATCTCATCCCAGCGGACGCCGCCCTGTTCGCACGCTTGGCGCTCTTCGTCGCTGATCTGTCGCGAGGCGTCCGAGATTGCCGTCTCGCCGTTGCAGAACTTCTCGAAACCGCCGCCGGTGCCGGACGTGCCGACTGACACACGGACGTCGGGGTTTTCCTGTTGGAACATCGCGGCTATCGCTTCGGACAACGGTGCGACAGTGCTCGATCCGTCGATGATGATGTCGCCGGAGAGGCCGTCGCCGCCGGCGTCGCTGCCGCCCTCGCCGCCGCAACCGGCGACGAGAAGGGTGGTTGCGGCCAGCAGGCCGGCCGTTTTGGTCAGTGGTCGTTGGCGCAGATGCATCGGTTGTCTCCTCAACTCGGTGGTGCGGTGCTGGCTCCTTTCCCGGCCGTAAATGACGCGATCCGGGTAATTGGGTGAACAACGGATTAACGACTGATCGCGGGCGGCTTCGCTGCCGGCAGCTCATTCCCGCCCGGGTGACCGCGTTGCTTGTACAGTCACCTGTACCTGCTGGAACGCGTTCGGATGTTGTGCGAGTCATTCCACGAAGAAGGTTGCGCATGCGTACCACGCTCGCTGTTGCGTTGTGTTTCCTGATGTTGTTCGTCGCCGGGTGCTCGGGTGACGACGGTGGCGGGGGCGAGGAGCCGCTGGCCTACGACGACGACCCCGCCGTACTCAACATCGTCATGGGATCTGAGCAACGGCTCGTCTTCAACGACATCGTCCGGCCTTGGTGCGAGGACAACGGACTGCGCTGCAACCCCACCGAGCTCGGCTCGGTCGACCAGGCCAATCTCCTCAGCGATGATTGCGAGAACCTGCCGCCGTTCGATGCGTTCTGGTTCGCCTCAACCGTTTTCGAGCAGATCGGCAACGACAGGTGCAGCAACCTGAAGGACTCCGCGCCGATGTTCTCCTCCCCGATCGTGTTCGCAGGCTGGCAACGCTCGATGGACAGGCTCGGGTTCACGCCGGGAAGCAACACGTCGATCCAGCAGATCCTCGACGCCATCGAAGCCGACCGGGTCAAGGTGTGGATCACCAATCCCACCCAGTCCAACTCGGGTGCCACGGTGTTCTTCGCGTTCCTGAACTACCTCGCCGGAAATCCACCCGGTCAGGCGCTGACCCAGGAGCAGCTCGATTCCGAGCCGGTGCGGACCGGCATCACGATGCTGATGGGCAAGTTCGGCAACACCCCGCCGTCGACGGGCACGATGATGCGCGAGTGCGCCGCCGCCCCGGACCGCTGCGAAGCGGTGTTCACCTACGAGGCCCTGGTCATCGAGACGAACCGGGAGCGCGTCGGCCAGGGGCTGGAGCCGATGACGGTCGTCTATCCGCAGGGCTCCCTCGCCTTCGCCGATTCGCCGCTCGGTTTTCTGCCGCACGGCGACAACACGGATAAGAGCGCCAATTTTCAGAAGCTTCAGGACTACCTGCTGAGCCAGCCCGCGCAGCAGAAGCTGCTCGAGTTGGGGCGCCGCCCTGTCAACAGCCAGGGCCTGTCCTTGCCCGACCTGCCCGCAGACATCCGCGCCGATGTGTTCCGGCCCGAGTGGGGCATCGTCACCGACCGGCAGGAACAACCGATCCGATTTCCGTCGGCGTCGGTCATCGAGAGTGCGCTCTACAACTACAACACCGTCTACCGGCAGCCCGGCAACTTCGTGTACTGCATCGACGGATCGGGCAGCATGGAAGGCCAAGGATGGGAGGGGGTCGAGGAGGCGGCGAACATCTTGTTCGACCCGGACAACGCACGCAAGTACAAGCTGCTCGCCAACCCCCAGGACACCACGACCGTGATGATCTTCAACGACGGCATCAAAGGTGGGCCCTGGACGGTGAACGGCAACGGCCGCAATGACTTACTGGATCTGCGGCAGAAGATCGTCGACGCCGGCCCCGGGGGCGGCACCGACATGCGCGGCTGCCTCGCACGCGCCGTGCAGATCTTCCGCAGCGACGCCGCCGACCCGCGCAAGAAGGCCGTGGTGCTGCTGACCGACGGCCAGGACGAGAACACCGACGACTCCAGCATCGCCCAACTGGAGCAGCTCCAGATCCCGGTCATCGTGATCGGGCTCGGCGACGTCAACGAATACGACCTCCAGGACGTCATCGCCGCACGAACCGACGGCACCTACATTCGCAAGGACGATGTCGTCAGCGCACTGCGTGACGCGGCTGGATTCCGGTAGGCCCATGACGCCCTCGCAACGGTCGATCCTGCTGGCCCTCGCCACCGGCGTGGGAGGCTTCCTTGTTTTGTTCGCTTTCGGCGTGGCGTGGCTGCTCTCGGCCGGGCTGGGGGCGCTGCTGGCGGTGTTCGCATTGTTCACGCTGAACTACCTGAGTCCCACCGACAAACAGGGCGAACTCGACGACAATGTCCGACGTCTCGACCAGTTCACCACCCGGATCCGGGCGCTGAGCCTGCGAGTCGCTGACGACGAAACGCGCGCATCACTGCAAGCGGGCTGCGATGCCATGCCCGGCATGATCGAGATCATCCGCAGTCGTGACATCCGCGTGGCCCTGCCGCTGTCGCAGCGCAGCCTGCTGTACGTCAAGGACGTCGCAGAGACGCTGGACGACTACGTCGATATCCAGGATCAGGCCGACGCGAAATACCTTGCGCTCGGTCAGCAGGAGCTGCAGAAATTTGTCTCGTTCGCCAGGCAACCCGACCGCGAACTGTCCGAGCAGAAGATGAACGAGTACATCAACTCGCTGACGGCGCTGAACCTCAACCAGCCACCGGAGCTCTCGTGAAGAAGTCGAAGGGGCTGTTCTACCTCGGCCTGCTGGGCATAGTTGTGGTGCTCGTCGTCGCCGTCTTCGCCATCGTGGCCTCCCGTGGCGGCGATGACACCCAGACGGCGCAGGGCGGCGACGTCACCGCGCTGACCTGTCTTGGCGGGTCCGAAAAGGAAGACCTCATGCGCGATTCCGAGGTCAGACAGATCTTGCGCGACACCTACGGCATCGAGGTCGACTTCAATTCCTCCGGCTCGTACAAGCAGGTTCAGATCCCACCAGACGAATTGAAGGCCAACGGCATCGACTGTCTGTGGCCGTCGTCGCTGAGCGCCCAGGCGATCTTCGAGGGCTCCGGGGCGAGCAAGGCGTTCGGCAACGACTACGAGGCCATGTCGGTGCTGCAGTCACCGGAAGTGTTGTACGCCAACAGGGAAGCCGCCGACGGTCTGGTGAGGGCGCGCATCGTCGAGGTCCGCGACGGCGTCTACTACCTCGTCGACTTCCGGCGGCTTCTGGAGGAATACGTCCTGGCAGGCAAGACCTGGGGTGACGTCGGCGTGACGATCCCATCGGGTCCACTGTTGATCAACAGCAGCGATCCCGCGAGTTCGAATTCCGGGATGACCCTGGCGCAACTGGAACTTGCGACGGTCGCATCGGGCAACCCCTACCAGCCGCCATCGCCGGAACAGGCAAAGGCATCCCTGCGCAAGGTGAAGCAGATCGTGGAAGCTCAGGGCCTGATGCGTGCAGGGTCTGACAGTGCCTTCGAGCAGTGGCTGATTCAGCAGACCGGCGGCCTGCTCGCCGGCTACGAAAATCAACTGCTGCAATGGATCACGACGCGCAATCAGGGCGTGGTTCCCGAAGGTGTCGTCACGATCTATCCCGAACCGACGATCTTCAACGACCACCCGATCCTGGCGCTCACCGAACCCGCCAGCAGGCTCATCGAGGCGATGCAGGACGACGCGATCCAGCAGATCGCTTGGCAGCGTTACGGTTTCCGGTCCGGTACCCGAGTGCTGGAGCAGGTTTTCGAGGGTGTCACCGTGCCGCCGACCCGGGACCTGAAGAAGACGCAGGCCCCAGGGTACGAGGTCACGAAGCTGATGCTGGGCTGCTTCGTCGACGACCAGTGCTGAGCCCGGAGCGTGACCGGGGTTCGGACCTGGTGCCGGTGCCAGTGGCCGTAATGGTGCAGGCGACATCGCCCAGCGATCGGCGGATATCACCGCCGATAGGTGAATCCGTTCACACCGACAGGATGTGCCCTTCGCGGGCCGGGATCTTGCCGTCCAGTAAGGCGGTGTAAACCGTGTCGATCGCGTCGCGGCCCTTCCCGGTGACGACAGTCAGCCAGGGATTGGCGCCACGGGTGAGCGGCTCCAGGAACGCCAGGTAGGCACCCCCGATGCGTTGCAGCAGACCTGCCTGACCCCACTGTCGGGCGCGCTGGGCGGCCCAGTCGGGGACGAAGAAGAAGACGGGAGACGGGCCGGGGAGCGTGGCGTCACCCGGGGCGGCGTCCCAGTGGGTGACGCCGACGGCGCAGTCGTATGTGAGCCGATCGCCCAACCGCTGGTGAACGGCTGCGCGGACGGAGGCCCTACCAGAGAAGTCGATGTACACCGAGTCCGATTCCGGAAGCGCCGCGATGTGGTCATAGGTGAGGACGTCGTCATAGCAGCCGAGGGACCGCGTGAAGTCCAGGTTCGACGCCGACGTCAGGCCGAGGACGCGTACCTCGCCGGCGCGGCGCGCCAGACAGAACGCGGTGCCGTAGGCGGTCTTGCTCGATGCGCTGGACAGGATCGCGGTGCTCGCGCCGAAGAAATGGTTCTCGTTGAAGAAGTCGTCGAGCAGGAAGGACGTCGAGAACAGCGGACGGAACAACGCTTGCTGCGCTTCGAGGCCCGCGACGTAGCCGGGGTCTGTGCTGCAGCGGACGTAGCGGTTGTAGACGGGTGGCAGCCCGCGGCGATGCTCGGCAGCATCGACGAATCCGGTGTCGTCGAGCGTTCCCGGCGTCAGCACAACTTCGTCGGCGATGGGGTAGTAGCCGTAGAACTTCTCACCCCGCTCGACGCCTGGGTGGCGAGACTCGGCGACCGTCGCGAAACCCCAGGTGGGTACGCATCCGGTGGCCGGATCGCCCGTCGGAAAGAACTGCCAGTAGTTCATCAGGTCGCCCAGGGTGGCGTAGGTGATGTTGTTCGACGTCAGCGCGAAGGTATCGATGCGCATCCGCACTGCGCCGTCTTCGAGGGCGAGCGGCGGGGTGTCTTCCCAGCGGGTCTGCCTGATGTCGTGGCGCTGGACCGCCAGTCGCGTCGTCACCGGCCCAATCGTATCGCCAGATGTGGTGTTTGTTACTTCCGCAAGCGGCGATCACCGGAGAGCGGGAAGGTCGAATCGGTGTGGCGCGGTTGCGGCCGCGGAAGGAGCTGTCATGACCGAATGTCGAAGGTGTGGTGCGCAACGGCCATCGTGGCTGGGTGAGCCGCATCGCTGCGTCGGGGACGCGAACCTGTCGTGGCTGACATTTCACGACATGACCGCGCATTCGGCGATGGCGTGGCGGCGGCGTCTCCTCGCGGAGCCGTCGTGAGCTCATACATGACCGGCTGTGCGGTTGCGATCGCTCGCGGTAATGTCGAGGGCCAGCCGCTGGGAGATGGGTAGCAAATTCATGGACGTCGTGCTCGGTCTGTCGATGACCTCGTCATCGGTGCGCTGGGTTCTCGTCGACGTCGCGACTGGCGGCGAAAGCCTGACCGTCGATCTCGGCTCCGTCCCCCGGGATGAGGATTTCGACGCCGAGGCGTTTCTCGCCGAGCTGCTGGAGCGGTCGGCGCCGCGCCGAGTGGACGCCATCGGACTCAGCTGGAGTACGGAAGCGGAATACACCGCAAGCTCTGTGTGGCAGGCCCTGACCGACCGCGAGATCGAGAACGTCATCGCGGTGTCCGATGTCGAGGCCGCCGAGGCGCTGGCCTGCGGCATCGCAGACATCGCAGGATGCGAGCGGCTGGTCGTCTGTGTGGCGGAGCCCCGCGAGTCCGTTGTCGTGGCGGTGACGCCAGACGGGGTCACCGCCGACCGGGTCGACAACTCAGCGTCGCTGGCCGATGTCGAGGGATACGCGCCCGACGCAGTCTTTGTGCTTGGTTCGGGTGATGTCGCTGGCGTGGTGGCCGAGTTGGAGCGGCGCCTGGAGGTGCCGGTGCTCTCCGCCGACGAAAGCGACCTGGCGCTGGCCAGAGGAGCAGCGCTGGCAGCGGCGTCGGCGGTGTCGATCCTGGATGCCCAGGAAGCCCCGTCCCGGCGCAGGCTCACCCCGACGGCGACGCTCGCCTCGGTGCTGGCCGCCGCGGTGGTCACCTTCGTGGTCTCGTTGTCGGTGGCGCTGGGTATGTCGCTGACGCCGGACAGTCCCGCTCCCCAGATGGCGCGGTCGGTCACCGAACCGGCGCCCGCGCCCGTGGTGAAGCCGAAGCCGACGCCGGTCAAAGCCGCCCCGAAACCTGAAACCACGCCGCCCCCGCAGGAGGCGCAGCCGATCGCGGTCGAATTGCCGGCTCCCGAAGCCGCCCCGATGCCGGAGGCCCCGCCGCCGGTGTACGAGGAGCCGCTCGCCCCAGCGCCCGCCGTGCCGCCCGCGCCGGCGTATGTGCCGCCGTCACCGCCCGCGAACTATCTGCCGCCCGCGCCGGCGGCGCCTGCTTACGTTCCGCCCGCAGCGCCGCCTGCGCAGGTGCCCGCCGTCATACCACAGCAGCCGGTTCAGCAACCGCGGTTGCGCGATCGCATCATCGAACGCATTCCGATCATCAATCGGTTCCACGAACCGCAGTACGGCTACACGCCCTAGCCCTCTCTCGCCGAAACTGCATTCCATGCGGTCTTTTTCGCGTAAATGCCGCACGGAATGCAGTTTCGGCGGAAGGTCAGCCGCGGACGAGGTTTCGCAGTGGTTCGCCGCGCGCGAGCCTGCCGATGTTGTCGGCGACATCGCCGGCGCGGCCCGCGAACGTATCCCGGGTGACGCCGGACGAGTGCGGCGTCATCAGAATGTTCGGCAGCTTCTCGAACGGTAGATCGCTTGGCGCACAACCCACTCCGTCGACGGGGTAGCGGTACCACACGTCGATCGCCGCCCCCTTGATGACGTCGCCGGCCAATGCGTCGAACAGTGCCCGTTCTTGGACGAGCGGACCGCGACCGACGTTGATCAACACGCCGTCGGGTCCCAGTGCTTCCAGTTGCGGTGCGCCGATCATGCCTCCGGTATGACTGTTCAGCGGCGCCGACACCACGACCACATCGGATTCCCGCATCAACTGGTCCAGTCGGCCGGTGTCGCCCACCCAGCGCAGCCCCGCATCGTCGGCGACTTTGCCGGAACCTGTCACCGCGGCCGCGGTACATCCGAAGGTCTGCAACAACTTCCATGCGAACGTCCCGATGTGACCGAAGCCGACAAAGCCCACGCGGGCCTCGCCGAGCGTCGGAATCTGCGGGATCGACCTGTCGTAGACCGAGGTCGCCCACACGCCGTCACGCAGTCTTTGGTCCTGGGTGAGGAATCCGCGGTGCAGCATCGCCGCAGCACCGACCACATACTCGGCGATCGAGCGTTCGTGGTGAAAAGTGTTGGCCACCAGAATGCCTGGTGCTAGAGCCGCGAAGTCGATCCTGTCGGTGCCGGCCGCCGCGGGATGGACGAGCCGGAGGTTCTTCGCGTAGCCCGCCATCTCGGCGGTGAACCGGCTCCCGACGAACACCTCCGCATCGCGCAGTTCGGCTTCTGGTGCGTCACCGGTGAACCACCCGATGTCGGATCCGGGAGGCAGCCGGGATTCGAACCGCTCCCGGTGCGGAGCCAGGTTGGGGTCTACCACAACGATTTTCACATCAGCCTCGGTGCAGCGCAGGACGCTTGCTGTCGAACGTCCAGCCGGGGATCAGGTACTGCATGGCGATGGAATCGTCACGGCCGCCCAGACCCTCGCGCTTGTACAGCTCGTGGGCGGCGGCGACGGCGGCTTGGTCGAGCTGCACGCCGAGACCGGGCGCGTCGGGCACCGTGAGGTACCCGTCCACGATCTGGTACGGGTTCTTGGTGATCGCCTGGCCGTCCTGCCAGATCCAGTGCGTGTCGATCGCGGTGATGTCGCCGGGCGCGGCGGCGGCGACGTGTGTGAACATCGCCAGCGAAACGTCGAAGTGGTTGTTGGAGTGCGATCCCCACGTCAGGCCCCACACATCACAGAGCTGTGCAACGCGTACCGAGCCCGCCATCGTCCAGAAGTGCGGATCGGCCAGCGGGATGTCCACGGCGTTGGTGCGGATGGCGTGGCCCATCTCCCGCCAGTCGGTGGCGATCATGTTGGTCGCTGTCGGCAGGCCGGTGGCGCGCTTGAACTCGGCCATCACCTCGCGGCCGGAGAAGCCGCCCTCAGGCCCCACCGGATCCTCGGCGTAGGCCAGCACGTCCTTGAGTTCACGGCAGGTGGTGACGGCATCGGCGAGTAGCCAACCGCCGTTGGGGTCCAGCGTGATTCGAGCATCCGGGAAGCGATCGGCAAGGGCGATGACGGCCTTGGCCTCGTCGGGTGCGGGCAGCACTCCGCCCTTGAGTTTGAAGTCGACGAACCCGTACCGGGCGCGCGCGGCTTCGGCCAGACGCACCACGGCGTCAGGGGTGAGGGCTTCCTGGTGACGGATCCTGAACCACTCGTCGGCGTCGTCGGGTTCATCGGTGGGGGAGCGGTACGCGAGATCGGTCTTGGCGCGGTCGCCGACGAAGAACAGGTAGCCCAGCGCCTGTACTCTGCTGCGCTGTTGTCCGTCGCCCAGCAGCGCCGCCACGGGGACGTCGAGGTGCTGACCCAGCAGGTCGAGCAGCGCGGCCTCGATGGCGGTGACTGCGTGTACGGCGACCCGCAGGTCGAACGTCTGCGCGCCGCGTCCGCCGGCGTCGCGGTCGGCGAAGGTGCGGCGGACGTCGTTGAGGACGGCGTGATGATCGCCGATGCCGCGGCCGGTGATGATGCCGCGGGCATCCTCGAGTGTCTTGCGGATGGATTCGCCTCCGGGCACTTCGCCGACACCGGTGTTGCCGGCCGAGTCCTGCAGGATCACCAGGTTGCGGGTGAAGAACGGGCCGTGCGCCCCGGACAGGTTGAGAAGCATGCTGTCGTGCCCGGCAACGGGAACAACGGTCACGTCGGTGACTGTGGGTGTCTTCACGGGGTGTTCCTTTCGGTCATGACGCGAACCACCTGTCGCCGTTGGCCAAGGGGCGCACCACCCGAGAGACTTTGTCTCCCATGGTGCGCAGCGCGTCGACGATGTCGCGTTCGCGTTGCGAGGTCAGCCGGTCGACGGGCACCGAGGCGCTGATCGCGTCCTGGGCCGGCTTGCAGTACCGCAGCGGTACCGCGAAGCAGCGCAGACCGACGGTGTTCTCCTGGTTGTCGCAGGCGTACCCGCGCACGCGCACCTCGTCCAGTTCATGGTCGAGCTGCATGCGGTCGGTAATGGTGTGCTGTGTCAAACTTTTGAGGGCTGACGGGACGTGCTCGTCGCGCTGGGTCTCGAACCGTTCGGCGAGCAGTGCCTTACCAAGCGCTGTCGTGTAGGCGGGCAGCCGTCGGCCGACGCGGTTCGCCAGACGCGCGTACTGCTTGGATTCCCGCGTGGCGAGGTAGACGATGTCGGTGCCGTCGAGACGCCCGAGGTGGAATGTCTCATCGAGTTCGGCGCGCAGTTCTTCGAGAAACGGTGTGATCAGCGGCAGGTAGGGGTCGCTGTCGAGATAGCTGGTGCCAACCAGCAGCGCGCGAATGCCGATGCCGTACAGGGTTCCGGACGGGTCGCTGCGCACCCAGCCTTGTGCCACCAGAGTGCGCAGCAGCGCGTGGGCGCTGCTGCGAGGCATGTCGAGCGCGTCGCTGATCTCCCGTAGCCGGGCCGGGTCGTCTTGTCGCGCCGAAAGGTACTCCAGCAGCTCCACGGTGCGCACCGCCGATTTGACCTTGCGGACGGAGATCTCGGGCTCGGTCACCGTCCGCACCTCAGAACGCCAGCAGCTCGCGGGCGATCAGTACGATCGCGCCTGCGGCCGAGACCGCGATCGCCAACCAGCGCAGTCGTTTCGGGTTCAGGTGTCTGTTCAGCACGTTGGACAGCAGATAGCCCACGACGGCCCCGGGAGCCAGTACGGCGAAACCCCACCACGTCCGTTGGTCGATGGCGCCGGTGAACCCCAGCATCACCAGCGACATGAGCGAGCCGATGAGGAAGAAGCCGCTCATCGTGCCCCGCAGCTGTGCGCCGCTGCTGCGCTGCCAGACCAGCGCCATCGGCGGCCCGCCGATCGCCGTCGCGGTACCGAGGACTCCCGACGCAGCTCCCGCGAGCACCACGTTGCGTCGCCTCGCTGCCGGGATCCACCCGACACTGGTCAGTATCACCCCGCCGAGAACGACTGCGGCCAGCATGATGGCCACCCCGCGCTTGGGAAGCGAGGCCAGAAGAAGTGCTCCGGCGATCGTGCCCGGAACGCGGCCGAGCAGCGCCCACCCCGTCCCGCGCAGATCGATGGCTTCGCGTTCGCGCACCACGACGATCAGTGTCACGAGCGTCGCGATCATGATCAGAGTGCCCGGGATCAGCTCCGGTTCGATCAGCGCCACGATCGGTGCTGCGAACATCCCTATCCCGAATCCGATCGAGGACTGCAATGCCGAGGCGAGCAAGACCGCGACTGCGAGAATGCAATACGCTGTGACGCTCATACCGCCACGGTTTCACGTCCACTCCCCTCCGTGAGCATGGGGTGATGGCACAGCGCCGTATGGTCGGCGGACTCGGGATCCACGGCTGGTGCGGGCGTTGTCGTAGCGCAGATGTCGGTCGCCTTCCAGCAGCGGGTGCGGAAGCGGCAGCCCGACGGCGGGTTGATCGGCGAGGGCACCTCGCCTTTGAGCAGGATGCGCTCCTTGCGTGCCGTGCTGTCCAACGTGGGCGCCGCCGACATCAGCGCGGCGGTGTAGGGATGGTTGGACCGTGCGAAAACCTCTTCGGTGGGCCCACTTTCGATGATGCGGCCGAGATACATCACCGCGACGCGGTCGGCGACGTGGCGGACCACCGACAGGTCGTGGGAGATGAAGATGTAGGAGATGTTCAGCTGCTCCTGCAGGTCGTTGAGCAGGTTGAGTACCTGCGCCTGGACCGACAGGTCGAGCGCCGACACCGGCTCGTCGCAGATGATCACGTCGGGGTTCAGGGCCAAAGCACGGGCGATGCCGATGCGTTGGCGCTGTCCGCCGGAGAACTCCTGCGGGTACTTGCTTGCCGCCTTGGCGCCGAGGCCGACGAGGTCGAGCAGACCGCGCACCCGCATGTCGCGGTCCTGACGATTCTTGACGATGCCTTTGTGGCTGCGCCACGGCTCGGCGATGATCTCGGCCGCCGACATGCGGGAGTTCAGGGAGGCGTAGGGATCCTGGAACACCATCTGCACGCGACTGCGGAACTTGAGCAGATCGGAGCCCTTGAGGCTGAACGGGTCGACGCCGTCGAAGTTGACGGTTCCCTCGTCGGGCCGCTCCAGCATCAGCAAAGTGCGTGCCAGGGTGGACTTGCCGCAGCCGGATTCACCGACCAGGCCCAGGGTCTCGCCCCGCTTGAGGTCGAGGCTGACGCCGTCGAGCGCACACAGCTTGTTCTTTCCCGCATGCGGCACTCGGAAGCTCTTGCGGATGTCGCGGACCTCGAGCAGGTTGCCGGGCATCTCTTCAGACATTGGAGACCTCTTCCGGGAAGTGGCAGGCGGCCGTGCGATCGCTGCCGGCGGAGCCGGCGATTGGGCCGCTGCCGGCGGAGCTCACGTCGGTCAGGTCGGGTCGGGTGGTGCGGCAGATGTCGGCGGCCAGCGGGCACCGCGCCTGGTACACACAGCCCTCGGGGATCGAGTGCAGGTCCGGGGGAGAGCCGCCGATCGACTTCAGTGCGTCCCCGCGACGAGCGTTGACGGGTACGGAGTTCAGCAACCCCTTGGTGTAGGGGTGCTTGGGGTCGGCGAAAACCTCAGCGACGGTACCGGTCTCGATGATGTTGCCCGCGTACATGATCGCCACGCGGTCGGCTTCCTCGGCAACCAGTGCCAGGTCGTGGGTGATGAGTACGACGGCCATGTGGTACTCGGTGCGCAGGTCGCGCAGCAGCGCCATGATCTGCGCCTGCACCGTGACATCCAGCGCGGTGGTGGGTTCGTCGGCGATCAGCACGCTCGGGTTCAACGCGACGGCCATCGCGATGAGCAGGCGCTGCCGCATGCCGCCGGAGAACTGATGCGGGTAGGAGTTCAGGCGCGTCTCGGGCTGGGGGATGCCGACGCGGGCCATCAGGTCGATGGCCTTGCGCTTGGCGTCCTTGGCGCTGAGGCCCTGGTGGATCCGGAACGGTTCGGCCAGCTGCGTGCCGACGGTGTAGAGGGGGTTCAGCGCGGTGAGCGCGTCCTGGAACACGATCGCCAGCTCGGTGCCCGCCATCTCGCGCCGCTTCTTTCGGTCGGCGCTGAGCAAGTCGACCGAGTCCTTCTGACCGGTGAGCCGGGCCGAGCCGCCGACGATGTCGGCCACCGGCTCCAGCAGTCCGACCAGCGCGGTGGCAGTCATCGATTTGCCGCAGCCGGATTCCCCGAGAAGGGCCAGGGTTTCACCGCGACGGGCTTGGAACGAGACGCCGTTGACGGCGCGCAGGGTTCCGGTGATGGTGCGAACCTCGACGGTCAGCCCGTCGACATCGAGCACCGGCGTGGCGTCCACTGAATTCACAGGGACGTCATGATCGGCGAGTGCAGTCATCAGAGAGCCTTTCCGGTCTTGGTGAACTTGGACAGCCGCTTCTGCGGAACGGTGAGGCGCCACCGCTGCGCGGGGTCGGTGGCGATCCGCGCCCACGCGGCGAGGATGGTGGCCGACACCGTGGTGATGACTATGGCCAGGCCGGGGAAGAAGGACAGCCACCACGCGGTGTGCAGGTAGGTGCGGCCCTGCGAGACCATCAGGCCCCAGCTGACGTCGGGCGGCTGGATGCCGATGCCCAGGAAGCTCAGCGAGCTCTCGGCGAGCATGACGTAGCAGAAGTCCAGCGTCGCGACGGTCAGCAGGGTGGGCAGCACGATCGGCAGGACGTGACGGAAGATGATCGAGTTGGCACTCGCGCCGAACGTGCGGGCCGCGTCGACGAACACCCGGCTCTGCAGCTCGGCGGACTCGGCGCGGGCGGTGCGCAGGTACACCGGGATGCGGGTGATCGCCAGTACCAGAACGATATTGGCGGCGCTGGGGGAAAACACATAGAGGACGACGACAGCCAGCAGCAGCGACGGGAAGCTCATGATCACGTCGGCGATGCGCATCGCGAGGGTCTCCCGCCAGCCGCGGTAGTAGCCGGCCCACATGCCGATCGCCGAGCCGACAATGGCGGAGATGACCACGGCGGGGATCGCAACCGACAGCGTGGTCTGGCAGGCGACGATCAGACGGGCCAGCATGCTGCGCCCCAGCGGGTCGGTGCCGAGGAAGTTCGCCCAGCCGTGCGCCATCGTGAACGGTGCCTGGTTGGAGTTGTCGAGGTCGATCTCGGTCGCGAGGTCGCCGACCATCATTGGACCGAAAATGGCTGTCAGAAAGACGAATCCGAGGACGCAGGCGGCTGCGGCGGCGACGCGGTCGTTGACCAGCAGCCGGAACCACGTGGATCCGCCACGCTTCTTGGTCGCGACGTCGTCTTCAGCGACGATCGCGGTGGTCGGCTTGACCGGGACGAGGTCGATCTGAGTCATGGTCTTCCCCTATACCTTGGCGGGTTCCCGGACACGCGCGTCGAGCAGCGCGTAGCAGGCGTCGATGATGATGTTGAGCAGGAAGATGCTGACCGCGGTGAGTAGGACTGCGGCCTGCAGCACCGCGAAGTCGCGTTGCAGGATGGCGTCGATCATCAGCTTGCCGATGCCGGGCCAGCCGAAGATGGCCTCGACCACGACCGCGCCGTTGATGAGCCCGACCGCGAGGTCGCCGGCGACGGTCAGAGCGGGGGCTGCGGCGTTACGCAGTGCGTGATGGCTGACGACGCGGAAGTCGCTGGCACCTTTGCTGCGGGCCAGTCGCACGTAGGGCGCCGAGAGTGCGGAGACCATGGCGCCTCGGACAACCTGGGTCAGAACACCCAGCGGCCGGATCATCAGTGTGGCGATCGGCAGGACCCACGACAGCGTGCCCGCGTCGGTGCCCGAGGTGGGCAGCCAGCCCAGCAGTACCGCGAACAGCCATACGCCGGTGATGGCGAACCAGAAGTCGGGGATGCTCGCGGCGGTCATGGACAGCAGCGACGAGAAGCGGTCCGCCAGCGAGTTGGGGCGGTAGGCGGCCCAGCAGCCGATGATGACGGCACCGACGATGGCCAGCAGCATCGTGGTGATCGCGAGCTGCAGCGTGGCGGGGAAGGCCCGCAATGCCATGTCGGCGGCGGACTCGCCGGTGCGCAGCGAGGTTCCGAAGTCGAGATGGAGGACGCCCTTGAAGTAGTCGAACAGCTGGGTGATCAGCGGATCGTTGAAACCGTTGGCGGCGGCGAAGTCAGCTCGCTGTTCCGGCGTCGCCGACTCGGGCAGGTAGAGGTTGGTCGGATCACCGGTGAGCCTGGCGAGCAAGAATACACCAAGGAGCACGATGAGCAACGGCAGTGCGCTGGAATACATCCGGCGCCGGACGAAGGAGAACATGGGCTGGCCCTTCTATAACGTATTCAGTCAGGACTGATCGGCGCGGTCGGGGGAGGCCGGTGTCATGGTGGCCAGCAGCATCTCGTCGCCCGTCGCCGGATTCGGGGCGTAGTCCACGCGCGCGGCCTTGCCGAGGATGCCGCGCATGTGGGCGATGTAGGCAAATTGCATGATCTTCTCCGGTTCGTCAGCGAAGATCTGGGCGTACGCCTGCTGGCGCGCCTCACCGGTGAGTTCGCCGGCCGCATCGATCTGTTCATCGAAAGCCCTTGTGCCAAAGGCGCTCTGAGCACCATCGGACTTCATGTACTGATCGACGGAGAACGCGGCGTCGCCGGCCTGGTTGCCGTGCTGGATCAGTGCGATGAACGGTCCCGCGTTGGCCGGGAAAGGTTGCAGCTGATATTCCAGCTGCGCCGCGGTGTCCATCATCTCGATCTTGACGTTCAGGCCCGCGTTGGCGAGCTCGCTCTGGATCACCTCGACCGTCTCGGTGACGCCGGGGAACTGACTGTTGCGTCCGATCAAGCGGATCTGCCGGTCGACGGGGACTCCGTCAGCGCGTGCCTCGTCGACGAGTTGGCGCGCTTTGTCCGGGTCGTGCGGCCACAGCTGGAGTTCGGAGTTGTAGCCGACGACGCCTTCGGGGATCAGCTGGGCGGCGGGCTCACCGAGGCCGCGGAAGATGGCCTTGACGATTCCCGTGCGGTTGACCGAGTAGTTGATCGCCTGCCGAATGCGCATGTCGTTGAGCGGCGCTTCGGTGCCGGTGATGCGCAATGCGGTGGTCTCATTGTTCTGGAACGGGACGCCGAGTTCGCCTGCCCCGTCTTCAGGGCCCAGGCCGACGGCGATGTCGACCTCGTCGTTGGTGAGCATCGCCGCGCGCACGCTTCCCTCACTGCGCCACTGGTATTCGGCCTTCGCAAAGGCCGGCGCGGGACCCCAGTAGGTGGGGTTACGTGCCAGCGTGAGTTTCTGGCCGTAGTCCCAGCGGTCGATCGCATAGGGGCCGGTGCCGATCGGCTCGCGGACCTTCTCCGTCATGCTGGTGGTGACGGGCACCATCTCTACGAACGAAATCCTCAGCGGCAGAATCGGATCAGGCTTGGTGGTGCCGACGACGACGGTGCGGTCGTCGGGTGTCTGCAGGCTCAGCACCTCGTCGCCGAAGACGTACCCGTCGACGTTGCACTGCAAATCGGAGTTCACGGCTCGGTCGATCGAAAAGGCGGCGTCCGCCGACGTGAACGGTGCCCCGTTGGAGAACGTCACGCCGTCGCGCAGTGTGAAGGTCCACTCGGTCGGCGCGGTCTGCTCCCACCCGGTAGCCAGCAGAGGCAGCAGCTCGCCGGTGTTGGAGTCGCGCTCGGCCAGCGGCTCTGTGATGTTGGAACGGGTCACGATGCCGGTGGAGGTCAGCGAACCCTCGCAGGGCTCGAGCGTGGGCGGCTCCTGCGGAAGCACGATGCGCAGAGTGTTGGGGTCGTAACCTCCGCTGCCGGTGTTGGCGACGGTGCAGCCGCTGGCCGCGACGGTGACCGCCGCGAAGGCCAGAGCGCTCAGGCGCCTGGTGCTGGGGTTCATCGATCCTCCCGGGCTGAGGGTGAGACGTCCACGTATGTAGATGCACGCTGTGATGGCAACCACACCGTAAGAGGCGTCCCGAAAATGCGTCAACCCCGCCCAAACCGCCATTTCATGTGCTCCGGCACCTGCGGGAGGACAGCCTCAGACGCTATTAAACGTGTCTCGACCAGCGCTTTTACCCGGTCAATCCGTGCAGTGATGCGCTGCCGACGTCCGTGGCGGCCCAACTATGCGCCTTGGGTATAAGTCCATGCTATTTCGGACGTGGACCGGTATCCCCAGCTCGCCGTACCGTGAGGACCGTGGTAAATCATTCCGTCTTGCAGGTCGGGCCGCTGAAGCCGTCGCTGGAGCGCACCCTTGCCGAGGACTACTCCGCAGCGGTGCTGCCCGATTCGGCCGCCGAGCGCGCCGACTTCCTGACCCGCCGCGGTGCGGACTTCACCGCCGTCGTGACCTCAGGTCGCACGGGTGTGGACGCCGACCTGATGACCGCGCTGCCGAATCTGGGCGCGGTGATCAATTTCGGCGTTGGTTATGACACAACCGATGTCGCGGCCGCTGGAGCTCGGGGCGTCGGGGTGAGTAATACCCCCGACGTCCTGACGGACTGTGTGGCCGACACTGCGGTTGGGCTGATGATCGACACCCTGCGGCAGTTCTCGGCCTCCGACCGGTACGTAAGGGCCGGCCGCTGGCCGGTGGATGGCAACTATCCCCTGACCCGGCAGGTGAGCCACACCCGTGTGGGGATCATCGGTCTGGGTCGCATCGGCAAAGCAATCGCATTGCGGCTCAATGCCTTTGGTTGCCGTATCAGCTACCACAATCGCCATGAGATCGCTGACTCGCCCTATGCCTACGCAAAGTCCCCCGTCGATCTCGCGTCGGATGTGGACGTCCTGATCGTCGCTGCGGCCGGCGGCGACGGTACACGCGGACTGGTGAGCCGGGAGGTCATCGAGGAGCTCGGACCTCGTGGCTATCTGGTCAACATCGCCCGCGGCAGCGTCGTGGACCAGGACGCGCTGGTCGAGGCCCTGCTGAACGGCAGGCTGGCCGGCGCAGGCCTCGATGTGTTCGCCGACGAGCCGAAGGTGCCCGAGGAGCTGTTCGCCTTGAACAATGTCGTGCTTCTGCCTCACGTGGCGAGCGGCACCGAGCAGACCCGGGCCGCGATGGAGGCGCTGACACTGCGCAACCTCGACAGCTTCCTCGCGAGCGGAGAGCTCGTCACACCGGTCTAGGCGCGAGTCGGGAGCGATACGGTTTCCCCCGCCACGTCGATCGCGACCTTGCCGCGCAGCGCGTACGACCGCCTGTTCTCCAGGACTTCGTGAGCATCGCCGACTCGGGCGAGCGGAAGGGTCGCGCCGATCACCGGCTTCACCAGACCGCGCTCGACCAGTGTGGTGAGCGCGTCCAGTTTTCCTCGGTTCTGTCGTGTGAAGACGAAATGATAGGCGGCGTTGCGGCCCCACGCCTCGATGAGATTCTGCGGCTGCGCGATGTCGACGATGCTGACGACGCGTCCGCCGTCGGCGAGTGTCAGCGGGCTCCGTGTGAGTGCGTCGCCTCCGATTGTGTCGAATACGACGTCGACGCCCCGACCGCGCGTCGCCTCGGCGACGGCGTCGACGTAGTCCGCCGAGGTGTAGTCGATCACCACGTCCGCGCCGAGGGACCGCACGAACGCATGGTCGTCGGCTCTCGCGGTGGTGATCACCTGAGTACCCATTGCTTTCGCGATCTGGACCGCGACCGTACCGACGCCGCCTGAGCCGCCATGGATGAGGATTGACTCTCCGACGGTGAGCTGAGCTCGTGTCACGAGGGATTCCCAGACCGTGCCGCCGACAAGGGTCAGACTTGCCGCCTCCAGGTGACTGAGGTTCTCGGGCTTTCGGCCGACCAGATCTACGTCCGCGACGTGCTGCTCGGCGTATGAGCCTGGGCCGCCGAAGATCTGGGGCGTGTAGTACACGGCGTCGCCCGCGCGGAACTCGGTCACGTGGAATCCGACCTCCTCGACCACACCCGAGATGTCGTGCCCGATGATTGCCGGCAGCGGCACAAGGTCTCGGTAGTCGCCGCGACGAATCTGATAGTCGAGTGGGTTGATCGCGGTCGCGTGGACGCGCACCCGTACCTGGCGGGGCCCGACGTGCGGGACGGCAACCTCACGCAATTCGAAAGCATCTGTACCTCCGAAGTGTTCAAGCACAACGGCTTTCATGGAGTCAGTTCGCTTTCCTCAGCATCGGTTCTGGTGTCCTGTGGACTAGTGCGATTGGGGATCAGTCATGATCTCGACCATGGCCGGACCGGGGTGACCGAGAGCTTCTGCGATGGCAGATGCGACGCCGGCCGGGTCGACGACGCGCTTGCCGTACGCGCCGCAGTCGCGGGCGAGTGCGGCGAAGTCAGGATTGAGCAGCGACGTCTGCCAGACCGGGTATTCGGCGCTGCGCTGCTCCTCGCTGATCTTGGCGAGTTCGCCGTTGTTGAGCAAAATATGGGTGATGTTCATGTCGTACTTCACGGCCGTGGTGAAGTCGGCGAGATACTGTCCGAATCCGCCGTCGCCGGTGACGGCGATGATGGGACGTCCCGGTGCCGCGGCCCAGGCGCCCAGGGCCGCGGGAAAGCCGAAGCCGATCGATCCGAGGTAGCCCGATATGAGGACATCCTGCGAGGTGGGTTCGAAGTATCGCCCGAAAGAGTAGGCGTGGTTACCCACATCGACTGTCATGACGGCATTTTCGGGTGCCAGCCCGTTGAGCTCGTGAAACACCGTTGCTGCCGACACTCGCCCGTTTCCCGGAGCCACCGCCGCACGTCGGGCCTTCTCAGTGCGCCATACCGCCCAGCGTTCGGCGACCTCGGCGCGCTGGTCGACGATCTCCGGGTTGACGCGCAGACCCCCTGCGAGGGCGTGAGCGGTGACACCCACATCGCCGAGTACCGGCACCGCAACTGGTCCGAAGCGGCCGAGCATCAGGGGATCGATGTCCACCTGCACCGTCGGCTTGTAGGGCGAGATGCCGCTGTGATTGGAAAACGATGCGCCGAACACCACCAGGAGGTCAGCTTTGTTCATCATCCAGGAGGCGACGGGCGTTCCGGAACGGCCGAGCACGCCGCAGGCCAGCGGATGTTTGTCGGAGAGCTGGCCCTTGGCCTTGAACGTCGTCAGAATGGGTGCTTTCAGTTGTTCGGCGAGGGAGACAATCTGTGCCATAGCGAATTTGGCGCCTGCGCCCACCACGATGACGGGACGGGTGGCTTCTGCGATGTGGTCGAGAGCGCTCCCGAGTGCCTGCGCGGGCGGGCTCACGCCAAGGTCGGGCATCCGCCCGGTGGGGCCGGAGGCGAGTTGTCGTGGCGCCTCCTGCACCTGCACCTCGTCGGGCAGGACGAGATGCCCGACTCCGCGCCCGAGTATTGCGTGCTTGAGCGCCATCGTCATAAGTTCCGCGTGGTCGGATCCCGAGCGGACCATAGCCGAGTAGGTGCTGACGTCCGCGAACGCGGCGAGCAGGTCTATGTCCTGGAAGGCCCCTTTGCCGGCGACGGAGGAATCCACGTTGCCCGAGAGTGCCAGCACCGGCGCACGGTCTGCCTTCGCGTCGTACAGTCCGGTCAGCAGGTTCGTCGATCCTGGGCCGGCGATGCCGAAGCACGCTGCGGGCCTGCCGGTCAGCTTGCCGTAGGCCGATGCCGCGAAGGCTGCCGTCCCTTCGTGACGAATGCCGAAATAGCGGAGCGCGCCTCGGGTTTCGGCGCGGTGCAGAGCGTCCGCCATGCCGAGGTTCGAGTGCCCCACCATTCCGAACACCGTGTCCACGCCCCAGTTCGTCATTGTCTCGACCAGCACGTCGCTGACCGTGCGAACGTGTGGAGCAGGCATCGGCGTACCCACGTAGACCCCATCGACCCGGACATCGACGGGATAGGTCGGGACGTCGAAATCGGGTCCGCCCGCCGCCTCGCCGGTGAACGGGTCGAAATCGAAGCCGTGCCAGGGACACCGGATCTTGCCGTTCTCCACGGTGCCCTGGCCCAGCGGCCCGCCCTGGTGGGGGCAGCGATTGTCGACAGCGCCGAACTCACCGCGCAGTTTCGTCAGCGCTACGGACTTGAGGCCGACGGCGCAGACGGTCACCTCGCCCTCAGCGAGCGCGTCGGGATCGATCGCCCGGTGCCACTGGGTCTCCTGGATCCCCTGGTCCTCTTCGGAATTCACAACGGCACCACTCCTGCGTAGGGAACTCCGCTGAGGTAGGCGAAGTCGCGGTCGAACGTGACCAGATCATCGAGGTCGAAGTCTGCTAGGCGTCGGTGTCCACACGCTCTGGCGAGAACGGTCATCAGCTCGACGGTAGATTCCAGAAAGCGGTTCAGGCGCGTAGCGGCAAGTTCCACGGGCAGCCGCTCGCGCAGGTGGGGCTGCTGAGTGGCGATTCCCACCGGACAGGCATTGGTATTGCATGCTCGCATACCCACGCAGCCAATGGCCTGAAGTGCCGAATTGGACAGCCCGATGGCGTCTGCCCCGAGCGCGAGTGCTTTGACCATGTCTGCGGCGGTGCGAATTCCCCCGGTGACGGCAAGCGTGATGTCGTGGGCGGCGGACGAGATCAGGTGTCGGCGTGCCCTAGCCAGTGCCGGGATCGTGGGCACGGAGATGTTGTCGCGGAACAGAGTTGGTGCCGCTCCTGTTCCACCGCCGCGCCCGTCAAGGATGATGTAGTCGACGCCGATCGACAGCGCCGCGTCGATGTCGCGTTCGATCTGCTGCGCGCTCATCTTGTACCCGACGGGGATTCCCCCGGACACCTCCCGCACCTGCGTCGCAAAATCACGGAACTGCTCCAGCGAGGTCCAATCGGGAAAACGGGCGGGAGAGATCGCGGCCGTCCCCTCAGGCAGGCCCCGAACTGCAGCGATCTTCCCGATCACCTTGCTTCCGGGCAGATGACCGCCGGTCCCGGTTTTCGCGCCCTGTCCGCCCTTGAAATGAAATGCCTGCACCTTGTCCAGATGCTCGAAGCTCCACCCGAAGCGCGCCGAGGCGAGCTCATAGAGGTAGCGCGAATTATGCTGCTGCTCTTCGGGAAGCATGCCGCCCTCACCGGAACAGATTCCGGTGCCGGCCATCTGCGCCCCCGCGGAAAGGGCGAGCTTGGCCTCCGCCGAGAGTGCGCCAAAGCTCATGTCGCTGACAAAGAGCGGAATATCTAGCACCAGTGGACGTTTGGCTGCCGGGCCGATCACCGTCTCGGTTGTGACCGGTTCGTCCTCGAGCAGCGGCATTCGCGCCAGTTGCGCGGTTACCACCTGGATCGACTCCCACTTCGGTAATTGATCCCTGGGCACGCCCATGGCGGCCATCGGTCCGTGGTGGCCGATTCGATGCAGACCGTGCGCAGCGAGTTCGTGAATCTGCGTGACGAACGGTTCGTCGGCGGAATCGACGGGCTTGATCCAGCGGCCTTGGTAGCCGTCGTCAGGGAACGTCCCCGGACCGGCACGCCGGAACCGGGCCACCGACGACTCATCCAGATACACAACGCCGTCCGATACCCGCGCGGGAAACTTGGTGAGCGATACGGCCGGGTTCACCGGTGACACACCTGTCTCGGCGTCGTAGCGCCAGCCGTGTACCCCGCATACGACCAGGCCGTCCTCGACACGTCCGTCAGCCAGTAGGGCTCCTCGGTGCGGGCACCGTCCGTGGAGAGCTGACACACCCTCGCCGCGGCGGATGAGGATGATGTCAACACCGCTGACCGAGACGGGATGCGGTTGGTCGGAGGTCAGCTCCTCGAAGGACGCGACTCTGATCTCATCGGTCATCGCGAGGACGACTTGTGTGTCCAGCGGTCGGGATCGCTCTCGAGAACAGTGCGGTCCCAGCCCATCAGGTCGGCGGCCGCGCCGTAGGTGAACTCGAGGAAGTCCATCACCGCGGCGTCCGGGTCCTTCGCCTGGCGCGCAACCTCGTACGGCAGCAGGTATTGCCGCAGGCCGGTGTCGTAGAACACGCCATCGGGAGGCCTGACGTCGGCATATCCGGCCGGTTCGGGATAGGCGTAGGAGTAGAACGCTCCTTCGGCTGCTCCTCCGGGCCAGAACCCGCAACTGCTGAGTTCGTGTGAGTAGCCCTCTTCCATCACCCAGTCACCGCAGTTGGGCACACCTCCGGGATGTCGGGGCGCGAGGCGGCCGGAGAACCGGGTGCACGCCAGGTCGAAGGAGCCCCAGAAAAAGTGCACGGGGCTGACCTTGCCGACGAACCGGGCCCGGAACCGGGCGATCACTCGGTCGGCTTGAATCAGTTGCCGCCAGAAAGCGTTGGCCGCAGCGGGATCGTAGCCGGTATGTGTGTCCTCGCTGAAGGGGACGGCGGGGTGGACTTCGTTGGGACCGCGCGAGATGTTCGCCTCGATGCCCAGTGTGCCGAGCGTCGCGAGTAATTCGTGGTGAAACTCCGCCACGGATGTGTCGCGCAGATCGACACTGCCGGCGCCGCCATCACTGACCCGAACCGTGAGTGCGTGATCGACGAAGTCGAACTCCATGTCGAATGAGCTGTTCCGCACGGGGATCGCGGAGGTGGTCAAGCCTCGTGGCGACACATAGAGAGGCACTTGCCACCAATGATTGAGTAGGGGCGAGTGGACCATTCGGACCTTGCCGACGATCTGGCTCCACATGTGCAGCGACCTTCGCGTGGGTTCCCAGTCGTGGACAAGTAGAGTCGGCCAACCCTCACCGGCCCGGCTGTCGGTCATTCGAACCTGCCCTTCGTTGTGTGGTGGAACTAACCCGCTTTTTGTTCTTGCACGTACCCGCGGTCGGCGGCGATACCTGCCAACAGGACGCGCAACCGGGACCGGCCGCGGTGGATGCGTGACATGACGGTTCCCATCGGGGTGCACATGATCTCGCTGATCTCTCTATAGGTGAGGCCCGCGACGTCGGCGTAGTACACCGTCATCAGAAACTCGCTAGGCAATGCGCCTAGAGCGTCTCGGATTTCGTCGTCGGGCCACCACTCCAACGCCTCCACCTCGGCTGAGCGCAGTGCTCGCGGCGAGTGCCGAGCATCCGACGGCAGCTGCCAGTCGACGTTCATGGCGATGGGTAGCTCTGCGGGCCGGCGGATCCGCTTGCGGTAACCGCTGATGTGAGCATTGGCCTGGATGCGAAAGAGCCACCCTTTGAGATTCGTTCCTGGCTGAAAAGTGCTGAAGTTCTTGTACGCCAGCACCAGGGTTTCCTGGACCAGGTCTTCGGCATCGGCACGCTGCGGGGTGATGCGGACAGCGCCACCGAGGAGCGTATTGAGAAGCGGGATCACGTCGCGCACGAAGCGCGCTGCCATTTCGACGTCGGTCTCGTCGGGTATCGCGGTGAGGTGACCCGTGATGTCCTGTGGCGTAGCGCTTTCGAGGCTCATCATCGCGTTCTCCTAACGCTCTTCGGTCAACACGAGCAACGGCGTTCCACCGGCAGCTGCGAGGCGGTTCTGCAAAGTGACGACGGCCCGCAGCGGTCGCAGATGCATTACCAGAGAGGCGACTTTGCCCTCGGCGTTGATGCCGATCAGATCCATGCCATCGAGCTCTGTGTTGCCGATCGTGAGGGTCGTCGCGACGGCGAAGCATCCGTCCCCCGCGATGATGTGGGCGACGATGATTTCGTCGACGACATCGAGGATCCGGGACACTGCCGCAGCCACATGTTGGCGGCCGACGACAGGCTCCACGTCGATCGGGCTCTCAAGGATCACGTATTCGGCCAAGCGAGCTGCTGCGCGCGCGCCATTGCGTGCCTCCAGAGCCGCCAAGAACGCCGATAGGCCTGTCGGAATCTCCTCCACAGTCGTTGGCTTTCCGTTGGTTTCCGGGTCTCACCGATGGTGTGCAGTCTTCGAGCGAGTCGGCGGAACCGGTTTCTTTCGTGCCCTCAGGTTGCCAGAGCCGTCGCGCCCTTCGCGTCGGTGAAAATCACGTACGGCAGTCACCGACCGTCGCCGTTGTAGGTGATCACATCGGCGAGAGCACCTAGGGTCAGCGCGCTCCGTGGAACACGATCTCCAGAACCCTGTCGATGTATTCCGGTTCGAGTGGCATCGCATGAACCAGCCGATACTCGACGACTCCGTACAGCAGGTCGCGCATCGTGCGCCAGTCCGCGTCGGCGCGCAACTCTCCGCGCTGCTGTGCCAGGGCGGTTCGGGCGCCGAAGTCCTCGATGTTGGGTGCGATGATCTCGTCGAACAGGGCGCGGAGTAGGTCGGGGTCGGACTGTCCGGCGGCGATCAGGCATCGATACGCAGGTCCGAATCCGGTGGTCGTGATCAACTCGAGGATCGCGGTGAGCTGGGTTCGGATGTCGGCGACGATGTCGCCGGTATCAGCGAGAGTGACGACGGTGCTGAGGCTTTCGGTCGCAGCTTCGAGTATCACTGCGCCTTTGGACGGCCACCAGCGATAGATGGTCTGCTTGCTCACGCCTGCCCGCCTGGCGATCGCCTCGATCGAGATCTTGTCGTACCCGAGCTCGCCGATCATCGCGACGGCCGCGTCCAGGATGGCACGGCGCGATTGCTCGTTGCGGTTGGCAGGCATAGCGCAACCGTAAGGGAGAAGCCGCGCTCGTCGATGCAATACGGTCCGGTCCGTATTGACCCGAAGCGAACCGTCTCGTATCGTTTCGGGGGTCGGCGCGGCGCCACCGGCAGAGCTCCAAAGTCAGTGATCAGCACGGACGGCGCCGTCTCGGAGGAGGATGCCAACCCGTGACCGTCGAACAGGTCGATCCACGAGACATACCGCCCCAACTGAAGAGTGTTTGCGGGCTCGGCGTGTCTGAGGGTCAGGGGTCCTAGGGTGACTGTTGTGGAGCAGCCTCCCGTGCAGACGCAGGAGAGGTCGGCCCGCGCCCGGGCTCAGCAAAGCGGCCTGCTGGGCCGACGCGCAGAGCGTGAAGCAATCGACCGGCTGCTGGCCGACGCGGCCGCGGGGCGCAGCGGGGTGCTCGTGGTGCGCGGGGAGGCGGGAATCGGAAAAACTGCGCTGCTGCAGTACGCCCGCGACACCGCAGTCGCATCGGGAATCCGGGTGGAATCCGCGGTCGGCGTGGAAGCTGAAACGCAGTTCGCGTTCGCCGGCTTGCATCAGCTGTGCGCGCCGCTGCTCGACCGCACCGAGACGCTGCCAGACCCGCAGCGCACCGCACTCGGCGTCGCGTTGGGTCGCCAAGCCGGTGCCGCTCCGGATCGGTTCCTGGTCGGGTTGGCCGTCCTCACCCTCCTGTCCGACGAAGGGCCGATGCTGTGCCTCGTCGACGACGCTCAGTGGCTGGATCAGGCCTCGGCGCAAGTGCTTTCGTTTGTCGCACGGAGGTTGGGGGCCGAGCGGTTGGTGCTGATGTTCGCGGTGCGAGACGCCGGCGAAAGCGCCGGTGACCCGCTGACCGGTTTGCCCGAGTTACGCCTGGAGGGGTTGGGGGAGGCCGATGCTCGGGCGTTGTTGCACACAGCTGTGTCCGCGCCACTCGACGAAGGGGTCCGCAACCGTATCGTCGCCGAAGCGCGCGGGAACCCGTTGGCGCTGCTGGAGCTCCCCAGCAGCCTGCAGTTGGCCGGTGGCTTCGGACTTCCCGACGCCGTGAGCGTCCCGCGCCGAATCGAGGACAACTTTGCGCGGCGCTTTAACAGTCTCCCGGCGCAGACGCGGCAGCTGTTGCTGGTGGCTGCTTCCGAGCCGACCGGCGACGCGATGCTGCTGTGGCGCGCAGCCGAACACATGGGTTTGGACCGAGAGGCAGCCGCGCCTGCGGAGACCGCAGGGTTGCTTGAGATCGACACCCGAGTTCGATTCCGCCATCCGTTGGTGCGCTCGGCGGTTTACCGAGCTGCCGCAGCGCCGGAACACCGGCGGGCCCACGCCGTCCTGGCTGCCGCCACCGACCCGCACACCGACCCGGACCGTCGAGCGTGGCATCGCGCGCAGTCGGTGTTGGGCACCGACGAAGAGGCCGCCTCGGACCTGGAGCGGTCAGCCGACCGCGCGCTGTGCCGCGGTGGGTTCTGCGCCGCGGCCGCGTTCCTCCGCCGCGCCACCGACCTGACCCCGGACCCCGCACGTCGGGCCAGACGTGCCCTGGAGGCCGCCCACGCCGAGCACTGTGCCGGGGCGCCCGAGGCGGCCCTGGCGTTGCTGGACGGTTTGGATACCGGACGACTGGACCCGCTGCAACGCGCCCGTCTGGAACTGCTCCGCGCTCGAATCACCTTTCACCTCACCCAAGGCAGCGAGGTGCCGGGCATGCTGTTGGGTGCCGCTCGTATGTTGGCGCCTCTGGATCCTTCGCTCGCTCGTGAGACCTACCTGCAGGCCTTCGACGCGGCCACCATCACCGGGAGTACGGGTGTCGACCCTGGCCTGCCGGAGATTGCCGAAGCCGTCGGCGACGCACCGGCGCCGAGTGGAGCGCCCGGCCCCGCGGATTTGCTGCTCAGCGGGTTGGTGGCTGTGCACACCGATGGATTCGAAGCCGGCGTACCCGTCCTCAGGCGGGCTCTGGAAGCGTTCCGCGAGCACGAATTCCCGATCGAGGCCACTCGCGCCGGTGACGCCGGGGACTGGCTGTGGCTGGCGACACGGACCGCTATCGGGCTGTTCGAGGATGAACTGACCATCGAGCTGGCCGACCGCTACGTGTGGTACGCGCGCGAAGCCGGCGCGCTGGCCACGCTACCGGCTGCGTTGCTTGTGTCGGCGTGTGCACGGGTCTACACCGGTGAGCTTGCGCTCGCCACCGAGTTGGCGGATGAAGCGGCGGTGATATCGCAGGTTTCGGGCGCAGCGCCGATGAACTTCGCGCACAGATACCTTGGCGCATGGCGTGGGGTCGAACCGGAGGCCGACGATCGGTATGACACCGGCGGCGGCGAGGCCGGAGAACGCACGCGGGGTATCGAGGCCACGGTGTCCCTGGTTGCGATGGCGGTGCTGCACAACGGCCGCGGTATTTATCCGGCAGCACAGAAGGCCGCGTCACAAGCATGTGACACCTACGAACCAGCGATCAGGTGGCAGGCACTCCACGAGCTCGTCGAGGCGGCCATCCGTGCCGGCGATACGGAATCCGCCTGTCGAGCCATGGAAGAACTCAGTATGAGAGCGAGGGCCGGCGGTACCGAGTGGGCACTCGGTGTCGCTGCGCGCTCGCGAGCGCTGACCAGCACCGGCGGGCAAGCAGAGGAGCTCTATCGGGAAGCGATCGAGCGGCTGCAGCAGTGCCGGATGAATGCATTTCTCGCCCGCACCCACCTCGTCTTCGGTGAGTGGCTACGCCGGGAGGGCCGCCGCAGCGAGGCACGCGACGAGCTCCGCACCGCTCATGGGCTGCTGTCCAGGATGGGTGCCGAGCCGTTCGCCGCCCGCGCTGCCCGCGAGCTACGCGCAACCGGCGAACGCGCACGCAAGCGCACCTCCCAACCCAGCGACGCGCTCACCGCCCAGGAGCAGACCATCGCGCGACTCGTCGCGACCGGGGCAACGTCGCGTGAGGTGGGTGAGCAGCTCTTTCTGAGCCCGCGGACGATAGAGGCGCACCTGAGGAACATCTTCCGGAAACTCGGCATCACCTCTCGCCGACAACTCAGGGAGCTGCCGCTGCCCTGAGAGCCTGGGGAACGAGGTTTACCGCGGGACGTTGCAGCCGGCGGCGATGTTGTGGCAGTGGCCCTCGGACTTGCAGCCTGCACAGTGGCAGCGGCAGCCCTTGTGCATCAGCTTTTCGGAGATCTTGTGATCGTCGCCACGGCGTGAGGGTTTCATAGCGGACTCCTTTGTCGACCTGTTTCGTAGGCTAGACCCATCGCTTCATGTGCATAAGTGCATTTACGCATGAAAACACCTGGGTGACACCAAACTGTCGTCTCGAGGCAACCCCGGGCGCTGGCACTATGGATCGGTGCCACACGTCAGCCGTCGCACGGTCCTCAAAGGAGCAGCGGGTCTTGCGGCTCTGCCTCTTCTGGGGTGCTCACCGCAGGTCCGCACGCCGATCCCCGCCGATCCGTTCACCCTGGGGGTCGCCTCCGGCGAACCCGCCTCCGACGGAGTGGTGCTGTGGACCCGGCTCGCGCCCGACCCCCTGGCCGACGACGGGCTCGGAGGGATGCCTGCGCGTGCCGTCGACGTCGAGTGGGAGGTCGCCGACGACGAGGCCTTCACCCGCATCGCGCAGCGCGGCGTCGTCACCGCCACCCCCGAATCCGCGCACAGTGTGCACGTCGAACTCTCAGGTCTGAATCCCGGCGCCGAGTACTTCTACCGCTTCCGTACAGGCGGTGACATTTCTCCGGCGGGGCGCACCCGCACCGCACCCGACGCGACGTCGTTGGCTCCGATGACGATGTGCTTCGCGTCCTGCTCGCATTTCGAGCAGGGCTGGTTCACCGCGTATCGCCATCTGGCAGAGGAGGATCCGGATCTGGTCCTGCAGCTCGGCGACTACCAGTACGAGTACGGTCCGCGCGACGGCGGTGTCCGTGCGCACGTAGGACCGGAGACCGTCACGCTGGCCAACTACCGACAGCGGTACGCGCAGTACAAGTCTGATCCCGATCTGCAGGCGGCTCATGCCGCGGCGCCGTGGCTGGTGGTCTTCGATGATCACGAGCTGGAGAACAATTGGGCCGACGAAATCCCGGAGAAGCCCCAGCCCGAGTTTCTGGCCCGCCGTGCCGCAGCGCTGCAGGCGTACTACGAGAACATGCCACTGCGGTCGTCGGCGATCCCGCGGGGCATCGACATGCAGCTCTATCGCCGCGTCGGCTGGGGTCAGTTGGCGACTTTCCACATGCTCGACACCCGCCAGTACCGCACCGACCAGCCATGCGGTGACAAGTTCCGCGCCGACTGCGCCGGACGGCTCGACCCGTCGGCCACGCTGACCGGTGTGGAGCAGGAACGCTGGCTGCTCAACGGTTTTCGCGAATCAAGGGCACGCTGGGACCTTCTCGGGCAGCAGGTCTTCTTCGCCGGTGTCGAACTGGTCGAGGGACCGGCGACCGGTGTCAATCCCGACGCGTGGGACGGCTACGTCGCCAACCGCGAGCGGATCATCGCGGGCCTCGTCGACTCACCCGTCCGCAATGCGGTGGTGTTGACCGGCGACGTGCATTCGCACTGGGCCGCCGAGATCAGTCACCGTGGAGGTCCAACGATTGCAACGGAATTGGTGACGACGTCGATCTCGTCCGGCGGGGACGGTGGTGACACCCGCGAGGACACCGCGGCGATTCTGCCCGAGAACCCTCACGTGAAGTACTTCAGCAACCGCCGCGGTTACGTCCGGACCCGCATCGCCCCCGAACAGGTGACGGCCGACTTCCGGACCGTCCCCTACGTCACCCGCCCCGGTGCACCGGTGCAGACGGGCAAGTCGTTCGTCATCCCCGACGGCGTCGCCCAGCTCACCTGACCATCGCCGAAACCGAAACTTCGCGGCGAAAGTTCCAGTGAGGCCGTGCGTGGATTCAGTTTCGGCAGAGCCCTAGTCGACGCTGTCCACCAGGTCGTCGGTCGTCCACTCCTGCTGCGGCAGAACATCTTTGAGCACCCGCAGCAGAGCGGGGTTCGTCGAGTCGCCGCGCCACACCGCGTCGAGCTCGACGGGGCGCTCCCGGAACGCGCCGATCGACCGGAACGTCACGCCTTCGGGATGCAGGGTCGCCGCAGACGCGGGCACCAGCGCGATGCCGATGCCGGAACGCACGAGCACCAGCATTGTGTGCACCTGCGTCACGTACTGCACATACCGTGGCGTGGCCCCCGCGATGGTGAACGTCGAGATCAGCAACTCGTTGAAGTAGCGCGCCTGCACCGGCGAATACATGATGACGTCCTGGCCGTCGAGGTCGGTGAGGGTCAGCTGCCGGGACATGTCGGCCAGTGGATGCCCGGCGGGCAGCGCCGCGATCAACTGCTCGTGCAACAGCGGCCGCGACACCAACCCGGGTCGCTTCAGCGGTGGACGCGCCATGCCCAGGTCCAGCTCGCCGGTCATCAACCCTTCGATCTGCGCCGCGGTGACCATCTCGCGCAGATCGAGCTTCACGTCGGGCAGCCGCTCCCGCATGCGCTCCAGCAGCCGGGGCAGCACGGCGTGCGCCGACGCCGCGGTGAAGCCGACGACGACGGTGCCGAGGTCGCCGGCGGGGATGCGTTTGACGGTCTGCGCGGCCCCCTCGGCCAGCTGCAGGATGCGCCGCGCGTCGGGTAGGAACGCCGCACCCGCCGGGGTCAGCGTGACCGTCCGGGTGGTGCGGTCGATCAGCTGCACACCCAGTTCGTTCTCCAGCTGCTGCACCTGGCGCGACAGCGGCGGCTGCGTCATGTGCAGACGCTCGGCGGCACGGCCGAAGTGCAGTTCTTCGGCGACGGCGACGAAGCAGGACAGCCGGGCTAGCGAGAACACCGATGCACCTCACGCATGACACGAGGCCGCGTGGACGCGACGTTGAATGAGTCTAGTCGCGACGTGACAGGTCAGCCCCCGACTTTTTCGCCGCTACGCCACCGAGCCCGCGCTGGTATTGGGCCGGGTCAGGTTTTCGGCGCCAGCTTGATCGCCGCGATCTTCAGCCGGTCGGCTGCATCCGTCCATTCCGCCACGGTGGGCAGACGGTCGTCGCGGAACTTCATGCCCATTTGGCGCTGCGCCTTCTTGGCGCCGTAGGACGTGGCGACTCGGTCGCAGATCTCGGCAACGGTCGCCTTGTCGGTGACGAGCTCACCCCGCATCGTTCGGGTCTTACCGCGGAACGACACCTGCGCATCGGCGCCGCCGCGGAAGTTGTGCTTCCACTGCGCTTCGAGGATCACGTAGAGACCGCCGTCGAGATGGTGGGCGCTCACCGGGGTGGAGTATTTCTTGCCGGACTTGCGGCCGGTGAAGCTGACGAGCATGAAGTCACCGATGAGTCCGCCCAGCGGGGTCTTCAGCAGAACTTTCAGGGCGGGGTTGAGCACCGACAGCATGGCGTCCGGTGGGTGTGCGGCGTCGATGGCCGGCTGATCTGTCATGCCCCAACCGTAGGACCACCGGCGTGGCCCTGGGCCGAATTCACCAGCGCGGACTGGCCACCTCGAACGAGGGGTCGACGGTGCGCATGTAACCGGTGTCGTCGCGGTCTCGGATGCCGCAGCGGACGTATTGCTCGTGCAGCGCGTCGAGTGCGTCCTCGTCGATCTCGACACCGAGCCCGGGCGCGGTGGGCACCGGAACGGAGCCGTCGACGAATGTCAGCGCACCGTGCTTGACGACGTCCTCGGTCTTCCACGGCCAGTGCGTGTCGCAGGCGTAGGTGAGGTTCGGCGTGGCGCCGGCCAGGTGCACCATCGCGGCCAGGCTGATGCCCAGATGTGAGTTCGAGTGCATCGACAGGCCGAGCCCGAAGGTGTCGCAGATCCCGGCCAGCAGCCGGGATCTCTGCAGGCCACCCCAGTAGTGATGGTCTGAGAGAACGACTTTCACCGACCCCTTCGCTACGGCGGGCGCCAGCTGGTCGAACGCGACGACGCACATGTTGGTTGCCAGCGGCATCGGGGACTGCGCGGCCACCTCGGCCATGCCGTCGAGTCCCGGTGTCGGATCCTCCAGGTATTCCAGAATGCCCGCCAGTCCGGAGGCGACCTTCACCGATGTCTGCGGGGTCCAGGCCGCGTTCGGGTCGAGCCGCAGCGGCGTGCCGGGGAATGCACGGGCCAGCGCCTCGATACCAGCCATCTCCTCTTCGGGCGCGAATACACCGCCCTTGAGTTTGATTGCGGTGAAGCCGTATTCGTCGACGATGCGGCGGGCTTGGGTGACCAGCCCCTCGGGGTCCAGCGCCTCGCCGAAGGGGTCGGGGTCCTGACC
>NZ_LWCS01000047.1 GCF_001650495.1 Mycolicibacterium iranicum | reverse complement strand
CGAGGACTTCGTCGACCGGCTCGGCGTCCTGCGGCTCGGCAGGCCCGTCCCCGACCCCGGACGCCACCGTGCCCTCGGCGTTCAGTGACCACTCCGCACCGCTCTCGCCGTACGGGCGGCTGTGCACCTGGAACTTCCACTGGGTGTTGTCCAGCGGATGCAACGTGAGCTGCACTTCGCGAGAACTCTTCTCGGGCAGGATGATCGGCTCGTAGAAGAACACATCCTTCGCATGCGCGGGGGTGCCCACCGCCGCCAGCGCCATCGCCGCATACGTCGCGCCGGGAACAACGACGGTGCCGTAGATCACGTGATCAGACAGCCACGGTTGCGATTTGACCGACAAGCGGCTGGTGTAGACCGAATCGCCGGACGCCAGATCCTTGGCGCTGCCCAGGATCCCCGAACCGACCGGCCCGTCAAGGGCCACCCCCGAGGTCTTCGGCCAGAAMCGGCGCCGCTGGAACGGATAGGTCGGCAACTCCAACCGGCGACCCGGCTGCTGGTGCAGCGCAGCGAAATCAGGGCGGTGCCCACCGACATAGGCCGCGGCCAGCGCGTCGGCGATCTGGCGCCGGTCGCCCACACTCTTGCGCAACGAGGCGATCGCGCGCGGTGGGGGCAGGTGCTCCGGCCAGACCTGYRCCGCGGCGCCCGTGAGCACCGGCTGCGGTCCGATCTCCATCAACACCGAGCAGCCCAGGGCCGCGAYSGTGCGCACGCTCTCGGCGAACTGCACCGGTTGACGCGAATGCCGCCGCCAGTACTGCGCATCCAGCGGAGACTGAGCGGTCAGCACGGCGCCGGTGCGGTTGCAGACCAACGGCAACGTCGGGACKGCGAACTCCAGTTGCGCAGCGTAGGACTCGAAGTCCTCAAGCACCGGATCCAGCAGCTCCGAATGGAACGCATGGCTGGTCTGCAACCACGTGCAGCGGATCCCCTCGCCGCCGAACCGCTCGACGATCTGCTCCAGATCCTCACCGGGGCCCGACAGCACGGTATTGGGCCCGTTGTAGGCGCCGACCGACACCCGCGGGAACTCGCTCGCGACGTCCTCGACATGCTTGGCGTCGCAGAACRCCGCGACCATCCGCCCGCCCTCGGGCAGGCTGCCGAACAGCCGCCCCCGCTCGGCCATCAGCCGCGCACCGTCCCCGAGGCTGAACACCCCGGCCACACATGCCGCCGCGTACTGACCCACGCTGTGACCGAGCACCACATCAGGCTCAATACCCCACGACTGCCACAACCGAGCCAGGCCCATCTCCACGGCGAACAACGCCGGCTGCGCAAACGACGTGTGCCGCAACAACTCTGACGTTGCGCGATCGGTGGCGAACAGCACCTCCAGCAGCGGGCGGGTGACGATGTCGGCGGCGGCTTCCGCGCACCGGGTCACGGTGTCGGCGAAAACGGGTTCGGTCTCGAAAAGCTCGCGCGCCATCCCCGGATACTGGCTGCCCTGACCGGTGAACAACCACGCCGTGGTCGGGTGGTGGGCGTTCTCACCGCGGACGACGCCGGGCCGCAGCCGGTTCTCGGCCAGTTCGGCGAGGCCTTCGCGCGCCGTCTGCACCGAATCGACCACGAGCGCTGCCCGATGGTCGAAGTGCGACCGTCCGGTGCCCGCGGTCAGGCACAGGTCTGCGAGGTCGACATCCGGGTTCAGTCTGAGCCAGGCTTCATACCGCCGAGCCAGCGCGGCGAGGGCCTCCGGCGAGCGTGCCGACAACGGCAGCACGCTCACCTGCTCCACCGAATCCACTGAATCTTCCGAATCCACTGACTCGTCCGACTTTTCCGAATCGGATTCTGAAACGGCGTCTTCGGTGATCTCGCCAGCGACCTGGTCGTCGGCCGGCGCCGGAACCACGGGCGCTTCCTCGAGCAGCACATGGGCGTTGGTGCCGGTGAACCCGAACGAGCTCACCCCGGCACGCCTGGGCCTGCCGTTGGCCTCCCACGGAATCGGCTCGCCGACAACCCGCACCGGCAGCGAATCCCACGGGATGTGCGGCGACGGGGTGCCGAAATGCAGGCTCTTGGGCAGCAGGCGGTGCTGCAGCGAGAGCACAACCTTGATCAGACCTGCTGCGCCGGAGGCGGACTCGGTATGGCCGATGTTGGTCTTCACCGATCCCATCAGCAGGGGCCGGTCGGGATCTCGGGACCCGCCATAGGCGGCGGCAGCAGCCTGCACCTCGATCGGATCACCCAGCGGGGTACCCGTTCCGTGCGCCTCAAGGTAGTCGACGTCGCCGCCCGACAGCCCGGCGCGGGCCAGGACGGACGTGATGAGACGTTGCTGCGCACCGCCGTTCGGCACCGTCAGACCGCTGGACGCGCCGTCCTGGTTGACCGCGCTGCCGGCGATGACCGCGCGGATCTGGTCCCCGTCGCGCTGCGCGTCGCTCAACCGCTTGAGCACCAGAACGCCGCAGCCCTCGCTGCGCACGTAGCCGTCGGCCGACGCGTCGAAGGTCTTGCACCGCCCGACAGGCGACAGCATGCGGGCGCGCGAGGCCGCGACCACGGTGACCGGGCTCAGCAGGACGTTCACGCCGCCGGCCAGTGCCATGTCGCAGTCGTCGGCCCGCAGCGCCAGGCAGGCTTGATGCACGGCTACCAGTGCCGAACTGCACGCCGTGTCGATGGCCACGGCCGGACCTTCGAAGCCGAGCGCGAACGCGACACGTCCCGAGATGGCGTTGAGCGCATTACCGGTGATGAAGTGCGGCTCGATCTTGTCGATAGGCTCGGACGAGAGCAGGTGGGCGTATTCGTTGGCGGCGACACCGACGAACACACCGGTGCGGCTGCCGCGCAACGCTGCCGGCGAATATCCAGCCCTTTCCAGGCCCTCCCACACCGTCTCCAGCATCAACCGCTGCTGCGGCTCGATCCAGACCGCTTCGCGCGGGGAGATGCCGAAGAACTCGGGATCGAAACCGTCGATGCCATCCAGGAATCCGCCGAACCTGGTGTACGTCTTGCCCGGAGAATCCGGGTCGGGATCGTAGAACTCGTCGATGTCGAACCGGTCCTCCGGGACCTCCCGGATGGCGTCGACACCGCCGGACAACACCTCCCAGAACGCCTCCGGATCGGGCGCGCCGGGGAAGCGGCAGGACACCGCGACGATGGCGATCGGTTCGTCGGTGTGCGTCGTCACCGCCGACGCGAGCCGGGGCGCCGCGGCGGCCTCGCTGAGTCCGAGCACCTCGCCGAGCAGATAGTCGGCGACATCCGAGAGCCGGGGATGATCCATCGCCAACGTCACCGGAATCTCGACGCCCACGCCCTGCTCAAGGTGACGCCGCAACTCCACGGCCATCAGCGAATCCATGCCGAGGTCGAAGAACCCGGCGTCCTCACGGATCTCGATGGCGTCGACACGGGTCACCTCGGCCACCACATTGCGCAGGTAGTCGATCAGAAGCTTGCGGCGTTGCTGCACAGGCGCATTGGTGAGGCGCTCCACCAGCGCGGTCTTGCCCGAACGCGTCGCGGGTGCCTCCGCCGTCAGCAGTCCGGGTACCTCGCGCTCGAGTTCGGCGAGGAAGGACCGGCGCCCCGCCTGCTGGTACAGGGGCAGGAAGCGCGACCAGTCGACTTTGGCGACGACACCTTGCGCCCCGGCCGATGCCGCCACATCGGCCATGCCGGCCAGCGCATCGGTGGGCGACAGTGTCTTGATACCGCGCTGCTCGAGGCGCGCACGGGATTCCGCGTCTGCCATGCCCGTCGACCAAGGACCGAAGTTGACGCTGATTCCGGCGATGCCCTGCTCGCGCTGGCGCCGCGCCAGAGCGTCCAGGAATGCGTTGGCGGCGCCGTAGGCGGTCTGCCCGTATCCGCCCCACACCGAGGCGATCGACGAGGTGCTGAGGAAGAAGTCGAGCTTGACGTCAGGATTCGCCGTCGCCAGCGCTTCGCTGAGATGCCATGCACCCCAGACCTTTCCGGCGAGGACGCGATCCAACTCCGCGTCGTCGAGGCTGGTGAGCGCTGTGGTGCCGATCTCGCCGGCGGCGTGGACGATGCCCGCCAGGGGCGGCAGATCGGCGGTGACGGTGGTCAGCAGGCGCGCGACCTGGTGCGCGTCGGCGACGTCGGCCGTGACGACCCTGATCTCGCAGCCGTGCTGTGCAGCGAGTATGTCGATGCGCTGCTGGGCTGCCTCGCCGGGTATGCGACGACTGGTCAGCACCAGGTGCCTGGCGCCGTTGGCGGCCAGGTAACCGGCGACCTCCAGGCCGATCGATCCCAACCCCCCGGTTACGAGATAGCTTGCCTCGCCCCGCAAGTGCAGCGGTGTGCCACCCGACTGTGCCGGCCGGCGGACCAGGCGGGGGACGTAGACGTTCTGATCGCGCAGCGCGAGCTGGTCCTCCCGGGCCGCAGCGTCGAGCGGGGCCGCGATCCGGTCTACGAGCCGGGACCATTCGTCCGAGGTGCCCGCGGAAAGGTCGGCGAGCCCACCCCATAGATGCGGCAGTTCCAGGGCCGCGGCGCGCCCGAAGCCCCACAGGCAGCTCTGGTCCGGCGACACCGAGTCGGCCTCCGTGACGTGTTGGGCACCACGGGTCACCACCCAGACCGGGCTGCGCAGTTCGGCGGCGAGTGCGCCGCGCAGCAGGCGCCGGGTTCCGCCGAGGACGCGGTGCTGCATCCGCAGCAGTGCCTGCATGGACGGGACGGTCTGGCCGTCGAGGGCTGCGACGTCCACGATGCGCAGTGACGAATCCTGCGCTGCCGCAGCGCGCAAGGCGTCCGCGCACTTCTCTTCGTCCGCGTCGGAAACCGGGAGGCCCAGGATCTGGTACCGAAGGCCTCGGGCGCTCAACACATCGGCCAGGGGCTGCAGCGCGTCGGTGTCGTCGCCGACCAGGATCCACGAGCTGGTGTCGGCGGCCGTTGTCGGCGTCGCGGACTTCTGCCACCGGAACTCATAGCGGTCATCGGCGATGGTCTGTGACGTGCGCTGCTGATTGTGTTGCGCGGCAAGCCTGCTGAGCACATCGAGGGTTTGTGTGTCGCCTTCGGTACCGCCGAGAAGGACGGCGAGCTCTTCGATGCGTCCGTCTTCGAGAAGGCGGACCGCCTCAGTCTGCGGCCCGCGTGACTGTGGTTGCGACTTCTTGTTGCCGCTGTCGTTGAACCAGTACTGGCGATGCTCGAACGGATAGGTGGGCAGGTCGAGTTTGCGGGCATTCGCGCGGCGGAATGCGGCGAAGTCAGGCGCGTGGCCCAGAACGTACGCGTCGGCGACGGCCTCGGTGATCTGCCTGTGGTCGGCGGTGTTTCGGCGCAGCGAGGCGATGGCACGCGGTGCGGTCGCGGGATCGGGCCAGGCCCGCAGAGCCGCCGCCGTGAGCACCGGCTGGGGGCCGATCTCGAGTAGGACCTTGCAGTTCAAGCCGGCGAGGGTCTTCACGCTCTTGGTGAACTGCACGGGCTGGCGTGCATGCCTGCGCCAGTAGGCGCCGTCGATCTTCACGCTCCTGCCGAGTGCGTCACCTGTGCGGTTGTCGATCAGAATCCGTTGGGGCGCAGAGAAACTGAACTTGGCAGCGTAGGTTTCGAATTCGTCGAGGATCGGATCGAGCAGCGCTGAATGGAATGCATGGCTGGTCTCCAGCCAGTCGCACCGGGCGCCTTCCGAGGCCAGCACGGCAACGGCCTTCTCGAGATCCCCAGCGGGGCCTGACAATACGGTGTTGGCGCCGTTGTAGGCGGCGACCGAGACTGTCGGGTACTCGTCGGTGAGACGTTCCACCCGCTCGGCGGGGGCGAACACCGCCACCATCCGGCCACCCGCGGGCAGGCTGCCGAAGAGGCGTCCACGTTCAGCCATCAGCAGCATGCCGTCTTCGAGGCTCAGCACCCCTGCGACGCACGCCGCCGCGTACTGGCCGACGCTGTGACCCAGTACCACGTCGGGTTCGAAGCCCCACGACTGCCAGAGGTGCGCCAAGCCCATCTCCACCGCGAACAGCGCGGGCTGGGCATAGCTGGTCTGCCGCAACGTGTCTGCCCCGAGATCATCTCCCGTCGCTTCGCTCGCCCGAGCGTCATCGAAAATCACGTCCAGCAATGGCTTTTCGAGTACCTCGGCGACCGAGTCCGCGCACCGCTTCAGGGTCTCGGCGAACACCGGCTCGGTGTCGAACAGTTCGCGTGCCATGCCGGGGTACTGGCTGCCCTGGCCCGTGAACAGCCACGCGGTCTTGGGGACGTCGTGAGATTCGCCGCGGACCAGACCGGGCGCCGGGCGATCGTCGGCGAGCGCGCCCAGAAGCTCAAGGGCGGAGTCCCGCGAGTCGACCACCAGCGCGGCGCGGTGCTCCAGATGAGCCCGGCCCGCGCCCGCGGTGTAGGACAGGTCGGCCAGCGTGGCTTCCGGGTGAGCGTTGAGCCAGCCGCGGTAGTCGTCGGCGATGCGCCCCAGAGCGGCGGGGGTGTGCGCGGACAGCGGCACGACGCTGAAGCCCTGCGGCTCGGCCTGCTCAGCGGCGGCCGTCTCGGGAGCCTCCTCGAGGATGACGTGCGCATTGGTCCCGGCGAAGCCGAACGAGCTCACCCCGGCGACGCGCGGCCTGGCGTTGCGCTCCCACGGTGTGGTTTCGGTGACGACCTCGACGGCCAGCCGATCCCAGGGAATGTGCGGCGAGGGATTCTCGAAGTTCAGATGCTTGGGCAGCGTCTCGTGCTCGAGCGCCAAGATGACCTTGATCACCCCGGCGATTCCCGCGGCCGCCTCCAGGTGGCCGATGTTGGTCTTGGCCGAGCCGATCAACAGCGGCTGACCGGGATCGCGTCCGGCGCCCAGGACCTCGCCTGCCGCCTGCGCCTCGATCGGATCGCCCAGCGAGGTTCCGGTGCCGTGCGCCTCCAGATAGCTGACGTCGCGGGGTTGGAGGCCGGCCCGCGCCAGCGCGTCGGAGATGACCCGCTGCTGGGCGACACCGTTGGGTACCGTCAGGCCGCCCGATGCGCCGTCCTGGTTGATCGCGCTGCCGCGGATCACGGCCCGGATCCGGTCACCGTCGCGCAGCGCGTCCTCCAGACGCTTGACGACGATGACGCCGCAGCCCTCGCCACGCACGTAGCCGTCGGCGGCCGCGTCGAACGTCTTGCACCGGCCGTCCGGCGACAGCATTTGCGCGTTGGAGAACGTGATCATGGTCGCCGGGGTCAGGATGACGTTCGCGCCGCCGGCCAGCGCCAGGTCGCATTCACCCAGCTGAAGTGCCTGGCACGCCTGGTGGATCGCCACCAGTGAGGAGCTGCACGCCGTGTCGACGGCTACGGCGGGACCCTGCAGTCCCAACCGGTAGCTGATGCGGCCGGCAGCCGCGGCGCTCGATGTTCCGATGGCCATGTAGGCCTCGATCTCGGGGTAGGTCAGCTCGTCGGAGGCCATTCCCAGGTAGTCGTGGGTGGCCAGACCGATGAAGACGCCTGTGCTGCTGCCAGCCAGCGACGTCGGGGCTGTGCCCGAATGCTCGATCGCACGCCACGCCGTCTCGAGGAGGATCCGGTGCTGCGGGTCCATCAGGCGAACTTCGCGGGTGGACATGCCGAAGAACGGTGCGTCGAACCCGGTCACGTCGTCGACGAAACCCGCGCGGCGGGTGGCGACCTTGCCAGGGGTGCCGGGCTGGGGATCGAAGAACTCGTCCACGTCCCAGCGGTCCATCGGGACCTCTGAGATCGCGTCGCGTCCCTCCCGCAGCACGTCCCAGAACTCGTCGGTGTTCCGCGCACCAGGGAACCGGCCCGCGTATCCGATGATCGCGAAGCGTGGTGCCGACTCGTCGGCCCCTTCGTCAGGTGTCATGTGGCTGTGCTCCCCCGCGATCAATGTGAAACCCCCACGACCGAATGTGGACGGATCCTATGCCACTGTGCCCCGTGACCGGGTGGTGTCGCAGTCCAGAGCTCTCCCAATTAGCCGGACGATGACGGCGCAGTATTCGGTATGTTTATCCGGCGACGAGCGACAGTGCGGTGGCCGGAGCCGATCCAAGCAAAAGGACCAGGGGGACCCAGTATTGCGCATCGGGAAGATAACGGTTGGCGCACTTGAGGAATGGTCGCTGAATCCGGGGTCGGTCACCTCGTGGCATCCGACGGCCGCGTCCATCGAGAAGGCCAGCCAGGCGCCGGTCAGCACGGTGCCGATCAGCTACATGCAGGGCCAGCACCTGCGTAACTATTTTGAACGAAACGCGGCAGGTCGGACCTTCTCCCGCCAGATCATCGCAAGCTGCGAGGTGGCAGGTGAGTGCGACATCGCCGCGATGGACCACGCCGTCAACGCCTATCTGCGGAGGCACGACACGTTCCGCAGCTGGTTCGAGCGGACCGCCGACGGACAGTTCATCCGGCACGCGCTGGAAGACCCCGAGGACATCGCATTCGTTCCGGTCGACCACGGCACCATGACCGTCGACGAGATTCGCGCGCACGTGGTGGACATTCCGAATCCGTTGGAATGGGGCTGCTTCACATTCGGGGTCATTCAGAGCGACGGTTATTTCGCATTCTTTGCCGCAATGGATCACGTGCATGGTGACGCGACGCTGATCGGCACCACGATGATGGAAGCCAACGGGATGTATTCCGCGCTCAGCGGCGGCGGCCCAGCGCTGGTACTTCCCGAAGCCGGAAGCTTCGACGACTTCTGCATCCGCGAGCGGGAGTACACCTCCCAGCTGACCGTGGATTCGCCCGGCGTCAAGACGTGGATCGAATTCGCCGAGGAGAACGACAACGGATTCCCGGAGTTCCCGTTGCCGCTGGGCAGCCCCACGGAGTCCACGACGAGCACGATGACCTCCGAGGTCCTGTTGGACGTCGCGCAGACGGAGCGCTTCGAAACGGCGTCCTCGGGCGCGGGAGCGCGGTTCGTAGGAGGCCTTTTCGCATGTCTGGCCCAGGTCGAGCACGAGTTGACCGGCGCACTGACGTTCTACGGCCTCACTCCGAGAGATTCGCGCACAGCGTCGGACAATTTCATGACGCAAGGCTGGTTCACCGGCCTGATCCCGATCACCGTTCCGATCGGCGCGGCCTCATTCGCCGAAGCGGCCGGTGCGGCGCAAGCCGCCTTCGATTCCGGTTTGAACATGGCGAAGGTGCCCTATTACCGGGTGCTGGAATTGGAGCCGACGCTGAATTGGCCGCGGCCAAATTTCCCGGTCACCAATTTCCTGCACGGCGGTGCCGCCCCACTGAACGCCATTCTGGCGGCGGGCGAAATGGGCCTCGCGAATAATATCGGCATCTATCCCGATGGTCGTTTTTCTTATCAGCTGACGATCTACATATTCCGGTACGGCGAGGGCACGGTGATGGCGATCATGCACCCAGACAACCCGATCGCAAAGAAGTCGGTGCAGCGCTACATGCAGGCGATGAGGTCGGTCTGCGCATCTGTCGCGGACAGCGGGACGTGGGGTCGCGTCGCGTAGCGTGGTGCAATTCGCGGGAGAGGATTTCTTGCGGCGCGCAGAGTGCGGGCGGGGGGTGAGGGGATGAGACGGCTGGCCGATGTCGTGGTCAGGTGGCCCTGGGCCGTCATCGGGGTGTGGATCGCGATGGCGGTCGCGCTGCCGTTGACGGTTCCTTCCCTGGGTGAGATGGCCGCCAAGCATCCGCTGGTCATCCTGCCGGGTGACGCGCCGTCGAGCGTCACCGCCAAGAAGATGTCGGAGGCGTTCGACGAACCCGGCGCGGACAACCTCCTCGTCGTCGCCTTCATCAACGAGGCCGGCCTTGAGCCCGCCGACGAGGCCACGTACCGCCAGGTGGTGGACGCGGTGCGCGACGACGTCACCGACGTCGTATCGGTCCAGGACTTCGTCAGCACGCCCCAGCTCCGGCAGTTCCTGACCAGCGAGGACAAGACCACCTGGGTGCTGCCGATCGGGCTGGTGGGGGAGCTGGGCACACCCCGGGCCTTCGAGGCGTTCAACCGTGTTGCCGACATCGTCAAACACGAGGTGCCCGACGACTCGGCGGGCCGCAACCTGGACGTCTACATCACCGGCCCGGCCGCCACGGCGGCCGACCTCACCGTCGCCGGTGAGCAGGATCGTCTTCCGATCGAGGTCGCGATCGCCGTGATGGTCCTGCTGGTGTTGTTCGTGGTGTACCGCAGCGTGGTCACGATGCTGCTGCCCCTGGTGACCATCGGGTCGTCGCTGCTGATCGCCCAGGGCTTGGTGGCGGCGTACTCCCAGCTCACGGGTGCGGGGGTGTCCAACCAGTCCGTCGTCTTCCTCAGCGCGATCATGGCCGGCGCCGGCACCGACTACGCGGTCTTCCTGATCAGCCGTTATCACGACTACGTGCGGTCGGGCGATGACCCCGACCGCGCCGTCCGAGCGGCGATGATCTCCATCGGCAAGGTCATCACCGCGTCCGCTCTCACGGTGGGCATCACCTTCCTGGTCATGAACTTCGCCCAGATGGGGGTGTTCCGGACCATCGGGGTGTCCGCGGCCATCGGCATCGGTGTCGCCTACCTGGCCGGGGTGACGCTGCTGCCCGCGATCCTGGTACTGGCGGGTCCGCGGGGCTGGGTCAAGCCCCGACGGGAACTGACCGCCAGGTTCTGGCGCCGCTCTGGCATCCGGATCGTCCGCAGGCCGGTGCCGCATCTGGTCGCCAGTGTTCTCGTGCTGGTTCTGTTGGCGGGTTGCGCGATCTTCGTACGCTTCAACTACGACGATCGCAAGGTGGTCGACGCGTCGGCGCCGAGTTCCGTCGGCTACGCGGCGATGGAGAAGCATTTCCCGATCAGCCAGTCGATCCCGCAGTACATCCTCATCCAGTCACCGCGCGATCTGCGCACCCCGCAGGCGCTGGCGGATCTCGAGCAGATGGCGTCGCGCATCGCACAGCTGCCCGACGTCTCCCTGATCAGCGGCATCACCCGCCCGCTCGGCGAGGTGCCGCCGGAGTTCCGTGCCACGTTCCAGGCCGGCATCGTGGGCGACCGACTCGCCGCCGGTTCCGCCCAGATCGGGGAACGCCGCGGCGACCTCAACACCCTCGCCGAGGGCGCCGACACCCTGGCGGACAGTCTCGGCGACGTCCGCGCGCAGGTCGACGACATCGCGCCGACGCTGGCGGGCCTCATCGACACGTTCTCATCGGTCCGCACCGAGTACGGCGGCGACAAGCTGGTGCGCGACGTCGCGACCGCCGCCAAGCTCGTCGACAGCGTCAACAGACTCGGTCTGTCCATGGGGCTGAACTTCCGCGCAGTCAAAGACATGTTCGCCTGGATCGGACCCGTCCTGACCGCGCTGCAGGGCAACCGCGTGTGCGATGCCAACCCGTCGTGCGTCGACACCCGGATGCAGTTCGAGAAGCTCGTCGCCGCACGCGACGAGGGACGGGTGGATGAGATCAACACGCTGGCAGGCCAACTGCAGGGCGTCGACGACAGGCAGAGCCTCACCGCCACCGTGAACCAGCTCAACGCCGCGATGGCCACGCTGACCAAAGCGATCTCGGCGATGGGTCTGGATACGCCGGCCGGCGCGCGAAACGGCCTCGCCGAGTTGGAGGACGGCGCCGACCGGCTGGCCGACGGCAGCCGCCAGGTCGCCGGTGGTGTCGATGAACTCGTCGAACAGATCAAGGTGATGGCCGACGGTCTGGACCAGGCCGCCGCCTTCCTGCTGACGATGCGCAACGACGCGTCGAGCTCGAACATGGCCGGCTTCAGCATTCCGGCCGAAGTCCTGGGCGCCGTCGAGTTCCAGAAAGCCGCCGCGGCCTATATCTCGCCAGACGGCCACTCGGTGCGCTACCTGGTACAGACGAAGCTCAACCCGTTCAGCTCCGAGGCGATGGATCAGGTCAACACGATCAGCGACATCGCGCGGGGCGCGCAACCGAACACGGCTCTGTCGGACGCGACGATCTCGATGGGCGGCTTCCCGGCGGCGCTGCGCGACACCCGCGACTACTACGAGCGCGACATCCGCTTCATCATCGCCGCGACGCTGATCGTCGTGCTGCTGACGCTGATGGTGCTGCTTCGGTCGGTGATCGCTCCGCTGTACCTCGTCGGCTCGGTGGTGCTGTCGTACTTCGCCGCGATCGGCATCGGCGTGCTGACGTTCCAGTTCCTTCTCGGGCAGGAACTGCACTGGAGCGTGGCGCCGCTGGCCTTCGTGGTTCTTGTCGCGGTCGGCGCCGACTACAACATGCTGTTCGTGTCGCGGATGCGCGACGAGTCTCCGCGCAGCATCAGGTACGGCATCATTCGCACGCTGAGCTCCACCGGCGGCGTGATCACCGCCGCCGGCCTGATCTTCGCTGCGTCGATGAGCGGCCTGCTGTTCTCCAGCATCGGCATCGTGATCCAGGGCGGCTTCGTGATCGGGGTCGGCATCCTGCTGGACACCTTTGTGGTCCGCACCATCACCGTGCCCGCGATCGCCGCGCTGGTCGGGCGAGCCAACTGGTGGCCGTCGAAGGTGAACCCGCCGCGGGAGCAACGCCTCGGGGTTAGCGCGAGCACATGATCTATGTGAAACTACCAACCGGGACGGGGCGCTCAGCTACGGAAACGACCCGGGACCGCCAGATTCCACGAGTTGTGACGGACGTGCTGTGACGCCTGCATCTAAATCTTCGATTCTTTCGATGTTGCACGGCCGCGCCAGCCTGCGCCCCGACGACATCGCGTTCACCTTCACCGATTACCTCAACGATCCTTCGGGCGTACGCGAGAGCCTGACGTGGGCGCAGCTGTCCCGCCGGACGATGAACGTGGCACGCACGCTGAGCCGCCACGGATCTACGGGCGATACGGCGGTGATCCTGGCACCGCAGGGGCTCGAATACATCCTGGCGTTCCTGGGATCGATGCAGGCCGGACTCATCGCGGTGCCGTTGCCGTTGCCTCACCGCGGCTCCAGCCACGACCGGGTGAGCGCGGTGTTCGCCGACACCAGGCCCGCGGTCGTGCTGACGACGTCCTCGGTCGCCGCGGACGTGGGCGACTGGGTGGACCAGTCGCCCAGGGACGCCGCCCCCGAGATCGTCAAGATCGACGATCTGGACCTGGACGCCGAAGGCGGCGCCAACCTGGAGTTCGCCGAGCTCCCGGCCATTGCCTACCTGCAGTACAGCTCGGGCTCGACGAGGCTGCCCACCGGTGTCGAGATCACGCACCGCAATCTGCAGGTGAACTTCGAGCAGCTGATGCGAAGCTTGTTCGCGGGCCCGCCCGTCACCTCCACCGCGGACCTCACGATCGTGTCGTGGCTGCCCTTCTACCACGACATGGGTCTGGTGCTGGGCGTGTGCGCACCGATCCTCGGCGGCTATCGCGCGGAGCTGACCAGCCCCGTGGCGTTCCTGGAGAAGCCGTCTCGGTGGGTCCGGGCGCTGGCCGAAAATCCGAATGCGTTTTCGGGTGCCCCCAATTTCGCGTTCGATCTCGCCACCCGCAAAACCAAGGACAGCGACCTCGCCGGACTCGATCTCGGCGGGGTGCGCGGCATCATCAACGGCGCCGAGCGTGTCGAGCCGGCCACGCTGGAACGCTTCGCGGATCGCTTCGCGCACTTCAACTTCCGTGACAACATGCTGCGTCCGTCGTACGGGCTCGCCGAGGCGACGGTCTTCGTGGCCAGCTGCACATGGCACGACTCCACCTCACCTGAGAGCCGGGTCGTGCGCTTCGACTCCGAGAGCCTCGGACAGGGCCGCGCCGAGCCGTGCGCTTCCGGTACCGGCACCGCGTTGGTGAACTACCGTCTGCCGCAGTCACCGGTCGTGCGCATCGTCGACGTCGACACCGAGCGCGAGTGCGCGCCCGACGTGATCGGCGAGATCTGGGTGCACGGCGACAACGTCTCGACCGGCTACTGGGCCAGGCCCGAAGAGGAGCAGCAGTGCTTCGGCGCGACGATCACCGAACCGTCGGCGGGCACGCCCGACGGGCCGTGGTTGCGCACCGGTGACCTGGGCTTCATCCACGATGGCGGGTTGTTCGTCGTCGGCCGCATCAAGGACCTGCTGATCATCCGCGGCCGCAACCACCATCCCGAGGACATCGAGGCGACGGTGCAGGAGATCACCCGCGGCCGGGTCGCTGCGATCTCGGTTCCGGTGAACAGCACCGAGAACCTTGTCACCGTCATCGAGCTGAAGAAGCGTCCCGAGCTGAGCGGAGACGCGCTGCACTGGCTCACCGAGGTCAAGAGCGACGTCACCTCGGCGATCTCCAACGCTCACGGCCTGAACGTCGGTGATCTCGTGCTGGTGCCCCCCGGGTCCATTCCGACGACGACGAGCGGCAAGATCCGCCGCGCCGCGTGTGTCGAGCAGTACCGGCAGGATCAGTTCATCCGGTTGGACGTCTGAGACAGGTAGGGTCGAGGGATGCGCAGAGAGTTCGCCGCGGTGGCCACTGCGGTAACCGTCGGTGCGACAGGCTGTTTCGGTTTCGGGATCGCGACGGCCGATGAGCCGCCCCCGCCGCCTCCGGGCACCGGTGCGGGTGGTCCGACGCCGTGGGGCACACCGGGCAAGGGGTACGCGCTCGGTGGCGCGCACGTGCTGGGCATCCCGTACGACGAATACATCATGCGCACCGGTGCGGACTGGTTCCCGGGCCTGGACCGCCAGATCGTCGACTACCCCGCCGGCCAGGTTCAAGGTCACACGCTGGAGAGGTTGTTCCCGGGGATCGGTGCCTTCGGGGATCGGGTGGCGCCCGGCCTCGGACTCGACGGTCCGAGTTACGGCGAGTCCATCGACGTGGGCGGGCCGAACCTCATCGCGGCGATCCGCGAAGGGGGCCCCGGCACGGCGATCGGCCTTTCCGAGGGCGCATCGGTGCTCGACGACGTCCAGGCGCGACTGGCCTACGACCCCGCCGCGCCGCCGCCCGATCAGTTGAGCTTCGCCACGTACGGAAACCCGGTGGGCAAGCACGCGTTCGGTGAGAGCTTCCTGACGCAGAACTTCCCGGTCGGCAGCGTGGTCCCGTCCCTTGACTACCGGATTCCCGCCCCGGTCGAAAGTCAGTACGACACATACCAATTCGTGTCCGCCTACGACAGCATCGCCGACTGGCCGGACAGGCCCGACAACTGGCTGTCGGTCGCCAACGCGATCGTCGGCCTTGCCACCGGCCATACCGCGGTCGCGTTCACCAACCCCAGCATGGTGCCGCCGCAGAACATCAGGACGACCGTCAACTCCCGCGGCGCGAAGACGACGACGATCATGATCCCCGAAGAGCATCTGCCGCTCGTGCTGCCGTTCAAATATCTCGGTGTCGACAAGAACACGCTGATGGAGCTCGACAAGGTGCTGATGCCCTACGTCGATGCCGGCTATTCGCGCAACGACAACCCGGCCACCGCGCCGGTCACCGTCGACCCGGTGAACGGATACGACCCCGCCGAGGTCACCGCGCCTGCCACGCAGGCCGCCTTCGGCGGCGGCGCCGACCCGGTGTCGCAGCTGCTCTCCGGTCTGCAGTACGTCCTGAACAACCCGCCCTAAAGGCTGGCGAAACCAACCGCCACCAGCACGCAGCCGACGACTGCCATCAACGCGCACACCCCGTAGCGGCCGCGCGCCCGGATCCAGTCGTTGAGCGTCAACAGCACCGCGCGAGTGCGATCCGGCGCCACCAGATAGCACAGCAGCGGGATCTCGACCAGCGCGAACGCCACCACGTTGAACGCGACCAGTGCACCGAACTGCGTGGTCGCCGCGGCGCCTGACGCCGCGATCAGCGCGAGGGCGGCGAGGTAGTCCACCGACGGCAGCGCGATGCCGAGACCCGCGGCGCCCGCCGTCCACGGCGAACGGCCGGTGAGCACTTTTCTGGCTCGCGTCTGGAATCGGCCCGGTTCTCGATCGCGCACCCCGCCCAGGAATCCCGCCCCCACCAGGGCCGCGGTGATGAGCACGACCAGGCCGACGGCGATCTGCACCTTCGGCAGGGTGAAGTCTGCGTTGCCCAGCGCCGGCCGCAGCACGAACAGCACCGTCACGCCGACCGCGGTGCCCATCACGAATCCCCCGGTGAGAAAGGCGACCAGCTGCAGCAGCGGCCGGGGGCGGTTGAGCATCACGACCGTCATGCCGATGCGGAACGGCTCCAGGCTGACAGCGACGGCGATCACCAGGAGCGGAAACCACATGATGGCGTCACGTTACCGGTTGCGACGCGACTGATCCGGACGCCGGCCAGATCCGCAGAGGACGCCAGCCGGCTGCGCGCACGGATGTGGCCGCCGCACACGGGTACGTGGGAGGATTGGGTCGATGAGCGGTACCAGAGCCAGTCAAGCCCAGCCGGCTGACATGAGCCCGTCCTCGCTGCGGGAGGCGTTCGGACACTTCCCGTCTGGCGTCATCGCTATCGCGGCCGAGGTGGATGGCGCCAGGGTCGGGTTGGCGGCGAGCACTTTCGTCCCCGTGTCCTTGGATCCGCCGCTGGTGTCGTTCTGCGTGCAGAACTCGTCGACCACCTGGCCCAAGCTCGTGGACCGGCCGTACCTCGGCATCAGCGTGCTCGGCGAGGCGCATGACGACGCGGCGCGTGCGCTGGCCGCCAAGACCGGCGATCGCTTCGCAGGGCTGCAGACGGCGTCGTCGGAGCGCGGCGCGGTGTTCATCCACGGCACCAGCGTGTGGCTGGAGAGCAGCATCGAGCAGCTGATACCCGCGGGTGATCACACCATCGTGGTGCTGCGGGTCAGTGACATCACCGTGAACCCGGATGTGCCGCCCATCGTGTTCCACCGCAGCACATTCCGCAGGCTCGGGGCCTGACGCGCGCGGCTTCGCGAAACCGCCCTCGCGGTAGCGATGCGCGGGCTCTGCCTACCGTGGTGGCGTCTCGCGAAACAGCGGTTGATGCTCAGGGCCGGTCGGCGAGTTCCTCGCGATACTTGGTGACGCGCTGGTCCAGTTCGGCGGCGTCGGCGCTGCGGCCCTCCTTGCGGGCGAGGTCGGCGCGGGTGCTGAGTTCGCGGATCGCGGTGCGAATGTCGTTGATGCTATGAGGCTGCCGAAGCGACATCAGAGCTGCCTTTCGTCGGTGATTGGCTGCTTCCTGGAGCGTACCCCCGGGGCGACGACTCAAGCCTGGATGCGAGCGCCGGATTCGGTGGCAATCACCGCCGTCAGCTCGTCGGCGGTGCGCCGGGTGCGACCTTGCGAGGTGACGACCGACAGGCCCTCTCTGGCCCAGTATTCGAAGCCACCGATGAGCTCCCGTACCCGTTGATAACCCATGCCGCTGAGGGTGAAGGCCGCCTTGGTGGCGCCGTTGCAGCCCGGACCCCAGCAGTAGACGACGATGTCGGCGCCGAGGTCGGGCAGTTCGATGACGGCGCGCTCGAACAGTTCGCCGCCGGGGATGTGCAGTGCTCCCGGCAGATGGCCCTGATCCCACGCCGCCGACGACCGGGTGTCCACCACGATCGGGCCGGCACCGGAGGCCCGCGCCGCGGCGAGGTCGGCGGCGTCGATCTCGTAGGCGAGCTTGGCGGCGAAGAAACTGTGGGCGTCGATGGCGGTCATCGCTCAATCGAACAACGGCCCCGATCGGCGCGGAACCGGCGATCGACGGCGTATCAGCCGTCCGTCCGTGTTTTCGACGGGATGACAGAGCTAGGGCCGCATTTCGTAGGTTCCGTCGAGGCTCTGCACCTGTTCCCACACGCGGCTGAAGCGGGCAGCGTCGGTCGCCGGCTTGCGCACCGCCGCCAGAGCCCACTGCTGTTGCGCCTCCGTCGAACTCGGCTTTCCGTGCAGAGCGACCGCGTACGCCGAGAAGTCGCGCACCTGCACGTCGAAAACCTGGTCGACGAGGTCGCGGTCGAGGCCGGTCAGCTCGGCCTGCTCAAGGATCAGCTGGCCATAGACGACGAGGCTGAACAGATGCCCGACGACGAGGACGAAGTCCAGGTCGCTCTGCTGGGCGGCGTCGGGAGCGGCGGTGACCAGCAGGTCCTTGAACGCCTGCACCTGCTGGTAGAACACGCCGACGTTGGGGATGTCGGTGTGCCGCTCGTAGACAGGGGCCCAATCGGCGAACTGGACCTTGGATGCGCCGCGCGCCGGGCCCTGTGACCAGAAGAAGACATCGTCGGCCGGATCGTGTCGAGTGCCGATCTCCGGATAGTCGGCAGGGTTGAACATGTAGTTGGGCATGAACTTCAGGATCTGAGCCACGTTGACGTGGACGGTGCCCTCGAGTCGTGGCAGCGCCCCGATCAGGCGGGTGACCTGGTAGAAGTAGGTGTTCTTCTCAAAACCTTTGGCGGCCAGCACATCCCACAACAGCGTGACGACCTTCTCGCCTTCCGAGGTGACCTTCGACTTCGTCACCGGGTTGAACAGCAGATACCGGCGATCCTGCGGTCCGGCACTGCGGAAGTAGTCGATGGCACGGTCACTGAACAGCTTCATCGCGATCAGACGTGCGTACGCATCGACGAAGCTGGCACGCACGTGCGGGAAGTCGGTGACCGGGTTGCCGTAGAGGATCCGGTTGTTGGCGTGGTTGATCGCCTCGTAGAAGGCGTGCTCGCACATCCCGATCGAACCGCTGCACAGGTTGAACTTGCCGACGTTGACGGTGTTCAGGGCGGCCGAGAACGCGTCGGGCCCGGTGGCGAGGATGTCCTCGTCGTACACCGGGTAGTCGTGCAGCGCGAAGTTGCTCACGAACATCTGACCGTGCACGACGTTGTCGATCAGCTCGTAGTTCTCGTGTTGGCTGTCTGCAGCGAACCACACGTACCCGTCGGCCCCGTCCACATCGGTGCGCCGCCCGAACACCGACACCATGCCTGCGACGTTGCCGTTGCCGATGTAGTACTTCTGCCCGGACGCCCGGAACAGCACACCCTCGTCGTCGTCAGGCTGTGTTGTCTCCTCTTCGCGCGAGCGCTCATCGGCCGGCGTCAGGAGCAGGTCGGTGTTGTAGATGTCGGCGCCGTGCTCGCGCTCGGAAAGCCCGAACGCCATCACGCCGCCGGCTTCGAGTTGAGCAGCGGCCTTCTCCTTGGCCTTCACGTTGTCGCTCTGCCATATCGGACCCAAGCCCAGGATCGTCACCTGCTCGGCGTACCAGTACGAGAGCCCGTAAAAGCCGAGAATCTCGCTGAGCACCGCGTTGCGCGAGGTGTCCCACCGCTTGTTCGGGTCGTCGCCGGCGAACTCCGACGGGGTGAGGAACGTCGCGAACAACCGCTCCCGCTTCACGAAATCCAGGAAGTCGGACACCCACGCGCCGTCCAGATCGTCTTGGAGCAGTCGTGCTTTTCCGCGCTCTTCGAACCACTGGATCAGCGCGCCGAGCTGACGCCGTGACTCCTTGTCCAGTCCGGGCGGATTGAAGTTGTTGGGGTCGAGAAGCGAGGCGGCCATGGTCGCGAATGTAGCGCGGCCGCCTGAGTCCGGGAGTTCGTTCGGTGCGATCATCGGCGGTATGGCGGACATCAAAGGGAACGCGCTGGACCGCACCGACGAGGCGATCCTGCAGGCCCTGCAGAGCGACGGCCGGATGAGCACCGCCGACCTGGCCAGAACGGTGATGTTGTCGCCGAGTGCCACAGCCGACCGGGTCCGCCGACTCGTCGACCTCGGGGTCATCACCGGCTACACCGCGACGGTCTCGGCGACCGCGCTGGGCTACACGATCACGGCGTTCGTTCGGCTGGCCTACCCGTCGGGCAACTACAAGCCTCTCCACGACCTGCTCGACGTCACGCCCGAGATCGTGGAGGCACACCATGTGACAGGCGACGACTGTTTCATCGTGAAGGTGCTGGCGCGGTCGATGTCCGACCTGGAACGCCTCACCGGCCGCCTGGCCACGCTCGGCCCCATCACCACGAACGTCGTCTATTCCAGCCCGCTGACCGGTCGCGCGCTGCTTCCTGCATGATCAGGCGGCGTGCACATCGCGCAGGCCGACGGCATTACGCAGTCCGGTGCAGTTCACACAGCCGACGCAGCCGATGCAGTCCTCACAGTTGACACACCCAACGCAAGCTTTGCACTTCGTGCACGCGATGCAGCCGAGGCAGGCCAGGCAGCCCTTGCACACGATGCACAGCACGGCCAGTACACAGCCCGCGATCACCGCACTGCCCGCCGTCGCGATCGACCCGGCCACCGCGGCGCTTCCCGAGGTCGCGATGGAGCGCGCTACGGCCGCGCTGCCCGCCGTGGCGACCGACCCCACCACCACGGCGCTGCCCGCAGTGGCGACCGAACCTGCGACCACCGCGCTGCCGTTGGTGGCAATCGACCCCGCGACCACCGCGCTGTCAGTCGTGGAGATAGAACCCGCGACGGCGTAGCTGTTCTCCGTCCTGGAGGACCGGACGACGGCGCGGTCCTCCTCGGGCTGGACGGTCATTTCGGCGCCTACTTCCGCCGAAACAGCTTGTTGCCCAACCACACCACCGGGTCGTACTTGCGGTCGGCGGCACGTTCCTTCATCGGGATCAGCGCGTTGTCGGTGATCTTGATGTGTTCGGGGCAGACCTCGGTGCAGCACTTGGTGATGTTGCAGAAGCCCAGGCCGTTCTCTTCCTGCGCCTGCTCGGCGCGGTGGCCGTGGGTGTCCAGTGGGTGCATGTCCAGTTCGGCCTGTCGCATCAGGTAGCGCGGGCCGGAGAACGCCAGCTTGTTCTCCTCGTGGTCACGGTTGACGTGACATACGTTCTGGCACAGGAAGCACTCGATGCACTTGCGGAACTCCTGGGACCGGTTCACGTCCTCCTGCGCCATCCGGTACTCACCCGGCTGCAGATCCTTGGGGGGCGTGAACGACGGGATCTCCCTGGCTTTTTCGTAGTTGAACGACACGTCGGTGACCAGATCGCGCATCACCGGGAAGGTCCGCAGCGGCGTGACGGTGACGACCTCGTCCTCGCCGAACGTCGACATCCGCGTCATGCACATCAGCCGCGGACGGCCGTTGATCTCCGCCGAGCAGGATCCGCACTTGCCTGCCTTACAGTTCCACCGGACCGCGAGATCGGGTGTCTGCGTGGCCTGCAGGCGATGGATGATGTCGAGCACCACCTCGCCCTCGTTGACCTCGACAGTGAAATCCTTCAGCTCGCCACCGGCGACGTCGCCGCGCCATACCCGAAGCTTCGCGTTGTATGCAGGCATGATCAGCCCTTCTGTTCCGGGTGCTCGAGCAACTCTTCCGCGGTGTAGTACTTCTCCAACTCGGACAGCTCGAACGTCGCGAGCAGGTCCGGCCGCATCGGCGGCTGGGTCTCCGCCGTCACCGAGACCTCGGGGATCACCGGATCGCCCGGCTCGTCGCCGGCGCCGTCGACCGTGCGGCACACCAACAGCTTGTTGCGCCAATGCGAATCCATCTTCGGATGGTCGTCGCGGGTATGCCCGCCTCGGCTCTCGGTGCGCTGCAGCGCGGCCTTGGCCACGCACTCGCTGACGAGAAGCATGTTGCGCAGGTCGATGGCGAGGTGCCAGCCGGGATTGAAGATGCGGCCGCCCTCGACGACGACGTTGGCGTAGCGCTTCTTCAGCTCGTCGATCTTGACGAGGGCCTCTTCGAGTTCGTTCTCCTTGCGGATGATGCCCGCGAGGTCGTTCATCGACTCCTGCAGCTCGGCGTGCAGTGTGTATGGGTTCTCGGGGTTGTCCTTGGCCTCAAACGGCGACAGCGCCAACGCCTCGGCGCGCTCAAGCGCCGCCTCCGAGACGGTCGGCCGATCGCCTAAGGCCCGAACGTAATCCGACGCTCCCAGCCCTGCGCGGCGACCGAATACCAGCAGATCGGACAGCGAGTTGCCGCCCAGCCGGTTGGAGCCGTGCATACCGCCGGAGCACTCGCCTGCGGCGAACAGGCCCTGTGTGGCGGCGCCACCGCTGTCGGGGTCGACCTCGATGCCTCCCATCACGTAGTGGCAGGTCGGGCCGACTTCCATCTCGTCCTTGGTGATGTCCACCTCGGCGAGTTCGATGAACTGGTGGTACATCGAGGGCAGCCTGCGCTTGATCTCCTCGGCGGGCATGCGCGACGCGATGTCCAGATACACACCGCCGTGCGGGGTTCCGCGGCCCGCCTTCACCTCTTCGTTGATGGCGCGGGCCACCTCGTCGCGGGGTAGAAGGTCAGGGGTGCGGCGGGCGGAGTCGTTGTCCTTGAGCCACTGGTCGGCTTCTTCCTCGGACTCGGCGTACTGCCCCTTGAACACATCGGGGATGTAGTCGAACATGAAGCGCTTGCCCTCGGAGTTCTTCAGAACCCCGCCGTCGCCGCGCACGCCCTCGGTGACGAGGATGCCTTTCACCGACAGCGGCCAGACCATGCCCGTGGGATGGAACTGGATGAACTCCATGTTGATCAGGCCCGAGCCCGCACGCAGCGCCAGGGCGTGGCCGTCGCCGGTGTACTCCCACGAATTCGACGACACCTTGAACGACTTGCCGATGCCGCCGGTGGCCAGCACGATGGCGGGAGCCTCGAACAGCACGAACTTCCCGGTCTCGCGGTAGTACCCGAACGCGCCGGCGACCCGATCACCATCCTTGATGATCTCGGTGATCGAGCACTCGTGGAACACCCGGATGCGGGCGTCGTAGTCGCCGAGCTCTTTCTTGTCCTCCTGCTGCAGCGACACGATCTTCTGCTGCAGCGTGCGGATGATCTCCAGTCCCGTGCGGTCGCCGACGTGGGCCAGCCGCGGGTAGGTGTGTCCGCCGAAGTTGCGCTGGCTGATCCGTCCGTCCTTGGTGCGGTCGAACAGCGCGCCGTAGGTCTCCAGCTCCCACACCCGGTCGGGTGCCTCCTGGGCGTGCAGTTCGGCCATGCGCCAGTTGTTGAGGAACTTGCCGCCGCGCATGGTGTCACCGAAGTGCACCTGCCACGAGTCCTTGGTGTTGACGTTGCGCATCGCGGCCGCGCAGCCACCTTCGGCCATCACGGTGTGGGCCTTGCCGAACAGGGATTTGGTCACCACGGCGACGCGCAGACCGCGCTCCCTGGCCTCGATCACCGCTCGCAGTCCCGCGCCTCCGGCACCGATGACGACGACGTCGTAGGTGTGCCGTTCTAGTTCAGTCATTGATCCTCACTTGTCCGTCTGATCGATCCGCTGGGACACAATGCGTTGTCAGCCAATGAATCTCAGATCAGAGATGGTTCCGCTGGCGACCAGCATGACGTAGAAGTCGGTGAGCATCAGGGTGCCCAGCGTGATCCAGGCATATTGCTTGTGCCGGACGTTGAGCTTGCTGATCTGGGTCCACATCCAGTAGCGGACAGGGTGTTTCGAGAAGTGCTTGAGGCGCCCGCCGGCAACGTGCCTGCAGGAGTGGCACGAGATCGTGTATGTCCACAGCAGGATGACGTTGACGACCAGGATCACGTTGCCCAGGCCGAAACCGAAGCCCGACGGTGAGTGGAAAGCGATGATCGCGTCGTAGGTGTTGATCACCGAGATGATGCCGGCGATGTAGAAGAAGTACCGGTGCGTGTTCTGGATGATCAGCGGGAACTTCGTCTCACCGCTGTACTTCTTATGCGGTTCGGCCACGGCGCACGCGGTGGGGGACTGCCACACGGTGCGGTAGTAGGCGCCGCGGTAGTAGTAGCACGTCAGCCGGAACAGCAGCAGAAACGGCAGTGACAGCGCGGCGTAGGGCAACCACCACACGTCGGGCAGGAATTGGCCGAAGTGCGAGGCCTCGGGAATGCACCCGGTGCTGACACACGGCGAGTAGAACGGCGTCAGGTAGTGGTAGTCGGCGACGTAGTAGTGGTCCTGCTGGAAGGCCCGCACCGTCGCGTAGATGATGAACGCGGCGAACCCCAGGTCTGTGATGATGGGGGACTTCAGCCAGTTGTCGGTCCGAAGCGTGCGCTGCGAGATTTGGGCACGGCCAGGCGAGAAGACGCCGGTCGCTTTGCGGTCGGCGGTGGGTGCGCTCACAGTTACCTTTCGATGCAGTTGTGTCCCCGAGGGGGTGCCGCCTTTCCCCACTCAGGAGAGGAGGCACACGATCTCAGCGCGTGCCGCCGAGACCCTCGTCGTCGACACCGCGCCAGAAATCGGTGTCGTACTGGGTGTCCGGGATCGGAATCCGCTCGGCGACGTGATGGTGCCGGCTGACGCCCCGCGCGAGTTCCAGCTCCTCGGCATCGATGTCGAGACGATCGATATCGTTGAGGATGCGTTCGGCGTCGTTGACGATGCGACGGGTGGCAGGGCTGTCCCCGTATCGCGCCGCCAGCGACGTGACGCAACGCCTGAGGCTTCCGATCAGGTCGTGAAGCTGGGCGAGTTCGGTGGTGCTGGTGCTGGACAAGCGACCTCCTTGGGCTGAAGGGTGTCATGGATCACAGTACGCAATTGATGCTAGCGAAATCACCGATGGAAGCGTGAGACAGATCACTTCGACGAGCGGAGATGGCGGAGGCACATGGCCACGACAGACGAATTGAAGTCCAGGGCGGAGACGCTGCTGGCGTTGCATCAACCCGGGAACCCGGTCGTACTACCCACGGTGTGGGATGCGTGGTCGGCCAACTTGGCGGTCGATGCCGGGTTCGCCGCGCTGACCGTCGGCAGCCACCCGGTGGCCGACTCGGTCGGCAAATCCGACAACGAGGGCATGACCTTCGACGACGTCCTCACCCGAGTCGCCCAGATCACCGCCGCGGTCGACGTCCCGCTGTCGGTCGACATCGAATCCGGATACGCCGAGGCACCGGCCCGGCTGATCGAGGGGTTGCTGTCGGTGGGCGCCGTCGGCCTCAACATCGAAGACACCGTGCACAGCGAGGGCGGCAGGCTGCGCTCGTCCGGCGAGCACGCCGAACTGGTCGGCGGGCTGCGCGCCGCGGCTGACGCAGCAGGTGTTCGGGTGGTGGTCAACGCCAGGACAGACCTGTTCCTGCGGCAGGACGGCGACGAGGCCGACCGGGTGGATCGCGCGATCGCGCGACTGAGGGAAGCCGCCGACGCCGGAGCCGACGTCCTCTACCCGGTCGGGGTCCATCCGCCCGAGGTGATGAAGCGTCTGACCTCCGAGCTGCCGCTGCCCGTCAACGCGATCGCCCGACCCGACCAGTCGGATCCGGCGTCGTACGGACCGCTCGGGGTGGCACGGATCAGCTTCGGACCGTTCTGGCAGGCGGCATTGGCCGAGCGAGCGAAGGAGATCCTCGGGCGCTGGAGGTGACGGTTCAGCGGTGGACGTCGGTGACGGCGACGGTCACGTCGGCGTGGTGACCCGTCGTCTCCGCGACGACGGCCCCGGCGAGTGCGCGGACTCGTTCGGCCGCGCGGGGTAGCGCGCTGCCGAAACGTCCACTGACCTCGATGTGGACCGCCCGAAGGGTCTCGCCCTCGAGCACCACCTCGACGTCGCTGAGTGCGACGTCCCGATCGGCGGCGAGCCGCTGCGCGATCAAGGTCCGCACGACGAGGTCGCTCACGCGGAGGCGCCCCGGGGCGGACCCGGGCGCCGGGTCGGCGACGGCGATCGGCCAGCCGGCGCGCGGTGTTCGCCGGACGGCTTCGATGACGGATTGCTCGATCTGCGCCCAACCCGGCTCCGGCGCAGCGCGAAGGACACGAGACGCGCGTGCGAGCACGTCGTAGTCGCCTATCGCCATCGCTGCAGCCTTTGTTGGGTTTTCCGAGCGCGACGGTGGTGTCCGCGCGCGCCGTCGGCTGATTCCCAGGATCCCGCCGATCTGGACGAAGGTCAATTCCGCCCTCGCGGAGCACCACACAGCCCGCTGCCGAGGCGACCGGGTCGTCACCCAGAGGTCTCGACGACCAGCACCTCGGTCTCGGCGCGCCGCTGCACGACACGGGGGACGGAGCCGACGAGACGTCCGACCACGGAGTTCAGCCCGACGCTGCCCACGACGATCAGATCCGCGCCGAGTTCGGCTGCGAGGTCGACCAACGCGTCGGCGGGGGTCCCCTCCAGGGCGCGGACATCGACATCGCGGGCGCCTGCGCTCTTCGCGCGGTCGGCGGCGTCGGCGAGCAGGTCGCTCACCGGGGTGTCGCGCGGGTGGCGTGGTTGATCGGGGTCCGGTCCGGCGGCGTCACGCCGCTGCGGGGTGTAGGCGGAGGCGATGACGAGCGTGGCGCCGGACTCCCCTGCCAGGGCCGCGGCCTTGTCGACGGCTCGCAGAGAGGTGTCCGATCCGTCGGTTCCGACGATGATCAGGCGGTAGTTGGACACGGTGACTCCTCCGTCGCTCTTCAGTGAACACTTGTTCTTACTTTACAGTAAGTTGTTGGTGAGTGAGGTCACATCGATCGCGCATTCGGTTTTCCACGTCGGCTCCGACCAACAGTCATGACAACAGCGAAGGGAGCAGAGATGAGCAACACCCAGAGCGCTGCTTCGGCGGCGACGTCGGTGGTCGCGACCCAGCCCGGTCCGCTCACCACGACGCATGGGAAGACCAGCATCGCCGACACCGTGGTGTCGAAGATCGCCGGCCTGGCCGCGCGGGAGGTGTCGGGCGTGCACGCCCTCGGCGGCAGCGCGAGCCGGGCGGTCGGAGCCCTGCGGGAGCGGATTCCCGGTGCGACGGTCAACCACGCGCAAGGCGTGTCCGTCGAGGTCGGCGAGAAGCAGGCTGCGGTCGACATCGACATCGTCGCCGAATACGGCGTCTCCATCGCCGACCTGGCCACGGGCATCCGCCGAAACGTGATCGCGGCCATCGAGCGCATGACCGGACTGGAGGTCGTCGAGGTCGACATCACGGTGCACGACGTCTACATCGGTGACGACGAACCCGATCAACCGGCAGACAGTCGGCTCGCCAGGGTCGAGTAGTGGGTCGCGAGGAATTCGTCGAACAGCCCGAACCCGCCGACACGATCGAGGCCATCGTGCGGACCGTGCCAGGAGTGGCCGATCTGCACTCCGGGATGTTCGGTGAGATCGCAACGCATCTCGCGGGCCGCCGAGTGGTCGGCATCCGGATCGGTGAAAGCACCATCGACGTACACATCACCGCCTGGGCCGAAACCCCGGTGAGGGAGACTGCCGCCGCGGTGCGTGCCGCCGTCGCCGCTGAATTCCCCGGTCTCGCAGTCGATGTGACCGTGGAAGCGGTCGCGCTGACACCGCAGCCCGGCGCGGATTGACATGTCGGACGCTGCACAGCGGCACGCACGTCGCCAGGCGATCCGCCGGCATCATCCCGATGCCGGCGGATCCGCCGAAGCGCTGATATCGGCTCTGGCGGGCACCGGCCCGGCAGCCACGCCGCGGCCCGCCATCGTGGTGACCAGACGCACCAGGACCTGGCGCGTGCTGTCGCGCCTCGCCCGCCGACTTGGAAGGCGTCGCTTTGCGACGCTGCACCACAGGACTTTTCGAACACACAGTGACACTGGAGGACACACATGACCACCGCAACCGCCGGTCTGCTGGCCGGACTGCTTCTCGGGGTGGCCGCGGCTGCGGGCGGCTTCACCGGATTTCTGCTCGCGCTGGTTCTCGGCGCCATCGGCTACGTCATCGGAGGGCACCGTGACGGCGAGTTCGACGCGATGAGCATTCTTCGAGGTCGGGGCCGTGGCTGACCAGTTCGGCGACCCTGACCCGGGGGCCCGGGGGAGCTTGACGATCCGCGACAAGGCCGTCCAGGCAGTCGCCTGTGCGACTGCTCTGGAAGTGGACGGGGTCATCAGATCCAGCCACGGCATCGGAAAGCTGGCGCTGCGCGAGTTGCCGCGCGTCGACGTCGTCGTCGCAGGCGACCACGTACGAGCCAGTCTGGAGGTCGCGGTGGCCTGGGGCCGGCCGCTGTCGGAGACCACGGCCGAGGTGCGCCGTCGGGTCGGTCTCGGACTGTCCGAGCTGAGCGGGCTCGTCGTCGATGGAGTGGATGTCCACGTCCGCTCCGTCGTCGCACCTGAGCCGGGCGAACGACGGAAAGTACTGCAATGACACAGGTCCGGGAAGGTACGCAACCGCTGGCTCCCGCCGGTGCCAGTTATCTGGCAGCCGCCTCCGCGACGGCCATGATCGCGCTGGGTGCGCTCGGTGTGCGCGAAGCGCTCGTGGCCGCCGGTTGGATCGGCGGGGCATCGTGGATCGCCGGCGCGGTCAGTGCGACTGATGGTTTGGCCCCGATGCCGTGGACGCCCTTTGCCGGCATCGCTACCGGGCTTGTCGGGATCATCCTCGTCGGGGTTGCCCTCAAGCCGCGGCGACGCCGAGCCGTGCGCGCGCAGGCACAGACAGCGGTCTTCGTCGACCTGACCGATGTCGCCAGGATCGCCAGCGCTGCGGCGGAGGCGGTACCCGGTGTCGTCTCGGCTCGCTCCAGCGTTTCGCGGCGGACACTCACCGTTCGCTGCGAGGTCTCGGGGACGCCGGAGGCGGAACTGCAGGACGCGGTGAACCGCGCCGTGGCAACAGAACTCGCAGCACTGGAGCGCACGCCTTCGATCCGGGTGCGCATGGCAGGGAGGAAATGACATGACGCGCGGAACCGTGCTTCTGGATCGCATCGCGGTCTTCGTCATCGGCCTCGCCCTGCTCGCCGCGGGTGTCGCGGCGGTGCTGTGGTGGCAGGGGCGTCTCGCCGGAGGCAGGCCGGTCCAGCTGGCCGAGCCACTGCGAGACATCGACGCATCGTGGTGGCCGTGGGCCTGCGGAGGTGTCGGCGCAGCGCTCGTCATCGTCGGGTTGTGGTGGCTTTCGGGCCATCGGCGTTCGCCGCGTGTGCGCGATCTGCGCCTTGCCGATGACGCGCACACCGACGGCACGCTGAGTGCCGACGCGGCGTCGGTGGCGTCGGCCGCGGCCGACGTTCTGGCGCAGCATCCGGCGGTGCTCAAGGCGGGTGCCCGTGCCAGCATCGAAAACCGCGCCCCGACCATCACGTTGACAGCGACGGTCGCGGCACGGCGCTCGCTGGAGCTCGCGGTGCTCGCAGCCGACGACACCGCCGCGACCGTCGCGCAGATGCTGGGCGGCAGCGTCGCCGTCCGCACCCGCGTCCGCGTCACCCCGCGCCATCGCAAAGGCCCGGTCGCCTAGCTGGGCAGTGTGGTGCTAGCCGAACTGGACTCGATTGCCGCCGTCTCGCTTGGCGACGTACATCGCGGCGTCGGCGGCCGCGATCAGCTCGTCGATCAGCGAGGCGGGGTCGCGGGCGCGCAGAGTGTCCAGCCCGATGCTGCAGGTGCCGACACTGGCCGTGACATTCTGTGGCAAATCCGCGATCGCGCGGCACAACTGGCCGGCAACGGATTCGACGCCGCCTCGTGGCGCGGCGACTGCGACGAGGAACTCCTCCCCGCCGGCCCGGCAGAGCGCCGCGCCGCGCGGGCTGCGCAGGCGCAGCAGCTCCGCGACAGCCTGCAGCGCCCGGTCACCCGCAGCGTGGCCATGGGTGTCGTTGACGAGCTTGAAGTTGTCGAGATCGACCATCACCAGTCCCAGATGCGTTGCCGACGGCGGTGCTTCGCGGAGCTGATGGGTGAGCGCGTCTGCAAAGCCGCGGCGGTTGAGCAATCCGGTCAGCGGATCAGAGTCGGAACGCTCCGCGTACGCCCCCATGGCCCTGGTGATGCCCCGGATCGCCAGTGGAACCGTGATGTTCGGGAACCATGCAAGCCAGAACGCGGCGACCGCGGTGGCGGCGTCGGTGTCGGTGCCCAGGCGCCATGTCGCCGAAGCAGTGAGGATGATGGCCACGACAAAGTTCAACGCCAGCAGGCGGGTGTTGTGGAAGAACGCGATGTATCCGCCGGTGACCGCGGTGGCCGTGCACGCCAGTACCGCGACCGCCGTGTTGGGTTGGGCGATGCTCCAGATGGCCACGAACACCGTGCCGGCTGTGACGGCGATCTGCGACTGTCTGCGGGTGGGCCAGCGCGTCAGCCAGAACACCGTCATTCCCAGGGTGAACAGTGCGCCCATCACACCCACGGCGAGTCGCGCCTCGACAGACCATCCGAGCCCCACCACGAAGCTGATCGTGACCAGCGAGGCCGATGAGGAGACCGTCGCCATCACGAGCTGGGTGGAGCGAAGGAAACCGCGCTGACGCAGGAACTGGGTGACCCACTCGAAGTGGTCCGGCTCGTTCCACCACCGCTGAACTCTCGACGTCAAGCGGTGCCCCCAGCCGGCAATGATTCAGCTAATTCCCCGGCCCAAACCTATACAGATCAGAATGCTCACCGCGGCGGAATAGCAATCTAGACCTTGATTGGTGGTGTCCCGGCGGATGCCGTGCGCGACATAGGTCGCGATGGTGAGGACGAAGAACGCCACGACGACGGCCTCCGCGGTGAGGTTCACCCACGTCGGCCAGGCGCTGAGCTCGACGAAGACCGAGAGCAGCATGGTCGCGAACGCATAGAGCAGCGCGGCGCGATGGGCGATGCCGAGCACGAGCGACCACAGGAAGATCAGGCCAGACGCCGGCACGGTAACCACCGTGTCCATCCCCAGTGATGCGCTCATGGCGGGAGCACTCCAGCCAGAACGGCGGTGGAACGCGAAGGTCCCCACCGCGGCGGAAGGAGCCGTACCGGACCTCGCTGAGCGAACCGTCTCACAGGGCGAATGCTGCGATCGTGAGAACACCGTGATGGTCCCTTCACACGGGGCGACATAGAGGCAATATCGGCTCCCTAGCGTTGCCGCCATGGCGTCACACAAGCACGTCGTGGTCGTCGGCCACGGCATGGTCGGTCACCGGTTCGTCGAGGCACTGCGGTCCCGCGACACCGAGAATGGCTGGCGGGTAACGATCCTGGCCGAGGAACTCGATGCGGCCTATGACCGTGTCGGGCTCACCGGCTACACCGAGCACTGGGACCGCATGCTGCTGGCGCTGCCCGGCAACGACTACGCGGATGACGAGCTGGTCGAGGTGCATCTCGGGCGCCGCGTGGTGGCGCTCGACGCCGCGGCGAAGTCGGTGACGACCGACGACGGCCGCCGATTCGACTACGACGCGCTGGTCCTGGCGACGGGCTCGTTCGCGTTCGTGCCGCCCGTGCCCGGGCGTGACCTGCCCGGCTGCCACGTATATCGGACCCTCGACGACTTGGATGCGATCCGCGCCGCCGCGCAGCGGGCCTGCGAAGGCAGCAACGCGCCCGCCGGTGTGGTGATCGGTGGCGGACTGCTCGGCCTCGAGGCCGCCAACGCGCTGCGCGGCTTCGGGCTCAACGCCCATGTCGTCGAGCGGTCTCCGCGACTGATGGCTCAGCAGCTCGACGAAGCGGGCGGCACCCTGCTGAGCAGGATGATCGGCGAGCTGGGCATCACGGTGCACACCGACGTCGGCACCGAGTCGATCGCACCGGCCCAGCGCAACCGGCCGCTCAAGCGCTCCGCTGTCGACGACTCGTTGCGGGTGACGCTCAGCGACGGGACGTTCATCGACTGCGGGGTCGTCGTGTTCGCCGCCGGTGTCCGTCCCCGCGACGAGCTGGCGCGTGAGGCCGGCCTCGAGATCGCTGAGCGCGGCGGAGTGCTCACCGACCTGTCTTGTACGACAAGCGATCCCGACATCTATGCCATCGGCGAGGTGGCCGCCATCGAGGGACGCTGCTACGGACTGGTCGGTCCGGGGTACACCAGTGCCGAGGTGGTGGCGGACCGCCTGCTCGGCGGCGGGGCCGAATTCCCCGAGGCTGACCTGTCAACCAAGTTGAAGCTGCTCGGTGTCGACGTCGCCAGCTTCGGGGACGCGATGGGCACCACCGCCGACTGCCTCGAGGTGGTCGTCAACGACGCGGTCAACCAGACGTACGCGAAGCTTGTGCTCTCCGACGACGCCAAGACCCTGCTGGGCGGCATCCTCGTCGGAGACGCGTCGGCCTACGGAATCCTGCGGCCGATGGTCGGTGAGCCGCTGCCCGGGGATCCGCTGATGCTCATCGCACCTGCCGGATCAGATTCGGGCGCAGCTCAATTGGGCATCGGTGCATTGCCTCCGGCGGCGCAGATATGCTCGTGCAACAACGTCACCAAGGGTGATCTCAGCGACGCGATCGGCGCCGGTTGCTGCGACGTCGCGCAGCTGAAGCAGTGCACCAAGGCCGGTACGTCCTGCGGATCCTGCATCCCGCTGCTCAAGCAGCTGCTCGAAGCCGAGGGTGTGGAGCAGTCGAAGGCGTTGTGCGAGCACTTCTCCCATTCACGTGCCGAGTTGTTCGAGATCGTCAGCGCCACCTCAATCCGTACGTTCAGCGGCCTGATCGAGCGGTTCGGCACCGGGAAGGGTTGCGACATCTGCAAACCCGTCGTCGCGTCGATACTGGCATCGACGAGCTCGGATCACATCCTCGACGGCGAGCAGGCGTCGCTGCAGGACTCCAACGATCACTTCCTGGCCAACATCCAGCGCAACGGCAGCTACTCGGTGGTGCCCCGGGTGCCCGGCGGCGACATCACGCCCGAGCATCTGATCCTGATCGGTGAGATCGCCAGAGATTTCGGGCTCTACACGAAGATCACCGGCGGTCAGCGCATCGACATGTTCGGGGCGCGGGTGGACCAGTTGCCCGAGATCTGGCGCAGGCTGGTCGAGGGTGGCATGGAATCCGGTCAGGCGTACGGCAAGTCGCTGCGCACGGTGAAGAGTTGCGTGGGCAGCGACTGGTGCCGCTACGGCCAACAGGATTCGGTGCAGATGGCGATCAACCTCGAGCTGCGCTACCGCGGGCTTCGTTCCCCGCACAAGATCAAGATGGGTGTCTCGGGGTGTGCGCGCGAATGTGCGGAGGCCCGCGGCAAGGACGTGGGTGTCATCGCCACCGAGAACGGCTGGAACCTCTACGTCGGCGGCAACGGCGGCATGACCCCACGGCACGCCGAACTCCTCGCCGGCGACCTCGACGACGAGACGCTCGTGCGCTACATCGACCGGTTCCTGATGTTCTACATCCGCACCGCCGACCGGCTGCAGCGCACCGCGCCATGGGTCGAGGAGCGGGGCCTGGAGCATCTGCGCGAGGTGATCTGCGACGACTCCCTCGGTCTCGCGCAGGAATTCGAGGCGGCCATGGCCCGCCACGTCGACGGGTACGCCTGCGAGTGGAAGGGCGTGTTGGAAGACCCCGACAAGCTGTCGCGGTTCGTGTCCTTCGTGAACGCCCCCGACGTCCCCGATCCGACGATCACGTTCATCGAGAACGGGGGCCGCAAGGTGCCCTCGCCGGTGCCGATCGGTATGCCGAAGGTAGGAAGGTAGCCGCGATGACCGTAGTCAACGAAACGCTCAGCGGAACCACGGTGTGGACGACCGCGTGCCGTTATGACTTCCTGATCCCCAACCGCGGGGTCGGGGTGCTGCTGCCCGACGGCGAACAGGCCGCCCTGTTCCGGCTCGACGACGGCACCCTGCATGCGGTGGGCAACATCGACCCGTTCTCCGGTGCGGCCGTGATCTCGCGAGGCATCGTCGGTGACCGTGCCGGTCGCCCGACGGTGCAGTCGCCGATCAAGAAGCAGGCCTTCGCGCTCGACGACGGCAGCTGCCTTGACAACCCCGACCACGGCCTGCCCGTGTACGCCACGCGGATCACCCCCGACGGCCACGTCCAAGTCGGCTCCTGACCCCCCGCCGAAACTGCATTCCACGCGGTCATTTCACGCAAAATGCCGCATGGAATGCAGTTTCGGCGAGAGGGTAAGAGAGGACTTTTGGCCCCTGTGGACGGTCGCCAGATTTCCTACGGTGAACGGCATGACCTACGTGATCGGTAGCGCGTGCGTGGACATCGTCGACAAGTCCTGTGTGGCGGAGTGCCCTGCGGACTGCATCTACGAGGGCGACCGCGCGATGTACATCAACCCCAATGAGTGTGTGGACTGCGGCGCGTGCCGCATCGCCTGCCGGATGGACGCGATCTACTACGAGACCGATCTGCCCGACGAGGAGCTGGCGTTCATGGCCGACAATGCCGAGTTCTTCAGCCTCACACTGCCGGGCCGCGACGAGCCGCTCGGCGATCCGGGCGGGGCACTGAAGGTCGGCCGCGTAGGGGTGGACACTCCGCTGGTGGCGTCCCTGCCCGCATCAGAGAAGCCGCACCCTTAGCCTTTCGCCGAGAGCGCGGCGACGACCGGCCGCCAGGGGGTCAGCACCGCGCAGGCGCGCTGGAATCGGGTGGCGATCAACCGCGTCACCCCTGGGTGCGTGCCCAGCGGGTCGGTGACGAGGTCGGCGCCGCTATGGCGCAGCCTGTCCTGGAAAAGCCCTTCGGACAGCAGGTATGAGGCGACGACAACTCTTCTGCCACGGCGCCGAACGGTAGCCACGGCGTCTGCGATTCGGGGTTCGCCTGTGGCGGCGAACGCCAGCTCGACGCGCGAGCCGATCGTCGCAGACAGCCAGGTGGCGGTGGTGTGCAGATCGCGCATCGCTGCCGGATCCGATGTGCCCGCCGCGGCAAGGATCACCGAATCATCGGGATGCCAGCCACTTTCGAGCAGACGCTCGACCAGGACGCGAACCAGCGCAGGGTCGGGACCCAGTGCGCGGGTGACGGTGACATCGTGGTGTCCGCTCTGCGCGACGTGAGAGGGGATGTCCCGGCTGACGTGGTACCCGCGCGACAGGAACGCGGGAACCAGAACAGTCGGGCGGTCCAGGCTCTCGCGCAACAACTCCGACGGCGTCGGGCCGAGGACGTCGACGAACGCGACACGGACGGGACGGTCCAGCGCCGCGGACACCCGCGCGGCGATGTCGCCGATCAGCGACACCCCGCTCTGCTTGCGTGTGCCGTGTGCCACCAGGAGCAGGCTCATGACGCGAACGCCTCGTCGACCGGGAGCCGGTAACCGCGTTTGACGACCGTGGCGACCATCTTCTTGTCGCCCAGGGCAGTTCGCAGCCGCAGCACCGCCGTTTCGACGGCGTGGGTGTCGGTGCCGCAGCCCGGCAGTGCCCGCAGCAGGTCCGTACGCGACACCACCGCGCCCGGCCGTAAAGCCAGCGCGCGCATCGTCGCCATCGCCGCGGGGGACAGTGCCTTCACCGCGCCGTCGACGAGCACGCAGTTGCCGCGGATCTCCAGGAGGTGTCCGGCGACCCGGACGGTGCGGGCCTGCAGCAGTGGTAGCTCGTCGGTGATGTGACGGGCCAACGCCCCCAATCGCATTCGTTCCGGCGCGGACGTCGGCACACCGAGCCGAACCAGCGGCCGGGCGGTGACCGGCCCGACGCACATCGCGTGGACGCCGTTGCGCAACGCCGACAACACTTCTGCCTCGATGCCCATCTCTGTGGCACGCAGCAGCACCGAGGCGACGGCCGGTGCCGACGTGAAGCTGACGGCGTCGAACTTCTCTTCGGCGATACCGGCGACCAGTGCGTCGAACTCGCCGTTGCGCGGGGCCGGATGCCAGCGGTAGACCCGGATCGGGACGACTTCAGCTCCTGCGGAACGCAATTCGTCGAGAAACTCCGGGAACGGGTCCCAGTCTGCAGTGGCACCGTGCAGTTGGACCGCGATGCGGGTTCCGCCGATACCTCCCTCGACGAGGTACTGCAACACCTCGCGGGAGGATTCGGATTCCGGCGACCACTCCTCTGGCAGCCCCGCCGCGCGCAGCGCCCCGGTGGCTTTGGGGCCGCGGGAGACGATCCGGGCCTCGCTCAGGGCGGCGGTGAGTTCGGTCGCCATGCCCCAGCCGTCGGCGGCAGCGATCCACCCGCGAAAGCCGATGCCGGTCGTGGCGATGACGATGTCCGGAGGGGTGTCGATCAGGGAGTGCGTGCGCTCGCGTAGCTCGTCGTCGTCGGGCAGCGGCACCATCTCGATCGCTGCGGCGCTGGTAACCGTCGCGCCGCGGCGACGCAGCAGCGCACTCAGTTCGTCAGCGCGCCGCGCGGAAGTGACCGCAACCCGGAATCCGGTGAGCGGCGCCCAGTCCGGCTCACTCATGCCCAATGTCTATGCAGGCCGTGTTTCGGCATGGTTAAGCAGCCGTTGCGCGGCTGTGTCACCCCCGCTCAAGCGGTGAAATTCCGTTCACCGCGGGCTGGGTCCGACTGTGAGGTCGGATCACCACACATCGCCGTTGCGCCAATCGCAGGCGATCGCGGCCGTCGGGTCCAGCGTCACCTGCGCAGGTAGGTCGCCCACCAGCACAAACACACAGCCGTCGTCATCGGGCGTCGGAACCCGTCCGCCGGGTGCCAGCACCGACGTCGGTCCCTTCCACTGGATCCAGCCGCGGCTCGTGTAGAGCGGCTCGCCGAGCTCGCTGGCGCCCAGCGCGCCCAGGTGGTAGCCGCCGCGCACCACCTGCTCGACGGCGTCCATCAGAACCCCGCCCAGGCCTTGTCCGCGGTGGTCCTGGGCGACAGCGACTGCCTCGACGTAGCCGCAGCGCAATGCGACGTCCCCGTAGTAGAGCCTGCGTTGGACGACGGCCGCGTGTCCGATCACCTCGCCGCGCTGACAGATCAGCGCGTGCATCCCGCCGAGGGCGTGCTCCCAGTCGTCGTCGGCGAAGTCACCGTCGAACGCGTCGATGACCATCCGGCGCGCATCGTCGCGCGTCTCGTCGTCGAGATCGGAGGTGTGAACGAGTCGTGCGCGCACACCCTGTGTCTACCAGCGTTCGTGAAAACTCGTTAGTCCTCGAACGGGCGTCTCGGCCGCGACCAGTGCAATCTGACCGTCTGGCCCGGCCGGGCCTGCGCGATCTTGTCGACCTCGTCGTCAATGACCACACCGATGACGGGGTAGCCGCCGGTCACGGGATGGTCGGGGCCCAGGATCACCGGGAATCCGTTGGGGGGGACCTGGATCGCGCCCCGGGTGGCACCTTCGCTGGGTAACTGGCGGTCGAGCCAGCGGTACTCCAGTGGCATGCCGACCAGGCGTATGCCGACGCGGTCGCTGCGGTTGGTGACCTGCCAGTTGGTGCGGATCAGCACTTCGGGGTCGATGAACCAGTCGTCGCGGGGGCCGGGTACGACCTTGAGCTCGAGCGGCGCGTCGACGATCGCGGCCACCGGCGCCTGGTCCAGCTCGGGGAAGTCGTCGGTGTGCAGGCCGACGGGCAGGACGTCGCCGCGCCGCAGCGGCAGAGGCCCGATGGAGGACATCACGTCGTAGCTGCGCGACCCGAGCACCGGCTCGACGTCGATGCCGCCGCGTACCGCGAGATAGGAGCGCAGCCCCGACCTCGGCGGCCCGAGCGAGATCACCTCGCCATCGTGGGCGTGGTGAATGCTGTTGGTGCCGAACGGGACTCCGTTTACTGCCGGGTCGGTGTCGGCGCCGGTGACGGCAATCGCGATGCCCTCGCCGTTTCCGCCGTGGACCCGGGCGGTGAAGCCGCCGAGCGTGATCTCGACGGTGGCGCGGTCGTCGGGATTGGCGACAAGGCGGTTGGCCAGGGTGTGGGCGCGGCGGTCGGCCGCACCCGAGCGCGTCACGCCGAGGTGGGAGAGCCCTGCCCGGCCGAGATCTTCGACGAGGGCGAGCGGCCCGGTCTGCAACACCTCCAGCGTCACTGCGCTCATGACGTCGCTCCCGCAGCCTCGAATCGCACCCACATTCCCGGTGTCAGCAGCGCCGGCGGGTCGCGGTCGACGTCCCACAGCACCGCCGAGGTGTGGCCGATCAGTTGCCAGCCGCCGGGGGATTCACGCGGGTAGATGCCGCTGAACTCGCCGGCCAGGCCGACGGCGCCGACAGGAACCTTGGTGCGCGGTTCGGATCGGCGCGGGACGACCAGGCGCTCGTCTCCGCCGACCAGGTATCCGAAACCCGGTGCGAAACCGCTGAATCCGACGCGCCACAGCTTCCCGGTGTGGGCTGCGACGACCTCGGCGGTGCTCAGCCCGGTCAGCCGGGCCACCTCGTCGAGGTCGTCTCCGTCGTAGGTGACGTCGATGACGACGTCGGCTTCCGACGGACTCGCGGATTCGGCGACCGCTTCCTCGGACAACCGCACGCCGCCGAGGCGCTGCCGGGTCGGCGCCTGGTAGCGGGTGCCCTCCAGCTTCACCAGGATCGTCCGGGCGGCAGGCACGATGTCCACCACGCCGGGCAGCTCGGCCGCGCGCACGGCGTTCGTCCACGCCAGTACTTCTGCGCTGCTGTCGAATTCGAGCAGAAGCGCCCGATCCCCGTAATCGAGAATCTGTCGTACGCCGCCGGTGCGCACTGTGTCCAACTCATCCGCAGTCGCGCTCATCTGCCAAAGCTACCGCTGAGTAGTTTCGAAGTCTCCTCCCTCGGCGAAGCTCTGTGAGCCTTGCCAGAGCGCCCTTAGGGACGGCTCAAAATCTCGCCGGGAAGGTTCAGACGGCGACCGGTTGGTAGGTCGGTTCGCGGTGCTTGATGAAGGCGATCACCCGGTAGGTGATCGGGAGCAAGGCCACCTCGACGACCGTCTTGTACAGCCATCCCTGGGCGGTGTAGATGACGAAGTCGCCGAACGATGTGATGCCGATGACGCCGGCCGCGATCGCGCAGAACACGACGGTGTCGCCTAATTGTCCGACGAAGGTCGACCCCACCAGGCGAGCCCACAGGTGCTTCTCTTTGGTCCGCTCCTTGATCAGCACCAGCGACCACGCGTTCAGCGTCTGCCCGACGATGAACCCGGCCAGCCCGGCGATGATCAGACCCGTGTAGGAGTGCGCGATGTTCTCGAAGTGTTCCTGGTTTTCGTAGAAGTCCGCGGCGGGCAGATAGATCGTCACCCAGAGTGCAAGGGCGGCAAGGATGTTCATCGCGAAGCCGGTGTAGATGGCTCGCCTGGCGGCCTTGAACCCGTACACCTCGGAGAGGACGTCGCCGATCACGTAGGTCAGCGGGAAGACGATGAAGCCGCCGTCGGTGATGATCGGCCCGAACTCGACGCCCTTTGTCGCGGTGAGGTTGGAGATGATCACCAGCGCGGTGAACACGGCGACGAGCACTGGATAGTAGGCCGACCCCACGCGGGCGAAGGAGACGTTCTGATCGACGGTCGGGTCAGTCACCGACTAATTAGACCTCAGTTCAGGGCTGCGGCCAGCATCGGTGGTAGCCGGTCGGCGACCACCGGATACGACAGCGTGGAGGCGTAGGCGATGGCGCCGGTGAGCTCTTTGCCGGTGAACACGTGGCGCTGCGGGGCGCGCAGGGCAGCGATGGTCGGGTCGGCGAGCAGCGCGGACTGTTCGGCGTCGTTCTCGGTGGTCCAGATCAGCACGTCGGCCTCGTCCAGTACGTCGGCGATCCGGTCGCGCGGGATCAAGTCCTCGGTCTCGATGACGGTCAGGCCCATTTGTGTCAGGAACTCGTGGCGCCAGGCCGGTCCGGTGACCTGCACGCTGTCCTCGAACAAGGTGCCTGCCAGCAGCAGCGCCTTCTTGCCGGTGAACTGGGGATTCGCGTCCTTGACCGCGGTGAACTCGGCGTCGATGTCGGCGACGAGCTTCTGCATGTCGTCGTGGCGGAACACGGCCTGGCCGATGGAGCTCGCCTGATCGCGCCACGGTTCGAAGAACGCGGCCCGGCCGGTCTGGGCGATGGTCGGTGCGATGGTGGTCAGCCGGTTGTACGTCTCCTCGTCGAGGCCGGCGTCGGTGGCGACGATCAGGTCGGGTGCCAGTGCCGTGATCTGGTCGATCTGGATGCCATCGGCCAGCGACAGCACGAGGGGTTGCGCGCCGCCGAGTTTGGGTTGCGCCCACGGCCACACCCCGAACGGCTCGGCGCCGAACCAGTCCGTCACCGCGATCGGGACGACGCCGAGGGCGAGCAGGTCGTCGGCGTCGGTCAGGCCGGCGCTGACGACCTTGGTGGGGGGCGCGGGGATCCGCGTCTCGCCGAACGCATGGGTGACGGTCACGGATCCGTCGTCGGCCACCGCGCCGGGCTTGTCCTGAGCACAGGCGGTCAGCAACGCCGCGGTGCCTGCCGCGATCCCGAGAAAATGGCGGCGGGACACCGAGCTGCTCACATCGCGAGACTAGCTAGCCGACGGGCAGACCGCCGTTCAACACGAGGCGCTTACGGGACAGGTGCGGGCACGGGCACCGGCGGCCAGATCGGCGGCGGGGCCGACGCAGGAACCGGGGGCGAGCCCGGCGCTGCGGGTGGCGGAGCCAGGGCGGGATCGCCGTAGGGAGTGGGCGGAACCCATGTCGAGGGGTCCATCTCGCCCGGACCGACGGTCTGCATGAAGTCCGGCGAGTTCCGCATGTTCCACAGGTCGCGCAAGAAGTCGAACTGACCGGTATTGCCGAAGTTCGCGTTGGGCACCGGCGGGATGTAGGGGGCGCCGGCCGGCGGCGGGGCGGGCGGCGCGACGGGGCCGGTC
>NZ_LWCS01000046.1 GCF_001650495.1 Mycolicibacterium iranicum | reverse complement strand
GGTGCGGGCGCCTGCTCGACGTACACGGTCCTGGGAGCCTGCTGCGGAGCTTCCTGGACCACGGGCACGGGAGGCTTGATCGTCTCGGCCGTCTGCGGAGCGGGCGGAACGACGGCGGCTTCCTGCTGCGCGGGTGCCGGGTCAGGCGCGGGCGCMTGGCTGCTGGGCACGATCACCGCCTGGGCGGGACTCGGCCGCTGGTCGGCGGTCGGGCGGATGCTGATGGCCAGCGAGATGACCAGTGCGACGACGCCGACCACGAACAGGGACGTCAACGCGCTGCCGACGAGCAGGAACGGCTTACGCTCCTCGTCGGCCGGCCGCATCTCGGTGGGCGCGAATTCGTCGACCACGTCGTCGGCGCCCGCGGGATCGAGCTCGGTGTCGGCTGCGGCGAGGCCGGCCAGCACCGAACCGGCCGTGGGGCCGTCGGGGTCCTGGGAGTAGGCCAGCCCAACGGTCGTGGCCTCGAACGCGGGCGCGGAGGCCGATGCGAGCGCGGCGCCACGGGCGATCGCGAGCTCGGCGTCGTCGGGCGCGTGGACCGGGAGGGAGACGAGGTGCTCGAGATGGGATTTGACCGAGCTGATGTCGACGCCGGAGCCGACGACGAAGATCCCCTGGGGCGGCGACGCCTGGGCCGCGACGGCCTCGGCCATCTCGGTCAGCACGGCCATCGCGTCGGTGCTGTGCAGCGAGCGGCTGAGAACCTTGACCACCGAACCATCGTCGGTCTGCACGACCGACAGGGTCGCGGTGTCGCGGTCGACGAACAGGAGCGCGGTGGTGTCGTAGTCGACGGCGCGGCCGACGGCCTGGGCCAGCGACGCGGCCGCGTGCCCTTCGGAGACAAGCATGACGTCACCGATGCCGTGCGCGGCGAGGGCGTCACGCAGCGCGGTGGCCTCTGTGTGGTCACTCCATGCGACACCGATTGCCTTGAGGTGGTGCCCGCCTGTCTCAGCGCTTTCCCTGGTGCCGAGCACTGCCGAGACGACGTGCTCTGCGGCGTTTGCCGACCCCTCCACGGAGCCGACGTCGAAGGTGTCGTGGTCGACGGTGACCCCGTCGGCCTTTTCGCCTTCGACCAGCACCATGCGCACCGTCGTAGGTGTCATCGACACACCTAATACGATGTCCACTGACCCCTCCAAAAGTTTGCTGCAGCCTGGTGGTCGGCACCGCTGGGACACGCAACGCGAGCCGACAACTAGATACTTCATCGGCGGGATCAGCTGCTGCGTTACACCTCATGCCGTTAGCTGAGCGCGAATGAAGATGTGGCCGGAACACGCGGCACGAAGGACCCGTGGCGCCGGTGCTTATGACATTACAAGCCGCATCCAGGTCTGCGCCGTGGTCAATTTTCGTCAGCTGGATTTGAGAAAGTTCTGGTACGACTTCGACGGCGTCGGCCCCCGCTGATTCTGGTACTTCGACCCGACCTTGTCGCTGCCGTAGGGATGCTGGGAGGGGCTGGTGAGCCGCAGCAGGCAGAGCTGGCCGATCTTCATGCCGGGCCACAGCGTGATCGGTAGATTCGCGACGTTGGACAGCTCCAGGGTGATGTGTCCGGAGAAGCCGGGGTCGATGAAGCCAGCGGTCGAGTGGGTGAGCAGGCCGAGACGCCCCAAAGATGACTTGCCTTCGAGCCGTCCCGCCAGGTCGTCGGGCAGCGTGCAGCGCTCCAGTGTCGCCCCGAGCACGAACTCTCCTGGATGCAGGACGAACGGCTCGCCCTCCTTGGGCTCGACCAGCGTGGTCAGGTCGTCCTGGCGCTGCGCGGGGTCGATATGGGTGTAGCGGGTGTTGTTGAACACGCGGAACAGGTTGTCGAGTCGGACGTCGACGCTGGAAGGCTGGACCAAGCTGTCGTCGAACGGGTCCACGCCGAGCCGGCCGTTGTGGATTTCGGCGCGGATGTCGCGGTCGGAGAGCAGCACGGCACGAGACTATCCCGGTGCTACTTCGCGCTGTTGCCTCCGGAGTCCTTGTCGGAGGACTCACTGGTGCCGGCGGCCTTCGCAGATGTCTCCGCCTTCTCGACCTTCTCGGCCAGGTCCGCCTTCTCGGCCCGGTCCGCCTTCGAGGTCTTCCGCTCTTCGCGCTCCGCCTTGTCGGCGGTATCGGAATCCGTCTCTTCGGTCGCTTCCGGAACGTCGGCCGCGGTCTCCTCGGTGGCGACTGCGGGCTCGGTCGACTCGTCAGCCGGGGTGGCGGATTCCTCGACAGGCTTTCCTGCCGCGTCGTCCTCCACGGCCGAGGCCGCAACCGGCAGAGTGACGAGCTGTCCGGATTCGACCGAGGTATCGCCGACCGCATCTACGCGAGCGGTTTCGGCCGGGGTGACCGGTGGGAAGGTGTCCGTCACGCTGCGGTCCTCGGGATACTCGCCCCACGGCGTGAACAGGCCCGGCGCAGCGACGCGGTCGCCCCCGACCTCGCCGGTGAGCAGGGTGCTGACGTCGCCGTAGCCGCCGTTGAGGAACGCGTCGATGATGACGCCCGGGGCCCGCAAGAGCGCCAGCCACTGGCCCTGCGGGTTGCCTGCGGTTCCGGCTCGGTAGATCTCCTGGTGCACAGCGCCCGTCGCGCCGATGGCACTGATGATCGGGCCGACCAACCGAGCGAAGGCGTAGTCGATTGACTCGGTGAGCTTTTCGCGAACCTCGTCCTCGCGATCGCCGGAAGCGTGCGCCACAACCTCGACGACGGCGTCGGTGAAGGCGCCGACGAACACCGGCGCGATCGGTGCGAACAACATGTTCCCGAAGAGCGAATGGGTCAGGCGGAGGTTGTCGGCGTCCTCCCAGAGTCCGCCGGGCACGCCGATGGCGATGTAGTCGTTCAGCGCGGGGATCTGCGTGGTGAAGGACGCGAAAACCTGGCCCAGCGTCCCGGCCGCACCGGCGGCGAGGGTCTGCAGAGCGTTGACCAGGGCCACGTACTCGATCTCGGTCGTGACGACGCGAGGGGGGACGACGGGCTGGACGACGGTTGCAGCCCGTGCGACGGAAGCTTCATGGGTGGGCAGCACAGGCAAGGTCGAGAAGGCAATGGCACCGGCGCCGGCCAGCGCAACTCCTGCGGTGAGCGACTGCCGAAAAACGCTGTGCGCCATGAATACTCGACTCCTGTGAACTTGCTGGGAAGCTGGTCGCAGCAAAGGCTAGCCGACGGTCAGGTAAAAAAGGGGGCTACGTCCGGCGGCTCCGGGTCCGGCGCGGGCGTGGCCCTGCTAGTCTCACTAGCCACACCGCCGATGTAGTTCAATGGCAGAACATCAGCTTCCCAAGCTGAATACGCGGGTTCGATTCCCGTCATCGGCTCCACGCAACCTGCCCGCGCTCGCCGACCTGCGTTCAATAGAGGTATGAGTCGAGCCCCAGCAATGACCCGTCGGCGTTGGATTCTCTCTGGGCTTGTCGTCGTCCTGGTCGTCGCTCTGGGTCTCGGCACGGTCGCGTTCCAGTTCGGCCTGCCCTGGCAGATGCAGGACGGCGACCGCAATCACGTGTACACCCTCGACGGAGACCGACAGCGTTACCAGGTGCATGTGCCGCCACAGCACGACGGGACCACGACGCTGCCGGTGGTGATGGCAATCCACGGCTGCGGAATGACGGGGTACGGGTGGAATTCCATGAAAGCGGCAACGCAGTTCAACAGCCTTGCCGATCGTGAGGGGTTCATCGTGGTGTACCCGACCCAGCGGATGTTTCAGAACAAGCTGAACTGCTGGAACTCCGGCGACCCTCGCCAGCAGCATCGCCACGACGGTGAACCTGCACTGCTCGCCGGCGTGGCGCGACAGGTCGTCGCAGAGTACAACGCGGATCCGAACCAGGTGCACGTCGTCGGCGCCTCGTCTGGCGCGGGCACCGCCGTGATCCTCGGCGCGACCCATCCTGACGTGTTCGCGACGGTCACTTCAGCCGCCGGCGGCGAATACGGCCTCAACCAAGTGGATCCCGCCGATCCTGATGCGACCCCGCCGAGCTACACCGCGCGTCAGGCATGGGCGCAGATGGGCGAACGCGCGCGCCAGGTTCCGCTGCTCATCATCCAGGGCCGCAACGACGACGTGGTGCCACCCATGGTCGCCACACGTCTCGTGGCGCACTGGGCGGCGGTGAATGACTTCGTGGACGACGGACTGTTGAACGGCAGTCCGGAACTGGTCGAGAAAACCGAGACCGTGCCTGCGAACTCAGGCCGTCATGCCTACACCAGGACCGCTCTGCTGACTCCGCGGGGTCAGTCGCTTATCGAGTCCTACCTCGTCGATGAGATGGGACACGCGTACCCGGGCCCGGATGGGCAGGGGTTGTTCACCGATCCGGCTGGCCCCGACTCCAGCTCCATCGCATGGGATTTCGCGAAGAGCCACCCCAGACGCGGGTGATCCGGCGGCGCGATCTTTAAAGCCGGTGCCCTCTGACCCGCCGGCCGCCGATAGCATCGGGGAGATGACCGACGTCACGAGCAGCACCGAACCGGAATCCGTCGAACCCACCCCCACCGCGATCGGAAGCCCCGAGCACGTCTACGTGGCGATCGTTGTCAACCCCAACGCCGGCAACCAGATCGTCACCGCGCACCGGAGCCGCGACGGCGCCGATGCTCAGCTCGACGAGCTGGCCGCGACGTGGGAGATCAGCCGCGACCTCCTGGAGGCCGAGATTCTCGAATTGCCGCTTCTCGCCTGAGCTCGATCAGCCATAGCGCCTGCACTCGCTGAGCGAACTGAAATACGTTGTCACCAACCCATTTTGGCTTCCAGAATGTCGAAGCTGCGGACAAGCTCCTGCTCTGGCAGAGGCGCACCGTCGGACGCGGCTATCAACACTCCGACGATGGCGCCGGAGATGACCCGCCGTTCGGCAAGATCGGACGGCCGATCGAGTCGGCGCTCGAGGGCATCGGCCAGCCGCTCGATCAGATCGACGTAGGCCGAGTAGAGCAATCCGCGGGCCTCCGGCACGGTGTAGAGCAGGTGCTGGGTGACGATTGCGTCGTGGCGTTCTTCGTCGGTCAGGCCGGCGAAATAGGCGTTCACCGCGTGTTTGTATGCGGCGGCTGGTGACAGGTCTCTCGGTGCGTCCTCGAACGCCGAGACGATCGGCCCGAACTGGTCGCAGATCAGCAGCGCCTCTTTCACGCCGAAATAGCGGTAGAACGTGCGTGCGGAGACGTCGGCTTTGTCGACGATCTGGTCGATGGTCGTCTCGGCATAGCCTTGTGCGAGAAACAACTGCAACGCAGCCTCACGGATCGCTGCCCGCGTTTTGATCTTCTTGCGTTCGCGCAAGCTCGGTAACTCCGGCTGGTGCACCGCTCAAGTATTGCCGACTAGCGATATCGACATGCGTAGTTCGAGATTCACGGACGGTTTGATCGAAACCACCCAGGTGTGGCCCGCAGGTTCGACGGCCTCAACTCAACCCGGCGGGTGGTCTCGGCGACTGTTGCCGAGACCTTCGCGACCCAGAAGATCGCCCCGCTCTAAACCTGTCCTGTCTACCGACCGTCGGTGCTGAACAGGTACCAGCCGCCGTCGCCCGGGGCGCAGTACCAGTAGGGGTAGGCGCGGTCAAAGCTCGGATCGTTCCAAACAATTGGGGCGTCCGTCTGGCATTGCGCTTCGGTGGCCCAGAACCACGGGGTTCCGTCGGAGTCGGTCTCCAGATAATCAACTGCATGGGCCGTGCCCGCAGCGCCCATCAACCCCGCAAACGCCAGCGCAACCGCCGCGATCGCCTTCTTCATGTCATCCCCGCCCTCTAGGTCCATTCATTTGACGACGTCAACAATAACTTGCGTAGTCAAGTAGTACATGCGGAACCGAAAAAGGGGGACCGCTACGTTTTTGTTCGCCGGATTGTCGACGCTTGGCAGGACGGCAACCGGGGCCACGCCAACGCGGCTCTCCGGGCTCTTCGGGTAGCATCGCAATGTTGCGCCCGCGTCTCACTCCGACTTTTCGAAATCGTTGCGCGACAATTGTTTATATGCATCGCGCCATCCCTCTCTCGGGGCGACTCAGCGATCCAAGCTGGTCTGCCGATTCAGCTCCTCTGTGGCACAACAACTCTGATCGCTTCGGCGCAACGCTCAACGACCCCCAGCCATCGGAAACCTCAGTGATCACCTGCGGGTTCGATGGTCAACGCCTGGGCGACCGCGGCCCGCCACCCGGCAGCCTCACGGCGCCGGACGCGGGCATCCATGCTCGGATACCACGCCGCGGCGGTGTGTCGATTCGCGCGCAGGGCGGCTCGATCGGGCCAGTAGCCCACCGCGAGGCCAGCGGCGTACGCAGCGCCCAATGACACCGTCTCCGAGACGAAGGGGCGCACCACCGGGATATCGAGCACGTCGGCGACGAACTGCATCAGCAGATGATTGGAGGTCATGCCGCCGTCCACGGCCAGTCGCGCCGGGGGCACCCCGGAGTCGTCGGTCATGGCGTTGACGACCTCCCAGGTCTGCCAGGCAGTCGCCTCGAGCACTGCCCTCGCCAGATGGCCCTTCGTGATGTAGGACGTCAGCCCGACCACGATGCCGCGGGCATCGGGATCCCAATGCGGAGAGAACATCCCGGAGAAGGCGGGCACGATGTAACAGCCGCCGTTGTCGTCGACGGTGCTCGCGAGCGTCTCGATTTGCGGAGCGGTGCCGATGACGCCGAGCGTGTCGCGGAACCACTGAACCAGGGAACCGGCGACGGCGATCGGGCCCTCGAGCGCGTACATCGGTTCTGCACCCGGTGCTGCGTAGGCCACCGTGGACAGCAGGCCGCGACGCGACCGCACGATCGACGTCCCGACATTCATCAGGAGAAACGCTCCAGTTCCGTATGTGCACTTGGCTTCCCGCGGCTCAAAGCACATCTGGCCGAACAACGCTGCCTGCTGATCCCCGAGTGCCGCGGCGATGGGCACTCCTGGCAGCACCGTGGTACATCGGCCGTACACCTCCGCATTCGACACAATCCGGGGCAGCATCGCCTCGGGGATGTCGAAGACGCCGGCCAGCTTCGAACTCCATTGCAGCGAGTGCAGATCCATCAGCAGCGTTCTGCTGGCATTGGTGACATCGCTGACGTGGACGCCACCGCGGGGTCCGCCGGTGAGATTCCAGATCAGCCACGACTCCAGCGTGCCGAAGAGGACTTCGCCGCGCTGAGCTTTCGACTCGAGACCGCGCACGTTGTCGAGAAGCCAACGCAAGCGCGGGGCAGCGAAGTACGTTCCCGGATACAGACCCGCGATCCGATCGAAGTCCTCGGCGTGGGCGCTGATCTGCTCCACGATGGGCCCGGTTCTGGTGTCCTGCCAGGTGATGGCAGGTGCCACCGGGCGGCCCGTGCGCCGGTCCCAGACCACAGTCGTCTCCCGCTGGTTGGCGATGCCGAGGGCGACGACGTTGGAGGCGTCGAGTCCAGCGCTCGCCAGCGCCTCGGGGATCACACGGCCCACCGTGCGCCACAGCTCGAGGGCATCCTGCTCTGCCCACCCGGGCTGCGGGAATGACTGGCGTTGCTCGCGCTGGGCAATCGACAGCATCCGGCCACGCTGGTCGAACAGCATGCATCGGGCCGACGTCGTTCCGAGATCGATTGCGGCAACGGCCCGTTGATCGCTCACCGGGTCGAGTCCAGGGACTGCTTCACGGCATCTGCGGTGCGCCGCAGTTCGGCGAGCAGATCAGCAGGTGGCGGTCCTTGGCGGGTCAGCAGTTCCTCGGGCGGCCCCTGAACGGCCAGTGCCGTGACATTGGCACGGCCGCCGTGCACGGGGACGGCCACGTCGGCGAGATCGGGGTCGCACTCGGCATTGGCCGTGGCGACGCCCTCGGCTCTGATCCGTTCGATCGCGGCGCCCAGCCCGGCGCGGTCGGTCGACGTGCCACGGGTGAAGCGCTCCAGAGTGAGGTTTCGCAGAAGTCGTTCGCGCACAGGCGAATATGCCAATACCAACTTTCCGCATCCGGTGGCATGAAGCGGCAGAAGTTCCCCGACCCGCAGCGTCTGCGGAGTGTCATCGGGCCGGAAGACATGGTGGACGATCCGCGCTTCCTGCCCTTCGAGGGTGGTCAGCAGCACGGACAAGCCCGTGGTCGAAGCCAGCGCATCAGCCCACGGCATGGCCGCCGACCTCAGATCGTTTCCATCAAGTTCGACCACCTCGTGCGACATCAGCCGCGCACCCGGCGAGTACGTACCGGCCTCGTCGTCCTGGTCGAGGTACTCCAGATCGACAAGGGTGCGCAGAATGCCGTGCACTGTGGTCTTGGACAGGCCGACGTCCGCGGCGATTTCCCGCAGCTGCATCGGTCGGTCACTGCGTTCGATCAGGTCGACGATCGCGGTGGCGCGCACGATCGCCTGAATCGGACCCGGCATTGTGCTCCTCACGGTGGCGCCGACAACAGCTTCTCCGCAGCGTTCGACATTGTCGAACGTAGGCGATTGATGTGGATCACATCTGGTCTTTAGGTTCGCAACACATCACTAAATCGGTATCGAGTGCCCGTTCGGCGGGACGCAACGACACGGAAAGGCCAACGATGAAGACCAGATATCCATTACTCGGTGAACTGTCCGGTGAGGTGCTGGGCACCGCCGTCCTGATCCTGTTCGGGTGCGGCGTCGTCGCCCAGGTCATCACCGGCGGATTCCCCGACTCCGTCGTCTCCGGTGACTACAACTCGATCGCTTTCGGTTGGGGCCTCGGCGTGACCATGGCCGTCTTCGTCGCCGGCCGGCTCAGTGGCGCTCACCTGAACCCGGCTGTCACCATCGCGCTGGCGGCGTTCCGCGGCTTCGATCGACGGAAAGTATTGCCGTTCATCGGCGCTCAGATGATCGGAGCGATGCTGGGGGCGTTCATCGTCCGACTGGTCTATGCCGACCAGATCGCCGCCGTCGATCCCGATCACAGCAAAGCCACACAGGGCATCTTCTCGACCTCTCCGGGCGAGGGCGTCTCGATCGCCACCGCCTTCGCCGATCAGGTCGTCGGCACCGCCCTGCTGGTCATGGTTATCTTCGCCCTCACCAGCGCGGTCAACAACCCACCGCTGGCCAACACCGCGCCGTTGATGATCGGACTTCTCGTCGTCGGGATCGGCATGGCCTGGGGCACCAACGCGGGGTATGCGATCAATCCGGCCCGCGATTTCGGCCCTCGGCTGGCCTCGTACCTGACCGGCTACCAGGAAGCCATGTTCTCGGCCAACGGCCCGGAACTGTACTTCTGGCTACCGATCGTCGCGCCGATCATCGGCGGCCTGATCGGCGGTGCGCTCTTCGTCTACGGCATCGAGCGGCTGCTGCCCCCGGCCGACGCCCCCGAAGAGATCGGGGTGTCCGAGAGCGCCGCCTTCCAGGGCCGATGAGCGATTCCACCATCACAAGATCTGTCACCACCATCTCGTAAGGAGCGAAACCATGTCCGATTTCGTCGGATCCGTCGATCAGGGAACTACCAGCACCCGCTTCATGGTCTTCGACCACGGCGGCAACGTCATCGCCGCACACCAGCTCGAACACGAGCAGATCCTGCCCCGCGCGGGCTGGGTCGAGCACAATCCCGTGGAGATCTGGGAACGCACCTCATCAGTCATCCAGACCGCTCTCGGGAAAGCCGGGCTGGTCAGCAGCGATCTCGCTGCGCTCGGCATCACCAACCAACGCGAGACCACTGTGGTCTGGAACAAGCGCACCGGCCGGCCCTACTACAACGCGATCGTCTGGCAGGACACCCGCACCGACCGGATCGCCAGCGCACTGGAGGCTCAAGGCCACGGCGACACCATCAGGCACAAGGCAGGTCTGCCGCCCGCGACATACTTCGCCGGCGGCAAGATCAAATGGATCCTCGACAACGTCGACGGCGTCCGGGAGGCCGCCGAGCGTGGCGACGCACTCTTCGGCACCACCGACAGCTGGCTGCTGTGGCGCCTCACCGGCGGGAGCAACGGCGGCGTGCACGTCACCGACGTCACCAACGCCAGCCGCACCATGCTGATGAACCTGGAGACACTGGACTGGGACGACGAACTACTCGCCCTGTTCGGGGTCCCCCGGCAGATGTTGCCCGACATCGTCCCGTCGTCCTCCCCCGAGCCCTACGGCCTGACGCTCGCCGACGGTCCGCTCGGCGGCGAGGTTCCGCTCACTGGCGCACTCGGCGATCAGCAAGCCGCCACCGTCGGACAGGTGTGCTTCGCCCCGGGAGAAGCCAAGAACACCTACGGCACCGGCAATTTCATGCTGATCAACACCGGAACCGACATCGTCCGCTCGAAGTCCGGATTGCTCACCACCGTCGCCTACAAGCTCGGTGACGCCGACGCCGTCTACGCCCTCGAGGGTTCGATCGCCGTTACCGGTTCGGCGGTCCAGTGGCTGCGCGACCAGCTCGGAATCATCAGCGGTGCAGCACAGTCGGAGGTCCTCGCCCGGCAGGTGGAGGACAACGGCGGGGTGTACTTTGTGCCGGCCTTCTCCGGACTCTTTGCCCCGCATTGGCGCTCGGACGCCCGTGGCGCCATTGTCGGCCTGTCCCGTTTCAACACCAACGCTCACGTCGCCAGGGCGACGCTGGAGGCGATCTGTTACCAGAGCCGCGACGTCGTCGACGCGATGGAAGCCGATTCCGGTGTGCACCTGGAGGTCTTGAAGGTCGACGGCGGAATCACCGCCAATGCACTGTGCATGCAGATCCAGGCCGACGTGCTCGGCGTCGACGTGATCAAACCCGTGGTCGCCGAGACCACTGCGCTCGGTGCCGCGTACGCGGCTGGTCTGGCCGTCGGCTTTTGGAAGGACACCGACGAACTGCGCAAGAACTGGCGCGAAGACCGGCGCTGGACGCCGGCCTGGACCGACGAGCAGCGCGAGACCGGGCACGCGCAATGGACCAAGGCGGTGTCCCGCACCCTCGACTGGGTCGATGTCAGCTGACAAGCATTAACCCAAAACACGATTCGCGAAAGGCGAAAACCATGCGAGCTCAACCCCTTTCCCCGGACACCCGCCACGACGCACTCACCGATATGGCAGACGCGCCGCTGGACATTCTGATCATCGGCGGGGGTGTCGTCGGTGCCGGTGCGGCACTCGACTCCGCAACCCGAGGTCTGCGAACGGGCCTGGTCGAAGCCCGCGACCTCGCTTCCGGCACCTCGAGTCGCTCCAGCAAGCTGATCCACGGCGGACTGCGGTACCTGGAGATGCTGGACTTCGGTCTCGTGGCCGAGGCGCTGTCCGAGCGCGGCCTGATGCTGGAAAAGCTTGCACCACACCTTGTCAGACCGGTCAAGTTCCTCTACCCGCTCAAACACCGCGGCTGGGAACGGCTGTACCTCGGCGCCGGGCTCACACTGTACGACGCGATGTCGAAGGCCTCCGGTCACGGTGCCGGCGTCCCGCTGCACCGGCACCTGACGCGCCGCGGCGCGCTGCGGGCCGCGCCGTCGCTGAAGAAGGAGGCGCTCGTCGGGGCACTGCAGTATTACGACGCCCAGGTCGACGATGCCCGCCACACCATGACGATCGCTCGCACGGCAGCCGCGTACGGCGCACGGGTCGCCACACGCGCCCGCGTCGTCGACCTGCTGCGCGAGGGTGAGCGCGTGACCGGTGCCCGCGTCATCGACCTGGAAAGCGGCCGCGAGTACACGACCCGCGCGCGCCAGGTCATCAACGCCACCGGCGTGTGGACCGACGACACGCAGGGGCTGGCCAACGAGCGCGGCCAGTTTCAGGTCCGCTCCAGCAAGGGGATTCACCTCGTCGTCCCGCGCGACAGGATCCGGTCATCGACGGGGATCATCCTTCGCACCGAACAATCGGTGCTCTTCATCATCCCCTGGGGCCGACATTGGATCATCGGCACCACCGACACGGACTGGTCCCTGGACAAGTCGCATCCCGCCGCCAGCCGCAAGGACATCGGTTACCTGCTCGAACAGGTCAACACGGTGCTGCGGGTTCCGCTCACCGAGGCCGATGTCGAAGGGGTGTTCGCCGGCCTGCGCCCCCTGCTGGCCGGGGAAAGCGCCGACACCTCGGCGCTGTCGCGCGAACATGCTGTCGCACACACGGTTCCGGGTCTGGTGGTGATCGCCGGCGGCAAGTACACGACCTACCGGGTGATGGCCAAGGATGCGGTCGACGAGGCAGTGCACGGTCTCGGAGAAACCTTCGACCGCAAGATTGCCGGGTGCATCACCGACGATGTCCCGCTGCTGGGGGCCGAGGGCTATCGCGCACTGTGGAATGCGCGCGGCCGGCTCGCCTCAGACTCTGGCCTCAGTGACGCGCGGATCTCGACGCTGCTGAACCGGTACGGCTCGATGATCGGCGAGGTCCTGCAGTTGATCGAGGACGATCCGACGCTCGGCGCGCCGGTGGCCGAGGCCGACGACTACCTGCGCGCCGAGATCGTCTACGCGGTGACCCACGAAGGAGCGCTGCATCTCGACGACGTGCTCTGCCGCCGGACCCGGATCTCGATCGAGACATTCGACCGGGGCACCGAATCCTGTTCGGAGGTGGCCGATCTGATGTCACCGGCGCTGGGGTGGTCCGACGAGCAGCGGGCCCGCGAGATCGCGCACTACCAGGCCAGGGTTTCCGCCGAACGGGAGAGCCAGGAAATGCCCGACGACGAGACCGCCGACGCCGCACGCCTCGGCGCCGCCGACATCGTGCCGGTCAGCTGAGGGGACGGTCGTCCACGATGCCCCTCACCGGGTCGTTGGCAGGAGTACCGGCGAAGCCGCGGCGCAGCAGATAGGACCGCTGAGGGGGTGAGGTCGGTCGTGTGCGACCACCTAGCATGCTCGCCGAGGCCACGTGTGACACTCACACGGGCGGCAATGCCTTCGACCACAGCACCGCGCCGGTGCTGTCGCACAGGTTGACGGTCAGCACCCGCGAGTCCTGGTCGATCGTCACCTCCCCGAAGTGCTGAAAACCCTGCGCGGGCGACGTATCCGGCTCCGTCGGAGCGTGCACGAATTCGTACCGCGCACCGAAGGTTCCGTCAACCGGACTCTCCGGGAAGGCACCTGCGTTCAACGGTCCCGACACGAACTCCCAGAACGGGCTGAAATCGGCGAACGCAGCCCGCCCGGGGTCGTAGGAGATCGCTGCGGTGTAATGCACGTCGGCGGTCACGAACACGACGTTGCGGACGTCGCGCACCGCGCTCAGGATGCGGCTGATCTCGGCTTCGCGCCCCAGCGGCTGACCCGGATCCCCTTGCGCGACACCCTCCATCGCCTTCGGTCCGCCCTCCGGGGTGGTGTTGGAGTCGGGTACGACGATGCCGATCGGCATATCGTTGGCGACGACCTTCCACGTCGCCGACGACGCCCGCAGCGAGTCGATCAGCCACTGTGCCTGCGCGGCACCCAGAATTCCGTCGCTGCGCGCGGAGAAGGCATCGGTGTTGGCGCTCTTGTAGCTGCGCATGTCGAGGACAAATACGTCGAGCAGCGGTCCGTAAGCGATCTTGCGGTACACCCGTCCGTCGACGGACTCGCGGACGTCGATGGGCTGCCACTCGCTCCACGCCTGATACCCGTACTGCGCCAACGCATTCATGTCGGGATCAGAGTATCCCTCGCGCTTCTGCCCACGAAGGTCCTCACCCGGGAACCAGTTGTTGATCACCTCGTGGTCGTCCCACTGGACGAACTGCGTGACGGCGGCGTTGAACTGCAGATAGTTCGTGTCGGTGAGGTTGTAGGCATAGTTGCCGCGGAACTCGTCCAGGGTCTGGGCCACTTGCGCTTTGGCCGGCGCGGTGATGTTGCGGTAGATCTTTCCGTCGTTCTGCTCCTGAGTGGCCTCGACCGGGTTGTCGGCGTAGATCGCATCGCCGGAGTGGATGAAGAAGTCCGGCTGCCGGTCGGCCATCACCTTCCACACGGTCATGCCGCCGGTGTCGGCGTTGATGCCCCAACCCTGGCCGACGACGTCTCCCGACCACACGAACCGGATGTCCGACGGCGCCACCGGCGCCGTGGTGAACACCCCGGTCAGCGGTTCGCCGCGGGTTCCGTCGTCACCCTCCAGCGTTACTCGGTAGTGCACCTGTTGGCCGGGTTCGAGGCCGGTGAGACGGATCCGCCCGGTCCCGTCACTGTCTGGGGTGAGCAGCGGGCCACGGATCTCGCGCGGGTTCGCGAACTCTTCCGTCGCGGCCGTCTCGACGATCATGGTCGCCGGGCTGTCCGACCGCGCCCACACCAGCGCACCGTCGGGGCGGGCGTCACCGGCGGCGACCCCGTGGGTCAGCCGGGGACGCGTTCGCACGAGAGCGGGTGACGATGACGGTGACGCGGGACTGGTCGGCGAACCGCATGCCGACAGCAGACCACCGGTCAGCGCGGCTCCCGCGGGAACCAGTAGCGCGGCACGGAGCAAGGACCTGCGAGGAACGTCGTTCACCGACCCAGACTTGCCGCCTCACCGTTCAGGCGGGTGTCCGCACGGTGAACCCCCGGTGCACAGCGCAGCGATCCAGGACCGCGCACAGGCCTGCGATCCACCATCGCAGCGGCCTGCCATGAATTCGGTGTGACCAGACGTCGACCAGGCCCGCCGTTCACCGCGAAGACATATGCGCGGATTGAAATCCGCGCGATCGGGCTATATTCCGGAGAACACTTGTTCACCGAAACCGGGACATGGTCATGCGAACCTCCGATATGCAGGCGCTCGGGAATGTTGCCGCCGAGGGCCTCACCGTCCTCAACACGCTGGTCCGCGGCACTCATCGCGGCATCGCACGTCGCGTCTTCACGTCGATCGGCCCAGCCGCGCGCCCCGTCGAGCTCGTCCACGACGCCATCGCAGGCGCGGTGTACGACGCCCTCGAGTGCGCCGGACAGCGCGTCCCGCCTGCACTGTCCACCTGGGCGGCCGCAGGTCTGGCGTTTGACGACGACCCCGCTCTAGACGAGCGGCCGGGCGTCGCCGAAGCCATCGCGGCGCTCGCCGGAATCTACGGCGACGAACTTGCCGTACGCGACAGCCCGTTGGCCACACCGATGGCTATCCGGGTAGCCGGACGCCCGGTCCCGCTCACGCCGGACGCGATCGCCGCGGCCTACCCGCGACCGACCGAAGCGCTGGCCGTTTTCGTCCACGGTCTGTGCCAGACGGAATCGTCCTGGCGCCGCCCACCTCGGATGAGCGAAGACTTCGATGAGCGTCCGTACGGCGAGCGCCTCGCGGAGGACCTTGGGTTCACCCCAATCGACATCCGGTACAACACGGGTCTGCACATCTCCACCAACGGCCGCAGTCTCGACGCGATTCTGACCCGGCTTGTGGAGATATGGCCGGTGCCCGTGCGCCGCACCGCGTTGATCGGTCACTCGATGGGCGGTCTGGTGGCGCGCAGCGCCTGCCACTACGGCCACGAGCAGAACCGTCGCTGGACCAGAAGCACACGACAGGTGATCTGTCTGGGATCTCCCCACCTGGGGGCCGACCTGGAAAAGGGCGTGAACGTCGCAACGTGGGTCATGGCCAAGTTCGGCGAAAGCCGTGCCGTTGCCGAGCTGCTCAACCTCCGCAGCGATGGAATCAAGGACCTGCGGTACGGGGCGCTCCTTGATGACGACTGGGATGCGGCCGATCCCGACGAGTTCCTGCGGGACCGCTGCTCGGAGGTTCCTTTCCTGCCCGGCGCCAACTACCACTTCGTCGCGACGTCCGCGGGTCCGGCGGCATTGGGGGCGCTGCTCGGCGACCACCTCGTACGCCCGTCCAGTGCGTCCGGACGGGGCCGTCGCCGGCGCCTCCCTTTCGCCGACGACGCGGGACTGACACTGACCGGGCTGCACCATTTCGACCTGCTCAACCATCCCGAAATCTACGCGAAAGTCAGGGCGTGGCTCAGCGCGTGAGCCGTTCACCGCGCGTTCCCTCGCCCCAGTCCAAATCATTTGCTGAGAATCCGCGCCCGTGCGCATCCCTGCGTCGTCGCCGACAGGACACGGCAGCTGACGCGCAAACCGGCGAATCGGGCCGGGCGGAAAGAACCGAGATCGCCGATTTCGCTCCGATTTGACGCCTGGGCACATTTGCCCCTGAGTTTCGCCACGCCCCCGGCCCCGCCGAACCTCTTATTCGCGCTGTGAACCGCAAAGCATCGGCACCGGACACCAAGCCCGTGCACCGATTTTGTTTGCCACGGACTCTGCGGGCGCTACGCTGCTCAGGAAATCGATTCAACAAGTGTGCAGCATTTCGTTCGGCACCGTGAATCAGGCGCAGTCGGGGGACGAACATGAAAACAACTCAGCAGCAGTCGTTTTCGACAGGGTGGGCCCTGCGTCGACGTCCGCAGTCGGCACATCCGCGACGCCAAGGCACCGCCGGCGATGTTGTGCGAGTAGATCGGGGACGGCTCGCGGGCTGTTACCCATACGTGGGTCGCGTCGGCGCACTCGCCGTCGCTCTCGGGATCGGTGCGGCCATCGCGTCGATGCCCGCAACAGCCTTTGCTGATACAGACAGCTCAGACACCTCCGCAGGAGCCGCTGCATCAAGCTCGGCGGCGCCGTCCGAATCGGACGGTACGCACACGAGAACGGTGAAGCAGGACCGTGGGTCCCGCAATTCGGACAGCGACGCTGCGGACGAAAAAACGTCCGACTCGGAGGATGTACCTGGCGTCGAGGAGGACGGGGCTGCCGAAGACGTCGACGACTCAAGGGGGCCGTCGTCGGACTATGACTCGGACGACGACCGTCACGGGGCTGAAGCCCCCGTAACCGAACACACGCCCGCCGACGTCGAGGGCCGAGACGAGCCGGCCGACGTTTCGGTGACGCCACTCCACGCCGAGTCCACGCCGTTGCCGTCCACCTGGCGCGGCCAGGGCAGGGAGGACCCCGGGGGCGACCCCGTGGTCCCGGCCGTGGCCCCGTTGATGCTCAGCACAGCCACGACGAGTCGCCGCGCGGCGCCGACGACCCGACTGTTTGGCGACGGCACCGCAGAGAATCCCGATGCCGGACTGCTGTACGGCAACGGGTTCAGTTGGGATGCGCTCTCCTGCACCGGAACGGCGGCATGCCATGGCGGCAACGCAGGACTGCTGGGCGGTAGCGCGGGTCACGGATTCAACGGTGGAAACGGCGGCGACGCTGGACTGTTCGGTCGCGGAGGTGACGGCGGCGACGGAATTCCGGGCGGCAACGGCGGTAACGGCGGCCGGGGCGGGCGGGTCTCCGGCGATGGTGGCGACGGTGGCGACGCGGGTATCTCACTGCTGTCCGCAACCACCGCGGGGGTCGGGGGTGAAGCCGGGTTGTTGGGGACCCGTGGTAAGCCCGGTAAGGGCGGGACGACGGGGACGGTCACCGTCGGCTTCCCGCGCGGCGCCACCTATGTGACAGAGGGCAACGGCGGAACACGTGTCGAACTGGTGGCGCTCCAATTGTCCGGTGCATCCGCGACCGCGGTGACCGTCAACTATGCGGTGTCCAATTTCACTGGCCTTCAGTACAGAGCGACCGCGGGCCAGGACTTCGCTGCCACCAACGGATCCGTGGTCTTCGCTCCGGGGCAGACATCGGCCACGATCCCGGTCACCGTGTACGGCGACACCGACTACGAGCCTGACGAGGCGGTGTATGTCGAACTGACCAGTGCAGTGGGCGCGTTGATCGTGCGCACGGCCGCCGACGGTCAACTGGCGGGGCAGAGCAATCTGATCCTCAACAATGACGACGCGGCCAGCGGTATCGGCATGACCCTGCATCTACGCGGTGCCGACGCAGCGACCGTCAAGCGGGAGTTCGATCTCATGGCGGCCATGAACGTCACGTGGGTCAGGATCGACATCGACTGGTCAGCGGTCGAACCGCGGCGCGGCAAGCTGCAGTGGGAACAGACCGACCTGCTCGTCAAAGAGGCCGTGGCCCACAACATGAGCGTGCTTGTGATGCTCGGTTTCACCCCGGCATGGGCCCAGCCGGCGGGCGCCGATTCGCTTTCGGACCCCAGACATTCCAGGCCGAAGGACCTAGCGACGTTCGGGACTTTCGTGCGTCTCGCCGCTGAGCGCTACGCGCCACTCGGTGTGCGGAGCTGGGAGATTTGGAACGAGCCCAACACCGCCAAATTCTGGCCGACGCGTCCTGATGCCAACGAGTACGGCAACGTGTTCCGTACAGCGGCGGCGTCGATCCGCGGAGTCGACCCGCGAGCCACACTTCTCATCGGAGGCCTTGGGCCGCAATATGATACGCCCGGCGCTGAGATCCCTCCGGCGAAGTACCTCGAGCAGCTCTACACCAATGGGGCAGCACAACTCGCCGACGGGATCGCGGTGCATCCCTACAGCTACCCGCACCTGCCGATGGACCCAGCCCAGCGTCAGATCGGCGGGTTCGTCGACCTGCCCGAACTCCAGGCGGTGATGGCCGCGAACGGGGACGGGGACAAGCTGGTCTGGATCACCGAGGTCGGCGCACCGACGGGAACCAGTGTGAACGCGGTCTCGGAGGCGCAGCAGGCGGCGATCCTCATGGCGGCCCGTGACCAGGTCGCGCAATGGAACTGGGCTGGACCGCTGATGTATTACGAGTTGGTCGACGGCGGCACGGATCCGTCGGACGGGGAACAGAATTTCGGGGTGCTGCGCACAGATCTCACCATGAAGGCTGCCGCGGTCGCGCTGATGCAGGCTGGGCCCTTCCGGCGCACACCGTCCGCGGTGTGAGAGACCACGCGGAAGCTAGCTGGCGAACACCCGGATCCAGTCGACCCGCATCTCGGCCGGGTAGGTGCCTCCGGCGGGTTCGCGTCCCCCGGAACCGCCGACTGCGATGTTGAAGACGGGGACCATCGTGAAACCCGGGTCGTTGAACGGCCAGTCCGGGAGTGAGTTAGCCGGAACTGAGAAGAACGGCTCCATGCCCGGCTGGTAGTCCTTCCAGAAGTACATGCCAGTGGGTTGCCAGGTCATCCGCCAGGTGTGCCACGCGCTGTCGACCGGGTGGCGATTGGTCGCGAACGCTGTGCCGTCGAGTCGTGCGTGCACAGTCGTCCCGGACGGCCAGTCGTTGTTGCCGTACCACTCCACGAGGTCGACTTCACCGCCACGGACGGGATTCTCGTTGACGAGCCAGAACGCGGGCCACGCACCGTCGGTCAAGCAGTCCAGCTTGACGCGCGCCTCCCACGTCGTACCGATACCGCCTCTCCACAGCCCCATGATCTTCGCGCTGGCGTACTTCTCCTGGATGTTGGCGCCCTCACCCCGCGTGGCACGGATGACGAGATTGCCGTTGCCGTCCTGAAACACGTGTTCCTGGTCGGTGACGTATCGGCCCATGTTGAACGGCTTGTCCCATTCGACGGGGTTCCGGATCGTTTCGCGGGCGGGAACGATGAACCACCGGGCCGGGTCGGGTGGTGATCCCGCCGGTCCATTGAACTCGTCCTGAAACAGCATCACGGGAGCAGGTTGAGCGAGCTCCGGCGCGGGCTCGACGGGCACGACGGGTGGCTGAGCGTGGGCACCTGGCGGTGTCGCCACGGCGGCCACACCCAGCCCCATCATCAGCAATGCGCTACGGCGGTCGAATTCAGGCACAGCAGCACCGTAATCGACGTCGTGTGCTTTGGCCGGTGATTTCCGCGCAACAACGGCTGTGCGTCGCGCACCATGAGAGTCCGCTGCGACGAGATGTGCTCGACAGCAGAACGATTGAGCAGGGACGACGCCAACACCGGGGCGCCCGATACGATTGTGCGATCGTGCAGTGGATCCGAGAGCTCGGTGCGTGGCGGCGCAGCCGTCGGATCGATGTGCTCAGTTTCGACACCAGCGCGGGGTGGATAGCCGCAACTCCGGCGCGCGACGTGCGCCGGTCACACCTTTCTGTGTCGACATTCAACGTCTGGTTCGATCCGTTCTTCGCCAGCCGGAGGCACCAGGCGATTGCAAACCTGCTGGCCGCGGATCCGCCGGATGTCATGGTTTTCCAGGAGATCACCAAGGCTGCGCTCGAAATCTTCCTGGCGCAGCGCTGGATTCGCGAGCATTATCTGAGCGCTTCGGTCGTCGGCCGGGGAGTCGGGACCTACGGCATGCTGCTTCTGTCGCGTGTGCCTTTGTCGGCGGTGACCTATACCGGTCTGCCGAGCGGTGCCCGGCGGGGCTTCTTGCGAGCCGATCTCCACGTCAACGGCGCACGGACCGTGATGTGCTCAGTTCACCTCGACAGCGGCAAGCGGTCGGCTCCGCTGCGCGAACACCAGCTCGGCCGGATCTTCCGAACCCTGGCCGCCGACTCCGATGCCCTCGCGCTCGGCGACTTCAACATGCGCAACCGAGAGAACCATCTCATCGCGGCGCCTTTTCAGGACGTCTGGCCGACTTTGCGCCCCGGCGAGCACGGCTACACCGAGGACACCTCGATCAACGACATGCGATACGGCAACACCGGCAAGAAACGCCACGTCCGCTTCGACCGCGTCCTGCTCAAAGGCCAGCGGTGGCGACCCGAAAGCATCGAATTGATTGGTACCGAGCCGATCTCATCAGATCACCCTCGCGTCTTCCCGTCAGATCACTTCGGCGTGCGGTGCGTCTTGACTGCGTGCACGCCTCAGGAGCCGTGAGCGATCAGTCGAGGGAGAAGTGTGGGGCGGTGGCTCAGGGCGCTGGGACGCTGCCACAACCCACGCCGGGGATGCAGCCCGCGGCGCCACCGGGGCCGGCCACACCGGCGGGACCACCCGGGATCGCACCCGCGGCGCCAGCCGGACCAGCCACACCACCGGGACCACCCGGGATCGCACCCGCAGCGCCACCCGGACCAGCCACACCACCGGGACCACCCGGGATCGCACCCGCGGCGCCACCCGGACCAGCCACACCACCGGGACCACCCGGGATCGCACCCGCGACACCCGGCGCGGGCGGCGGCACATAACCGGGCGCCGGGGCCGGAGCTACGTACCCGGGTGCCGGGGGCGGGGCGTAACCGGGCGCCGGGGCCGGAGCCGCGGCACACCCCGTGCCATACGGATCGACGCATCCGGGGGGGCCGCCGGCGGCGGCGAGCGGTGCGACGGCAAAGGCGGTTGCGGCGGCGCAGGCCACCACTGCGGGGCCTAGCTTCCAATGTTTCTGCAGCATGAGCGCCTGTTACCCCACCACCGAACGGTCAAACACACCTCCTGCGGTCGTTTCCTCGGCGAAAGACGCCCACCGACGACCTGGAACAGGTGTGACGGGTCGCTGACGTTTGCGACATTTCCTTAGAGCGCGCCGCGAACCCGGGCTAAATTCCCGCCGTGACGTCACGACAATGGGCGCTCTGGCTGGGAACCTTCGGGGCGGGCGCGTGCATTGCGCTCGGCGCAGGCCAAGGAGTGGCAGCCGCCGACAGCGACACTCCTGACGGCGGCGCGGAATCGTCGAGTCAGACTGCCACAAAGGCCGCCGACCACGACGAAGAGTCGGCCTCCCCGTCATCATCAGGTACCGAGAACGACCAACGAGGCACCACCAAGCGCGACCGGGCGGATGCGGCGGACAACGACGCCACAGAAGATGACGCCACAGAAAACGTTGTCCGCGAAAAGGATTCACTATCCGAATCCGATTCTGAGATCGCCGACGCCGACGGCGCGACCGAACCGCAGTCAGAGACCGAAGCGCCCGCCACCGACAGCGAGGCGGAGAACGAAGAAGCCGCCGAAGACACTTCCGAACCTGCCGAAGAGGCCGCCCCGGAAATCGCCGTCACGCCTGCTCAGGCCATTCCGGCGGGGGTCACCGGGGTCAAGACCGGTCAAGCCGCACTGACCATTCCGGTCGGCGACAACGGCTATAAGACCCGCGCCAGCTGGTACCTCCCGACCCAGTCGGACGGGTCCGTCGCGGCCACCGGGGTGATCTGGCTGCAGCATGGCTTCCTCGGAAACAGATCGTCGATGTCGAAGCTGGCACAGACGCTGTCGCTGCAGACGAACAGCATCGTCGTGACCCCGTTCATCTCATCGTTCCCGCTCCGATGCTCGAGCTGCTGGATCAACGGCGTGCCGATGCAGGAGGCGGTGGCATCGATGTTCCTCGGCGAGCGCAACTCACTGACCTCGAGCGCCGCACTGGCCGGGTACTCCGGCGTCCTGCCAGAAGACTTCGTGATGTCCGGCCAATCCGCAGGCGGTGGATTCGCCACCGCCGTCGGCGGCTACTACGTCGACGACGCGCCTGGCAGCGATGCGCTGCGCGGCGTCGTGATGTTCGACGGGTTCGCGTTCGACGGCGTCGTCCCCAGCGCGCTGCAGAAGCTCGACGATCCGTTCGTACCCGTCTACCAGGTTGCGGCGCCGCCGCAGCCGTTCAACTCCGGCGGCTCGACGACGCAGGAACTGGTTGCCGCGCGCCCCGGTCAGTTCGTCGGCGTCACGCTGGCGGGCGGGTCACATGCCGATTCGTTGATCGGCGGCAACGCGATTTTCGACTTCTTCGCCCAACTGGCGACCGGCATCTCTCCGCGCGGCAACACCCAGGCGGTCTACACGCTGGCCACCGGCTGGATCAACGACCTCTATCAAGGCCTGGGGCCCCAGGACGGCACCGGCATCTACGGTGTGCCCGACCAGTACCTCGTGCTCGGCGAAGCCGCCGGCGTCGTGCTGGCCCCCCCGCCGGTCGTCGACCTCGACCGTTACCTGGGCACGTGGTTCGAGGTGGGTAGCGTCAAGCAGTTCTTCTCGATCGGGCTCGTCAACACCAAGGCGGTGTACAGCCCGAACCCCGGCGGATCGATCAAGGTCGAGAACTCCGGAAACTACTTCTTCAACAACGGCCCGAAGTCCACCATCGTGGGGTCGGCGGTGCCGATCAACGACGCCAACAACAAACTGAACGTGGCCTTCTTCGGATCTCCGTCGACGAGACCGCCCGGCAACTACTGGATCGTCGATCTGGATCCGGACTACGGGTGGGCCGTCGTTACCGACTCCACCGGCTTCAGCGGGTTCCTGCTCAGCCGAGACCCCATCGTCTCGGACGCGTTCTACCAAGAGTTGCTCGATCGTGCCTCTGTCTACGGCGTCAAGAACCGGATCACGCCGACACGTCAGCCCGCGGCCACCACGACCTCGACCTAGACGCCAAGACTGCTCGCAAGGGGCAGCCTGCGAATGCGTCAGGAGCGGTCAGTCGTCGGGTGCGCGGGCAGTGTCGAAATCGCGCAGGTGGTGCAGTTCTCGACGGCGATCCGGTCGTGGGGCTGAGCAGGGCGACGAATTCCGATGGCTGCCAAGGCCGCCGCGAGAATCATCAGCCCCGCTGAGATCAACACGGCGACATGGAAGCCCGCCGAGAACGCGACCGGATCCGCGTAGTCCGATCCGCTGATCCCCGCCACCCCTGGCAACACCGCGACCGCCAGCAGTCCGCCGGCTCGCGCCACCGCGTTGTTGACCCCGGACGCCGACCCCGCCATATTCGCAGGTGCGGAGTCGAGCACAGTGGCTGTCAGCGGCGCCACCACCAGCACCATGCCCGCACCGAAAACCAGCGCTGCGGGCGCGACATCGACCATCCAGGACGCGTCGGCATCGATCCGCGTCATCAAGAGCAGTCCCGCCGCGGTGATCAGCGGGCCGACCGTCATCGGCAACCTGGGCCCGATCCGGCTGGCGAGCGCCCCCGCCCTCGACGAGAATGCCAGCATCACCGCGGTGAAAGGCAGGAGCGCCGTTCCTGCGGCGACCGGGCTGAACCCGGCCACCGTCTGCAACTGCAGCACCAGCAAGAGGAACACAGCGCCCAGTGCGCCGTAGATCAGCAACGTGATGACGTTTGCCACTCCAAAGCTATTGTCGGCGAACAGTTTCGGCGACACCAGCGGATGCTCGGAGCGGCGTTCGACGACGACGAAGGCCACCAAGGCCAGTACCCCGGCAAAGACGGACGCCACCGCGGTCGAAGTCACGCCATGCTCGCCCAGTTCCGTCAGCCCGTAGGTAAGGGTTCCCAACCCGACCGCGGCCAGTGCCGCGCCGATGACGTCCAGGCCCTCCGGTGCGTCGAGATCACGACTCTCGGGGACGCGCCGCCATGTCACGGCAACCACGATGGCAGCGAGCGGCACATTGATGAGAAAGACTGCACGCCAGTTCCATTCGACCAGGAAGCCACCGAGGAACGGCCCGATCGCAGCGGCGATCCCGCCCAGTCCCGACCATGCCCCGATGGCGGCACCACGGTCGGTGCCGTTGAACGAAGCAGAGATCAGCGCCAGACTGCCAGGTGTCAGCAGCGCGCCACCCACGCCCTGCAGGGCGCGAGCCGCGATGAGGACCTCCGACGTCGGAGCGAATCCGCATGCGGCCGAGCTGACCGCGAACCACACGACGCCGATCAGGAAAACACGACGCCGACCGTAATGATCACCGAGCGAACCGCCGAGCAGAATCAGTGAGGCCAGCGTGAGTGTGTAGGCATTGACGATCCATTGGAGCTCGGCGAAACCTGCTCCCAGATCGGCACCCATTTGCGGGAGCGCGACATTGACGACGGTCCCATCGATCATGACGAGACCTGACCCGAGCACGGTGGCCAACAGCACCCAGCGACCGGCCGCGGTACCCATCTTCACCGTGGTCACTCCGCCCAGCCTAGAGGCCGCCGCCCACGTCCAGCTCGGGAGACTGACCACTGCTCGTGGCGGTGACGAAACAGCCGACTGCCGTTGGCGAGCGACCCGCACATCTCATTTGCGAAACCTCGCCAGCCGTGCGCAAACCCCATCCTTGTGAAGTTGTTGGTGAAGGCTCCACCTGGGTATTCTCTGTTCGTGACGAACCAGTCGCCCCTCGTCGGGAGGGCCGAAGAGTTCGCCATGGCGCGTCGTTCCATCGCGGCGGGGTCCGGTGCAGGTGGCATTGTGCTCGCGGGTGCCGCCGGTGTGGGTAAGTCGCGGCTCGCCCGCGAGATCGTCGACCACGCCCGCAGCACCCGGCGACCGTGCCATTGGTTGTACGCGACGGCGTCAGCCCGCTCGGTGCCGCTCGGCGTCTTCGCGGAGTTCGCGTCGTCGTTCGGGGATGATCCGTTGCGACGGGTTCACGAGGTCATCACCGCCCTCACCGATGGTCGGTCCAACAAGGCCACAGTCGTCGGCGTCGACGACGCGCATCTGCTCGACGAGCAGTCCGCACTCGTCGTGCATCAGCTTGTTCAGCGCGAGGCGGCGACAGTGGTGCTCACCATGCGCAACGGCGAGTCCGCCCCTGATGCCATCACCTCCCTGTACAAGGACCTCGGCATCCCCCGGCTCGAACTTCAGCCGCTCTCTGCCGTCGACGTCGGAATCCTGCTCGAGCAGGTGCTCGGCGGACCTGTGGAAACAGCTACTGCGCAACGTCTTTGGCGCTACACCCACGGAAACGTGCTCTACCTCAGCCAACTCGTCGATGACGAGCTGGCTCATCGCAAGCTGTCCCGCCGTTCCGGCGTCTGGGTGTGGACCGGTCGGCCCGAGGTCTCCCCGACCCTCACCGAGTTGATCGAATCCAACGTCGGCAGGCAGGAACCCGCCGTACTCAACGTCATCGACACCGTCGCCATCGCTGACCCTCTCGAGATCGACGTGCTGCAATCCCTGGCTCCGCCGTCGGCCCTCCATGAGGCGGAAGCGCGCGGAGTCATCGTGGTGGACTCTGAAGCCGGATTCGTGCGGTTGGCCCATCCCCTCTACGGTGAGGCCCGCCGCAAAGGTATGGGGACCCTGCAGCGCGCGGCGCTGGGGCGTCAGCTCTCGGACGCAATGGCCGCGGCAAGTCCGCAAACGCCGCAACGTCTTGTCCGGCGCGCTGCCCTCATCGCCCATTCCGACCGACCCGACGACGCCGAACTGCTGACCGCTGCTGCTAACGCGGCCCTCTACTTGATGGACCTCCGCCTGGCGACCGACCTCGCTGAGCGAGCCATGAAGTCCGGACGCAGCGTTGCATCGCGCATCCTGTACGGGTTCACGCTGTTGACGGCCGCCCGAGCAGAAGAAGGCGAGCAGGTCCTGCAGGACACCGACGAATTCGTCGGTCAGTCCGCAGAACGGGCGCAGATCGCACTTCTCCGCGCCGCCAGCTTGGCCTGGAACCTCGGCAGGCCCGCAGACGCCGATTCCGTGCTCGACGCAGCTCAACCATCTGCCGAAATCCACGGTATCGCAACGTCTTTCGAAGCCCTGCGCACGTCAATCGCGGCTACCCGCGGTGAGATGCCTGCGGTGGTGCGCGCCGCCCCGACGATCATGAAGACGCCCGACGTCGTTCCGACTGCCCGGATGTTCTGCGCGTGGGGCTACGCCGCAGCGCTCGGCGACGTGGGCGACATCGACCGTCTCAACGCCATGGCGGCCGAAGGCTACGGATTCGCCCAGTCACTTCCAGAGACCTCGCACTTACGCTTCGGGCTCGGCGTGAATCACATCGACGGGCTCCGCCTGGCGGGTGAACTCCGACAGATGAGCGAGCACGCCTCCCGGTTGAACGAGCAGGCTCAGGATCATCCGGCGTCGCTGACGATTGCGGGTCTACTCCTCGGGATGACGAGTGCCACCTGGGGTGACTTGAGGTCGGCGCAGCGACTGTTCAGCGAGTCCCTCGCCGCGTACGAGTACGTGTCCTCAGTGAGCGAGCACAGCGGCTACTGGCTCGCAGCTGTCCACGGCATGTCCGGCGATCACGTCGCGGCGAAGCAACTACTTCACGACGTTCCTCAACGGGTCTTCGTCGCGAGCAATCTGTGGGACCCGATGCTGCATATCGCGAAAGCCTGGGTCAATGCCGCGGCCGGTCAGGTCAGCGCTGCACTGACGACGCTCGCCGAGGGGGCTGAGCTGATGCGCGAGGCCGGTCGCCCCACCCGCGAACTGTGGTGTCTGCAAACAGCCACTCAATTCGGCGATAAGCGCACCGCGGCGCGCATTGCGCAGATCGCCGCGAACGTGCAGGGGCCCCGCGCGTCCGCCGCTGCCGTTCACGCCGCAGCGCTGGCCGAAGGAGACGGTCGGAAACTGTTGTCGGCGTCGACCTCGTACGAGGCGTTCGGCGACAAGCTTGCCGCCGCCGATGCCGCGGCACAGGCCGCCGCAGCGTTTCGCGCCGCCGGGTCTCGCGGATCTGCACTGATGGCCGCAACCCGCGCGAACGGCCTCGCTGAGGAATGCGGCGCCGACACCCCGGCACTGCGATCTATCGACGTTCACGCCGTGTTGACTCCACGGCAGCGGGAGATCGCTTCCTTGGTGGCATCGGGGCTGACCAACCGCGACATCGCCGATCGGTTGCACATGTCAGTCCGATCCGTTGAGGGCCACATCTTCCGCGCGTCCCAGCGCAACGGCGTCACGTCCCGTGAGGCACTCGCCGCGCTGCTGGATCGGCCTCCTCTTCACGACGGCGGATTGGGGTAGTGCACTACCCGCGTCGACGTCGTCTGCCGGCCGCATCGTCATGGGGTGTCCACACCTCGACAGACTCGCGACGATGCCCTGGACCGGCTTCCCCTGCCGTATTCCACGGCGTTGCGTCTGCGCGACGCCGGAGTCGACGATGCCGTCATCGCAGAATGCGTCGGGGTGGAACCCGAAGGGCTGCAGGCTCTGATGCAAATCGCTGTGGCCAAGCTCGCGGCGGTCGGCTACTTCGAGTAGCGGTTGGACCGTTCCGCGCTCTGAATCCCCTGCGGGAGGAGACCGATTGTGCCCCCGCCCCAAGGATTTCCGAGCGAGTAGATCACGTCGTATTCGTTGAACATCGACCTGCCGGAATTGAGGTAGTACATCTGGTCAGGCGGTGCCGGGGCGGGCGGAGGTGTGGAGGATTTGTTCTGGACGCCGACCCTGCCCCCGTCCGTGCTCTCACTGGTGACGAACTGGAAGAACGTCACCTTCTGCCCTGACGTCGTCGTGGCCGTCAGGAAGAAGTTGAGGCCGGTGTCCAGTTTTCCCTTGGTGAATTCCTCGGTCCAGTCCGTGAACTCCATGTAGGTGACCGGGTTGGGGCTCGATTGCGTGTTGTGAAGAGTCGTGCTGGCACCGGTATCCGGCAGGATAGGAACATCCGGGTCATCGATGGACAACCCGATGGTCTCGCCGTCGTCGATGTGGAGGGTCGCGGTGAACGGCTGGAGTGCGTAGTAGCGCAGGTGGCTGCGGGGTACGCGTGCAGTGGGAGGCGCGGCGGGGTCGGGGTCCATGGAGAAGTACATGGTGACGTCGTTGTTCAGATCACTTCGTGTGAGCCCGATCTGAAGCCACGCCTCGTCGGTGATCGGATCGATGTGGACGACCCAACCCGGCCTCACCCCCCACCCGAACTTCAGCTGCGACAGGACGTTGACGATGCCGCTCTCGCGGTCGTTGAGGGCCATGCCGAAGTCGCCGTAGAACGCTCCCTGAATGGGCGGCTTCCCCGGGGTGGAACCCGGCGCTCCCCAGAATTGCGTGGGATCCGTCGACGTCCCGATCTCGTCCATCTGCCCGACAAGTACTTGCGACGTGTTGAGGATCGACGTGCAACTGTCCTGAGACGAATACAGCGACACGGCCGTTGTCGCACCCGTTCCCGCATAGACCAGCCCGCTGTCGAATGTGACACCGGTCGGGTTTCCCGTGTCCTCGAAGTTGTCGCCCCACCACGGGGAGGCGCCCGGGGTTTCGGAATAGGCCGCGAACAGACCTGCCGAGCCGGTGTCGAACTCGAAGAGCACCGGCGTGGTCGAACCGGCCATCGCCAGGTAGATGCCGAGCTTGTTCTCCCCGGAGCTCTGCGTGGTGTCCGTGAAATGAAGCCTCACCGTCACTGGCTTGGTGATCACGCCGACGCTGGCGGGAAACAGCGTTCGCCGAACGAGGTATACACCTGCTTCCAGGAAGGGTCCGAAGGGCACCCGGGGGTGCAGCGCCAGCCAGTTGGCGGCGTCGGTCAGCGCGCGGTTGAGTGTGCAACCGCACGGCAGCTGATCCAGCGATGCCTGCGCAGTGGTCGGCGCTGACAGCGGGGCGGCGGCAGCGCCGGCCGGGGAGGTCCCGAACGGAGCCGCAGCATGCTCGACCGGATCAGCCTCTTCCACGACGGCCTCTTGCACGACGGCCTGGTCCACGTCAGCCTCTCGGATGACGGCCTGGTCAACGTCAGCCTCTCGGACGACGGATTCTTCCACGACGGACTCTTCCACGGCGGTCGCTTCGATGACGGCACCGGACCCGTCGTCCTGCGCCGCCGTCTCCTCGGACGCTTCGACGACGTCGTCCGGGTCGTCGCTTTCGACGTCCGCGACGTCGGTGTCGAGTGCGTCCTCATCGTCCGTTTCGGGGCCGGTGTCCTCGCTGTCGTCGGTGTGTCCAGTATCCGACGGTCCCGGCGCCTCGGGACCGGGCGACGCACTCGCGACCGAGTCAGACTCGGACGCAGCACGGTCGTCGGCGAAGGCCGTGCCCGGCGAGGCCGCGATCGCGACACCGATGCCTGCGGCCACTGCCCCGACCTGCAGCCAGCGGACAACTGGCAAGGTCTGCCTCTTTGCTGAATCAGACACTCCGAACCCCCTACGCGAACGCGTCATGCTCCTTCTGTGCAAGTGATAGCACGCAATTCCGTGACGCGTCGGCAAATCCGCAGCGCCATTTACCTACGGGTTATTTTGCCTGACGGCTGACTCACCGCGGACTTGACCTTCCCCCTGGGGCAGCCTCCACCCTGCGACATGACAGTGACAAGCAACGCATGGGGGTCGCAGCGGTGCTGCCTACAGGGGCGGCTTCGATGCCGCATTTGCGACCGTTGAGCTCGACAGTTCCTCCAATATGCAATATATTGCAGGGTGACGAGAGGTACTGACATGCCTGAGTTGTTCGGCCGGGGCGTCGAGCTGCTTCGAATCTCCCGCTTCCTCGAGAGGGCACGATGCAGTGGCGACACCAGGCTCGTTCGCGGGGAGCCCGGCGTCGGTAAATCCGCTCTGCTCGATGCCGCGGCCGACCTCGCTTCGGCCGCCGGCATGCTCGTGCTGCGTGCCTCCGGCTCGGAGTTCGAAGCCGATGTCACCTACTCCGGGCTCAACCAGCTGCTCCTCCCCCTGCGCGGCGAACTGGACCGCCTGCCGCCCGGGCCCCGCGAAGCGTTGTCGGTGGCGCTGGGTTTTGGACCGGGCCCACCCCCGGGCGCACTACTGGTGTGCAACGCCGCCTTCTCGCTTCTCGCCGAAGTCGCGGACCAGACGCCGGTGCTGGTTCTGATGGACGACGCCCAGTGGGTCGACAGGGCCAGCGCTGTCGCGGTCGGCTTCATCGCCAGGCGGGTGAGCGGTCACCGCCTCGGTGTGGTCCAGTCCTGCCGGACCGGCGGAGAGAGTTTCCTCGACAGGCGTGGGCTGGCCGAACAACTCGTCGAGCCCCTCTCCCGCGAGGCGTCCGAGCAATTGGTCGACGACAGGTTTCCCCACTTGCCGCCGGGGACGCGCCAGCGTGTACTCGACCTCGCCGAGGGAAATCCCTTGGCGCTCGTCGAACTTCCCGATGCGCTCATCGACGTCCCAGCGCGCACGGTCGCCCAACCAGACGTCGTTCCCCTGAGTGACCGGTTGTCAGCACACTTCGCATGCCGCGTGGCGGCCCTCCCCGAACCCACTCGACGGCTCATGCTCATCGCCGCTTTCGAGGGCACCGGCAATCTCCGGCTGATGCGCGAGATTACCGGCGAGCAACCGGGTCTCACCGAACTTGCGCCGGCCGAACAGGCACAGCTCGTACATGTCGACGACACCGCCGCCCGGATCTCGTTCCGGCATCCGTTGATTCGGTCGACGGTCGTCTCCATGTCCACCCATGAGGAGCGTCGCCACGCCCACCTTGTCCTGGCCGACTCATTGCGTGGCGACGGGGAGCGGCAGGCGTGGCATCTGGCTGCCGCGGCGGTCGGACCGGACGAGGCGGCCGCCGCACTGCTCGAGAGCGTGGCGCGCCAAAGCGCGATTCGCGGTGATGCGATGGGGGCCGTCACCGCATTGGTTCGGGCAGCCGAGTTGAGCACCACGACCGCGGCGCGGGGACGCAGGCTGGCCGAGGCCGCCTACATCGGCGTCGAATCGGGTGGTGACGTCGGCGACCCGAAAAGCCTGCTCGCCGAGGCCCATCGGGCGGGGCCCGACTCCAGCGGGATGCTGCATGCGGCCAACGCCGCGACTTTTCTGATGCTCAACGGCGACGGTGATGTCGACACCGCGCACCGACTCCTCGTGGGCGCCATCGAAACGGCCGACCACGGATACCGCGCCGACGACGTCGCACTGATCGAAGCGATGCACACCTTGCTACTTCTGGCCTGGTATGCGGGTACTCCCGCGCACTGGGAGCCCTTCTTCCGCGCGCTGCGCAAACTCACCCCTGAACCGCCGGAGATCCTGGCGTTGGTGAGCAAGACCTTCGCCGACCCGCTGCGCACCGGCGCCGCGTCGGCACCTGACCTGGACCGCGTCCTGGCCACGCTTTCCGGCGAAGACGACCCGGCCAAAATAGTCCGCATCGGTGCAGCATCGGTCTATCTGGATCGCATGGCCGACAACAGGGAAGCCCACTGGCGGCTGGTGCGACGGGGACGCGACGGGGCCTCCCCGCGCAGGCATATCGGTGCGCTGATGCACCTGTGTCTGGATGACTACCTCACCGGCAGATGGGACGAGTGCGAGCAGCTCGCTGCCGAAGGCCATACCTTCTGTGCCACAGCTGGTTTCCCCTTCTTCAATTGGTACTTTCTGTACAACCGCGCAGTGATCGCCGCCGGGCGCGGCCGGACCGACGAGGCGTACGCACTGGCCGACGAGCTGAGCCACTGGGCACAGCCTCGGGGCGTCACCACTGTCCTGCGCTACGCACACCATCCCCGCGTGCTCGCCGCCTCGGCCACAGGTGACTTCGATGCCGCGTTCCGCCACGCCACTGCGCTGAGTCCCGCCGGCGTGCTGTCTTTTCCTGCGCCACACTGCACCTGGGTGATGTTCGACCTGGTGGAGGCGGCGCTGCGCACCGGTCGTGAGACCGATGCCCGCGCACATGTCGATGCGATGCGGGAGGCCGACGTGGCATCGCTGTCGCCGCGCATGGATCTGATCCAGCGCGGGGTGGAAGCACTGGTCTTCGACAGCGTGGAAACCGATCGTCGCCTGGAGGAGGTGCTGAGCGCGCCGTCGTCGAACCGATGGTTGTTCGAAGCCTCCCGCATCCGGCTCGCATTCGCCGAGAACCTACGCCGGCGCAGGATCCCCGATCGGCCGCGTCAGCATCTGCTCGCCGCACGCGTGGGCTTCGCGGCGATGGGAGCGCAGCCGTGGCTCTCGCGCACACAACAGGAGCTGCGTGCCAGTGGTTTTCGCGCAGCCGACGAACCGTCGACGTCGGTCTCGTTGACGGCCCAGGAGCTGGAAATCGCACACCTGGCCGCCAGCGGCTTGACCAACCGCCAGATCGGCGAGCGTCTCTACCTGTCCCACCGAACGGTCGGCGCCCACCTGTACCGGGTCTTTCCCAAACTCGGTGTGGCGTCGCGGGCCGGGCTCCGTGACGCTCTGTCCGACCACCCGGGACACTACGTCAGTCGAACGCGCCCGCGTACGCGTTGAGCGCCGGTTGCCCACCCAGGTGCGCGTACAACACGGTCGAATCGGATGCGATCTCTCCGTTCTGAATCAGGTCGATGAGTCCGGCCATCGACTTTCCTTCGTAGACAGGGTCGATGATCATCCCCTCAAGCCTGGCCGTGAGCCGGATCGCGTCGATCGTGGACTCCACCGGGATGCCGTACCGATCCCCTGCCCAGCCTGCGAGAACCGTGATCTCGTCGTCGCGAAGTGCGCGGCCCAGACCAATGAGCTCCGCCGTACTGCGGGCGATGCGGGCCACCTGCTCGCGAGTCTTGTCCAGCGTTGCTGACGCATCGATGCCCAGTACGCGGCGCGGCCGTTCCTGGCCCGCGAAGCCCGCGATCATGCCCGCATGCGTCGACCCGGTCACCGTGCAGACGACGATCGTGTCGAAGAAGACGCCGAGCTCCCTCTCCTGTCGCTGAACTTCGTATGCCCAGTCGGCGAAGCCGAGTCCGCCGAGCGGGTGCTCGGAGGCGCCCGCGGGGATGCCGTAGGGAACTCCGCCGGCAGCGCGAACGTCCTCGAGCGCGGCTTCCCACGAGTCTTTGATGCCGATACCGAAGCCGCTGGGGTCGAGTCGAACATCGGCGCCCATGATCCGGGAAAGCAGGATGTTGCCGACCTTGTCGTTGACGGCGTCAGGCCAGTCCACCCATCGTTCCTGTACGAGGCGGGCCTTCATGCCCAGCCGTGCCGCCACAGCCGCAACCTGACGGGTGTGGTTGGACTGGTAACCACCGATCGAGACCAAGGTGTCGGCACCCCGGGCCAGTGCGTCGGGAACGATGTACTCAAGTTTGCGCATCTTGTTGCCGCCGTAGGCGAGCCCCGAGTTGCAGTCCTCCCGTTTCGCCCAGATCTCGGCTCCGCCGAGGTGTTCGCTCAGCCGCTTCAAGGGATGAATCGGGCTGGGACCGAACAGGAGTGGATACCGGGCGAAGTCGGAAAGCGACATGATCCCTCGTTTCGTGGTTTCTCTACCGGACCGCGTGGCGGGCCGACGCCCACCAGGTGTCACCGACGGTGCATGATGAGGTATGCCGGTTCCCGCTGTCAGCTCCTCCGAAGGGCGGCAGCTGCTGCGCGACAGCGTCTTTGTGAGGATCCGCGACGCGATCATCGACGGAACCCTCGAACCCGGTGAGCGACTTCTCGACACCGAACTCAGTGGCTGGCTCGGCGTGAGCCGCACACCGATCCGGGAGGCGCTGGCACGTCTCGACGCCGCCGGGCTGGTCGAGACCAAACCCGGCCGCTACACGATCGTCAGCCCGATCGACCCACACACTCTCGCCGATGCCCAGGCGGTCACGGCAGCGATGAACGAACTGGCGGTGCGCACAGCGGTACCGCTTCTCACCGACGACGACCTGACCGGCATGCGCGCGGCCAACAACACGTTCGCTGATGCATTGCAGGCCGGCGATGTGGTGGCCGCTGTCGCCGCCGACGACGCATTCCATCGAATCCCCGTCGATCGCGCGGGCAACGTGGCCATCCGCACCGTGCTCGACCAGTACACGCCGGTACTCAGACGCGTCGAGCGCATCCGGTTCGCATCCCTGAGCGGGCGTGACTCGGTCGCCCAGCATGCCCGGATCATCGCCGCCGCCGAAGCCGGGGACGCTGAGACCGCCGCGATCGAAACGCGGCGGAACTGGCTGACCCTGGATGCGTACGCGGCGGACAACTGAGCCCAACACACCGAATCTGGCTGCCGCGCAGACACCTTCACGCAACAACCGTGCCATGTCGACCTTTCGCCATAAGTGATATGCAATATATCGCAGCTTGCCAGGGCGGGCAACTTCGATAGGCGGTACGCCGCGACGCAGTCGAATGACTGCAGGGCGTGACGAGTCCCCCCCCCACAATTCAGAGTCGGATGACTGATTCCGCGTTCCCTCGGACGCGCGATGGTGGATGTCGCGGGTCACACAGCACCGCCCCGCGTCCACCAAAACCGAGGTCCCACTGTGAAACCCACAATCGTGCTCGTACACGGCGCCTTTGCCGAGTCCGCCAGTTGGAACGGCGTCATCCGCCTTCTCCACGACACCGGCCATCGCGTCATCGCCGCGGCCAACCCGCTGCGCTCGCTGACCACCGACGCAGCCGCCGTCGCGGACCTGCTTGCCGGCATCAAAGGACCCATTGTGCTCGCGGGTCACTCCTATGGTGGCGCGGTCATCACCAACGCCGCCCGGAACAACACCGACATCAAGGCTCTCGTCTACGTGGCCGGACTGGCACCGGACACCGGCGAGACAACTCCTGACCTGCTGGGCAAGTATCCGGGGGCGACTCTCGGTGAGCATCTCCACGAGGTACCGCTTTGCGACGGCACCGCCGACGTCTACGTACACCAGAACGCCTACCACCAACACTTCTGCGCTGACCTGAGCGCGGAGCGAGCCGCACTGGATGCTGCCGCGCAGCGCCCGTTCAACACGGCTGCGCTCAACGAGCCCTCAGGTGAACCGGCATGGGCAACCATTGCGTCCTGGTTCATCTATCCCGAGCTCGACCTAGCCATCCCGGCGCAAACCTTCCGCTTCATGGCGCATCGCGCGGCTGCACGCGCTGTCGTCGAGGTTCCGGGCGCTTCACACGCCCTCCCGGCGTCACAGCCCGAGGCGGTAACCGATTTCATCCTCCACGCCGCGGCGTCGATCTGACCCCGGTTCGTCGATCACCACCAAGGAATCACAATGCAACTTCCCCTCATCCTCGCCAGGGTCGCCGCATGGGGCGCGCTCGCCGGTCTGCTCGCAGGCTGCGGCGGCGCCGAAGCCCAACAAGCCCCCTCCGAAGCAGCGACGGCCCGGCCGACCGTGGTGCTGGTGCATGGAGCGTTTGCCGACTCGTCGAGCTGGAACGCAGTCATCGCGGAGCTCGAGCGCGACGGCTATCCGGTCATCGCCGCGGCGAATCCGCTGCGCGGCTTACGCAGTGACGCCCAGTACATCGAAAGCGTCCTGGACAGCGTGGCTGGGCCGATCGTGCTGGCTGGTCACTCGTACGGCGGCTCGGTGATGAGCCAGGCCGCCGTCGGCCACCCCAACGTCAAAGCGCTGGTGTACATCGCGAGCTTCATTCTCGAACCCGGGGAAACGACGTCTGCGCTCGCAGCCAAGTTTCCCGGAGGCCAACTCGGGCCGGCCCTCGACACCGTTCCCTTCCCGCTCGCCGGCGAAGGCTCAGGCGAGGACCTCTACATCAAACCGGATGAGTTTCGCCGGGTGTTCGCCGCAGACGTGGCGCCAGAGGTCGCCGACCTCATGGCCGTCACGCAGCGGCCCATCACCGACGCTGCGCTCAACGAGCCTGCGACGGCCGCGGCCTGGAAGACCGTTCCGTCGTGGAACATGATCACCACGGAAGACCTTGCAATTCCTGCTGATTCGATGCGTTTCATGGGCGCGCGGGCGAAGTCTCAGTCCGTGGAGGTCGACGCATCCCACGCCGTCACCGTCTCTGCGCCAGGGGCCGTCGCCGATCTGATCGACGAAGCCGCCCGCACAACCGCCACATGACGTGCTGAACCCTGGAGAAAGCGACAAAAAGATGAAGTTCAGTGACTACGACTACATCGTGATCGGCGCCGGCTCGGCGGGTTGCGTGCTCGCCGCCCGATTGACGCAAGACCCGGCCACCACGGTGCTGCTCCTCGAGTCGGGCCCTGCGGACACCCACCCCGACATCGCCGCACCACCCGCGTGGCCGACACTGTGGGGCACCGAGCTCGACTACGCCTACCGCACCACCCCGCAACCGGGCACCAACGGGTCCACCCACGACTGGCCTCGCGGCCACACACTGGGCGGTAGCGGCAGCATCAACGCCATGGTGTATCTGCGTGGACACCGCAACGACTTCGACTCCTGGGCTCAATCAGGTTGTGAGGATTGGGACTACGAGTCGGTACTGCCGTACTTCAAACGCATGGAGACGGTGCACACCGGCGATCTGCGCTACCGCGGCAGTCAGGGCCCTATGCGCCCCGCACCCGTATCGCCCGACGTAGCCAATCCGCTGTCCCAGGTGTTTCTGGACGCCGCCGTCGCGGCGGGCTTCCCGCTGACCGAGGACTTCAACGGCGGGCAGACCGAAGGCGCCGGTTGGCACGATCTCTCGATCACGCAGGCGGTCAGGCAGAGTACCGCCGACGCGTACTTGCATCCCGCTCGCGCCAGAGCCAACCTCACCGTCGTGACGAACGCACGCGCACACAAGCTACGGCTTGAGGGAAACCAGTGCGTCGGTGTCGACTTCGTGAGCAACGGACAGTCGACGACCGCCTACGCCAATGCCGAGGTGGTGGTCTGCGCCGGTGCCATCGACTCACCCCGCTTGTTGCTGCTGTCGGGCATCGGTCCGGGCGACGAGCTCGCTTCCGCAGGCGTCGACGTCGTCCACGACCTTCCCGGCGTCGGCCGCAACCTTCACGACCATCCATTGTGCGGAGTCATCTACGAGGCGGCACAACCTGTTCCGGTCGGGCGCACCAACCACGCCGAGTCGTCACTGCTGTGGCGCAGCGACGACTCACTGGCCGGACCGGACATGCAGCTGATGTTCATCCACGTGCCCTTCCACCCGCCCCACCTGGCCGCCCCGGCGAACAGCTACACGTTGGCAGTGGCCACAGTGCCGGATGCCCGCGGGTCGATCCGGCTGGCAGGACCGGACCCCACGACGCCACCGGTGATCGACCCGAACTATCTCGGAATGGAGTCGGACATGCGGCGAATGGTGCACGGCGTCAGGGTTGCTCGTGAAATCGCGGCCGCGGAGCCGTTCAGGCCGTGGCGTGGTCGGGAGGTGCTGCCGGGAGCCGACGTCACCGACGAGGTGGCCTTGCGGTCATACCTGTCCCGTGCGACGGGCACCTACTACCACCCAGTCGGGAGCTGCGCGATGGGCACTGGGCCGGAAGCGGTCGTCGACCCCGCGCTGCGGGTGCACGGGGTGAGCGGACTTCGGGTCGCCGACGCGTCGGTGATGCCGAGGATCCCTCCCGTCAACACCAATGTGGCGACCATCATGATCGGCGAGAAGGCCGCCGATCTGATAAGCCAACCACCGCGCCGCAGATGATCTTTTCGGTGATCGACGGCGCCGAACCGGTCAGGCGGACAAAGCGCTCTGGATCGCCCCCGCTTGCATGCGGCCGTAGTCGATCACCAGGTCGGTCGGCACGGGATCGGTGACGGCGCCCTCGAATTCGATTGTGGTGAAGGTGTTTCCCTCGGTGAATGTCAGAACCGAGATCGAGCGGGTGTTGTCCAGCGATGTTCCGCTCGTGATCTGCCCGTCCGTCCCGACCGCCGCGGGCTGGGTCGTCGGATTGGCGATCTGGCTCCCCAGCCCCGCGCGTCCCTGACTCATCGTCGACGCCGCAGCGGCCGCGTCGTCGAGCACCAGAATCGTGTCCGTCACCGTGCGACTGCCGTCGCGGTGGGTGAAGAGCGCCAGCACACCGGGCTGGCCCTCCGGGTTGAGCACGGGCGCGTCGGCGACCCACGCCGACGAGTCGGTGGAGGCATTGGGGTGCACCGGGAGGGTCCCGTAGTCCACGGGTTGCGCTGCGGCGGTGGCGGACCCGCCCACCGTCACCCCGATCGCGAGGGCCGCTGCACCTGCCGCTGTCGTGAGAATTTTCTTGATCATCGTGTCAGTCCTCGTCCTCAGCAGGGGTAGCAGGCCCAACCGCGCCAGCCGTCGCGCCAGAACCAGCCTGGTCCGCAGCCCATGTTTCCGGTGGTGCCGTAGCAGTCCAGCAGGTCGGTGGAGGGTGCCTTCGGCAGCATCTGTACGACCGGGTCCGGTGTCGGAATAGTCGCCTGGCCGGCATTCGCGACTCCGGCGCCGCTCAGTGAGCCGAACAGCATCGCCGCCGCGGCTCCTGACATGACGAGTTTTCGCATCTCTTACCCCCTCATTGACGGTCAGGTAAGCAGGCACGTTACGCCTGACATCCGGGCCGTGGAGCGAACTTCGCAGATCGTTGGCGGTGCGTTCAGATGGGGATTGACCCAAGTTCTGGCTAGGCGACGCGGAGTCGGTCACCATAGCGGGGTGACCAACAAGACCACGTGCGCGGTTGTCGGCGGCGGGCCTGCCGGCATGGTCCTCGGACTGATCCTGGCCCGCGGTGGCGTCGATGTCACGGTGTTGGAGAAGCACCCCGACTTCCTGCGTGACTTCCGCGGCGACACAGTTCATCCGACCACGCTGCGACTGCTCGATGAGCTCGGCCTGTGGCCGAAGTTCAACGCCCTGCCGCACAGCCGGATCAGCAGGGCCAGCTTCGATGTCGCCCCGGGACGCTCGGTCACGATGGTCGATTTCAGCCGGCTACACGGCATGCCGCACCCCTATATCGCGATGGTTCCTCAGTGGGACCTGCTGAACCTGTTGGCCGAAGCAGGGCAGGCCGAGCCCACGTTCACCCTGCGAATGAGCACCGAGGTGACCGGCCTTGTCCGCGAAGGCAACAGGATCACCGGTGTGCGCTATCGCGATTCCGACGGTGAGGGCGAACTCCTGGCCGATCTGACCATCGGCTGCGACGGGCGCGGCTCGCTGGTCCGCCGCGATGCGGGTCTACGGGTCCGGGAGTTCCCGGTCAGCTTCGACGCGTGGTGGTTCCGGCTGCCGCGGCACAAAGACCACGCTATCTACACGCTGGTGCCGCGCGTCATGCCCGGCAAGGCGATGATCGTCATACCCCGGGAGGGCTACCTTCAGATCGCCCTGCTGATCCCGAAGGGCAGCGACGCCCGACAGCGGGCCCGGGGCCTCGACGCGTTCCGCGCCGATATCCTCGAGCTGCTGCCCGAGGCCGGCGAGACCGTCGACTCGATCACCACCCTCGACGACGTCAAGATGCTCGACGTCCGCTTGAACCGATTGCGCCGCTGGCACACTGACGGTCTTCTGTGCATCGGTGACGCCGCCCACGCCATGTCACCGGCCGGTGGCGTCGGCATCAACGTGGCGGTCCAGGACGGCGTCGCGGCCGCCCGTCTACTCGCCGAACCCTTACGCAGCGGAACCGTGACGGACCGCCGCCTGGCCGCAGTACAGCGCCGTCGCATCGTGCCGACCGCGCTCACCCAAGGTTTCCAGCGTCTGATGGATCGGCGCCTGCTCGGCCCGATCCTGCAGGGCGCCGCGGCGCCGCTGCCGAGGTTCGCGAATGCCGTCGAACGCTTTCCCTGGCTGACCGCCGTTCCTGCCTACTTGGTCGGGGTGGGAGTGCTCCCCGAGCGCGCACCCGAGTTCGCCAGGAGGCCGCCCACGTAAGGTCACACCGGCGACGTACTCCGCTCGACGGCGGGTACCTCAAGTTCTGACTTTCACCCCCGCCGGCTGTGCGCTTGCACACGCCGCGGGAAGAAGCCGGTGGATCTGCTGACTTCATGATCGTGAGCGGGACGAAATCGGAGTTATGACACTACGACGATATTGACGCACGGTGAATCGGGGATGTCCTTCGCGTCCGCGGGGCCGGCACCGGGAGCAAGCAACGTTTGAGCCGACGCGGCACCGGACATGATGAGACGGTGAACCTGCTGATGACACCGCTTCCCGCGCCCGACGTGGAGATCACGGACGCCGGCGTCGAGTCCGTTCTGACCGGCGCGGTACGCATCATCAATCCCCTTCTGGACACACTCTGGGGCACCGATCCGTTCAAGCTCAAACAGCGCGACGACGCCATCGGACGAGTGCTCAACGCAGCCGATGTCCCGGGCACCCCCGCGTGGGACGACATGGACGTCGACGCGCGGATCCACTGGTGGGTGTGGCGGG
>NZ_LWCS01000045.1 GCF_001650495.1 Mycolicibacterium iranicum | reverse complement strand
GGGTTGTACGCCGGCGGGGGGATGTAGCCCTGCGGCGGGGTGTCATCCGACCCCGGTTCGGGGGTACTCGGTGTGCTCTGCGCCTGCTCGATCGGCGGTGCCTCGTAACCTGCCGCCGACGGCTCGGACCCGCCCGCGGAGGAATCGGAAGAGCCGGCCCCGCCTGGGTCGTTGTCCGGACTTGTCATGGTGATCAACCTAGCCTAAGGGCAGGTAAACCGAGGTGAGCGCGCATCGGGGCACCATTGTGGTGCGCCGTACGTTGTTGGAGGACTAGCGTGAAACGCGCGGTATCGAAGGAGTAGAAGGATGACCAGCCCGTTCCAGCCAGGACAGAATCCCGGCGCGCCTGCCGCGGCCGGCGCAGCGTCGGGACGTGGTCGCCCGGTCGGTCTGCCGACGCCGCCCAAGGGGTGGCCGATCGGCTCGTACCCGACCTATGCCGAAGCTCAGCGCGCGGTCGACTACCTCTCCGATCAGCAGTTCCCGGTGCAGCAGGTGACGATCGTCGGCGTCGACCTCATGCAGGTGGAGCGTGTGACGGGTCGGCTGTCCTGGCCCAAAGTGCTCGGTGGCGGCGTTCTGACCGGTGCGTGGCTGGGCTTGTTCATCGGTCTCATCCTCGGATTCTTCAGCCCCAATCCGTGGAGTGCGCTCATCACCGGCCTGATCGCAGGCGTGTTCTTCGGTTTGATCACCTCGGCAATCCCCTACGCAATGGCGCGCGGCACAAGGGATTTCAGCTCGACGATGCAGCTCGTCGCCGGCCGCTACGACGTGCTCTGCGATCCGCAGAATGCCGAGAAGGGTCGGGATCTGCTGGGGCGCTTGGCTATCTAGACCGGCGCCGATGTTGCGGATCGTGCACCGTTGGCCCTAGCTTTGCCCCGCGGGAGTCAATGCCCGGGCGGCGAAAGGAAGGCCGGCAGTTGAGCGAGATCACCGACCGGGTGCGGATCAGTGTCCGCGAACACTTTGCGCGCAACGGCGTCACTGCGGATCCGGACGAGGCGAGTGTCACCTTTCTCGGTACCGACCGCATTGACGTTCTGCGGTTCGCGGGGCCCGGAGATGGTGCGGTGCACTATGTCTCGCTCGGTTGTTCTTCGCATCCGATGGTCGACCCGGCAGAGATGGTCGCCGACCCTGTCGCGGGTCCGCGGGCCGAGGTCGTGGTCGCGTTACGGGGGTCTTCGCCTGCCGGTCTGTCGCGTTCGGTGGCCGTGGTGGCGGCGGCCCCTGCGGTCGAGGGACTGATACTTGCACCCGATGCGCTGATCGACCTGGAGATGCCGCTATGGGAGGGGGCGCCCTTCACCGCATTCCTGTTGGGGCGCAGCGATATCGACGATGTGGATTTGCCGGAGCCGATGTCGCCTGTTGCGGTGTTGTCGGCGGTGCCGATCACGGCGACGGAGGCCGCATGGGTAAGGCTCAAAGGTGCCGATGCGATGAGGCAGGCGTGGGTGCAGGACGGGGTCGACCCGACGGACCCACGGCGGCGAGCCGCCAATCCAACCTGAGCGGCGATGTAGGGGTCAGAGCCAGTTGTTGCGCCGGAAGTTCCGGTAGAGCACGAAGCACACTGTTGCCATGACCAGCAGGACCATCGGATATCCGAAAGTCCAATGCAGTTCCGGCATGTAATCGAAGTTCATGCCGTAGATGCCCGCCATCGCGGTGGGTACGGCGGCGATCGCGACCCACGCCGAGATCTTGCGCATGTCGACGTTCTGCTGCATCGCGACCTTGCCGAGTGCGGCCTGCACCAATGAGCTGAGGAGTTCGTCGTAGCTGGCGATGCGCTCGGAGACCTTCCTGGTGTGGTCGAGGACATCGCGCATGTAGCGACGGATTTCGACGTTGACGAGGTCGTCGTGTTCGGAACCCAGGCGCAGCAGGTCGGGCACAAGCGGGCTGACAGCGCGCCGCAGCTCCACCACTTCGCGCTTGAGCAGGTAGATGCACTCGATGTTGGTTTGGGAGAGGGGAGAAAAGATGTCCTCTTCCATCGCGTCGATGTCGTGCTCTATGAGATCGGTGACGTCGAGATAGCTGTCTACGACATGGTCGGCGATGGCGTGCATCACCGAGTACGGCCCGAGCCGCAGCGCTTCGGGAGTCTCTTCGAGGTGTCTGCGCACACCGGCAAGTCCACCGTGCTCGCCATGGCGGACGGTCACCACGAAGTCGGCGCCGACGAAGATCATGACTTCTCCGGTCTCAACGATCTGTCGCGCGTTGTTCATCGACTCGTGAGGGACGTACGTGACGGTCTTGAGAACGAGGAACAACGTGTTGTCGTAGCGCTCGATCTTGGGCCGCTGATGTGCGTGCACCGCGTCCTCGACGGCTAGAGGGTGCAGGCAGAAGACGTCGGCGACGGCTTCCATCTGATGTTCGTCAGGCTCGTGAAGGCCAATCCACACGAAGGCTCTTCTGCCTTCGGCTTCGATTTCGTGCACCTTGTTCAGTGCCGCGGCGTGGGTGTATTTGCCGGGCAGACGAGTGCCGTCGCAGTACACGCCGCAGTCGACAACGGACTGGGAGACGGGAACGTGAATGCGGCTCGCGTCGGGATCCTCGACGTGGCCCAGTCCTCTCGCCCGAGACGCTTGTTTCACTAGCGACGGCGGAACTGCGCGGAACGAAGCCATCGGCCGACCTCCCCACATCCGGGTGTACGCGCTGGTCATGCCCGTTCGGGCACACCGATGCATCGTACGCGCCGGATAGCTTCTGTTCTGCTCACCGTGGGGGAACCCATTCCTGTGAGTTCGTATGGTCGGTTACCCTGACGCCCGTGGCCGAATTGACGCGCACTCCGCAGGTTGTCATCGAAGACAACGAGATTTTCGAGGCTCACGAGGGCGGCAAGCTCTCGGTCGATCTCAAGTCGCCACTGGACACCCAGCGAGCGTTGTCGATCGCGTACACCCCGGGTGTTGCGCAGGTCAGCCGAGCCATCGCGTCGGATAAGACGCTGGCCAAGAAGTACACGTGGGCTCACCGACTGGTGGCCGTGGTGAGCGACGGCAGCGCCGTGCTGGGTCTCGGGGACATCGGCGCCTCGGCATCGCTTCCTGTGATGGAGGGCAAGAGCGCGCTGTTCAAGACGTTCGGCGGTCTGGATTCCATTCCTATCGTGCTCGACACCAAGGATCCGGACGAGATCGTCGAGACGCTCATCCGCCTCCGCCCCTCGTTCGGCGCGGTCAATCTCGAGGACATCTCGGCGCCGCGGTGTTTCGAAATAGAGCGCCGGGTGATCGAGGCCCTCGACTGCCCGGTCATGCATGACGATCAGCACGGCACCGCGATCGTCGTCCTCGCCGCGCTGCACGGCGCGGCCAAGGTCCTCGACCGTGACATGCACGAGCTGCGGGTGGTGATCTCGGGGGCCGGCGCGGCGGGCGTGGCCTGCGCGAACATCTTGCTCGCCAAAGGCATCTCTGACATCACCGTGCTCGATTCGAAGGGCATCGTCCACTCCGGCCGCGACGACCTGAATCCGTTCAAGGCGGAACTGGCGGGCCGCACCAACCCGGCCGGTCGCACCGGCGGTCTGGCGGAAGCGCTCGACGGCGCCGACATGTTCCTCGGGCTGTCCGCGGGTGTGGTGCCGGAGGAGATCATCGCCACCATGGCGCCGAACGGGATCGTCTTCGCGCTGTCGAACCCGGATCCCGAAATTCATCCCGACGCAGCGCGCAAGCACGCTGCCGTCGTCGCCACAGGGCGCAGCGACTTCCCCAACCAGATCAACAACGTGCTTGCGTTCCCGGGTGTCTTCCGCGGCGCGCTCGACGCGGGTGCGCGCCGCATCACCGAGAAGATGAAAGTGGCTGCAGCAGAGGCGATCTTCTCCGTCGTTGGTGACGACCTGGCGGTCGACCACATCGTTCCGAGCGCGCTGGATCCCCGCGTCGGTCCGGCAGTCGCGGCGGCTGTCGCGGCCGCATCCGAGGACTGAGTCGGCTGAGCCGCGCCCGCAGCATTGTCCAACTGATCGTCGCGGCTCTCGTCGCGGCAGGTTGCGGCGGGCACTCCGCTGCGCCGTCGATCCCCGTCGGAGCTCCCGCGGACCCGGAATCGCAACTCGTCGCGCAGCTCTATGCGTCGGCGTTGCGCTTCTACGGCAATCCGGCCCATGTGGTCGCGACGGACGATCCGCTCGGCGGATTGGACGCGGCCGAGGTCCGCGTGGCGCCGGGGTTCACCGGCCGGCTCTTGATGCGGTTTGCCCCGGATTCGGCGGCGCGCGCAGATGTGCAGGTCTACCGAACGTTGTTGTCGGCATTGCCCGAAGGTATCGCGGCCGGTGACTACACGACTTCCGCGGAGGACAAGCCCGCGGTGGCGGTAACCGAGCGGACCGCTGACGCGTGGGGTGGCCGCGATGTGTCGGCGATGGCTCGCCGTTGCGGCGACATCGCGATCGGTGCGGTGGCCTCCGTGCCACGGCCCGCTTCGGTTGGGACCTGCACGTTGCCGAAGGCCCGCGAGTTCGCCGACGACGACGCGATGTTCGACGCGTTGCAGGCGGGCCGGATCGACGCGGCGTGGACGACGACCGCGGCGCCTGACGTACCGTCGGAGGCGGTGGTGTTGTCGGACAAGACGTCTCTGATCCGGGCCGAGAATCTTGTGCCGCTATACCGGCGCAACGAGTTGACGGAGTCGCAGGTGCTCGCGCTCAACGAGATTGCCGGTGTGTTGGACACCGGATCGCTGGCGGATATGCGCAGGCAGGTCGCCGAGGGTACCGATCCTGGCTTGGTGGCCGGGCAGTGGCTCGAGGAGCACCCGCTCGGCGTCGGCAACTAGACCCGCACCGCGAGGGCGCGTGTCAGCACGGCGACGCGCCGCATCACCTGGCAGTCGATGCGCGCTCGCCGGGTCCGAGTGCGCTTATTTCGCCGGCGGCGTCAGCCGGGCAACGACCTTCGGGAACACGCTCTGGTAGTTCGCGCCGAGGGCCCGGATGACGATCTCGAACATCTTGGCGTCGTTGCCGATCAAGATGCGGGCCTTGTTCTTTCGCACGCCGTCGAGGATGACCTTGGCGGCCTTTTCGGGTGTCGTGCTGGCCAGCTTCTTGTCAAAGGTTTTCGCGAGTTCCTCGGCGTCGAGGCCCTCGGCGGCGGTGGCGTTGCGTGCGATCGCGGTCTTGATGCCACCGGGATGCACACAGGAGACCTTGACCGGATGCCCGGCCAGAGCCATTTCCTGCCGCAGCGCTTCGGTGAAGCCGCGGACGGCGAACTTGGCTGAGTTGTAGGCGGCCTGCCCGGGCACGGAGAACAACCCGAAGACGCTGGAGACGTTCACGACGTGGCCGTCGCCCGACGCGATGAGGTGGGGGAGGAACGCTTTGGTGCCGTTGACCACGCCCCAGTAGTCGACGTCCATCACCCGTTCCATGTCTTTGAACTGGCTGATTTCGATATCGCCGGTGAACGCGATGCCTGCGTTGTTGTAGATCTGGTTGACCTTGCCGAAGTGATCGGCGACGGCATCTGCGTACTGCAGGAAGGTTTCGCGCTCGGTGACGTTGAGGCGGTCCGACTTGACCTTGGCGCCAATCGCTTTGAGGCGCTCCTCGGTGACGGCGAGGCCTTCGGTGTCGACGTCGCTGATCGCCACGTGGGCTCCCGAGCGTCCGAGCTCGACAGCCAGTGCCTGGCCGATGCCCGAGCCGGCGCCTGTCACGACGGCAACTTTTCCGGCGAAGCCCTGCATGTGCACTCCTCGGTTGTTCTACGCGTGTTGAGTGAGTGGCAGCCTACCCGGTACTCGCGGTCCCGAATATGTCCGGGGTCACACCGATGGAAGGGCCGGTGAGCACCCCCAGCGCTCACCGGCCCAGGTTGGGTCAGCGGTCAGTTCGGCGAGCCGCCTGCTCCGGGATTGCCGTCGGTACCCGATTCGCCCTGCGCGCCCTTTTCGCCCGCCTGTCCAGCGGAGCCGTTGGCGCCTTTGCTTCCGAGGACGCCGCCGCGTCCGCCGGAGCCGCCCTGGTTCCCGGCGCCCCCTGCGCCTCCTGCACCGCCGGCGCCACCTTTGCCTGCGGCGCCACCGGCGCCGTTGTAATCGCCGCCGGACCTGGCGCCGTCTCCGCCGTTTCCGCCGTCGCCGCCGCGCGCCCCCTTGCCCCCGTTGCCCCCGTCGCCGCCGTCGCCGCCGTCGCCGCCGTTGCCGCTGATAAGGCCACCTCTACCGCCCGAGCCGCCAACGCCGCCGGCGTCGCCCGCGCTGCCGGCAGCGCCTTCGCCTCCGTTACCGCCGGAGCCACCGTTTGCTGGCGTTTCGGGACCTTGGCCAAAAAAGGCGCCCGCATCTCCGCCGTTACCGCCGCGTGCGCCGGTTCCGCCGAGACCGCCGGTACCGCCGGCGCCGGCAGTTTGAAAACCGTTGCCCCAGACCTGGCCCCCGTCGCCGCCGTCGCCGCCGGGCGCTCCGGCCCCGCCGACTCCGCCTTGGCCACCGTCGCCACCGAATGCAACTCCCTGACCGACGGCGGTGCCACCGTCACCTCCGGCGCCTCCGGGCTGCCCAGGGACACCGTTCTGCCCGGGCGAGCCGTCGCCGCCGTACGCGGTGGCATTCGGGTTGCCCGCCGAGACAGACAGCCCGTCAGCGCCCTTGCCGGCGGCGGGCAGCAGGGCACCGGGAATGGGGTTGACGCCCGCAGCGCCGGTCGTTCCGGCTCCGCCTGCGCCTCCCGCCCCACCGTTGCCGAACAGCTGCGCGCTGCCACCGTTTCCACCGGCACCGCCCCCCATGCCGCCGTTTCCGCCGTCGCCACCGTTGCCGCCGAACAGACCGCCGCGACCGCCGTCGCCACCGGCCTGCCCTGCGAGTCCGTCGCCGCCGCGGCCGCCGTTGCCCCAGAGGATGCCGCCGTCGCCGCCGTCTTCACCGGCAGCGCCGTCGAGGCCGTTGCCGATGAGCCAACCGCCGTCACCGAACATCGGGCGCATCGGTGCGGCCGCCGACACCTGCGCAGAGTCCGGGGCAGCGCCTCCGCTGAGATTCAGGAGGGTTGCCTGCGTGGCTCGGGTGGAGAAGGTGGTCGGGTCGCTGAGACGCAGCAGCGCACCCGCGTCCTCGACGGACAGCGACGGCCCCGACCTGACGGGAGCGGAAGGGACGGAAAAGAGAAGAGTCCCCGACTCCGTCGCCGGCGAGCTGCTTCCCGATGGGCTGCCGGCGGTTGGTGCGGTCGCAGGGATTCCCAGAGCCGTGAGCAGGATCGGTGCCGCAGGAGCGTGGGACGAGTTCGTGACCATCGGTGCCTGCGCCTGCTGGAGCGCCAGGGTTCCAGGTGCCTCGGCAAGCGAGGCGACGGCGCCGCCGAAGGCAAGTGTGCCGGCGGCGAAAGCCGCAGTCATTGATACCTTTGTCGTGATTTTCCGGCTGTCTGCGCTGCTTGATTCGCGTGTAGGAATGGACATGGCAACCCCCAGGGAATGGTCGGTGTCGGTGTCGAGTGACAACGCCAAAGTAGGTGCGTGAGCCCCGGACCGATTGCGTAGTGCACTACCCCAATTTCAATCAACTGACAGGGGCTTCGCAGGTATCGCTCCGGCCGTCCGAGTAATGCCGACGGCGGCGGCGACGACAATGAGTGCATGACCTTGAAGTACCCCGCGGTTGCCGCGCTCGTCGCCTCGGCCGCCGTTGCCGCGACGATGTCCGCGGCACCGGCCCAGGCCGATCCCACGACCGACGCCTTCTTGTCTACGCTGCAGCACTACCGGCTGGGTGACATCGACCCCGCGACTGCGGTGCGCGTCGGCCAGACCGTCTGCCCGATGCTTTCCGAGCCCGGCCAGAACATGGCGAACGTCGCCGCCGGTATCGCCGACGATCTCGGCCGTCCCCTCGGTCCCGCGACGATGTTCACCGGGCTGGCGATCTCGATCTTCTGCCCCCGCGCGGTCGACGCGATGACCGACGGGGTGCCGTTCTCGTTCTTCCGCTGAGCGCCGCCGCCGCTCGACGGCCGTGAGCGCGCGCTGAGTGCACGCGGTCCACGGCGCGTCGGCGTGCAGACACGCGCGCTCTCGGTGCGAGGTGCCGGCCCGAAAGGCCTACTTGCCGAATGCCTCGTCGATGATCTCTTGCTGCTCCACGGCGTGGACCTTCGACGAACCCGATGACGGCGCCGACATGGCCCGCCGCGAGATCCGCTTGATACCGGTCAGCTTGTCGGGCAGCACCTCGGGCAGCGTCAGCCCGAACGTCGGCCACGCACCCTGGTTGGCCGGCTCCTCCTGCACCCAGAAGAACTGCTCGGCGTTCGGGTACTGGTCGAGCGTCTCGCTGAGCCGGCGCCGGGGTAGCGGGGCGAGCTGTTCGATCCGCACGATCGCCACGTCCTGGCGGTCGTCCTTCTTCTTACGGGCGGCCAACTCGTAGTACAGCTTGCCGCTGGTCAGCAGGATTCTCGTCACCTTCGACCGGTCGCCGGTCCCGTCGGAGTAGGTCGGCTCCTCCAGGATCGAGCGGAACTTCTGCTCGGTGAAGTCGCGGATGTCGCTGACGGCCGCCTTGTTGCGCAGCATGGACTTGGGCGTGGCCACGATCAGTGGCCGGTGGATGCCGTCGAGCCCGTGGCGGCGCAGCAGGTGGAAGTAGTTCGCCGGCGTGGACGGCATCGCGATGGTCATCGACCCTTCGGCCCACAGAAGCAGGAACCGCTCGATGCGGGCCGACGTGTGGTCGGGGCCCTGTCCCTCATGCCCGTGCGGCAGCAGCAGCACCACATCGGACAGCTGCCCCCACTTCGCCTCACCGGAGCTGATGAACTCGTCGATGATCGACTGTGCGCCGTTGACGAAGTCGCCGAACTGCGCTTCCCACAACACCAACGCGTTCGGGTTGCCGACGGAGTACCCGTACTCGAATCCGACCGCCGCGAACTCCGACAGCGCCGAGTCGTACACCATCAGCTTGCCGCCGGTCGGATTACCGTCGGAGTCCACCGTGAGCAGGTCCAGTGGGGTGAACTCCTTGCCGGTCTGCCGGTCGATGATCACCGCGTGGCGCTGGGTGAACGTGCCGCGACGGGTGTCCTGCCCGGAGAACCGGATCGTCTTGCCCTCGGCCAGGAACGTGCCCAGCGCGAGCAGCTCGGCGAAGGCCCAGTCGACCTTGCCCTCGTAGGCCATCTCGCGGCGCTTTTCCAGCACCGGCTTGACCCGCGGGTGGACGTTGAAGTCGTCGCCGTAGGCGAGGTGTGCATCACCGATACGGGCCAGCAGCGCCTTGTCCACCGCGGTGTTCATGCCGGCGGGCACCATCTGGTCGGACTCCACCGACGCGCTGGGCTCGATCTCGTGCTTTTCGAGTTCGCGTACCTCGTTGAAGACCCGCTCGAGCTGGCCCTGGTAGTCGCGCAGGGCGTCTTCGGCTTCCTTCATCGAGATGTCGCCGCGGCCGATCAGGGCTTCGGTGTAGGTCTTGCGGACGCCGCGCTTGGTGTCGATGACGTCGTACATGTACGGCTGGGTCATCGACGGGTCGTCGCCCTCGTTGTGGCCGCGCCTGCGGTAGCACAGCATGTCGATGACGACGTCCTTCTTGAACTTCTGTCGGAAGTCGACCGCCAGCTTGGCCACCCACACCGCGGCCTCCGGGTCGTCACCGTTGACGTGGAAGATCGGCGCGCCGATCATCTTGGCGACGTCGGTGCAGTACTCCGAGGATCGCGAGTCGTAAGGCGATGTGGTGAAACCGATTTGGTTGTTGACGATGATGTGGATCGTGCCGCCGGTGCGGTAGCCCCGCAGCAACGCCAGGTTCAGCGTCTCGGCCACCACGCCCTGACCGGCAAAGGCGGCATCGCCGTGCAGCATCATCGGCACCACGGTGAACCCGTCGGGGCCGTTGCCCTTGTCGAGGATGTCCTGCTTGGCCCGCACGATGCCCTCGAGCACCGGGTCGACGGCCTCGAGGTGGCTGGGGTTGGCCACCAGCGAGACCGAGATGTCGTTGTCGCCGAACATCTGGATGTAGGTGCCGTTGGCGCCCAGGTGGTACTTCACGTCGCCGGAGCCGTGCGCCTGCGACGGGTTCAGGTTGCCCTCGAACTCGGTGAAGATCTGGCTGTAGGGCTTGCCGACGATGTTGGCCAGCACGTTGAGGCGGCCACGGTGCGGCATTCCGATGACGACCTCGTTGAGTGCGTGCTCGGCGCACTGGTCGATGGCGGCGTCCATCATCGGGATGACGGTCTCCGCACCCTCCAGTGAGAAGCGTTTCTGCCCAACGTATTTGGTCTGCAGGAAGGTCTCGAACGCCTCCGCCGCATTGAGCTTGCTCAGTACGTACTTCTGTTCGGCCACCGTCGGCTTCTCGTGCTTGACCTCGATGCGCTCCTGCAGCCACTGCTGTTGCTCGGGTTCCAGGATGTGGGTGTACTCGACGCCGATGTGGCGGCAGTACGCGTCACGCAGCAGGCCGAGGATGTCACGCAGCTTCTTGTGGGTCTGCCCGGCGAAACCGTTGACCTTGAACTCCCGGTCGAGGTCCCACAGCGTCAGTCCGTGAGTGTTGATGTCGAGGTCGGGGTGGCTGCGAAAGCGAGTGTTGTCCAGCCGCAGCGGATCGATGTCGGCCATCAGATGACCGCGATTGCGGTATGCCGCAATCAATTCGATGACGCGGGCGTTCTTGTCCTCGATGGAGTCCGGGTTGTCGATGCGCCAGCGGACCGGTTCGTACGGAATGCCGAGTTCGCGGAAGATCTCGTCGTAGAACTCGTCGTCGAGCAGCAGCGTGTGGATGGTCCGCAGGAAGTCGCCGGACTCGGCGCCCTGGATGATGCGGTGGTCGTAGGTCGACGTCAGGGTGATCAGCTTGCCTACGCCGAGTTCGGCGATGCGTTCCTCGCTGGCGCCCTGGAATTCCGCCGGGTACTCCATGGCGCCCGCGCCGATGATCGCGCCCTGGCCCTGCATCAGGCGCGGAACCGAGTGCACGGTGCCGATCGTGCCCGGGTTGGTGAGCGAAATCGTCACGCCCGCAAAGTCTTCGCCCGTGAGCTTGCCGTCGCGGGCGCGCCGCACAATGTCCTCGTAGGCGGCGATGAACTGACCGAAGCGCATGGTCTCGCAGCCCTTGATCGCGGCGACGACGAGCGCGCGCTTACCGTCCTTGCCGGGCAGGTCGATCGCGAGACCCAGGTTGGTGTGCGCGGGGGTGACCGCGTTGGGCTTCCCGTCGACCTCGGCGAAATGCCGGTTCATGTTCGGGAACTTCTTGACCGCCTGCACGATGGCGTAGCCCAGCAGATGGGTGAACGAGATCTTGCCGCCGCGTGTGCGCTTCAGGTGGTTGTTGATGACGATGCGGTTGTCGATCATCGCCTTCGCGGGAATGGCGCGCACGCTGGTGGCGGTCGGCACGTCCAGCGAGGCGGACATGTTCTTGACGACGGCCGCTGCGGCACCGCGCAACACCTGGCTCTCGCCGTCACCGGTGGCACCGGCCGACGGCTTGGCCTTCGGGGCGGGCTCGGATTTCTCGGGGGCCTTTTTCTCAGCCTGCGGCGGTGCCTTCTCGGGCGCCTTGGCTGCGGGCTTTTCGGACTTCGCCGGCTGGGCCGCGGTGCCGTTGCTGCTTGCGGGTTTCGGGGCCGGTGCCGGCTCGGGCGGCGAGGTCGGTTTGCCGTTCGGACTGGCGGGGGCATCGTTGGTGGGTTCGGGGGAGTAGTCGACGAGGAATTCGTGCCAACTCGGGTCAACCGACGACGGATCCTCGCGGAACTTGCGGTACATCTCTTCGACCAACCACTCGTTCTGACCGAATGGTGAAGGTGAGCTCACGGCTGCTATTCGCCTCAATTCTTCGCTTCGGGCCGACGCCCCGCGGCAGCCGGCCCCCCTTTGTTCAACCCGGTGTGCGGTTACCCCGCTGTTTCCGCCGCATCAAGGCTAGCGCTTTGGGTAGGGCCCAGACCACGCAACGTACTTATGGTCATATCGGTCACAGCGCGATGGTGGTCGAGCGGTCGTGAACGAGGGATGAACGGTCGCTGAAGCGCCAGATCTATTCGCCGGGGGCGGGAAGCAGGTGCAGGGCTGACGGCCACCGTGCGGGCGGGTTGCCGAACGCCGCGTGGGCGTTGGCGACGATCTTCTTGCCCATCAGCCGGTTGCCGACACCGCCGACGACGGCCCCGATCCCCACAGGCAACAACTTGCCGAACGCCAGCGCGCCACGTTTGAGTGCGTAGCGCTTGACGAAGTAGCGCAGCAGTCGGGAGTTCAGCTGTGACAGTGCGGGCAGTGGCAGCGTGGCCGCACCGTCGGACACCCAGGCCCCGCTGGTGCGCCCTGGGCCCAGCAGATCGGCTACGGCGCGTCTGCTGTCCTCCCCGACGAGGACGGACAGCACCAGCGCGCGGCGCCTTTCGCGGTGCTCTGCGGGGATGCCGTGCACTTCTGCCATGGCCAGCACATAGAGCGCGGTGGCCTCCAGGAACACCACGGTCTCGCCGGCGACGGCCGACATCGCCACAAGGGTGCCGATCCCCGGATAGGCGGCGGCCGACCCGACGGCCGCGCCGCTGGCCATCACGGTGGCCATGTACTGGGTGTCCAGTTTGCGCTGGATCTCCGTGGGGGTGGCACCGGGATTGTGCTGGCGCAACCGCTCCACGTAGGCCCGCACGGCGGGACCCTGGACGCGGGCGCCGCGTTCGAGAATCTGGGAGAGCACCTTGGCGGCGACGCCCGGGTCTTCGTCGGGCACCGCGGGCACCTGCTTCTTGGCTCGTGACCTGGCACTCATGAGCGCTACCTCCCTGTGAACCTGATTTCAGGCTAACGCTTGTCAAACGAACGGCGGTCGACAAAGCGTGCCCCAACGTGATCGCAGTCACTTTTCGGGATATCGGGAAGAAATGATTGGGAAGCGTCGCTAATCAATTTCATGGCAGTATCCCGGGTTGTGAAAGAGAGGCAGCAGGACACCGATTCGCCGACGGAGGCGGTTTCCAGCCCGGCTCCCAATCGCACCCGGATGATCGTCGTTCTCGGCCTCCTCGTCGCCCTCGGTCCGTTGACCATCGACATGTATCTGCCGGCGCTGCCGAAGATCGCGGAGGAACTGAGCGTCTCGTCGTCGGTCGCTCAGCTGACGCTGACCGGCACGCTCGCCGGCCTCGCGATCGGGCAACTCGTCATCGGCCCGCTGTCGGACTCGCTCGGGCGGCGAAAGCCGCTGTTCGCCGGGATCGTGCTGCACGTGGTCGCCTCGCTGCTGTGCCTGTTCGCGCCCGACATCGCGACCCTCGGAATCGCCCGCGGTCTGCAGGGCATGGGCGCCGCGGCGGGCATGGTCGTCGCCATCGCAGTGGTCGGCGACCTCTACAAGGACAACGCCGCGGCGACGGTGATGTCGCGGTTGATGCTCGTGCTCGGCGTGGCTCCCGTCCTGGCACCTTCGCTGGGCGCTGCGGTGCTGCTGCGCGGGTCGTGGCACTGGGTATTCGCGGCGCTCGTCGTCCTCGCGGGTGCGCTGCTGGCGATGGCGGTGCTCGCGCTGCCCGAGACGCTTCCCGCTGACCATCGACGTCCGCTCAAGGTGAAGGGCATCGCGGCGACGTATCTCGAGCTGCTCCGCGACATGCGTTTCGTGATTTTGGTGTTCGTCGCTGCGCTCGGAATGTCGGGCCTGTTCGCCTACATCGCGGGTGCGTCCTTCGTGCTGCAGGGCCAGTTCGGTCTCGATCAGACGGCGTTCGCGCTGGTGTTCGGCGCCGGGGCGATCGCCCTCATCGGCACGACCCAGTTCAACGTCGTGCTGTTGAAGCGGTTCACGCCGCAGAAGATCATGCTGTGGGCTCTGGTTGCGGCTTCGGTGTTCGGCGCGGTGTTCGTGGCCTTGGCCGCGGCCCACATCGGCGGCCTCTACGGTTTCGTCATCCCTGTGTGGCTGATCCTGGCCGCGATGGGCCTGGTCATCCCGAATGCGCCTGCCGTCGCGCTGACGCGCCATCCAGACGCGTCGGGCACCGCGGCAGCACTTCTGGGCGCAGTACAGTTCGGTGGCGGCGCGGCGATCGCTCCTGTGGTCGGCGTGCTCGGCAACGACGAACTCGCGATGGCGGTGGTGATGGCCGCGGGTGTGATGATCGCGCTGGCCGCGTTGTTGCTGACCGGTGTGCACCGCGTCACCGCTCCCGCTCGCGTCCCCGCTGACGCGCTCGCTGAGCCTGCCTGATCGCTGTCACTCGTCTTCACTGACTTGTCGGGACAACGCCCGGACCGTAGCGTCGGGCCGAAATGTACTTCTCCCGATTGACTTTCAGCTGACTCCTGCGATGTCCGAGAACATGATGCCGCCTGCCCGGGGTGCCAACCCCTGGCATGCGCTGTGGGCACTGCTGATCGGGTTCTTCATGATCCTGGTCGACGCCACGATCGTGCCCGTCGCCAATCCCGCGATCATGGCGCATCTCGGTGCTGGTTATGACGCGGTCATCTGGGTGACGAGTGCCTACCTGCTGGCCTACGCCGTGCCGCTTCTGGTGTCCGGCCGGCTGGGTGACAGGTACGGACCCAAGAACATGTACCTGGCCGGTCTGGCGGTGTTCACGGCCGCCTCACTGTGGTGCGGGCTCGCCGACTCGATCGGCACGCTCATCGCCGCGCGCGTGGTCCAGGGTGTCGGGGCGGCGCTTCTGACACCGCAGACGATGACGGTCATCACCCGGACGTTCCCGCCGCATCGCCGTGGGGTGGCGATGAGCGTGTGGGGCGCCACCGCCGGTGTGGCGACACTCGTCGGTCCGCTTGCCGGCGGTGTTCTGGTAGACACCCTGGGCTGGCAGTGGATCTTCATCGTCAACGTCCCGATCGGCATCCTCGGCATGGCGATGGCCGTCTGGCTCGTGCCTTCCTTGCCGACCGAGCGCAATCAGCGGTTCGACGTGCCGGGCGTTGTCCTGTCGGGAGTGGGGCTGTTCCTGATCGTGTTCGGGCTGCAGGAAGGCCAGTCGCATGACTGGGCTCTGTGGATCTGGGCAACGATCGGCGTCGGCGCCGCCGTCATGGCGGCGTTCGTGTACTGGCAGTCGATCAACACCGGCGAACCGTTGATACCGCTGGTGATCTTCCGCGACCGCAACTTCTCGATGTCGAACGTCGGGGTGGCGACGATCGGATTCATCGTCACCGGCATGATCCTGCCGCTGATGTTCTATGCCCAGGCGGTCTGCGGGCTGACTCCGACGCGTGCCGCGCTGTTGACTGCGCCGATGGCGGTCGCCACCGGAGTGCTCGCACCTTTCGTCGGCACGCTCGTCGACCGGTCGCACCCACGGTCGGTCATCGGATTCGGCTTCGCGATCGCGGCGATCGGGCTGACCTGGCTGTCGATCGAGATGACGCCGGACACGCCGATCTGGCGGCTTGTCCTGCCGCTGACGGCGATGGGTGCGGCGATGGCGTTCATCTTCTCGCCGCTGGCCGCGACCGCCACGCGGAGCCTGCCCCCGCAGCTGGCAGGGGCGGGTTCCGGCGTTTACAACACGACGCGTCAGGTCGGCTCCGTCCTCGGCAGCGCCGGGATGGCCGCGCTGATGGCGTCGGAGCTGTCGGCGAAGATCCCTGGCGCGGCGGATGCGTCGCAGGCCGAGGGGCAGGTCGCGCAACTGCCCGAATTCCTGCAGCCGCAGTTTGCCTCGGCGATGTCGCAGGCCATGCTGCTGCCGGCCTTCGCCGCACTGTTCGGGGTCGTCGCCGCGCTCTTCCTGCTGCCGTTCCTTGCCACCCCAGCGCCGAGCCCCGAGGGACCGGCAGAGCCGCACGAACTCTACGACCCCGACCACGAACTGTATTGGGCCGACGGGGAGGACGAGTACCTCGAGTACGAGGTGACGTGGGAGCACAACGAACCCCACCGGCCGGCGCCGGTCGACGCGTTCGCCGACACCGACGTGCTCGACCCGGTCACCGAGCCGATGCGCGAGGAGCGCCGGCGCGATCTACCCGAGGCTGCTCCGTCGACCAGGCAGGAGTGGCGCAGTATTCTCGATCAGCTGCTCGACGAACCTGTTCACGAACCGAACGGGCACGCGCACAACGGGTTTGACATCGCCGACGGTGTGAGCGGTCAGGACCTGCCTAAGGGAAGGCACTCGCGCGACTAGGCACTGTCCATCAGTGCGATCAGTTCGTCGTTGGTCTTCTTGAGTGCGACCGCGAGGGCGCCCATCGCCTTGTCGCGTACCCGCTCCTTGCCCGGCGGGAAAACGGGAAAGAGGTCGCGTGCGGCGTTGAGGCGAGCCGTCTTCAGCCACGCCATCAGCGCATCGTCCTGCACCCATCGCAGCGACGCGACGTTGTCCTCCAATGTGTGCCGCAGGTAGTCGATCGGCGCATCGGGGTGGACGATCGGGGCGCACAGTTCGTTGCGCGTGGCGTCGTCGCCGTAGGTCGTCTCGACATGGGCGATGAACGCCGAACTGAACACCTGCTGACAGCTGCGGACGCTCTGCAGCGTGATCCGGTCTCCGTCGAACACGGGGACCGACGGCGGGCGGGGCAGGCCCTGGGTGGTGCTGTCGACATACAGCGACGGCGTCGCCGGGACCGATCCGCCGGTGAGCCGGATCTGTTCGTGTTCGACGTGTTCGAGATGACCGAGTCGCACCACGTCCTCGATGAAACGCAGGTGTTCCAACTCGCGACGCGACACGATCGCGCAGTGATACATCGTCGGTGTCACCGCAGGGTCGAGGCGAAAGAGGACCTCGGCCGCCTCGAGTCTCTTGAACAGGTCCTCGGGTGTCGTCGCCTCGGAGATCGCCTGCGCCCGAGCCACTATCGATGCGCGGAGTGTTTTGGCGAACTCCGGACCGGGCTGCACGTTGGCACGGTTGAGAAGCCAGGAGTCACGGGGCTTGATCCAGCGCAGCCTGTCCGCCGCAACCCCGTTGCGCAGCAGCCACAGACAGCAGTCCATGCCGGTCTTGCCGCCGCCGACGATCGTGAAGTGCTCGTGTTCGGCGGCGCGGCGGGGGAGGTCATTGGGTGGGATCACGGTGATGCCGTCGGCGACGGAGAACGGGGCCGATCTCATCGACTGGACGACGGTGAGCAGGTAGGTCGCGTCGACGGTGCGCCGCCGCACGGTCACGGTGTGCTCTTCGCCGTCCAGGGTGCGAATTCTGTTGTCGCCCAGGTAGCGGGTCATCGGGAAGTAGGTGAGACGCCCGGTCGGCAGCATGTGGTTGCGCATCACCTGGTCGTAGTAGGCGCAGACCTCGTGGCCGGTGGCGAGTTCGAAGAAGCCTTCGTTGAAGCCGCTGCGGTCGATCGCGTCCTCGTTGCCGAGGGCGCAGGAGTTGACGCCGTAGTAGGCAGACGGCTGATGCAGCCGGACGAACGGATAGACCGAGTTCCAGTGCCCGCCGGGCTGGTGGTTCTCGTCCACGAGCACGATCGTCGCGTCGCTTTCGGCGAGCAGGGTGTCGACGAACGCCATGCCCATCGCGCCTGCGCCGACGACGAGGTAGTCAGCTTCGATGCTGGTCATCCCGCGCCACGCTACCTGTTAGCCGAACAGGACCGCGCGATTGAGGTAACCGGTGGGGTCGAGGGCGTCCTTGAGGACGCGCATCGCGGCGATGTCGGCATCGGTGCGCGCCATCGACAGGTAGTCACGTTTGCGGGTCCCGACGCCGTGTTCGGAGCTGACATTGCCACCGTGATCGGCGATCAGTCTCATCATCGCCGTGTACAGCTGACGCTCGGCGTCGCCGGTGAGCGCGCAGCGCACGATGTTGAGGTGGAGGTTGCCCTCGCCGACGTGGCCGAACAGCACAGGGATCGCGTCGGGTGCGTGCTCGGCGATCAGGCGTGCGGCGTCTTCTGAGAACGCGTGAACAGCTGAAAGTGGAAGCGAAACATCGAATTTCAACGGGGGACCGTAGACGCCGAGCACATCGGCGACGGCCTCGCGGACCTGCCACAGCCGTTGCTGGGCGTTCGCGTCGACGCCGACGGCGGGTTCGTCGGACAACTGCGCGTCCTCGAGCGCGCCGGCCAGCCGCTCAGTGAGGTCCGTCTCTCCTGCGAGCTCGATCAGCAGCTGCCATGCGCCCTGGACGGGGGCCGAAACTCCGACGTGTTCGGCGGTCAGCGCGCTGGCTCTGGCGTCGATCAGCTCCAACGCTGCAATGCCTTCCATGTCGCGAAAAATCCGTCCGGTCGCGATCAGCGCGTCCAGATCGGCGAAACCACAGATGGCTGTGACGCGTTGGCGGGGCGTGAGGTGCAGCCGCAGATCCAGCGCCGTGATCACGCCGAGCGTGCCCTCGGCGCCGACGAACAGCGAGGCCAGGTCGTAACCGGTGTTGTCGCTGCGCACCTGGCTGTGCCGGTGGACCACCGAACCGTCGGGCAGCACCACGTCGAGCCCGATGACCTGCTCACCCATGTTCCCGTAGCACACTGTGCGCAACCCGCCTGCGTTGGTCGACGCCATGCCGCCGACGGTGGCCGTGTCGCGGGCCGCGAGGTCGACCCCGAACACCAGACCGGCCGCGGTGGCCGCTCGTTGTACGTCGGCCAGCGTCGCCCCGGCGCCGACCCGCACCCGGCGCTCCACGACGTCGACCTCTCCGATGTCGCGCAACCGTTCGGTCGAGAGCAGCACGTCGTCATGTTCTGGCACTGTGCCCGCGACCAGCGACGTGCGCCCACCCTGCACCGTGACGCTGACACCCGCCGCGCGGCATTCGCGCAGCACAGCCGCCACCTCGTCGGTTGACCCTGGTCGCACCAGCGCCGACGCATGACCCCGATACCTGCCGGTGTGGTCGATGGAGCGCCCTTCGAGGACGTCGCTGTCGGTCGTCACATAGGCCGCTCCGACGATTGCCGCGAGTCGTTCCATCAGTGCTTCGGTCACGGGCCCGGTGTATCACAGTCCGTCAGGCAGAGGAACGAGCCCAACTCGACCAGCCGATCCGGCGTTCCAGGTAGGTACTCGGTCAGCTGATCGGAGCGCACGATCATCGCGAGATACTTGGCTCTGCTCACGGCAACGTTGAGGCGGTTTCTGTTGAGCAGGAACGCGATTCCACGTGGCACGTCGTCGATCGAGGACGCCGTCATCGACACGAACACCACCGGCGCCTGCTGTCCCTGGAACTTGTCGACGGTGCCCGCGCGCACGTCGGTCAGGCCGGCGGCCTCCAGACGGCGACGGACCAGGACCACCTGGGCGTTGTACGGCGTGACCACGAGGATGTCGCCCTGAGCCAGCGGACGCGTGCCGTCTTCATCGGTCCACGGCGTGCCCAACAGGTCGGCGATTGCGGCGACGATCGCGTCGGCCTCCTCGGGGCTCTCGGTCGCATTGCCGAGGTGTCGGACGCTCAGCGTCCGGACGCCAGGCCTCACACCGTCGAGGCGGCGCGCGGCGGTGACCGCCTCGTGCGAGTGCAGCCTACGGTCGTAGGCGAGCCGCGACACGGCTCTGCAGACGTCGGGATGCATGCGGTACGACAGGTCGAGGAAGTAACCGCGCTCAGGCGGCAGCGTGTGGTGCCCGTCGACGAGCCATCCGAGCGCCGACCCGTCGACAGGTTCGGGATGGGTGCCCTGGCTGACCTGGGGCAGCTGCTGCGGATCGCCGAGCAACAGCAGGTTGCGCGCCGCTCGGGACACCGCGACGGTGTTGGCCAGGCTGAACTGGCCGGCCTCTTCGATGACCAGCAGGTCAAGGCTGTCGCGCTCGAACTTGTTGGCGTTGCCGAAGTCCCACGCCGTGCCGCCGACGACGCAACCGTCCTGGCAGATGAACGTCGCGAAGTCGTCGCGATCCAGCTCCGTCCACCCGGTACTCACGGTGTTGAGTTTCTTGCCGACCCGCGCTCCGTCGATGCCGGCGTCCATGATGCCGGCGAACAGGTTCTCCACCACGGCGTGCGACTGTGCGACCACGCCGATCGACCAGTGGTGCTCGGTGACCAGTGCGGCGATCACCTGTGCCGAGGTGTAGGTCTTACCGGTGCCCGGAGGGCCGTGCACGGCGAGGTAGGACGAGTCGAGGTCGAGCAGCGCGCCGGTGATGTCGTCGACGACGTCGCCGCTACGGGGCAGGGCATCGCCGCTGCGGGTTCGGGGTGGCCGCCGCAGCAGGATGTCGGTCAACGCGTCGGCGGGCAGGTTCGGCAACCCCGCGGCTACCAGCGCCGCGGTGTCGGCGATCGCGTCCTGCAGCGTGGTGGTGCTGATCGGTGGCCCGGGGGTCAGCGCGAACGGCACCTGGCTGAACGTGTCGCCGTCCTTGGGTTGCCGCTCGACGATGACGACCTCGGTCGGTGCCTCCGGGTCGTCGCAGCCGGCGACGGTCACCGAGCCGAAACCGCGCCGGTCCGGGTCGTCGGTCAATCCGGCCGGTGACGGCGGGTCGTAGAGGGCGTACATCTCTTTCGCCAGTTCGCCATTGGCGATCTCGCCGAACAACCGGACGTGTCGCTGCGGCTTGCGCGCCTTGGGCGGCTTGTGCCAGTCGGCGATGATCTCGTGGTCCTCGGCGATGAACACGTCGCCGTCGTCGGCCCATTCGTCGACCGGATTGTTGATCCGGTCGAAGTGTGCCCACCAGAACGGCTTGTCCTCCCGTTTGTGAAAACCCTTGGCGGCAGCCATCAGCGCGGCCGCGGATTGTTCGGGGGTGCGGCTGTCGATCCCGTCGCCCGCGAATTTGAGCAGCCTGCGTTCGACGTCGTCTGGTTCCGCGGCGACCCGCTCGGTATTGACGACCACGGGTCCGCGCGGCGGGACGCCGGACTCGATCGCCCGGGCCATCAGCCAGTCCCGCAGCCTCCGCGTCGAACGGCAGTCGTAACGGTTGTACTCCTCGATCTCCTTGAGCACAGTGGCGGCCTCGTCGGTGCGGCCCTCGTCGCGAAGCTCGCAGAAGCGGGCGTACTCGGTGATCGACGCGGTGGCCGTCGTGACCTCACCGTCGCGCAGCTCGTTGCCCATGTACAGGGGCTCGAGCGATTTGATGCTGTAGTTCTCGGTACCGACCCGAATGCTCTTGCGCACCAACGGGTACAGGTCGACGAGTACGCCGTCGCGCAGCAGCTCGTCGACCTCCTGTTCGCCGACACCGTAGCGGCCCGCCAGACGCAGCAGCGTGCTCTTCTCGTACGCCGCGTAGTGGTAAACATGCATCCGGGGATAGCGACGCCTCCGCTTGCGCACGAACGCCAGAAAGTGCTTGAGGGCCTGACGCTCCTCGACGCGGTTGTGCGCCCAGAAGGGTTGAAAATCATCGGCGACCGTGAGTACGCCCCAGAGATATTCGAGTCCCCACTCATGCCCGTCGGCCGTCCACAGCGGGTCGCCCTCGAAGTCGAAGAACAGATCGCCCTTGTCGACGTCGGGCAGCACCATCAGTGGCTGCGAGTCGACGAGCTCGTACGGTGGCTTGCCATCGATCCGCTCGGCGATCTGAAGCTGCGCTTGCGCTTTCAGCGCGGCCACGGTGCGGGTCGACAATTCGGGCACCGGGCCGTCGTGCGCGGCGAGGTCGTGCGCGGTCGTGATGCCGGCGTCGATGAGACGGGCCCGCTGGCTGACCCGCATCCCGGCCACCAGCAGCAGGTCGTCATGCTCACGGACTTTCGCCTCGCACTCGGCGCAGCGGAAGCACGCCCGCACATACTCGTCCTCCCACGCCACCGCCCTGCCCCGGGCGAGGTGTCCGTCGAGAAGTTGTTGCAGCGCGTCGCGGCGGGGCCGGTACACCGGCAGCAGTTCGTCGACGGCGTAGCTGGCCACCGTGCTGTCTCCCAGTACCAGATCGACTTCCGGAGCCACCGGAACGCCTGCTGCAGAAAGGGTTTCGATGTATGCCGCCATCTGCAACAGTGCCTCGACCTTGACAGAGCGAGCGAGCTTGGTGTCACGCAGGCGATAGCGTTCGCCGTCTTCGAGCACCAGGAAGTCGGCGAAACCGGCGAAGCGCCCGTCGAACATGGCGGCCTGATAGATGACGGGTGCACGGTTCTCGATGGCGCGCCTGGTCTGCTCCGCCGCGGCGGTCAGCCCCTCAACGGTGTACTCGGGCCTGCCGATGATCGCGACGTCGGACTCCAGCCGCAGCGCGGCGAGGTGGCGCTGCTCGTGCTCGTCACCCAGGGTCGCCGTGCGGGCCAGCAGCTCGTCGTCACCCGAGACGTCCGGCCCCCAGCCCAGCCTCGCGTCGAACGACCGCAACAACGCGTACTCGCAGCGCGCCGCGGCGGCGAGGTCGGAGGCGCTGTAGATGACACGGTCTTCGCCCGCGTCGGTGGCCACGAACACGCAGCCACTGTAAGCGAATCCACCGACAGCTCATCGCCGCGAAATATCATTCCGGGTTGCGATTTCGGGTCCGACTACGACCCGGAATGATATTTCGGCGTGGTTCAGCCGGGCGTGTTGCCGATCAACTCGACCCCGCTGCCGTTCCAGCGGAACCTGACCACGCTGTCGAGCCCCGGCACGCCGCCGGAGAACTTCAGCGCGACCGTGTCGCCGGTGGTCTGCGTGGTGTCGAGGCCGTTGAACCCATAGGTGTCGGGCACGCCGGTCGGGATGAACTTGCCCTGGTGGAACAGCAGCGCGCGGGTATTCGGGTTGTCCGAATTGGTGTTGGCCTTGATGATGACCGCCGACAGCTGCGCGCACACGTTGTAGTTGCCCGCCAGCGGTTCGGGGTTCCAGGCCTGGTTGCTTCGCGGGTCGCGGGGAAGCGCAGACACGGCCTGCGCGATCTCCGGCGCCGTCAGATCGGTGGCGCACGGATCGTCGGCGGGGACGGGCCCGGGCGGAGGTCCGATGGGCTGACCCGGTGGTGGGGCGGCGGGTGCGGCTGCCGCGGGGGTGGTCTGATCAGGCGTCTTCGACACCGTGGAGTCGCCGGGGCTGCAGGCCGAGGTGACCGCTGCTGCGGCCATCACGGAGCCGACGACCCACGCCCATTTCACAGTTGGGCAACCTACCGGCAGCACACGCGGAGGGAGGCGAGGCACACCGCGTAATGAGCACTGCGATGAGCACTGGCCGGAAGACGCCCAGGTTGCCACTAGACTTCAACGACGATGACGTCCTCGAATGCGGAGCCAGAGCCCGCAGACCTGACCTTTGCTGACCTGCAAATACACCCTTCGGTGCTGCAGGCCGTCGCCGACGTCGGATACGAATCGCCCTCTCCCATCCAGGCGGCGACGATCCCGGCCATGCTGGCGGGCTCCGATGTCGTCGGCCTGGCGCAGACCGGAACCGGCAAGACGGCGGCCTTCGCGATCCCGATCCTGTCGAAGATCGACACCGACAGCCGCAGTACACAGGCCCTCGTCCTGGCGCCGACCCGCGAGCTCGCGCTGCAGGTCGCGGAGGCTTTCGGCCGCTACGGCGCGCACCTGCGGGTCAATGTGCTGCCGATCTACGGCGGGTCGTCGTATGTGCCGCAGCTGTCGGGCCTCAAGCGCGGTGCGCAGGTCGTCGTCGGCACGCCGGGCCGCGTGATCGACCACCTGGAGAAGGGCAGCCTCGACCTCTCTCATCTGGACTACCTGGTGCTCGACGAGGCCGACGAGATGCTGCAGATGGGTTTCGCCGAGGATGTCGAACGCATCCTGGCCGACACTCCCGAGTACAAGCAGGTCGCCCTGTTCTCGGCGACGATGCCGCCTGCCATCAAGAAGATCACCGCCAAGTACCTGCACGATCCGGTCGAGGTGACGGTCAAGGCGAAGACACAGACCGCGGAGAACATCACGCAGCGCTACTTCCTGGTGTCGTATCCGCGCAAGATGGACGCGCTGACGCGGCTACTTGAGGTCGAGCAGGGCGACGCGATGATCGTCTTCGTCCGCACCAAGCAGGCGACCGAAGAAGTGGCCGAGAAGCTGAAAGCGCGCGGTTTCGCCGCGGCCGCGATCAACGGCGACATTGCGCAGGCGGTCCGTGAGCGCACCATCAACGCGCTCAAGGACGGATCGATCGACATCCTGGTGGCCACCGACGTCGCGGCCCGCGGCCTGGACGTCGAGCGCATCTCCCACGTGGTGAACTTCGACATTCCTCACGATCCGGAGTCCTACGTCCACCGGATCGGACGCACCGGGCGTGCAGGCCGGTCGGGGACGGCGCTGCTGTTCGTGACGCCGCGCGAACGTCACCTGCTCAATGCGATCGAACGGGTGACGAGGCAGAAGCTGGTCGAGTCGGAGCTGCCGTCCGTCGACGACGTCAACGAGAAGCGGGTCGCGAAGTTCCGCGACTCGATCACCGATGGGCTCGACAAGCCGGGCATCGAACTGTTCCGCAAGCTGATCGAGGGCTACGAGCGCGATCACGACGTGCCGATGGCCGATATCGCCGCCGCACTGGCGCTGCAGAGCCGCGACGGCGAGGAATTCCTGATGACGGAGCCGCCGCCTGAGAAGCGCCGCGAGCGTCCGGACCGTGGAGAGCGGAGCGACGGGCCGCCGCGCAAGCCGCGTGAGCGCCGTAGCGATCTCGCGACCTACCGGATAGCGGTGGGCAAGCGTCACAAGGTTGCCCCCGGTGCCATCGTGGGCGCCATCGCCAACGAAGGCGGATTGCATCGAAGCGACTTCGGCCATATCACCATCAAGGTCGATCACTCGCTGGTGGAACTGCCGGCGAAGCTGCCTGCCAAGACGCTGAAGGCGTTGGAGAACACCAGGATTCAGGGTCAGCTGATCCAGCTGCAACCCGATCGCGGGCCGAAGCCGCATCGGGGGAAGCCAAAGACGAAGTGACCCTGCCCGCCGGCCAGGGCACGTCCGGCGTCGAGGAGGCCGGGGGACTGGAGTCCGTCACCTCCGATCGGGTCGCCTCACTCACCGGGATCCGCGCCGTCGCCGCGCTTCTCGTGGTGCTGACCCACGCCGCCTATACGACGGGCAAGTATCCGCAAGGCTATGTGGGCTTGATGTATTCGCGGATGGAGATCGGCGTGCCGATCTTCTTCGTACTGTCGGGCTTGCTGCTGTTTCTGCCCTGGGTGAAGGCATCGTTCGCCGGTGATCGGCCTCCGTCGGTCCGTCGCTATGCCTGGCACCGGGTGCGCCGGATCATGCCCGCATATGTGGTCACGGTCGTCGCCGCCTATCTCGTCTACCACTTCCGGACAGCGGGCCCGAACCCGGGACACACGTGGGAAGGCTTGTTCCGCAACCTCACACTGACCCAGATCTACACCGACAACTATCTGTATTCCTTTCTCCACCAGGGACTTACGCAGATGTGGAGCCTCGCGGTCGAGGTGGCCTTCTATGTCGTGCTGCCTGTGCTGGCCTACCTGCTCCTCGTCGTGTTGTGCCGAAGGCGTTGGCGCCCCTGGCCTCTGCTGACGGGTCTGGGTGTGCTGGCACTGGTGTCGCCGGCGTGGATGTGGCTGGTGCACACCACCGATGTCCTGCCCGACGGCGGCAAGCTCTGGTTGCCGGGCTATCTGGCCTGGTTCGTGGGAGGGATGCTGCTGGCTGCGCTGCAGCCGATGGGCGTCCGTGCGTACGCCTTGGTCTGCGTGCCGCTGGCGGTGGTCAGCTATTTCATCGTGTCGACACCCATCGCCGGGGAGCCGACAACCTCACCTGCCGGATTGCACGAGGCCCTGTTCAAGACCGCGTTCTATGCGGCGATCGCGACGCTGGTGGTGGCTCCGCTCGCGCTGGGAGACACGGGTCTCTACTCGCGGTTTCTGGCGAGCCGGCCGATGGTGTTCCTGGGGGAGATCTCCTATGAGATCTTCCTGATCCATCTGATCACGATGGAACTGGTGATGGTCGAGGTCGTGCGCTATCCGATCTACACCGGTTCGGTGTGGATGCTGTTCTTCGGCACGCTGGTCGTGACGATCCCGCTGGCTTGGCTGCTGCACCGGTTCACCCGTGTTCGACGCTGACCGGGGGACACTCCGTCCGCCGCGATAGTTAGGTTAAGCTGCCCTAACTAACGCAACGAGGAGTGATGAGTCCATGTCGGACACCAAGTTGTCGCGCGGTTTCGCCGGTGCGGTGCTCAAGCTGCTGCGGGCGGGCGACTACGAGCTCACGGTCACCGGACGCACGGAGGTCACCCCGCACTACCTGAGGCTGAGCTTCCAGGCCGGCGGCCTGCTGGCCGATCGGTCCCTACACCCGACTCAGTGGATCCGAATGTGGTTCACCGACGGTGAGAAGCTGCACCAGCGCGGCTACACGCTGGTCAACCCCGACCCGGCCAACGACACCGTCGACGTGGAGTTCGCGCTGCACGACGGCGTGGCATCACGGTGGGCCGAGCAGGCGCAACCGGGCGACAAAATCGAGGCGACCGTCCTGGGCAGCAGCTTCGCACTGCCCGAGCCCCGGCCGGCGGGGTATGTGATCGTAGGAGACACGGCCTCACTGCCCGCGATCAACTCTCTGCTCGATGCCATCGGCGACGCCCCGGCACAGGTCTTCCTCGAAGCTGCCCACGACGACGACAAGCAGCTGCCGGTGCGCCGCGCCACGGACGTGACGTGGGTGGACCGACAGGATGCCGGCGACGGCCTCGTCGCCGCTGTGAGTTCTGCTGCGTTCGACGGGTCCGACCACTTCGGCTGGGTCGCATGCGACAACCGCACCACGCGAGCCGTCGCGAAGCTGCTACGCGAGGACTTCAAGATCCCGCGCAAATCCATCAAAGCCCAGGCTTATTGGGTGGCCTGATCAGCCCGCCGCTTCGGTAGCACGATCGGAACGACGAACTCTTCGAGCATGGTGCGCTCGTCGTCCGCGTCGTGCCCGGGAAACAGCATCAGCGAGGTCATCACCCGAACCAGCCAGCGGGCTCGGTGGGCCACAGACCCATTTCCCGTCGCTTCGCTTGCCCCGGTGCCGGGGTCGTCGGGGCCCAGGGAGATGACGAACGCCTCGGTCAATGCCTTGATGACCTCGGATTGCTCGGCCATCTCGGCGCCGATGGGGCGCTGCGCGGTGGCGAACCATGACGACAGCGCCGGACTCTCCCGTACGTTGCGCAGGGACGCGAGCATGCCTTCGATCAGCCGTTCGCGTGGATCGTCGATCGACATCGTGTGCTCGGCCATTTCCCGGTAGAGCCGGTAGCTCTCGCGGTGCACGTAGGCGGTGTACAGCGCCTCCCGGTTCTCGAAGTACCGGTAGAGGGTGGCGCGGGAACAGCCTGCTGCCGAGGCGATTTCGTGCATCCCGACGCTTGCGGCCGCCTGGGACGCGAAGAGCTCACCGGCCGCGTCGAGGATGCGGTCGGCGGCCACCTCGGTGCGGCGTTCGGCCAACCAGTCGCCCGCCATCAGCTCGCCACCGAGAACGGCACCGACAGCGGACGGCGGACGTAACTGCCGCCCGCCCATACGATTCCTGATTCATCGACTTCGAAATCGGGGATCCGGGTCAACAGTTCGGTGAGCGCGACCCGCGACTGCATCCGCGCCGCGGCCGCGCCCAGGCAGTGGTGGGCGCCGTGGCTGAACGTCAGGATATTGCGAGGCTTGCGGGTCACATCGAGTTCGCCTGCCTGAGCGCCGAATTGGCGCTCGTCGCGGTTACCGGACCCGTAGAGGAACATCACGCGGCGGCCCTCCGGGATCGTCACGTCGCCGATCGTCACATCGCGCGTCACGGTGCGGCCCAGCATCTGTACCGGCGAGGTGAGCCGCAGGAACTCGTCCACGGCGTCGGGTATCAGGCTCGGATCACCGGCCAGAAGCCGCCGCTGGTCGGGCCGTTGATGCAGCAATTGCACTGAGCCGCCCAGCATTCCGGTTGTGGTGTCGTTACCCCCGGTGACCATGGTGAAGGTGAATGCCAAGATCGACAGCACGCCGGAGATGTCGCCGTCTGCGCCGACACCGGCCGCGACCAGATGCGACACTGTGTCATCCCCGGGTTCGACTCGCCGTCGCTCGATCAGTGAGGTGAAGTAGCCCATCATCTCGCCGAGAGCATCGCCCAGGGTGCCCAGCGCACCACCGAGCCCGCCCTCGCTGGTGTTGGCCGCGACGATCGCGTCGGTCCAACCGTCGAACTTGCCCCGATCCTCGTCGGGCACACCGAGGTAGTGTGCGACCACCATGGACGGCAGTGGCTTGAACAGCTCGGCCACGATGTCCCCGCCGCCGTTCCGGCGGATTCGTTCTACTCGCTCGCCGACGAACTCGCGAACCTTCGGTTCGACGGCCTCGACCTGGCGGGGCGTGAAGCCGCGAGCAACCAGCTTGCGAAACTCGGTGTGCACCGGCGGATCCTGCATGACCATGGGCGGATTGTCGGCGAGCCCGATGAGGTCCAGTTCGCCATAGTTGACCGTCAGCCCCTGCGCCGACGAGAACGTCTCGTGGTCCCGCGCGGCGGCCCAGATGTCGGCGTGCCGGCTCAGGACGTAGTAATCGTCAGCGTCCCTCCCGGCGGGGATGACGTGATGTACCGGGTCGTGGTCACGCAGCGCCCGGTACATCGGCCACGGTTCGCGCCACGTCGTGGCGTTGGCCAGCTCGAAACGAGCCGGTGAGCCGTGAGACAAAGTTGCCGTCATGTCTTATTCGTAAAACAGTAAATGGCAGATGTCAAGGCTCGGTCACATGATGCTCGCTCCGCCGTCGACGTGCAGGGTGGCGCCGGTGATGAAGCTCGCCCGACTGGAGGCGAGAAAGGTTATTGCTGCAGCGATCTCGGCAGGTTTGCCGACGCGTCCCAGCGGATTCGGCTGGGCCACGGTCACCACGGTGTTGACGCGGATACCGGCGGAACCGAACTCCGCGGCCCAGGCACGGGTCAGCGCGGCGACGGCACCTGTCGCCGCGGACGCGACGTTGACGATCGCTCCGCCACCGTGGCGGATCATGCAGGGGGCGACGGCGGCCACCAAGAAGTACAGACCGGCCAACGTATCGACGTCCATCACGTCGGCGTTGTTGACCAGAATGTCGACCGGCACCTGCCGGGCGAGGTGGTCGACGGATTCCAGGTCGGCCAGGTCAGCGGCGACGAACCGGGTGCCGGGGCCGAGTTCGTTGACGGCGGCCCGTCCCGCGCGCGGTTCTCGGCCGCTGACAATGAGCTGAGCACCGTCGGCCTTGAGCAGGCGTGCGGTGACACGTCCCAGGTCCGAGGTGCCCTCGGTTACCAGCGCCGTACGTCCAGAGACCTCCGGTTGGCTCACACCTTGCCCTCCCTTTGGTGGGATTCGACAACAGTGGCAGTCGGAGCACCGGCAGGGACCACGGAAAGCCCGTAGTCCGCCGGTAGCCCTGCAGCTGACGTGCCGACGTGACAGGATTTGCCCGTAACTGCGGCCGGGGGGCGTTGGCTGCACCGACGTTCCAGACAGGTGGTCATCTCGATCGTGACGGCGATCCGCGACCGGAACCACGCGATGTTGCCTGGCCGCGCCGCCGAGTGCCGGGCACTGAGCGAGATGGTCGACGCCCTGCGTACCGGACGCAGCGAGGTGCGGGTGCTGCTCGGTGAGGCCGGCATCGGGAAGACGGCGCTACTGACGTTCTTGCGGGAGTCCGCCGCGGATTGCACCGTTTTGACCGCAGTGGGAGTCGAGTCCGATATGGAGTTGGCCTTCGCGGGTTTGCAGCAGCTGTGCGCGCCGGTGATGGATCACGGGCTAGGACTACCGCAACCGCAGCGGGAGGCGTTGGAGCAGGCCTTCGGACTCAGCGATACCGGTGCCGCCCCGAACAGGTTCCTGGTCGGTTTGGCGGTGCTCGGGTTGCTCGCGTCCGCTGCCGCGGAGCAACCAGTGCTGTGCGTGGTCGATGATGTGCAATGGCTGGACCAGGTGTCGGCGCAAACGCTGTTCTTCGTCGCGCGCCGCCTGCAGGCCGAGTCCGTGGGGTTGGCGTTCGCGACGCGTACTCCGATCGATGGCACTGCGGGGTTGCCGACCCTGGTGGTGGGCGGGCTCGACGACGTCGACGCGCGCAGGTTGCTGGAGTCGGCCTTTCCGGGTCGACTGGACGCGGCGATCCTGGACCGGATCGTTGCCGAGGCGCGCGGAAATCCGTTGGCGCTGTTAGAGACTCCAAAGGACATTACCGCTCTGCACACCGGAAGCGTCAGCGCCGGCATCGAAGAGCACTACCGCGCTCTGATCGCGGATCTGCCCGAAGACACCCGGATGCTGCTGCTCGTCGCGGCCGCCGAACCGGTGGGGGACCCGGCCCTGCTGTCGCGTGCGCTGGCGCATCTGGACCTCAAACCCGCCACGATGACGTCCGCGTATGACCTCGGTCTGATCGCGGTCGACACCAGGGTGCAGTTCCACCATCCGCTGGCGCGGTCGATGGCGTACCGCTGCGCCACCGCCGATCAGCGGCGGCTCGCGCACGCGGCACTGGCGGCGGTCACCGATCCTGCTGTCGACCCGGACCGGCGGGCCTGGCATCGCGCCCTCGCCGCTGATTCCCTCGACGAGCAGGTGGCACTGGACCTGGAGCGTTCGGCAGACCGGGCGCTTCAGCGCGGCGGAACCGCCTCTGCCGCAGCCTTTCTGACGCGCGCAGTGGAGTTGACCCCCGAACCGGCCCTCCGTACCGGCCGGGCCCTGGCTGCCGCCGAGGCCCACCGCGAGATCGCGTCCTTCGACAGCGCCCGCCGCTTGCTGGCCACCGCGGCGCTGGGGCCGCTGTCTGACCTGCAACGGGCCCGGTCTGCGCAACTGAGGACCCGACTGGCTTTCGCCGCTGCACGCGCCGACGGTGACGCCGACGCGCTTGTGGCCGCTGTATCGCAGTTCACGGCGGTAGCGGGTCAGTTGATGAGGCTCGACACAGCGCTGGCCACCGAGGCGTACCTGGAGGCCCTCAGCGCGGCGATGTACGTCGGGCGCATCGCAGGCGGTTTGGCCGCCGAGGTCGCTGTCACCGCCCGCACTGCGCTGGCGGAGCTGCAGCCGAAGACCCCGCTGGATCTGGTGACCCATGCGCTGGCCGAACGGTTGGCAGTGGGTGCCGTCGAGGCCATGCCCGCCATGCGCCGTGCCCTCGACGCGCTCAAGGAGTCCACCGGGGATTCCGGCCAAGGGTGGTTCTGGCGGGCATTCCCGCTTGTCCACGATTGCCTGATCCATGAGACGTGGGATGACGGCTGGCAGGACGTCTCTGCGCATGCGGTGCAGTTGGCCACCGACAGCGGAGCGTTGGCGATGCTGCCGTCGGCGCTGTTGTCCCGGGCCGGTGCAGCTGTGGAGCACGGTGAATTGGCCACGGCCGGTGCGCTGGTCGCCGAGGCCAACGACATGGCGATCGCCATCGACTACGCCCCGTTGAAGTACCACTGGATCATCGTGGCGGCCTGGCGTGGCGATGAAGCCGAGGTCACCCGATTGGCGACCGCAGCTCTGGCGTCCGGCCGGGCCCGTGGTGAGGGCCGGATGATCGGGCTGGCGCATTACGCCACCGCGGTGCTCAACGTCGGGCTCGGCCGCTACGCCGACGCCCTGGCCGCCGCCCGTAGTGCCAGTGAATACGACGACCTCGGCCTCTACCCCGGGGTTCTGGCCGAACTGGTCGAAGCCGGGGTGCGCGGCGAGGACCGGGCGGTCGCCGAGCAGGCCTTCGGATGCCTACGGGACCGGACGCGGGCGGCCGGAACACCGCGGGCGCTGGGCACACTGGCTCGCTCGCACGCCCTGTTGAGCAGCGGAACCGAGGCCGAAGCGCTCTACCGGGAGGCGATCAAGCATTACGGACGAACTGCCCAGCGTATTCAGGTTGCGCGCAGCCACCTGCTCTACGGGGAGTGGTTGCGCCGCAACGGTCCTGCTACCGTCGCCCGCGAACCGCTGCGCTTCGCCCACCAGGAGTTCGTGCATATGGGGTCCATGGCGTTCGCCGAACGGGCACGCCGCGAGCTGCAGGCCGCCGGCCAGAAAACCCGCAAGCAGCCCACAGCCGCCGGCGACGAGTTGAGCCCGCAGGAGCGTCAGATTGCCGAGCTGGCCGGCCAGGGCCTGACCAATCAGGAGATCGCCGGCCAACTGTTCATCAGTGCCCACACTGTGGAGTGGCATCTGCGAAAGGTGTTCACCAAGCTGGGAATTCGGTCGCGGCGGGAACTGCGGCAGAAACTCCCTTAGCTGCCAGGGGCGGGTGCTTCCAGGGGCAGGCAGACGATGAATCGGGTGTCGCCGGGTGTGGAGTCGACCGAGATGTGGCCGCGGTGCCGGTCCACGACGATCCGCCACGCTAGATCGAGCCCCAGCCCGGGGCCCTCACCCACCGGTTTGGTGGTGAAGAACGGAGTGAAGATTCGACCGATGATGTCGTCGGGAATGCCGGGTCCGTCATCGCAGATTTCCACTCGGATCATCGAGTCGCCTTCCCGTCGGGTGCGCACCGTCAACGTACCCCGGCCGTTCATCGCGTACAGGGCATTATCGATCAGATTGGTCCACACCTGATTGAGATCGGCCGGGTAGCAATGTACTTCCGGCAAGGACTGGTCTAGGTCCTTGACCAGGGTCACGGGTTTGCCCACCATAGCGATCTTGTCGCCGAACATCAGCACGGTGCTGCGAAGCATCTCGTGGACGTCGATGCACTGGTAGGGGCCGCGATCCATCTGGGAATAGGGTTTGGCGCCGTTGACCAGTGCGGCGATGCGGGCGCCGGCCTCGGCGATCTCCCGGATCCGCATCTCGCTGTCGATGAACTGTTTCAGCCAGCCGACGGCGCATTCCAGTGACGCCGGGTCTACGGCCGCGGCTACGCGGTTCAGCCAACCGACATCGAGTTCGGCCTCCACCAACGTCGAGGCGTAGCGCCAGCTGTCGCCGATGCCGTGGTCGGTGAACCACGCGCCGATCTCGTCTTCGCGATCCGCGACCTCCAACGGTGAGAGTGTCTCTGCCGCAGAGCTTCCGTCGAGATCGGCCCGAATTGCCAGCAGCGCCGGCAGCGCATTCGGGTCGGTCGCCGCGAGCACCCCGAGGTTGCGGTGCCCCTCGGCCAAGCTGTCACGCAGGTCGGCCACCGCGCGCACGGTGGCCGCAGCGGGGTTGTTCAACTGGTGGGTCAGCCCCGCGGTGAGGGTGGCGAGGTCTCGTTGCTTCTCCTGCAGGCCCAGGAGTTGACGCTGGCGCAGTCCGCCGATCGTATTGCTCTCCAGCAGGTGCACTGCGACGGGCCACACCGCGTGCATGAACCGCACGAAGAAGTCAGCCTCCACCACGAACAGCCGCGACGTTCGGGTCAACCGCACGGTGACGTCGTAAACGGAAGCGCAGCCAGAGATGGCGCCGAAGTAGGTGCCGCGTTCGGACGTGCGATGCAGCTCGACGTCCTGGACCGCTGAGCGTTTCGTCGTCACCACGTCGCCGCCATCGAGCAGTACGTAAAAACTATGTGCCGGTTCACCTTCCCGGCATACCGATCCGGCGGTGACGGTGGTGATGGTGCCGTTGGCGCCGAGGACGTCGAGTTGGTCGTCGGTGAGGAACCCGAACAGGAACACGGTGCGAAGTTCGTCTTTGACGTCTGGTGTCGCCACCTGCCGCTGGGGATCGAGGAGTTCGCGCCAGTCGGCGACGGGTTGCCCGGTGGGCAGTGGCATGTGGTCGCCCACCTCAGTTCTTGAGGAAGACGACATTCTCGATGACCGGGTTGCGCGGGGTGTTGATGCTGTTGGCCGCGAACCCCGGATCGGCGTAGCCGATGCAGATGCCGCACAGCACCAGCTCGTCGAAGTCCATGATTCTCCTTTCAGACAGCGGTGCCGCCGCCGTCGACGTGCAAGGTGGTTCCGGTGATGAAGCTGGCGCGCGGGGAGGCCAGGAAGTAGATGGCTTCGGCGATCTCGGCGGGATTCGCGGTTCGCCCGAGCGGTAACGCGCGGCCGAGCTTTTCGTTGGTGTCACCCCATTCGGCGGCGACACCGGCGGTCGCGGTCGGGCCCGGTGCGACGTTGTTGACCCGGATGTGATGCGGGCCGAATTCGACGGCCCAGGTTCGGGTCAACTGTTCCACCGCCGCTTTGGACGCGCTGTACACCGACGAGCCGGGGACGCCTTTGGATGCCACCATCGAGGTGACGTTCACGATGGCTCCGCCGCCGCGGCGGATCATGGCGGGCGCTGTGGCGGCCACCAGGAAGTAGAGCCCCCGTACGTTGGCGGCAAAGGTGTGTGCGAACTCGTTCTCGTCCTGGTCGACGGTCAAGCTGGCGGGGAAGCGGGCGGCGTTGTTGACCAGGATGTCGAGGTCGTATTCTTCGGCCAGCCGCACCACTCCGGCCGGGTCGGCCATGTCGACGGCTGCGAATTGCGCTGTTGGGCCCAGCTTTTCCTGAGCCTGATGTCCGCGCTGCGGGTTGCGTCCGGTGATGATCACCGAGGCGCCCGCCTCCACCAGTCGATGGGCCGTCGCGAAGCCGATGCCGGCGGTACCGCCGGTGACCAGGGCGGTGCACCCGGCGAGTTCGGTCATCGGTCCAGCCACTCCGCGAGTCGGGTGGTGCCCATCTCGGCGCCGTCGTCGGTGACCAGGCTGTTCTGGTTCAGCGGGACACCGAAGTAGGTAGCCTGCGGATCGACGATCACGGGCAGTTCCTTGCCCTGGGCGGCGAAGACGGCACGGGCCAGGTCGGCGAACGACATCTTCTCCGGCCCACCAAAATTCAGCACGCCATTGCGGGGTGATTCAGTGGCTACCCGAGCGACCACGCCCGCCACCTCGGAGGCGGAGACGGGCTGGATCAGCGCGTCTGGGGCGTGCACTTCGCCGTCGAGTATCAGCGACCCGACGATGCTCTCGGTGAACTCGTGGAACTGCGTGGCCCGCACGATGGTGTACGGGACGCCGGAGTTGACTACCAATTGTTCCTGCACATGCTTGCCGCGCAGGTAGCCCTCGGCCTCGATGTCACCGACACCGACAATCGACAACACCACGTAGTGCCGCACACCGGCCCTCTCGGCTTCCGCAAGCAACGTGGTGGCCGACCCGGTGAAGAATTCCACAGCCGGACCCGGCTCCAGGGTTGGGGAGTTGAGCACGTCGACAACCACGTCGGCGCTCTCGAACGCCGCGCCCACGCCGTCGCCGCTGACAGCGTCGACTCCGGAGGAGCGAGAGGCGGCATTGACGTCATGTCCTGCTGCCGTGAGAAATTCGACAACCTGGGCGCCGATCTGGCCGGTCGCACCTAGCACAGTGATCTTCATTTGTGTCCCTTCTGGAAGCGGCGGTCTTTGCGTTGTTCGAGTTCTGTGTCGTCGACGAGTACGAACATGTCGATGCCCGGCTGGCAGAGCATGGTCACGAGGAACCGTAGCGGGATGTCGTCGCGGTTGTTGCCGTCGGAGTAGTGGATGACATCGCCACCCGGTTCCCAGAACGCTTCGCCGGCTTTGATGATGCGCGGTTCTTCCCCTTCGAGCTCGAAGAGCATCTCTCCCTCCAGGACGTAGCCGAAGCACGGTCCACCGGGATGCCGGTGCGGCGGTGCGCCTTTGTCGCCCGGGCCCCATTCGATGATCGCGGTCATCGCGTCGGCGCCGGCGGGAATGCGGGGCGGTGTGACCGATTGTATGACGGTCATCGCCGTCATCAGTTTCGCCATGACGTCAGACATCCGCGGTTCCTCTCTTCAGATTCTTTTGTCGTTTACCGCCTTTGGGCCAGAAGTAGCTGCCCGGTTTGCGGGCTTCCTTGGCGAGAAAGGACACGGTGCCTTTGCACACCGATTCTTTGATGATCGCGGCGAGATGACCGCCGATGTGCAGCCCCAGCGCTTCATCGTTGAAGTGGGACATCTGGATGGTGCCGGCGTGGCGGCCCAGGCTGATGCATTGGCCCACCGATGCCGGGTTCAGGTTCTCGGGTTTCTTGCCGTCGAGCCGCGCCAGGACTGTATCGGCGGCATGGGAGGCCAGCGGCATGGCGAGTTGGCAGCTCATCCGCAGCGGCTGTGCCGACGGTGAGGCCGCGTCGCCGGCGGCAATGATCGTGGGATCATCGATGCTGGTGAGAGTTTCGTCAGTGAGCAGCCGACCCAGCCGGTCGGTGCTCAGTCCACTGTCGGCAGCCAGTGTGGGAACCCCGAAGCCCGCGGTCCACACCGTGGCTCGGCTCGGCAGTTCCTGGCCGTCCCTCAACGTGAGTCGGTCTGGCTGCACCTGCGTGACGGTCGCGTCGTCGATAACGGTGACGCCGAGCTTGCTCAAACGCTTGGCCACCGAGCGGCGGCCGCCCTTGGCCAGCGAGGGGCCCAGCACACCGGTGACCAAGGTGACGTTGCGGCCGGCTTCGGCGAATTCGGAGGCGGCCTCGATACCAGTCAGACCGCCGCCGACCACCGCGATCGGTGCCTGCATCGGGATCTCGGCCAGGCGGGCGGTCAGCCGCTGCGCAGCCTCCAATTCCCCCAGCGGGTAGGCGAATTCAGTGGCTCCCGGTATCGAGGCCGGGACCGGGGCGGTGCTGCCGACGGCGTAGATCAGGTAGTCGTAGTCAAGGGTGGCGCCTGCGGCCAGCCGCACCGAGTGAGCGGCGACGTCGATGCGTTCGGCCCTGTCGACCAGCAGTTTCACCGAGTCGGCCAACACCGCCGAATAGTCTTCGACGGCGTCGTCGGTGCCGGCGATCAACTGGTGCAATCGGATTCGTTCGACGAATTGCGGCCGCGGGTTGACCAGGGTGACGTCGATGTCGGTGCGTTGGCGCAGCCGGTTGGCGGCCAGGACGCCGGCGTATCCGCCACCGACGACCACGACACTGGTGCTGCTCATCGGATTCTCCGTGTCTTCAGCGGGCCGGCGCTGGTGAATCGTCCACCGAGGATCAAAACGTCTTTCATGCGTGCGACGCTGCCATCCAGGAGGCAGGCAAGGGACCACGGAAAATCCGTAGTCCTGGGTTCGTCGGTCGAGACGGCCCGGTGAAGTCAAGACTCGTGCAGTAACGACTACGGGTTTTCCGTGGTCCTTCAGACGCGCCGTCTTGAGAGGCTGCCGGTATGAGTGATCACGTGCTGGAGACGGCGGCCCAGGAGTTCGCCGATGCGACCGCCACACCACCGTTCCTTTATGAGTTGGGGCCAGAGGGTGCTCGCAAAGTGCTCGACGATGTGCAGGCTGCCCCGATCGACAAGCTCGACATCGACGAGCTCTGGGTCACAGTTCCCTGCGCTCACGGCGATGTGCGTGTGCGGATTGTGACACCGCCCAACGCGCATCGCCCGCTGCCAGTGGTTCTCTACATCCATGGCGGGGGCTGGGTGCTGGGCAACGCGGCAACCCACGACCGGTTGGTGCGGGAGCTGGCTGTCGGTGCCCACGCGGCAGTGGCGTTCGTGGAGTACGACCGCTCACCGGAGGCGCAGTATCCGGTGGCGATTGAGCAGTCCTATGCGACCGCCAAGTGGATTACCGAGCACGGTGCCAGCGAGGGGTTGGACGCCGCGCGGATGGCTGTGGCCGGTGATTCAGTTGGCGGTGACATGGCAGCGGCGGTGGCGATCATGGCCAAACGGCGCGGCGACGTCACCTTTGTCCATCAGTCGCTGTACTACCCGGTGACCGACGCCGGCCAGGACAGCAACAGTTACCGAGAGTTCGCCGAGGGTCCATTTCTGACCGCGAAGGCGATGGCGTGGTTCTGGGACTGCTATCTGCCCGACGTGACGATGCGCTCGGAGGTCACGGCCTCGCCGCTGCGTGCCACTGTCGAGGACCTGCGGGAGCTGCCGCCGGCGCTGGTGATCGTCGACGAGAACGACGTCCTCCGCGACGAGGGCGAGGCCTACGCCCGGAAACTCACCGCGGCCGGTGTGCGCACCACCAGCGTCCGGTTCAACGGCATCATTCACGACTTAATGATGCTCAACCCTCTCCGCGGAACCCAGGCAACTACCGCGGCGGTCGAAATGGCCGTCCACACATTGCGGAAAGCCTTTGAGCGCTGAGAGATTGACCGAAACAGACTGCAAACCAATTGAATTCCGAATAACAGTGAGGAGCCTATGGTTGAGAAGTCCTCGGTGCTGGTGACCGGCGCCGCCGGCTACGTAGGCAGCCACGTCGTCAGTCAGCTGCTCAGCCAGCAGTACCCGGTGCGCGCCGCCCTGCGCAGCCGAGCCCGAGCCCAGGAACTCTCCGAGGCCGTCGCCTCACAGGGGCTGGACCCGGAACTGATCGAGATAGTGCTTGCCGACCTCAGCGCTGACGACGGTTGGCCGGAGGCGGTCGCCGGAGTCGCAGACGTTCTGCACATCGCCTCACCATTCCCGGCCGAAGCTCCCGAGAACGACGACGAGATCATCGTCCCAGCGCGCGAGGGCACGCTGCGCGTCCTGCGTCATGCCCGGGATGCGGGCTGCCGCCGGGTCGTCATGACGTCCTCGTTCGCGGCCGTGGGCTATTCCGCCAAAGCGGACGAGCACTGGACCGAGGACGACTGGACCGACCCGGACGACGACAACACCGCATATATCCGGTCGAAGACCATCGCCGAGCGCGCAGCATGGGATTTCGTGGAAAGGCAGGGCGGTGGCCTCGAACTGACCACGCTGGTGCCCGTCGGCATCTTCGGCCCCACTCTCGGACCACATCTGTCCACATCGGTGAAGTTCATCCAGTCCATGCTCAAAGGTGCCATCGACCGGGTGGCTCCCCAGTATTTCGGTGTCGTCGACGTGCGCGACGTCGCTACCGCCCACCTCCAGGCGTTGACGACGCCCGCCGCCGCTGGCGAACGCATCCTGCTGACAGCCGACGGACCTGCGGAGAGCTTTCTCGGGATCGCGCGCATCCTGCGCGAGGGTCTAGGGGCCGCCGCGTCGAAAGTACCCACCAGCGAATACAGCGACGCCGAAGTTCGCGAACTCGCTCCAACCGTGCCGGCGTTACGCGAGGCGGCGTCTCGACTCGGTCGGCGCCCGCAGATCAGCAACGCCAAAGCCAAGGCAGTTCTGGGCTGGATACCGCGCCCGGTCAGCGAGACGATCATCGATACCGCGCAGTCGCTGATCGCCAAGAACCTGCTCTGAACGACAGGGTCACGCGCGGGGGTTCAGTACCGCGTCAGATTGCCGCGCCGGGGTTGAGGATGCCGTCGGGATCGAGCGCCTGCTTGATCCTGCGGTTGAGTTCCATCGCCTCGGGTCCGAGTTGCCCGGCGAGCCATGGCCGTTTCAGCCGGCCGACCCCGTGCTCGCCGGTGATGGTGCCGCCGAGCCCCACGGCCAGGTCCATGATTTCGCCGAACGCCTGCTGCGCGCGCTGTTCCATCGCGGCGTCCGCCGGATCGAACACGATCAGCGGGTGGGTGTTTCCGTCGCCGGCGTGCGCAATGACCGAGATCGTCAGGTCGTGCTCGGCTGCGATCTTCTCCACGCCGCCGACGAGGTCGGCCAGGGCGGGCAGCGGGACGCCGACGTCCTCCAGCAGCAGCGAGCCCTTGGCCTCCACGGCGGGAATCGCGAAGCGCCGTGCCGCCACGAAGGCCTCACCCTCGTCGGGGTCGGACGTCGAAAAGACCTCCTTGGCACCGTGTTTGGTGAACACCTCGGCCATGTACTCGGCATCCTGAGCCCCGGAGGCGCCACGGTCGTCGCTTGCCGCGACCATCATGGCTCCGGCGTGGCGGTCCAACCCCATCTTGAGCTTGTCCTCGACGGCGTTGATCGCTGCGGAGTCCATGAACTCGAGCATCGAGGGGCGGATCCTTCCGGTGATGGTGACCACCGCGGCGGCCGCATCCTCGACCGAGTCGAAGGTGGCGACAACGGTGCAGGCAGGGTTCTGGGCAGGCAGAAGCTTCACCGTGACCTCGGTGACGACCCCGAGCGTCCCCTCGCTACCGACGAAAAGCTTCGTCAGCGACAGCCCGGCGACATCCTTCAGGCGCGGTCCGCCGAGTCGCACCGCGGTGCCGTCGGCCAGCACCACTTGAAGTCCGAGCACGTAATCGGTTGTCACGCCGTATTTCACGCAGCACAGGCCGCCGGCGTTGGTGGCGACGTTGCCGCCGATGCTGCAGATCTCGAACGAGGACGGGTCCGGGGGATACCACAGGCCGTACTCGGCGACGGCCTTCTTGACCTCGGCGTTGAGCAGTCCGGGCTGCACCACCGCGGTGCGGGTGACCGGATCGACGGTGATGTCGCGCATCTTCTCGGTGCTGAGCACGATGCTGCCGTCGAGTGCGGTTGCGCCGCCGGACAATCCGGTGCCCATCCCGCGCGGCACCACGGCGACCCGGTGAGTGCTGGCCCATCGCAGGACAGTCTGGACCTCTTCGGTGCGCTGCGGCCGGACGACGGCGAGCGGGACACCGGCGCCGGGATCGGCGGCGCGATCCTGCCGGTAGGACTCGAGAATGTCGGGATCGGTCACGACCGTACCCTCGGGGAGGTCGGCGATCAGGCTGCCCAGCGCATGCATAGCGCCAGTCTAGGGACGGGCGATGTGATGTTACGCCCGTGTTACGGCTATTCTTCGACGCATGCGGGACAGTGTGGTCTTCGCCCAGGTGAAGACGTTGCAGGGCATGCGCCGCACGGCGCAGGTGTCGGCGAGTGCGTTGGAGATCCACGTGCGTGCCGTTGCGGACCGGATCGGGACGCCGTACCCGGCGTTCGTTCCCGATGAACGCCTCGACGCGATCGCACCGGGCCGTGTCACGACGATGGCCGCGATCGAGCTGTGCATGGCCGGGATGTGGTACCGGGCCGCGGACGGCTACGTTGTCGCCGACCTCGATCTGATAGAACATTTCGCCCAGCCGGTGCGGCGGCGCTGGATGCGGGCGATCGGCCGGTTCTTCAAGGAGTATCTGCTTCCCGTCTAGGGCGCCGGCTTGGTGCAATCGGCGGTTCGGCCGACCGAGAGGGTCTTCACGTAGAACAGGCCATACGTGCCACAACTGAGCATCCCATTCTCGAACCTGTTGGCGTATTCGGGTGCACGGGCCGAAATGGCGAAGGGTCGGCCGGCCTCGCCTCCTATTTGAAGGATGTTCGTCGAGTCCGGCTTGACCACCTCGATGTCGAACCTGTACTCGCAGAAGCATTCCGTGGTCCGGGTGGTGATCTTGACGTCCGTCGATTCGCCGGGATCCAGGGTGATGTTCTTGGTGGAGAAGAAGGGCAGGTTGGCTCCTGCTTCCGGAGCGGCGCCCTGAATGTCCGGCTGCGCCGAGACCTCGTCGCCGTCATCGAGGTCGAAGCCGAGCGCGACGATGTCGTTGGTCCCGGCCCCGGGCGACATGACGTAGGTCGCTGCGATGGGTTTCAGGCGGCTCGTCACCACTGCTTTGATGGACCGGACCGTGACGCGCTCGGTGCCGTCGTTCTGCAGCAGTAGGCGCAGGTGGGATTCATCGACGTCGATGGCGCCTCGAGCTTTCGCCCAGCTGTACACCTCGGGGTAGCCGGGGTCACCTGCCGGGTAGTCGTCGGTCGACGGCAGCGGACCGTCGAACGCCACTTCCCAGCCGTACCTGTATTCGTCGAGGTCCGGCTCCAGCCGGAAGCTGAGACCGCCTTCCTGAGCCACCGGCGTCGGGGGCGGAGGGGGCGGAGG
>NZ_LWCS01000044.1 GCF_001650495.1 Mycolicibacterium iranicum | reverse complement strand
GCCGGTCACCCTCTCAGGCCGGCTACCCGTCGTCGCCTTGGTAGGCCATCACCCCACCAACAAGCTGATAGGCCGCGGGCCCATCCCACACCGCAAAAGCTTTCCACCACACACCATGCAGTGCGTAGTCCTATCCGGTATTAGACCCAGTTTCCCAGGCTTATCCCAAAGTGCAGGGCAGATCACCCACGTGTTACTCACCCGTTCGCCACTAACCCGAAGGTCCGTTCGACTTGCATGTGTTAAGCACGCCGCCAGCGTTCGTCCTGAGCCAGGATCAAACTCTCCAAACAAAAACCCCTCACCCACAGGCAAGGCAGAATTCGAATCAGAAAAATCCGATCACAAACAACAGACACCAAAACTGGCATCCAAAAAAACACGCCGCACCCCACAAACGGGAAAATCCGGGGCACGACAAAAACAACAAACAAAAACCACCAAACACACTATTGAGTTCTCAAACAACAGAGCCCTGTTTCGGGCAACCCTGCCAGCTTACTTCATATCGGCAAGGTAGTCAAGCCTGGCTATTCGATCCGTTCGTTGTCCGATCGGACCGGCCTTCCGGCTTCTGACGGAAATACTACGCGGCGTCGGCCAATGGCCCAAATGCCCAGCGCAGAGGCCGTTCAGCCTCCCGACGCTACGCGATTCGCTCGATCTCCGCGCCCAATGCGACGAGATTTTCCACGAACTTCGGATACCCGCGGTCGATGTGAAAGACGTCGTGCACCTCCGTGTCGCCATCGGCGACGAGCCCGGCGAGCACCAGGCCGGCGCCGGCGCGAATATCCGAGGACCACACGGGCGCACTCGACAGTTGCGGGATGCCGCGGATGACCGCGTGATGACCGTCGGTTCGTGCGTCTGCCCCGAGCCTGATCATCTCCTCGACGAACCGGAATCGCGCTTCGAACACATTCTCGGTGATCATCGACGTCCCGTCCGCGATCGCCGCCAAACCGATGGCCATCGGCTGCAAATCTGTTGGAAATCCGGGGAACGGCAGCGTCGCGACATTGACGGCCTTAGGCCGTTCGTACTGCACAACGCGGAACCCATCATCGGTCTGCGTCACGGTTGCGCCTGCGTCGTGCAGTTTGTGCAGCACCAACTGCAGATGTGCCGGATCTACGCCGGTGACCGAGATGTCGCCGCGCGTCATCGCAGCAGCTATCCCCCACGTGGCGGCAACGATCCGGTCCCCGATCACCCGATGCTCCGTCGGATACAGGCGATCGACACCGGTGATCGTCATCGTCGAGGATCCAGCGCCGGTGATCTGCGCGCCCATCTGGTTGAGCATCGTGCAGAGGTCGACGACGTCCGGCTCCCTGGCGGCATTGTGGATCGTGGTGACCCCTTCGGCCAGGACTGCGGCCATCAGGATGTTCTCCGTGGCACCGACCGAGGGGAACTCAAGCTGAATCTCTGCGCCACGCAGGTGATCGGCCTCGGCGACCACACATCCGTGCTCGATGTTGCACCGGGCACCCAGCTGTCGGAGGCCGGCCTGGTGCATGTCGAGAGGCCGCGACCCGATCGCGTCCCCACCCGGCAGGGCCACGTTGGCCTTCTTGCATCGACCCACCAGCGGGCCGAGGACGCAGACCGAAGCGCGGAACTGCCGCACCGCGGCGAAGTCTGCGTCGTACTTCAGTTCATCGGGCGAAGTGATGCGGACGGTGTCGCCGTCGAGTTCGACCGTCGCGCCGAGACCGCGCAGGACCTCGGCCATCAACGGGACGTCCAGAATGTCGGGACAGTTGGTGATCGTGCTGGTGCCTTCGGCGAGCAGTGCGGCGGCCATCAGCTTGAGCACGCTGTTCTTGGCGCCCCCGACGGCAACTTCACCCGACAACCGGCCACCGCCGGTCACCACGAATCGGTCGCTCACGCCGGTTAGTGTAAACAGCGCGCCGGACCATGTCAGGCTGCCGAGCCGCGGGCCTCCGGCGCATCCCGGTACCGTTTCGACCATGGCAGTCCACCTGACGCGAATCTATACGCGGACCGGCGACGATGGCACGACGGGCCTCAGCGACTTCAGCCGAGTTTCGAAGAACGATGCACGCCTGGCGGCCTACGCCGACTGTGACGAGGTCAACGCCGCACTCGGCGTCGCGGTCGCTTTGGGTAATCCCGACGAGCGAATTCTTGAGGTTCTGCGTCAGATCCAGAACGACCTGTTCGACGCGGGCGCCGACCTGTCGACGCCTGTGGTCGAGAACCCCGAGTATCCCCCGCTGCGGATTCACCAAAGCTACATCGACAGGCTCGAATCATGGTGCGACGAGTTCAACGAGCCGCTACCGGCGCTGAACTCGTTCATCTTGCCCGGCGGCACATCCCTGTCAGCCCTTCTGCACGTCGCCAGGACGGTTGCTCGGCGAGCGGAACGATCCGCGTGGCACGCCATCGACACCTATGGCGACTCAGTGAGCGTGCTTCCCGCCAAGTACCTCAACAGACTTTCTGACCTGCTGTTCATCCTGTCGCGGGTGGCCAATCCGGAGGGCGATGTCCTGTGGCAACCGGGAGGAAAGCGTCAACAGGAAGGCGAGTTCGGAGAACTCAACAGCCCGCCTAGAACTCAATAGGACCGGCGCCGCGTGCGCGGCGACGGCCGTGATTCCACCCATGAGGTGAAGGCTGTCAACGCTCCTCGATCCAGCGCGATCTCGTACCCACGGCCCCGTTCTGGGCCGGTATCACGCAACTCCAGGACGACGATCTCATCGGTCATGATGTCGAATTCGTCGCCCCGGGGCGCCCTCCGGGACACGACCTCGAGGCCGCGCCGGGTCAACGTGCGATCTGGCCACCAACGCAAACTCGACAGCCGGTAGAAGCCGGCCTCGCCGCCGCGATACCGCATGACGCCGTGGCGCCATCCGTGACCACCCACGGCGGGGACATCCCGCAGGATCGCCGCCGTCCCACCCACCTGGCGCAGCTTCCACAGCCGGTAGCTCAGGGCGACGACGACGAGGAGGAGCACGCCGACGAGCGCGACCATGAACAGCATGGACGCGCTCATCCGCGATCAGTCCAGTTGGCCGAGGGCGCGCAGACGCGCCCGACCCCATGCCGCGGTCCGCTCGTCATCGGACTCCGAGTCCTGCTTCGCGCTGTCGGCGTTGATCTCCGATTCGAACTCGGCATTCTCGACGAGGATCCGGACAGCTTCCTCGGTCACAGAGAGGAATCCGCCGTCGACCGCGATGCGCAGGTCGTCTTCGCCCTCGCGCTCGACGCGCACCATGGCGTCATCGACGAGCTGCGCGACGAGCGGGATGTGCCGCGGCAGGATCCCGATCTCGCCCGCGGTGGTGCGGGTGAACACGAACGTCGCGTCACCCGACCACAACTCGCGCTCCACGGCGACGATCTCGACGTGTAGTTCCGCCATGTCACACCACCTTCGCCGCGTTGATTGTCAGGAAAACGGGCTCAGCCACCCGAGCCCTCGCGCAACCGCTCATCACAACTTGGCGCCGAGGCTCTCGGCCTTCTTCGCCAGGTCGTCGAGACCACCGATCAGGAAGAACGCCTGCTCGGGCAGATGATCGAAATCGCCCTTGGTGAGCTTGTCGAACGCCTCGATGGTCTCCTTCAACGGCACCGTCGAGCCCGGCTGGCCGGTGAACTGCTCGGCCGCCATCATGTTCTGGCTCAGGAAGCGCTCGATACGGCGAGCGCGGTTCACCAACTGCTTGTCCTCTTCGGCAAGCTCGTCGATACCGAGGATGGCGATGATGTCCTGAAGATCCTTGTAGCGCTGCAGGATTCGGATGACTTCCTGGGCCACGCGGTAGTGCTCGTCGCCCACGACAGCCGGGTCGAGGATCGTCGAGGACGAGGCCAGCGGATCCACCGCCGGGAAGATGCCCTTCGAGAACACGGCACGAGAAAGCTCCGTGGTCGCGTCCAGGTGGGCGAACGTCGTCGCCGGGGCGGGGTCGGTGTAGTCGTCAGCGGGCACGTAAACGGCCTGCATCGAGGTGATCGACTTACCGCGAGTCGAGGTGATGCGCTCCTGAAGCTCGCCCATCTCGTCGGCCAGCGTGGGCTGGTAGCCCACGGCGGACGGCATACGGCCGAGCAGTGTCGACACCTCCGACCCGGCCTGCGTGAACCGGAAGATGTTGTCGATGAACAGCAGCACGTCCTGGCCCTGCTCGTCGCGGAAGAACTCCGCCATCGTCAGCGCCGACAGCGCCACGCGCATACGAGTGCCCGGCGGCTCGTCCATCTGACCGAACACCAGCGCGGTGTCCTTGAGCACGTTGGCGTCCTCGAGTTCGACCCAAAGGTCGTTGCCCTCACGGGTGCGCTCACCGACGCCGGCGAACACCGAGGTACCACCGAAGTTGCGGGCGATGCGGTTGATCATCTCCTGGATGAGCACCGTCTTGCCCACGCCGGCACCGCCGAACAGGGCGATCTTGCCGCCGCGCACATACGGGGTGAGCAGGTCGACGACCTTGAGGCCCGTCTCCAACATCTCGGTACGAGGCTCGAGGTCGGCGAAGGCCGGCGGCTTGCGGTGGATCGACCAGTGCTCGAAGTCTTTGCCGTAGCCCGGCTCGTCGAGGCAGTCGCCGAGGGCGTTGAAAACGTGGCCCTTGACGCCGTCGCCGACCGGAACCGAGATCGAGTTGCCAGTGTCAGTCACCTCGACTCCGCGGACGAGGCCGTCGGTGGGCTGCATGGAGATGGTGCGCACCAGGTTGTCCCCGAGGTGTTGCGCGACCTCCAGCGTCAGGGTCTTCGACAGCTCCTTGTAGGAGATGTCGGCGTGCAACGCGTTGAACAATTCAGGCACGGAGCCTCGCGGGAACTCCACGTCGACCACGGGGCCCGTGATGCGGACGACCCGGCCTGCGGTCTTCTCTGCGGTAGCAGTCATATTCTCTTCGCTTCCTACGGGGCTTCTACTTGCTCGCGTCGGCGAGCGCGTTGGCGCCACCGACGATTTCGCTGATTTCTTGGGTGATCTGCGCCTGACGTTCCCGGTTCGCCGCCAGGGTCAGCGCCTTGATCAGGTCGTCCGCGTTGTCGGTCGCCGACTTCATGGCGCGACGTCGGGAAGCCGACTCCGACGCCGCGGCCTCCAGCAACGCGGCGTACACACGGGTCGCCACATAGCGCGGCAGCAGTGCGTCGAACAGCGTCTCGGCGTCCGGCTCGAACGAGAACAGCGTCTGCGGGCCGTCCTCGGGCTCGTCGTCGCCGACGTACTCGACCACCATCGGCGCGATCCGTCGAGCCACCGACGACTGCGACAGCATCGACCGGAACTCCGTGAAGACGATGTGCAGTTCGTCGACGCCGAGAATGCCGTCCGCACCGGCGTCGTCGCCTTCGTCGTCAGCGCCGGACATGAACGCAGTCACCAGGGTGTCGGCGATTTCCCGCGCACTCTCGTAGGTGGGGCGCTCAGAGAAGCCCGACCACGACTCGACGACCTCGCGCTGGCGGAAGCTGAAGTAGCCCAATGCCTTTCGCCCGACCGTATAGAGAACCGGTTCTTTGCCCTCTTCCCGCAGCAGCGAGAACAGCTCCTCGGACTGACGCAGCACGTTGGCGTTGTACGCACCGCACAGCCCGCGATCAGACGACACCACCAGCACCGCTGCGCGCCGCGGGTTCTCCCGCGGAACGAGCAGCGGATGGTCGAGCGCGCTGGCGCTGGCGAGCTCGGTGAGCATGTTGGTGATCTCGGTGCTGTAGGGCCGAGCCGCCTCGACTCGGGCCTGCGCCTTGGCGATCCGCGATGTTGCGATCAGTTCCTGGGCCTTGGTGATCTTTTTGATCGACCCGGCGGAACGGATGCGCCCGCGTAGCTCGCGCAGTGTTGCAGCCATCTAGCTCTCCAGACCCTTCAGTGTCTTTCCGACTTCACTTCTTGGCTGGAGCCGGCTTGCGGACCTTCACGGACTCCTTCTCGACGTCCGCTTCGTCCATCGCTTCTGCCTCGGCCTCGTTGACCACGACCGAGCTGCCGTCAGACGCCGAGAAGCCCTTCTTGAACTCGTTGATGACGTTTGTCAGCTTCTCCTCGGTGCCCTCGGAAAGCTTCTTGGTCTCGCGAATCTCGTTGAGGATGTCGTCGTGCGAGGCCTTGACGTGCTCGAGCACTTCCTGCTCGAACCGCGCGACGTCCTCGATGGGCACGGAATCCAGGTGACCACCGGTGCCGAGGAAGATGGCGACGACCTGGTCCTCGACCGCGTACGGGGTGTACTGCGGCTGCTTGAGCAGCTCCACCAGGCGGGCACCACGATCCAGCTGTGCCTTCGACGCGGCGTCCAGATCCGACGCGAAGGCCGCGAAGGACTCCAGCTCGCGGTACTGCGAAAGCTCCAGACGCAGCGAGCCGGCAACCTCTTTCATCGCCTTGATCTGCGCGGCGCCACCGACTCGGGACACCGAAACACCGACGTTGATGGCCGGGCGCACACCCTGGTTGAACAGGTCTGACTCCAGGAAGCACTGGCCGTCGGTGATCGAGATGACGTTGGTGGGGATGAACGCCGAGATGTCGTTGGCCTTGGTCTCGATGATCGGCAGGCCGGTCATCGAGCCGCCACCGAGCTCGTCAGACAGCTTCGCGCAACGTTCGAGCAGGCGGGAGTGCAGGTAGAACACGTCACCGGGGAATGCCTCGCGGCCCGGCGGGCGACGCAGCAGCAGCGAGATCGCGCGGTAAGCATCGGCCTGCTTGGTGAGGTCGTCGAAGACGATCAGAACGTGCTTGCCGTCATACATCCAGTGCTGACCGATGGCCGAACCGGTGTAGGGCGCAAGCCATTTGAAGCCGGCGGCGTCGGAGGCGGGGGCCGCGACGATGGTGGTGTACTCCATCGCACCACCCTCTTCGAGGGCCCGTTTCACCGAGGCGATGGTGGTGCCCTTCTGGCCGATCGCGACGTAGACGCAACGCACCTGCTTCGAGGGGTCTCCGGTCTCCCACGCCTGGCGCTGGTTGAGGATTGTGTCGACGCAGACGGCGGTCTTGCCCGTCTTACGGTCGCCGATGATCAGCTGACGCTGACCGCGCCCGATCGGCGTCATGGCGTCGATCGCCTTGATGCCGGTCTGCAGCGGCTCGGAAACGCCCTGACGCTGAACCACCGACGGCGCCTGCAGCTCAAGGGCGCGGCGGGTGTCGGACTCGATGTCGCCCTGGCCGTCGATGGGCTGGCCGAGCGGGTTGATGACGCGACCCAGGAACGCATCGCCTACGGGTACTGAGAGCACCTCGCCCGTCCGCTTGACCTGCTGGCCCTCTTCGATCTTCTCGAACTCGCCCAAGATGACCGCACCGACGCTGTGCTCGTCGAGGTTCAGCGCGACACCGAGGACGCCGCCGGGGAACTCGAGTAGTTCCTGGGTCATCACCGAGGGCAGGCCCTCCACGTGGGCGATGCCGTCACCGGCATCGATCACGGTGCCGATCTCTTCGCGGTCGGAGTCAGCGGTGAAGGAGGAGACGTAGTCCTCGATCGCCCCTTCGATGTCGGAAGCGGAGATTGTCAACTCTGCCATGGCTTTTCGTCTTCCTGCCTCTGTGTTTGTTTCTGCTCGAGTTCTGGGGGTCAGTCCGGCAGCCCTGCACGGGCCGCGGCCAACCGCGATGAGATGGAGCCGTCGATGACCTCGTCGCCGACGGTGATCAGCAGACCGCCGAGAAGATCGGGGTCCACTTCGAGCTGGACCGATACCGGAGTGCCGTAGATCCGGCTGAGCACCTCGGTGAGCCGGGTGCGCTGCTCGGGGGTCAGCTCTGCGGCTGCGGTGACCTGCGCAACGGCCTCGCCGCGGCGGGAGACCGCCAGCTCGGCCAGGTCGTTGACCGCGTTGTGGGCGGGCTCGCCGCGAAGCAGTTCGACGGTCTGCGTCAACAGGGCCGCCGCGGTGCCGTTCACTCCACCGCCGCTGTCGAGCACCTTCTTCAGCAGCTCGACACGCTTCTCCGTGGGCACCGTGGTGTCGGAGAGCAGCCGACTCAGCTCCGATTCGGCATCCAGCACGCGGCCGAAGCGGAACAGCTGATCTTCGACCTCTTCGCCTTGCCCGTCGCGCTCCGCGCGCACCAGCAGTGCCAGTCGCGACACGTGTTCGAGGGCGTCCACGAGATTCGCCTCATCCGACCAGCGCTGTGCGACTGCGGTCTTGAGGAGATCCAGCGTCGTGCCGTCGACCTTGCCCTCGAAGAGACGCTCGACGATGCGCACCTTGGGTGCCGCGTCGTCGGCCGGTTCTGCGAGGTGCTTGTTGAGCGTGGGCTCCTTGAGCAAAAGCCTGGCGACGGAAGCGAGTTCCTCGGCCAGCGTGGTCAGTGTTGCACTGTCGGCACCGTCGGCGACGGACTCGAACTTCTTGACCACCTCGGCGAGCGCTTCGCGACTTGCGGCGCGCAGATTCAGCGATGCACCGGCTTCCAGAACCACGGGGCTCGGCGCCATCGCGTCGAGTTCCTCCAGGAAGCGGTCGACCGTAGAGGCCTGCGCGGCCGGATCGGCGACGTAATTTCGCACGATGTCTTCGGCCTTCTGTACCGACTCGGCGCCGAGGCCCGAGCGGAGCTGGCGGATCAGCTGCTGGCGCATCAGCTGAACCTGTTGGGCGCCTTGGCTCTTGATGCGCTCCGCTTCGGCATCGGCCTGCTCGGCGAGCTGAGCTGCGATTCGTTCCGAATCCTGCCGCGCCTCGTTGGTGACCTTCTGCCCGTCGGATTTCGCATCCGCGACCGCCTTGGCGTGCATCGCGTCGGCATCGGCCAGCTTCTTGCTGGCTTCCGCGCTCTCGGCCAGCGCGATCCGTACCGCCTCCTGCTGCTTGTGCATCAAGTTGCGTACGGGTGGCACGACCCATTTCACGATGATGAAAACGATGACGGCAAAGCCGATCAGCTGTCCGATGAATGTCGACATCTACTGGCTCCCACCTGGTTTCACGTCGACACCCAAGATTCGGCTCGCGAGCGTGGCCGACAGACCGTCCACGGACGACTGCAGTTCCGATTGCGCTGCCGAACCCTGTTGCGAAAGTTGCTCGTCGGCTGTTTTCACCGTCTCGGCAACCTCACCACTGGCTGTCGCACGCTTTTCGTCGACGATCTGACGGCCGGCCACCCGAGCCTCGTCGCGGATCGAAGAGGCCTCGCCACGCGCCTCGGCGAGGGTCTTGTCGTAGTCCTCCCGGGCCGCAGCCACCTGTTCAGCCGACTTGCGGTTGTCAGCGGCGGTCTTGGCCAGCATCGCCTCACGCTCGGCCAGCACCTTGCTGATCGGTGGCACAACCCATTTCGCGATCACGCCGAGCACGATCAGGAAGATGAGCAGCACGGCGAAAAAGGTGCCGTTGGGGAGCAGGAAGTTGCTCGTCCCGCCCCCCTCCTCCGCCGCAAGCGTGGCGGAGGCGAGGATCGTCGATGTCACTTCACTCATGTCGCTGAATTAGCCGACCGGCGTGGCGAAGACGAACAGTGCCATGAAAGCCAGGTTGATGAAGTAGGCGGCCTCGACCAGACCCACCGTGATGAAGAACGGTGTGAAGAGACGACCCTGGGCCTCCGGCTGCCGGGCGATGCCCGCGATCAGCGCGTTACCGGCGATACCGTCACCGATACCGGCGCCGATAGCACCGCCGGCCATGATCAGACCACCGCCGATGAGTGCGCCGGCAGCGATTGTGGGATCCATTTCCTATCCTCCTTGATATCTGGCAGAGGGTCTCTGCCAGGGTTTTTGTGGTCCTAACAGCAAGTGGTCATGCGTGTGTCAGTGCGCTCAGTGGTCTTCGTGGTCGAGCTCCATCGACTGGCTGAAGTACAGGATCGTCAACAGCGAGAAGATGAACGCCTGGATGAGGCCGACGAACAGGTCGAAGGTCTTCCAGATCGCGTTCGGCGCCCACTGGATGTACCAGGGGAACATCGCGATGAGGGCGACGAGGATGCCGCCGGCGAAAATGTTGCCGAAAAGTCGGAGTGCCAGCGAGATCGGCTTGGCCAGCTCTTCGACGATGTTGATCGGTGCGAGGAACGCGACGTGACCCTTCACGACCTTGATGGGGTGGCCGATGATGCCGCGCCGCCAGATGCCCGCTGCGTGGTAGGCGAGGAACACGAAGAGCGCCAACGCGAGCACGAAGTTGATGTCAGAAGCCGGGGGCTTGTAGAGCTCGCCCGCGGCACCATCTGATCCCCCGTACTGCAGCGGCAGCACCGCGAGCCAGTTGGAGACCAGGATGAAGACGAAGATCGCGACGGCCAACGGCAGGACGAATGGTGCGACCTTCATGCCGATTGCCTGCTCGATCTGGCTGCGCATCTGGATGGTCAGCGCTTCCCAGAACAGCTGCACCCCACCCGGCACGCCGGTCGAGGTCACCTTGGATTTGAGATAGAAGGCGAGGGCGATGACGATCACCGCGGTGATGGCGGTGGCGAGGATGGTGTCCCCGTTGAACGTCATACCGAATAGTTCGAACACCAGCGTGTGATGCCCGACGTGGATGGGTGCTCCACCTTCCTCAGCGGCGAGGACAGTCATCTGCGTCATGGGTGTTGGCTCAATCCTTCGCTTCCGTGTCTGCCACGTTGAGCCCCTCGCTGCGAATCTTGCGCAGCACCGGGATGCTCGTGCTCATAACCAGCAATGCCTGGAAGATCGCGAGGCCGAACAACACCGCGATCCCACCGTTGGTCCTGAAGATGAAGGCGACGGTCAGCGCGATCGCCGTGATGACCAGCAGCCGCGTCGCCGAGTTCAGTGCCATCTTCTTCTTGAGCGGGTGGTCTTCGGCGGTGATGCTCTCGACTGCTCGGCGCACCAGGAGTGCGTTGACCAGGCCGAGGCCGAGACCGACCCCGAAGAACACGCCGTAGAAGATGTTGCCGCCGAATCCGGCAGCCACCAGAGCCAGCGCGGTCAGTGCCGCACAGATGATCGCCAAGCGCACTGGCCTGAAAGCAACGGACGGAAACACCAACGGCGCGTCTTGCGCTGGCGTCGTCACTGCTTCACCTCAATCCCGCGGTCGTCAACGGAGCATGTCCCGATGATCCTGTGCGTGGCGCCCGTAGCGTATCGGAGGGCGACAATCGCGCTGGAATCACCCAAGGGGCAGCTCCCTGTTTCGGTCAAAATGTCGGTCGTTGTTCCGTTCCGGCCGGTGCAAGAACGATTGCTCCGAACGGCACGGGGGCCGGCAACCCGCGAGGTCTTTTCGGGTTCTGCGTGAACCTTAACACATGGTGAGAGCCACAAAAGAGGGCCTACTACTTTTTGTCGTATAACCCGTCGACGGGGTCGTTACCGCGCCTCAACAGCGGTATCAGCGTCACCACGACCGCGATCACGATGGCGCACACCATGACGATCGCGGTATGCCGCGGGTCGAAGAAGATCGTGCTCGCTGCGCCGAGTGCGACGATGCCGACCCAGAGGTAGATCAACAGCACCACTCGCCGATGTGAATGACCGATCTCCAGCAGACGGTGGTGCAGGTGCATCTTGTCGGGGCTGAACGGGCTGAGGCCTTTGCGTGTGCGCCTGATGATGGCGAGAAGCATGTCGAGCGCAGGCACGAACACCACGGCGATGACGAGCAGGAACGGGGACAGCAGCGCGAATACGTCGCGCGCCCCGTAGGCGGTCTGTGAGATCGGGCCCGCAGCGGTGGTCGCCGCCGCGGCCAACATCAGACCGATCAGCATCGACCCCGAGTCCCCCATGAAGATCCGGGCTTTGTGAAAGTTATGCGGGAGGAATCCCAGGCACGCACCCGCAAGGACCACGGAGATCACCGCAGGCGGGTAGAAGAGCACGTCCCCACCGTGATCGCGCAGAAGCCCGACGGAGAACATGCAGATGGCCGACGCGGTGATCAGACCCAGCCCGGCTGCGAGGCCGTCGAGGCCGTCGACGAAATTCATTGCGTTTACGAGGGCGACCGTGAATGCCAGGGTCAGCAGGATCGATGCGACCTGGTCGAGGACGATCGTGCCGACCCCGCCGATCGGAATGTAGAGAACGCTCCAGGCGACACCCATGGTGACGAGGACGCTTGCCGCCGTGATCTGTCCCGCGAACTTGGTCAGCGCGTCGAGGCCCCACCGGTCGTCGATAAGTCCCACGACCATGATCAGCCCGCCCGCGACGACGACGGCCGGCAGGCCCGACGAATAGACGAACCCGCGGGTCAGCGCCGGCAGCTGCGACGCGAGGAGCACCGCCGCCGCCACACCGACGTACATCGCGAGGCCGCCCATCCGCGGGATCGGCTGCAGATGCACGTCGCGCGCACGTGGCTTGGCCACCGCCCCCCAGCGGGTCGCAAGCACCCTGACCCACCCCGTCGCGAGGTAGGTGATGATCGCCGCGGTCAGTCCGACGAGGGCGAGCTCGCGCAACGGCACACCCGCACCGCGATCGGAGAGCGCCATCAAGCTCTCCCCCACCTGCGTGGTGGTGGTGGTCATCGCTGAACCCAAGTGCACAGAACTCCAGATCACTCGGTCTGGTCGGTGAGGGTCCCGGGCTCGACGCCCAGCACTCCCGCGATGGCGTCGAGTGTCACCGGCCCCTGTCTGAGCACCCTCGGGTGCGCGCCGGTCAGGTCGACGATCGTCGACGCGGCCTGCTGCTGGGCCGGACCGCCGTCGAGATAGACCTCGACGAGGTCACCGAGTTGATCGCGGGCCTGGGCGGCGGTGACAGCGGCGGGTCTCCCGGAGATGTTGGCGCTCGATACAGCCATCGGGCCGACCTCCCGCAGCAGCTCGATGGCCACCGGATGCAGTGGCATCCGCAGCATGACGGTGCCGTTCGCGTCGCCGAGATCCCATTGCAGGGACGGAGCCTGGCGCACGACCAGGCTCAGCGCACCAGGCCAGAAGGCGCGGATCAGCTCCCTGGCGCTGTTGGGGACCGAGTAGACGAGACCCTGGATGGTGTGCCACGACCCGACCAGCACCGGCACCGGCATGTCGCGTCCCCGGCCTTTGGCCGCCAGCAGAGACGCCACCGCCTCTGCGTCGAATGCGTCGGCGCCGATGCCGTAGACGGTGTCGGTGGGCATCACCACGAGACGGCCACCCTTGAGGGCGCTGATCGCCGACGCGATCCCCGTCTCACGCTGCGCCGGATCGGTGCAATCGAAAAACGCTGCGCTCATGCCGGTCAGCCTCTCATCCGGCCCGCACTGCGGTCACGAAACGTGGTCTGCCCGTGAGGTCGTGTCGCGCCGTGACGTCGACGAAGTCCCCCGTGCGGACGAAGGCGTCGACCGTGCGCTGCGCTGTCGTGTCGTCGTGCTCGACCGCACAGATGCCACCGGGCTTCAACAGACGTGCCGCCACACCGACGAGCGCGTCGATGACGGCCATCCCGTCCGGCCCGCCGAACAGCGCATGCGCCGGATCATGCTGTGCCACTTCGGGTTCCAGCTCACTCCCGTCCGGGATGTAGGGCGGGTTGGAGACCAGCAGGTCCGCGGTCGCATCGAGGTCGCCGAGCACGCCTGCACTCGTGACGTCGGCACGGCGCACTTCGACCGTGGTGCCCGCCGCATTGCGCCGCGCATAGGCGAGCGCCTCGTCGGAGTCGTCGACGGCGATGACGCGCGCATGCAAAATGCTGTGAGACAGTGCGAGCGCCAGCGCGCCCGATCCGGTACACAGGTCGACGATAACCGGCCTGGCCGAAAACGATTGCGCGAGAACCCATTCCAGCATGGACTCGGTTTCGGGCCGCGGAACGAACACGCCCGGGCCCACCTGAACGGCGATCGGCCCGAAGGCCGCTGTACCGGTGAGGTGCTGCAGGGGGACGCGTTGCGCCCGCAGTGCGACGAGGTCCCGGTAGCGGGTTGCGAATTCGGCGTCGGGCTCGAGCAGGGCGACTCGCCACCGGTCGACACCCGCCACATGGGCGGCCAACAGTTCGGCGTCGACCCGTGGCGATCCGACACCCGCGGCAGCCAAGGTGTCTGAGGCGTCGGCGATCGCCTGGCGAATCGTTGCCGGCCGCTCGGCGACGCTCACGTGTTCTGCAGCCGGGCTTGCTTGTCGGCTTCGGCCAACGCGTCGAACAACGGGTCCAGGTCACCGTCGAGGACCTGGTCGAGGTTGTGCGACTTGTAGTTGATCCGGTGGTCGGCGATCCGGTTCTCGGGGAAGTTGTAGGTGCGGATCCGCTCGCTGCGATCCACCGTACGGATCTGACTGGCACGGTCGGCGGACGCGTCGGCCTGTGCCTGTTCCTCGGCAAGCAGCTGCAGTCGCGCGGCGAGAACCTGCATCGCCCGCGCCTTGTTCTGCAGTTGGGAGCGTTCGTTCTGGCAGGTCACCACTATTCCGGTCGGCAGGTGGGTGATGCGTACGGCGGAATCGGTGGTGTTGACGCCCTGGCCTCCTTTGCCCGACGACCGGTAGACGTCGATGCGCAGATCCGTCTCGTCGATCTGCACCTGCTCGACTTCTTCCGGCTCGGGATAGACGAGGACGCCCGCAGCCGAGGTGTGCACACGACCCTGGGATTCGGTGACGGGCACCCGCTGCACGCGGTGGACGCCGCCCTCGAACTTCAGCCGCGCCCACACGCCGTCTGCCGAATCACCCTTGCTGCGGATCGACAGCGTCGCGTCCTTGTAGCCGCCAAGATCCGAGCCGGTCTCACCGAGCATGGTGACGGTCCAGCCGTGCCGCTCGGCGTAGCGGGTGTACATGCGGGCCAGGTCGGCGGCGAACAATGCCGATTCCTCGCCGCCCTCGCCCGATTTGACCTCCAGAACGATGTCGTCGGCGTCGTGAGGGTCGCGAGGTGCCAGCAGGTCGGTGAGATGCCTGTCAAGCTCGCCGACCTTGGCGGAGAGTTCGTCGACTTCGTCGGCGAAGGACGAGTCGTCGGCGGCCAGTTCGCGGGCGGCTTCGAGGTCACCGCGCGCGGCTTCCAGCTTGCGGTAGGTGGCGACGATCGGTGACACCTGCGCGAAGCGGCGACCCACCTTGCGAGCGGCAGCGGCGTCAGCGTGCAGTTCGGGCTCGGCGAGGCGCTGTTCCAACTCGGCGTACTCAGCGAGTATCGCCTCGATCGCCGGCGCGGTCTCGGTCATCTCGCCTCCTGCCTAGGTCGTTGTACCAACAGCGTCGTTGCCCCCAGCAACGCGAAACGGCGCCCGCCTGCGCACAGCGCAGAGCGGGCGCCGTTGCGGCAGCTAGCTGTCGGCAGCAGCCTTGGTGGAGCGCTTGCCGTAGCGCTTCTCGAAGCGGGCGACGCGGCCGCCGCTGTCGAGGATCTTCTGCTTACCGGTGTAGAACGGGTGGCACTGCGAGCAGACCTCGACCGTGATGTTGCCGCTCTTCTTCGTGCTGCGGGTGGTGAAGCTGGCACCGCAACCACACAGCACGGTGGTCTCGACGTAGTCAGGGTGAATGCCTGATTTCATGGTTTCCTCTTCAATCGTGGGACCCGGGTCGCCCTACCCGCACCGATGAGTTTCGGGCTGGGAGGCTGCGGCGTGAACCGGAACCGAGGTGACGGCGGTCCATTATGCCAAATCAACCGCCAGCAGCCTAAACGTGCATTCGGAGGCTGCTATTCCCCTCGCGGGACGGCTTGATAGACGCGGCCGTCGCGCTTCCACAACGTCCGTCCGGCGGGGTCGGTGCCCATGGCGACGAGCTCGCGTTTGACCACTTTGTTGGTGGCCGTACTGGGCAGATCGTCGGCGATCCAGACATGCCGCGGCCACGCCTTCGGTGATAGATCCGGCTGCGCGGCGAGGAACGCGCCGAACTCCTCCGGGGTGAGCGTGGCCTCGTCCTGGAGCACGATCGCGGCCATCACCTGGTCGCCGACATGTTCGTCGGGAACGGGATACACGGCCACCCTGCTGATGGCGGGCAGCCGGATCAAGATGCGCTCGATCGGCGCCGATGTCATGTTCTCGCCGTCGACCCGCATCCAGTCGGCGGTGCGGCCTGCGAGGTAGATCCAGCCGTCGGCGTCGCGGTAGGCCAGGTCACCGGACCAGAACATGCCGTGCCGCATCCGCTCGTCGGTCGCGCCTTCGTCGTTGTAGTAACCGGCGAACATGCCGGCGCCTTGCGTGTTGACCAACTCACCGATCGCATCGTCGCCGTTGGCCAGCGCTCCGTGTTCGTCGAACCTGGCGACCTCGCACTCGGTGAGGGTCTCCGCGCTGTAGATGGCCACCCCCGGAAATCCCTTTCCGATCGAGCCGGCCGGGCAGCCGTCCTCGCGGGTCACCGTCACCGCGTTCTCCGTCGACCCGAACCCGTCCCACACCTCGCAGCCGAAACGCCGCGCGAACTCGACGATGTCCCTGTCGCTGGCTTCGTTTCCGAACGCGACGCGCAGCGGGTTGTCGATGTCGTCGGGCTTCTCGGGGGTGGCCAGGATGTAGGCCAGCGGCTTACCCACATAGTTCATGTACGTGGCGCCGTATCGGCGGATGTCGTCGATGAACCCTGATGCGGTGAATTGCGCAGGTGCCATTGCGGCGCCCGAATTGAGGGCGACAGACCACCCGGCGAGGACGGCGTTGCTGTGAAACAGCGGCATCGACAGGTAGCAGACGTCCGCTGAGGTGAGCTCGTAACGGCCCGCCAGCGCTGCGCCGGCGAGCAGCACCATCGCGTGCATCATCTTGACGGCCTTGGGGTCGCCGCTGGTTCCCGATGTGAAGATCAGCATGTAGGTGTCGGTTGCGGCCACCTCGCGGTGCGGCGTGAGGTCGGCGGCGTGGCCGGTGAGCTGGACCCACTCGGGGCTACCTGTCACGAGCATTCGCACGCCGGTCAGGTCGAGGCCGTCGAGCAGGTCGCGATGGGCGTCGTCGGTGACGAGAATCTGGCAATCGGCTCGGCGTATGTCACGGGCCAACGCCTCGCCGCGGCGGGTGTTGTTGATGCCGCACAGCACGTAGCCGCCGAGGCCGGCTGCGGCCATCGCCGTCAGCATGTCCGGGGTGTTGCCCAGCAGCACGCCGACGTGCAGCGGGCGGCCGGGATCCGCGATCCCGATCAGCGCGGCGGCCTGCGCCGCAGCCTCGCCGAGGTGCTCCCGCCACGTCCATGTCCGGCCGTTGTGTTTCAGCGCGACGCCGTCGTCGGCCGCACGTTCCCGCAGCAGCTGCTGAACTGTCTCGGCCAATCCGCCCTCCGCACTGTTAACAGTTTCGAACTTCTGTCTACATCCCGACCGCGCGCAGCCTACCTCAGCCACGACACGCGTTTCATTTGCGAAGATATGTCGATGAGCGTGGGCGCCGTAGCCAATCCAGTGCCGGGTCGTGAAGACGATCCGGCGGTCAAACCCGAGACGCGGCCCGTCCGGGATCGGCTGATCGATGCCGCAGAACAGTGCCTGATGGCCAAAGGGATTCGCGCCACGACCGTGTCCGAGGTGGCGGAGGTGGCCGGCGTCAGTCGCGGTTGGCTCTACCGCCACTTCCCAGACAAGGCCGAACTACTGGGCGCCGCGATCGTGCGACTCAACGATGCGTTCTGGACCGAATCGCGTACCCGTCTCGATGCGGTCGAAGGCCTCGACGAGCAGATCGCGGTCGGCGTCGGACTCGCACGCAAAGAATCCGAGACGCCGGGCGCCCTCGTGCTCAAGTTGCGTCAGGAGGAGCCCGAGGCGTTCACCGCGTGCGTCGGACTCGGCGTCCGCGGACTCATCCCGGAGATCGCCGCGTTCTGGGAATCCTACGTGCGGGCCGCGATCGACCGAGGTGAGATCCATCCCGACACCGACAAGGCCGAGGCGGCCGAATGGATCGCGCGGATCGTGATGAGCCTGGCGACCGTGCCCGGCGAGCAGTGCAACGTCGACGACCACGATTCGGTCCTGCGACACGCGCGCCGCTACCTCGTCGCGGCGTTGCGCAGCGACCCCGCGGCAGCACCCTGATCTCACGCACCTGCATCGAAGTGCGTCGAACTGGGATTCCAATCGTGGCTTCGGCTGCAATCGCGACCCGGAACCTCAGTTCGGCGAGAGGTCCGCGGCGACGTGGCGGCCTGTCATCACCATCAGGAGATCCCCGACCGGCGCGGACAAGGTCCGACCCTCCCCGACTGCAAAGTCGGCGTCGGTGGCAACGAGTCTTGTACCCGCCAACCGCTTCTGCGCGCGAAAGGGAAAACCCATGTCCCAGACCCGACGGGCGGCTGCAACGGCGGCGGCGGCGGGCATCGACCGCTCGATGCCGAGCGGGACGCAGATGTCCTGAGCGTGGACGAGCACGTCGATGAGCGGTTCCATTTCCGTGGTACCCGGCGGATGACGTCGCGACCCCGCAGATTCGCGCAGGGCGGCCGCGAGCTCCTCAGGTGACCGCGCGTCCGTCGTCGCCAGTCGGTCGACGATCGCGTTGAACCGAAATCCACTGCGCAGCGCCTCGACCATCATCCGCGGCATGCTGAGCGTGGAGTGAGTGAGGTGCGCGGCGACGTTGCGGACAGTCCAGCCGGCACAGAGCGAGGGCGTCTCCCATGACGCCGGGCTGCGGGTGTCGATCTCGATGAGGAGATCGGCCACTTCGAGCCGCTGCTGCTGAATGTGGTGCCACACCGTGTTGCGGTCCATACCGTCCCCCCCATGGTGATTTAGTCAGGAACACTGACGAATATAGTCAGGGGATCGTACTAAAGTCAACGTATGGTCGAGTTGCCAGGAACCGCCGTGCTGATGTTCATGGCTCACCGCAACGTCGAGAGCCGGGTGATGGCGACACTCGCCCGAGATGGCTTCGACGACATCACCGTTGCCCAATCGCGGCTGATGCAGCGTCTCGACCCGGCGGGCATGCGGCTGACCGAGCTCGCGGAACACGCGCGGGTCACCAAACAGACAGCCGGGGCCCTCGTCGACCAGCTGGAACGGGCCGGCTATGTGATGCGATTGCCCGATCCGACCGACGCACGCGCCCGTTTGGTCACGTTGAGCGACAAAGGTGCCGCTGTGTGCCGCCGCGCGAACGCCGAAGTCGTCCGCGTCGAAGCGGAATGGCGGGAACTGCTGGGAGACGGAGCGTTCGACGCAATGCGCGCCGCCCTTGTGCAGGTGACTTCGGCGTGCTGAGTTGCGCTTATCGCAACTGAGCACGCCGAAATCGCTCAGTCGTCGCCGTTTCCGCCGGGGGTGTTCTTCGAGACCTGGACGAGGAACTCGTAGTTGTTCTTGGTCTTGCGCAACTGGCTCATCAGCAGGTCGATGGCCTGGTGCGGGTCCAGCCCGGACAGCACCCGGCGCAGTTTGTGCACGACCGCGAACTCGTCGGGCGAGAGCAGCAGCTCGTCCTTGCGGGTGCCGGACGGGTTGACGTCGACGGCCGGGAAGACGCGACGTTCGGCGATCTTGCGGTCGAGCTTCAGCTCGGCGTTGCCGGTGCCCTTGAACTCTTCGAAGATGACCGTGTCACCCGTCGAACCGGTCTCGACCATCGCCGTGGCGATGATCGTCAGCGACCCGCCCTCTTCGATGTTGCGGGCCGCACCGAGGAAGCGCTTCGGCGGATAGAGCGCCGTCGAGTCGACACCGCCGGACAGGATGCGGCCCGACGCCGGCGACGCGTTGTTGTAGGCGCGGCCCAGACGGGTGATCGAGTCGAGCAGCACGACGACGTCCTTGCCCTGCTCGACAAGGCGCTTGGCGCGCTCGATCGCGAGCTCGGCGGCCTGCGTGTGGTCTGACGGCGGGCGGTCGAAGGTGGAGGCGATGACCTCACCCTTGACCGAACGCTGCATGTCGGTGACCTCTTCGGGCCGTTCGTCGACCAGCACCACCATCAGATGGCATTCGGGGTTGTTGCGGGTGATCGCGTTCGCGATGTCCTGCATGATCGTCGTCTTGCCGGCCTTCGGCGGGGACACGATAAGGGCGCGCTGCCCCTTGCCGATCGGCATGATCAGGTCGATCACTCGCGTGGTCAGCTTGTCGCCGCTGGTCTCAAGACGCAGCCGCTGGTTCGGGTACAGCGGGGTGAGCTTGGTGAACTCGGGCCGCTTCTTGGCTTCCTCGACGGGCTTGCCGTTGACCGTGTCGAGGCGCACCAGCGGGTTGAACTTCTGACGCTGATTCGCCTGCTCACCCTCTTTGGCGACGCGGACGGCTCCCGTCACGGCATCGCCGCGACGCAGACCGTTCTTGCGCACCATGTTCATGGAGACATAGACGTCGTTGGGGCCCGCCAGGTATCCCGACGTGCGGACGAATGCGTAGTTGTCGAGCACGTCGAGGATGCCGGCTACAGGCTGGACGACGTCGTCCTCGCGCAGCTCGGTGTCGCGGTCACCACCGCCGCTGCCGCTTCCGCCGCCGTCGCCCCCACGCTCGCGGCGTCGGCGATCACGGAATCGGCGGCCACGCCGGCCCTGCCGACCGTCGCCTTCGTCGTCGTTGTCGCCGCCGCGATTGTTGTCACCACCGCGGTTGCGGCTCTGGCCACCCTGCTGTTCGTTGTCACCGCGGTTGTCGGACTCGGAGTCGGCCTTGGTGTCCTGGTTGCCCTGGTTGCCCTGGTTGTTCTTGGTGTCGCGGTTGTCATCGCGTCCGCGCTCGTCCTGCCGAGCCTTCCTGTCCCGGCCTGGCTGCTCGCCGGTCACGGGCTGCTGGGTGTCGGCGTTTGCCGTGCCCTTCTCGGCTTCCTGATCCTTGACGGCCTCGTCGCCGCTGGGGCCGCCCTGCTCGCGGGATGCCCCGCGGCGTTCGCGACGCCGCTGCTGCTGCGCCTCGGCGGCTTGATCGGCCTGCGCCTCGGCGGGGGCACTCGCCGCCTCGACGGTGCCGTTCTTGGGCGCCGATGTCCCGTTGGATTCGCCGCGACGTTCCTTGATGGCAGCGATCAGGTCGCTCTTACGCATCCCGGAGGCGCCTTCGACGCCGATCTCCTTGGCGAGAGCCCGCAGTTCGGGCAGTACGAGGCTGGTCAGCGCTCCGCGGCGGGCGGGGGCTGCCGTTGAAGCGTCCGCAGCGGGCGCCGCGACGGGCGCGCCAGTTTCTGCGGGAGTCGTGCTGTCTGCAGTCACGGTGTTCGGCAGCACGCCACTTTCGGTGCTGTCACCAGCCGTGATGAGGTCCGTATCAGTCACGGATTTCCTTTCTTCCCTCGCTGATCGAGTCACGCGGGGGTTCAGTGCGCTCAGCCGATCCGCTGAGCGCCGAGGTCACACCATTGCCACTGCAACGGTGATCGCCGGGCTTCGCCGGGATACGGCGAACCGTCAGTCCACAAGTTTGAACACCTGAAAGAAGAGTCGTCCTAGTGTCGGCGCAGGTGAAGAAGCTGCGATTGCTGGACGACAGCGAGAATAACCCGCATCCGATTCGGAAGCAAGAAACGCCGTGATTCGCATGTTGCCGCTGTTACTCGCAGAACTAGCTGCCTACAGCGACACCCGACGTCCACGTGACGCCCTGGCCGATCGACCTTCTGCCCACCGAGAACCCGTTCTGCCTGCCGTATTCGACGGCTTCCTCGGGCAACTCCGGATCGGTGCTCAATGCCAGCACTGCAGGTCCAGCACCTGACAGCACTGCCGACACACCACAACGCCTCAGCACCGCCAGGTATTCCGCCGATGCCGGCATGGCCGCCGCCCGCTGGGGCTGATGCAGCACGTCCTCGGTCGCCATCATCAGCAGATCGGGCCGTTCGGTCAATGCCACGACCAGCAGCGCTGCACGGCTCAGATTGAAACGGGCGTCTGTGTGCGCGACCTGGTCGGGCAGAAGCACGCGGGTTTCGGCGGTCGACGAACGCTCCTGCGGGATCGCGGTGAACACGGTGATGTCCGGGTGCACGCGGATCGAGGCCGCGGCATAACGTGCCTCACCACCGTGGCCCTCAGTCCAGGCCACCACTGCGCCTCCGAGCACGGCAGCGGCAGCGTTGTCCGGGTGCCCTTCGAACTCCGACGACACCTGCACCAATCGCTCCGTCGACATCGTGGACGAATCGATCTGTGCAGCAAGACCATTGGCGACTGCGAGGCCACCGACCACCGCGGCAGCCGAGGAACCCAGCCCCCGGGAGTGCGGAATGTTGTTGCGGCAGCGCACGGTCAATCCCGAAGCCGATAACCCGTTTTCGCTGAGTCCTCGCTCGATGGCGCGCACGACCAGATGGGATCCGTCGAGCGGAACCTGACCCGCGCCTTCGCCCTCAACCTCCACGCTCAGACCGGATTCAGTTGTCTCCACGACGATTTCGTCGTACAGGCTGATCGCCAACCCCATGCTGTCGAAGCCGGGTCCAAGATTCGCGCTCGAGGCGGGCACCTCGGCGGTCGCCGTCAGACCGGGCGGCAGGGTGCGGGTCACGTTCTTCCGCCCTAGACGAGGCCGAGCTTGGCGACCACGGCGACAGGGTCGACGGGGACGGGGATGACCGCGGGCATGCCCTTGAGCGCGGTGTCGGGGTCCTTGAGGCCGTTGCCGGTGACGGTGCAGACAACGGTCGACCCCTTGGCCACCCATCCGTCTTCGATCGACTTCAGCAGCCCGGCGATGCTGGCCGCCGAAGCGGGCTCGACGAACACCCCTTCGGCGCGGGCAACGAGGTGGTAAGCGGCGAGGATCTCTTCGTCGGTGGCGGCCAGGAAGCGGCCGTTCGACTGCTGCTGGGCCTCGACTGCCGAGGTCCACGACGCCGGCGAGCCGATGCGGATCGCGGTGGCGATGGTCTCAGGATCGCTGACGGGCTCACCGAGCACCAGCGGCGCCGCGCCGGCGGCCTGGGTACCGAGCATGCGCGGCAACCGGGCGGCCAGGCCGTCGCGATGGTACTCGGTGTAGCCCTTCCAGTAGGCGGTGATGTTGCCTGCGTTGCCGACAGGCAGCGCGTGAATGTCGGGGGCCTCGCCGAGCGCGTCCACGATCTCGAAGGCGGCCGTCTTCTGCCCCTCGATCCGGAACGGGTTCACCGAGTTCACAAGCGAAACCGTCGGGAAGTCGGAGGTCAGCTTACGGGCGAGCTCGAGGCAGTCGTCGAAGTTGCCGTCGATCTGGATGATCTTGGCGCCGTGCATGACTGCCTGGGCCAGCTTGCCCATCGCGATCTTGCCCTGCGGGACCAGCACAGCGCATGTGATGCCGGCGCGCGCGGCGTACGCCGCCGCCGATGCCGACGTGTTGCCGGTAGAGGCACACAGCACGGCCTGCTGCCCGCGCGAGACGGCCTCCGTGACGGCCATGGTCATGCCGCGGTCCTTGAACGACCCGGTCGGGTTCAGTCCTTCGACCTTCAGATGCACGGTGCAGCCGGTGTATTCGGACAGCCGCGGCGCGGGCAGCAAAGGGGTGCCGCCCTCGCGCAACGTGATGGGCGTCCAGGTGTCCTCGACCGGCAGCCGGTCGCGGTAGGCCTCGATCAACCCCGGCCAGGGCTGGTGCACGGCACGGGCGGTACTCACTCTGTGGTCCCTTCCAGGCGCAGGACACTGTTGATGCTCTGCACGACGTCCAAATCTGCAAGTGCGGCAACGGTTTCGGACAGGGCAGCGTCGGTGGCTTGATGGGTCACCACGACGATGCGGGCGCCGCAACGCTGGCCCTCGCCGTCGACCATGCCTTCCTGGCGCACCTCGGCGATGCTCACCTCTCGCTTGGCGAACTGTGCGGCCACCGCCGACAGCACGCCGGGCCGGTCTGCCACGTTCATGTTCACGTAGTAGCGGGTGGGGATGAAGCCGATCGGTGCAATCGGAAGCTTCGCGTACTTGGACTCACGTGGGCCGCGGCCGCCCTGCACTCGGTTGCGCGCCGCCATCACCACGTCGCCCAACACCGCCGACGCCGTCGGCGCGCCGCCGGCGCCCTGACCGTAGAACATCAGCCGCCCCGCCGCCTCGGCCTCGACGACCACCGCGTTGAAGGCGCCGTTGACGGAGGCCAACGGGTGTTCCAGCGGCACCAGCGCCGGGTAAACACGGGCTGAAACCCGTTCCCGCCCTTCGTCGTCAACAAGCCGCTCACAGATCGCAAGCAGCTTGATGGTGCAGCCGAGGGCACGGGCGGACGCGAAGTCTGCCGCCGACACCTTGGTCATTCCCTCCCGGTAGACGTCGTCGGCGGTGACGCGCGTGTGGAACGCGATCGACGCGAGGATCGCCGCCTTGGCCGCGGCGTCGTAGCCTTCGACGTCGGCGGTCGGATCGGCCTCGGCGTAGCCGAGCGCGCTGGCGTCGGCAAGCGCACTCGCGTAGTCGGCGCCGGTGCTGTCCATCTCCGAGAGGATGTAGTTCGTTGTGCCATTGACGATTCCGGCTACCCGCACGACGGTGTCGCCGGCCAGTGACTGGGTCAGCGGGCGGATGACGGGGATCGCCCCGGCGACCGCGGCCTCGAAATAGAGGTCGACGTGAGCACTTTCGGCTGCCTGGGCGAGCTCACCGGCCGACACCGCCATCAAGGCCTTGTTGGCGGTGACGACGGACTTACCCTGTTCGAGAGCGGCGAGGATCGCCTTGCGGGCGGGTTCGACCGGCCCCATCACCTCCACGACGATGTCGACGTCGTCGCGGGCAACCAAGTCTTCGATGTTGTCGGTGAGGAGGTCCGCCGGAACACCGCGGTCTTCGGCCACTCGACGGACACCGATTCCGCGCACGACCAGCGGGGCGCCGATGCGGGCCGTCAGGTCGGCCGCGCTCTCCTCGATGATGCGCACCACCTGGCTACCGACATTGCCAAGCCCCAGTACAGCTACTCCGATTGGCTTCTCTGCCATGTCACTCACCGCTTTACCTCACTTACTTCCAGACTCAGTAGATCGTCGACCGTCTCCCGACGCAGGATCAGGCGGGCCCGTCCGTCGCGCACGGCCACCACCGCAGGCCGGCCGATCAAGTTGTAGCGGCTCGACATCGAGTAGCAGTATGCGCCGGTCGCGGCGACGCCGAGCAGGTCCCCCGGGGTTACGTCGTCGGGCAGCCATGCGTCGCGCACCACGATGTCGCCGGTCTCGCAGTGCTTGCCGACCACCCGGGACAGCGTGGGGGTAGCGTCACTGGGCCGCGACAGCAGCCGGACGTCGTACTCGGCGCCATACAGCGAGGTGCGGATGTTGTCGCTCATCCCGCCGTCCACGCTGACGTAGCGGCGGTGCGCGGTCGGGCTCACGGCAACATCCTTCACGGTGCCGACCTCGTACAACGTGATGGTGCCGGGACCGGCAATGGCTCTGCCCGGTTCGACCACGAGCTTCGGTGCGGGGAGCCCGACGGCCTCGGACTCGCTACGCACGATCTCCTTCAGCTTGCTCGCGAGCTCGCTCATCGGAGGTGGATTGTCATGCGGGAGATAGGAAATACCCAAGCCTCCACCGAGGTCGACGATATCCATCTGCGACGTCTTCTCGACCCCGAACTCAGCCACGACGTCTCGGAGCAGGCCGATCACCCGGTGGGCTGCGATTTCGAAGCCCGCGACATCGAAGATCTGCGAGCCGATGTGGCTGTGAAGCCCGACGAGTCGCAGATTATCGGTCTCGAAGACACGTCGCACCGCGGCCATCGCGGCGCCGGACGCCAGCGACAGGCCGAACTTCTGGTCCTCGTGCGCGGTGGAGATGAACTCGTGGGTGTGCGCCTCCACGCCGACGGTGACGCGCACCAGAACATCCTGTACGACACCGTTTTCCGCCGCAATGCGGTCGAGGCGACTGATCTCGACCATGGAGTCGACCACCACGTGACCGACACGGTTCTTGACCGCTGCCGTGAGCTCGGCGATAGATTTGTTATTGCCGTGCATCGTGATTCGCTCGGCAGGGAAGCCGGCGTGCAGCGCGACGGCAAGCTCCCCTCCGGTGGCGACGTCGAGGGACAAGCCCTCTTCGTCGACCCATCGCGCGAGTTCCGAACACAGGAACGCCTTGGCCGCGTAGTGGACGTGCTCGCCTCCACCGAACGCCGAAGAGATGTCGCGGCAGCGTGCCCGGAAGTCGGCCTCGTCGATGACGAAGACGGGAGTGCCGAATTCGGCGGCGATGTCGGTGACAGAGACGCCTGCGATGGAGACGAGACCTTCCTCGCTGTCACGAACGGTGTTCTGCGGCCACACATTCGGGGCAAGTTGCAGCACTTCGGCAGCGGTCAGCGGACGCTCCGGCGCCGCGACGGCGTGGACTTCTTCGGCGTGCCTGGGGCCTGCCGGGTGCGCGATCACATCCGCTCCGGGGCGGTGACGCCGAGGATGCTCAGACCGTTGGCGATCACCTGCCGTGTCGCGGCGCACAGTGCCAGCCGTGCGGCGTGCAGCTCGCCGGGCTCTTCGTCGCCCTGGGGCAGCACCCGGCACGCGTCGTAGAACCGATGGTAGTCCCCCGCGAGATCCTCGAGGTAGCGCGAAACCCGATGTGGCTCACGCAAACTCGCGGCAGTTTTCAGGATCCGCGGGAACTCCCCCAGGTTGCGGATCAGGGTGCCTTCCTTGTCATGGGTCAGCAGATCCACATGCGCGGTATCAGGAGCGATTCCGAGCTCAGCGGCGTTGCGCGCCAGTGCAGACAAGCGTGCGTGCGCGTATTGCACGTAGTAGACCGGGTTCTCAGCCGACGCCGACGACCACAGTGCGAGGTCGATGTCGATCGGGGTGTCGACCGAACTGCGGATCAGCGAGTAGCGGGCGGCGTCGACTCCGATGGCCTCGACGAGGTCGTCGAGCGTGATGACCGTACCCGCGCGCTTGCTCATCCGTACCGGCTGGCCGTCGCGAACCAGGTTGACCATCTGGCCGATCAGCACCTCGACGGTGTCGGGGTCGTCGCCGAGCGCCGCCGCCGAGGCCTTGAGCCGGGCGATGTACCCGTGATGGTCGGCTCCCAGCATGTAGATGCACAGATCGAAACCCCGCTTGCGCTTGTCGAGGAAGTACGCGAGGTCACCGGCGATGTAGGCGGGCTTGCCGTCACTCTTGATGACGACGCGGTCCTTGTCGTCACCGAAGTCGGTGGTGCGCAACCATACTGCGCCGTCCTTCTCGTAGGCGAACCCGGTTTCGCGCAGCTTCGCGATGGCCTGCTCGACACGGCCGGAGGTGTGCATCGAGTCTTCGTGGGTGTAGACGTCGAAGTCGGTGCCGAACTCGTGCAGCGATTCCTTGATGTGGTCGAACATCAGGTTCACGCCGATCGCCCGGAACGTCTCCCGCATCTCGGCGTCGGGCAGGTTGAGCGCATCGGGCTCCTTCGCGAGGACCTGTCCCGCGATGTCGGCGATGTAGGTGCCTGCGTACCCGTCCTCCGGTGTCGGCTCCCCTTTCGCGGCGGCGATCAGAGAATTGGTGAACCGGTCGATCTGGGCGCCGTGGTCGTTGAAGTAGTACTCGCGCACGACTTCGGCGCCCTGGGTGGTCAGCAATCGCCCCAGGGCGTCGCCGACCGCGGCCCACCGGGTGCCGCCGATATGGATGGGGCCGGTCGGGTTGGCGGAGACGAACTCGAGGTTCACCTTCTTGCCACGAAGGTCGACCGAGTGTCCGTACGCGGCGCCGGCCGCGATGACGTCACCGACGATCACGTTCTGCGCGGAGGCCTCGATGCGCAGGTTGACAAAGCCTGGACCTGCAACGTCGGCGCCGGCGATACCGTCTTTGGCCAGGAGCGCCTCGGCCAGCCAGCCCGCCAGCTCGCGAGGGTTGACGCCCACCTTCTTGCCGATCTGCAGCGCCAGGTTTGTCGCGTAGTCGCCGTGCTCGGGGTTGCGCGGACGCTCGACGGTGACGACGTCGGGCAGTGCAGCGGAGTCGAGGGCGCGCTCGGCCAGCACCGCGGCGGCGGTGGCCTTGAGCAGTTCAGCCAAATCGGCGGGGGTCACGAGGGTCCATCCTATGGTCTGACCTGTTCCGGGCCGAATCCGTTTCCCCGCCGCCTGCCACGACCGATCCGTGCGAACTGGCGACCCTTCAGATCGTCGGGCGTCGCATCCGATACCGATGCGTTCATTGATCGTGTCGTCGATGCGTTAGTCTGTTCAGGCCCAACCGGCGCAGCTGTCACAGCACGCGCCCCCGTAGCTCAGGGGATAGAGCGTCTGCCTCCGGAGCAGAAGGCCGCAGGTTCGAATCCTGCCGGGGGCACTCGTTTAACCAGGCAATATGCCATTCTGATTGGCCAGCGTGCCACATGCGTGCCACTACGCATCAACGCAGTCCGTTGCTGGGTTTTGAGTGTGATCCTCCAAACAAGCGCTACATCAGTGCGTGAACACGCCATTTGTCGTCCCCCGACAAACGCGCTGGCGCTGGCAGGCTAGACGGGTAGGTAAACCGGGTGAGGCCACCCGGCACGACGAAAGGACAGGCCAACGATGGCCAGCTTCCCCGAAGAGACGTACTTGCTCGATGCACTACTGCCGCCAGTCGAACTTCCAGCACTACCGGATGTTCTGCTGAAAGTCGACACGATGAGCCACCTCGAACATGACTGGGACCGACTGCGCCGCGTTCGAGGGCAGGCACCGACGAGCCCAGGTGTCTACAACTTTGTGCACATGCAGTTCGTAGACCCCGACGTTGATGATGTTGCACTGAACCTGAGCCACGACGTCGCCGCAACTCTGGTGCGACCCAACAGCGGCAACTCGGTCTCCTACGCACCTGGCGTATACGTGCTCGCCGCAGACCTCACCATCTCCGAGATTGTACGTTTAAACACAGCGGTTTTTATTCCTGTCGATGAGGTCAGAGAGTACGGAATCACTTGGCGGCGGTCTCGACTCTTCAGCGAGTTCGCCACGCATTCCGAAGGCGGAACTGACATTTTCACAATTAGATTCGCTGACCCATCAGTGCCAGCCATGGTGGTTGAAGACCCCCGTGCGCCGATTCCGGTCAAGATGGCAGCCTGGCCGACCGGCAAGTATTTCAGCTAGCGATGCCATCGGAGCCCGAGCCTCCCAGCCAGTTTGGCAAGACGCCATCTGTGCCCGACGACAAGCGCATATCTCTAGTCAGGCTCGTCGCCTTCGGGACCGTCGTTGTCACGATTGCCGGTGTAGGGCTGTTTTGGTGGCTAGCGTGGCTGCTCGCCCGTCAGCCCTTACCGCTGCGCGGTGACAGTGGGTGGTGGGACTGGATGGAGTACGTCGAGGGCACGGAACTCTTCGATGCCGCTCGAACTACAGCGACCGTCCTTGCCATCGTCGGTGTCGGCGGCGCTGCGCTGGTCGCGTATCGGCGTCAAGACACTGCCGAACGGGCGCATGCGGTAGCGATTGAAGGTCAACGTATCGCTAATGCTCAGCACACCCTCGATTCGCAGAAGTACCAGCTCGACAGGGACCGCCACAAACTCGATACCGACCGTCGAAACGATGACCGCGAGCGAGAGTTGCGAGCAAGATTTACCACTGTCGCTGAACAACTCGGCTCGGAGAACTTCGCTGTCCGGCACGCTGGCGCGTATGCGCTTGCGGCACTAGCCGACGACTGGCATGGATTTGGAAATGACGCAGAACGCCAAGTCTGCGTCGACCTGCTGTGCGCGCAGTTGCGGACTCCCCGGGTTACTACGTCGCCAATGTCACCGACACCGACGCAGAACGACGTGGCCAATGATGTCGAGGTCCGCAAAACAATTGTTGCGCTCATCCGTTCGCACCGCCTTGTAGACGACGACGACTTGCACAGCTGGCGAGACTGTCGAATCGATTTGTCGGGCGCCGATCTATCCCAATTCGACTTGAGCCGAACGGATTTGCAGCGCTCTAGATTGGACGGTGCAAACCTAGCACTCGCCCAATTCGTGAAAGCCGATCTGTCTGGTGCTTCTCTCGAAAGAACCGAGATACATGGCGCATTTTTCGTTGAGGCCAACTTGTCTGACGCACGACTTCAAGACTCGCAGATGACTCCAAACACTGACCCAGGATGGCCAAACAGAGTGACATTCCAACGCGCCATAATGCACGGAACCCGTCTCGACCGCGCACAATTGCCACACGCTGATTTTGAAGGTGCCGACCTGACTGGTGCAGCGCTCGTCAGCGCCCAGTTGTTTGACGCCGATTTCGCAGACGCGATACTTCAAAAAGCGCGGCTCAACTCGGCGAAGTTGGAAGAAGCCTCGTTTTTGAATGCGGACGTGCGCGGCACAAATTTCACCTCGGCTACGTTCAATGGCACCAGCTTTCGTGGGGCCCGACACGATGAGACAACAAAGTGGCCACGCGGAAGCATCCCACAGGAGTTGCCCTAAGACGCAGTCACGCGACGCCTAAGGCCAGGTGATCCGTATGAATCACCTGGCCTTGAGTCGTTTGCACCTACCTACCTCGGTGGCGATGGCGGTATACCACTGTGAAATTGCTGTGTGCCATTGGTAAACACGGGTGGCCAGTCATCGCGCGGCCGTGCTGCCTCGTGGTCTGGCGTCACGATTCGAGCCTCGGTATCGAACCCGCTGCCCGTTACGTGCAGCACCGGAGCAGGCTGTGCCCACCCTGGCCCGTAATCGTCTGGCTCACTCGTCATCATTGTTGCCTGCCTTTGCCTTTCGTGGGTCACGTCTTGTTCTGCGCTGCGCTCGCGGTTTGGCAGGGCCAGGGCCAGACGATTTGTCGACCTCGGTGTCAGGAGACGGCGCGGCGCGACAAGCCGCTCCTGCCGGTTTGGCCTCAAGCGCACCGAGCGAATAGACGTCAGGCTCGGTCTGACTCTTACCCAACCCACGAGGGTCGGGCAGCGCCGACAGACCGTCCTCAGACGCCCACCCGTTGCGAATCCACCGTTGCCCTAACGCGTCGGGCACGTCGGCCGAAGCGCCGTTAAGGTAAACCTGCCCGTCGTGGACGACCTGAATCCCCTGTGTGACAGTCACTTTCATGATGGCCCGCCTTACGCTGTCAGATCGACAGTGACGACACCGAGCGGTGCGTAAACGCTTGTGGCGTAACGGCCTTCGCAACGTGCTCGCACAAGGTTCTTACCGAAGTCATCAGCGTGACTTTCCGACCACTGCACGCCGGTACCCTCGCTGCCCGTGTCCAGTGCCACCGCACCGGCCGCGACCGTATGACCGACACCGGCCGCTTGCGCCACGCTGACCACGACCGGCACGCCGAACAGTCGTCGCTGCGCGGGGTCATACGGAATGCCCTGCATGTCTGTCGCGCCAGACGACGTCAGCAACAGTTCGATACCTTCCCAGTCGACAGGGTCAAGCAGAAAGAACCCGGGCGAGTACCCCGACTGCTCTAGCAGGGTCAGGGACTTGCGCAATCTCACCAACGTCTGACTCGTGGTGTCTGTGACCGTTTGCAGGCCAGAGGTGGCGTTGATGTCACTCAACACTTTTGCCTCGACCGCGACACGCAACCCGTAGTCCAGCTCGTTGGCCAGGAACCCGGTCAGTGCCTCGTTGTCCTGAAACCAGAATCTCGGAACAGGTTCGGAAAGATGCGCGATCACGTCGAGCCGATCTTCGATGCGCTCAACCGAATAGACCGATGTTGGCTTGAGTTGGTAGTCAGGCACGACGGCGGCGTTGTTGGTGCGCACGGTCTGCCGGAGATACGAGAACTCGGCCGTATCGTGCGGCGTGGTGGGAAGAACATCGAGTAGAGAATGGGCTGGCTTGCCGAGTGCGATGGGATCAGGGCGGAACTCTTGACCGACTGCGGCAGAACCAGAAGGTGCCAGAGCCTTGGTCCGTAGGCCACCGGGTGCACCAAGCATCTTGATTGCCAGTGCGGCTGCGGTCTTGGTGCCGAACGTCAGACGCTTGCCGTTGTCGCGGTTCGGCGCGGCGAACGGTGCGCCACCCGTAGCCGGTGCCGGGTTGCCTTGACTGTCGAGAGAGCTGCCGCCCATACCTGAGTGAGACAGGCTGGCATCGTAGGCTTTGATCTGTTCGGCAATCTCGCGGTCTTCGGCTGACGCGGCTTCCATGTAGCTCGAGAGCGCTTTCGCGCTGATCTGGCCTGCCTCGCACGCGGCCATCTTGGCTCGTACTTCAGCCAGCAATTCTTGGGCACGGGCTCGCAGTTGAACAATGTTGGGCATGGTTTTCCTTTGCTGAATGCGCCTGTCCTGCAACAGATTTAGGGCAGGCAGAATGAATGGCTGAATAGCCGAGAGGCGTTGAAAGGCAACGGTACTGGTCACCGCATCGTTCGCCTACTGCCGGTGCTGGTGTTCAGTCAGCGGCGCGAACGTTGCCGTATGAGCTTCCACGCTGGCAAGTGGTCCTCGGTGTTGCTCGCGTCGGCCTGACCGTGGGCAGGTCTGGCCAGGGTCAGTGCCGACGCGGAGACGTTGCAATGCGAAGGGGCAGAGCGACTCTCGCGGCCAATCTTAGACCATCACTGTGCGCTACGGCTTTGCCCTCTGGCTGCCCTCCTGAGCGACGAACTTCTCAGATTGAGTCAACGGGCTCGGGTGCCCTATCTCGGTGCCACACGTAGCCGCCTGCCACGTCTGCCGGATAGTCAGCCAGCGGGTCACGCACTGGCTCAGGCAGCGCGCGGGCCATTGCTTCGGTCATCGCGACGTCGGCGGCTAACAGTCGACCATAGGCAAGCGGCCAGCGGGCCAACTCGCCGGGATGGCTGGCCCAATTCTTGTGGATGACACACCACGTAGCCGATGCCAACTCTTCGATGAGCAAGTCAGTCGGTGAATCCGGTAGCCGGTCGAATCGCTGCATAGCGTCGCCCGTAATGACTTCCGTTGCATCCCAGCGGCTCTGCGACATCACCGGCAGATAGTTGCCGCCATAGCTGACCATCATGGCCAGCACATCACGAGCCACAGCCCGAAGTGCCAGCGCCAGAACTGAATCTGAATAGCGGGCTACGTCGCGGCGCATCCAATCTCGGGCATCGTTGCGGTCATCGAATGTTGGTGTGCTGTTCCTCATTTGGTGGTCCTCCCTGTGGTCATCTCCTGGACTGCGGCAAGGCGGCGCTTGGCCTTGCGCTTCTGTGGCTTCGGGTGCATGACGTACAGCGCCGACACGAATTCCTTGGTAGCTCGTGCGTGATGGGCGACCATCTTCGGGTTGTCGAGAATGCGGGCGAGGTTGCGGCAGGCCAGCACGTCGGCTGTGCGCGGGGCGCTGGTCATCATTTCGACCTCGGCCAGCACAGCCCGTTCGGTCTCGCCCATAGGCCGTGGCTTCGCTAATGCGTCGACCGTCTCGCGTGAACCTGACCCGAGAGCGCGGCGGTTGCGCTGACGTTCGGCATGGCCAGCCTTGCAGAGCAGGCACCGGCAGCCATAGGAGTATCCACGCGAACCATGTTCTGTAACAACACGTTTGGTGGCCATCAGATCAGCATACCCCAGCGGCCCGGCTAGCGCCGATCACGTTGTGCAGCAACGGAATTAGTTGTACGGGGCGCTGAGTTAGCTACGATGGACTACCCGGCGCCAAAAGGTCAGCTGCCGAGCAGCGGGCCACTGACGGTAACGGACACTATGATCCCCCCTAGTCATCTACGCTGGTCAGACACGTGATCCGCGCCGCTGCGCAAGTCGGTACCACATACTTTCGGCATGGTGCGTCATTGGTGACGCTCAATGCCTCTGCTGCACAGCGTGTCTCGTTTGCCAGCTCCGCACTGTCATGTCGGGTTGAGCGGTGTGACCCGTTGTCTAGCAACAGCTTTCAGCCATCGGCGAGACGTGAATCAGCTTGCTAAAGAACGGCTTTCACGCTGTCTGGCGTGGTTCGCATTCGTCGCTCTATGGAGTGCCGCAAGTGGCAAGCCCAATCACTCACAGCAGTGCCACCGTGTTCGGCCGTCTGTGGGGCAGCCAGGGACTAATACGCCGCCGTCCTGCGTCTGGCTCGGAGTGCTCGCGTTGCTCGTGCCCGCGCACTTGCTGAGACACCGACCCGGCTCGGACGAGACCGCGACGGTGTCTCTTCTCTGGACCTGTGTTGCAGCACCTGCCCGGCGACTACGCCGAGCGGCAGGCCAGCGGCACGGGTGGTAGGCAACCCGTCGAACCAACGTTGGCAGGTCGTCAGCTCGGGGCATTGCCGACAGATTCGGATTGCTTTCGCGTGGTTGGCCTTGCGGCGTGTCCGGTCTTCGATGGGGTCGAACAAGTCCCAGCGGCCCTGACACGCTGCCTTCGGCATTGGTGGGGGAATCACGGCCGAGAGTGCGCGGCCGAAGTGACTGAGTTGCGGTGCGCGTGTCATGTCGACCAAGGGTAAGCCAGCCGCGCACCACGTCAGACCAAGGCGATGCCGCCTCGGCTCGATAGGTCTCAGTCTCAGTCTCACGTCTCACCCCCTAAAGGGGGGGAGGTGAGATGAGACATTGCGTCTGATGTGAGACGTTGTGAGACGCGGATGAGACATTAGTTTGCTGTCGCTATTCGGTAGAACGGTCGTTTATCGCTGCCGGTGTTGGTAAGCCATCCCTCTTTCAGCAGGTCAGACAGTGCACGGTAGAACGTTGCTCGGGTCAGTGGTCCGTCGTCAACGACAAGACGGCGTAGCTCTGCGGCGCTTGCTCCGGTGAGACTGAAGTGCTGAGACATGATGAGACGTAATGTTGCGGCGCGTTCACCTGTCTCAGCATCGTGAGACATTCCGTGTGACATTCGCAACGTTCCACTCAAAGTGCCTGGTATAGAATCGAATTCGAGCAAATGGACGTCAGATTCAGGACCGTCCTTGCGCTTCTCTCTGGTTAGCGTGACGACCTGCTCGTCGCGGCTGGTGAAATACACCGTGTCGACACCGGCCTCGAAAGCAGATGAGCCGCGCAGCGTCTTGGTGTCCTTTCCCGCATGGTGAACGCCGATCACTACCCCGCGACCTCCCGGTGTGGCATCGCGTAACCGGGTCATCGAGTCAACGACGACGCCAGAGTCTTTCGCTGAGTTCTCTTCGCCGCCGACCATGCACCTTGCCAGCGTGTCGAGAATGACCAACCCGTAGCGCCCCCATGTGATGAGCGCGGCCAGCTCGGCTACCTCGGACGCTTTGAGCAGGTTCACAGGCATCGGCATCACTGAGAACGAGTCATCCGCGATGGTCTGCTGCCAGCCTGTTTCCCACGACTGCACTCGGCCTTTGAACCCCCAGGCACCTTCGCCGACGATGTAGAGCACTCGCCGCTCAATGGTCGTGCGGCCTTGCCATTGCCTGCCGGTGGCCACACTGGCCGCCCAGTCGAGCGCAATGAACGTTTTGAGCGTTCCCCATCTCCCGTACAGCAGCGCGGTGGTGCCCTGGTCGAGAACGTTGTCGATGAGCGGCTCGGGGTTGGGCAATGCGAGCAGGTCGGTACGGGTCAGCAGCCCAGTCGCTAGCCTCGGGGTCTCGTTTTCGTCAAACTCGTCAGCGGTGTCCTTGCCTGATTCAGATGAATCACCCGCGCGTGCGTCGTGACGCTCGTCGTCATAGAGCCAGTCGAACCGTGTCCAGTCCACGGTGGTGCCGTCTCGGTGCGCCTTCGTCAAACGGCGCGGTACGTCCCGCTTGATTTTCGTCAGCCCGCCATTGGATCGATCCTCGGCAAGTCCGTTCGACTTCGCCGCACGCTCAATGGCCTGCGACACCTCAGCCTGACTCAGACAGTCCTCGTTGACGAACTTGCCAAGATCATAGATGGCGTTACACGTGGCGGTATCGCGCTCACCCTCTGCGGCCTCGGAGAGCTTTCGTTCGACATTGGCCAGGATCGTTAACGCGATGTGACGCTTACGGTTCTCATCCGGGGTATAGCCATTTCTGTTGTGCTGCCGCGCTTCTCGTTTACGTTCTAGGTTGGCTTCCCACTTGAGTAGCGCGTCGAGGTTGGACTGTCGAACCTCGTCGGTGACGACAGGTGTCCAATCGAAGATGTCCAACGGTGCGCCGAGTGAAAGTGCCTGACGCGCACGGGCATCCAAGTCGGCGCTGTCGAGTAGGTCGACTTCGCCAGATTCATTGCAGACGTTGGGCAGTGGCGGTGTGGGCTGGCCTCGGCGGGGCTTGACAGGCTTTACGCGAGGTGGCCTGCGCGCTGCGCTGGTAGTCTTCGGCATGTTCGGTTCTTTCGCGGGAGTCGGATATGTCGGGTGGTCCCGGTCGGTAGTCTCCATCGGCCGGGGCCATTGGCGTTGACACGTCAGAACCGAAACCCGGTCGGGATGGGTGTCAGCAATTTCTCAACATCGCTGCGGCGCAGCCGAACTGTGCGCGCCGTGAGGTGGTATCCCGGCAGTCTGCCAGTGGTGATGAATCGGCGAATTGTCCGGTGATGGACCTTGAGTAGTTCAGCCGCTTCATTGATGGTGAGTAGTTCGTCACGATCGTGACTCTTGGTTACGGCCCGCTTCGTAGACATGGTGTCCCGAATCCTTCTGTACGCATGGCGGTCTCAAGCGCGCTTGAGTGCGCGCTCTCGGCTCGTCATTGCCCAAAAGACTCGGAGACAGCAACCAGACTACCCGGGAACCTCTGTGCTGCAATCTGTCCCGTCTAGACGAATGTAGCGACGTTTCGCGGTGACGGTTACCTGGCGATTGTGAGGAATTAAAACGGCCTGCCCGTGGCATCACAGCACGGGCAGGCCATTCGTTCGGACACAGGGCAGCCAGGGACCAATGTGGCTAACCGCCCCCCTGCTTCGCTTCTGCCTCTGCTGCCGCCTTTGCTTCGGCGTCGAGTGCACCCGTTGCCAGTGCCGACAGCGCTTCGGCAATCTCGGCCGGTCGACCCGAGACCACCTGCTGATAGATCAATGATGCCTTGACCGTGGAATGACCAAGACGTTCCATCGTCTCTTTCAGGTTTCCGACACGGGCCATCTGCGTACCGGCGAAGTGGCGCAGATCGTGCACGCGGACATCCTGCCTACCAACACTTTCCAGCGCTGTTTGCAGGTACTCGCGAAACACTTTGTCATTGAGATGGCAGCCGCCACGTTCGGCCGGGAACAGCAGTGCATCTGGCCCCTTGGCGACATGGGTGGCTAAGTGGTGTTTCACGTCGGCGCGGATGTGCGGAGGAATCGTCACCGTGCGGGCCTTGCCTGACTTCGGTGTATCGATTCGGCAGCCGCCGCGATGGGTGGCACCACGACCGACACTGACCGTGGTGCAGTCGGCATCGATGTCTTTGCGTCGAAGCTCGATGACCTCGCCCCACCGCGCGCCACACCACGCGCTGAGCAACACCAGGGCTTTGAGCCGTTCCGGTCTGATCTTCTCAGCCACCGTGGCCAGCGCAGTCACCTCCAAGATGACCGGCGCGCGCTTGGTCGGCGGATTCATCGCGGCCTTGATGTTGCACGGGTTGGCAGCCAATAACCCGTCTTCGACCGCCGTCTTGGTGATCGCGTGCAACAGCGCGTAGGCGTGGGAGTTGCGCCGTGGATGGTCGGTGCCGAGTTTGGCGTACCAGGCACGCACGGCTTGCGCGGTGAGCTGACCGACGCCAACACGGCCGAGCGAGTCGGAGATGTGTAGCCGAAGGGTGTCTTTGTACATCTGTCGGGTGCGCGGCTTGAGCGGCCGTTGCTCGATCCATGTCTTGGCGTACTCGTCCAACGTGATGATCGCGGCCATCTGTTGAGCCTCACGCTGAGCCGGTGGCGTCCACTGCCCGCGCTCGATCAACCGGCGCTCATCGGCAAGCCAATACTCGGCGTCCATCTTGGCCGTGAACGTGGCGGGGGCAACATGACGCGCCAGGTCTCGGCCGACATAGGACGCTTGGTAACGACCTGACGGCAGCCGACGTATCCGGCCCCACCCTCTGCGCGTGGTCTGCTGACGTCTTTTCGGTGCGGTCTCCGACATCGGTGTTTGCCTCCCCGTGCCACCTACGTGCCACATAGATGCACTTTACCGCGCCAATGCGCGCCACCCAGTCAGTTCCGGGTGTCTAGACAAATGCCTGTACAGAGACCATTTCTGCTGATTGACGGTGCGAATCCGTCAGGCGCACCGGCTAGTTCGAATCCTGCCGGGGGCACTTACAGCTCGGGGCTATTCGTCCACCCACCGACACTCGTCAGTCAACCGGCGCGGTGCTCGTCTCGTAGTCGCGAAGCGCCTGCGCCACGCGGCGTAGGTAGCCGGCGATGAGGTCACGCTCGGGCGCGCTGTACTGGCGGGCGATCTCGTCGAGTTCCGTCAGCAGGGGCGCCAATTCGCCCAACACCCGATCGACGGACGCGGGCGTGGGCGACAGGCTGACGCGACGCCGATCGTGCTCGTTGCGATGCCGCTCCACGTGTCCGGCCCGTTCCAGGCGGTCGACGAGCTCGCTCGCGGAGCCGGTGCTGATACCGAGGCGATCGCTCAGTTGGTTCGGACTGAGCGACCCTCGGTGCGCGAACACGTGGTTCAGCGCCGTGTAGTCCATTGGCCGCAGACCGACGCGCCGGGCGATCGCGTAGTCGGCATCGACGGCTGCTCGCGTGAAATCTCGCAGCGCCCACGAAACCTCCTCTGCCGTGACCCTGCTGCGTTCCGTTTGTTCCACCGCATCGCCGCTTGCCATGCGAAGACCCTAGTCCTATTCTCGTCCGAAACGGAGTTACTCGGAAACGGAGCGATTATGCACCGAGGCAAGCCTCGCTACACCTGGCGGCATGCCGCCGTCGTCGGCGTCCTCGCCAATGTCGCCAGCGCGCTGCCCGCCGGATACAACGGCGACGACTCGTTCTACGAGTCGCTCCACACACCCCCGGGGGCGCCGCCCGGATGGGTCTTCGCGCCCGTCTGGGCCGCCAACAACATCACGACGCTCGCAAGCAACCTGCGCATCGCCAACCTGCCCGATTCCACGGATCTACGCCGTCGCGCCCTGGCTGCCGAGGCCGGCACTTGGGTACTGTTCGGCAGCTTCTCAAGCCTGTTCTTCGGTCTACGCAGTCCGATCCTGGGCGCTGTGAATACGGCGGCGGGCTTCGCGCTGACGGCATACAGCGTGCGCCTCACCGCTCGGCTGGATCGGCGGGCAGCATGGTTGCTGGCGCCGCGACTGGTATGGCTCGGCTTCGCCTCGTACGTCTCTACGATGACTGCCGTCCGCAGTGCGGACCGTCTGCTCGGGTACCGACACAAGTCTCGCTGACAAGAGTTCTCTGCAGCCGTCCCTGCCACTCGCCACCGTTGACCGACCAGAAGGTCGCGCCGTCATTGCTGACGAGAACCAAAACTGTTGCCAGACAAGGGCGTCGATGGCGAGATCACACCTTCTTTGTCGTGCCGTAATACCCCAGGATCGAGTCGGATTGGTCCGTCGCATGGGTGAGCACGGCGTAGGACCTGATGAACGACTCCCCCACGCAGCCATCGATCTTCACGTTGAAGTTGCTGACCAACACCCACGGATCGTTGCCGGTGAACTCCTTGCGTCCCACGGGGACGGTGTTGATGAGACCAGGTCGCAGACCGACCGCGATGCCTCCGGTCAGCGGCGCCGACAGCACCGGCGCGATGCCGTCGATGAACTCGCCCTCTCCGTCGAGTCCCACCAGGCCCAGGGACGGCGTGAGTCCCGCGGAACCGGTCATGGTGACGCCGTTGGCGCCCATGTCGATACCGCAGCCGATCTGGTAACCCACCTCCAACACGCCCCGTGGCGGCTCGGAGCCCTCCGGTCCACGTAACGAGCCGTTGAAGACCCCTCTGACTTGGTAGTTGCGCGACGACAGCGCGGTGGTGAGGGGGTTGGTGTTCTGTATCACCTCGTCCTTGGCCCCGACGGTCAGCGTCCAACCGTTGGGTGTCGTGGTCGTCGACGCAGGAGCGGAAACGATGAGGGCGTCCGCGCCCGGGGCGATGACCCCAGCTGCGTGGGCGACGGGTGCTGCGCCGCCGACGGCGGGGTCGGGCACCGGCGCGACGACATCAGGTGCTGGCTCGGCAGCCGCGGGACACGCGAATGCCGGCATCAGAGCCCAGACGATGCTGAGTGCGCCAAGCCAACTCAGCTTCACGGGAGGAAATTTACTATCGGATCCGGCTAGAGGGACCTCCCCAATATCAACTTGTGACAAGCCGCAAGCATATTGTGATGTGACAACCTCGGGGGCGATTGTCACGGCGCCGTTGGACTCCGGCGATCACTCGGCACGATTGCGAGGATGATGCACCCATGAAGCCGAGCAAGGCGTGCAAGGGCGGCGGTAAGAGCTGGTCGGTGAACAAGGACGGTAAACCGATCTGTCCCGGTTGCCACAGGGCGTTCAGCACGGTGGCCGGCTACGGAAGAAAGGTGCGCGACACCCCCCTCGTCCCGCCGCACGACCGCCGCGGCCCCCAGGATGTGCCGAAGTCCGGACGCGACCGGCGCACGGACTGACTTCGGCCAGGCTGCCATACGAGGGCGACCGCCGTCATTCCTGGATCGGTCGCGCCGTCTCCAGACTGCTCCACAGATGGGGCATCGGACGCACGCCGAGCTGAGTGACGATCGTCTGGGCCGCCTGACTGACTCCCTCGCTGAATGTGGGGAAGGCAAACTGGAGTTCGGCGACATCCTCGACACGCATCCCGGCCGCCATACACGCCGCGACCATCTGGATCACCTCGGCGGAATACTCCCCAAGGACGTGGGCGCCGACGATCTGCCGTCGCAGGGTCTCGACGATCAGCTTGCAGAAGCCTTCCGGCTGACCATCGGCGACCGGCCGCAGTATGTTCTCGTACTGCGTCACGGCGACGACGCAGTCGTAGCGGGCGCGGGCCTGCTCCTCGGTGAGGCCGACACTGCCGTACTCGGGGTTGGTGAAGCTGCCGGCGGGGACAACCTCGTGCACCACCCGGCGACGCTGGCCGAGCACCGCGTTCTCGGCGGCGACGCGGCCTTCGAGCGTTGCGCTGCTGACGAGCATGCTGTTCCCGTCGACGTCCCCGGCGGCGAAGATATGCGGGACGTTCGTCGCGGTGAACGCGTCGACCTTCACGTAACCGCGTTCGGTGACCACGCCGGCGGCGGCAACGTCGACGAGGTCGGCGTTGCCGGGCCAGCCGACTGCGAAGAAGGCCGCATCCACATCGAGCGTTCTGGCTTCGTCGTCGACCCGGTACCGGACGCCCACGCCTGGACGAAGAGCCTCCAGTTCGTAAACTGCGGCACTGGTGACGATCTCGATACCGCGTTTCCGGAAAGCATCCTCGAGCGCGACCGACACGTCGACATCAGCTCGCGCCACGATGCGCGGCGCGTACTCCAGCAGCGTGACCTCGCCACCGAAGTCGGCCAGGATCGAGGCGAGCTGACACCCCGTGTCGGCGCCCCCGATGACAGCGACTCTGCCGGGAAGCGAGGTCAGACCGCGGAGGTCCTCATAGGTCAGGCCGAGCTCGGCCCCGGGGATCGGCAGTCGCCCGGGTCTACCTCCGGCCGCAATGATGACGCGGTCCGCGGACCACGTGCGCCCGTCGGCAGTGGCGAGCGTGTGGGCATCGACGAATCGAGCGTCGCCCGCCTCCTCGACGAGTGCGACTCCGCACGAACGGATGCGATCGGCGATCCGCTTGCGTTCGTAGGCGTAGGCCGCCACCCGCTGCGCATTCGCCAGTGTCGCCGCAAGGTCGACCTCAGGCCGCGGCCCGCGCAGACCGAACGTCTCCCACGAACTCCAGTCCCGCACCAGGCGCGCCGCACGCGCGAGCGTGCGAACAGGTGCCGGGCCCCGGTTGAGCGCAGTGCCGCCGACCCTTCCCCGCTCGATGAGGGTGACGTCGGCGCCGAGCTCGGCCGCGTGCAGGGCGGCGGAGACACCCGCGGGACCACCACCGATGACGACAACGCGCATCTCATCTCCTCAGCGCAGAGACAGCGGACGGATTTCAGAACCCGCAGACGAAACCAAGCCTGTGCAGCGGCATCGACAAAAGCAAGCACATATCGCCAGCGGAGGCACCCCAGAACCTCTGGCTCCCCGCCGGCGGGCTCCAACTCGGCTGCGCCAACGTCACGTCAAGCGCCGGCTGGAGCGGTCAGGCGCGCCTGAAAGAACGGCCAGTGGCGGATGCAGGTCCGGCGAGCCGACGAAGCAACCTGCACTACGGATCAAATATGCTCCGGTACAGAAGATTTCACCTTCGACCCGGAGAACTTCCACGCCATCGCCATCGGCACGATCGACGGTCCGGCATGCGGTTTCGCACCGCAGTAGACCAGCTTGCCCACGGCCCTCACCTTGACCGAGGTCAACTGATTCGGGCCGCCCGGGGCCGCTCAGGACGGGACGAGGACGAAGGTGGTCGATCCGACTGGTCCGTTGTTGCCACAGGGATTCGGCCCGTTCAGCGTGTACAGCCCGTTCGTGCCATCGAGGTTGAAGGTGTATCGGGCGACCACGTCGACGGCGCGACCGTCCGGACAGAACGCTCCTCCCGGAACGAACTGGTCCAGCACGTATTGCGCTCCTTGAACACGCGCCTGGCCCTGATCCCTGTTGCTCTCGAGGTTGAACAGGCTGATGCAGCCGGGACCGCAACTGTCGATCCGCATGCTGATGTCCTCGGTGGCGCCCGTGGCCATGACCGACCGATACTCATACAGGCCCGGGGCGAGATCGGCGTGCGCGGGTGCCGCCAAGGCAAGGCCGGCGGCACAGAGACCAGCAGCCACCGCACCTACGGTCAGGTTTCTCATGATGCCTCCTTCGCGCTGGTCAGCGCGTTACGAAGAGTGTAGGAAGCCATCGCTGGGCCCCGGATCGTTTTCGTCAAGGCCGACCGCCGGCGAGCACGGGTGGATCGTCAGATCCCCGTACACAGCGACACGAACGGAATCGGCGCGCAGATTCCGATCGAGAAGCCCGGCGTGGGGTCTCCGTTCCACGGCGGAGGAGGTGGTGGGGGTGGTGG
>NZ_LWCS01000043.1 GCF_001650495.1 Mycolicibacterium iranicum | reverse complement strand
GGGGGACTGTCCGCGGGGGCGGCCGGGTACATGGCGCGCAACGGCACGCTCGACAAGCTCGCCGGCGTCGTGATGCTCGACGGTGTGGGCTTCGGGGATGTCACGCCCGACGCGCTGGCCAAGCTGCCGCAGGACTTCCCGATCTACAACCTGGCCGCACGGGCCTACTACTGGAACATGTCCGGGGTCACCAACACCGCGATGGAGACGTGGCGGCCCGGTGGGTTCAACGGGGTGAAGCTCACCGACAGCTCCCACGGGGACGCGATGACGGGCGGCAATCTGTTCGTCCAGATCGCGATGAATCTGGTCACCGGGTGGCCGAAGCCGGCGAACGTCAGAGCCGCGGAGATGATCAGCGCGGGATGGTTGAACGACATGTTCGCGGGAACCAAGGATTCGGGCTATTACGGCGTCCCCAACCAGACCATCGAAATCAAGACGAGCAGCGGCACCGCGACCGCAGATGTCCTGCCCGGGCGCACGGACACGTTGACGCTGTTCGACTACCTCTTCGGTTTCGTCTCGCAGATCCTCTTCGGCATCGACTTCGCCACGTGTGCGGCCGACCCCGACGAAGTCACCGAAGAAATGGTTGCGCCAAACACCGCGTTATCTCTTGACGGAAGGACGAAAGCGGGCCAATCTATTGGCCAGCATGTTTGCACGGGTTAGGGTCGCCAGCCAGCGCCCAGAGTTCCGTCGCACACGGTGCTGCCTCGAGGGTTGAGGAATATGCCGTCCTGCGCTATCGTTGGACGTTGCGCTGGCTGCATCCTGCCCACCCTCATTCGCACTTGACGCCGTAGTTCCAGTCTGAGCCCTGCTCAGCGAGCTACACGCGTGCCGTGCGTCCGGGAGGCTGGTGAAGCCAGCCGAACCGACGCAGATAAGCGGCATGCGGAACCGGCTCCCCCGGCATTCCAACAGCCGCGTGAGGTGCTGGAAGGATGCATCTTGGCAGGGTCCCGCCAGATCGAGTCAACCACTAATAACTCCGTTCCCGGAGCACCAAACAGAATTTCCTTCGCAAAACTTCGGGAGCCTCTCGAGGTTCCCGGCCTTCTCGACGTACAGACCGAGTCATTCGAATGGCTCATCGGCGCCGAGGATTGGTTCCAACGTGCCGTCGATCGCGGTGACGTCGACCCCAAGGGCGGTCTGCAGGAGGTCCTCGAGGAACTCTCCCCGATCGAGGATTTCTCCGGCTCCATGTCGCTGAGCTTCTCGGACCCACGCTTCGACGAGGTCAAGGCGCCGGTCGACGAGTGCAAAGACAAGGACATGACGTACGCGGCCCCGCTGTTCGTCACGGCCGAGTTCATCAACAACAACACCGGTGAGATCAAGAGCCAGACGGTGTTCATGGGCGACTTCCCGATGATGACCGAGAAGGGCACCTTCATCATCAACGGCACCGAGCGCGTCGTCGTCTCGCAGCTCGTCCGTTCGCCCGGTGTGTACTTCGACGAAAGCATCGACAAGTCCACCGAGAAGACGCTGCACAGCGTCAAGGTGATCCCCGGCCGCGGCGCGTGGCTGGAGTTCGACGTCGACAAGCGCGACACCGTCGGCGTGCGCATCGACCGCAAGCGTCGTCAGCCCGTCACCGTGCTGCTCAAGGCGCTCGGCTGGACCAGCGAGCAGATCGTGGAGCGCTTCGGCTTCTCCGAGATCATGATGAGCACGCTGGAAAAGGACAACACCGCCGGCACCGACGAGGCGCTGCTGGACATCTACCGCAAGCTGCGCCCGGGCGAGCCGCCGACCAAGGAGTCCGCGCAGACCCTGCTGGAGAACCTGTTCTTCAAGGAGAAGCGGTACGACCTGGCCCGCGTCGGCCGCTACAAGGTCAACAAGAAGCTCGGGCTCAACGTCGGCCAGCCGATCACCAGCTCGACGCTGACCGAAGAGGACGTCGTCGCGACCATCGAGTACCTGGTCCGCCTGCATCAGGGTGACCAGACGATGACCGCGCCCGGCGGCACCGAGGTGCCCGTCGAGGTGGACGACATCGACCACTTCGGCAACCGTCGCCTGCGCACCGTCGGCGAGCTGATCCAGAACCAGATTCGGGTCGGCCTGTCCCGCATGGAGCGTGTCGTGCGTGAGCGCATGACCACCCAGGACGTCGAGGCGATCACCCCGCAGACCCTGATCAACATCCGTCCAGTCGTGGCGGCGATCAAGGAGTTCTTCGGAACGTCGCAGCTGTCGCAGTTCATGGATCAGAACAACCCGCTCTCGGGTCTGACCCACAAGCGCCGCCTGTCGGCGCTGGGCCCCGGTGGTCTGTCCCGTGAGCGTGCGGGCCTCGAGGTCCGCGACGTGCACTCGTCGCACTACGGCCGCATGTGCCCGATCGAGACCCCTGAGGGGCCGAACATCGGTCTGATCGGCTCGCTGTCGGTGTACGCCCGGGTCAACCCGTTCGGCTTCATCGAGACGCCGTACCGCAAGGTCATCGACGGCAAGGTCAGCGACCAGATCGACTACCTGACCGCCGACGAGGAAGACCGCCACGTGGTGGCGCAGGCCAACTCGCCGCTCGACGCCGAGGGAACCTTCGCCGAGGAGCGTGTCCTGGTCCGCCGTAAGGGCGGCGAGGTCGAGTTCGTCTCCGCGACAGAGGTCGACTACATGGACGTCTCGCCGCGCCAGATGGTGTCGGTCGCGACGGCCATGATCCCGTTCCTCGAGCACGACGACGCCAACCGTGCCCTGATGGGTGCCAACATGCAGCGTCAGGCCGTTCCGCTGGTGCGTAGCGAGGCCCCGCTGGTCGGTACCGGCATGGAGCTGCGCGCGGCGATCGATGCCGGCGACGTCGTCGTCACCGACAAGGCCGGTGTGGTCGAGGAGGTCTCCGCGGACTACATCACCGTGATGGCCGACGACGGCACCCGGCACACCTACCGGATGCGCAAGTTCGCCCGTTCCAACCACGGCACGTGCGCCAACCAGCGCCCGATCGTGGACGCCGGGCAGCGTGTCGAGGTGGGTCAGGTTCTCGCGGACGGTCCGTGCACCGAGAACGGCGAGATGGCGCTGGGCAAGAACCTGCTCGTGGCGATCATGCCGTGGGAGGGTCACAACTACGAGGACGCGATCATCCTGTCCAACCGCCTGGTTGAAGAGGACGTGCTCACCTCGATCCACATCGAAGAGCACGAGATCGATGCCCGCGACACCAAGCTGGGCGCCGAGGAGATCACCCGGGACATCCCGAACGTCTCCGACGAGGTGCTCGCCGATCTCGACGAACGCGGCATCATCCGCATCGGTGCCGAGGTCCGCGATGGCGACATCCTGGTCGGCAAGGTCACCCCGAAGGGCGAGACCGAGCTGACCCCCGAGGAGCGCCTGCTGCGCGCCATCTTCGGTGAGAAAGCCCGCGAGGTTCGCGACACGTCACTGAAGGTGCCCCACGGCGAGTCCGGCAAGGTCATCGGCATCCGTGTCTTCTCCCGCGAGGACGACGACGAGCTGCCCGCCGGCGTCAACGAACTGGTTCGCGTCTACGTGGCCCAGAAGCGCAAGATCTCCGACGGCGACAAGCTCGCCGGACGCCACGGCAACAAGGGCGTCATCGGCAAGATCCTGCCCATCGAGGACATGCCGTTCCTTCCGGACGGCACACCGGTGGACATCATCCTGAACACCCACGGCGTGCCGCGTCGTATGAACATCGGCCAGATCCTGGAGACCCACCTCGGGTGGGTCGCCAAGGCCGGTTGGAACATCGACGTGGCCGCGACCCCGGAATGGGCATCGAAACTGCCCGAGCAGATGCTGTCGGCGCCGCCCGACAGCATCGTCGCCACCCCGGTGTTCGACGGTGCCCAGGAGAGCGAACTGCAGGGTCTGCTCGGTGCGACGCTGCCGAACCGGGACGGCGAGACGATGGTCAACGCCGACGGCAAGGCCGTGCTGTTCGACGGGCGCAGTGGCGAGCCGTTCCCGTACCCGGTGACGGTCGGCTACATGTACATCCTGAAGCTGCACCACCTCGTCGACGACAAGATCCACGCGCGTTCGACGGGTCCGTACTCGATGATCACGCAGCAGCCGCTGGGTGGTAAGGCGCAGTTCGGTGGTCAGCGCTTCGGCGAGATGGAGTGCTGGGCCATGCAGGCCTACGGCGCCGCCTACACGCTGCAGGAGCTGCTGACGATCAAGTCCGACGACACCGTCGGTCGCGTCAAGGTGTACGAGGCCATCGTCAAGGGCGAGAACATCCCCGAGCCGGGCATCCCGGAGTCGTTCAAGGTGCTTCTCAAGGAGCTGCAGTCGCTCTGCCTGAATGTCGAGGTGCTGTCTTCGGACGGCGCGGCGATCGAAATGCGTGACGGTGACGACGAGGACCTGGAGCGCGCTGCCGCCAACCTCGGAATCAACCTGTCCCGCAACGAATCCGCATCCGTTGAGGATCTTGCGTAGACCTCGTCCTTCATCACAGTTTCAACACCCGCAAGGGGAAAGGGAGTTACGTGCTCGACGTCAACTTCTTCGATGAACTCCGCATCGGTCTCGCGACCGCGGACGACATCCGCAATTGGTCCTACGGCGAGGTCAAGAAGCCGGAGACCATCAACTACCGCACGCTCAAGCCGGAAAAGGACGGCCTGTTCTGCGAGAAGATCTTCGGACCGACTCGCGACTGGGAGTGCTACTGCGGCAAGTACAAGCGCGTCCGGTTCAAGGGCATCATCTGTGAGCGCTGCGGCGTCGAGGTGACCCGCGCCAAGGTGCGCCGTGAGCGGATGGGCCACATCGAACTGGCCGCACCCGTCACGCACATCTGGTACTTCAAGGGCGTCCCGTCGCGCCTGGGCTACCTGCTCGACCTGGCTCCGAAGGATCTCGAGAAGATCATCTACTTCGCGGCCTACGTGATCACCGCCGTCGACGACGAGATGCGACACAACGAGCTCTCCACGCTCGAAGCGGAGATGGCCGTCGAGCGCAAGGCGATCGAGGATCAGCGCGACGCCGACCTGGAGGCCCGGGCCCAGAAGCTCGAAGCCGACATGAAGGAGCTCGAGGAAGAGGGCGCCAAGTCCGACGTGCGCCGCAAGGTGCGCGACGGCGGCGAGCGCGAGATGCGCCAGCTGCGCGACCGGGCCCAGCGCGAGCTGGACCGGCTCGAGGAGATCTGGACGACGTTCACCAAGCTGGCTCCCAAGCAGCTGATCGTCGACGAGCTGCTCTACCGCGAGCTGCAGGACCGTTATGGCGAGTACTTCGAAGGCGCCATGGGTGCCGAGTCGATCAAGAAGCTCATCGAGAACTTCGACATCGACGCCGAGGCGGACTCGCTGCGCGACACCATCAAGAACGGCAAGGGCCAGAAGAAGCTGCGCGCGCTCAAGCGGCTGAAGGTCGTGGCGGCGTTCCAGCAGTCGTCGAACTCGCCGATGGGCATGGTGCTCGACGCCGTTCCGGTGATCCCGCCGGAGCTGCGCCCGATGGTTCAGCTCGACGGTGGCCGCTTCGCCACGTCGGACCTCAACGACCTGTACCGCCGCGTCATCAACCGCAACAACCGGCTCAAGCGACTGATCGACCTCGGCGCACCCGAGATCATCGTCAACAACGAGAAGCGCATGCTTCAGGAGTCGGTGGACGCGCTGTTCGACAACGGCCGCCGCGGCCGTCCCGTCACCGGGCCGGGCAACCGTCCGCTCAAGTCGCTGTCTGATCTGCTCAAGGGCAAGCAGGGCCGCTTCCGCCAGAACCTGCTCGGTAAGCGCGTCGACTACTCCGGTCGTTCGGTCATCGTGGTGGGTCCGCAGCTCAAGCTGCACCAGTGCGGTCTGCCGAAGCTGATGGCTCTGGAGCTGTTCAAGCCGTTCGTGATGAAGCGTCTGGTCGATCTGAACCACGCGCAGAACATCAAGAGCGCCAAGCGGATGGTGGAGCGTCAGCGTCCGCAGGTGTGGGATGTTCTCGAAGAGGTCATCGGCGAGCACCCGGTGCTGCTCAACCGCGCACCGACGCTGCACCGCCTCGGCATCCAGGCCTTCGAGCCGCAGCTGGTCGAAGGTAAGGCCATCCAGCTGCACCCGCTGGTCTGTGAGGCGTTCAACGCGGACTTCGACGGTGACCAGATGGCCGTGCACCTTCCGCTGTCGGCGGAGGCGCAGGCCGAGGCCCGCATCCTGATGCTGTCCTCGAACAACATCCTGTCGCCCGCGTCGGGCCGCCCGCTGGCCATGCCCCGTCTGGACATGGTGACCGGGTTGTACTTCCTGACCACCGAGATCGAGGGCGACACCGGCGAGTACACGCCTGCGTCCAAGGATCAGCCGGAGACGGGTGTCTACAGCTCACCGGCCGAGGCCATCATGGCGATGGACCGCGGCGCGCTGAGCGTGCGGGCCAAGATCCGGGTGCGGCTGACGCAATTGCGTCCGCCGGCCGACATCGAGGCAGAGCTGTTCCCCGAGGGCTGGAATGCCGGCGACGCCTGGACGGCGGACACGACGCTGGGCCGCGTGCTGTTCAACGAGCTGATGCCGCGCGGGTATCCGTTCGTCAACGAGCAGATGCACAAGAAGGTGCAGGCCAGGATCATCAACGATCTGGCCGAGCGCTACCCGATGATCGTTGTCGCGCAGACCGTCGACAAGCTCAAGGACGCCGGCTTCCACTGGGCCACCCGTTCGGGCGTCACGGTGTCCATGGCCGACGTTCTGGTGCCGCCGGAGAAGACCGAGATCCTTGAGCGCTACGAGGCGGAAGCCGACGGCATCGAGAAGCAGTACCAGCGCGGCAAGCTGAACAAGGACGAGCGCAACGAAGCGTTGGTGAAGATCTGGCAGGACGCGACCGAAGAGGTCGGTCAGGCGCTGCGGTCGCACTACCCGAAGAACAACCCGATCATCACGATCGTGGACTCGGGCGCGACCGGTAACTTCACCCAGACGCGGACGCTGGCCGGCATGAAGGGTCTGGTGACCAACCCGAAGGGCGAGTTCATCCCGCGTCCGATCAAGTCCTCGTTCCGCGAGGGCCTGACGGTGCTGGAGTACTTCATCAATACCCACGGTGCCCGTAAGGGTCTGGCCGATACGGCGCTTCGTACCGCCGACTCGGGTTACCTGACCCGTCGTCTGGTCGACGTGTCGCAGGACGTCATCGTCCGCGAGACCGACTGCGAGACCGAGCGCGGCATCACCGTCACGCTGGCCGAACTGCAGGGTGACTCGCTGGTTCGCGATCAGCACATCGAGACGTCGGCCTACGCGCGGACGCTGGCCACCGATGCGGTGGACAGCAACGGCAATGTCGTCGTCGAGCGTGGGCACGATCTCGGTGACCCGGCCATCGACGCGCTGTTGGCTGCCGGCATCACCGAGGTGAAGGTCCGCTCGGTGCTGACTTGCGCGACCGGCACCGGCGTGTGTGCGATGTGCTACGGCCGTTCGATGGCGACCGGCAAGCTGGTCGACATCGGCGAGGCCGTCGGCATCGTGGCGGCACAGTCCATCGGTGAGCCCGGCACGCAGCTGACCATGCGTACCTTCCACCAGGGTGGTGTCACCGGTGGCGCAGACATCGTCGGTGGTCTGCCGCGTGTCCAGGAGCTGTTCGAGGCGCGCGTTCCGCGTAACCGCGCCCCGATCGCCGACGTTTCCGGCCGGGTCCGCCTGGAGGAGAGCGAGAAGTTCTACAAGATCACCATCGTTCCCGACGACGGGGGCGAGGAGGTCGTGTACGACAAGCTCTCACGCCGTCAGCGCTTGAAGGTGTTCAAGCATGACGACGGCTCCGAGCGCCTGCTGACCGACGGCGACCATGTCGAGGTCGGACAGCAGCTGTTGGAAGGCTCGGCCGACCCGCATGAGGTGCTCCGCGTCCAGGGCCCCCGCGAGGTGCAGATCCACCTCGTCAAGGAGGTCCAGGAGGTCTACCGCGCCCAGGGTGTGTCGATCCACGACAAGCACATCGAGGTCATCGTCCGGCAGATGCTGCGTCGCGTCACGATCATCGATTCGGGTGCGACGGAGTTCCTGCCCGGCTCGCTGACCGAGCGCGGCGAGTTCGAGACGGAGAACCGTCGGGTCGTCGCCGAGGGCGGCGAGCCCGCGGCGGGACGCCCGGTGCTCATGGGCATCACGAAGGCATCGCTGGCCACCGATTCATGGCTGTCGGCGGCGTCGTTCCAGGAGACCACTCGTGTGCTGACCGATGCGGCGATCAACTGCCGCAGCGACAAGCTGCAGGGTCTGAAGGAGAACGTGATCATCGGCAAGCTGATCCCGGCCGGTACCGGTATCAACCGGTACCGCAACATCCAGGTTCAGCCGACCGAAGAGGCCCGTGCTGCGGCGTACACGATCCCGTCCTACGAGGATCAGTACTACAGCCCGGACTTCGGCCAGGCCACCGGCGCTGCGGTGCCGCTGGACGATTACGGGTACTCCGACTACCGGTAGGCGGTAGCGGACCGCAAAGAAGAAGCCCCCACTCCCGTGACCGGGAGGCGGGGGCTTTTTCGTCGCACAGTCCTAGTTGCGCGCGCAATCACCGGCGGGGCCACCGCGCCAAAACACTCTGCGCAGCAAACGGTCTGCGCTACGGTGGCGACATGTTGAGCACGCTGGTTGCCGGCGAGGTCGAGCGTCGGGAGTTCTGGCGCGACCTGTGTCCGCATATGACGATCGAAGGGGCCGCGACGTCGGCGCCGGCCGCGGTGGGCGACACGACACTGCTCATGTCAGACCTCAGGCGCGAGGGATACATCCAGGTCGCGGATGCGTACGGTGACCATCGCACGGCGCCGATCCGCGACGCCGTGACCGCACTCTGGCAGCGGGGTATTCCGCTGCCGTTCGCATTCGTGTACGACGAGCTGTGGCTCGCTTTCCAAGGACTGTCGTCATTCTTGACGACCGCGCTCGGCGAGGATTACCGGGCGCTTCCCGACTTCTGGGTCTGGCATGTGCAGCCGAACGAGAACGCGGCGGGGTGGGGGCCGCACCGCGATCGAGTGCAACCGACGCTCGACCCCGACAACTCGCCGCACACGCTGACCGTATGGCTCCCGTTCACCGATGCCACGCCGCTCAACGGATGCATGTATGTCCTTCCCGCGCACCACGATCCGCGTTTCGTCGAGCGCCGCTGGGACGGCGAGGGCAACAACGTCGTGTACAACCCGCAAGACATCCGGGCGCTCCCGGCGACCGCCGGCAGTCTGCTGGCGTGGAACCAGGCGGTGCTGCACTGGGGGAGTAGGGGAAGCAGACTCGGCAAGGCGGCCCGGATCAGCGCCGCGTTCGAGTTCCAGCGGGGTGACCGCGCCCCGTTCAACAGCCCGCTTCTCGACCCGGGCAGGGTGCCCACGTTCGCCGAGCGCCTTGGCCTGATCGGTAAGCAGGTCTTGCAGTACCGGCACATGTACCCGCTCAGCGATGACGTCGCCGCGGTGGCAACCGCGTTGTTCGACAGCTACATGCCGAGGACACCGGTCTCCCTCCGAGGTTGACCCGGTCGCTGTCATTGGGCGCGCCTACAGTGGGCTTCGTGCTCATTGGTTCGCATGTCCACGGTGACGATCCCCTGGCGGCGGCGGAGGCGGACGGCGCCGACGTCGTGCAGTTCTTTCTCGGCAATCCGCAGAGCTGGAAGAAGCCGCCGCCACGTGATGACGCCGAGGTACTCAAGGCCTCGTCGATGCCGATATATGTGCACGCGCCCTACCTCATCAACGTCGCGTCGGCGAACAACCGGGTGCGCATCCCGTCGCGCAAGATCCTGCAGGACACCTGCGACGCGGCGTCGGCGATCGATGCCACCGCCGTCATCGTGCACGGCGGGCATGCCGACGACAAAGATCTGGACGCCGGTTTCGAGCGTTGGGTGAAGGCGCTCGCAAGCCTCAAGACCGACGTGCCCGTCTACCTGGAGAACACCGCCGGCGGCGACCACGCCATGGCGAGGCACTTCGACACCATCGCGCGCCTGTGGGATCACATCGGCGATATGGGGATCGGCTTCTGTCTTGACACGTGCCACGCCTGGGCGGCGGGCGAAGCCTTGATCGACGCCGTTGAGCGAATCAAGGGCATCACCGGGCGCATCGATCTCGTGCACTGCAACGATTCGCGGGACGCTGCGGGTTCGGGGGCTGACCGCCACGCCAACTTCGGCACCGGGCAGATCGATCCGCAACTGCTTGTTGCGGTGGTCGACGCCGCCGGCGCTCCGGTGATCTGCGAGACGTCGGACGAGGGGCGCAAGGACGACATCGCCTTCCTCCGCGAGCACGTCGGCTGAAGAGAGTCAGTAAACCCGCGTTCGGTGCCGTGGTGGTATTTGCATTTTCGACGGATTTCCCGCGTTGGCGAACGATGTTCTGCCGTTATTCATTGTTGACGTCCTGTGCTGTCGACGTCTGGGTCCATCGACGCCGACGGCTGAGATCGTGACACGAAGGCAATTTGCCCAGCACGTGAGGGATGCTTCACATCCGCAAAGAACAGCGCCGCCGGCGTCGAACCGGACCACCTGAAATATCACGGCCCTCGCTTTATACGCTGACCTGCGCGAATCAGCAAACGTCTGGGTAGAGCGGATGTAATCCAGATAACGAAAGCTTGTTTCCTTGTCACGGATCTGCAGCAATCGGTAGTTGCGAACGCAATTAGCGCGAGATTTAACATGCCGAAAACCTACGGGCGGTCAAAACCGGGTGCTAATTTCCGGACGTCTGCGCCAGCAGGCTCCGATCGGGATCTCAGTAGGGGGTTGAAAGTCTTGTCCAGTCGACGTAAGCAAAAGTCCGGCGGTACGCGAGGTACGGTCCGCCCTGTAATCACAACCGGCCTTGCCGGCGCCGCCATGGTGGGCGCCGGAATGATGTTTCTCGCGCCTCCGGGAGGAGCGGGACCAGTCAGCGCCGCCATTGAGCTGACGTCGACGGACTCGGCCGATTCCATTCTTTACTGGAGCACGCTGAACTTCGGTGACGGCGCGAGCCCGACCCCCAACGCGCTCGCGAACGCGATCGACTTCGACAGCCCTTGCGGCCTGATCTGCAATGGTGCCGCGGGCACCGAGGAGAACCCCGACGGCCAGGCCGGCGGCATCCTTTTCGGCAACGGCGGCGCGGGCTGGAACAGCACTGTCACCGGTGTCGACGGTGGTAACGGCGGCAACGGCGGATTGTTCGGTGGTAACGGCGGTAACGGCGGCAACGGCGGTTTGGGCGCCGACGGCGGTAACGGCGGAAACGCCGGGTCGCTGGCTCTGTTCGGTCGCGGTGGCAACGGCGGTAACGGCGGCGACGGTGTCGCCGGCGCCACAGGCGCGATCGGCACACCGGGATCGGCCGGCGCTATCGGCGGCCCAGGTGAAGACAGCATCGTCGCGGGCACCACAGGTGCGGCAGGCGCGGCCGGCAAGGCCGGCGACGTGGGCAAGGCCGGTGGAGTCGGCGAGAACGGCAAGGCGGGCACGGTCGGCACCACTGGCGCCGCTGGTGCGACAGGCGGCGCCGGCGACCCGGGCAGTGTGGGCTCCGACGGCGACGACGGCGGGCCAGGCGCAGTCGGTGAGACGGGCGCAGCCGGTGAGGTCGGCGCGACCGGTACCACCGGTGCCACCGGTACCGGCGGTGACGGCGGCGGTGCGGGCGGACCCGGCGGCGTGGGTGGCACGGGCACCGCTGGGGGCCAGGGCGGCACCGGCACGGCCGGAAAGGCCGGCGGCGCAGGCGGAATCGGCAAGGCCGGCAGTATCGGCGGGACCGGCGCAACCGGCGGCACCGGCGGCGTCGGTACCGAGGGCGGCACCGGCGGCACCGGCGGCATCGGTGGTACCGGTGGCACCGGCGGACAGGGCGTCAAGGGTGGAACCGGCGGTGCAGGCGGAAAGGGTGGCACCGGCGGCGTCGGCGGCGACTCGACCGGCAAGGGCGGCGCGGGTAGCACCGGCGGCAAGGCGGGCAACGGCGGAAACGGCGGTAGCGGCGGCCTCTTCGGCAAGGGTGGCAACGCAGGCAACGGCGGCAACGGCGGCACGGGTGGCGCAGGCGGCGCAGGCGGCACCGGTGGTACGGGCGGCACCGGCGGCACTGGTGGCGCAGGCGCGACCGGTGGTACCGGCGGCACGGGCGGCACGGGCGGCACGGGCGGTACGGGCGGCACGGGTGGCACCGGCGGTCAGGGCGGCAAGGGTGGTACCGGCGGCGACGGCGGTACCGGCGGCACCGGCGGCACCGGTGGTGCCGGTGGCACGGGCGGCGTCGGTGGTGACGGCGGCAAGGGTGGCACCGGCGGCACGGGCGGCACGGGCGGCACGGGCGGCGTAGGCGGCCAGGGCGGCACCGCGACCGGTGGCGGCGGTGACGGTGCCGGCGGCACCGGCGGTACCGGTGGCACGGGCGGTCAGGGCGGTGCAGGTGGCGTCGGCGGTGCCGGCGGCGACGCAGGCAAGGGCGGCACCGGCGGTCAAGGTGGCACAGGTGGCGTCGGCGGCGATGCCGGCCAGGGCGGCCAAGGTGGCACGGGCGGTGCTGCCGGCGCAGGCGGCACTGGCGGCGCTCCCGGCGCCGGCGGCGCGGGTGGCCTCGGCGGCGACGGTGGTGCCGGTGGCACCGGCGGTCAGGGCGGTGCAGGCGGCAAGGGTGGCCCCGGTGGCAGCACAGGTGCCGCGGGCGGGGCAGGCGGTTCCGCCGGCACGGCCGGTAAGGGCGGCTTCCTCGGCGGCTCTGGCTCTGCAGGTAAGGCCGGCGCGACAGGCGCTACCGGAGCTAGCGGCGCAACGGGCGCAACCGGTGCGACCGGTGCGACCGGTGCGACCGGAAAGGCTGGTAGCACAGGTGCGACCGGTGCTACGGGATCCGCCGGTTCGACCGGAGCCAGCGGTGCCGGAGGCAAGGCCGGGGAGGCCGGTGGAGTCGGTGCAGCCGGCGGCAAGGGTGGTACCGGCGCCACCGGGGCCACCGGTAAGGCCGGAGCCTCTGGAGCATCCGGCGCCTCAGGTGCGACAGGCACCATTGGCGCGACCGGTTCCTCCGGCAAGGCCGGTAGCCCCAACGACGGCATCAACGGCGGCAAGGGCGGTGCCGGTGGCACCGGCGGCGCCGGCGGCACCGGTGGTGACGGCGGCAAGGGCGGCAGCACCGGAGGCAAGGGCGGTGACGGCGGCAAGGGCGGTGCCGGCGGCGACGGCGGCGACGGCGGGTCCGGCGGGTCCGGCGGGTCCGGCGGCTCAGGCGGCAGCTAGCAGTAACACACCGAACAGGGTCGGCCCCCCTCCTTCGGGAGGGGGGCCGTCCCCGTTCTAGAGGCAGATGGTCTGGTTGGCGTGCCGGATCACGCGATCCTCACAGTGCCACAACACCGCGCGCGACAGCACGGCGCGTTCCACGTCGGCGCCGAGACGAATCAGGTCGTCGACGCTGTGGCGGTGATCCACTCGCACCACGTCCTGCTCGATGATCGGACCCTCATCGAGATCGTCGGTGACGTAATGGGCAGTCGCCCCAACAAGTTTCACGCCGCGTTCCTTCGCGCGTCTATACGGCGACGCCCCGACGAACGCCGGCAGGAACGAGTGGTGGATGTTGATCAGCGGGCAGCCGACCTCCTCGATGAACGCCGGCGTCAGAATCTGCATATAGCGCGCCAACACCACGAGGTCGACGTTGCCGCGCAGCAGATCCAGCTGACGCCGCTCTGCCTCGTCGCGAATGTCTTTGTGGGCCGGCACGTGGATGAACGGCACGCCGAACGGTCGAACCGGGTCGGCGAGGTCGGGGTGGTTGGCGATCACCATGACCACTGACATGTCCAACTCACCCCGGCGGTTGCGCCACAGCAGATCGAGCAGGCAGTGATCCTCCCTGGATGCCATGATCGCGACCCGCTTCGGCTTGGCTGCCTCGGTGAGCCTGAAATCCATGCCGAAGGGCCCGGCGACCTGGTCTGCGAACGCGCGCTCAAGAGCGTCGCGGGCGGCGGTCAGGCCGGGCAGATGAAAGATGGTGCGCTGCATAAAGGTTCCACCGGTCTGTTGGGTGGAATGCTGGTCGAGTGAGACGATGTTGGCGTCGGCGTCGGCGAGGAACGTGCTCACGGCCGCGACGAGTCCCGGTCGATCCGGGCAGCGCAACAGCAGCCGGCCGATGTCTCGTGTCGGGCCATCTTGTTCGACCATGATGTCCTTCGGTCAGGCGTGCAGCACGCAGAGCACTTCGTCGAGGGATGCCGTGCGCAGGCCGGTCTGCCCGCCGTCCCATCGCGTGCAGTCGAACATGGCCGGACCCACGGCGGCGGCGTCGCTCAGCACATAGTGGCCAGTATTGGCGTTGCGGCGCAATGTATCCCGCGGCGCGATTGCGCCGGTGAGCTTGTCGGCGTCGCCGTAATTGATGCCTACCTGGTAGACGTCCGGCTCTGCGACCAGTACCGAGGTGAGCCGTTTGATGTAGTCGTCGTCGGTGAAGAACTGCCACCCCATACCGAGGTAGAGCCAGAACCGCCCGCCGATCTCGGCGCGGATCCCCTCGGGGCGAACCCCGTTCGGGTAGGACAGGAACTCCAGGAATGGGTAGAGATCGCCGAGGGCAGCCTTGTCGTCGGCTGACAACCCGATGTCGATGGCCACCACGCGGCCGACACGCTCGATATCGGTGCAGCAATTGAGCAGTGAGTTCAACGTGCGTTGTGCCGCAGCGCGATCCGGGCCGACGACCAGCGTGGCGGTGACCTCGCTGTCGAGAGGGCCGGCAGCGCGGCTGTGCGCTGCAGCGTCCGGGTACGCGGTCGCCGCGTCGTAGATGAGGGGGGCCGAGCAGTCGCGGTTGCCCATGATGCGCTGCCGGTCCTCTTCGGAGACATCGTCGCGATCCAGGATGCGGCGGCAGAGCTCGACCGCTTCGCCGTGTTTACCGATCCACGATGCGCAGACAGCCTTTTCGTCGAGCGCGCGCCACGTGTAGACCTCCGCGCCGACGAACAACACGTCCTGTTCGGGCAGCGGCATCTGCGCGGCGCGGTCGGCGAACAGGTAGCCCAGCTGGTAGCGCTCGTCGAGGCGATAGCAGCGGGCGATCGCGTACAGCGGCTCCGCCCGCCACGGCCGGTACTCCCAGGCCTTCAGGTACGCGTCCTGGACCTCGGGCCACGGCTCACCGAGCCGTGACATGCTGTCGGCGAGCCGCGCCATCGCGTAATAGGATTCTTCGTCGAAGCCGGCCATCTCGGCGCGGCGGGCATACCACTTCCGGGCGTTCGCGAAATCGCCGTAGTCGTAATAGCTTTGGGCGAGATAGAACGTCGAGCGGGCATCGTCGGGGTGGCGTTGGACCTCCGCGAGCAGCACCTCGGCGTCGCGCAGGTACTTCTGCGGGTCCAGATTGCGCCCGCCGAGCCGCCTGGACTCGATGTAGTAATCGCCTTCGAGGCGGACCTCCTCGAAAGGGCGGTCGCAATCGGCGTATTCGTGCAGAACGCCGATGTAGCGCCACGGCAGCCCGTCGCGGAACACCTGCCGCCGCCAATACGAGACGTCGGGGCCGTAGTGCAACTGGTAGACGTCGGCGGTGAGATCGCTGAAATCCGGTTGGCCGACCAGCAGATCGTCGGCGTCCATCACCCAGATGTAGTCGGCGTGCCCCATGGCGAGTGCGATGGCTTCGGATCTGTTGTGCCCGAAGTTGCGCCAAGGTCGCTCGTGTAGTTCGCCCGGTATGCCCAGTGCGGCCATATGATTGCGGATCTTGTCCTGGGTTCCGTCGTCGGATCCGGTGTCGACGATGACCCAGGTGGTGATGAACGGTGCGACCGAGTCCAGCGTCTCGTGGACGACGTGCGCCTCGTTGCGCACGATCATGTTCAGGCAGATCGACGGACGGCGCGCCGGCGCCACTTCGGACATGGGTCAGCTCGTTTTTTGGTAAACCAGCCAGCGCATCTCGATCGGCGACTGTTCCCTCGGCAGGTCGAAGACGTCCAGGCCGCTCACCCAGTCGGCGTACCAGCCCGTCGGGGGCCACACCCCGGCGGGCAGGTTGGCTTTCTCGTAGTCGTACACCGAATCGTTGGTCATCAGCCGCAGTGGCAGGCCTGCGGCAGCGCCGTCGATCTCCTCGCCGGTGAACAGCCCGTTGTAGACCTGCTGGGCCAGTTCGCGTACCGCCTGCGACAGCTCACGCACCGCATCGTCGGACAGGTACCCGGGCCGCGGCATGAAGACGTTGAACACCAATTGTCCTCCGGGAGCCAGGCATTCGGCGGCGAGTTCGAAGACCGCGCGAAGCTGCTGGACGTTCCGGAAGTCGGGCGTCACCTCGGACAGCAGGATGAGCTGGTAGTCCTTCTGCAGATCATCCATGGCGTCGAAGATGTCCCGGTCGATCACCTGGACGTTGAGGAGATGCTTGTACGCCTCGGCGCGCAGGATCTCGGCGAACTTCGGGGTCAGTTCGACCGCGTCGACGGGGTGGCCGCGGCGGGCGAGCGCCAGTGCGTTGCGCCCGGTTCCCGCTCCGATGTCGAGCACCCGAGCCGACCGCACGTCGGTCATCTGCGAGGACAGCGCCCACACCCGCGCGTCGGGATGAGTGCCGAACAGCGGTGGCTTGCGGGTCGCCACCCAGTTGTCGTAGGTGTCGGCGAGCGACGTCCACTCGGGCTTGATGTAGTAGTTCAACACCGTGCCGATAGGGGCGTCGTAGGAGATGACGATATTGGACCGGTTCGAGCCCGCAAAGGCGTTGGCCAACTCTTTGGCGAGCAACGTGCGCAGGTGATCGCGTTCGGCGACGGAGAACTTGCGCCCGAGCGCGGAGAAAATCTTGTCGCACATCGACACGTACTCTTCGAGCATTCCGGGCACGGCGGGCAGAGTGATCTGTCCGCTGGAAACACCGCGGCGGCGCAGCCGTTTGGCCATTGCCTCGCGCATATATTCCGTATCGATCGACATCTGGTGCGCACCCCTAAATGCTGAAAATTCCCCCGCCGGCTGAGGATACACAACAAGACTCCCTAAATGGCCGGATGTTGCGGTGACAAACAGGTGGCCGGCGGCTCTGCCGTTTTCGCGTCATCGCGAGGGCGAATCCCCATACCATCGCCACGTGGCTGACGACCGAGACGATTCATCAGGTTCCACCCCTGCGCGAGTGTCGCGGGAACCGGTGAAGATTCCGCGCGTGACGTCACCGCTCACGCCAATCGCGTTGCTGCTGGCTCTGATTGCAGTGGGACTGTCGGTGTGGGCCCTGGTGAGCGGACCTGAGTCCGCGTCGACCGGGCAAGTGGCGGCCGCTCCGATGTTGAGCGGTGACGCGAAGGGGCGGGTCTGCCGAGCCGCGCACACCGTCGCCACCGCTGTGCAGTCGCAGACCAACCGCAGCGTCGGACCGGAACCGGCGGCGGTCGAAGCCGTGGCGGCGAATGCGCGCCTGGCGATGGTCGGCGGAGGTGAGTATCTGGCCAGTCAGATCAGCTCCGATACACCGACCGAGCTTGCTGACGCTGCCCGCAAGTTCGCGGGCACGCTGCAGATGATCGGCGTCAACGCGCTCGCCGGCGTGCCCAACACCGACGAGCTGCAGGCCGGGCGGATTCGCGATGCCGAGGCGGCCCGCAACGAACTCAGTCGGCTGTGCGCCTGACAGGCTGTATTACAGTTCTTGTGCGATCGTCCGTTTAATGTAACAGTGGTCGCATGCAGGACACGCATGTCGTCACCAATCAGGCTCCTCCGCTCGACGACTACAACCCCGCCGCGTCACCGGTTCTCGCCGAGGCGCTGATCCGCGAAGGCGGCGAATGGGGTGTCGACGAGGTATGGACTCTCGGTGCGCTGGGCGGCTCGGCGCAGGCGCAGCGCTGGGGCGAGCTCGCCGACCGGCACCGCCCCGTGCTGCACACCCACGACCGCTACGGTCACCGCGTCGACGAGGTCGAGTACGACCCGGCTTACCACGAGCTGATGACCGTGGCCGTCGGACACGGTCTGCACGCCGCGCCGTGGGCCGACGACCGTCCCGGGGCGCATGTGGTGCGGGCGGCTAAGACGTCGGTGTGGACGCCGGAGCCGGGGCACATCTGCCCGATCTCGATGACGTACGCCGTCGTACCCGCGCTGCGCCACAACCCCGAATTGGCCGCGCTTTACGAGCCGCTCCTGACCAGCCGCGTCTATGACCCGGAGCTAGCGGTGCCGGCCACGAAGCCCGGTATCACGGCGGGCATGTCGATGACCGAGAAGCAGGGTGGCTCCGACGTGCGCGCCGGTACCACTCAGGCGACCCCCAACGGGGACGGCACCTATTCGTTGCGCGGCCACAAATGGTTCACCTCGGCCCCGAGGTGCGACATCTTCCTGGTCCTTGCCCAGGCATCAGGAGGCCTGAGCTGCTTCTTCCTGCCCCGCATCCTGCCCGACGGCACGCGCAACCGGATGTTCCTGCAGCGGCTCAAGGACAAGCTCGGCAATCATGCCAACGCGTCCAGCGAAGTGGAGTACGACGGCGCGACGGCGTGGCTGGTAGGAGAAGAGGGACGCGGGGTTCCGACCATCATCGAGATGGTCAACCTGACCCGCTTGGACTGCACCCTGGGCAGCGCTACAAGCATGCGTAACGGGCTGATGCGTGCCATCCACCACGCACAGCACCGGATGGCTTTCGGCGCCTACCTGATCGATCAGCCGTTGATGCGCAACGTGCTCGCCGACCTCGCCGTCGAGGCCGAGGCGGCGACGATGTTGGCGATGCGCATGGCCGGCGCGACCGACCGGGCTGTCCGCGGTGATGAACGCGAAACACTGTTGCGCAGAATCGGATTGGCGGCCGCCAAGTATTGGGTGTGCAAGCGCGCGACGCCCCACGCCGCCGAAGCGATGGAATGCCTGGGCGGCAACGGTTACGTCGAAGACTTCGGGATGGCGCGTCTGTACCGGGAGGCTCCGCTGATGGGCATCTGGGAGGGTTCAGGCAACGTCAGTGCGCTGGACACGTTGCGCGCCATGGCAACTCGGCCGGAGTGCATCGATGTGCTCTTCGACGAGCTTTCCGTCACGGCGGGCCAGGATCCTCGCCTGGACGCACACGCCGCACGGCTGAAGCCGCAGCTGGATGACCTTGAGACGATCCAGTACCGCGGCAGGCAGGTCGCTGAGGACATCTCGCTGGCGCTGCAGGGCGCGCTCCTCGTGCGCCACGGCCATCCGGCAGTTGCCGAGGCATTCCTGGCCAGCAGGCTCGGCGGACAGTGGGGCGGCGCCTTCGGCACGCTGCCCACCGGGCTGGATCTGGCGCCGATCATCGAGCGTGCGTTGGTGAAGGCCTGATGACGCACGCCATCAGGCCCGTCGACTTCGACAACCTGAAGACGATGACCTACGAGGTCACAGGCCGCGTCGCCCGGATCACCTTCAACCGTCCGGAAAAGGGCAACGCGATCATCGCCGACACCCCGTTGGAGCTCTCGGCGCTCGTCGAACGGGCCGACCTCGATCCCGGTGTGCACGTCATCCTGGTCTCGGGTCGCGGTGAAGGCTTCTGCGCGGGCTTCGACCTGTCGGCCTATGCCGAAGGATCGTCGTCGGCGGGCGGGGGCAGTCCGTACAGGGACACCGTGCTGTCGGGACAGACCCAGGCCGTCAACCATCTTCCCGATCAGCCGTGGGACCCGATGATCGACTACCAGATGATGAGCCGCTTCGTGCGCGGCTTCTCCAGTCTGATGCGCTGCGACAAGCCGACGGTGGTCAAGATCCACGGCTATTGCGTGGCGGGCGGTACCGACATCGCGCTGCACGCCGACCAGGTGATCGCTGCCGCCGATGCGAAGATCGGCTACCCGCCGACCCGCGTCTGGGGGGTCCCGGCCGCCGGGATGTGGGCGCACCGGCTCGGCGACCAGCGCGCCAAACGCCTTCTGCTGACCGGTGATTGCATCTCCGGGGCGCAGGCGGCCGAATGGGGTCTGGCGGTCGAGGCGCCGGAACCGGCCGACTTGGATGACCGGGTCGAGCGACTGGTCGAACGGATCGCGGCGGTTCCGGTCAACCAGCTGATCATGGTCAAGCTCGCGATGAACAGCGCGCTGTACAACCAGGGGGTGGCCAACAGCGCCATGATCTCGACGGTGTTCGACGGCATCGCAAGGCACACGCCCGAGGGGCACGCGTTCGTCGCGCAGGCGCGCGAACACGGCTTCCGCGACGCCGTGCGGCAGCGCGACGAGCCGTTCGGTGACCACGGACGAAAGACGTCGGGGGTCTGAGGTTGTCACGGATGACGGCGCGCTCGGTGGTGCTGAGTGTGCTGCTCGGCGCGCACCCCGCCTCGGCTACCGCCGCCGAACTCGTCCGTCTCACGAGCGATTTCGGCATCAGGGAGCCGACCGTTCGGGTCGCTCTGACGCGGATGGTCAGTGCGGGCGACCTCGTCCGGTCCGAGGACGGCTACCGGCTGGCAGACCGCCTGCTCGCCCGGCAGCGACGCCAGGACGATGCGATCAACCCGGCGGGGCTCGCGTGGGGCGGCAGCTGGCTCACCCTCGTCGTCACAAGCACAGGCAACGACGCCAGGACTCGCGCGAACCTACGAAACCAGCTGCAGGAAAAGCGTTTCGCCGAACTGCGTGAGGGCGTCTGGATGCGCCCGGACAACGTGAACCTCGACCTGGGCGACGACATTCGATGCAGGGTGCGAACCCTACGGGCTCACGACGAGCGACCTGCCGAACTCGCTGCCGAGCTCTGGGATCTGCAGGGGTGGGCGAAAACCGGGACGCGGCTGCTGGCCGAGATGGCGCGGGCCGACGACATCCCCGGCCGCTTCGTCGTCGCCGCCGCCATGGTGCGGCACCTGCTGACCGATCCGGTGCTGCCCGACGAGCTGCTCCCGGCGGGCTGGCCAGGTGACGAACTACGCAGCGCTTATCACGAATTCGCCGCCGAACTGGTTGCGCGGCGCGACGGTGCCGAATTCGTCGCGTCCCGCGACGGTGCCGAATTCGTCGCGTCCCGCGACGGTGCCGAATTCGTCGCGTCCCGCGACGGTGCCGAATTCGTCGCGTCCCGCGACGGTGCCGAACTCATGGAGGCTCAATGACGGTCAGGGTGGAAAAGAACGGTCCGGTGACGACCGTGATAATGGACCGGCCGCAGGCGCGCAACGCCGTTGACGGTCCGACGGCGCTGGAGCTGCACGCGGCCTTCGACGAATTCGACTCCGACGACTCCGCAGCCGTCGCGGTGTTGTGGGGCGACAACGGAACCTTCTGCGCCGGAGCTGATCTCAAGGCGATGGGTACCGCGAATTCCAATCCCGTGCATCGGACCGGGCCTGGTCCGATGGGGCCGAGCCGGATGGTGTTGTCCAAACCGGTGATCGCCGCGGTCAGCGGGTACGCCGTCGCGGGCGGTCTGGAACTGGCGCTGTGGTGCGATCTGCGGGTGGTCGAGCAGGACGCGGTCATGGGTGTCTTCTGCCGGCGGTGGGGCGTCCCGCTCATCGACGGCGGCACGGTACGGCTACCGCGGCTGATCGGGCACAGCCGCGCAATGGACCTGATCCTGACCGGCCGGGCTGTCGACGCCGATGAGGCACTGGCCATCGGGCTCGCCAATCGTGTTGTCCCGAAAGGGGAGTCACGCCGCAAAGCCGAGGAGCTCGCCGCCGAACTGGCAGCGCTACCGCAGCAGTGCATGAGGTCGGACCGGATGTCGGCGCTCACCCAATGGGGAATGACGGAGGCCGAAGCGATGGACGTCGAGTTCGGCAGTCTGTCTCGCGTCGCCGCGGAGTCGCTGGAAGGCGCGGCCCGCTTCGCCGAAGGAGCGGGCAGACACGGCGCTCCAGCCCCCGGAAAGGCCTGAGGCTTCAGCCCTTGTTGACGGTGTTGTTGCTGCCCGTGTCGTTGATCTTCGGGTCGCCCTCGCGGTAGGTGACGGTGTTGTTGATGCCGACGACGGACAGCTCGGTCTCGACGCGTTCGAAGCTGATCTTGTTGTCGGCGCCCCCGACATTGACGTTGGTACACGTACCCACGACCGTCAGCGTGTTGTTGGACCCGCCCACGTTGAGCGCTTTGCCGTCGGCGCAGTCGATCTCGGCGGTCGTGCCGAACGAGCCGTAGTTGATCGTGTTGCCGATCTGGACCTGGGCGCCGGAGGATCCTGCAGTGACCGTCGGATCGGAGCCGTCGCCGCCGGAACCGCACCCCGCGACCAGCGCGGCGGCGAAGCCGAGACAACCGAGGACAGCGAAGCGGCTAGAAGACATGGTCACGCGGGTACCCGGTCGATGCGGTTCGTCATCCCCAGTTCGCGACCGCGGTCCCACAGGAACGGTGTGCCGCTCTTGTAGAGCACGGTCTGGTCGAAGCCGTAGACCGTGATGTCGTTGACGACGTTGTCGGCGACGACCACGTTGGAGGAACCCTGGACCGTCACCGCGTAGCAGTTGCCGAGGGCGAAGACCTGATTGCCGGTGCCCATGACCAACAGCGTGGCGCCACCGCAGTCCAGGGTCCGGGTGATGCCGTGACCCGTGATGTGGGTGTCGCCGTTCTCGGCGTGGGCGATCGGGGACAGCGCCGGGGACGTCGAAGCCAGCGTGGCCGACACCGCGAGCACGCCGACAGCCATTACTCGTCCCACAGCCGTTGCAGTCACAGGGGAAGCCTACGACGTCGCCTGCTCGGACTGTCGGGGTTCGCCGAGACGAGTAGCGTGAGCGGCGATGCTCCAGCGTGTAGGCCGTGTGGCAGTTTTCTCGATGGTGGCGGTCACGGTGACGGCGACCGCGGCAGGCTGCTCGCAGACCGTCACCGGGACGGCGCAGCGGTCGGATTCCGGAGTCCCCGATCCGGATCGCAGCTACGGCTACGTCGACGACCGGTGCGGTCTTCTCGACAATTCGACGGTGCAGGAAATCCTGGGTGCCGACGAGGTGACGCGGCCGTTCAGCGGGGCGGTGTGTCAGTACATCCTTCTCCGCGGCTCTGGCGGTGACGCTGCGACCATCGACGTCGTGTTCTCGTGGTTCGACGCGGGCAGCCTCGAGCGTGAGCGTGCGGTAGCCAGTGCCCGGGGTGCCGCGATCACCGACGTCGTGGTCGAACGGCACAAGGCGTTCTTCGCGCGCCGCGACACCACCGGAGCCGCCTGCTCGGCCACCGCCGCCGCCGGGAGCGGGGTTCTGAGCTGGTGGGTCCAGTACCGCGGGCAATCCACCGCGGACCCCTGCCTGGACGCCGAGATGTTGCTCTCGGCGACGCTGCGGTCGGACCTGTGACGTGGGTGCCAAGACCACTGCCCGTCTCACCGCGGCGCTGATACTGGGCACGCTGCTCGTCGGCTGCGGGGACCCGGACCAGCCCGACGAACCGAGCGCGGGCACCGGCGCACAACCGTCGGGGGAGGGCTTCCAGAGCGTTGACTGCAACGGCGTCACCGACGCCGATGTCGCGGCGGCCGCCGGATCCGACCTGTTCGTTCCGGCGGTGGTCAGCGACGCCGGCTGCTTCTGGCAGGAAGACTCGATGATCGACAACTTCGGTGCGGGCATGGGCATCTCGACATGGTGGTACCGCGGCAGCGACATGGACACCGAGCGCGAGCTCGAGCAACTCGCGGGCCGGACTCTGACCGAGTTGTCCATCGACGACAACAAGGGTTTCAAGGCGTACGACGACACCGCCTGCAGCATCTATGTAGCCAAGGGCGGCGACGTGATCACGTGGTCGATCCAGACGATGAACTCCCAGACCATGCCCGATCTGTGTTCGATCATCGAGCAACTGGCGGAGCTCAGCCAACAGCGGGTGAACTAGAGTTGCCTGCTGACCCGGCTCAACCCTGGGTGACCTGATTGATCCGAGGGGGACTGGGACATGGCAACTCGGCCGCCGCGTTCGGCGAAGCTGAGCCGTGACTCCATCGTCAACGCCGCGCTGACGTTCCTGGACCGGGAGGGCTGGGACGCACTGACGATCAACGCGCTGGCCAACCAGCTCGGCACCAAGGGCCCGTCGCTGTACAACCACGTGCACAGCCTTGACGACCTGCGGCGCACGGTCCGGATGCGCGTCGTCGGTGACATCATCGAGATGCTGAACACGGTCGGCCAGGGTCGTAGCCCAGACGATGCGGTGATCGTGATGGCCAGCGCTTACCGGAGCTACGCGCACCACCACCCGGGCCGATACTCGGCGTTCACCCGGATGCCGCTGGGCGGGGGTGACGATCCCGAGTTCACCGAGGTCACTCGGGCGGCAGCCGCCCCGGTGATCGCCGTGCTGGCGTCCTACGGGCTCGACGACGAAGCCGGCTTCTACGCCGCGCTGGAGTTCTGGTCGGCGATGCACGGCTTCGTGCTGCTGGAGATGACCGGGGTGATGAGCGGCATCGACACCGATGCGGTGTTCACCGACATGGTGATGCGCCTGGCTGCGGGAATGAAGTCGAGATAACGCAGGTCAGCGGGTTTTGTCGAGGTATGCCGCCCTGGTATTGTGGACGTTCGTGCCTGGCAGTTAAAGGCGCTTGCGTTTTTGGGGTCTGTCCCGTGGACTCAAGCATGCCTGCACGCCGGGCCAATTCGCATGTCCCGCCTCGTGGGGTGCCTTGGAAATTATCCGAGAAGCCGCGGCGGACGCGTGCGACACGCCCGGCCGCGGGGGAACCAGCGCGGGCATAAGAGCAGTACAGAGAACTTAAGAGCACAAAACGTCAGCAGGACGAGAAACACAGAAAGCCGGTACATGCCAACCATCAACCAGCTGGTCCGTAAGGGTCGCCGCGACAAGGTCGCCAAGGTGAAGACCGCGGCCCTCAAGGGCAGCCCGCAGCGTCGCGGCGTGTGCACCCGCGTGTACACGACGACCCCGAAGAAGCCGAACTCGGCGCTTCGCAAGGTCGCGCGCGTTCGCCTGACCAGCGCGGTCGAGGTCACCGCCTACATCCCGGGTGAGGGTCACAACCTGCAGGAGCACTCGATGGTGCTGGTGCGTGGCGGCCGTGTGAAGGACCTCCCCGGTGTGCGCTACAAGATCATCCGCGGCTCGCTGGACACCCAGGGTGTCAAGAACCGCAAGCAAGCACGCAGCCGTTACGGCGCCAAGAAGGAGAAGAGCTGATGCCGCGCAAGGGCCCCGCACCCAAGCGTCCGCTGGTCAACGATCCGGTCTACGGATCCCAGTTGGTGACCCAACTGGTCAACAAAGTCCTGCTCGACGGGAAGAAATCGCTGGCTGAACGCATTGTTTATGGTGCGCTCGAGCAGGCCCGTGACAAGACCGGCACCGATCCGGTGGTGACCCTCAAGCGCGCTCTCGACAACGTCAAGCCGGCCCTCGAGGTCCGCAGCCGCCGTGTCGGTGGCGCGACTTACCAGGTTCCGGTCGAGGTCCGCCCCGACCGTTCGGTCACGCTGGCCCTGCGCTGGCTGGTCAGCTTCTCCAAGGCTCGTCGCGAGAAGACCATGGTCGAGCGCCTGGCCAACGAGATCCTCGATGCCAGCAACGGCCTGGGTGCCGCCGTCAAGCGACGTGAAGACACCCACAAGATGGCCGAGGCCAACCGCGCCTTCGCGCACTACCGCTGGTGATTGCACACCGTGCGGTCAGTGCTGATCGCGCGGTGCAACAGAACACCCGACAAGCAAGCGAAAGAGTGGGAATTTAGCCGTGGCACAGGACGTGCTGACCGACCTCACGAAGGTCCGCAACATCGGCATCATGGCGCACATCGATGCCGGCAAGACGACAACGACAGAGCGCATCCTCTTCTACACCGGTATCAGCTACAAGATCGGTGAGGTGCACGACGGCGCCGCCACGATGGACTGGATGGAGCAGGAGCAGGAGCGGGGTATCACGATCACCTCGGCTGCCACCACCTGCTTCTGGAACGACAACCAGATCAACATCATCGACACCCCCGGCCACGTCGACTTCACCGTCGAGGTGGAGCGCTCGCTGCGCGTGCTCGACGGTGCCGTGGCCGTGTTCGACGGCAAAGAAGGCGTGGAGCCGCAGTCCGAGCAGGTGTGGCGCCAGGCCGACAAGTACGACGTTCCGCGCATCTGTTTCGTCAACAAGATGGACAAGCTGGGCGCCGACTTCTACTTCTCGGTGCAGACGATGAAGGATCGTCTCGGCGCGAACGTCGTCCCGATCCAGCTGCCGATCGGCTCCGAAGGTGACTTCGAGGGCGTCGTCGACCTGGTCGAGATGAAGGCCAAGGTGTGGCGCGGCGAGACGAAGCTCGGCGAGAAGTACGACGTCGTCGACATCCCGGCCGATCTGCAGGAGAAGGCCGAGGAGTACCGCACCGCGATGATCGAGGCCGTCGCCGAGACCGACGACGACCTGATGGAGAAGTATCTGGGCGGCGAAGAGCTCACCACCGAGGAGATCAAGGCCGGTCTGCGCAAGCTGACCATCTCCAGCCAGGGCTACCCGGTGCTGTGCGGGTCCGCGTTCAAGAACAAGGGTGTGCAGCCCATGCTCGACGCGGTCATCGACTACCTGCCGAACCCGCTGGACGTGCCGGCCGCCGAAGGCCACGTCCCGGGCAAGGAAGACGAGGTCATCTCTCGTAAGCCGTCGGCCGACGAGCCGTTCTCCGGGCTGGCGTTCAAGGTCGCCACGCACCCGTTCTTCGGCAAGCTGACCTACGTGCGCGTCTACTCGGGCAAGGTCGATTCCGGCTCGCAGGTCGTGAACTCCACGAAGGGCAAGAAGGAGCGGCTGGGCAAGCTGTTCCAGATGCACTCCAATAAGGAGAATCCGGTCGAGACGGCGTCCGCCGGCCACATCTACGCCGTGATCGGCCTCAAGGACACCACCACCGGTGACACGCTGAGCGACCCGAACCAGCAGATCGTGCTGGAGTCGATGACGTTCCCGGATCCGGTCATCGAGGTCGCCATCGAGCCCAAGACCAAGAGCGACCAGGAGAAGCTGGGCACCGCGATCCAGAAGCTCGCCGAAGAAGACCCGACGTTCAAGGTGCACCTGGACCAGGAGACCGGCCAGACCGTCATCGGCGGTATGGGCGAGCTTCACCTGGACATCCTGGTGGATCGCATGCGTCGTGAGTTCAAGGTCGAGGCCAACGTCGGTAAGCCGCAGGTGGCCTACCGCGAGACGATCCGCCGCAAGGTCGAGAAGGTCGAGTACACCCACAAGAAGCAGACGGGTGGCTCCGGCCAGTTCGCGAAGGTCCTCATCGATCTGGAGCCGTTCAGCGGCGAGGACGGTGCGACCTACGAGTTCGAGAACAAGGTCACCGGCGGCCGTATCCCGCGTGAGTACATCCCTTCGGTGGATGCCGGTGCGCAGGACGCGATGCAGTACGGCGTGCTCGCCGGCTACCCGCTGGTGAACATCAAGGTCACCCTGCTCGACGGTGCCTTCCACGAGGTCGACTCGTCGGAAATGGCGTTCAAGGTGGCCGGCTCGCAGGTGCTGAAGAAGGCGGCGCAGGCTGCCCAGCCCGTCATCCTCGAGCCCATCATGGCCGTCGAGGTCACCACACCCGAGGACTACATGGGTGACGTGATCGGCGACCTGAACTCCCGCCGTGGTCAGATCCAGGCCATGGAAGAGCGCAGCGGCGCCCGTGTCGTCAGGGCACAGGTTCCGCTGTCGGAGATGTTCGGCTACGTCGGAGACCTTCGGTCGAAGACCCAGGGCCGGGCCAACTACTCCATGGTGTTCGACTCGTATGCCGAAGTTCCGGCGAACGTGTCGAAGGAGATCATCGCGAAGGCGACGGGTCAGTAATCTGACCTGCCGCCGGCGCGGGGAACCGCAACTGCAAAAATCATCACTGCTTAAGTAAGAGCACCAACAAGTCCAGGAGGACACAGAAGTGGCGAAGGCGAAGTTCGAGCGGACGAAGCCGCACGTCAACATCGGGACCATCGGTCACGTTGACCACGGCAAGACCACTCTCACTGCAGCAATCACCAAGGTTCTGCACGACAAGTACCCCGATTTGAACGAGTCGCGCGCATTCGACCAGATCGACAATGCGCCCGAGGAGCGTCAGCGCGGTATCACGATCAACATCTCCCACGTGGAGTACCAGACCGACAAGCGTCACTACGCCCACGTGGACGCCCCCGGTCACGCTGACTACATCAAGAACATGATCACCGGTGCCGCCCAGATGGACGGCGCGATTCTGGTGGTCGCCGCCACTGACGGCCCGATGCCGCAGACCCGCGAGCACGTGCTGCTGGCCCGCCAGGTCGGCGTGCCCTACATCCTGGTCGCTCTGAACAAGGCCGACATGGTCGACGACGAAGAGCTCATCGAGCTCGTCGAGATGGAGGTCCGCGAACTGCTGGCCGCCCAGGACTTCGACGAGGAAGCGCCGGTCATCAAGGTGTCCGCGCTGAAGGCGCTCGAGGGTGACCCGGAGTGGGTCAAGTCCGTCGAGGAGCTCATGGAGGCCGTCGACGAGTCGATCCCGGATCCGGTTCGCGAGACCGACAAGCCGTTCCTGATGCCCGTCGAGGACGTCTTCACGATCACCGGCCGCGGCACCGTGGTCACCGGTCGTGTCGAGCGCGGCGTGATCAACGTGAACGAGGAAGTCGAGATCGTCGGCATCCGCCCGACCGTCACCAAGACCACCGTCACCGGTGTCGAGATGTTCCGCAAGCTGCTCGATCAGGGCATGGCGGGCGACAACGTCGGTCTGCTGGTCCGCGGCATCAAGCGTGAGGACGTCGAGCGTGGCCAGGTTGTGGTCAAGCCCGGCACCACCACGCCGCACACCGAGTTCGACGGCAGCGTCTACATCCTGTCCAAGGACGAGGGTGGCCGCCACACGCCGTTCTTCAACAACTACCGTCCGCAGTTCTACTTCCGTACCACGGACGTGACCGGCGTGGTGACCCTGCCCGAGGGCACCGAGATGGTGATGCCCGGTGACAACACCGACATCTCCGTCAAGCTGATCCAGCCCGTCGCCATGGACGAGGGCCTGCGCTTCGCGATCCGCGAGGGCGGCCGCACCGTCGGCGCCGGCCGCGTGACCAAGATCCACAAGTGATCTAGGCACCAGCCAACGAGAGTGGCGCTCACCCGAAAGGGTGGGCGCCACTTTTGTTTCCGGGCATTTGGCGCCCGCTCGCCGGCCGCGAAAGGTAGGCCCCTGCACGGGCGCCGGAATTGGTAGCGTGGCCGACGCAATGTCGATACACGCGAGGCGCCCTGATGAACGTGGATGAGACAGAACCGATCTCGATCCCGGCGCGCCGGAAGATCGATCCCTGGAAGATTCTGGCCGGTATGTCTACCGCGGTCTCCGTGGCGACGATCGCGACGCTCGTGTGGACGGTCAACAAGGTATCCGAGGACGAGCCGACCGCAGCTGAGCGTCTCAGCGAGGCCGCCGGAGCGACGGCGGCCGTGCCGATTCAGCCGCCGGCGCCCACGCCGATCACCGTCACAGAAACCGTCGAACCCAGCGCGCAACCGGAATCGGTTACACGAAACTCGAATTCGACGAACTGGGACCGCTCGCTCAATCAGTTCTTCCCGATGGCGGCGACCGCGCCGCCCCGGGCTCCGGAGAGCACGCCGCCGCCGCAGGCTGGGATGCCGGTCTGGCCCTTTGCCGGCACCGCGCCGGCACTGCCTCCGGTAAACCTGACGCCGAACATCATGGTGAACCCCGGCTTCAGCATCGATGCCATCATCGGCGCCGTGTCCGGCACCGCGGGATGGGTCGGCGGCGGAACGTTGAACTTGATCGGCGATGCGCTCGTCGCCTCGGCGATGAACAACCAGCGCCCGCCCGATCCTCTCGGCGCTTTGAGCAGGATCCCGCCGCCTCAGCTGCCGCCGCCACCGCAGTGGCCGAGGGAGCTTGATGTCACGAAGATCCCGCCCCCACAGATGCCACAGTGGCCGCGAGAACTGGACGTCACCAAGGTCCCGCCCCCGCATGTGCATTGGGACAGGATCATCCCCCGCTTCTGACCTGTAACACGCACCGAGATCCCGCCGATGTATGTGGCGACGGCTGTCGAGGGGTCGGCCGGTTTGAGGTAAAGGTTGACGTTTTGAGAAGCATCTCTGCAGGTGTCGCCGTCTTCGCGGCCTCCGTGGTCGTGGGCGGCGTTGCCACGGTCGGTCTGACCGCCGGTATCGTGTCCGCGCAGCCGGCGTGCCCTGACGTCCACTGGATCGGCGCCGCCGGGTCGGGTGAGCGCGCACCGGCCGATCTGACCTCTTATGCCGGCATGGGTCGGGTGGTGTCCAAGTCCTACCGCGACTTCGCCGCAATGGTCCAGCAGAGCGGCCGCACGATCACCGCCGAAGCGGTCAACTACCCGGCCACGGCCGTGCCCGAAGACGGTGGCGCACTGGACTGGCTCGGCTTCATGGGCAGCGTCGACACCGGCGCCGCCGCGCTGGGACAGCAGTACCAGGCATTCGTGGCGCAGTGCCCGACCTCGCAGGTGGTGCTCGCCGGCTACTCGCAGGGTGCGATGGTGGTGCATCGCAATCTGCATGCCCTTGACGCGAGCCCCAACCTGGCGGCCGCACTGCTGATCGCCGACGGCGATCGCCTGCCACAGGATCCGACGATCAACATCGGCTCCGTCGTGGCGGTGCCCGACGCGGGCAAGGGCGTCGCGCAGGACTGGCCGATTCTGGCTCACGCTCCGGCGCCGCTGCCGCCGACGATGGGCGCCCGGACCATCAGTGTGTGCAATCTCGGTGACGCGGTCTGCGACTACGACCCCGACTCCGAGGACGAGATGGCTCCGGCCGCGGTCGCGGTGCACACCAACTACGCCCGTAGCGCGGCGACCATGGATCCCTGGACCGTCCCGCTGTATCAGCTGGCCGCTGCGCGTCCTTCGGTACCCGCGCCGTTCACGCCGCTGAACGCGGTGACTCCCGCTCCTTAGTACGGCTCCCGCGGGGCCGAATAGCGATAATCTGTCGCCGTGTCCACCTTTTGGCGATACATAAAGATCCAGCTCTTCGTGCTGCTGTGCGGCATCGTCGGGCCTATCTTCCTCGTCATCTACTTCGCGTCCGGCGCAAATCCGATGATGGAATGGATGTTGTGGACGGGCTTGCTGGTCACCGTCCTCGACGTCGTCATCGCCGTGGCCATGACGGCTTTCGGCGCAAGGTCGGCGGCGAAGACCAAGGCGCTGGAGGCATCCGGGGTGCTGGCGCTCGCGCAGGTCGTCGGCATCCACGAGACCAACACCCGTATCAACGACCAGCCGCTGGTCAAGCTCGACCTTCAGGTGTCGGGGCCCGGACTTACGCCGTTCTCGACGCAGGATCAGGTGGTCGCCTCGGTGGGGAGGCTGCCGATGATCACCAGCCGCAAACTCGTCGCCTTGGTGGACCCGACGACCAAGGACTACCAAATCGACTGGGAGCGTAGTGCTTTGGTGGCCGGTTTGATGCCCGCCACGTTCAGCGTGGCCGAAGACAACCGTACCTACGACCTGACCGGCCAGACCGAGGCGTTGATGGAGATCCTGCAGGTGCTCAAGTCCCACGGCATCGGTATGAACAACATGATCGACCTTCGTTCCAACCCGGCCGCTCGCCAGCAGGTGCAAGCCATCGTCCGGCGCGCCGCGGCGCAGCAAGCTCCGCCGCCCCCGGTGCCCGCCGGGGCGCCCTACGTCGCGCAGTCCGTCGAACCGACCATCGCGCAACGCCTTCAGGAATTGGAGACGTTACGGGCGACCGGAACCATCACCGAAGCCGAGTACACCGCCAAGCGGCAGCAGATCATCGCCGACATCTGATGGCCAGACTCTAGAACGCGTTCTAGTTCTGCTGTTAGCCTGATGCCCATGTCCTCAGGTGCACCTCTGGAAGGCCGCGTCGCGCTGATCACCGGAGCCGCGCGCGGTCAGGGCCGGGCCCACGCTATCCGCCTTGCCGACGACGGCGCCGACATCATCGCGATCGACGTCTGCAGACCGGTCTCGGAGGCGGTCACCTACCCGATGCCGACATCGGAGGATCTGGCCGAGACCGTGCGCCTCGTCGAGGCGACGGGCCGCAAGGTGCTCTCTCGCGAGGTCGACATCCGCGACCTCGCCGCCCAGCAGCAGCTCGTGGCCGACGGAATCGAGCAGTTCGGCCGGCTTGACATCGTCGTCGCGAACGCGGGCATCCTGAGTTGGGGCCGGATCTGGGAGATGTCCGAGGAACAGTGGGACAGCGTCATCGACGTCAACCTCAACGGAACCTGGCGCACGATCAAGGCCGCGGTGCCCGCGATGATCGAAGCGGGCAACGGCGGCTCGATCATCATCGTCAGCTCGTCGGCAGGCACCAAAGCCACCCCGGGCAACGCTCACTACGCGGCGTCGAAGCACGGCCTCGTCGCGCTGACCAACGCGCTCGCGATCGAGGCGGGGGAGTTCGGCATCCGGGTCAACTCGATCCACCCGTACTCCATCGACACCCCGATGGTGGAGCCGGACGAGATGATGAAGATCTTCGGCAAATATCCGGCCTTCCTGCACAGCTTTTCGCCGATGCCGTACAAACCCGTTGCGCACGAAGGCAAGCCGGGTCTACAGGAGTTCATGACACCCGAAGAAGTATCCGACGTGGTGGCGTGGCTGGCGAGCGACGGGTCGGCGACGATCTCGGGGTCCCAGATCGCCGTGGACCGCGGCACCGCGAAATACTAGGAGCGCAGCACTTCGACGAATCGGTCGACCGCCCAGTCGATCTCGTCGGCGGTGATCACCAGCGGCGGCGCGAAGCGCAGGGTCGAGCCGTGGGTGTCCTTGACGAGCACACCGCGTTCGGCGAGCCGCAGGCTGACTTCTTTACCGGTGCCGTGCACCGGGTCGATGTCGACGCCCGCCCACAGGCCCCTGCCGCGCACCGCGAGGACGCCCTGCCCGATCAGATCCCGCAGACGGCGATGCAGGTGCTCGCCCAGTTCCGTTGAACGCCGCTGGAATTCGCCTCGCGCCAGCATGGAGACGACGGTGGTGCCGATCGCCGCTGCCAGCGGGTTGCCGCCGAATGTGGAGCCGTGTTCGCCCGGGTGTAGCACGCCGAGAATGTCACGGTCGGCGACGACCGCGGACAGCGGCATCACCCCGCCACCGAGCGCCTTGCCGAGCAGGTAAATGTCGGGGACGACGCCCCAGTGGTCGCAGGCGAAGGTGCGGCCCGTCCGTGCCAGGCCGGACTGGATCTCATCGGCAATCATCAGCACGTTGCGGTCGGTGCACAGATCGCGCACTCGCGGCAGGTACTCGTCGGGCGGCACGATGATGCCGGCCTCGCCCTGGATGGGTTCGATGAGGACGGCGACGGTGTTCTCGTCGATGGCACGTGCGAGTGCATCGGCATCCCCGAACGGCACCGACCGGAACCCGGGGGTGTACGGGCCGAATCCGCGGCGTGCGGTCGCGTCGTCGGAGAAGCTGATGATGGTGGTGGTGCGGCCATGGAAGTTGTTCTGCGCCACAACGATGTTCGAGTCAGTTACGCCCTTGACGTCGGTGCCCCACTTGCGGGCCACCTTGATGCCGCTTTCGACGGCCTCGGCGCCGCTGTTCATCGGTAGCACCATGTCCTTGCCACACAGGTCGGCCAGGGCGGCGCAGAACGGGGCGAGCCGGTCGGAGTGGAAGGCGCGGCTGACGAGCGTCACGGCATCGAGTTGGGCGTGCGCGGCTGCCGTCACCTCCGGGTTGCGGTGGCCGAAGTTGACGGCCGAATATGCGGCAAGGCAATCCAGGTAGCGGCGGCCTTCGACATCGGTGATCCAAACGCCCTCGGCGCTGGCGGCGACGACCGGTAGCGGCGAGTAGTTGTGGGCGACGTGGCGGCTGTCGAGTTCGATCACCGACTGGGTCCTGGACATCATCATGGTCACGGATGTACCTCCAGGGTGCAGCATTTCACCGATCCGCCGCCCTTGAGCAGTTCGGAGAGGTCGACTCCGACGGGACGGAATCCGGCCAGCCGAAGGTGCTCGGCGAAGCCGGTTGCCGCGGCGGGCAGCACCACGTTGAGTCCGTCGGAGACGACGTTGAGACCGAGGACGTAGGCGTCGGCGCTGGTGACCTCGATGGCGTCGGGGAACATCCGTTCCAGCACTGCGCGGGAATCGGGCGAGAACGCGGGCGGGTAGTACGCGACGGTCGTGTCGTCGAGGACCGCGAGTGCGGTGTCGAGGTGATAGAAGCGCGGGTCGACGAGTTCCAAGCTGACGACGTCCATTCCGACGTGGCGCGCCACCTCGTCGTGCGCCCGACGGTCGGTGCGAAAGCCGAAACCGGCGAGGATGACGGTGCCGACGGCCAGGAAGTCGCCTTGCCCCTCGTTCACGTGCCGCGTCTCGAAGGGCTCGTAGCCGTTGCGTGCCATCCACTGCGCGTAGGCGACGGCCTCACCGGCGCGCTCTGCGTGGGCGAAGCGGGCGACGACCGCTTTGCCGTTGACGACGCTGCCTCCGTTGGCGGCGTAGACCATGTCCGGGAGTCCCATGATGGGTTCGATGAGCTCGACGCTGTGACCGAGGTCGAGGTAGGTCCGGCGGAGCGCGTCCCACTGGGCCAGCGCGAGGTCTGTGTCGACGGGGGTGGACGCATCCATCCAGGGGTTGATGACGTACTCGACCGCGAAGAACGTCGGGGTGGTCATCAGGTAGCGCCGAGTGCGGGCGACGCGGTGGTCGGCGGCCTCCGTGACCGATTCGGTGGCGATGTTCATCGTCATGAGAACAACGATATGAGCGCATTCTCACGCAATCAATCGACGGGTATTGCGTGTCTAGTCTAGATTTATTGCACGATTGCAGGCTTTTCGGCGTTTTGTTGCGTGGAGGTGAACGTGGACCGTTTGGACGAAACAGACGAGCAAATTCTTGCTGAACTCGCCGACAACGCGCGGGCCACGTTCGCCGAGATCGGACAGCGCGTGAACCTGTCGGCACCGGCGGTCAAGCGCCGGGTCGACCGTATGCTCGACAGCGGCGTGATCAAGGGCTTCACCACGGTCATCGACCGCAACGCGCTCGGCTGGACCACGGAAGCGTTCGTGCAGGTGTTCTGCCACGGCACCATCTCTCCCGCTGAACTGCGTGCGGCCTGGAAGGACATCCCCGAGGTGGTGGGCGCGGCGACGGTGACGGGCACAGCCGACGCGATGCTGCGCGTTCTGGCCCGCGACATGCGGCACCTGGAGGAGGCGCTGGAGCGCATCCGATCGAGCGCTGACATCGAGCGCAGCGAGAGCATCGTGGTGTTGTCGAACATCATCGAGCGCGCTCCGAGCTGAGCAGCTACGCGTGGGGTGGCGCGCATCAAATCTGCGGCATCGTGTAAAAAGCCCGAGTGGGCACATCAGAGGTTTCGGGCGGTGTTGTGATCGTCGGTGGCGGGCTTGCCGCCGCACGCACCGCCGAGCAGCTGCGCCGCTCCGACTACTCGGGCGCGATCACCATCGTCTCCGACGAGGGTCACCTTCCCTACGACCGGCCGCCGTTGTCGAAGGAAGTTCTGCGCGCCGAGACGGAGGACGTCACCCTGAAGTCGGCCGAGTTCTACGCCGAGAACGACATCACGATCCTGCTCGGCAACGGCGCGACGTCGGTCGACACCGCAGCCAAGACGCTGGCGCTGGCCGATGGTTCGCAGCTGGGCTACGACGAGCTCGTCATCGCGACGGGGCTGGTGCCCAAGCGCATCAAGTCGTTCCCGGACCTGCCGGGCATTCATGTGCTGCGTAACTTCGACGAAAGTCTGGCGCTGCGCAAGGAAGCGGCCACCGCGAGCCGCGCCGTAGTGGTCGGTGCCGGATTCATCGGCTGTGAGGTTGCGGCGAGCCTGCGCAAGATGGGTGTCGACGTCGTTCTGGTGGAGCCGCAGCCCGCGCCGCTGGCTTCTGTGCTCGGGCAGCAGATCGGCGATCTGGTGACCCGGTTGCATCGCGCCGAGGGGGTCGACGTTCGCTGCGGCGTCGGGGTTTCCGACGTCAGCGGCGACGACCGGGTGCGCAAGGTGACGCTGAGTGACGGAACCGAACTCGACGCCGACATCGTCATCGTGGGGATCGGGTCGCATCCGGCGACCGAGTGGCTCGAGGGTAGCGGGCTGGAGATCGACAACGGCGTGGTCTGTGACGAGGCTGGGCGCACGAGCGCACCCCATGTGTGGGCCATCGGTGACGTCGCGTCGTGGCGCGACGACGTCGGAGGTCAAGTGCGCGTGGAGCATTGGAGCAACGTCGCCGATCAGGCCCGGGTGCTGGTGCCTTCGATGCTTGGCCAGGAACCGCCTGCCGCGGTCTCGGTGCCGTACTTCTGGAGCGACCAGTACGACGTCAAGATCCAGGCACTCGGTGAGCCCGAGGCCACCGACACCGTGCACATCGTCGAAGACGACGGCCGCAAGTTCCTGGCGTACTACGAGCGTGAGGGCGTGGTCGTCGGTGTCGTGGGCGGCGGATTTCCGGGAAAGGTCATGAAGGTGCGGGCGAAGATCGCTGCGGGAGCGCCGATTTCGGACCTGCTCGGCTGAGGTCGAAACAACAGAGCCACCTCTTAGTGGGAGGTGGCTCTGTTGCCTCCAGCGAAGTGCGGTTACTTGACGTTGACGTAGTAGACGTAGCCGGTGATGGTCTGCTGGTAGGTGCGGTCGCTGAAGTCGTCCATGACGGTGCCGCGGATGGGGGCGCCGCGGTTGACGCTGACGACGTCGGCGTCGGCCAAGGAGGCGTCGGACTGCTTTTGGACGATGACGCGGTTGCCGTCGGCTTCGAGTTGGGCGATGGTGGCCTGTGCGTCGCCGGCGCCGGTGGGGGCGGCCAGTGCGGGGGCGGCCAGGCCCAGGAACGCGGCGGTGAAGGTGGCGGCTGCGGCGGTGGCGATGGTGAGGTTCTTCATGGCGTGACTCCTTGATTGAGTGCTTCACCTACGTGATCGCAACTTTGTTGGTCACACCATCGTCGCGATTGCAAATGGGCCGCGCTTGGAGCTTGGGTGGAGATTTCGGGGAGAAATCAGTGCGTCACCGTGTCACAGACCGCCAGTAGAATCGCACATATGTTCGATACATCGCATGCCGATCTCGATGACTCGGGGCTGATCGCTGCAATCGAACAGGCGGCACGTGAAGAAGCGCAGGCTGGTGCGCGCAAGTTGGCCGCGATAGCCGAGTTGGTGGATTCGACCGTCGACTGGGATGACGAACGCGGCATGTGGGCCTTTGATCCGTGGAAGAACGCCGCATGCCACGTGGGAGCAGCGCTGTCGATCAGCTACCAGCGCGCCTCTTCTCAGATGTGCGTGGCCACGTCGCTGCGTCATCGACTGCCGAAGGTGGCAGCTCAGTACTGGAATGGCCGGCTCAGTTCGCGGTTGATCTCCGAAATCACCTGGCGCACAAGACTCGTCTCCGACGAGGCCATCGCCCTCATCGATGGGCAGCTGGCTGAGAGGGCCTCGAAGTGGGGGTCGCTGTCCGACGAAAAGCTGATCCAGAAGATCAACGCCGAGATCGAGCGCCATGACCCCGACGCGGTGAGCCGCACGAAGGAAAAGCTCAAGAAGCGAGATGTGCACATCGCCGCTCACGATGATCCTGATGTGCTCACCTCCGTGTGGGGGCTGCTGCTGCCTTCAGACGCTGCGGCGTACAAGGCGCGGATCGCTGCGCTCCTCAAGGGCCTGTGCGACAACGATCCGAGGTCGATCGGGGAGCGGCGATCGGATGCGGTGGGGGCAATTGGCAGAGGGGAGGACGTCTTGCCGTGCCGCTGCGGTTCTGCGGCCTGCGCTGAAAGTGCGCCGGTCAAATCCAATGTCGTGATCCATGTGATTGCCGATCAGGCTGCTGTCGACACTGCCAAGCAGCTGATCGCCGCGGAGGATTGCAAAACAGATGCTCCGACGCAGCCTGTCGAGTCCGAGTCCCGCACAGTGTATTCCGGGTCGGCTTTGATGGCGGGGATGCAGATCCTGCCGAACGCGGTGCTGGCGGAAGTCATCCGCTCAGGAGCGGTGGTCAAGCCGTTGTGGCAGCCCGGCCCCGATCCCGAGCCGCGCTACCAACCGTCGGCGAAACTGGCCGCCTTCATCCGGTCCCGCGACATGTTTTGCCGGTTCCCGGGATGCGACGTTCCGGCCGAGCGCTGCGATATTGACCACGTCGTGCCCTACCCCTACGGGCCGACACATGCCTCGAACATGCACTGCAAGTGCAGAACTCATCATTTGATGAAAACTTTCTGGGGCGGAGCCGAGGGCTGGCGCGATCAGCAGTTGCCCGACGGCACCGTCATATGGACAACTCCGGCGGGACGGACGTATACGACGACTCCCGGCAGTCGGCTGTTCTTTCCGAGTTGGGACATCACCACCGCCGAACTACCGTCGATGGTCGCCCCGCCTCCGGATCCGGATCGGCTGGAACGCATGCCGAGACGAAAGCGCACCCGTGCCGCCGACAGGGCCGCACGGATCAAAGAGGAGCGTGCGGCTAACGCCGCCCAACGCGCGGCCGAGCAACAACCACCGCTCAGGCAACCCCCACCCGATTACGGCGACGATCCGCCACCTTTCTGACGCCAGACTTCAACTCGCGCGGCCATCCCTCTGGTCGGATCACGCCCCCGACCAACTCTGCAAGAACGCTTCGGTGACGATCGCCGCATTCTCGGAGGCGATCTGCTTGTAAACGAAGAACGTGAACGGGTAACCCGGCAGTCTCAGCGGGTCGCCGGGCCCATCGGACGTGCCGCGGATGCCGAGGAAGGGCACGCCATGCGCCAGCGCTACCAATTGTGCCGCCGCGGTCTCCTGATCGACGGCATCCACCGCCGGAGGGACGTCGGTCAAGAACCCCAGGTTGCTCAGCAGACCAAACGCCAGGAACGGCGCCAAAGCTTGAAAGAAGTTGCCGGTAGCCAGGATTGAGAAGTCTGGTGCCGCACACGGCCGTGGGCCGAAGATATCCCCGCCGAGGGGTATCGCGGGGAATGCCGTGCCGTTGTTGAAGTCGTCGCTGGAGCCGTCGCCGCCCACGAACAGGCTTGGCTCACGCCCCAGATCGACCTGCGGGCCGGTGAGGAGTCCGCAATAGCAGGCGGGATCGCCAATGCTGCCGGAGCTTCGCAGGTCGACATCTAGTGTGTTGGCCACGGCGAGCATGTCGCCGTCGACCGCCTGCCACGTCTGGCCGTCGTCGGGCGTCCATCGCGCTGGGATGGCGACCGAGCCGATCTCGGTGCGGCCCGAGCCGCCCGCAACCCCAGAGAAAACCACTGCGCCGACGGAGATCCCGGATTCGGGGGTGAAGTAGTCCAGGGCGACCTCGGTTGTCCTGGTGGCGTTGACCATGCCGATGCCGGTCATCGCCAAAAGCACCTTCTTGCCGCCCAACGTGCCGAGGTAGAAGTGGTGTCCGTCGACGACCACCGTCGAATTTCGGTCGAGAGTTGTGCGCGCCAGGACCGCGTCGGCTTCAGCCGGAAACGCCGACAGTATCAACGTGCGGGGCCCGAGTTCGAAGAGGCCGAGTCGGCGGTACACGTCCGGGCGTATGCGCGGTGCTGCGGAATTGATTGCCAGGCCGGAGATAGCCCAATCGTGGAATTGTCCTTGGCCGAGCACGATCGAGATCGGTGCGCCGACGTCCACTGCCCGTCGGTGCAGCAGCAGGTTGTCGGGCAGCAGCATCTCCTCGGTGCCGACGTAGATCGTGGTCGGGGGCAACGCTGCCAGCACGTCGGTCTCCAGATACAGAGGGCTCACCATGGGATTCGTCAGATCGGTGATGCCGTCGTACGCATGGCTGTCGGTCGTCCACAATTGGAGACTGTCGGGGTTGAGGAACGGGTCATCGACGGTGCGGATCGCGGGATTCGTCAGTGAGGCGTCGGCTACGCCCGAGATGAGGACGATGCTTGCCGGAAGGGCGTCGCCGCGCAGAATCAGCTCTCGCAACGCGGCGAACGCGTAGGTGCAGCCCGCCGAATCTGCGTAGACACTGACGTTCTCGGCGGTGTGATCGCCGATCTCATGAGAGATGAAGTCCGCCATCGCAGGGATGACGTTGCGCAGGGATCCCGTCGGGGTGGTCGCCAGTGGGTACATCGGCACCACTACGGTGGCGCCTGTCTCGCGTGCCATACGCGTGTAGTCGATCCAGTGCAACAGGGTCGGATGGCGGACGTGGCCGCCCCCATGGATTCCGATGACGGTCTTTCCGGAGGGGTCTTCCGGTTCGAATTCCCAGACCTTCCAGACGTTTCCGGGCGACACCTCCCGCTGGCTCTGACGGGCGTTCAGTCCGTATTTCACGAAGAAGGGCGGATCCTCGCTGGACAGCAATGTCGCGAGAGTACCGGCGAGATCAACGCCGAACGCCGCAAACACGTCACGCGCCACCCGCAGGCCCATCAACGTCAGCCGGTCCCGCAGAGTGGGCGGGGCCGTGTAGCTCAGCGAATTGTGGACGCTCGACGCCGCGGAATCCGCCTGAGCCGACGACTCCACGTCGGGGTCGAATTCGCGGCGCGAGGACCCCGGCACCGCCCACGCCGTTGTCGCCGCGGCAGGTGTCTGCGGCGAATCTGTGGCGCCGAATTCGGCGAGGTTCGCACTGGTGCTGGAAACGCTGACGGCGGGAATCGGTTTCGGGTTCGACGGTTCTACGTCGTCGTCGTCGGATGTGTCGCGTGTACTGGGTGTCGACGCAGGTATTGGCGTCGGAAGGTCGCCGGTATCGTCGTCGACGGCAAGGGGCGCCGAGCGTGCGACCTCATCGTGATCCTCGGCGGATTCCTCGGGTTCCGCGTCGGGCTTCGTCGTGTCCGGCTCGGCGTCGTCGTCGGACTTTTCCGTGTCCGTCGGCGAATCGGCGGCGGATTCCGTGCTGGTGGCCGTGTCCGCAGTCGCAGAAGAGCCTCCAGCGTCGTCGGCCCACGCGATACCGCCGCCCCACCCGGCCAAAACAGCGGCGCCGATACCCAAAGCGACGGCCATTCCGCCAACCCGACCCACATATGGTTCACACCGCATCGGGCAGGTATATCGCCGCCAGTGAGACGGCGCTGCCGGAACGGGTGAAGTCCAGGTGTACTACCGACCACAGCGCGGCTCGTGACGATCAGCTTCCGTCCTCGATATCGGTCAGACCGGAGGCGAGGAGGTCGAACGCGTCGCCGAGCGAGACCGCCAGCGACGCGGAGTCGTCGGCAAGCCAGTACTCGTAGGCCGACAGAGACACTGCCAGCATCGTCCATGCCACCGTCTGGGGTACGAGATCGGACGCCGACACCTGTAGCCGGCCGGCCACGAAGTCGGCCACCACGGCCCGCCATCCGGCATACATTGTCATCGAATATGCTTGCAGTGCTTCGGTTTCCAGGATCAGACGCATCCGTTGCCGGTGACGGTCGGCGTCGTCGAAGTCGTTGAACGCCAGGAGCGCGGCTCGTAGTGCATCGCGGATCGGCACGCTGGGATCGAGCTCGCCGAGCAGTCCTCGCATCAGGTCGAGGTGGGCGTCGAAGTTGCCCCAGGGAAGCGCGCTCTTGGAGGGGTAGTACCGGAACAGTGTCCGACGGGCGATCCCGGCCGCGGCGGCGACATCGTCGACGCTGACCTCGTCGAATCCGCGCGCCATGAACAGGTCGATCGCGACGTCGCTGATGTGCTCCCAGCTCGTCGAGCGACGACGACCTACGCGCGGCTTGGTGGCGCCCGTCACGATTCGCCCTTCCGTTTCGGCACTCGGTGCCTTATTGTTAGCGACCTACGTCACAAATGTCGAGACCCTACCGGGGTCCAGCCAACGGAAAGGCGAGTTCACATGGATCAGAACCAGCAGGTCGAGACCGAAGAACTGGTGACCGAGAGCCTCGTCGAAGAGGTCTCCATCGACGGGATGTGCGGGGTCTACTGAGCATGACCGCGCCGAGCACTTTTGACGCCGACCGGCACTGGCGGTTGCACCCGCAGGTGGCGGTGCGGCCGGAGCCGTTCGGCGCGCTGCTCTACCACTTCGGAACCCGCAAGCTGTCGTTCCTGAAGAACCGGACGATCGTCGAGGTGATCAACTCGCTGTGCGATCACCCCGACGCTCGATCCGCTTGCCGCGCCGCAGGAATCGACGACAACGATCAGGCGCCCTATCTCCACGCGCTGGGCGTGCTCGTCCAGTCCAAGATGCTGATCGCCGATTCAGGAGAGAATTCATGACACTGGCAGCCCCGGTGCCCCGCCTCGTCGACCAGTTCGAGCGCGGCCTCGACGCGCCGATCTGCCTGACGTGGGAGCTGACGTACGCGTGCAATCTGTCGTGCGTGCACTGCCTGTCGTCGTCGGGTAAGCGGGATCCGCGCGAGTTGTCCACCGAGCAGTGCAAGGCGATCATCGACGAGCTCGAGCGCATGCAGGTGTTCTACGTGAACATCGGTGGCGGCGAGCCGACGGTGCGCAGCGACTTCTGGGAACTCGTCGACTACGCGACCGAGCACCACGTCGGGGTCAAGTTCTCCACCAATGGCGTTCGCATCACCAAGGAGGTGGCGGCCAAGCTGGCCGCCAGCGACTACGTCGACGTCCAGATCTCCCTGGACGGTGCGACGGCTGAAGTCAACGACGCGGTCCGCGGACCCGGTTCGTTCGCGATGGCGGTACGCGCACTGGAGAACCTCAAGGAGGCCGGGTTCAAGGACGCCAAGATCTCGGTCGTCGTGACGCGCCACAATATCGACCAGCTCGACGATTTCAAGGCGGTGGCCGACAACTACGGCGCCACGCTGCGCATCACGCGGCTGCGCCCGTCCGGACGCGGCGCCGACGTGTGGGACGATCTGCACCCGACGCCGGCCCAGCAGGTGCAGCTTTACGACTGGCTGGTCGCCCGCGGTGAGCGCGTGCTCACCGGCGACTCGTTCTTCCATCTCTCGGGCCTCGGCGAGCCCGGCGCACTGGCTGGTCTCAACCTGTGCGGCGCCGGCCGCGTGGTCTGCCTGATCGACCCGGTCGGCGACGTGTACGCCTGCCCGTTCGCTATCCACGACAAGTTTCTCGCCGGAAACATTTTGACCAGCAACGGTTTTCAAGATGTGTGGCAGAACTCGCAGTTGTTCCGCGAGCTGCGTGAGCCGCAATCCGCCGGCGCCTGCAGCGGCTGCAACCATTACGACGCCTGCCGCGGCGGCTGCATGGCCGCCAAGTTCTTCACCGGCCTGCCGATGGACGGCCCCGACCCCGAGTGCGTGCAGGGTTACGGCGAACCCGCCCTGGCGCTCGAACGCGACAAGCCGCGCTCGAGCGTGGATCATTCCCGCGCGGGCGGACGCAACAAGGCCAAAGGCCCGATTCCGCTCACGCTGCTGAGCGCACCGCCCCAGCGCTCTGGCGGCGCCGGAGCGCCTCCGAAGAAGTTCTGCAACGAAAGTCCAGTCTGACAATGGCACGAGATGCATGGTTCGAAACCGTCGCGATCGCCCAGCAACGGGCCAAGAAGCGGCTCCCCAAGTCCGCCTATTCATCGCTGATCTCCGCCAGCGAGAAAGGTGTGTCTGTCTCCGACAACGTCGAGGCGTTCGCCGAGCTCGGGTTCGCCCCCCATGTCGTGGGCGCCACCGAGAAGCGGGAGATGGCAACAACCGTGATGGGGCAAGACGTTTCGTTGCCGGTCATCATTTCGCCGACGGGCGTGCAGGCTGTGCATCCCGACGGCGAGGTCGCCGTGGCGCGCGCCGCCGCGGCCCGGGGCACCGCGATGGGGTTGTCGTCGTTCGCGAGCAAGCCCATGGAAGAAGTGACCGCAGTCAACGACAAGATCTTCTTCCAGATCTACTGGCTGGGCAGCCGCGACGCCATCGCCGCGCGCATGGAGCGCGCCAGGGCCGCGGGCGCCAAGGGTCTGATCCTGACCACCGACTGGAGCTTCTCGCACGGCCGCGACTGGGGCAGTCCGAAGATCCCGGAGCAGATGGATATCAAGACCATGATCAAGATGAGCCCGGAGGTCATCACCAAGCCGCGCTGGTTCCTCAGCTTCGCGAAGCATCTGCGTCCGCCCGACCTGCGCGTTCCGAACCAGGGCAGGCTCGGCGAGCCGGGGCCCACCTTCTTCGAGGCGTACGGGGAGTGGATGGGAACACCACCGCCGACCTGGGAAGACGTGGCCTGGCTGCGGGAGCAGTGGGGTGGCCCGTTCCTGCTGAAAGGCATGGTTCGGGTCGATGACGCCAAACGTGCTGTGGATGCTGGGGTTTCGGCGATCACGGTGTCCAACCACGGCGGAAACAATCTGGACGGCACCCCCGCCGCGATCCGTTGCCTGCCCGCCATCGCCGATGCCGTCGGCGATCAGGTCGAGGTTTTGCTGGACGGCGGGATCCGACGCGGTAGCGACGTCGTGAAGGCCGTCGCCCTCGGTGCCCGCGCGGTGATGATCGGCCGGGCGTACCTGTGGGGTCTGGCGGCCAACGGGCAGGCTGGCGTGGAGAACGTGCTCGACATTCTCAGCGGTGGTATCGACTCGGCACTGCGGGGCCTTGGCAAATCCTCGATCCATGAGTTGACCCGCGAGGACATCCTGATTCCGGACGGGTTCACGCGCACGCTCGGAGCCTGAATCCGGCCGGATCGCTCTGGTGCTGCCGTGGCCCAGGGGGCTGCCGTGAACCGGCGGTCGCCGGCCCGGGAGGGCTGGGGGAAATCAATTGCCACGCATGCGCCAACATTTGGCGCATGCCAGGTGAATTCGGCCTACCATCGTCGCGTGGTCCTACCCCGTGAGCTCGGGAACTCGACGTCGAGGCAGCTCCATGACGCATCTCCCGGACTGGTCGTCCCCGTCGGATCGACCGAGCAGCACGGACCTCATCTACCCCTCGACACCGACACACGTGTCGCAACGGCCGTTGCAGAGGCGATTGTCACCCTGCTGCGCGCTCGGGATGAATCCAAGTGGCTCATCGCCCCTGCGATCGCCTACGGCGCGAGTGGCGAGCACGAGGGCTTTGCCGGCACGGTGTCAATTGGCACACCGGTACTGGCGGAACTTCTGGTCGAGTTCGCCCGGTCTGCATGTCGGTGGTCGTCGCGCGTGGTTTTCGTCAACGGGCATGGTGGAAACGTCGAGGCGCTGCGCCGGGCTGTCGCCCTGCTGCGGTACGAGGGCCGGGACGCAGCATGGTGCTCGTGTGTGGCCAGCAACGCCGACGCCCACGCCGGGCATACCGAAACTTCCGTATTGCTACATATTTCGCCCGAGGTGGTGAGGCAAGATGAACGGACACCGGGAAACAGGGCTCCGTTGTCGGAGCTGCTGCCGGAGATGCGTCGCGGGGGTATCGCGGCCGTAAGTTCGCTGGGGGTCTTGGGGGACCCCACGACAGCGACAGCGGACGAGGGGAGGAAGATCTTTGCCGAAATGGTGGATGAGTGCGCGGGGCGCGTCGCGCGATGGGCACCTGATCGCGAGGGGATGTTGACATGACGGGGCCGCGGCTACCTGACGGGTTCGCCGTCCAGGTCGATCGGCGGGTGCGCGTCCTCGGCGAAGGCGCGGCACTCCTCGGTGGATCGCCCACCCGCCTGCTCCGCTTGGCCCCCGCCGCCCAGACCATGCTCAACGGCGGCAGACTCGAGGTCCACGATGCGGTCAGCGCACAGTTGGCACGCACCTTGCTCGACGCCACCGTCGCGCACCCCCGCCCGCTGAGTGGCCCGTCACACCGCGACGTCACCGTGGTAATCCCGGTGCGGGACAACGCGTCCGGTCTCATCAGGCTGGTCGCCGCCCTGCGTGGCCTCAAGGTCGTCATCGTCGACGACGGCTCGACGCGGCCGGTGCGGGAAGCGGACTTCGCGTCCATGCACTGCGATGTGCGAATACTGCGCAACGCCAGGAGCAAGGGGCCGGCGGCGGCCCGCAACGCCGGCCTCGCGATCTGCAACACCGACTTCGTCGCGTTCCTGGACTCCGACGTGGTGCCTCGTCGCGGGTGGCTGGAAGCCCTTCTCGGCCACTTCTGCGACCCGGCCGTGGCGCTGGTGGCGCCGCGGATCGTCGCGCTGGAGAAGTCCGACAGCGTGGTCGCCCGCTACGAGGCGGTGCGCTCGTCGTTGGATCTCGGGCTTCGGGAAGCCCCGGTGATCCCGTTCGGGACGGTGTCCTACGTGCCCAGCGCCGCGATCATCTGCCGACGCAGCGCACTGCTCGACGTGGGCGGCTTCGACGAGAGCCTGGCGTCCGGCGAGGACGTCGACCTGTGCTGGCGGCTCAACGAGGCGGGGGCCCGGCTGCGCTATGAACCCATCGCCATGGTCGCTCACGATCACCGCACCCAGTTGCGAAAGTGGTTTGCCCGCAAGTCTTTCTACGGAGGATCGGCTGCACCGCTGACGATTCGCCATCCCGGTAAGACGGCTCCGCTGGTGATCTCGGGCTGGACGCTAGTGGTGTGGATGCTCGTCGCCCTCGGCTCCGGCATAGGCTACGTCGCCTCAGTTGCCGTCGCCGCGATCACCGGACGCCGCATCGCGAAATCGCTGTCCAGCGTCCAGACCGAGCCGATGGAGGTCGCCGTCGTGGCGGCGCAGGGGCTGTGGTCGGCTGCGCTTCAGTTGGCGTCGGCGATCTGCCGGCACTACTGGCCGATCGCCCTGGTGGCCGCTGTGCTGTCGAAGCGTTGTCGCCGGGTCGTGGTCGTTGCCGCCGTGCTCGACGGTGTGTTCGACTGGGCCACCCGCAACGGCAACGCCGAGGAGGACACCAAACGCGTCGGGCTGCTCACCTACATTCTGCTCAAGCGGATCGACGACATCGCCTACGGTCTGGGCCTGTGGACCGGCGTGGTCCGCGAGCGTCACGCAGGAGCCCTCAAGCCACAAATCCGGACCTGAGTGGACGTTCTGATCGTCGGGGCGGGCAGCGCGGGTTCGGTCCTGGCAGAACGTCTTTCCGCCGACGACAGTTGCAGCGTCACGGTGTTGGAGGCGGGCCCCGGTCCCGCCGACCCCCTGGTCGCCAGCCAGATCACCGACGCGCTTCGGCTGCCGATCGGCGTCGCCAGTACGCTCGTCCGCCGCTATCAGAGCGCACTGACCGACGCGCCGAGGCGCTACACCCAGCTCATGCGGGGCCGGGTCGTCGGCGGTTCGGGTGCCGTCAACGGCGGCTACTTCTGCCGGGCCCTGCCGTCTGACCTCGACGGCTGGGGCATCGATGGTTGGACGTGGGCCGACGTCCTTCCGCACTTCAAAGCCATCGAGACCGATCTGGACTTCCCCGGCCCGATACATGGCTCCGACGGTCCGATCAGAATCCGGCGAGTCGCTGAATTCGACGGCTGCACAGCGTCATTCGTCGATGCCGCCCGTGAGGCGGGATTCGACTGGATCGACGATCTCAACGGGTCGACGCCGGAGAACCCGGTGCTGCCGGGGGTCGGCGCGGTGCCGCTGAACATCGACCGCGGCACCCGCGTCGGGCCTGGGGGTGCTTTCCTGGAGCCGGCGCTGAGGCGTCCGAACCTGACGGTGCGGACCGAGACCCGAGCGGTGCGGTTGCGAATGTCAGGAGGCCGAGCGATCGGTGTGGACTGTGTCGGTCCCGATGGTGCGGTGTCGGTGGCCGCCGACCGGATCGTCGTGTCGGCCGGTGCCATCGCGTCGGCCCAGCTGCTGATGCTGTCGGGGATCGGGCCAGAAAAGGTGCTGCGCGCCGCCGGGGTAGCGGTCGCACACGATCTTCCCGTCGGTGTCGACATCATCGACCATCCGGAATGGGTGCTTCCGGTGACGTGGCCGGCGACCCACGGGGTGCCGCCGCTGGAGGCCGTGCTCACGACAGGGGATGGGGTGGAGATCCGCCCGTACACGGCGGGCTTCGGTGCGATGACGACCGGCCGCCGCGACGACCCCACCGACCAGCCGCACATCGGGGTGACGCTGATGAGCCCGCAGTCGCGGGGACGCGTCAGGATCGTCTCGCCCGATCCCGACGCCGATCCTGTGATCGAGCAGCGCTACGACAGCGCCCCCGCCGATGTCGAGCTGCTCCGTGCGGGCACCCGGCTCGCAAGCGAATTGGCCGGGGCGACAGTGCAATCTGCGGAAACGTGGTCGACCTCTCAGCATCTGTGCGGGACTGCGAAGATGGGCGCGGTGGTCGACGAACGGTGCCGGGTGTACGGGGTGCAGAACCTGTGGGTGGTGGACGGTTCGATCCTGCCGCAGATTCCGAGTCGCGGCCCGCACGCGACCATCGTGATGGCGGGGCATCGCGCCGCCGAATTCGTCGGTAAGGCGCGTAGACATCACACCTAGGGGTTGCGACGCAGCACCCGCCATTGCCGGCCGTTGCGTCCGGGTGCCCAGATCGCGACCAACGCCGCTCCCGCGACGAGCACGGCCGACATGACGACGAGTGCCTGGTCCATGGCCTGCAGGAATGCCGTTTCCGCCAGACCGGCGAGTTGGTCGCCCTGCGATCCCATCTGTTCTGAGACCGACTGCGCGTAGGCCAGTGAATCGGTGGCGGGGTCACGAATCTGCTCCGGGAACGCGCCGAGTTTCGGTGCCAGCGAGCTGTGATAGACCGCGGCCAGTACCGATCCGGCGACGGCGATCCCGATGGCGGCGCCGACCTCGCGGGCTGCATCGTTGACCGCCGACGCGACGCCCTGCTTCTCGTCTGGCGCGGCATTCATGATCGCTGAAGTAGTTGGCGCCGTGCATAATCCGACTCCCGTTGCGTTGACCAGCATCGGCCACATCAGGTCGAAGAACGTCGCGTCTGCCTCAAGGAAACTCATCCAGTACAGCCCAGCGGCGATGAGCAGCAGGCCGACGCTGGTCGCACCCCGTAGTCCGATCTTGGGCAGGAAGAGGTGGATGGTGCTCGACAGAATCAGCATCGGTACGGCGAGTGGGGACAGGGCGAACGCCGTCTGCAGCGCGGTGTATCCCATCACCAGCTGCATGAACTGCATGGCGACGAAGAAGAATCCGAACATCGCGAAGAACAGGAACGTGATACCCATTGCGCCGGTGCTGAAGTCGGGGGAGCGGAACAGTCGCACGTCGAGCAGCGGATGGGCTCGCTGAAGCTGCAGCATGGCGAACGCCGCCACCAGGACGACACCCAGTGCGAGGCAACCCAGGACCACCGGGTCACTCCACCCGCGTACGGGGGCCTCGACGATTCCAAGCACGAACACGGCGAGGCCGAGTCCGATCAAAGCGCCGCCCGCCCAGTCGATCGGCGTCGCGGTCTCGTCACGCGACGATCCGATGGTCAGGGTCACGGCGAACATCAGCACCCCGGCACCGGCGAAGCCGTAGAAGATCGACTGCCACGAAAAGTATTGCAGCAGAAGACCGGTCCCGAGGAAGCCGAAGATGGCGCCGGAGCCGGCGACCCCCGCCCAGATGCCGACCGCCTTGTTGCGCTCAGCTTTGAGAAACGCTGCGGTCAACAGCGACAGGGTGGCGGGCATGATCAACGCCGCTCCGACGCCGGCGACCGCGCGCGACAGGATGATCTCCGTGGGGCTGCCGAAAACGATCGGCGCCGCCGAGGCCAGCGCGAAGATTCCCAGCCCCGCCAGTAGAGCACCCCGTCGCCCGTAGCGGTCGCCGATGGCTCCCGCGGGCAGCAGCAGGCATGCCAGCGCGAGGGTGTATCCGTCGACGACCCACGTCAACTGGGTCTGGGTCGCCGAGGTCTCCCGGGCGATGTCCGGCAGCGCGGCGTTGAGCGCCACCATCGACGACATGACCAACAGGACGTCCGCGCTGGCGACGGCGAGCAACCAGTTTCTGCGGCGACTCGGAGCAGTCGCGTGTGCGCGGTCGATATCCTGGTCGGACTGCGTGGGAGCGTCGACCATGTTGCCTCTTCCTGCCGCGGGATTTTTGAGACTAGCAGTCTCAAAAGTACTGACCCCCTATTCCCCGTCCGGAGACGAAGGAAACGCATGGCCGCCTCCAGTGGCGATCCAAGGCCCGCGCGCTCGCGCGCTCGTCTGCTCGAGGCGGCCACCGCACTGCTGCGGGCGGGCGGCCCCGCTGCGGTCACCGTCGACGCCGTGACGCGACAGGCCAACGTCGCGCGCGCGACGCTCTACCGGCACTTTCCCAGCGCCAACGACTTGGTCGCGGCATCATTCGCCAGCCTCATCTCCCCGCCGCCGATGCCGCCCGACGAGGGCAGCCTGAGGGACCGCCTGCTTGCCGTCGTCGTCGGGTGGGCCGACGCGTTCGCCGACGCTCCGATCACGCTCACCGCGATGGCCTGGGTGTCGTTGGGGCCCGAGATGCCGCGCATCCCCGACTCCGGTTCCAGTCCCGGGGTGCAGACCTTGAGACAGCGCATCGCCGAGGAGTACTCGGCGCCGTTCACCCGAATACTCGAAAGCCCGCAAGCGATCGCGGAACTGGAGCCGGTGGACCTCAACACCGCGCTCGCGCTGCTGATCGGCCCGCTGGCATTCGGTCGCATCAGCACCCTGGCCGACTTCGACTACCGCACCGTCGCGACCGCGGCGGTCGACGCGTTCCTCACCACTTACTCGCGGCGGCCCGTCAGCGCAGCGAGTACCGAACCGGAAGGTGCTTGAGGCCACCGACGAAAGTCGTCGCCGCCCATTCGGGGTCGCCGGCGAGCTCGATCGATTCCAGCCGGGGGACCAGCTCGGTGAACAGGCTGTTCATCTCCATCCGAGCCAGCGCGGCGCCGAGGCAGAAGTGCACGCCGTATCCGAACGACACGTGCCGGTTGGGATCACGGGAGACGTCGAAGCGGAACGGCTCGTCGAAGATCTCCTCGTCGCGGTTGCCCGACACATAGGCCAGGTACACCGACTCACCCTTGGCGATCGGCACGCCGCGCACCTCGGTGTCCTCGGCCGCGGTGCGCATGAACTCCTTCACCGGCGTCGTCCAGCGGATCATCTCCTCGACCGCCGTCGGCATCAGGTCGAGGTCGTCGCGCAGGCGCGCCAGCTCACCGGGATTCTCGATCAGCGCGTGCAGACCACCGGAGATCGCGTCCTTGGTCGTGTCGTGACCCGCGCTGGCGACGATGACGTAGTAGGACGCGGTGTCGATGTCCGACATCGGCTCACCGTCGATCTTCCCGTTCGCGATCGCCGACGCGAGGTCGTCCGTCGGGTTCTCGCGGCGCGATGCGGTCAGCTTGGCGAAGTAGGCGAAGAAGTCGAGCAGAACCGCCATCTGTTCCTCGGGGCTCACGCCGCGCTTGTACTCGTCGTCGTCGCCCCCGAACATCTCCTGGGTCAGCGAGTGCATCCGACCGTAGTCCTCCTCGGGCAGGCCGAGAAGCGACATGATCACGTACAGCGGGAATTGCACGGCGATATCGGTGACGAAGTCGCACTCCGGGCCGATGTCACGCATCCGGTCCACATAGCGCTTGGCGAGCTCGTCGACGCGAATCTTCAGATCGCGCATGGCCTTCGGGCGGAACCAGTCGGCGCCGATGGTCCGCACTTTGCGGTGATGCGGGTCGTCCATGTGGATCAGGGTGCGCAGGCCCATGCCTGCCTCCATCTGTGCGGCCATGTAGTCGTCCGCGGCCGCGGTCGCGAGCAGCGGGCGCGGTTCGGACAACCACAGATCGTTGGCGCGCTCGATGGCCATGATGTCGGCGTGCTTGGTGATCGCCCAGAACGGGCGATATGGCTTGAGGTCCACCCAGGCAACGGGCTCGTTGGCCCGTAGATAGGCGAGCGCCGCGTGCAACCGGTCGTTGTCGGCATATGCCGTGGGATCGGCCAGTACTTTGGCGTGCTCATCCATGGTGGGTGTGGTCATGCCATCTCCTCGTCGGGACTGAAGGAAACTTGACGGGTGTCAACTCCTGACAGTGTATGTGACGGTCGCCACTTCGCGAAAGGGGACTGCGGGTTCGTCACCGTAAGCTCGGGACTCGTGCGCGTCGTGGCCGCCCTGTTGGCGCTTCTTCTTGTCGCCGGCTGTAGCGGCGCGCGCGACGACGCCACGCCGGCCCCGGCTCCGGCGGACCCCGCAGTCGTGCAGACCTCGACCGGAGCTGTGCGCGGCACCGTCGGCGACGACCATCGCCTCTTCGCCGGAATCCCTTATGCCGCAGCGCCGGTGGGGCCGCTGCGGTGGCAGGATCCGCTGCCCGCCCCGCGGTGGGACGGGGTGCGTGACGCCACCGCGTTCGGGCCGCGCTGTATGCAGGACCTCACCGGCGACATCGAGCTCGGCAGGCAGACCGATGAGGACTGCCTCAACCTCAACGTGTGGACACCCCCGGTCTCCGAGGACGGGGGTCCCAAGCCCGTCATGGTGTGGATCCACGGGGGCTCGTTCGTGGCGGGCAGCGGCGGGATCTACGACTCGCGGCGCCTGGTGTCGCGCGGTGACATCGTCGTCGTCACCATCAACTACCGGCTCGGCGCACTCGGATTCCTGGCCCATCCCGCGCTCGGCCCGCCCGGCGCTGTCGGCAACTACGGGCTGGCCGACCAGCAGGCCGCCCTGCGCTGGGTCCGCGACAACATCGCGAACTTCGGCGGCGACCCCGGCAAGGTCACGGTCGCGGGGGAGTCCGCCGGCGGCATGTCGGTGTGCGATCACCTGGTCGCGCCCGGCTCGGACAGTCTCTTCGATGCCGCGATCGTCATGAGTGGACCGTGCCAGGCCCAGCTCGCGCTGCCCGCGGCCCAGGAACGCAGCGTCGCCTACGCCTCCGACCTCGGCTGCGCGGATCTCGAATCTGCAGCCGAGTGCCTGCGCGCACTGCCTGCCGACCGGCTGCGCACCCCGATCTGGTATTACGGCATCGGCGACGACCAGCTCAGCGGCCCGGTGACCGGGACGGCCGCACTGCCGACCGATCCCGTCGCCGCTTTCCGGGCCGATGAGGCCGCGCAGGTTCCCGTCCTGATGGGAACCACCCGCGACGAGTGGACGCTGTTCGTGGCGCTGCAGCGCATCCGGACCGGCAGGGACTACACACCCCAGGAGTATCCGCGGCTGGTGGCCGACACGTTCGGCGACAACGCGGCTGCCGTGCTGTCGCGCTATCCGCTGTCGGACTACCCCAGCGTGGCGTTGGCGTACGCCGCGACTGTCACCGACGGGGTGTTCTCGTGCGCGAACCGGCGGTGGGCCGGCGAGCTGGCGCGCTCACGCGACGTCTATTTCTACGAGTTCAACGACCGCACCGCTCCGGCGCCGCAGCCGCTGCGTGAGCTACCGTTCCCGGTCGGCGCAAGCCACTCGCTGGAGCTGCGCTACCTGTTCGACGTCGTGGGTGCCCCAGCCCTGGACGCCGCTCAGGAAGAGCTCGCCAAAGAAATGGTGGACGGGTGGTCGGCATTCGTCAGCACAGGCAACCCCGGCGGTGGGTGGTCGGATGTCGGGTCGGATGCCACCTCGGGCGTCATGTCGCTGCAGCTGGGCGGTAGCCGCATGAGTGACGACTTCGGGCGGACCCACCAGTGCGAGTTCTGGGACGACCTGACTCGGTGAGGGCTACTCGGTGCCGGTGAGACCGTCGGTCGTGCGAGTCCTGCGCCGCGCCGCGTACCTGTCGGCAGCAGCGTTGTATCGGCGTATTCGCCTCGTCAGCTTTCGGTACCGCATCGCGGCATCACGTCGGTCGTCACGGCCGCCGCGACGCAGCACCGTTCGCAGCAGCGCGGCACACGCACCCATGATGCGACGATAACTCCCGATCGTGACGATCAACACCACATTCACGTCTGCGGACAGCCCGCGAGCCCGTGCACCCCAAAGTGCTGTTTCGCGTGCTCGTGGGCCGCGGTAGGGGCCGCCGGCGCGAATTTGGACCAGGCCGGATCGTCAGGCATACTGGTCGGGTTGCCTTGAGCCGGTCGGCGTCCTGTGATGCCGTGTCGGTGCAGGCATGCGACCAGTGCCCCTCGCGGGGCGCATCCGGTCCCCACCTCGATCGCGACGAATTTCCGCCGCGGACGAGTGCGCGTACGGGCGACACACCCGACCGCGGGGACCGGTGAACCACAGACAGGTAAACAGCGGCGGCACAGCCAGGCCCGAGAGCGATTCGGGTCCGTTAGTAGTGAGGTAGGAGAAGGCGTGGCGGGACAAAAGATCCGCATCAGGCTCAAGGCCTACGACCATGAGGCGATTGACGCCTCTGCACGCAAGATCGTCGAGACGGTCACCCGGACGGGCGCGAGTGTGGTCGGCCCGGTGCCGCTGCCGACCGAGAAGAACGTGTACTGCGTCATCCGGTCCCCGCATAAGTACAAGGACTCGCGGGAGCACTTCGAGATGCGCACGCACAAGCGGCTGATCGACATCCTCGACCCCACGCCGAAGACGGTTGATGCACTGATGCGCATCGATCTGCCGGCAAGCGTCGACGTCAACATCCAGTAAAGGACTTCCAGAGAAATGGCTAGAAAAGGCATTCTGGGCACCAAGCTGGGCATGACGCAGGTGTTCGACGAGAACAACAAGGTCGTGCCGGTGACGGTCGTCAAGGCCGGGCCCAACGTTGTGACACGCATCCGCACCACGGAGCGCGACGGCTACAGCGCCGTGCAGCTCGCCTACGGCGAGATCAGCCCGCGCAAGGTGACCAAACCGGTCACTGGGCAGTACGCGGCCGCAGGTGTGAACCCCCGCCGCCACCTCGCCGAGCTGCGGCTCGCCGAGAATGAAGATGCGTCCGCTCTTTACGAGGTCGGCCAGGAGCTTACGGCGGAGATGTTCGCCGACGGCGCCTACGTCGACGTGACCGGCACCAGCAAGGGCAAGGGATTCGCCGGCACCATGAAGCGCCACGGCTTCCGCGGCCAGGGCGCCAGCCACGGCGCGCAGGCCGTGCACCGCCGCCCCGGTTCGATCGGTGGTTGCGCCACTCCGGGCCGCGTCTTCAAGGGCACGCGGATGTCGGGCCGCATGGGCCACGACCGCGTGACGACCCAGAACCTCAAGGTGCACAAGGTCGACGCCGAGAACGGCGTGCTGTTGATCAAGGGCGCCATCCCCGGACGCAACGGTGGATTGGTAGTTGTCCGCAGCGCAATCAAGCGAGGCGAGAAGTAAATGGCTAACGACAAGAATGATCGCGAAATCCCGGTTTTGACGCCGGCTGGCAAGAAGGACGGCAGCGTCGAGTTGCCTGCTGAGTTGTTCGACGTGGAGCCCAACATTGCGTTGATGCACCAGGTCGTCAATGCGCAGCTGGCCGCCAAGCGGCAGGGCACCCACTCGACCAAGACCCGCGGCGAGGTCTCCGGCGGCGGCAAGAAGCCGTACCGCCAGAAGGGCACCGGCCGCGCCCGCCAGGGCTCGACCCGTGCGCCGCAGTTCACCGGCGGCGGCGTCGTGCACGGCCCGCAGCCGCGCGACTACAGCGAGCGGACCCCGAAGAAGATGATCCGCGCCGCACTGCGCAGCGCTCTTTCCGATCGGGCCCGCAACGACCGCATCCACGCCGTCACCGAGATCATCGAGGGTCAGACCCCGTCGACCAAGAGCGCCAAGTCGTTCCTGGCCACGCTGACCGATCGTCGGCAGGTGCTGGTGGTGATCGGCCGCGCCGACGAGACCAGCGCGCTGAGCGTGCGCAATCTGCCTGGCGTGCATGTGATCTCGCCCGATCAGCTCAACACCTACGACGTGCTCAAGGCCGACGACGTGGTGTTCAGCGTCGAGGCACTGAACGCCTACATCGCAGCGAACACGAAGACCGAGACGACTGAGGAGGTGTCGGCCTGATGGCAGCTGTGACCGATCCCCGCGACATCATCCTGTCCCCGGTGATCTCCGAGAAGTCCTACGGGCTCATCGAGGACAACGTCTACACGTTCATCGTCCACCCGGACTCGAACAAGACGCAGATCAAGATCGCGATCGAGAAGATCTTCAAGGTCAAGGTCGATTCGGTGAACACGGCCAATCGTCCGGGCAAGCGCAAGCGCACCCGCGCCGGTTACGGCCAGCGCAAGGCCACCAAGCGTGCCATCGTCACGCTGGCCGCGGGAAGCAAGCCCATCGATCTGTTCGGAGCGCCGGCCTAGTCCGGCAGGGAGATTTAGAAGATGGCTATTCGCAAGTACAAGCCGACGACCCCGGGCCGCCGCGGCTCGAGCGTGTCGGACTTCGCCGAGATCACCCGTGATCATCCGGAGAAGTCGCTGATCCGCCCGCTGCACGGCAAGGGTGGGCGCAACGCCCACGGCCGCATCACCACTCGTCACAAGGGTGGTGGCCACAAGCGCGCCTACCGCGTCATCGACTTCCGTCGCAACGACAAGGACGGCGTCAACGCCAAGGTCGCCCACATCGAGTACGACCCGAACCGCACCGCGAACATCGCGCTGCTGCACTTCGTCGACGGCGAGAAGCGCTACATCATCGCGCCCCAGGGCCTCAAGCAGGGCGCGGTCGTGGAGTCGGGCGCCAACGCAGACATCAAGCCGGGCAACAACCTGCCGCTGCGCAACATCCCCGCGGGCACGCTGATCCACGCCGTGGAGTTGCGCCCCGGTGGTGGAGCCAAGCTGGCGCGTTCGGCCGGTGCTTCGATCCAGCTGCTGGGCAAGGAAGGCACCTACGCCTCTCTGCGTATGCCCAGCGGTGAGATCCGTCGCGTCGACGTGCGCTGCCGCGCCACCGTCGGCGAGGTCGGCAACGCCGAGCAGGCCAACATCAACTGGGGTAAGGCCGGCCGTATGCGGTGGAAGGGCAAGCGCCCCACCGTCCGTGGTGTCGTGATGAACCCGGTCGACCACCCGCACGGCGGTGGTGAGGGCAAGACCTCCGGCGGCCGTCACCCCGTCAGCCCATGGGGTAAGCCCGAGGGCCGTACTCGCAAGCCCAACAAGGCCAGCGACAACCTCATCGTCCGTCGCCGGCGCACCGGCAAGAAGCGCTAGGGAGTCAACCGATGCCACGCAGCCTGAAGAAGGGCCCGTTCGTCGACGACCATCTGCTCAAGAAGGTCGACGTCCAGAACGACAAGAACACCAAGCAGGTCATCAAGACCTGGTCTCGTCGGTCCACCATCATCCCCGACTTCATCGGGCACACCTTCGCCGTCCACGACGGACGCAAGCATGTCCCGGTGTTCGTCACCGAGGCGATGGTCGGACACAAGCTGGGCGAGTTCGCCCCCACCCGCACCTTCAAGGGTCACATCAAGGATGACCGGAAGGCCAAGAGGCGCTAATGACAACCGCGATTGAATATCCCTCTGCGACAGCAGTTGCCCGCCACATCGGCATCTCCGCGACCAAGGCGCGCCGCGTCATCGACCTGGTCCGCGGCAAGAGTGTCGAGGACGCCCTCGACATCCTCCGTTGGGCGCCGCAGCAGGCCAGCGATCCGGTCGCCAAGGTGATCGCCAGCGCCGCCGCCAACGCGCAGAACAACGAGGGCCTGGACCCGACCACCCTGGTGGTCGCGGCCATCATGGCCGACGAGGGCCCGACCGCCAAGCGCATTCGTCCCCGCGCGCAGGGTCGCGCCTACCGGATCCGCAAACGCACCAGCCACATCACGGTGATCGTCGAAAGCCGGCCTCCCAAGAACGCGGGGCAGGGCTCCGCCGGTAATGCCAGGGCGCGTCGTGCGCAGGGCAGCAAGGCCGCCACCAAGAAGGGAGGCTCGCAGTAGTGGGCCAGAAGATCAATCCCCACGGCTTCCGTCTCGGCATCACCACCGACTGGAAGTCCCGCTGGTACGCCGACAAGCAGTACGCGGACTACATCAAGGAAGATGTCGCGATCCGCAAGCTGCTGGCCACCGGCCTGGAGCGCGCCGGCATCGCCGACGTGGAGATCGAGCGCACCCGTGACCGCGTGCGTGTGGACATCCACACCGCTCGTCCGGGCATCGTGATCGGTCGCCGCGGCACCGAGGCCGACCGCATCCGCGCCGACCTGGAGAAGCTCACCAAGAAGCAGGTGCAGCTGAACATCCTCGAGGTGAAGAACCCCGAGAGCCAGGCGCAGCTGGTCGCACAGGGTGTCGCCGAGCAGCTGAGCAATCGTGTGGCGTTCCGCCGTGCGATGCGCAAGGCCATCCAGTCGGCGATGCGTCAGCCCAATGTCAAGGGCATCCGGGTGCAGTGCTCGGGTCGCCTCGGCGGCGCCGAGATGAGCCGTTCGGAGTTCTACCGCGAGGGTCGGGTGCCGCTGCACACGCTGCGCGCCGATATCGACTACGGCCTGTACGAGGCGAAGACGACCTTCGGCCGTATCGGTGTGAAGGTGTGGATCTACAAGGGCGACATCGTCGGTGGTAAGCGCGAGCTGACCGCCGCCGCACCCGCGGGCGCCGACCGTCCGCGTCGCGAGCGTCCGTCCGGCACCCGGCCGCGCCGCAGCGGTGCGTCGGGTACCACGGCGACGAGCACCGACGCCGGCCGCGCGGCATCTGAGGAAGCGCCCGCCACCGAAGCCGCCGCCACAGCGCCGGCGGCTGAGAGCACGGAGAGCTAAACATGTTGATTCCCCGCAAGGTCAAGCACCGCAAGCAGCACCACCCCCGCCAGCGTGGCATCGCCAGCGGCGGGACGTCGGTCAGCTTCGGCGACTACGGCATCCAGGCGCTGGGCCATGCCTACATCACCAACCGGCAGATCGAGTCCGCTCGTATCGCCATCAACCGGCACATCAAGCGTGGCGGAAAGGTGTGGATCAACATCTTCCCGGACCGCCCGCTGACCAAGAAGCCCGCCGAGACCCGCATGGGCTCCGGTAAAGGTTCGCCGGAGTGGTGGGTTGCCAACGTCAAGCCCGGACGCGTGCTCTTCGAGCTGAGCTACCCCGACGAGAAGGTCGCCAGGGAAGCCCTGACCCGCGCTATTCACAAGCTGCCGATCAAGGCACGCATCGTCACGAGAGAGGAGCAGTTCTGATGGCAGTCGGAGTTTCCACCGGCGAACTGCGCGAGCTCACCGACGAAGAACTGACCGACAAGCTCCGCGAGTCGAAGGAAGAGCTGTTCAACCTGCGCTTCCAGATGGCGACCGGCCAGCTTGCCAACAACCGCCGGCTGCGCACTGTCCGGCAGGAGATCGCACGCGTGTACACCGTGCTGCGTGAACGTGAGTTGGGTCTGGCCGCCGGACCCGGAGGTGAGGATTCGTAATGGCAGACGCAAAGACGGAGAAGGGTCCCAAGCACACTCCGCGCACCGAGAAGCCGCGCGGTCGCCGCAAGACCGCCATCGGCTACGTCGTGTCGGACAAGATGCAGAAGACCATTGTGGTCGAGCTCGAGGACCGCAAGTCGCATCCTCTGTACGGCAAGATCATTCGGACCACCAAGAAGGTCAAAGCCCACGACGAGAACGAGGACGCCGGTATCGGCGACCGCGTGTCGTTGATGGAGACCCGGCCGACTTCGGCCACGAAGCGCTGGCGCCTCGTCGAGGTGCTGGAGCGCGCCAAGTAAACACCGTTGTCGAAAAAGCCCCCGCGCCCTTCTGGGCGGCGGGGGTTTTCTCGTCTGCCGACGCGGCGCCCAACGGAGTTCGTCACAGTGTGCCACCGGCAGTTTTGCGGGCTTCCGGTGCTCGGCGGGTGTAATCTCCGGGCGTGGCGACGGAATTCAACGGCAAGATCGAACTCGACATCCGGGATTCCGAACCGGACTGGGGGCCGTTCGCGGCGCCGACGGCGCAGCCGGATGCGCCCAACGTCCTCTACCTCGTCTGGGACGACATCGGCATCGCCACCTGGGACTGCTTCGGCGGACTCGTGGACATGCCTGCAATGAGTCGCATCGCCGAACGCGGAGTTCGGCTTTCGCAGTTCCACACCACGGCACTGTGTTCGCCCACCCGGGCTGCGCTGCTGACGGGCCGCAACCCCACGACCGTCGGCATGGCCACGGTCGAGGAATTCACCGACGGTTTTCCCAACAGCAATGGTCGAATTCCGTTCGACACCGCCCTGCTGTCGGAGGTGCTCGCCGAGAACGGCTACAACACCTATTGCGTGGGCAAGTGGCACCTGACGCCGCTTGAGGAGTCCAATCTCGCGTCGACGAAACGGCACTGGCCGTTGTCTCGCGGCTTCGAGCGGTTCTACGGCTTCATGGGCGGCGAAACCGACCAGTGGTACCCCGATCTCGTCTACGACAACCATCCCGTCAATCCGCCCGCCACGCCGGAAGACGGCTACCACCTGTCAAAGGACCTGGCGGACAAGACGATCGAATTCATCCGCGATGCCAAGGTGATCGCCCCCGACAAACCCTGGTTCTCCTACGTGTGCCCCGGCGCGGGGCACGCACCCCACCACGTCTTCAAGGAGTGGGCGGATCGCTACGCGGGCCGCTTCGACATGGGCTACGAGGTCTACCGGGAAATCGTGCTGGAGAACCAGAAACGTCTCGGCATCGTCCCGCCGGACACCGAACTGTCGCCGGTCAACCCCTATCTGGACGTCAAGGGTCCCAATGGCGAAGAGTGGCCGCAGCAGGACACGGTCCGGCCCTGGGAGTCACTGAGCGACGACGAGAAGCGGCTGTTCTCGCGGATGGCCGAAGTTTTCGCCGGGTTCCTCTCCTACACCGACGCCCAGATCGGGCGCGTCCTCGACTATCTCGAAGAGTCAGGACAGCTCGACAACACCATCATCGTCGTCATCTCCGACAACGGAGCCAGCGGAGAGGGTGGACCCAATGGATCGGTCAACGAGGTCAAGTTCTTCAACGGCTACATCGATTCGGCCGAGGAGAGTTTGAAGGTCTTCGACGAACTCGGCGGTACGTCGACCTACAACCATTACCCGATCGGCTGGGCGATGGCGTTCAATAGCCCCTATAAGCTGTTCAAACGGTACGCATCTCACGAGGGCGGCATCGCCGACACCGCAATCATCTCGTGGCCCAACGGGATTGCCGCACACGGCGAGGTGCGCGACAACTACGTCAACGTTGCCGACATCACGCCGACAGTGTACGACCTGCTGGACATCACCCCGCCTGCCACGGTCCGCGGCGTTGCGCAGAAGCCGCTCGACGGCGTGAGTTTCAAGGTGGCACTGGAGAATCCGACTGCCCCGACCGGTAAGGAAACCCAGTTCTACACGATGCTCGGCACCCGCGGCATCTGGCACAAGGGCTGGTTCGCCAGCGCCATCCACGCGGCGTCGCCGGCGGGTTGGTCGCACTTCGACGACGACCGGTGGGAACTGTTCCATATCGATGCCGACCGCAGTCAATGCCACGACCTGGCCGCCGAGCATCCGGACAAGCTCGAAGAGCTCAAGGCCCTGTGGTTCAGCGAGGCCGCCAAATACAACGGGCTTCCGTTGGGCGACCTCAACGTGCTCGAGACGATGTCTCGGTGGCGACCGTATCTGGCAGGCGAGCGGCAGTCCTACACGTACTACCCGGGAACCGCCGATGTGGGCATGGGCGCGGTCGTGGAGATCAGAGGCCGGTCGTTCGCGGTGCTGGCCGACGTCACGGTCGACGACGGCGGCGCCGACGGCGTGGTCGTCAAACAGGGCGGCGCACACGGTGGTTACGTGATGTACCTGCAGGGCGGTCGGCTTCACTTCTGCTACAACTTCCTCGGCGAGTACGACCAGACGCTGGCGTCCGCAGATCCGGTCACCGCCGGCCACCACACCCTGGGTTTCACCTTCACCCGAACCGGAACCGCCGAGGGAAGCCACACCCCCATCGGTGACGCTGCGTTGTACATCGACGAGGTGCAGGTGGCCAGTCTCGCCGAAATGCGAGCTCATCCCGGCACTTTCGGCCTCGCAGGGGCGAGTCTGAGCGTCGGGCGGAACTCCGGATCGGCCACGTCCAACGCCTTCGATGCGCCTTTCCCGTTCACCGGCGGCACCATCGCGCGCGTGAACATCGACGTCTCGGGTGCTCCGTACACCGATCTGGAACGCGATTTCGCCCGGGCGTTCGCGAGGGACTGACGGCCGTGGTCCGCGCCGCAGTCGCGATCGTGCTCGTTTGTGCAGCTTTGGCCGCGCCGGCCTGCACGCGTGTCGGCGACGGCGTTCCGGTTCCCGACGGCAGCCCGCCCGCCGCCCAACCAGCGGAACCGACCGAGACGACTGACACGACTGAGGCGACCGAGACGACTGAGGCGCCCGCGGCGTCCCCGGTACCCGCGGGGGCACCCTGCGCGCCCAGCGAGATGCCGCCGGTGCGCGTGGAAGCCGAGATCTCCGACCCCGCGGCCCCGAAGGCCATCGTCGGCGTGCCCGATGGCTGGTCGATGGCCTCGGCACCCGGCGGTGCGCGGCTGGAGGGACCCGACGGCATGTGGGCGACCGTGACCATCGCACCGACGTCGCCGGAACCCGAGGTTGCCTTCCGTACCTACACCGACGACCTCACCGAAGAGACGACGGTCAGCACGGTCAGCATGCTGCCCGCGGACCTGTGCGGCTACCGCGGCCAACGGCTGATGGGCGTCCTGGACAAATCCGGCACCCCGCAGACCGTGGAGTACAAGGCGCGGATCGTGCACGTGCCCACGGCCGGCGAGGCGTACCTGATCGCCGTGTACATCGAGGCGCCCAGTGGGACTCCAGCATTCGACGCGGCGGCCACGCTGGTGACCGGTGACTTCGAGATCGATCTACCCTGAAACCATGCTGACCGATCTCGTCGGTCTCGACGGCGGGACGTTCCGGATGGGCTCGACCCGCTTCTATCCCGAAGAGGCCCCGATCCACACCGTCACGGTCGCGCCGTTCGCGATCGAGCAACACCCCGTCACCAATGCGCAGTTCGCCGCGTTCGTCGAGGACACCGGATACCGCACCGTCGCCGAGCAGCCGCCCGATCCGGCGCTGTTTCCCGGAGCTGCGCCGGAGGATCTCGTTGCAGGCGCCCTCGTGTTCCGTGCCACCGCGGGGCCGGTCGATCTCAGGGACTGGCGCCAGTGGTGGCAGTGGATGCCCGGCGCGAGCTGGCGCCATCCGTTCGGACCGGAAAGGTCCGTCGAGTCCATTCAGGACAAGCCCGATCATCCCGTGGTTCAGGTCTGCTACGCCGACGCCGCGGCCTACGCGCAGTGGGCGGGTCGGCGCCTGCCGACGGAAGCCGAATGGGAGTTCGCCGCCCGAGGCGGGTCGACCGCGACCTACGCATGGGGGGAGGAGCCCGCGCCAGGCGGACAGCTGATGGCCAATACGTGGCAGGGCGCGTTCCCGTACCGCAACGACGGTGCGCTCGGCTGGGCCGGGACCTCACCGGTCGGCGCATTTCCCGTCAACGTGTTCGGCATGGCCGACATGATCGGCAACGTGTGGGAATGGACGACGACGCGCTTCGTCGGGCACCACCGGCCGGACGGCGCGGCGCAGTCGTGTTGCCCTCCGCAGGGACCGGATCCGGCCGTCAACCAGGTACTCAAGGGCGGCTCGCACCTGTGTGCGCCGGAGTACTGCCACCGTTACCGACCCGCCGCGCGGTCACCGCAGTCGCAGGACAGCGCGACCACGCACATCGGCTTCAGGTGCGTGGCGAGCGGCGTTTGACCTGCGATTTGGAGCATTCCCCGAGCTCACCTACTATGTAGGGGTTGCCTAGGGCAGACCTCGGTCATCTCCTCCGGAGAAGACCCTGCGTGCTCTTGGGTGACAAAGACCGCGCACGACCAGGTCGGTATCTGGCGTGCATAAAAACCCAGGTCGAGGAGATCTAGTGATTCAGCAGGAATCGCGGCTCAAGGTCGCCGACAACACGGGTGCCAAGGAGATCTTGTGCATCCGCGTGCTCGGCGGCTCGTCGCGGCGCTACGCGGGCATCGGCGATGTCATCGTGGCGACGGTCAAGGACGCCATCCCCGGCGGCAACGTCAAGCGCGGCGACGTCGTCAAGGCGGTCGTGGTGCGCACCGTCAAGGAGCGCCGCCGCGCCGACGGCAGCTACATCAAGTTCGACGAGAACGCCGCCGTCATCATCAAGAACGACAACGATCCGCGCGGCACACGCATCTTCGGGCCCGTCGGCCGCGAGCTGCGCGAGAAGAAATTCATGAAGATCGTCTCGCTCGCCCCGGAGGTGTTGTAGATGAAGGTCCGCAAGGGCGACACGGTGCTCGTCATCTCGGGCAAGGACAAGGGCGCCAAGGGCAAGGTCCTGGTGGCCTACCCCGACCGCGACAAGATCCTGGTCGAAGGCGTCAACCGCATCAAGAAGCACACCCCCGAGTCGCGCACCGAGCGCGGTGCGGCCTCGGGCGGCATCGTCACGCAGGAGGCGCCGATCCCGGCGTCCAACGTGATGCTGCTGGATTCCGATGGCAAGCCGACCCGCGTCGGATTCCGTGTCGACGATGAGACCGGCAAGAAGGTCCGCATCGCCAAGACCAACGGCAAGGACATCGTCTAATGACCACAACAGAGAAGACCCTCCCGCGCCTGAAGCAGCGCTACCGCGAAGAGATCCGCGAGGCCCTCCAGAAGGAATTCGGCTACGCGAACGTCATGCAGATCCCGGGCGTGACCAAGGTTGTCGTCAACATGGGCGTCGGCGACGCCGCCCGTGACGCGAAGCTGATCAACGGCGCGGTCAACGACCTGGCGCTGATCACCGGCCAAAAGCCCGAGATCCGCAGGGCCCGCAAGTCCATCGCGCAGTTCAAGCTCCGCGAAGGCATGCCCATCGGCGCGCGCGTCACGCTGCGCGGCGACCGCATGTGGGAATTCCTGGACCGCCTGATCTCGATCTCGCTGCCTCGTATCCGCGACTTCCGCGGCCTGAGCGCCAAGCAGTTCGACGGCACCGGCAACTACACGTTCGGTCTCACCGAGCAGTCGGTGTTCCACGAGATCGACGTGGACAGCATCGACCGCCCCCGTGGCATGGACATCACCGTCGTCACCTCGGCGACGAACGACGACGAGGGACGTGCGCTGCTGAGGGCGCTCGGCTTCCCGTTCAAGGAGAACTGAGCACATGGCAAAGAAGGCGCTGGTCAACAAGGCCAACAAGAAGCCCAAGTTCAAGGTGCGGGGCTACACGCGCTGCAACCGCTGCGGCCGTCCGCACGCGGTGTTCCGCAAGTTCGGCCTGTGCCGGATCTGCCTCCGCGAGATGGCACACGCGGGCGAACTGCCCGGTGTGCAGAAGTCCAGCTGGTAAGCCGGAAAACCAAACTTCCATCCACGAAACATGTTGCGGTAGGCCCGAACACCTGGGAACCGCCGCGAGAAAGGTGAGCCGGCTGTCATGACCATGACGGATCCGATCGCAGACTTCTTGACGCGTCTGCGCAACGCCAACTCGGCGTATCACGACGAAGTGACCTTGCCGCACAGCAAGATCAAGGCGAACATCGCCGAGATCCTGAAGTCCGAGGGTTACATCTCCGACTACCGCACCGAGGACGCCCGCGTGGGCAAGTCCCTTGTGGTGCAGCTCAAATACGGCCCCAGCCGGGAGCGAAGCATCGCCGGCCTGCGCCGCGTAAGCAAGCCCGGTCTGCGGGTGTACGCCAAGTCCACCAACCTGCCGAAGGTGCTCGGCGGGCTCGGTGTGGCCATCATTTCCACGTCGTCCGGTTTGAGGACCGACCGCCAGGCATCCCGCGAGGGTGTCGGCGGCGAGGTCCTCGCTTACGTGTGGTGAGGGAGGGTTAGAACATGTCTCGCATTGGAAAGCAGCCGGTTCCGGTTCCCACCGGGGTCGACGTCACCATCACCGGACAGAACGTCTCGGTCAAGGGGCCCAAGGGCACGCTGACCCTCGACGTCGCTGAGCCCATCGAGGTGTCGCGCGGCGACGACGGCGCCATCGTGGTGACCCGGCCCAACGACGAGCGTCGCAACCGCTCGCTGCACGGACTGTCGCGCACGCTGATCGCCAACCTGGTGGAAGGCGTCACCCAGGGCTACACCACCAAGATGGAGATCTTCGGCGTCGGTTACCGCGTCGTGGCCAAGGGCAGCAACCTGGAGTTCGCCCTGGGCTACAGCCACCCGGTCCTGATCACGGCTCCTGAGGGAGTCACGTTCGCGGTCGAGACGCCCACCAAGTTCTCGATCTCCGGTATCGACAAGCAAGCTGTCGGCCAGATCGCGGCGAACATCCGCCGCCTCCGTAAGAGCGATCCCTACAAGGGCAAGGGAATTCGCTACGAGGGCGAGCAGATCCGTCGCAAGGTCGGAAAGACGGGTAAGTAACACATGGCTACCAAGAGCGCAGAGGCCGCCGGGCACGCCCCGGTCGGCAAGAACATCTCCCAAACCCGCCGCGCCTCGCGGCTGCGTCGGCACGCACGCCTGCGCAAGAAGGTCTCCGGCACCGCCGAGCGTCCGCGCCTCGTGGTCAACCGCTCCTCGCGGCACATCCATGTGCAGCTGGTAGACGACCTTGCGGGCGTCACGCTGGCCGCGGCGTCCTCGATCGAGGGCGACGTGCGTGCGGTCGACGGCGACAAGAAGGCGGCCAGCTCGCGGGTCGGTCAGCTGATCGCCGAGCGCGCCAAAGCCGCAGGCATCGAGGAGGTCGTGTTCGACCGCGGTGGGTACACCTACGGCGGACGGATCGCGGCCCTGGCCGATGCCGCACGCGAAGGCGGGCTGAAATTCTGATGACTGTTAACGAGAGGACTGCATAGTGGCCGAGCAGGCTGGCGCCGGTTCGGCGCAGGACAATCGCGGCGGTGGTCGTGACGATCGCGGCGGCCGTTCCGATGGACGGGGTCGCCGGGATGATCGCGGTGGCCGTGGCGGACGCGACGACCGTGAGAAGAGCCAGTATCTGGAGCGGGTCGTCACGATCAACCGCGTCTCCAAGGTGGTCAAGGGTGGACGCCGGTTCAGCTTCACCGCGCTGGTGATCGTCGGCGACGGCAAGGGCATGGTCGGTGTCGGTTACGGCAAGGCCAAGGAAGTCCCGGCGGCGATCGCCAAGGGCGTGGAAGAGGCGCGCAAGAACTTCTTCCGCGTGCCGCTCATCGGCGGCACGGTGACCCACCCGGTCCAGGGTGAGGCCGCGGCCGGCGTCGTGATGCTGCGCCCGGCAAGCCCCGGTACCGGTGTCATCGCCGGTGGCGCCTGCCGCGCGGTGCTGGAATGCGCCGGGGTGCACGACGTCCTGGCCAAGTCGCTGGGCAGTGACAACGCGATCAACGTGGTGCACGCCACCGTTGCCGCGCTGAAGCTGCTGCAGCGTCCCGAAGAGGTCGCGGCACGCCGCGGCCTGCCGATCGAAGATGTAGCGCCCGCGGGCATGCTCAGAGCTCGCCGTGAGGCGGAGGCCCTGGCCGCCAGCGCTGCGCGTGAGGGAACGGCTTAACCAATGGCAGAGCTCAAGATCACCCAGGTGCGCAGCACCATCGGTGCGCGCTGGAACCAGCGCGAGTCCCTGCGGACGCTCGGGCTGCGCAAGATCCGCCAGTCCGTCGTCCGGGAGGACAACGCCCAGACGCGCGGTCTGATCAAGACCGTGCACCACCTCGTCACGGTTGAGGAGGTCGCCAAATGAGTGACGTCATCAAGCTTCATGACCTGAAGCCGGCCCCCGGTGAGAAGACCGCCAAGACCCGCGTGGGTCGCGGTGAAGGCTCCAAGGGCAAGACCGCCGGTCGCGGCACGAAGGGCACCAAGGCCCGCAAGAACGTCCCCGCGACGTTCGAAGGCGGCCAGATGCCGATCCACATGCGGCTGCCGAAGCTGAAGGGCTTCCGCAACCGCTTCCGCACCGAGTACGGCGTCGTCAACGTCGGGGACCTGAACAAGGCCTTCCCCGAGGGCGGCACGGTCGGCGTGGACGAGCTGGTGGCCAAGGGTCTCGTTCGCAAGAACGTGTTGGTCAAGGTGCTGGGCGACGGCAAGTTGACCGCCAAGGTCGACGTGACCGCGCACAAGTTCAGCGAGAGCGCCCGTGAGGCGATCACCTCGGCAGGCGGCTCCGCCACCGAGCTCTGATCTCGGACGACAAGAACCCCCGCCACAGCGGGGGTTCTTTCGTTGGACTGTCCGTAACAGCGCAGGATCGTAAGACGATCTAGAATCTGCATGCCGACACACGAGGAGCACGCCATGATCCGCCGCCGCCGGACCGTCACCGTCGCGATCGTCACCGCCGCGTTCGCACTGTTCGGGGGAGCCGCGACCGTCCAGGCCCAGACACCCGACGAGCAGTTCGCCAAGGCGATCACGGAGCTGGGTGTTCCGTTCTCTCCCGATGAGGATCTGTCGCTGGTCGGGCACAAGGTGTGCGACATGCTGACGACGGGACTGACGGGCAACCCGAATCCGGTTCCCGCGGTGCGGGGCGTAGTACAGACGCTCGAGAGCAACGCCGACATCACCAAGCAGCAGGCGGTCGGCGTCATGCAGGCGTCCACCTACATCTACTGCCCGCAGTGGGCGCGCCTCGTCGGCCGCTGAGCCTTCACGAGCGTGGGTACGCTCGATTTCATGTTCTCTCTGTTGTCCGGTGTTCCCGGGTTCGACGACGTCCGTCAGTTCGCCCGCAAGGTCGACACCGCCCGCCATCAGGGGGTGCCCGACGGTTGCATCCTCGAGCTGGACCTGCAGAACGCGCCGCCGGAAGTGGCCGGCTTCGACCCGATGGCCTTCCTCAACGGAGCTGGACGTCCCCTGCTGTTGCGTGAGGCGGTCTCCGCGCTGCATCGCGCCGCCGACGACCCCCGCGTGGCCGGGTTGATCGCGCGGGTGCAAATCGACGCCGCCCCGCCGGGACCCGTGCAGGAGTTGCGCGAGGCGGTCGTCGCGTTCACCGCGAAGAAGCCGTCGCTGGCGTGGGCCGAAACATACCCGGGCACCCTGTCCTATTACCTTGCCTCGGCGTTCGGCGAGGTGTGGATGCAGCCGTCGGGCTCGGTCGGCCTCGTCGGTTTCGCCACCAGCGCGCTGTTCCTGCGCGACGCGCTCGACAAGCTCGGCGTCGAGGCCCAGTTCGTCGCCCGCGGTGAATACAAGTCGGCGGCAAACCTTTTCACGCAGGACCGCTACACCGAAGCCCATCGCGAGGCCGACACCGCTCTGGTCAACGGACTGCGAGCGCAGGTGTGGGAGGCAGTGGCGGCCTCTCGCGGCATCGAGGTGTCGGCGCTGGATGGGCTGGCCGACCGGGCCCCGCTGCTGCGCGACGATGCGGTGACGGCGGGGTTGGTGGATCGCATCGGCTTCCGTGATGAGGCGTACGCGCGGATCGCGGAAAAGGTGGGGGCAGAGGGTATTTCGCCCGAAACGGGAGACGCCGACAGTGAAGATGCACCGCCCAGGCTCTATCTGACCCGGTATGCGCGTACCAAGAAGCCGCCAATGCCCACTCTGAAGAACCGTCCGCGCTTCGCGGTGGTGACGGTGGCGGGACCCATCGTCGGTGGCAAGGGTGGGCGGCAGACGCCGATCGGCGGCTCCAACGCCGGCGGCGACACGATCGCCGCCGCGCTGCGCCAAGCGGTGTCCGATGACGACATCGCGGCGATCGTCCTGCGTGTCGACAGCCCAGGCGGTGCGGTCTCGGCGTCGGAGACGATCTGGCGGGAGGTCGTCCGTGCGCGCGAGCGGGGCAAGCCGATCGTCGCCTCGATGGGCTCCGTCGCGGCCTCGGGCGGCTACTACGTCTCGATGGCTGCCGATGCGATCGTCGCCAATCCCGGCACCATCACCGGCTCGATCGGCGTGGTGACGGGCAAGTTCATCGCCCGTGGGCTCAAGGAGAAGATCGGCGTCGGCTCGGACTCGGTGCGCACCAACGCCAATGCCGATGCCTGGTCGATCGACGCGCCGTTCACCGAGGAGCAGCACGCTCACGTGGTCGCCGGAGCCGACGAGATCTACACCGACTTCGTCGAGCGGGTCGCCGCGGGACGCAAGATGAGCGTCGAAGCCGTCGAGCAGGTGGCGCGTGGGCGGGTGTGGACGGGCGCTGACGCGCTCGGGCACGGGCTCGTCGACGAACTCGGCGGGCTGCGTACCGCCATCCAGCGGGCCAAGATGCTGGCCGGCATCGACGCGGACGACAAGGTCGAGCTTCAGTACCTGCCGGGCTCCTCACTGCGAGACATGTTGCGGCCCAAGCCTTCTTCACAGCCGGCGGCCTCGCTGCCGGATCTGCTGGGGGTCGTGGCGGTTCGGTCTCTGGTCGGTGTGATCGATCAGACCCAGCGGTCGCTCACCGGTGTCAACGTGCTGTGGCTGGGGGAGACCCGCTACTGAGGTGCGCGATCAGGCGTTCCACGAGCTGCGCCGGTTGGTCTTCCGGCAGGAGATGGCCGGCGTCCTCGATCCATGTGAGTCCACGGTTGGGGATGCGCTCAGCGATCCACTCCCCGTGTGGCGCAGGCAGAATGCGGTCTTCGCGTCCCCACGCCAGTGTCACCGGGATGTCGACTGTCTCCAGCAGGTGCTCGTAGTCGGCGGTGTCGCTCTGGCCGAGCTGGCGGTATTGCCGGTAGAACGCGGCCTGGCCCTTGGTGCCCAGCCACGGCTCCAGGTACCTGTCGAGGACGCCGGGTCGATAACCGGCGTGGGTGCCGTTGCGCAGGTGCGCGGTGACGAGCGCTTCGTGGGCATAGGCGGGCAGCTGTTCGAAGACCGTATGGTGCTGCCTGATCAGACCGAACAGCCCGTGCTCCCACACGCCGCCGGTCACGGCGTCGAAGAGGAAAAGGTCTGAGTACGCAGCATTTTCGAGCAGCAGGGCTCGCAGCACGATCGCACCACCGATGTCGCAGGCGACCACGCTGGGACGGTCCAGGTTCCACCGGGCCAGAAGTTCGGCGAAATTGCGCCCCTGGGCCGCGAGGGTGAGGTCTTGGCTCTCGTGCATGTCGGATTGCCCGTATCCGAGGTGATCGAAGACGTGGACCCGGCGGCCGAGCCGCGCGAGTGCGGGGGCCACGTCGCGCCACAGGAACGACGAGTACGGCGTGCCGTGTACGAGGACGACAGGAGGCCCGTCGCCCATCGAGTTCCAGCGCACGACCCCGTCGGCGAGCTCGGTTTCTTTCGGCAGAGTCCACGTCGTTCGCGTCAGGTCCACACCCGATCGTGTACCCACCTTCGGCCGGAACCTGTCGGACCCGCCTGGCAGGGTGGTGTCATGCCTCAGACGGCACCGTCTTTCGTTGCCAGCCCGCCACGTATGGCGCGGCTGGAAGAGCTGTTCGATGAGCTGTCGGAGCTTGCCGGGCAGCGCAACGCCATCGACGGGCGCATTGTCGATGTCGTTGCCGAGATCGATCGCGACGAACTGTGGGGCGCCACCGGGGCGCGCACGTTGGCTGGCCTGGTGGCCTGGAAATTGGGCATCGCACCTTCTAGCGCCAAGAGTGTCGTGGCGATCGCCGACCGCGTCGAGGAGTTCCCGCGCTGCGTCCAAGGACTTCGTGAAGGCCGGTTGTCGGTGGATCAGGTCGGGGTCATCGCTGAAGGCGCCGCCGACGGATCCGACGCCCACTACGTCGAACTGGCGTCGGTCGCCACAGTCAGCCAACTGCGCACCGCGGTCAAGCTCGAACCACGGCCCCCGCAGCCCAAGCCCGAGACGCGGCCGGCGTTCAGCAAGACCGAAGTCGGCGAATACACCACCTACCGCATCCGTTTGCCGCGCGTGGAAGCAGCCAAATTCGACGCCGCGCTGCAATCACACCGCGACGCCCAGATCGCCGACAGGAAGCGCGACCACGACTCCGAGGCTCCGGAGTCTGGGGAGACGCCGCCGTTCCCGAACGCCGTGGACGCGTTTCTGGGTCTGATCGAGGCGGGCTGGGACGCCGAGGCTTCGCGCCGGCCGCACGGGCAGCACACCACTGTGGTCGTGCACGTCGATGTGGACAAGCCGATCGGGTCGCTGCATCTGGGTCCGCTGCTCACCGACGCCGAGCGCCAGTATCTGAGCTGTGATGCCACCTGCGAGGTATGGTTCGAACGCCACGGTCAACCCCTTGGCGCGGGCCGCACCACCCGCACGATCAGCCGCCGGCTGCGTCGCGCGCTGGAGCATCGGGACCGCTGCTGTGTGGTGCCGGGTTGCGGCGCCACCCGTGGTTTGCACGCCCACCACATCCGCCATTGGGAGGACGGCGGACCCACCGAACTGTGGAATCTGGTGCTGGTGTGCCCGTTTCATCACCGGGCCCATCACCGCGGGCTGATCACGCTCGCCGGAACCGCCGACCGGCTCGTCGTCACCGACAGCGACGGTGAACCACTCACCGGCGGATCACTGGCCAGGCCGCCGACCGCACCCCCACCGGCGGTGCCGCCATCGACGGGACCCACCGGCGAACGCGCCCAATGGAAGTGGTACCACCCCTTCCAGCCTCCACCACCTACGACCAACTAGGCGCGGACCTCGTCGGGCTGTAGCCACTCGGTGGGTCGCAGCAGGATCACCTCGGGGACGATGCATGCCGCCGAGAGCCGGGTGGTCATCCGAACGACTTCGGCGACGTCGCGCGGGCTGATCATCGCGGGCGCGGCGATCTGGTCGCGATAGGCATCGGCCATCGGGGTGTCGACGAGCCCTGGACACAGCGCCGTGGCCTTGATACCCGAGGTGGACAGTTCGTCGTGCAGCGCCTCGGTGAACCCGACAACGGCGAATTTGGTCGCCGAGTAGGTGGACAGCGTGGCCTCGCCCCGCTTGCCCGCGTTGGAGGCGGTGTTGACCACCTGCGCCGAACCGCGGACTCGGACAGCCTCTTTCAGCAGCGGGAGGCACTTGCTCGTCAGCAGTACCACCGCGCGAACATTGACTGCCAGCTGCGCGTCGAGCAGCTCGGCCGTGATGTCGCCGACAGAGCTGTTCCCCGCGATCCCCGCGTTGTTCACCAGCAGGTCCAGGGATCCGAACGCGCTGTGGTGTTCCTTCACAATCGCATCGAGGAAGCCCTCGTCGGCCACCGACCCTGCCAATGTGCGCACCTCGGGGCCGGGCTGTCCGCGCACCGATTCAGCCGCGCGACCGAGTTTGTCTGCGCTGCGCGACACCATGGTCACTGCGTAGCCCTCCTCTCGGAGGGCGGATGTGACGGCGAGACCGATACCACCCGAGGCCCCGGTGACGATCGCGCTGCGCGGCTGACTGGTCATTGACAGATTAGACAGGGTCCGGCCTGGTGTCGCGCGGCGAGCTCGGTTCGAGCAGTGCCCGAACCGCGTTGCGCGACCCGTATGGACGCAGCATCTGGCTCGCCGGTCGCGTACGGACGTTCAGCGGCCACCAGAACCAGCGCCCCAGCATGGCGGCGATCGACGGCGTCATGAACGAGCGCACGATCAGCGTGTCGAAGAGCAGGCCCAGCCCGATCGTCGTGCCGATCTGCCCGAGCACCACCAGATCGCTGAAGATGAACGACGACATCGTCGCGGCGAAGACGAGCCCCGCGGCCGTCACGACGCCACCGGTACCTGCCATCGCGCGGATGACGCCGGTGTTCAGCCCCGCCCCTATCTCCTCCTGGAACCGGGATATCAGCAACAGGTTGTAGTCGGCACCCACCGCCAGCAGGAGGATGATCGCCAGCGCTAGCACGATCCAGTACAGCTCTATACCGAAGATGTACTGCCACACCAGAACCGACAGCCCGAACGACGCGCCCAGCGACAGCGCGACGGTGCCCACGATGACGCATGCGGCAACCAGGCTGCGGGTGATGAAGATCATGATCAGCAGGATCAGCGCGAGCGCGGCCATCGCGACGATCAGCAGGTCGTACTTCGCGCCGTCCTGGATGTCCTTGTAGGTGGCCGCGGTGCCGGCGATGTAGATCTTCGCGTCGGACAACGGGGTCGCCTTGATCGCGTCGAAGGCCGAGTTCCTGATCGCATCGATGTGCGAGATACCTTCGGGTGTGGCCGGATTGCCTTCGTGGGTGATGATCATGCGGGCGGCTTTGCCGTCCGGGGACAGGAACAGCGTCAGTCCGCGCTGGAAGTCGGGGTTGTCGAATGCCTCCGGTGGCAGATAGAAGGAGTCGTCGTTCTTGGCGGCGTCGAAGGCCTGCCCCATCGCGGTCGCGTTCTGCAGCGCCTCCTGGCTCTGCGTATTGGTGCCTGTCGTGGTGGCGTAGTTGGACAGGATGAGGTCGCGGTTTCGCTCCTGGATCGCGATCTGTGGCGGCAGCAGCGCGAGCAGCTGCGGCTGGAGCGCGTCGAGCTTGTCCAGGCTCGCCGTGATCGTGGCGAATTGCTCACTGAGCTGGCTGATTCCGTCGATCGCATCGAACACCGAACGCAGCGCCGCGCACATCGGAATATCGAAACAGTGTGGCTCCCAGTAGAAGTAGTTGCGGATCGGCCGGAACTGGTCGTCGAAGTTGGCGATCTTGTCGCGCAGGTCGTTGACGATCGTCACGGTGTCGTGGAAGGCCTGGGTCTGGTCATGCGTCGCCGCGGCGCTGGCCTGCTGCAGCGTCAGCTGCTGTCTGAGGATGTCGACGGTGTTGGTGATCTCGTTGGCCTGCTTGAGCAGATCGGCGCCGCGGTCCTGCTGATAGCTGAGATTCATGATCTGGCTGGCGCTCTGGGCACTGATCTGAAACGGGATGGAGCTGTGGCTGATCGGCGTGCCCAGGGGACGGGTGATCGACTGCACGAGGTTGACACCGGGAGTGTGCAGCACGCTCTTGGCGATGCGCTCCAGGATGAGCATGTCGGCGGGGTTGCGCATGTCGTGATCGGTCTCGACCATCAGCAGCTCGGGATTCAACCGGGCCTGGGAGAAGTGGCGTTCGGCAGCGGCGTAGCCCTCCACCGCGGGTGCCGAATCGGGTAGGTAGGGGCGGGCGTCGTAACTCGTCTTGTAACCCGGGAGTGCGATGAGCCCGATGACGGCGATCAGGCAGGACACGAAGAGAATCGGGCCTGGCCAGCGGACGATGGAGGTGCCGATACGTCGCCAACCACTGGCGCGCACTTTGCGTTTCGGCTCCATCAGCCCGAACCGGCTCCCGATGACGAGGACTGCGGGTCCGAGCGTCAGCGCGGCGGCCAACGTCACGAGAACACCGATGGCAGCGGGGATGCCGAGGGTCTGGAAGTACGGCAACCGGGTGAAGCTCAGGCACGCGACTGCGCCGGCGATGGTCAGCCCGGAGCCGACGATGACGTGCACGGTTCCGCGGAACATGTCGTGGTAGGCCGCTACCCGGTCCATGCCCTTGTTGCGCGCTTCGTGGTAGCGGCCGACGACGAAGATCGCATAGTCGGTGCCCGCGGCGATGGCCAGAAGCGTCAGCAGGTTGGTCGCGTAGGTGGTCAGCCCGATCACGCCGGCGTCGGCGAGCGCCGCGACGACGCCGCGGGCAGCGGCGAGCTCGATGAGCACGGCGACCAGCATGAGCAGCGTCGTGACGATGGACCGGTAGACGACGAGGAGCATGATCGCGATGACCAGGAATGTGATGGCGGTGACCTTGTGGGTGCCCGCGCTGCCGACCTCGAAGTTGTCGGTGATGAGCGGGGCGGCGCCGGTGACGTACGCCCGAAGTCCCGGTGGGGGCGGGTTGTCCGCGACGATCGTGCGGACGGCGTCGACGGACTCGTTGGCCAGTGCCTCCCCCTGGTTGCCGGCCAGGTAGAGCTGCACCAGCGCGGCCTTGCCGTCCTTGCTCTGGGATCCGCCCGCGGTGAGCGGGTCACCCCAGAAGTCCTGGATGTGCTCGACGTGTCTGGTGTCCGCGCCGAGCTTCTTGATGAGGTCGTCGTAGTACGCGTGGGCTTCGGCGCCCAGCGGCTGATCGCCTTCGAGGACGATCATCGCGGCGCTGTCGGAGTCGAACTCGTCGAAGACCTGGCCGATGTGGCGCATCGCCTGAATGGACGGCGAGTCGGCCGCGTTCATCGACACGGAGCGTTCCGCTCCGACGACCTCGAGCTGGGGCGCCACGATGTTCGACACGGCTGCGACCGCGATCCACACCAGCAGGATCGGGACGGCGAGTTGCCGGATCAGGCGGGAGATTCGCGACGGCTCGCTCATGCGGTCTTGTCCAGGCACGAGATGTAGCCGTTCACGTTCGAGGTGACCCTTTCGTCCTTGACGACGCCATTGACTGTGATGCGGCAGCCGATGGAATCGCCGTCGCCCTGGGCCCGCAGATCGACGAACATGGTGGGTTCATCGGTGGTGAGTTGCTGCGTCCAGGGCAGGCTCACATCGTCGACACGCTGGGGTTGGGCGTCCACGTCGAGGTAGTTGACGGTGGCCACCGAACCGGGGGATCCGAACACCTCGAGCAGAACCTGTTTGGGATCGAAGCCGGTGTTCTCCAGTGCTTCCGCGCCGGTTTTCTGAATGACATTGTCGGAACCGAAGATTCCGTGCAGCCGGAAGATGCCGAAGGCGACGGCGGCAACCACCACGAGCGCTACCAGGGCGGCCCAGTGTCGTCGCATCACTTTGCCAGCCGAAACACCGATCACCCGAATGCCTTTCGAAGTCCGGTCGTGTGGCGCGCCGAGATGAAACGGTACGGTACCGTACTCTCGTGCGCAACCGCTCCGGGGAGACCGAAGACACTGCGTCGGCGTCGCGGTGGACCGCCAGGGAGTCTGAGTTGCTCGCTGTCACGCTGCAGTTGCTGCAGCAGCACGGCTACGACCGGCTGACCGTCGACGCGGTGGCAGTGCAGGCGAAGGCGAGTAAGGCGACGGTGTACCGGCGGTGGCCGTCGAAGGCCGACCTGGTGCTCGCCGCGTTCATCGAAGGCACCCGGCTGGCCGGGCGCCCGCCGAACACCGGGTCGTTGCGGACCGACCTGCTGGCACTCGGGGAGACGGTGTGTCGCCAGGCGCGCGAGCACGGGAGCACGATGCGAGCGGTGCTCAACGAGATGTCACACAGCCCCCGCCTGCGGGAGGCCATGCAGCACGAGTTCGTCGATCAACGCAAGCTGGTGATGGAGTCGGTGCTGGCCGATGCGGTGGCGCGCGACGAGATCGACGCCTCGGCGATCAGCGACGAGATCTACGATCTGCTGCCGGGATATCTGGTGTTCCGGGCGCTGGTCTCACCGCGGCCACCGACCGAGGAGACGGTCAGAATCCTGGTGGACGACGTGCTGCTCCCTAGCCTGGGTTTCCGGCGTCCAGGCTCGCGCTGACATAGACGATCTCCCCGAGGGGGTCGGTGTCGTCCGAGAGCACGGGTTGCGCGCGGCCGTAGCGCGCGAACAGCTCGTCGCGGGGAGCGCCGCTGACCTGCCAGCCCCTGCTGCGTAGATAGTCCATGACGTGGCTGCGGGCCCCCGCGTACACCAGCGAGGACATGTCGATGTCGAACCCGTGCTCGCGCAGCGGCTTCGACAGTGCGCTCGCCTTGTCGGCGTCGAAATCCACGATGCCCGGGGCATATTCGGTGGCAATGGTGCTTCCCGGCGCCGACAGCTCGGTGATCTGGTCGAACAATCTGTCCTGCGCATCGGGAGGAAGGTAGATCAGCAAGCCTTCGGCCAGCCATGCGGTGGGTTGGGCGGGGGAGAACCCGGCCTTACGCAGCGCCGTGGGCCAGTCGTCGCGCAGGTCGATCGGAACCGGCCGGTGGGTTGCCGTCGGCTCGGCACCGATGTCGCGCAGGGTGCGGGTCTTGAACTCGATGACCTGAGGCTGATCCAGTTCGTAGACCACGGTTCCCGGCGGCCACGCCAGTCGGTAGGCCCGTGCGTCCAGCCCGGATGCGAGTATCACCACCTGGGTGACGCCTGCCGTCGTCGCCGCGGCGCAGCAGTCGTCGAAGAACTTGGTGCGCACCGCCATTCCGTCGATCATCGCCTGCGCTCGCTCCGCGGAGCTGTCCGGGAACTGGGACAGATCGATCTCGCCGTCGAGCAGCTTGGTGAAGAATTCCAGGCCGACGGCCCGCACCAGCGGATCGGCATAGGGGTCGTTGATCAGGGGGTCGGGATCGGCGCTGGCCGCGGCCCGGCCTGCAGCCACCAACGTCGCCGTCGCACCCACACTTGAGGCCGGGTCCCAGGAATCGTCGTCAGTGCGCGACATGGCGTTATCCTAACCGCGCCGACAGGTAGCCGGAGTCCCCGACCATCGCGGCCAGCTGATCGTTGGGTGGCTCGAAACCGTTGGCGGCGTAGGCTTCCGCATTGGGACGGATGGTCACCTGCCAGCCCTGCCTGCGAAGGTGGTCGCCCGTCGACGTCCTGGGTCCGCTGTAGAACAGCTCGCTCAGGTCGATGTCACTGCCGTAGCGCCGGCCGCGGTCGCTGAGCTCCTTGGCCCAGTCGCCGGTGAGGGCTTTGGCATCCATGTGCTCGGTCGCGAGCGTGCTGCCCGGGGCGCTCAGCGACGTGATGTTGTCCAGCAGCCGGTCCTGCGCCTCGGGCGGCAGGTAGATCAGCAGTCCTTCGGCGATCCACGACGTCGGTCGGGACGGGTCGAAACCGGCCTCGCGCAGAGCTTTCGGCCAGTCGTCGCGAAGATCGATGCCCACGGTTCTGCGGTCGGCCGCGGGTGTGGCACCAGCGTCGGCGAGCACCCTCGTCTTGAACTCGATCACCGCCGGCTGGTCGATCTCGAACACCACGGAGCCGTCGGCCCACCGCAGGCGGTAGGCACGGGTGTCGAGTCCCGACGCGAGAATCACCGCCTGCCGGATGCCCTGCTGTCCTGCGGCGGTGAAGAAGTCGTCGAAGAATCGGGTGCGCACGGCGATGTGTTCGCGCATCTGCCGGGCTCCGAACAGCGGGTCGGCCTCGTCGCCGAGCTCGCCGTTGGCCACCTTGATGAAGTGTGGTACGCCGACGGCCTCGACGAGTGCTGCGGCGTACGGGTCGTCGATCAGTGGGTCGGGCTCGCGGCTGGCTAGTGCCCGCGTGGCGGCCACGGACGTGGCGGTGGCGCCGACGCTGGACGCCAGGTCCCAGGTGTCGCCTTCAGTGCGCGCCATCTGCGTTCCTTCCAGGTAGTACTGCGGTCAGAGCTCTCGAATCACGGAGCGCGGCAGGCCTTTCGGTGACACGGAAGTCGCGGCCGTAGTGTGCGAAGACCTCCGGCCGCGACCGTCCGCTGACCTGCCAGCCCAGCGCGTCGAGGTAGTCGGCCGCGGGTGTGCGCTCCCCGGGATGGAACAGGCTCGCCACGTCCGGGATGTCGGCATCGAACCCCTGGCTCTCCCATTGCGCGCGCAGAGCGCGGCTGCGCTGACCGATGCTCGCTCCCGCGTCGGGATGGTATTCGGTCGCCAGCCTGCTTCCCGGAGCGCTGAGCCGGGTGATCTCGTCGAACAGGCGGTCCTGTGCGGCGGGTGGCAGATAGACCAGCAACCCTTCGGCGATCCACGCTGTCGGCACCGTCGGGTCGAAGCCGGCATCGCGCAACGCGGCCGCCCAGTCGTCCCGCAGGTCCGCCGCAACGGTGTGTAGCTGCGCCGACGGGGTGGCGCCGAGCGAGGTGAGTGTCGCGGTCTTGAATTCGATGACGGCGGGCTGGTCGATCTCGAACACCGTGGTGTCGGCCGGCCAGTCCAGCCGGTAGGCGCGGGAGTCCAGACCCGAGGCGAGGATGACTGCCTGCCTGATGCCGTGTTGCCCGGCGTCAGCGAAGAAATCGTCGAAGAACCGCGTGCGGACCGCAATGACATCCGTCATGAGCGTGGCTGTCCCGGACTCGTCGCCGGAGGAGAAGTCGATCTCCCCGTCGACAACCTTGGTGAAGAAGTCGATCCCCACAGCACGCACCAGCGGCGCCGCGTACGGGTCGTCGATCAGCGGGTCGGCCTCCCGGCCGGCGACGGCTCGGGCGGCAGCGACCATCGTCGCCGTCGCGCCCACGCTGGAGGCCAGGTCCCAGGTGTCGCCTTCGGTGCGCGCCATCTCCGGCACCGCCTAGCGGGCCGCGCTGACGTAGACGACGTCGGCGAAACCCTCGTCACTGTCCAGGGGCTGGAGTCCGTAGCGCACCAGCAGATCGTTGGTCGGGGTGCCCTCCACCGTCCAGCCCCGGTCGCGCAGGTATTCGACGACGTCGTTGCGGTCACCGAGGAACACCAGCTCGGAGAAGTCGAGGTCGAAGCCGTGGCTGCGCCACGTGTCGGTCGAGGCCTGCATCTTCTCGCGCATCTCCTCCTGATCAGCCTCGTGGTGGGCGGGCACCGACTCGACCGCAAGCCGGCTCCCGGGTGCGCTGAGCTCACCGATGGTGTCCAGCAGGCGGTCCTGTGCATCCGGCGGCAGGTAGCCGAGCAGCCCCTCGGCGATCCACGCCGTCGGAGCGGTCGCGTCGAAGCCGGCCTCGGCCAGCGCGGCGGGCCAGTCGTTGCGCAGGTCGACGGGCACCGTCTTCAACTCGGTCGAAGGCGCGGCTCCGAGTCCGGCGAGAGTGGTGGCCTTGAACTCGATGACCTCGGGCTGGTCGATCTCGAACAGCGTCATGTCCGCGGGCCAGGTGAGGCGGTAGCCGCGTGCGTCGAGGCCGGAGGCGAGAATGACCGCCTGCCGGACACCGGACTCGACGGCCGCGGCGAAGAAGTCGTCGAAGAACCGGGTGCGTGCGGCCATGCCGTCGGCGAAACGGCTCATGCCGACCGGCGATTCCCCGGTGTCCAGATCGGCTGGGGTCAGCTCGCCACTGGCCAGGCGGGTGAAGAAGTCGACGCCGACGGCCCGCACGAGCGGCTCGGCGAACGGATCGTTGATCACGGGCTGGTCGGCCCGGGTGGCCACGGCGCGGGCTGCGGCGACCATCGTCGCGGTGGCCCCCACGCTGGAGGCGAGGTCCCAGGTGTCGTCTGCGGTGCGGGGCATCTCGTGTCCTTTTTAATTAGATGAATTAACAACATTCGCCACGATACTCGCCGAATCTGAACGTCGTCTGAGGTGTGCTGTGAGCGAGCGGTTTAGGATTCGGGCCAACGAAGCTGCAACTGTTAGTCTCGTAGACTGTTCGAACGCGTGACGTGCGCAGGCTATTTCTCCTGCTCATGACGGCGCGCACACGACTTGACCACGATGCTGGCGACGCCAGCTACACAAGCACGCCGCGATCGACACCCCGGCCGTGCAGGAGGAAAGAGTGCTCTCGGCCTTCATATCGTCCCTGCGGACAGTCGATCTGAGACGGAAGATCCTGTTCACGCTGGGCATCGTGATCCTTTACCGGGTCGGTGCCTCCATCCCGTCCCCGGGTGTCAACTACCCCAACGTGCAGCAATGCATCGCGCAGGTCAGCGGCGGTGAGTCGGGTCAGATCTACTCGCTGATCAACCTGTTCTCCGGCGGGGCGCTGCTGCAGCTGTCGGTGTTCGCGGTGGGCATCATGCCCTACATCACCGCCAGCATCATCGTGCAGCTGCTCGGCGTCGTCATCCCCCGCTTCGAGCAGCTCCGCAAGGAGGGCCAAGCGGGTCAGACGAAGCTCACGCAGTACACGCGTTACCTGGCGATCGCGCTGGCCATCCTGCAGGCCACCAGCATCGTCGCGTTGGCCGCCAACGGTGGCCTGCTGCAGGGCTGCTCGCTCGACATCATCCAGGGGCAGAGCGAAGGCCTCAACATCTGGACGCTGGCGGTCATCGTCATCGTCATGACCGCCGGTGCCGCGCTGGTCATGTGGATGGGCGAGCTCGTCACCGAGCGCGGCGTCGGCAACGGCATGTCGCTGATCATCTTCGCCAGCATCGCCTCGGCGATCCCCGGCGAGGGCAAGAACATCCTGGACAGCCGCGGTGGCATGGTCTTCGCGCTGGTCTGCGTCGCGGCCCTGGTCATCGTCATCGGCGTGGTCTTCGTCGAGCAGGGTCAGCGCCGCATCCCGGTGCAGTACGCCAAGCGCATGGTGGGCCGCAAGATGTACGGCGGCACGTCGACCTACCTGCCGCTGAAAGTCAATCAGGCAGGCGTCATCCCGGTCATCTTCGCGTCGTCGCTGATCTACATCCCGCACCTGATCACCCAGCTGATCACCAGCGGCAGCTCCACCCCGAGCACCGGGTGGTGGCAGACCTTCGTCGCCGAGTACCTGACCGATCCCAGCAGCCCGGTCTACATCGCGATCTACTTCGGCCTCATCATCTTCTTCACCTACTTCTACGTCTCCATCACGTTCAACCCCGAGGAACGTGCCGACGAGATGAAGAAGTACGGCGGCTTCATCCCGGGCATCCGCCCGGGCAAGCCGACCGCCGACTACCTGAACTTCGTCTTGTCGAGGATCACCCTGCCGGGCTCGATCTATCTGGGCGTGATCGCCGTTCTGCCGAACCTCTTCCTCGAGATCGGCAACACCGGCTCTGTGCAGAACCTGCCGTTCGGCGGTACCGCGGTCCTCATCGCCGTCGGCGTCGGGCTGGACACCGTGAAGCAAATCGAAAGCCAGCTGATGCAGCGCAACTACGAGGGCTTTTTGAAGTGAGAGAGGGTTTCCTACGTTGAGAATCGTGTTGTTGGGCCCGCCGGGTGCGGGCAAGGGAACCCAGGCGCAGAAGCTGGCCGAGAAGCTCGGCATCCCACAGATCTCCACCGGCGATCTGTTCCGGTACAACATCAGCAACAACACCGAACTGGGTGTCGAGGCGAAGAAGTACCTGGACGCCGGCGATCTGGTTCCGGCCACGCTCACCAATGCCCTGGTCGACGACCGGCTCAACGACGACGACGCCAAAGAAGGTTTCATCCTCGACGGCTTCCCGAGGTCGGTCGAGCAGGCCGAAGCCCTGGCGCAGATGCTGGAGAAGCGCGGTCTGGCCCTCGACGCGGTGCTCGAATTCCGGGTGCCCGAGGAAGAGCTCGTCTCCCGCCTGCAGGGCCGCGGCCGCGCCGACGACACCGAGGACGTCATCCGCAACCGGTTCAAGGTCTACCGCGACGAGACCGCGCCGCTGCTCGAGTTCTATTCCGACGACCTCAAGACGGTCGACGCCGTCGGTGAGCTCGACGAGGTGTTCGCCCGCGCGCTGAAGGCACTCGGCCGCTAGATGGTCTCTCTGCCCGGACTGCGCAGCCGCAAGGTCGTTCCGCAGCGCACCGCCGGTGAACTGGACGCGATGGCCGCGGCCGGCGCGCTCGTCGCCGCCGCACTGGAAGCCGTGCAGGCGACGGCCGCACCAGGGGTGTCGACCCTGGAGCTCGACGCGGTCGCAGAGTCGGTGATCCGCGACGGGGGCGGCACGCCGTCGTTCCTCGGCTACCACGGGTTTCCCGCGACCATCTGTTCGTCGGTCAACGACCGCGTCGTGCACGGCATCCCGAGCGATGCGGAGAAGCTTGTCGCAGGCGATCTCGTATCGATCGACTGTGGTGCGATCCTGGACGGCTGGCACGGCGATTCGGCGTTCACCTTCGGTGTCGGCGAACTCATCCCCGCCGACGAGGTGCTGTCCGCTGCGACTCGGGATTCGATGGAGGCCGGCATCGCCGCCATGGTCCCCGGGAACCGGTTGACCGACGTCTCGCATGCCATCGAGCAGGGCACCAGGGCCGCCGAGGCGCGCTACGGCCGCAGATTCGGCATCGTCGCCGGCTACGGCGGGCACGGTATCGGGCGAGAGATGCACATGGACCCGTTCCTGCCGAACGAGGGCTCACCTGGCCGCGGACCGTACCTGGCCGTTGGATCTGTGCTCGCCATCGAGCCCATGCTCACCCTCGGTACCCGTAAAACTGCTGTCCTCGAAGACAACTGGACCGTCGTCACCACCGACGGTTCGCGCGCCGCCCACTGGGAGCACACCGTCGCGGTCACCGACGACGGCCCCCGCATCCTGACAGCGCGCTGAACCGAAAGTCCGTCCCCGTCGTGTCACAGGCGGAGGATGGCGCAAGTGAACTACCGGGACGACCCCGAAGCCGCGGTGATGCGGGCGCTCTACAACGAGCACGCCGCCGCGTTGTGGCGCTATGCGCTGCGGCTCACCGGAGACCGGGCGCGTGCCGAGGACGTGGTTCAGGAAACCCTGCTGCGCGCGTGGCGGCATCCCGACGTCACCGCCGACCCGGGCCGATCCGCCAGGGCGTGGTTGTTCACGGTGGCGCGCAACATGATCATCGACGAGAGTCGGAGCGCCCGATTCCGGCACGAGACCGGAGTGCCCGATCCCTCTGACGTGGTCTCCGCGGTCGCCGACGCGACATCCCCTGACGATGTCGACGCGGCACTGGACCGGATATTGCTGAGCACGGCGTTGCGTCAACTCTCCGATGAGCACCGCGCGGTGATTCGCCGGGCCTACTACCAGGGCTGGACCACGGGGCAGATCGCAGCCGATCTGCAGATCCCGGAAGGAACCGTGAAGTCCCGGCTGCACTACGCCGTCCGCGCGCTGCGGCTCGGCCTACAGGAGATGGGGGTGACTCGATGACTCTGCAAAACCGCCACCACGACACCTACCTGACGTGGGACGCCGCCTACGTGTTGGGTGCGCTGTCCGGCGAAGATCGCCGCGAGTACGAAGCGCACCTCACCGAGTGTGCCCGATGCCGCCGCGCCGTCGGAGAACTCGGCGGCATGCCTGGTCTGCTTTCGATGCTCGACCTGAGCGAGGTGAGTGCACTGGACGACGAAGAGCCCGACCCGCCGCTGCGGCCCGAGGTGCTCACCTCGGTGATCGACCGCGTCGGGGTGCGCAGGCGCCGGGCTCGCTGGGCGACGATGGCTGCTGTCGGGGTGGCAGCGGTGCTGGCGGCCGTCGCACTGTTGGTGGCGGTCCGGCCGGAGGTCTTCGGATTGCACACGGCGCCAACGGAACAGACAACCGCGCAGATGCTGGGGATGAGCAAGGTCTCCGAGACTCCGATCAACGCGAGCGTCGCGCTGACGAGCTACGGCTGGGGCACCCGCATCGACATGGAGTGCTCGTACGGCGATTGGGGGCAGAGCTCCCACGGCGCCGAGCCGCAAGATCTCGGCATGGTGGTGATCGGTCAGGACGGCAGCCGACACCAGATCGCCACGTGGCTCGGTGTGTCCGGTGCGACGGCACTGCCGAGCGGAACCACTCCGATGGGAAGGGACGAAATCGCTGCCGTGCAGTTGGTTTCGGCCTCCGACGGCTCGGTACTGCTCGAAAAGCAGGTGTGACCCGGGCGAGCCGTTGCGGTAGAAAGACATGCGTGCCATCCGAACGGCGGGACCCGATCGCCATTGCGCGCGACAACTGGGAGCGCTCAGGGTGGCGCGATGTCGCCGACGGCATGGTCGCGGTGACCTCGGTGATGCGCGCCCACCAGATCCTGCTGGCCCGCGTCGAGAACGCGTTGCGGCCCTATGACCTGAGTTTTTCGCGCTATGAGCTGTTGCGGTTGCTGGCGTTCAGCCGCACCGGGGCACTGCCGATCACCAAGGCGTCCGACCGGCTGCAGGTGCACGTCACGAGCGTTACGCACGCGATCCGGCGGTTGGAATCCGACGGTCTCGTCGAACGGCTTCCCCATCCGACCGACGGACGCACGACGCTGGTCCAGATCACCGACCTCGGCCGCTCCACCGTCGAAGACGCGACCGTGACACTCAACAAGGACGTCTTCGGCGACATCGGCATCTCCGACGAACAGTCCCGCATGCTGGCGGCCTCGATCGAGACGCTGCGCCGCAACGCAGGCGACTTCTAGCGGTCGGCGCTGGACGGCACCGGGATCGTCGCCGTCACCGCGGTGCCGTTGCCCGGGCGCGAGCGGATGTGAAGCCTGCCACCGACGATCTCCGCGCGCTCGGCCATCGACAGCAGCCCGTAGCCGCCCATCTCGTCGCTGCCCAACGGGTGTTCAAGCGTGTCGAAGCCGATGCCGTCGTCGACGATCTCCAGCCGCGCGACCTCGCCGTTGTCGGTCCTGTCCACGGCGAACGTGAGCCGGGCATGGTCGGCACGGGCGTGTTTGACGACGTTTTGCAGACATTCCTGTGCGATGCGATACAGAGCCAGCTCGATGTGGTCGGGCACCCGGTCCTCGGCCAGCGTGACCTCGATGCCGATCTGTGGGATCGACCGGGCCAAGCTGGCCAATCCGCCCGAGAGCCCCAGGTCGTCCAGCACGGGGGGCCGCAGCCCGCTGATCGCGGCGCGCGCCTCCTGCAGCGTGAGGTCGGCGAGTTCCCGTGCCCGGTCGAGCTGTTCGGTCAGCGCAGCACGGTCGTCGGGAGACTTCGCGGCCTGCGCGGCCGCATCGAGGCGGTAGGACAGCGTGACGAGCCGCTGCGAGATGCCGTCGTGGATGTCGCCCGCGAGCCTGCGCCTCTCCAGTTCCTGGGCCTCGATGACCTGCTCCACGAAATTCTCGTGGGCGCGTTCGCGGGCCACCAGCTGGCGGTGCAGCCGGGCCTGGTGCATCGCGCCGGCAATCAGCCTGCCGATCACCAACAGCATCTCGACGTCGCGGTCTCCGAACTCGCGCTCGGCGACGGTGTGGACGTTGAGGACGCCGACCAGCCCGCCGGGGTCGGTCTCCATCGGGACCGACACCATCGAGGTGAAGTCCCGGCCGCGCAGCGAGCGGAACGGCAGGTAGCGCGGATCGGATTCCTTGTCCTTCCTGATCGCCACAGGCTCCCGGTGGCTGGCCACCCAACCCGAAATCCCTTGTCCCAGAGGGAGTCTGATCTTTCCAACTTCGGAGTCGAACGGCGGAGTCGCTCCGGCCAGCGTCAGTGACCGTTCCGTGTCGTCGAGGACGTGCACGAAGCAGACATCGCTGTCGGTCGCCGCGGTGATCATCCTGGCCGCCGCGGCCGCGAGCGGTTCGACGCCCGGTCCGCTCGATGCGGCGTGAATGAGCTCGCGCAGCAGTGCCAGTTCGCGGTCGGCGGTCAGCAGCGGGCGTGTCATTGGAAGATTCCTTCGCGCAGGGCCGTCGCTACTGCGCCGGTTCGGTCGCTGACGCCGAGCTTGCGGTAGATCGAGCTCAGGTGCGTCTTCACCGTCTCATCGCCGATCACCAGCTTCGCCGCGATCGCCCGGTTGGACAGGCCGTTGACCACCAATTCCAAGATCTCGCTCTCGCGCTGGGTGAGCCCCTGACGGGCGCCGGGCCATTCGACGACGCGGCCGGCCATGGTCGGATCGATCGCGGTCTGGCCGCCGTGCACCAGCTCCAGCTGCCGGACCAACTCCTCGCTGCTGATGCTCTTGAGCAGATATCCGGCTGCCCCCACCCGCAGGGCCTGGAAAAGGTACTGCTCGTCGTCGTAGACGGACAGCATCACGACTTTGCGGGCGGGGTCGCGGGCGCGCAGATGCCGGCACACGTCCAGACCGCTGGATCCCTGCATGCGCACGTCGCACAGCACGATGTCGGGGTCGAGGTCGGCGACGACGCTCATCGCCCGCTCCGCGCCCACCGCCTGGCCCACCACGGAGACCCGGCTGCCGAACGCGGCGAGCATCGCCTTGAGGCCTTCGATGACCATCTCATGGTCGTCGACCAGCACAATTCGTACCGGCGGGGCTCTATCGACTCCCCGGTCGCTGCGCTGCTGCCCGCCGCCAGACATGGACCAACCTTAGAGGCGCGCCCAGCGGTGTCCGGCCGTCTACGTGGAGATGCCGCGCCAAATCCCCCGTGTGGGGGAGGTGCCCGGGGTGTGATGTGGGCCACCATTACCTCGTGCAGCCCTCACAGCAGAAAGCATGGCGTGCCGGTCGCTTCTGGTGGGACTGGCAATCCTCAGAAACCGAGCCGACGCCACCGAAGCCCTTGAAGAAGCTCAGCGCGGTGATCTTCGACCTGGACGCGCTCGCCGACGTCGAGAGCGCAGGTCACCGGCCGGCGTTCAACGCCGCCTTCGCGTCGCTCGGCCTTGACATCCAGTGGTCGGTCGCCCGGTACCGGCAGCTGCAGGCGCTCACCGACGAACGCCGACGGGTAGCCGCCGAGCTGCGCAGGCGGGGGGTGAGCACCGAGTGCGACGTGCTCGCCGAGCTGCTCGTCGACGAGATCTGTATGACGAAGGCGATGATTCTCGACGAGACGATCCTCGACGCCGACGTCGCGGTGCGTCCCGGGATGCTGGACCTGATCACCGAGGCGTACGGGGCAGGTGTCGGCATCGGCATCGTCAGTACGGGCCACCGCACCTGGGTGGAGCCGCTGGTGCGGCAGCTGATCGGGGAAGGAATCGCCGGCGCGGTGTTGACCGTCGACGATGCGCCCCGCGGGGAGCTCTATGCGGCGGCGCTGGCTGAGCTCGGGGCTCCGGCTCACGACTCACTCGCGTTCGCGGGGTCGCCGGCAAGTCAGCGCACCGCCACCGCCACCGGGTTGGCGTCGGTTCTCGTCGAAGGCGACGGCGCCGGCGGTGCCCCGCTGCGCGTGGCCGACTGTCAGCGCGTCTACGACTCCTGGCATGAGACGCACCGGAGACCGACAGCAGCCTGAGCTGCGATCGGGTGGCAAGGGCCTATCCTTGCCCGAATGAGCCCGGGTCGATCGCGCAACGCGCTCCAGACGCGCGCCGACATCCTCGATGCCGCTCGGCGGCGGTTCGGGTCCGAGGGGTACCAGGCGACCACTCTGCGTGGCGTGGCGTCGGATGTCGGTGTCGATCCGGCGCTGATCATCCGATACTTCGGCAACAAGCAGAATCTGTTCGCCGAGGCAGCAGAGTTCAGGATCGACCTACCCGACCTGACTGAGGTCGCCAAAGACGACGTGGCCGATGTACTTCTCTCGCGCTTCTTCGCGGTGTGGGAACAGGACACCACTTTCCTTGCACTGCTGCGCGCGGCGATGACCAGTGAATCGGCCGCCGACACCATGCGTCGCGTATTCGCCACCCAGGTGGCACCTGCGCTGGCCTCTGTCACGCCGGACCATCCTGCCCAGCGTGCAGGAATGCTGGGCGCATTCGTGATCGGTTTGGCCACAACGCGTTACGTGCTGGCCAACCCGGCGGTCGCGAACCTCAGCCATGACGAGCTGATTCGTTTCGCGCGCCCGGTGATCCTCCATCTGTTGTTCGGCTCCATCTCGCGGTAGCCCCGCGTACGAGCCCGCCGACCCCAAGTCATCAACCGTTGACAAAGGGTTGATACCGGCTTACTGTCAGCAAGTCACCAATCGTTGACTTAAGCCGAGGAGGCGCCGTGGCTCAGCACGTCGGGACGGGCACGGTACTGACCCGGGTGGCCGGTGCGGCCCTCGCCGCTCCCCGGCACTTCCTCGTGGTAGCGCTGCTCGTCACGGTCATGGCAGGGCTCTTCGGGGTTCCGGTCGCGAAGTCTTTGTGCGCGTGCGGTTTCGAAGATCCGTCGGCCGAGTCGGCGCGGGCTTCCGAAATGCTGAGCAACGAGTTCGGGCAGGGTGAATCACAGCTGCTGATCACCGTCACAGCCCAGGACGGGCGAGCCGACCGGGTGCGAAGAGTCGGCGAAGAGATCGCGGCCGAGCTGGAACGTTCGCCGTACGTCGCGACGGTGTCGTCGACATGGAAACCTACCGTTGGTTTGATCGCCGCCGGGATCGACGGCGAGGACGCCGAGATCCAGCAGCGCAGCGCAGAGCTGGTGGACGGGCTGGCCTACGACCGTGAGGGCGTCACTGTGCGTGCCGGCGGGGCCGCGATGGTCGACGTCCAGATCACCGAACAAACTCAGCGCGACCTGCTGCTGATGGAGTCGTTGGCGATCCCGTTGAGCTTTCTGGTGCTCGTATGGGTATTCGGTGGTCTGCTTGCCGCGGCCATCCCTGTCGCGGTCGGCGTCATGGCCGTTGTCGGTGCGTTGGCGGTTCTGCGCGCGGTCACGCTGTTCACCGATGTGTCGATCTTTGCGCTGAACCTCAGCGCTGCAATGGGTCTCGCACTGGCCATCGACTACACACTGTTGATGATCAGCCGGTACCGCGACGAGGTGGCCGCCGGCGCGGACCGTGACGACGCCGTGACGACGATGATGGCGACCGCCGGCCGAACTGTGGTCTTTTCCGCCACGATCGTGGCGCTGTCGATGGCGGCCATGGTGCTTTTCCCGATGCACTTCCTCAAATCGTTCGCCTACGGCGGCGTGGCTACGGTCGGTTTCGCCGCTCTCGCCGCGCTGTTGGTGACTCCCGCGGCGATTGCTCTGCTCGGAGACCGCCTGGACCGCTACACCCTTGGGTCCAGGTCACCGTCGCGGCCGGTGCGGGAACAGTTCCTGTATCGCTGGACCCAGCGCGTCATGCGCCGCGCGCTGCCATTCGGGCTGGCGGTCGTCACGCTGCTCGTGCTGCTCGGCGCGCCCTTCGGTGGAGTCACGTGGGGCTTCCCCGACGATCGGGTCCTGCCGGTTGATGCGTCCGCTCATCAGGTCGGTGACCGGTTGCGCGCCGACTTCACCGGAATCGCCACCGCTGTCACCGTCGTCGTCCCCGACACGGCCGGCCTGTCCGCCGCCGACGCCGAGGCCTACCGGAACCGGCTGGACCAGGTCACCGACGTATCCGCGGTGTCGCCGTTCACCTTCACAAATGGCCGCGGCTTCCTGACCGTTCAGAGCACGGCCCCGCTGTTCTCGGAGGCGTCCGAAAGGCAGCTCGACGAACTGCACGCCGTCGAGGGACCCGGAAGTCGCGCGGTGATGTTCACCGGAACCGCTCAGACCAACCGCGACAGCGTCGAGGCCATAACGTCGCGACTCCCGGTCGTGCTCGGATCTATCGCAGCGATCATGTTCGTGCTGCTGTTCCTACTCACCGGCAGCGTCGCGATCCCCATCAAAGCGCTTGTCCTCAACATTCTTTCGCTGACTGCGGCGTTCGGCGCGATGGTGTGGATCTTCCAGGACGGCCACCTGGGCGGCCTGGGCACGACGGCGACGGGCACGCTGGTTGCCAACATCCCTGTGCTGCTTTTCTGCATCGCCTTCGGCCTGTCGATGGACTACGAGGTATTTCTTGTCTCCCGCATCCGTGAGTTCCGGCTGAGCGGCCATCCGAACGACGAGGCCGTCGCCCTCGGTATCGCTCGCACTGGGCGGGTGGTCACCGCTGCGGCCCTCGTCATGTCGATCTCGTTCGCCGCGCTGATCGCCGCCGAGGTGTCGTTCATGCGCATGTTCGGCCTCGGCCTGACCCTGGCGGTGCTGGCCGACGCGACACTCGTCCGGATGGCATTGATGCCTGCGTTCATGCACATGCTCGGTGAGTGGAACTGGTGGGCGCCGAGGTGGATGACGCAGTTGCACAAACGCATTGGGCTGCAAGAAGGAGCTGACGTGACACCCGGTCGCGTCCTCAGTGAAGGGAGAGTGTCATGACTGTCGTAGCTGCCGTGCGAGGGGAGGTGCCGCCGAATCGCTACACCCAGGCGGAGATCACCGAGGCCCTGATCGCGATGCCGGGTTACCAGGAGTACGGGGACAGCATCCGCGCGTTGCACAAGAGCGCGAAGGTGGACACAAGACGCTTCGTGTTGCCGCTGGATGAGTATGCCGGGTTGCGCGGGTTCGGCAGGGCGAACGACGTCTTCATCGAACACGCGGTGGAGCTCGGTGCTGCCGCGCTGGCAGGCGCACTCGACGACGCCGGCCTGAACCCGGCGGAGGTCGACATGATCATGACCACCACGGTGACCGGGATCGCGGTGCCGACGCTGGATGCCCGGATCGCAGCGAGAGTGGGTCTGCGGCCCGATGTCCGGCGGGTGCCGATGTTCGGATTGGGTTGTGTCGCAGGTGCGGCGGGAGTGGCCCGGTTGCACGACTATCTGCGCGGCAACCCTGACGGCGTCGCGGTTCTGCTCGCGGTCGAGCTGTGTTCGCTGGTGTCCAAGACCGACCCGTCGATGGCCACTGTGGTGGGCAGCAGTCTTTTCGGCGACGGTGCAGCAGCAGTCGTCGCGGTCGGCGACAGACGCGCCGACCATGTCGCAGGTCCGGAGATCGTCGACTCGCGAAGCCACCTCTACCCAGAGTCGTTGCGCACCATGGGTTGGGACATCGACGAGAGCGGATTCCGTCTTGTGCTCTCCCCAGACGTGCCACGGGTCGTCGAGCGCTATCTCGGCGCCGACGTCACCGGCTTCCTGCACAGTCACGGCCTCGACGTCGACGATATCGGCACGTGGGTCAGCCATCCGGGCGGTCCGAAGGTCATCGAGGCGATCACGTCGACGCTCGGGCTGGCCGACGAAGCACTGGAGTTGACCTGGCGATCACTGGCCGAGGTGGGCAACCTGTCGTCGGCGTCGGTGTTGCACGTGCTGCGCGACACCATGGCGAAGTGCCCGCCCGCCGCCACGGCGGGGCTGATGCTCGCGATGGGACCCGGCTTCTGCTCCGAACTCGTACTGCTGCGCTGGCGGTGACCATGACCTGGTATGTGCTGCTGGTCGCTGCGGTGGCCGGTGAGCGGCTGGTCGAAGTCGTTGTCGCCGAGAGGAATCGGCGGTGGAGTATGGTGCGCGGCGGAATCGAGGCCGGGTCCGGCCACTATCCGGTGATGGTGGCGTTGCACGCGGCGCTGCTGGCGGGGTGCCTGCTGGAGACCGCCGTTCTGCATCGGCCGTTCCACCTGGCTGTGGGGTTGCCGATGCTCGCCCTGGTGGTAGCCGCCCAGGTGTTGCGGTGGTGGTGCATCAAGTCGCTGGGCCCGCAATGGAACTCCCGCGTCATCGTCGTCCCGGGTACCGCACGTGTCACCAGCGGCCCCTACCGGCTGATCCCGCACCCGAACTACGTCGCCGTCGTCGTCGAAGGTTTCGCGCTGCCGCTGGTCCACGGTGCCTGGATTACTGCGGTCGCGTTCACGATCCTCAACGCCGCGCTGCTGAGGACCAGGATCGCGATCGAGAACTCAGCACTCGCGGGGTTGAGATGATCGACCTTCTCGTCGCGGGTGGTGGCCCCGCCGGGTTGGCCACCGCGATATACGGTGCCAAGGCCGGTCTGAGCGTCGTTGTCATCGAAAAGCGCCGCGGCACAGTGGACAAGGCGTGCGGTGAGGGGATGTTGCCGCACACCCTGAGGCACCTGGAGCGACTCGGTGTGTCTGCGCAGGGTATGCCGCTGCGGGGAATCGCCTACATCGCCGGTGCCGACCGGGTCGATGCGGCGTTCCGAACCGAACCCGGCCGCGGCGTGCGCCGGACCGTGCTTCATGGCGCGATGCTGCGCGCGGCCGAAGACGCAGGCGTGCGTCTCGTGCAGGGCCGGATCGGGGAGATCAGCCAGGATGCGGAGTCGGTGTACGCGGCTGGATTCCGAGCCAGATACCTTGCTGCCGCCGACGGTCTGCACTCGCCGATCCGCAGCGCACTCGGGCTCTCCCGACCGTGTACGGATCACCGCCGGTGGGGAATTCGCCGACACGTACAGATCGCGCCGTGGAGCGACCGCGTCGAAGTGCACTGGGCCGCGGGCAGCGAGGCGTACGTGACACCGGTCGCGGCCGACTGCGTCGGCATCGCGGTGCTCAGCTCGTCCCGCGGTGGCTTCGACCGGCAGCTCGCTGACTTTCCGGAACTGACGGACCGGTGCTTGGGTGCTGCGCACGGCCCGGACCGTGCGGCGGGTCCGCTGCGTCAGCGGGCGCGTCACAGATCGGCCGGGCGGGTGCTGCTCGTCGGGGACGCTGCCGGCTACATCGACGCGCTGACGGGTGAGGGGATGGGGCTTGCATTCGGCGCAGCGCAGGCACTGGTGAATTGCGTTGTCGCCGAACGTCCCGGCGACTACGACAGCCAGTGGCGCGCATTGACGAGGCGCTACCGACTGCTCACCGCAGGTCTGGTGCGTGCCGGGTCGGTGGCGATGATCCGATCACGCATCGTGCCCGCCGCGCGGGCGCTGCCCGCAGTGTTCGGCGAAATTGTGAACCAACTCGCCGCGTAAACACCGACAGGAGAACACGCATGAACATATCGGCCCGATCGCTTCTTACTGCTGGCGTCTCGCTGACCGCCGCCTCGGCTATTGCCTTGGCACCGGTGGCAGTGAACACGCCGGCACTGACCGTTACCAAGCCTGATGCCCCGCCCGCCGTGGTGTCCGACGTCCGGCTCACCGCACTGTCCGATGACATCGAGGTGGGCATCGCGAATCTGCAGGCGTTCCTGGACGCCGCCTCCGTGACCGTCGCCGACGTCGTCGGACTGCCGGGCCGGGGCCTGATCGGCGTCGCCGGGGGTATCGAGACGCTGTTCGACGTGGCGTTGACGGGCTGGATCGAGGCGGAGTCCGACCCGACTGCCGCTGCGTCGCTGACCATCCTGCGGACTTTGGCAGTTGGTGCCTGGGCCAAGCTGGAGGAGAACCTTGGTCTGGGTAATCCCGTCATCACCGCAGCCACCGAGCAGGTCGGAAGGTTGATCACCGGTGCGTTCACGGGGTCTGTGCGCAACATGCTCATCGCCGGTTCCGATGTGCTCGCCAACCCGCTGTCGGTCCCCAACTACGCTGGGGTGCTCTCGGCCGGGCTCGCCAGTGCGCAGTTGGTGATCGGCAACGGCCTGAGGGTTATCCGAACGGTCGGCGACGCCGGATTCGACATCGCGGGTATTGCAGTGCGTGAGTTGACGTTTCAGCTCACCAATCTGCTGGGCGGGGCTAGCGCACTTCTCACCCAGCTCGGCGAGGCGTCGGGCAGCCCTCTTGTCGAGGCAGTCCTGGGGGCGGTGCGTGACCTCGCGCTGACTCCTGTACGCGCGGTGGTGAATCTCGGGTCGGGTGTGATCCAGACGGGCCTGGTGACCGCCAATGCCGGCTTCGACGTAGTGCTCGACGTCGCGATCAACGCGGTCGACCCGGTAGATCCCGAACAGCCCGATATGTCCGAGCGCGGCGCGGCCGAGCCCGTCGACAACTCGAGCGCCGCCGACGAGGACGCCGCCGAAGAGGACATTCCCGTGGACGACACTGCCCTAGCAGCAGCGTCGGAGGAGAAGCCGGGCACAGAGGAATCTGCCCAGGAGACTTCTGCCGAGGAGACTGAGGCGGAAACCGAGAAGACCGAGACCACCCAGAATGAACCTGCTGACGACTCCGCCCCTGCCGAATCCGAAGATAGGCACGACCATCGGTCCAAGTCGGATGCCTGAGGTCGGATTCGGCCAGGTCCGTCAGCCGCGCAGCGCCTCGATGACGGCGCTGAAGTCCTTGTCGGCGTGGTCTTCATTGAACTTGCGGTAGATCTCGGCAGCGTGAGTGCCCAGCGGCGCGTTGGATCCGGTCGACTTCACCGCATCCATCGCCAGGCCGAGATCTTTGTTCATCAATGCCGTCGCGAAACCGGGCTTGAAGTCGTTGTTGGCGGGTGACGTCGGAACAGGGCCTGGGACAGGGCAATTGGTGTGCACCGACCAACAGTTGCCTGTCGCACCGGTGATCACGTCGAACAGCGACTGCGCCGGCAGCCCGAGCTTCTCGGCGAGCACGAATGCCTCGCCGATTGCGATCTGCTGCACCGCCAGCACCATGTTGTTGCACAGCTTGGCAGCCTGTCCGGCGCCTGAGGCTCCGCAGTGAATGATCTTGCCCGCCATGGGTTCCAGTACCGGCTTGGCGCGCTCGAAGGCGTCGTCCTCGCCGCCCACCATGAACGCCAGCGTGCCCGCGGCGGCGCCCTTGATGCCGCCGGACACCGGGGCGTCGAGCTGGGCGAGGCCCCGTTCGGTGGCCTGGGCGTGGATGTCTCGGGCGTCGTCGACGGAGATCGTCGACGTGTCGATCAGTAGCGCACCGTCCTTGGCGGCGGGCAGGATCTCGGCGTAGGCGGCCTTGACGATCGCGCCGTTGGGCAGCGACGTGATCACCACATCGGCATCGGCGACGGCCGCAGCACCACTGTCGAACACAGTGGCGCCATTCGCTTTTGCGGTCTCCTTCAGCGCGGCCACCGGGTCGAACCCGTTCACCGTGTGACCGGCCGACACCAGGTTCGCGGCCATCGGGCCACCCATGTTGCCCAGCCCCAGGAACGCGATCGTCGTCATCCTCTGTTCTCCCTCGTCAGGACGCGCGGGCCCGGGCCGCCGCCGAGCGCCCTATCACCACACGCATGATCTCATTGCTGCCCTCGAGAATCCGGTGCACCCGGAGATCGCGCACGATCTTCTCCAGGCCGTACTCGCGCAGATATCCGTAGCCGCCGTGCAGCTGCAGCGCCTGGTCGGCCACCTCGAAGCACGCGTCGGTGACGTAGCGCTTGGCCATCGCGCACAGCTCGACACGGTCGGGGTGGTCGTTGTCGAGAGCCGTTGCGGCACGCCACAACAACGCGCGCGAGGTCTGCAGTGCGGTGGCCATGTCGGCCAGGGTGAAGCGGATCGTCGGCTCGTCGAGCAACGAACCGCCGAACGCCTGCCTGTCGGCCAGGTATGCCGCCGCTTTGTCGTAGGCCGCCTGCGCGCCGCCCAGCGAACACGCCGCGATGTTGATGCGGCCCCCGTTGAGGCCTTTCATCGCGATCCCGAAGCCGGTGCCCTCCTCGCCACCGAGCAGCGCATCGGCAGGCAGTCGAGCGCCTTCGAAGATCACCTGCGCCGTCGGCTGAGCGTTCCAGCCCATCTTCTCCTCGTTGGCGCCGAAGCTCAGCCCCGGTGTGTCCCCGGGGACGACGAACGCCGAGATCCCTTTCGGCCCCTCGCCGCCCGTTCGGGCCATCACGATGTAGACATCGGACTGCCCGGCGCCCGAGATGAACTGTTTGACACCGTCGAGCACCCACTCGTCCCCGGATCGAACCGCCTTGGTGCGCAACGCGGCTGCGTCGGAACCGGCGCCCGGTTCGGTCAGGCAGTAGCTCGCGATGGCCTCCATCGTCGCCAGCTTGGGCACCCACGCCTTGCGTTGCTCGTCAGTGCCGAAGGTGTCGACCATCCAGGCGCACATGTTGTGGATCGACAGGAACGCCGCCACCGTCGGGTCGGCGGCCGCCAGCTTCTCGAAGATGCGCACCGCGTCGATGCGGCGCAATTCGCTACCGCCGACGTCGTCGCGGCAGTAGATGGCCGCCATCCCGAGCTCGGCGGCCTCCCGCAGCACATCGGTCGGGAAGTGATGCGTCGCATCCCATTCGAGAGCGTTCGACGCCAGGCGCTTCTCGGCGAACGCAGCCGCCGTCTCGGCGATGACGCGCTCGTCGTCGTCCAGTCCGAAGTAATCCATCAGTTCATCGTGGGAATGACGAACTCGGCGCCGTCCTTGATGCCCGACGGCCACCGCTCGGTGACGGTCTTGACCTTGGTGTAGAACTGGATCGACGCCGGCCCGTGCTGGTTGAGATCACCGAAGCCGGACCGCTTCCAGCCGCCGAAGGTGTGGTAGGCCACCGGCACCGGGATCGGCACGTTGACGCCGACCATGCCCACCTGCACGCGGGACACGAAGTCACGGGCGGCGTCACCGTCGCGGGTGAAGATCGCCACGCCGTTGCCGTACTCGTGCTTGGTCGGAAGGCTCAGTGCTTCTTCGTAGTCCTTGGCGCGCACGATGCACAGCACCGGGCCGAAGATCTCGTCGGTGTAGATCGACATGTCGGTGGTGACATGGTCGAACAGCGTCGGCCCGATGAAGAAGCCCTTCGACAGGTCCTGGTCATCGAAGGTGAGTTCGTCGGTGGCGCGCTCGCGGCCGTCGACGACGAGGTCGGCGCCCGCGGCGACGCCCTGGCCGATGTAGTCGCGCACCCGCTCCAGGGCCGCGCCGGTCACGAGCGGACCGTAGTCGGCCTTCGGATCGAGGCTGTGGCCGACGCGAAGCTGGTTGACACGCTCAACCAGCCTGTTGCGCAGGCGATTCGCCGTCTCCTCCCCGACGGGCACGGCGACGCTGATCGCCATGCAGCGCTCGCCGGCGCTCCCGTAGCCCGCGCCGATGAGGGCGTCGACAGCCTGGTCGAGATCGGCGTCGGGCATCACGATCATGTGATTCTTGGCGCCACCGAAGCACTGGCTGCGCTTACCGTTGGCCGCGGCGGTGGAGTAGATGTATTGCGCGATGTCCGAGGAGCCGACGAAGCCGACAGCCTGGATGTCGGGGTGGGTCAGGATCGCGTCGACGGCTTCCTTGTCGCCCTGGACCACCTGGAAGACGCCCGCGGGCAGGCCGGCTTCGAGGAACAGTTCGGCCAGACGCACCGGCACCGACGGGTCGCGCTCGGAAGGCTTGAGGATGAACGCGTTCCCGCACGCCAGCGCCGGGCCGGCCTTCCACAGCGGGATCATCGCGGGGAAGTTGAACGGCGTGATCCCGGCGACGACGCCGAGGGGCTGGCGGATCGAGTAGACGTCGATGCCGCCGCCGGCGCCCTCGGTGAACTCACCCTTGAGCAGGTGGGGGATGCCGATCGCGAACTCGATGACCTCGACGCCGCGCTGGATGTCGCCCTTGGAGTCGGCGACGGTCTTACCGTGCTCCAGGCTGAGGAGCTCCGCCAGTTCCTCGACGTTCTGGTTCACCAGGTCGATGAACTTCATCATCACCCGGGCGCGGCGCTGCGGGTTCCAGGCGGCCCACTCCTTCTGCGCCTCGACCGCGGAGGCGACGGCGGTGTCGACGTCGGCCGCCGACGCGAGGAGCACCTCGGCCTGCACCTCGCCGGTGCTCGGGTTCAGCACGCCCGCGGTGCGGGTGGACGCCAGCTCGCTGCGCTTGCCGTCGATGAAGTGGGGGATCCGTGTGGACATGAAGCGGCCTTCCAGAAGCAACCGGGTAGAGATACTTGGATATCCTAGTAATGTCTGCCGGGCATTGGCAAGGGGGTTACTGCGCGGTGTAGCCGCCGTCGACCCTGATTGTGGTGCCGGTGACGTATTGCGCATCGTCAGACACGAGATAGGCAACGGCCGCCGCGACATCCTCGGGAGTCGCCACGCGGCCCAAAGGTATCCGGGACACCACCTCCCGTTCGGACTCGGCGGGATCCGGCATTCCCGCCAGCCAGGCGTCGTACAGCGGTGTCTTCGTCATGCCCGGCGCCACGTCGTTGACCCGGACCCCCTGTGGCGCAAGCTCGACCGCCGCGGACAGCGTCAGAGCCTGCACCGCCCCCTTGGACGCGGCGTAGATCCCCATCGTCGGAATGCCGGCGACCGCCAATCGGGAGGTGATGTTCACGATGGAGCCTCCGCGCTCCATCGCCGCGGCGGCGGCCTGGATCATCGCGATGACGGCGAACGTGTTGACCTCGAACACCCGGCGGACATCGGCCATGGCAGCGCCGACCAACTCGTCGGTGTGATCGAGTGCCGCCCCGTTGACCACCCCATCGACGGACCCGAACGCAGCCCGGCAGGCGTCGACCACCTGGGCGGGCGCACCGGGTGCGGTGAGGTCGGCAGCGACGAATCGGACACCGTCGCCGAGAGATCGAGCGAGACGCTGCCCGCGCTCGGAATCCCGACCCGTGGCCAGAACGCGGGCGCCTTCGCCGTGCAGCCGCCTGGCCGTCACGAGCCCGATACCCGACGTCGCGCCGGTCACCACGATGGACTTGCCTGCCAGCCGCTCAGACACGATGGATCACGGTAGCTTGCGCCCTATCTCGTTGGCGGCTGCAATCACCTGCGCCCCAGCATGTTCCAGACTCTCCGGGGTCAAGCGGTGGGTGAGGAAGCTGATGCTCAGCGCGTAGCGCGAGGATCCGCCGTCGGCGGCGGGGACCGCCGCGGCCACACACGTGAGTTCTTCGGCGGCTTCTTCGCGATCGACCGCGAAACCGCGTTCACGAATCTCCTTGATCTCCGCGGCCATCTTCTTCATCGATGTGATGGTGTGCGGCGTGAGCTCCGGCATGCCTGCAGACGCCACGATGTCACGCCACACGCTGTCGGGCATGCTCGCCATCAGCGACTTGCCCAACGCCGAAGCGTGCCAGGGGTCGGACTGCCCGACATCGCTGACCTTCTTCACCGCGCGACGGCCCTCGACGACTTCGAGAATGACCACGCTGCGTTCCTTGTGGGCCGCGAAGTTCACCGTCTCGTTGAACTCCAGCATGAGCCGCTCCATGGTGGGCAGGACTGCTTCCGATGGCACCTGGCCGGAGAAGGCGCGCTGGCCCAGCCTGAAGATCTCCCACCCGAGGCGATACTGGGTGGAGTTGAACCGCTCGACGTAGCCCAGCGCAGCGAGACTGTTGAGATAGCGCAACACGGTTGCCTCGTTCAGCTCAGTGCGCCTTGCGATTTCAGTCAGATTGCCGATCTCGGCTTCCGCCACTGCGCTGAGAATTCGAGCTGTTCGCTCGACGCCGATCAGATTCGCAGCCTTCTCAGGCTGGGTGCCGGTTTTCACCCAGTGAAGGTTACCAGTACCCAGTGATGGGGCCGCGCAGTCGTGGCGCTGCGTTCACCTTCCTGTTGACAGATACATCTGCGCTCCCTATGGTTTCATTCAACGAAGTGAGATATCACTGAGTGAAATATTCTGCCTGTCGAAGGAGATGGAATGCCCACCGCAGCCGACAACCGTTCATCGAAGGTCGACGGGGCCGCAATCCTCGCCGCACAGGGCCTGTTGCCGGCCGACGACTACACGCTGGCCACGTCCGCCAAGGCCTTCGACGACGGCGGCGCGTACCGGCTGGAGATCTCCGGTGTCGAACGCCTTTCGACGCTCGAGGTGCTTCTGGACGAGGCCTCCAAGCAGGACGTCTTCATCCACCGCATCATCGCGTTCGGCGGCGGAACCACGTTGCTGACGACCGGCGAGCTCGCCGATGTCGCCGCCCTCGCCGCGGAGAACGACATCGAGCTGATCGCCGTCCCCGGCCCGCGGACCGGATGGGATCTCGGCCGTCAGGCTCTCAGCACGGAAGGACAGGCAGGGGGGCGCCGGGTGCGGGGTCTGGACAACATCCGGTACCTGCTCGACGACTACCTGCGGGTGTTCTCGACGGGTATCCGCGGCGTACTCGTCTGGGACGAGGGGGTTCTCGACATCCTGAACAAGGCGCGCGATGCCGGACACATCCCGGCCGACGCGAAGTTCAAGATCTCGGTGTACGCGGGCCACGCCAATCCGGCCTCGATCAGGATCCTGCAGGACCTCGGTGCCGACAGCGTCAACCCGGTGGGTGATCTGAGCCGCCCGATGCTCGCCGCCATCCGGCGCTCGGTCGATATTCCGCTCGACGTCTGGGCAGAGACCTTCGAATCCTTCGGCGGGATGACCCGGTTGTGGGAAGCCGGCGACATCGCCCGGGTGGCAGGCCCGGTCTACTTCAAGATCGAACCGGGCGAATCCGAAGCCGTCATGTACAACGGCTGGGTCCGGCCCGAGTTCCACGAAGAACTGATCCGTCACAAGGTTCGTCACGCCGCGATCCTCAACGAACTCGCGCGCACCAGCGCCCCCGACGTGGCGGTTTCGCCGCGACCGCGCACCTGCTCCCCTGCACTCTCCAACTGATGTCGGCGAGGTCCGCGGCCATCATCGGCTCCGGCAACATCGGGACCGACCTGATGCACAAGCTGCGCCGGTCACCGGTGCTCGATGTCGCCGCCATGGTCGGAATCGACCCGGCCAGTGACGGTCTCGCCAGGGCCGCCGCGCTCGACGTGGCGGTGACGGCGGAGGGGGTGGACGGACTCCTGGAGATGAGCGTCTTCGACGACGTCGACGTGATCTTCGACGCCACCAGCGCCGAAGCGCACCACGCGAATTACCACCGGCTGGAGACCTTCGGCAGGTTGGTCATCGATCTGACGCCCGCCGCCATCGGTCCCTTCGTGGTGCCCGCGGTCAACATGAAGGACATGACCGCGCTCCGCAACCTCAACATGGTGACCTGTGGCGGGCAGGCCACCATCCCGATCGTCGGGGCGCTGTCGACGGTCGCCCGCGTGCACTACGCCGAGATCGTCGCGTCGATCTCGTCCCGTTCGGCGGGACCGGGCACCCGAGCCAACATCGACGAGTTCACCCAGACCACCGCGCGGGCCATCGAGACGGTGGGCGGGGCGCAGCGTGGCAAGGCCATCATCGTGCTCAACCCGGCCGAACCTCCGATGATCATGCGCGACACGGTGGCCGCCCTGGTTTCCGCGGCCGACGAATCCACGATCGCCGCCGCGGTGATCGCCATGGTTGCCGATGTGGCGCAATACGTTCCGGGATATCGCCTCAGGCAGGACGTGTTGATTTCCCCTGTCCCCGCCGGGGATCCGCGCCGAAGGCTGGTCGGGGAGAGCGCACGCGCCGCCGACCTCGCACAGGTGACGGTGTTCCTGGAAGTGGAAGGCGCGGGCGACTACCTGCCTCCCTATGCCGGGAACCTGGACATCATGACCGCCGCCGCGGTCCGGGTCGCCGAGGTGGCGCAATGACCACCGAGGTCTATGTGCAGGACGTGACGCTGCGAGACGGCATGCACGCGGTCAGCCATTCGTTGACCCTGTCGGACACGCAACGCATCGCCCGGGCCCTCGACTCTGCCGGGGTGTCGGCCATCGAGGTGGCTCACGGTGACGGACTCGCCGGCGGCGGCCTCACCTACGGAGCGGGTGCCCACACGGACGCCGAGTGGATCGCGGCGGCAGCCGATGTCATCCGGCATGCCCGTCTGACAACGCTTTTGATTCCGGGCATCGGCACCCTCGAGGACTTGCACGCGGCCGTGGACGTCGGAATCACATCGGTGCGGATCGCCACGCACTGCACGGAGGCCGACATTGCGCGTCAACACATCTCCACCGCCCGCGGCCTGGGACTCGACGTCGCGGGCTTCCTGATGATGGCGCATCTGACCGGTCCCGATCAGCTTGCTGCGCAGGCGAAGATCATGGAGGATGCCGGCGCGCAGTGCGTCTACGTCACGGACTCGGGCGGCCGTCTGACCATGGCCGGTGTCCGAGACCGGGTGCAGGCCTACCGGACGGTACTGGATGCCGGTACCTCGATCGGGATCCACGCGCACCACAATCTGGCTCTCGGAGTGGCCAATTCGATCACGGCGGTGCAGGAGGGCGCTCATCGCGTCGACGCGTCGCTGACCGGTCTCGGAGCCGGGGCGGGGAACTGCCCGCTCGAAGTCTTCGTCGCGGTTGCCGAACTCAACGGGTGGACACACGGGTGCGACCTGTTCGCGTTGATGGATGCCGCCGACGACATCGTCCGACCACTCCAGCAGCGGCCCGTGCGCGTCGACCGCGAGACGCTCACCTTGGGCTACGCCGGCGTGTACTCCAGCTTCCTGTTGCACGCCGAGCGCATCGCCGCCGAGGTCGGCGTCGAGACCCGCGAGCTCCTCGTCGAAGCCGGCCGCCGGTCGATGGTCGGCGGACAAGAGGACCTCCTCACCGATCTCGCATTCGATATGAGGAGGTGAGGAAATTCTTTCCCGCCTATGTGCCCCGCAACGACTGCCGGGCACGTGGACACGCAGTTGGCCCCTGTCATCGTCACAATCCACGAGAGATGAACGACCATGGAGAACATCACCAAGTCTTTGCCACCCCGACGGCCCCTGAACAACCCGTCGGCGCCACCCACCGGGGCCTCCCCACCCGGCGGGCGGGGTAATCACGGGCTCAAAGAGAACACCCTCGGCGTCCCGAGCATCTTTTTCTACATCATCGCCGCCGCGTCACCGCTGACCGTGGTGGTCGCGCTGTACCCGATCATCATCGGAGCCGGCAACGGCATCGGTATGCCCGGCGCGTTCGTGATCGCGGCGGTGGTCCTGATGATCTTCGCGGTCGGCTACGTGGCGATGAGCCGTCACGTCACCAACGCGGGCGCCTTCTATGCTTATGTCACGCTCGGCCTCGGGCGTGTCACCGGCCTGGGGTCGGCGTCACTGGCCATCTTCGCCTACAACGCCATCCAGGCCGGGCTGTACGGAGGCTTCGGTTACTACGCCGCCGAACTGCTGAATCCCGCACTGGGCGTGGCTATCCCGTGGTGGGCCTACGCTTTGGTCGGACTGTTGCTCTGCCTCGGTCTGGGCGTCCAGGGCGTGCACTCCGGTGCCAGGGTGCTCGGGGTCTTCATGACCCTCGAGGTCACGATGATCACCGTGCTCAGCGTTTTCAGCCTGTTCGGCAACGATGTTCCGGTATCCGACTTCTCCTTTGAACCCTTCAACCCGAGCGTGGTGCTCGGCGGGGCCCTGGGGGTGGCACTGATGTTCGCGCACGCGTCGTTCATCGGTTTCGAAGGGTCGGCGATCTACGGCGAGGAAGCCCGCGATCCCGCGCGAACGATTCCCAGGGCGACGTATCTGTCGATCGCCTTCATGGGCGTTCTGTACGCGGTCTCGGGCTGGCTCATCATGAACGCACTCGGATTGGACAACGTGGTGTCGATCGCGACCGACGCTGGTGGCAACTTCATCTTCGTCGCGAGCGATACCATCATCGGTCACAACATCTCGCTGCTCTTCCAGATCCTGATCGTTACAGCGACTTTCGCGGCCATCGTGACCTTCCACAACAACGTGTCGCGCTACCTGTTCTCGCTCGGCAGGCAGGGCCTGGTGTGGAAACCCCTGGGGTGGACGCTGCCGCGGCGGCAGACGCCCTGGGTGGCCTCGATCGTCCAGAGCGTGATGGTGGGTGTCGTCATCGTCGCATTCGCGGTCGCGGGCCAGGATCCCTTCGCCACGCTCTTCACCTGGGCGACGGGTATCGGCACCATCGGGGTGATCTTCTCGCAGCTCGTCGCGGGCGTGGCGATCTTCGTGTTCTTCCGCAGGTCGAATGTTGACAAGCGGCTGTGGAATACGGTCGTGGCGCCCATCCTGGCGATTGTCGGCCTGACCGGGTTCTTCATCCTGACGCTCGACAGCCTGGACATCCTGCTGGGTGTGCAGGGGGCCACCGCGGTATTGATGCTCTCGCTGGTCTTCGTGGCTCTGCTGGCAGGTATGGCCTATGGCCTCTATCTGCGCTTTTTCGCTCCCGCGAAGTATGAGCTCGTCGGCAGGGCGCTCAACGAGAGAGACGTACCCGAGCCTGCACCCGAGGCTGTTCAGTAACCAGTCTTTAACGAAAAACCCGGTTCGCCAGGACGATCGTTAGGTACGTTTGTACGTATCAATACGTACAAACGTTCCTAACGGAAGGTCGATCATGACCCCCGCCCCCCGGCGCGCCCGTCGTCACGACCCGGACAGAAAGGAGCGCATCGTGGAGTCAGCGTTGGCAGTGCTTGCCCGAGACGGCGTCGCAGGCATCACCCACCGTGCGATCGGCGAAGCGGCCGACGTTCCGCTCGGCTCCATCACCTATCACTTCGCGACGTTGGACGACATCGTCCAACTCGCATTCCAGACTCACGTCGAGAGGTTGGCGACGCGCTTCGAGGAGCGGTTGGCCACGTGCGAACCGGGAGCCGACCTCATCGAGTGCATCGTCTCGGCGATCACCGACGACCTCGCCGCACATCCGAACGAACTGGCCGTGACGTACGAACTCTACGGCGACGCGGTGCGCCGGGCCCACAGCAAACGCATCACCCAGGCCTGGATGGAGCGTGCTGAAGATGCGCTGGCTCAGCACTTCGACCGAGCCACCGCCCGGCTCCTCGACGTCGTCATCGAGGGCCTGATGGTGCACATGTCCATTGCCCAACAACCGATTTCCAGGGATGCGGTGCGTGCACTGCTGACCACGGCTGCCGGCGCAGGCATCCATGAATAGTCATCTTCACACTGAACAGGAGTCGACATGACCTTCCACAGCAAGATGTTCATCGACGGCAGCTGGACCGACGCGTCCGACGGCGCGGTCGATCCGGTACTCGCCCCCGCCACCGGAGAGGCGTTTGCCGAGATCGCGCACGGCACCGCCGCCGACGTCGACCGGGCGGTGGCCGCCGCCCACGCCGCATTCGGAGACTGGGCCAGGACACCGGTGGGCGAACGGGCCCGGGCGTTCCTCGCCCTCGCCGACCGTATCGAGGCCGACCAGCGCACCCTCGCCGAGATCGAATCACGCAACGTCGGCAAGCCGATCGGGTTGGCGCTGGAGGAGATGGAGATGATCCCCGACCATCTCCGATTTTTCGCCGGTGGCGCGCGCACCATGGAAGGTCGTGCGGCCGCGGAGTTCGTGCGCGGCAAGACCAGCATCATCCGCCGTGATCCGCTCGGCGTCGTCGGCTCGGTGGCGCCCTGGAACTACCCCTTGCTGATGGCCATCTGGAAGATCTCCCCGGCGCTGCTGACCGGAAACACGTTGGTGCTCAAACCCTCCGAACATACCCCCTTCTCCGTGCTGCGGCTGGCCGAGCTCGCGGCCGATCTGTTCCCTGCCGGCGTGTTCAACGTCGTCACCGGCGACGGCGAGGATGTCGGTGCGAGGCTGGTCTCTCATCCGACCGTGCGGATGTCGTCGCTGACAGGCTCGGTCGACACCGGCCGCGCCCTGATGCGTGCCTCGGCCGACTCGAATCTCAAGCGCCTGCACCTGGAATTGGGCGGCAAGGCCCCGGTGCTGGTGTATTCCGACGCCGATATCGCCCAGGCCGTCGGCAAGATCATGGAAGGCGCGTTCTGCAACTCCGGGCAGGACTGCATGGCGGCATCGCGGCTCTACGTCCACGAGTCGGTGCACGACGACCTGGTGTCCGGCCTTGAAAAGGCGGTCAAGGAACTCGATCTCGGGGACATCGCCGACGAGAACACGGCCATGGGGCCGGTGATCACCGCCGCCCACCGGGACCGCGTCGAGGGTTTCGTGGCCCGCGCGAAAGCGACCGGGCACACCGAGCTGATCCAGGGTGACAATCCGGGCACCGGCTTCTACACGGCTCCCACGGTGGTCGTCGGCGCCAGGCAGGGCGACGAGATCGTCGGCACCGAGGTGTTCGGGCCGGTCACGTCGGTGACGAAGTTCGGTGACGGCGACGACGTGATCGCCTGGGCCAACGACACCGAATACGGCCTCGCAGCTTCTGTTTTCACCAAGGACATCGAACGAGCCATGACAGCATCCAGCGAGCTGCAGTTCGGCACGGTCTGGATCAACGATCATCTGCCCGTCACCCCGGAGATGCCGCACGGCGGATTCAAGCAATCCGGCAACGGCAAGGACATGTCCGTCTACGCGCTTGAGGAGTACACCGAGATCAAGCACGTCATGATCAATCGCGAGAGCGCCTGACATGCCTGTCAGCGCGATCAACACGTTCCGCCTGCGGCCCGGGGTCTCCGTCTCGGAGTTCGAGCAGTTCTCGACCGAGCTCGACAGGCCACGCTGCCTGGCCTTCGATGTCGTGCTCGGCTTCGAGGTCTATCTCTCCGACGACGGCGACGTCGTGGAGGTGATGACGGTGGCGTCCTGGCCCGAGTGGGAGACGGTCCGCGACAACGCCCCCGAGTTGAAACCCGTCGTCGCACGATTCGACGAGCTGGTGGAACCCGGAAGCGTCACCACCCTCTTCACCCGCTATTCACCACTGCCTCAGGAGGTCTGAGATGCCGTCAGCCACCGACTATGACGCCGTTGTCATCGGCGCCGGTCACAACGGTCTCGTCACCGCGAACTACCTTGCCCGCGCGGGCAAGAACGTCCTGGTCCTGGAGGCCCGCGACGTGGTCGGCGGCGCGTGCGTCACCGAAGAACTGATCGCCGGCTCGAAATGGTCGTCGTGTGCCTTCATCGCCGGGCTGCTTCGCCCGGAGATCATCGCCGAACTGGAGCTCGCGAAGTTCGGCCTTGATCTCTATCAGGGAGATGCGCTGTCCTTCAGCCTGTTCCGCGACGGCAGCTCGTTCACGATGTGGAAGGAGACCGACCGCACCCTGCGCGAGATCGAGAAGCTGAACAAGAAGGACGCCCAGTCGTTCCTCGACTTCGGAGTGCGGCTGCAGCGTTTCGCCGGGCTGGTCACGCCGTATCTGCTGACCTCACCCCCGGAACGGTCGGAAGTGCTCGCCGCGTTCGAGGCCGCGGGTGAACAGACGCTGTTCGACGAGTTCACGTTGCTCTCCGTCCGCGACCTTCTCGACCGCTACTTCGAGGACGAGCGCCTCAAGAGCATGTTGACGTTCTTCGGAATGGTGTCGATCTTCGGCGGCCCCTCCACACCGGGAACCGCTTACACCTACGGGCACCACTCCTGGGGCGAATTCAACGGCAACTTCGGGCAGTTCGGCCTGGCCCGCGGGGGCATGGGGGCCATCAGCGAGGCTCTCGCCGCGGGGGCCCGCCACCACGGCGCGACCATCCGCACGTCGACGCCGGTCGACACGGTCGTCGTCGAGAGGGGGACCGCCACGGGCGTCCGACTGGCCGACGGCTCGGTCATCACCGCGAAACAGGTGTTCTCCAACGCCGATCCCAAACGCTCGCTTCTACGACTTCTCCCACCCGGGGTCCTACCGGCCGGGCTGGTCCGCGATGTCGAGAACATCGACACCCGCGGGTCGATGGCCAGGATCCACCTGCTGATCGACGAACTGCCGCAATACCTTCCGTTCCCGGACGCCACGGCCGGGCCGCAACACCACGGCCACCAGCTGCTGGGGCCGAGCCGGGAGGCCTTCGAGGAGGCGGCCGAAGCGCAGCGCCGCGGCACGTTCCCGAGCACCTTCGTCATCGAGGCCGTCACCCAGTCCGTGACCGACGACTCGTTGGCACCCGACGGTCTCCACACGATGACCCTCGGCATACAGCAGCTTCCGTCGGAACTCACCGGGACGACGTGGGCCGCCGAGAAGGAGAAGTGGGCCGATCTGGTGCTGGAGGACCTCTTCACCTACGCACCCAACCTCCGGGACCACATCGTCGACCGGGCGATCATCACCCCCGACGACCTCGACAACGAATACCTGATCACCGACGGCAACATCTTCCACGGATCCATGATGCTGGACCAGTTGTTCGGGGCCCGCCCGATTCCCGCGCTCGCGGATTACCGCACACCCGTGCGCAATTACTACCTGTGCGGATCGGGAACCCACCCTGGTGGCGGTGTGATGGGAGCCAATGGGCACAATGCCGCGAAGGTGGCCCTCGCCGACGCGGCGGGAATCGCCGCGCCGGTCCGCGCTGCTGGGCAAAACGGCGCCAAGGCGCCATGGCAGCAGCGCGCCGTCGGGACGCTGATGTCCACCCGCGCCGGCCGCTGGTTCGGCTACAAGGCCGCCCGTCAGCCCGCGCTGCGCAAGATCACCGCCTACGCAGCGCGCGTGCGGTGACCGCTTCATCCGGCGGCTTGAAGAGCGCCAGATGGTTTGCCGGACAGAATGTTCCCGGGTTCGTGCATCGGTCGGCGATGCGGGCTTCGGGATTCTCCCGGATGGCCTTCGAGGGGCGGCCGATCGTCGGTATCTGTAACTCGTGGTCGGAGGTCGTGAACTGCAACATGCACTTTCGCGGTTTGGCGGATTCGGTGCGCCGCGGAGTGCTGGCGGCGGGCGGTTTCCCTCTCGAGTTCCCGACGATCTCACTCGGCGAGCAGCTGATGAAGCCCACCACCATGCTGTTCCGCAACCTGATGGCGATGGATGTCGAAGAGTCCATTCGTGCCTACCCTTTCGATGCGGTGGTCCTTCTCGGCGGATGCGACAAGACGGTGCCCGCACAGCTCATGGGTGCAGCCAGCGCCGACGTTCCCGCCATCGTGTTGACCGGCGGGCCTGCAGCGCCCGCCGTCTTCGGAGGCAAGCAGCTCGGCGTCGGAACGGACCTGTGGGAGTACATCGACGATGTCAGGGCCGGGCGCATGTCGATGGCCGACTATGAGCGGCTCGAAGCGGCCGCGGGTCCGTCGCGCGGACACTGCCCGGAGATGGGCACCGCCTCCACGATGGCCACCATCGTCGAAGGCCTCGGCATGACGCTGCCAGGCACCGCGGCCGTCCCCGCCATGGACTCACGCAGACTGCAGGTGGCCGAGGAATGCGGAGCGCGGGCCGTAGGCCTGGCCACCGAACAGCTGAGACCCTCACACATCCTGACCCGGGAGGCGTTCGACAACGCCATCACCTTGATGCTGGCGGTGGGCGGCTCCACCAATGCGATCGTGCACCTGCTCGCCATCGCCGGGCGGGTGGGAGTGCCGTTGTCCCTCGACCGCTTTCACGAACTCTCGGCCCGGACGCCGTTGGTGGTCAACGTGCGCCCGGCCGGCCAGCATCTCGTCGAGCAGGTGTTCCATGCCGGCGGCATCCCTGCGGTGATGAAGTCGGTCGAATCGCTGCTGCACACCGACGCCGTCACCGTGACCGGCAAGACGGTCTCCGAGAACCTTCCGGCAGCACCCCCGTCCGAGCAGGCCGGCGACACCTCGGTCATCGCTCCGCTGAGCGCGCCGTTTCAGCCGCCCCAGGGACTTGCCGTGGTGCGCGGCAATCTCGCCCCCAACGGCGCGGTCATCAAGTGCGCCGCGGCCACACCCGATCTCCTCGTGCACCGAGGGCCGGCTGTGGTGTTCGAGAACATGCGGGACCTCATGGCGCGCTTCGACGACCCGGATCTGGACGTGACCGCCGCTTCCGTGCTGGTGCTGCGCAACGCCGGTCCGCGGGGTGCTCCCGGAATGCCCGAGTGGGGCCAACTGCCGATTCCCACAAAGCTGCTCAGGCAGGGTGTCACCGACATGGTCCGCATCTCCGACGCCCGGATGAGCGGAACCGCCTACGGGACCTGCGTTCTGCACGTGAGCCCGGAATCGGCGGCTGGTGGCCCGCTGGGCCTCGTGCGCGACGGCGACGTCGTCGTCTTGGACGCCCACGCGGGAACACTCGACGTCGAGTTGACCGAGTCGGAGTGGGCGCGCCGACGTGCCGAGGCCAATCCCTCTGCGGCACAACCTGTCCGCGGTTATGCCGCGCTGTACGTAGACCGGGTGCTGCAAGCCGACCAGGGTTGCGACTTCGACTTCCTCGTCGGGCGCTCGCAGAATGCCGCCGAAGAACCCGACGCGGTGTTCGATGGCTGGGTCGGCGGTTGGTGAACGGCGGTCACCGCCGCCGCCGCAGCTCCTCGACGAACGCCTGCGTCTGCTCCCATGTCGGAAGCAGGCCCCCCGCGCGCGCCTCCTCGAGGGGCGGCGCCGCGCGGTCGCGATCGGAGAGGATCACCTCGCCGGAAGACCAGACCGACCAGTCGATGCCCAGCGCCGGGTCCAGCGGGCTGATGGTGTGTTCGCGACTCGGGTCGTAGCCGGCCGAGCACAGGTAGGCGACCGTCGAATCGTCGCGCAGCGCGAGGAACGCGTGCCCGAGTCCTTCGGACAGGTACACCGCGCGATGCGTGACGTCGTCGAGCGTGACGGCATCCCAGGCGCCGAAGGTGGGCGATCCGACCCGGATGTCCACGACGACGTCGACCACGGAACCACGCACGCACGTCACGTATTTCGCCTGGCTCGGCGGCAGCTGGGCGAAATGCACGCCGCGCAGCACACCCGCCTTCGACACCGAACAGTTGGCTTGCCGCAGGTCGAGCCTGTGCCCCGTGGCCGCGGTGAACGATTCGTCGGTGAACCACTCGAAGAAGGCGCCTCGTGAATCCGCGTGCACCACAGGCGTGATCTCCCATGCTCCTGCGACCGCGAGCTCACGGGTCTTCACTGGCGCCGCTCCTCATAGATGGCCTCCGCCGCGTCTTTGAGTGGGCCCCACCAGGATTCGTTGTCTCGATACCACGCGATCGTGTCGCGCAGCCCGGCTTCGAAATCGGTGTGTGCGGGCCGCCAGCCCAGTTCGTCGCGCAGCGGGGTGGCATCGATGGCGTACCGCAGATCGTGGCCTGCGCGGTCGACCACGTGGTCGAAGTCGTCGGGGGAGCGGTCCATCAGCCTCAGGATCGTCTGCATCACCGAGAGATTGTCCCGCTCCCCGTCGGCGCCGATCAGGTAGGTGCGACCGATCGTCCCGTGCGTCAGGATCCGCCACACCGCGCTGTTGTGGTCGTCGACATGAATCCAGTCGCGGACGTTCGCCCCGGCGCCGTAGAGCTTGGGCCGCCGTCCGGTCAGGATATTGGTGATCTGGCGCGGGATGAACTTCTCGACATGCTGGTACGGGCCATAGTTGTTGGAGCAGTTGGACAGCGTGGCTGCCACCTTGTACGACCGCACCCACGCGCGCACCAGCAGATCGGCGGCCGCCTTCGTCGACGAATACGGACTCGAGGGGTTGTACGGCGTCGACTCGGTGAACCGCCCGGAATCGTCGAGAGCGAGGTCGCCGTACACCTCGTCGGTCGAGATGTGGTGTAGCCGAACACTTTTGGATACGGACGCGTGCCGGACGGCCTCGAGGATCGTAAACGTCCCCAGTACGTTCGAGCGGACGAAGGGTTCGGGATCGGCCAGTGCGTTGTCGACGTGCGTCTCGGCGGCGAAGTGCACCACCGCATCGGAGTCGGCAACGAGCTTGGTGACGAGGGCGCCGTCGGTGATGTCGCCCTGCACCAGTCGGATCTCGGAATCGACGTCGGCGAGCGCTTCACGGCTACCCGCATAGGTCAGCGAATCCAGCACGGTCACCTGCACGTCGGGACGTGCACGCACCGAGTTCCGGACGAAGTTGGCGCCGATGAAGCCGGCGCCGCCGGTGACCAGCAACCGCATGGAGACAAACCCTATCTAGTGCAATCCGGCTTGGAATCGCACGCCCTGTGTTCTCCTATGTGCGAATCCGTCAAGCAGAGGGGGATACACATGCGATCTTCGACGACCTTCGGCGCCCTCGCGGCAGTGGCCGTGGCGATCGGCCTGACTGTGACCGGCTGTGGATCCGGTGGTGACACCGCGGAGACGTCGAGTGAGGCCGCCGCGTCCTCCTCGACCGCTGCCGCCGAGACCACGACGCCTGCGGCCGAGACCAGCGCTGCCGCGCCCGCCGACCCTCAGACGGTCGGGGAGTACCTGACCGCCAACGGCGTCACGCAGACGATCGTCAAGGCCAACGAGCCGGGCGTGCCGAAACTCGACCTGCCGATGCCCGCCGGCTGGGAGTCGATCCCGGATGCCGACCTTCCGCAGGATGCGTACGGCGCGATCTTCCTGTCCGCCGCGAAGGGCACCCCCAACCCACCGGCGATCATCGCGCGGATGGCGCGGCTGGACGGCGGCAACTTCGAGGTCGCCAAGATCCTGGAACTGTCCCCGAACGCCGTCATCAAGCTGCCGGGGTGGGAAGGCCCGACTGCCGGCACACCCAGCGAGCTCGGCGGCAGCGAGGCGATGGCTATCGCGGGCACCGCGACGGTGGAGGGTGCACCCGGCTTCGTCGCCCGCAAAACCGTGGTGATCGAAGGCCAGGAGAACACCTTCGTGCTGGCGTTGGACGCGCAGGGGCCCGCCGATCAACGGCAGACGCTGCTTGATGCCATGGGCGTCATCGACGAGGGAACGACGATCACGCCATGAGCGGCCCCGCCAGCTCCTCAAGCGTCGACAGCAGTTCGTCTTCCCCACCGAGCACCTGAATCGCGACGTGGTCCGCTCCCGCGGCCAGATGTTCGGACACACGCGCGGCGATCTCCTCCGGTGACCCGTACGCCACGACAGCGTCGATGAACCGATCGCTGCCCGGCCGCACCAGGTCCTCCTCGGTGAACCCGAGACGTTTCCAGTTGTTCACGTAGTTCGACAGGCCCAGGTAGAAGTCGACGGTCTGGCGGCCGATCTCGCGGGCCTTTTCCGCGTCGTTGGTGAGCACCACCTTGTGCTCGGGTGCGATGAAGACCGTCGGCCCCAGCAGTTCGCGCGCCTGACCGGTGTGCACCGGTGTCGTCAGATAGGGGTGCGCGCCCGCGCTGCGCTGGGCGGACAGCTGCAACACATTCGGGCCGAGCGCCGCGACGACCCGCCTACTGGTGGGAACCTTGTTGGCGTCGAGCTTGTCGAGGTAGTCGACCAGCGCCTGATAAGGCTTCGTGTACTCCTGCGTGTGCTCGGGATGTCCGACGCCGACGCCGAGCAGGAATCGGCCGGGAAACGCCTTCTCGATGCGGTGGTAGGACTCCGACACCTCGTCGGCGTCGGCAGTCCAGATGTTGACGATGCCGGTGGCCACCTGCAGGTTCTCGGTCTTCTCCAGAATCGGCTCGACGAACGCCAGATCGGCGGCCGGAGACGCCCCGACCCACACCGTGCCGTATCCGAGCTTCTCGATCTCGACGGCCTGCTCCGGCGAGACCGGAGCCCCGGTCCACACCCCGAACCGGCCCTGTGCAGGCTTCAGTGACGGGCCCTCGGAGTTGATGTCAGCTTCGGTCATCGATGTCTACCCTTCCAGTCCCTTCAGTCCCAGCGGCCCTGCCAGTTCGGCCAGCGCGGGCACCAGCTTGTCGGGGCTGGTGAGCACCTGCACCGGCACGTGGTCGGCGCCGGCTTCGAGGTGTTCCCGGAGCCGGGCCGCGATGGTGTCGACGGTGCCGTAGGCCACGACAGCGTCCACCAGACGGTCACTACCCGGTTTTGCCACCTCTCGATCGCTGAAGCCGAGACGTTTCCAGGAGTTCAGGTAATTGGTCAGGTTGAGATAGACGTCGAGTGCTTTGCGGCCCACCTCGCGGGCCCTCTCCGCGTCCGTCGTCAGCACGACCTTGTGTTCGGGAGCGAGGAAAGCCTCAGGTCCGAGGAGTTCGCGCGCCTCGGCGGTGTGTTCGGGCGTCGTCAGGTAGGGGTGCGCACCCGCCGACCGCGCAGCGGACAGCTTGAGGACCTGCGGACCGAGCGCGGCCACGACTCGGCGTGCGCGGGGGACGCCGTATTCGTCGAGCTTGTCGAGATAGTCGCGCAGCGCATCGATGGGCTTTCGGTATTCCTGGTGGGCTTCGGGGTGCCCGACGCCGATGCCGAGCAAGAATCGGCCCGGATGCGCGGCCTCGATGCGGTGGAACGATTCGGCGACCGGGCCCGCTTCGGCGGTCCAGATGTTCACGATGCCGGTGGCCACCTTGAGCGTGGTGGTCGCGTCGAGGAGAGGCTCGACCCAGTCGAGCTCCGCGGGCGGCGAACCGCCGACCCATACGGCGCCGTAGCCCAGCGCCTCGATATCCCTGGCCTGCTGCGGGGTGACCCCGCGACCGAACGATCCGAATGTGCCCAGGTCGGGCTTGGTGTCAGCAGTCACTGGGTTGCCGGCGCCTCGGTGTAATTCTCCGGTGCGGGCGCCTGCAGCGGCAGGCAGATGCTGAACGTGGTGCGGCCCGGCTGCGATTGCACCGACAGGTTGCCGTGGTGCTTCTCGACGACGATGCGCCACGCGAGATCCAGGCCGAGCCCGGTGCCCTCGCCGAAGGGTTTGGTCGTGAAGAACGGCGTGAAGATGCGCTCGATGATGTCCTCGGGGATGCCCGGCCCGTCGTCTTCGATCTCGACTCGGATCGTGTCCTCGTTCTCGCGCATGGTGCGCAGGGTCAGCGTGCCCTGGCCGTTCATCGCCTGGATTGCGTTGTCGATGATGTTCGTCCAGACCTGATTGAGATCGCCTGGGTAGCAGAGCAATTCGGGCAGGCTCTTGTCGCAGTCCTTGACCAGTTTGATCGGGTTGTTCTTGCCGATCTTGTCGCCGAACATCATCAGCGTGCTGTGCAGCAGCTCGTGCACGTCGGCGCTCTGGTAGGGCGCGCGGTCCATCTGCGAGTACTGCTTGGCGCCGGCCAACAGCGCTGAGATGCGCTTGGATGCTTCGGCGATCTGGTTCATCAACAACTCGTTGTCGATCGTGTACTTCAGCCAGCCGATCGCGCCGGGCAGTGTCGCCGAGCAGTCGACGTCCTCGACTGAGGCCTCCACCCGCTCCAGCCAGTCGACGTCGAGACCGGCCTCCACGAACGTCGGGGCGTAGTCCCACGCGGAGGAGATCCCGTGGTCTTCGAGCCAGTCGCCGATCTGGTCCTCGCGGTCGGAGGTCTCCAGCGCGGTGAGCTCCTGCCCCTTCGATTTGGCCACCTGCTCGGCGACCTCGTCCTGGATGCTGACCAGTACGCGCAGTGCCTCGGGGGTGAACTTGCCGTCAGCCAGCATCGCGAGCTTGTGCCGCATCTTGCCGACGCTCTCGCGCAGGTCGGCCACGGCGCGGGCGGTGGCACCCGCCGGATTGTTGAGCTGGTGGGTCAATCCCGCCGACAGCTGGCCGAGGGCTAGCAGCTTGTCCCGGGTGTCGATGATCTGCCGCTGCCGCATCCCACCGACCATGTGTCCCTCCAGCAGGTGCACCGCCATCGGGAACTCTTTGCGCATGAATTCGGCGAACGCCGCCGCGTCGAGCACGAAGAACCTCGACGGCCGGGTGACCCGCACGGAGGCCTGGTAGGTCCTGTCCTCGCCGGGAACGTAGGCCGACCATGCGCCGCAGTACACGCCGCGCTGCGAGGTCCGGTTGGTCTCCAGGTCGACGCCGCCGGAGCGCTTCGACATGACCAGCTCACCGTCGATGAGCACGTAGAAACACGTCGCGGGGTCGCCCTCGGTGCAGATGGGACCCGGCTCGTAGGTCGCGATGTGGCCGTTCTCGCAGAGCGTCTGCAATTGCTCGTCGGTCAGCTTCTCGAAGAGGAACAACGTCCGAAGTTCGTCGGGCAGGCACCTTTCGCCCATGGCGGGATCCTTCCTATGGCCTGTCGTCGGCGGACGAGTCGGCAGCCGATAACGGCAGCGCTGTAGTGAAACGCGTATCGCCGGGGATTGATTCCGCCCGGAGGCCGGCCAGGTCGCACGTGGTCATGTCTCGGCCAGGTACCTGTGCACGAGCATGACCGCCATCGATCCCTCGCCGACCGCCGCGGCCACCCGCTTGGCGGATTCCGCCCGCACGTCCCCGGCGACGAAGACCCCGGGAACGCTGGACTCCAGATGGTGCGGCGGCCGCTCCAGCGTCCAACCGCTGACGTCACGCAGGTCCGGCCCGGACACGATGAACCCGTGGTCGTCCCGGACGACGACGCCGTCGAGCCAGTCGGTGCGCGGTTCGGCGCCGATGAAGATGAACATCCGGCCGCAGTTGTGCTCCTGGCGATCACCGGTCTGAGTGTTCTCCAGGCAGATGCCCTCGAGGTGGCCGTCGCCCTTGACCGCGTGCACGACGGTGTGCGGGAGCTCCTTGATGTTGTCGGTGGCTCTGATCTGCTGGATCAGGTAGTGCGACATCGAGTCTTCGAGGGTGCGCCTGATGACGATGTTGACCGTCTTGGCGGTCCGCGCCAGGTACATCGCGGCCTGCCCAGCAGAGTTCGCACCGCCGATCACGTAGACCTCGTCGTCGTCGCAGTCCGAGGCCACCGATGCGGTCGCGCCGTAGTAGACCCCGGCGCCGGTCAGCCCGTCACATCCTTCTGCCTCCAGCTGCCGGTACTCGACGCCCATCGCGAGGATCACCGCGCGGGTGCCGATGGTGCGCCCGTCGGACAGATGGATGGTGCGGGCGCTGCCGTCCACCTCGAGCTTGGTGACCTCGGCAGCGGTGATCAGCTCAGCCTCGAACTTCTCGGCCTGCCTGCGGGCCCGTTCGGCCAGCTGCGCCCCCGACAGTCCGTCCGGGAACCCCAGATAGTTCTCGATGCGGGAGCTCTGCCCGGCCTGCCCGCCGGTGGCGGTGCGCTCGATCAACACGGTCTTGAGGCCCTCGGAAGCGCCGTACACCGCGGCCGCGAGTCCCGCGGGCCCGCCGCCGATGACAACCAGGTCGTAGAAGTCGTCCGACGGCGTGGTGGTCAGGCCCAGCGTCGCGCCCAGCTCGGCGTCGCTCGGGTCGACCAGCGTCTCACCTTGCTCGGTGATGATGACCGGCAGCGTCAACCCGTCCTGGCCGGCGGCCTCCAGCAGCTGGGCGCCCTTGGGCTCGTCGGAACGGAACCACGTGTAGTACAGGCGGTTTCGGGCCAGGAACTCGCGCACCTCGGAGGAGCGAGCGTTCCACGGATGCCCGATGATCTTCGTGTGCGGGATCGCCCGGTCCCCGGTGGAGCGCCACGCCTCCAGCAGCGCGTCGATGACGGGGTAGAGCTTCTCCTCCGGCGGATCCCACGGCTTGAGCAGGTAGTGGTCGAGATCGACGACGTTGATCGCGTCGATCGCGGCGTGCGTGTCGGCGTAGGCGGTGAGCAGGACGCGGCGGGCCATCGGGAAGATGTCCATGGCGGCCTCGAGGAACTCGATGCCACTCATCTGCGGCATCCGGTAGTCGGCGACGAACACCGCGACCGTCTCGCCGCGCAGCTTCAACTCGTTCAGCGTCTCCAGCGCGTCGGGCCCCGATTCGGCGCGGACGATGCGGTGCTTGTCGCCGTAGTGGCGGCGCAGATCACGAGCCACGGCGCGCGACACCGCGGGGTCGTCGTCAACGGTCAAAATCACGGGTTTGCGGGGCTGGTGCTCAGGTCCAGTCATCACCACAAGTATGCGCACGTTGTCCAGCGGAAAAGCCGCTCCGTCGGACGGCTAGGTAGGCCTCGGGTTGCCGCTCGGTGCGCGATTTTGGGCTGCGGCGCGGTGCGAGTACCATAGATCAACGGTGCGGCTTCCGCGCCGACTTTTTGCGTGCCCCATCTCCGAGCCCCGCTTCCAGGGGAATTCCCCGGACCCGGCCCACGTTTTCAAGTCGGATCGAAGGCTGCTCCGAGCAGGCCAGCAAGCCGGGTACGAAACGAAAGCAAGGATCGTTACAGAGTATGGCCAAAAAAGACGGTGCCATAGAGGTCGAGGGTCGTGTCGTCGAACCCCTGCCCAATGCGATGTTCCGCATTGAGCTGGAGAACGGACACAAGGTCCTCGCCCACATCAGCGGCAAGATGCGGCAGCACTACATCCGCATCCTCCCCGAGGATCGCGTGGTCGTGGAGCTCTCGCCCTACGACCTGTCCCGCGGCCGCATCGTCTACCGCTACAAGTAAGAACGCGCTTTCCCCGAGAGCGACAGAACAACCCCGAGAAGAAGGATCGACACAGCCGTGAAGGTGAACCCGAGCGTCAAGCCGATCTGCGACAAGTGCAGGGTGATCCGCCGGCACGGGCGGGTCATGGTGATCTGCTCCGATCCCCGCCACAAGCAGCGGCAGGGCTAGTTCGCAAGGCCCGACCACCACAACTGAATGATGAACTCCCAGCACCACTAGGTGGATAGGCCACCTGAACACGCCCGGCACGGAGGCCGGGCCCCGGCACGAGTTCCGGGAACGGGCTGGGACCAGACCTCCGCAGAGAAAAGGAATGGCACACGTGGCCCGTCTTATGGGTGTCGACCTCCCGCGCGACAAGCGCATGGAGATCGCACTGACCTACATCTACGGCATCGGCCGTACCCGCTCCCAGGAGATCCTGGAAGCCACCGGCATCAGCCGGGAACTGCGCACCAAGGACCTGACCGACGATCAGGTGACCCAACTGCGCGACTACATCGAGGGCAACCTCAAGGTGGAAGGTGATCTGCGCCGCGAGGTGCAGGCCGACATCCGCCGCAAGATCGAGATCGGCTGCTACCAGGGCCTGCGGCATCGCCGGGGCCTCCCGGTGCGCGGCCAGCGAACCAAGACCAACGCGCGTACCCGCAAGGGGCCCAAGCGCACCATCGCCGGCAAGAAGAAGGCCAGGTAACCCCGGATGGCACAGGCAAAGAAGGCAGGGGCCCCCAAGAAGGGGCAGAAGACCCGCCGCAGGGAAAAGAAGAACGTCCCGCACGGCGCCGCTCACATCAAGAGCACGTTCAACAACACGATCGTGTCGATCACCGATCCCCAGGGCAACGTCATCGCCTGGGCGTCCTCCGGACACGTCGGCTTCAAGGGGTCGCGTAAGTCCACCCCGTTCGCCGCGCAGCTGGCCGCTGAGAACGCTGCCCGCAAAGCGCAGGAGCACGGTGTCAAGAAGGTCGACGTTTTCGTGAAGGGCCCGGGCTCGGGTCGCGAGACCGCCATCCGCTCGCTGCAGGCCGCCGGCCTCGAGGTGGGCGCGATTTCCGACGTCACGCCGCAGCCGCACAACGGCTGCCGTCCGCCCAAGCGGCGCCGGGTCTAGGGAGGATCTAGAAAATGGCTCGTTATACCGGACCTGTCACCCGCAAGTCGCGCCGCCTCGGCGTCGACCTCGTCGGTGGAGATCAGTCCTTCGAGAAGCGCCCCTACCCGCCCGGCCAGCACGGCCGCGCGCGGATCAAGGAGAGCGAGTACCGCACCCAGCTGCAGGAGAAGCAGAAGGCCCGCTTCACCTACGGCGTCATGGAGAAGCAGTTCCGCCGTTACTACGAGGAGGCCAACCGCCTTCCCGGCAAGACCGGTGACAACCTGCTCCGCATCCTGGAGAGCCGGCTCGACAACGTCGTGTACCGCGCAGGCCTGGCCCGCACTCGCCGCATGGCGCGTCAGCTGGTCAGCCACGGCCACTTCACCGTCAACGGTGTCAAGGTCGACGTCCCCAGCTACCGGGTCGCGCAGTACGACATCATCGACATCAAGGACAAGTCGATCAACACCCTGCCCTTCGAGATCTCCCGGCAGACCGCCGGCGAGCGCCCGATCCCGGGCTGGCTGCAGGTCGTCGGCGAGCGTCAGCGCATCCTCGTGCACCAGCTGCCCGAGCGCGCGCAGATCGACGTCCCGCTCACCGAGCAGCTGATCGTCGAGCTCTACTCGAAGTAACACGTTCACGGCTCAATCCCGAGCCGCGAATCACCTAACGGCATCAAATAGCGGTTGCCGAGAAGGAGAAGAAAACAATGCTGATTTCTCAGCGCCCCACCCTGAGCGAAGAGGTCGTCGCCGAGAACCGGTCGCAGTTCGTCATCGAACCGCTGGAGCCGGGTTTCGGATACACCCTCGGTAATTCGCTTCGTCGCACACTGCTGTCGTCGATCCCCGGCGCGGCCGTCACGAGCATCCGCATCGACGGTGTGCTGCACGAGTTCACCACCGTTCCCGGGGTGAAGGAAGACGTCACCGACATCATCCTGAACCTCAAGGGTCTGGTCGTGTCCTCCGAGGAGGACGAGCCCGTCACCATGTACCTGCGGAAGCAGGGTCCGGGTGCGGTGACCGCGGGCGACATCGTCCCGCCGGCCAATGTCACGGTGCACAACCCCGACATGCACATCGCCACGCTGAACGACAAGGGCAAGCTCGAGGTCGAGCTCGTCGTCGAGCGCGGCCGCGGCTACGTGCCCGCCGTGCAGAACAAGGCCTCCGGCGCCGAGATCGGCCGTATTCCGGTCGATTCCATCTACAGCCCGGTCCTCAAGGTCACCTACAAGGTGGAGGCCACCCGTGTCGAGCAGCGCACCGACTTCGACAAGCTGATCCTCGACGTCGAGACCAAGAATTCGATCACCCCGCGCGACGCCTTGGCTTCGGCCGGTAAGACCCTGGTCGAATTGTTCGGTCTGGCAAGGGAACTCAACGTCGAGGCCGAGGGCATCGAGATCGGCCCGTCGCCCGCCGAGGCCGACCAGGCCGCGCACTTCGCGCTGCCGATCGACGACCTGGACCTGACGGTGCGGTCGTACAACTGCCTCAAGCGCGAGGGCGTGCACACCGTGGGCGAGCTCGTGGCCCGCACGGAGTCCGATCTTCTGGATATCCGTAACTTTGGCCAGAAGTCCATCGACGAGGTGAAGATCAAGCTGCACCAGCTGGGTCTGTCGCTCAAGGACAGCCCGGCCAGCTTCGATCCGTCCGAGGTTGCCGGCTACGACGTCGCCACCGGCACCTGGAACAGCGACGCCGGCTACGACCTGGACGACAACCAGGACTACGCCGAAACCGAACAGCTCTAACAACAGAAGTCCGTCCCGGCCCTACCTGATACGGGGGTCGGCCCCACTGAGGAGAAGTCGCAATGCCCAAACCCACCAAGGGTGCTCGTCTCGGCGGGTCGTCCTCGCACCAGAAGGCGATCCTGGCCAACCTGGCCACGTCGCTCTTCGAGCACGGCCGGATCAAGACCACCGAGCCGAAAGCACGGGCGCTGCGTCCGTACGCGGAGAAGCTCATCACCCACGCCAAGAAGGGCACGCTGCACAACCGGCGTGAGGTGATGAAGAAGATCCGCGACAAGGACATCGTCCACGTCCTGTTCGCCGAGATCGGGCCGTTCTTCGCCGACCGCGACGGCGGCTACACCCGCATCATCAAGGTCGAGAACCGCAAGGGCGACAACGCCCCCATGGCGGTCATCGAGCTGGTGCGGGAGAAGACCGTCACCTCTGAGGCCAACCGCGCACGCCGGGCGGCCAGCTCTCAGAAGGTTGCCGCCGCCGCGGCCCCGCAGGCTGCCGTCGAGCCCGAAGCAGCCGAAGGCCCGGAGGTCGAGTCCGTCGAAGAGGTCGAGGCCGAAGACGCCGCGATCGAGGAGGCTCAGGCAGCTGAGGCCGAGGCGGTGGAGGAGACTCCGATAGCCGACGAGGCCGAGGTCGAAGAACCGGGGACCGAGTCTGTCAAGGATGACAAGGCTGACGAAGCCAAGTAGTCGTTCTGTGAACGAGCCCGCCACCGTTTCCGGTGGCGGGTTTGTTCGTTTGCGGCTCGACATCGCCTACGACGGAACGCACTTCGCGGGGTGGGCCACCCAGGCCGGGCAGCGCACGGTGGCTGGCGTGGTCGACGACGCACTGTCGACGGTGTTTCGGACACCGGTGTTGACGCGGGCGGCGGGTCGCACGGACTCCGGGGTGCACGCCACCGGACAGGTCGTGCACGTCGACGTGCCCACCGACGCGCTCGCGCATGCGTATCCACGCACGGTGCGCGCGGGGGAGGCGGAGTTCGGGCCGCTCGTCCGTCGTCTCGGGAGGATGCTCACCGAGGACGTTCGCGTCCGTGAGATTCAGCGTGCCGCACCAGGTTTCGATGCCCGCTTCTCGGCGTTGCGCCGTCACTACGTGTACCGGCTGACGACGGCGCCGTACGGTGCGGAACCCGCCGAGGCCCGCTACATCACGGCGTGGCCCCGCCCCCTCGATGTCGCTGCGATGGCCGACGCCGCGCGAAACCTGTTAGGTCTGAGGGACTTCGCCGCGTTCTGTCGGCGCCGGGACGGTGCCACGACGATCCGGGACCTGCAGCGACTGGATTGTGCCCGCGAGGGCGACCGTATCTCTGTGCACGTGACTGCCGATGCGTTCTGCTGGAACATGGTGCGGTCGCTGGTCGGCGCGCTGCTCGCCGTCGGTGAGCACCGTCGTGACGCGGCATGGTGTGCGGGCCTGCTCGAGGCCAGGCAACGGTCCAGCGACTTCGCCGCCGCGCCGGCGCGCGGATTGACGCTCGTCGGCGTGGACTATCCGGCGGACGAGGACCTCGCCGCGCGCAACGTGGTGACGCGGGATCTGCGCTGCGCTGAGGACGTCGGCTAGATCTTGGGCGCGATGAAGTCGGCGGCCTGGTTGACCATGCCCGCGTTGATGTAGGCCGGGGCCAGGTGGTCGGGCCAGTAGTCCTGCCAGTTCTCCGGATCGGTCGGGCTGCAGATCGGGTCATCGCCATGGCAGAGCTCGATGGTCCGCTCCCGGTACACCGGGTTGAAGTTGGTGATGGGCGCGACCCATGCGATGCCGTTGCCGAACAGCGCGATCGCCGCGATGTGCCGATCCGCGCCCGGAGGCAACGGCCTGTTGAACCCGAATGCTGCGAACGGAACCGCGAGCACGACGTCGGTCACCGCGGCGCCCAGGGAGTAGCCGCCGAGCACCAACCGCGTGTCTGGGCAGTTGGCCATGTTCCACTGGATCCGATTGCTCATGTCGTTGGCGCCGATGTCGATCTCGGTGTCGGCGGGGTACTTCACCGCGTAGAGGCCGACGTTCTGGCCGGTCTTGGACCGCAGAGCGCTGACCAGCGCATTGCCGATCTGCCCTGCGCCAGGCGACTCGATTCGGCCACGGGCGAAAATGAGCTCGGCGTCGGGGCACGATTGCGCTGAGGCGGCCGGCGGCAGGATCAACGACGCCGCGCCCAGAACGAGCGCGGCGACCAGCGTCGGAAGGCGAAATTTTCGCAGCTGACGAATCACTGTGTCGATCTTAACTGCCTGTGAGCGTTCAGACTCGCCCTGCGGCAAAGCTGGCCGCCTGCCCGATGAAAGGGGACCGTTCGTAGCTGGTGTGAGCAAACGGATTCCGCCCATCCGAGCAGATGGGGTCGCCGTCGGCGCACAGGTCGAGCGCCTTACCGGCGAACGAGCCGCGGGCTGAGATCGGGTTGCCGAACTTGGTGGCCGGATTGCCGAACACTGCCACGGCGACCACATTCCCGTTCAAGCTGCCGGGTAGCGGCGGTGCGGAGCCGATGTCGCCGATGCGGTTGCCCAGCGGAGGCACGCCGGCGAGCATGTCGACGACGGCTGCGCCCTGCGAGTAGCCACCGAGCACGATGCTGGTGTTCGGGCACTGCGCGGCCATCGTGGCGATGCGGGCGGACGCGTCGTTCGCGCCATCGGCCGAGGTGAAGAAGTCGTAGCTGGCGGGGTAGTTCACACCGTAGGTGCTGACTGTTCGGCCGCCCAACTGGTTTCTGAGTTGGTCCGCGAGTGCCAGTCCTACGCGGCCGACGCCGGGCGGCTCGCTCGTTCCCCGGGCGAACACCACCTCGACGTCCGGGCAGGGTTGGGCGTTGGCCGTGGCAGCGGGCATGACGGTGGCGGACGCCATCATGGCCGTCGGCACGAGTGCGGCAGCGGTGGCCGCCAGAATCCGGCGGCTCATGCGATCAAAAGGCACAAGACACCGTAACGCATAGCTGAGCTAGACGAGCCCGGCGACGAAGGCCGCGGCCTGGTCTGTGAAGCCCGCGGGTCCGTAGTTGCTGTGGGCGGCGACATCGTCGCCGCCCGAGCACACCGGGTCGGCACCGTTGCACAGATCGATCGAGCGCGAGCCCCACACCGGGCTGGCCGTGATCGGCAGCCCGACCTTGGTGGTCGGGTTGCCGAACAGCGCGATGGCCCTGACGAAGTCGGGGGCATTCGGCGGCAGCGGGTTGTTGAACCCGACCGCCGGGAACGGAACCGCGGCGATGATGTCGATGACCGCGGCGCCCTGCGAGTAGCCGCCGAGCACCAGCCGGGTATTGGGGCAGTTCGCCATCATGTACTGGACGTGCGCGCTGGCATCGTTGGCTCCGCCGGCCGCCGCGAGGAAGTCGAAGGTCGCCGGATAGACCACGGCGTAGGAGCCGACCGACCGGCCGCCGACCCTGCCCTGCAACGAGTTGACGAAGGCCGATCCCACCCGGCCGAGACCCGGCGGCTCGTCGGTGCCGCGGGCGAAGACGACCTCGATGTCGGGGCAACCCTGCGCGTTGGCGACCGGCGCCGGAGCGGCTGGGGCGATGAGCAGGGCGGCAGCGGTGACGACGGCGGCGCCGAACGCGCAGAGCCTCCGGCCCACTTCAAGATCGATCTTCACCCGCCCGATGTTAGCGGGACTACCGGGTGGTTGCCGGTGCGTTTTCCGGCCACGTCACCAAGTCGTTCTCGTCGAGCTCGCTGCGGTCACCCTGGCGGGCCAGTCCCAGTCCGACCAGCACGATCACGCCGCCGACGGCCTGCACCGCGGTCATCGCTTCACCGAGCAGGATCCACGCCGCGAGGACGGCGAACATCACTTCGGACAATCCGACCAACGAAGCGAACCGCGGACGCAGTCGCGCGATCCCGATGATCCCGAGCGTGTACGCGATGGCCGTTGGGATCAGAGCCAGCGCCACCACCGGCACGATCCACGAGGTCGTCAATCCCGCGATGACTGTGTCGCCGGACGTGAAGGTCAGAGGCATCACGCCCGATGCGCCCAAAGCCGCCACCGCGAGGGCACCGACAATGAGTCCGCCCGCGGCCAGCGTGATCGGGTGAACGGGAGCCTGCCCGTCGGATCCCTCCGCACCTGCCTTGTCGGACATCAGGAAATAGCACGCTGCGCAGACTGCGGCAGCCAGTCCCCAGCCGACGCCGACCAGATTGATGTGGGCACCGGCAAGCCCCTGGGGCCCGAAGACGCCCAACACCAGCATGATTCCGACCACCGCGAGGAACACTCCGGCCAGGGTGAGGTTCGTGGGGCGGTTGCGGGTGGTCGCCCACAGCCACCCCACGACGAGAATCGGGGCGGTGTATTCGAGCAGCAGCGCGACGCCGACCGACAGGTGCGAGACCGCGTTGTAGTAGAAGAGCTGCGCCCCGGCGATCGGCACCAGCCCGTAGAGGACGACGGTCTTGGCATGCGTGGCGGCTTCGCGCAGCCACCCGGGACGCACCACGAATGCGAAAACCGCCATTGCCAGCGCACCGCCGGCAAGTCGTGCAGTGACCGCCGCGGTCGGACTCCAGCCCGCCTCCATCAGAGATTTCGCGAACGGACCCGACGATCCGAACGCGAAAGCGGACCCAATCGCGAAGAGTAGACCGGTACGGAAGTGGTCGACCCGACCCCGGGAAGCCTCGAGCGCAGCCATAGGTGAACACCTCCGTGTGGTTTGACAAGGGATGACATGAGTAAAATCAGCTTTGGTCATGACGCTAGCCGAGGAGGGAGTCATGGGTCAAATGCTTTTCACTCATGACACCGAACTCACATTGCGGGCCGCCAGTGTCCTCATCAACAGCAATCGCGTGGACGGGGAGCAGATGCCCGACCTCGCCGCACTCGACGAGTACCTGGACGGGTTCGGCTGGACGGGCAGGCGTGACCACGACGCCGCCGAACTCGCCGCGGTCCACCAGTTGCGCGACCGGCTCGGCCGGATCTGGGCAATCGCCGATGATGAGGTCCGCGCCGTCGAGCAGGTCAACGCACTGCTGTCGGACACCAAGGCGTCGCCGTGGTTGACCCGCCACCCCGAGATGCCCGAATGGCATCTGCACCTCGCGTCGATCCACGACCCGCTGTGGCAGCGGATGGGCGCCGAGATGGCGATGGCGCTGGCGGACCTGATTCGTGGGGGTGAGCTGCGCCGGCTCAAGATCTGCGCGGCGCCCGACTGCGAGGCGACGCTGGTCGACCTGTCGCGCAACCGGTCGGGCAAATTCTGCGACACCGGTAACTGCGGCAACCGCCAGCACGTCGCCGCCTACCGGGAACGCCGCTCCAACAAGTGATCTGACCCCCGCCGCGGCGTCATTACGCTGGCCACGGGGGACCGGCACGGGGGAGTGATGGGACAACCGACGACACGGCTGCAGGTCAGCGGACACCGGTTCATGGCGCGCCGGATGGAACATGCGCTCGTGCGCGGTGACACCCAGATGATCGACGATCCCCTTCGCGGACAGAAACTTTCGCTGATTTGCGGCGCGGTACTGGCTGTCATCGGGGTCGCAATCTGTGCGGTGCTCGCGTTTGTCCGCCCGGGCGCGAATCTCGGTGACGCGCATGTCGTCGTCGTGAGGGAGTCCGGAGCGATGTATGTGCGCATCGACGACGTTCTGCATCCGGTGTTCAACCTGGCCTCGGCCCGCCTGATCGTCGGGAGCGCCGTCGAACCCCGCGTGGTGTCGCAGCGAGCCGTCGAGCACGCTGAACTGGGATCGCGAGTCGGGATACCGGAAGCGCCTGACCAGATTTCGCCACCACTGAGTGCTGAGGAGTCCCGCTGGACGGTCTGCGATGACCAGCACGCCACCACTGTCTTTGCCGGACCGGTGTCCGCGGGAGGCGTCGCGCCTGGTCGTAGCGTACTGGTGACACCGCGTGGTGGGAGTGCTGCGCTGACCTACCTGCTGCACGGCGGTTGGCGATCGCGGGTCGACCTACGCCATGGTGCCGTGGTCCGGGCTCTGCGCATCGATGGCGTTGCGCCGCAGTCGGTGTCGCCGGAGGTGCTGGCCGCGATACCGGAAGGCCCCGCGATTGCGCCGCCGCACATCGCCGACGCAGGCCGGCCGGGGCCAGGAATCCTTCGGGACCACCCGGTGGGCAGCGTGGTGACGTCGGGAGGGGACCGCTTCGTTGTCCTCGCCGATGGGCTGCAGCGGATCGGCGAGGTCGCCGCGGATCTGATCCGCTACACCGACGAACGTGCCGGTGCCGCCATCCCGACCGTGTCCAGCGCGGCCGTTGGTTCGCTGCCCGTGGTCACATCGCTGCCCGTGACCACCTATCCGGGGCGCGGGGGTGTCGTGACAGATCCCGTCGTCTGTGCGCAATGGACGCAGACTCTCAGCGAAACAGGTTCGCACACCGACCTTCTCGTCGGCACCGGGCTGCCGACCGCGGCGCCGCCCATCGGTGGGGTATCTGTGCCCGCGGGTAGAAGTGTGTTCGTGCGATCGGTCGGACTGACCGGGACCGGGCGTAGTGCGGGATCGCTCTTCCTGCTTGTCGATTCGGGTCTTCTGCACGGGGTACGTGACGACGAGACCGCCGCCGCGCTCGGTCTGGCGCAGCCTGCTGTCCCGGCGCCGTGGCCTATTCTCGCGACACTGCCCCGGGGACCCGAACTGAGTCGTGACGCCGCGTCCGTCGCCCGACAGTCGTCGACAGCACGCCAACGCATGCCGTGAGTGCGAAACACAGGGCTGCGCCGCGAAGTGCCGTGCGTGTGGTGGCAGGCTCGGTGACGGATTCGACGGCGTCGATCGCTGCCGCGGCCCGGGGCGTCGATGGGCGGACGCCAGGGCCGCTGACCGCGGAAAGCGGGTCGATCGTGCCGTGTCCGACCACCGGGTTCCATCCCGAGGATGAAGAGTGAGCGGTGTCCTCGATGCGCTGCATCACCTGGCGCGCCGTCAATTCCGGTGATCGGGCACGAACAAGGGCGGCGACCGCGCTGACGACAGGGACGGCGTAGCTGGTCCCGGACAGCGGGGCGCCGGAGGGGGCCACATCGACAAGACCGTCCCCCGCGGATGCCAGCGACACGACGCCCTCACCTGGTGCCGCGACGTCCACCCAGGGACCCGCGAGGCTGAAGGCCGACGGAGTCCCATCGGCGGCGACCGAACCGACGGCCAGCACGAGGTCGTCGTACCACGCCGGACTCGCGACTGTGCTCACCTGATCGGCACCCGCGGCGTCACGCGGATTGTGGTCCTGGCACTGACCCGGCCCTCCCACGTTGCCGGCCGCCGTAACCACCACGACATTCTTGACATCGACGGCATATGACAGCGCAGCACCCAGCGCGTCGTCCGCCGGTACGGTGTCGGCGGGCACGCACGCGACGGTGGAGATGTTGATGACCGTCGCCCCCAGATCGGCGGCGGTGCGTACCGCCGCGGCCAATGTCGCGACGTCCCCGACGCCCGTGCCGCCCGGATCGTCGACCGCATGAAACTTGTTGCTGGACTGCCTGATCGACAGTACGGACACATCCGGTGCGATGCCGGTGAAGCCCTCGGGGTCGGTGGCATCCGGTGTTGCTCCGATGATCCCGGCGACAATCGTGCCGTGGCCGTCGCAGTCATTGGTTCCGTCGTGGCGGGAGACGTAGTCGCCGCCGGGAACGAGGTGCGGCAGCCTCCGGTGGCGGGTGACCCCGGTGTCGATCACCGCCACCGTCTGGCCGGCCCCGCGGGTCAGGGCCCACACGCTGGGTAGATCCATACCGCCGAGTTGTCCGGGTTCTGCGGTGGCCGCAGGCGGAGCGGTGGCGCATTCGTCGTGCTGGGCGGTCGGATGCTCCGGAGCGGGCGGGCCCGCGTCGGGAAGCCGACGCTCGTCTACAGCGGGTGGGCTCACGGCGTGGGCCGGCGGCGCGGATTGCGCGAATGCGATGGCCGACACCGCAAGGACTCTCAGTGCTCGACCGGTCATGACAGGCTCGCCTCGCGGACGAACCTGAAGAGACCGGAGACCCAGAACGCCAGCGGGAACACGGCGACGAGCGCCGCGTACTCGACCACCTGAACAGCGTTGCGCAGCCACGGATCAAGTTCGATCGGACGGCGAGAGCACCAGACGCAGGCGGCACATGCGACGGCGGTGGCCATGCAGACCCAATGGGCCTGTGCGGGGGTTGCGGCGACCGCGATCGCGATTGCCGAGAGCAGAGCCGCGATTCCCGCGGTGAACAGCCATGCCCGTCTGTGCCGGTCGATGTGAGAGCGCTGGCGCAGGACCAGCAGAACGCCCAGATCCGTGGCGAAACATGCGGCGAGAATCATCGGGGAGCCATGGAGCACCGCCGCCCCCGCGACGGCAAGGGCGCCCAGCATCGCCGATACCGACCAACCCGCCACCAGGCCGGACAGGGTCAGGTGCGCCGTCGAGGCCCGCTGTTCGTCGACGTCGAGGTGAGCGGGTCCGAGGCGCGCGACGAGGGTGGCGATTCGCGGCGCAGCCGACAGCCCCACAAGAGAGATGACCGCCAGCGCGGCGCCCGCCACGACGAGTCGCGGTCCGACGGCGATGCACAGCGCGGCCGCGGCGGATACCGCGCCGGCCGCCGCCGCGCACGCCGTCATCAACCCGTGGTCGGAGGTCATCCGCAGTAGTAGCGTCGACATCGCCATCACCGAGGCCGTCGCGAGTAACGAGGCAGCCGCCCATCCCGCACCCGGAACCGCGAGAACGCCTGTCGCAGCGGCGAACACCACAGCACAGAGACTCAACAGCAAGGTCGACTCCCGGTCGGAGCGACCGACCGCGACCGCCGCCGTCGCCGCGCCGGCCGCCAGCGCCGCCGCCGCACCCAGTTGCCAGGTAGTTGCGGCCCGCAGACCCGCCCAGACCAGTGTGACGGCCGCCAGTGTGGTGCCTGCCGCTGCGGCGGACACGAGGACGTTGCGATTCACCGGAGCTGTGGCCGCTGCGCGTGCGACCACGCCGCACGGCTCCGTGGGTGACAGCCGCGGGCGTGGCAGCGGGGCCGTCGAGAGGATGACGATGTCACCATCCCGAAGGCCGTTGTCCCGTAGTGATACCGAGGTGTCCAGTGGTGCGCCTGCCGCGCCTGTCAGGTACCAGCGCTGCGCGACGTCTGTGCTGTCACCGAAGATTGTGGACACGATCGGCGGCATCAGCTCCCCGAGCGGACATTGCGACGGCAGTACCAGATCGACGCTGCCCGACTGATCCGCACCGGTCACCTTTACGACCAATCGGCACAACGTATCCGGCACCGTCTCAACCTAACTCGGCCCCGCCGGGGCAGGGCGCACCACTTTGTGGGGCTGTGGATGGAACGCGATGGGCGTCTGGTGCGTCTACTCACACATGGAAACCGGTCGTATCGTCGTCGAGGCGCCGCCGGAACCGCCCGTTCCGACGCCGGTCAGTCCGCTGGCTCGCTTGATGCCCATGGCCATGATCGTCGCGATGGGCGGAATGACCGCGCTGTACCTGACTTCGACGGACACCGCGACGCGCAGCCCGATGTTTCTGTTCTTCCCCGCCATGATGCTGGTCTCGCTGATCGGCACCCTCGCCTACGGAGCGCGCGGTGGTGCGGACCGCACCGGGGAGCTCAGCGCCCAACGTGCCGATTATCTGCGGTATCTCGAGGCTCTCGATGTCTCGCTGGCGGAATCGGCCGAACGACAACATTTCGATCTGCATATTGCCCATCCCGACCCGTCGTCCCTGTGGCTGCTGGCGGGCCGCAACCGCATGTGGGAACGAGGCGAGGAGCATCCCGACTTCCTCGTCGCTCGTGTCGGAGTGGGGTCGCGACCGTCGGCCGTCGAGGTCGTCGCACCGGATCTCGGCTCCGACACCGACGCAGACCCGGTCACCGTGGAAGCGCTTCGGCGGTTGATGGTCAACCGCGCCGCGGTCGATGAGGTGCCTCTGACGGTGGCGCTGCGGTCGTCCCCCCTCGTCACCCTGCCGCGGCCCGCAGCGCGGGCGCTGGTGTGCCAGGTCGCGATGCTGCACCATCCCGATCTCGTCGCGATCTCTGCTCCGCCGACGCCGGAGTGGGAATGGGTGAAATGGCTGCCACACCGCGGTAGCGCGCGAGTGGTCCACCGGGTCGAGATCACCGACGGGCCGGCGCCGCCGGCGCCCCGGGAGTCGACGACGTTCATCGCGATCGGCCCCGGCGGCAGCGAGCCCCGCGACGAACTTGCGCTCGCTGACGCGGTGGCATGTGCACGCCGGATCGCGCGGTACCGGCCGGACCGGGCGTCCACGTCCCGCCGCGCACGTGACTGGCCCGCGCTGATGGGGATCGACGACCCCGGGGCCATCGATCCCGAACGGCTGTGGTCGCGCGCCGCCCGGCCGGCGTCACTGCGCGTGCCGATCGGGGTGGCGGAGGACGGCTCCGCCGTCGAACTAGACATCAAAGAAGCCGCAGCGGACGGGATGGGACCGCACGGCTTGTGCGTGGGGGCAACGGGATCGGGCAAGTCGGAGTTTCTCCGTACGTTGGTTCTCGGGATGGTCGCCGCGCACTCCCCGGCGGAGCTCAACCTCGTGCTGGTCGATTTCAAAGGTGGTGCGACGTTCCTCGGTCTGGAGAATGTCCACCATGTGTCGGCCGTGATCACGAACCTCGCCGACGAGGCTCCACTGGTCTCACGGATGCGTGAGGCGCTCTCCGGCGAGATCAATCGGCGTCAGGAGTTGCTGCGGGCGGCGGGCAATGCCACCAACATCGCCGAGTACGCGCGGGCGCACGACGAGGGGCGCGCGCCGGCGCCGCTGCCTGCGTTGTTCATCGTCGTCGACGAGTTCTCCGAAATGCTCAGCCAGCATCCAGATTTCGCCGAGCTCTTCGTCGCCATCGGACGCCTCGGCCGGTCCCTCGGTATGCACCTGCTGCTGGCGACGCAGCGTCTCGAGGAGGGCAGGCTACGCGGGCTCGAGACACACCTGTCGTACAAGATCTGCCTCAAGACGTTCTCCGCCAGCGAATCGCGCGCGGTGCTCGGCGTGCCGGACGCCTATCATCTGCCGTCCCAGCCCGGGGCCGCGTACCTCAAGACCGCCGCGGGCGCGTTGACCCGATTCCAGACGGCGTTCGTTTCCGGGGGCTACACACCACGCTTTCGAAGAGCCGAAAAGCAGTGCGAAGTGCGGCGTTTCACAGCCGCCGAGACATCTGAACCGGCGGCTGAACAACCATCGCTCACACCACTTTGCGACACGGTGCTTGCCCAGCTGGCGGGTCGTGGCACTCCCGCCCATCGTGTCTGGCTGCCGCCGCTGGGAGCGTCGCCGCACCTGAGAGACATACTGCCGTCGGAGCCGACCGGCGCGCTGCAGGTGCCGATCGGCGTGGTGGATCGTCCCTTCGAGCAACGGCGGGATCTGCACGTTGTCGACCTGTCGGGCGCGACGGGCAATGTGGCGGTCGTCGGTTCACCGCGGTCGGGCAAATCGACTGCGCTACGAACGATCATGTGTTCACTGGCCGCCGCGTACGACGCCGCGGCGGTGCAGTTCTACTGTCTGGACTTCGGTGGGGGCGACCTCGCAACCCTGCGGAACCTGCCCCATGTGGGATCGGTGGCGAGCAGGCGCGACACCGACCTGTGCCGTCGCACGGTGGCCCAGCTCGAATCACTTCTTCGGAGCCGGGAGGCCTCGGTCTCCGATCGCTATGGCGACGTGTTCCTCGTCGTCGACGGCTGGGCCACCCTCCGCCAGGATTTCGACGGGCTGGAGAACAAGATCACCGCGCTTGCGGCGCAGGGACTTTCGTACGGGATCCACGTGATGATCGCCGCTTCTCGGTGGGCGGACCTGCGGCCTGCGCTCAAGGACCAGATCGGCACCCGCATCGAGCTGAGGCTGGGAGATCCCGCCGACTCGGAGATGGATCGCAGACGTGCGCGGGAACTCGCCGACCGCCCGCCCGGGCGTGGTCTCACCCGGGACGGCCGGGAGACCGCGATCGCGCTGCCCAGTGTCGACGCCATCCGCGACGGAGGGGCCGCACCGCCCGTCGAACTTCTACCTGATCGGGTGGACCGCCGGGCACTCTCGAGCCCGGGCGGTCGCAGCGAAGTCGCTCTCGGGCTGAGGGAACGGGACCTTCGGCCCACCTCAGTCGATTTCGCCGAGCACTCACACCTGCTGGTGCTCGGCGACAACGAATGCGGGAAGACGGCCGTCCTGCGGCTGCTGTGCACCGAGCTCGCCGAGACGACCCACGACGTCCGGTTGGAGATCGTGGACTATCGGCGCACCCTTGTCGGTGTAGTCGAAACCGGCTGTCTTACCGGGTATTCCGTGTCGGCCACTGCGGTCACCTCCCGGATCGCGGCGCTCGCCGAGACGCTGAACGCCAGGATGCCCGACGAGTTCGTCACCCAGCGACAGCTGCGGGACCGCTCCTGGTGGACGGGACCGGACGTCTTCGTCATCGTCGACGACTACGACCTGGTCGCGGGAGCCACCGGAAACCCGTTGACACCGCTGGCCGACTTCCTGCCCTATGCCAAGGATCTCGGACTGCACGTCATCGTGGCGCGGCGTTCCGGCGGCGCTGCACGCGCAATGTTCGACCCGGTGCTGGCACGGATGCGGGACACGGGCTGCGCGGGTCTGATGATGAGCGCGACGCCAGACGACGGGGTGCTGCTGGGCGCCGTCAGGCCCGTTCCGTTGCCGGCGGGGCGGGGGACGCTGGTGATGCGGGGTAAACCGGACGAGCTGGTTCAGGTCGGCTGGGTCGAGCCTCCGCCATGACCGCGTGTGTTCTCGAGGTCGGTCCCGAGACTATCCATGGGCCGGGTCATGCTTCACGGCAACAGGTTTCAGCGGCGCTGGAGTGTATCGACGATCGGCTCGCGCTGCTGGAGGGGGACGCGGCGGCCGTCGACGACCTGTGGTGCGACGTTCTCGGTGCCGTGGCTGATGGGTTCGACGGTCCGGTGGTGATCGTTGTGCCGACATGGTGGTCGGCGGGTCGGTTCGGCGTGGTCGTCGCGGCTGCCCGCGCCGTGTTCGCCGATGCCGTGGTGGTGCCGCGGTCCTCGGTCCTCAGTAGCGAGGCGACTGTCGTCGAGCTGTCCGCGGACTGGATCGTCGTGACCGAGGCGTCGTCGGAGCCACTCGTCTTCTCCCGTGGTTCGCCCGACGTCAAAATCCATCTGGCGGCGGCGAATTCGGTCGTCATCGACACACCGTCCGGTGTCCAGCCGCTGTCGGCCGACGTTATCGAATCTATGCGGCGCGGGGGAATTCCATTCGTACACAGCTCACCTCATCGAATGGACATTGCCGCGGCGGCCGTGGTGCCGAAGCGCACACGGCGCGTCCACGCCCGTCCGGGTCGTCGGACGGTCGCGGTGATGGCGGGCATAGCGCTGACTGCGGGCACGGCGGGGGGAAGCTGGGCGGCGCAGGGGTTCACCGCTCAGCCCGGTGCGAGTTATGAGACTCGGCTGCTCACCGACGGGCGGGTCGAGATCAGAGTTCCTGCCGCATGGGTTGCTGAACGTGTCACCTCGGGTTCTGGATCGGAGAGGGTGCGAGTGGCTCCGGCGGCAGGTATGCCTGCCCTGCACATCACACAGTCTGTCGATACGGAGGGTTCGCTGGCGCACGTGGCCGAAACTCTGCGAGCCGCAATCGTTTCCGAGACCGACGGGGTGTTCGTCGATTTCCGTCCGGCCGGGCAGCGCGGCGGGAGGCCCGCCGTGACCTACGTGGAGCGGCGAGGCGATACGGAGACGCGGTGGGCGGTCCTCGTCGACGGGACGACCCGGATCGCGATCGGTTGCCAGCACCTGAGCGGTCACCCCGAGGACATCGAGGATTCCTGTGTCGAGGCTGTGCTCACGGCTCGCGTTTTGAAATGAGATTTGGATCCTTGGAACCGAATTCGACCCTGCTGCGTCCTATCTACAGATCGCTTGAAATTCCGACGAAAGGATCCAGATGCCGACACCGTCAGGGCCGCCCGGGCCCGCGCTGTCCACCGACTTCGACCTCATGGTGTCGGTGGCGAACAAGACTGACAGCCGCAACGAGGAGATCCGCGCGATGCTGCAGTCGTTCATCGGCGCCATGGCCAACGTGCCGCCGTCGGTGTGGGGAGGCGTCGCGGCGGTTCGTTTCCGCGACGTCGTGGAACGCTGGAACGCCGAGTCGCTCAAGCTGCACTCCGCCCTGCAGCGCATCGCGGAGACCATCCGCGACAACGAACGCGTGCTGCACGAGGTGGCCGAGGGGCACTCTCAGCGCATCGCATCCGTTGCGGCGAGTCTGTAGGCGGCCCCCGGTGACCGAGACGCTGTCCTACGACTTCGGCGAGATCGAGTACACGGTCCGTCAGGAGATCCATTCGACATCGGCGCGATTCAACGCCGCGCTTGAGGACTTGCGCGCACAGATCGCGCCGCTGCAGGCGACGTGGACTCGTGAGGCCGCCGACGCCTACCGCGTCGAGCAGGCCCGCTGGGAGCAATCCGCAGCCGCGCTCAACGAGATCCTCGTCAGCCTCGGCAACGCCGTGCGCGACGGCTCCGACGACGTGGCCGACACCGACCGCAGGGCCGCCAACGCCTGGGGCTACTAGCAGCCCCGCCCCGAGTCTGTGCGGCCCTCGCGAGGAGGGGAGCCGAGCGGGGGCCGCACAGTACTCTCGGCACGCCGTCCAACGCGGCGCCGATCGCGATAGTCTGGGTCCACGTGTGATCGCGGACACACGTGGACAAAGGGAAGAACGCCGGGTGGCAGCTTCGAACACTTCAGCCGGACGGGCATCGGCCCGTCCGTCGCCGTCGCGGCTGCGTGCGGTCCACGAGCTGTTCATCACCGGCGAGGTCGACGCCGCCTACCTGAACTCGAACGAGGTCCGGCCCATCGTCGCGCAGAGCTGGGAACGGAGCCTTGCGGGTGGAGTCGACCCAGATCAGGACGCCGCCCGCGCGGCGGCCGCCATCACGGCCGTGGAGCGGTTGAGGGAGACGCATCCGCTTGCTCCAGCGCTGCCGGTGATCCGCAGGCTTCTCGTCGACGATGCCGTCGATTCGGGCGTGGTCGTCGCAGTCAGCGCCGCCGACGGCACGCTGCTGTGGGTCGAAGGTGACCCGACCGCTTGCCGCAGGGCCGAGGCGATGAACTTCGTGCCGGGCGCGGACTGGAGCGAACGGGGCGCGGGAACCAACGCCCCCGGTACCGCGCTGGCGCTCGACCGCGAGCTGCAGATCCACGGCTCCGAACACTTCTCCCGCGTCGTCCAGACCTGGAGTTGCACCGCCGCGCCGGTGCACGATCCGACCACCGGTGCGCTGCTCGGCGCCATCGACCTGACCGGCGGAACCCCCGTGGCCACGTCGCAGACGCTGGCCCTGGTGCGGGCGACTGCCGTCGCCGTCGAGAACCATCTCGCGTTGCTTCGGCTCGCCGGAATCAACGCCGAACCGGCCGTCCGTAAGCCGCATCTCGTCGTGCTCGGCGGGGACCGGCCGCGGTGGATGACGACCGACAGCTACGGCCACCTGCAGGCCACCCACCTCACCGGCAGGCATGCCGACATCCTGGTGCTGCTCAGCCGTCATCCCGAGGGGTTGTCCGCCGACCATCTCGCCGTGCTGCTCGACGACAAGGACCTCGACGTCGTCACGGTGCGTGCCGAAATGTCGCGGCTGCGCAAGGTGATCGGTGCCGAGAGCCTGGGTTCGCGGCCCTATCGGCTGCTGACCCCGATCACCAGCGACATCGGCGAGGTGTTCGAGGCGCTCGACGCTGGCGACGTCGAAGCCGCCCTGACCCGGTACTCGGGGCCGCTGCTCACACAGTCGGTGTCACCCGCGATAGCGCGGCTACGCACTCAGCTGTCGGCCACACTTCGCGACGCCGTGCTCGCCGAGAACGCCCAGGGCCGCACCGATCTGCTGCGCCGCTGGCTCGATCTTCCCGAGGGCCGCGATGACCGCGCTGGTTGGCAGGCGCTGCGCGACAGCGCTATCACTCCGGTGGCCCGGGCGCAGGCGCGCGGCCACCTTGCCGGGCTCGACTTCGAACTCGGTTGAAACCTGAGCAACCCGGAAAGTTCGCAGTTCAAGCCCTCTCCAAATGCGAGTTGTCAACGGCGGCAATCACTTCCACGCTGGAGGCAGGGACTTCAGCGCGTCGACGTCCCGCCCGCTCGGCGATCCGGTTCGTCGTGGCGTCGGCGCCCTCGCGCGAGAACACCTGCGCGGCCGCCTCCACCAGGGTGGTCACGGTCTCGTGGGCCCGCTTCTGGCGGGGTGTGCGGCGGTTCTGGACGATGCGCACGAGTCTGCCGAACGATGCAACTGTGGTGCAACGGTCGCGCGCGTAGTTTCAGTGACGCACACCACACGAGCAGGAGACTCACCATGACTGTGTATGCCCGTCCTGGGGCTGACGGCTCCCTGATGTCGTTCAAGCCCCGATACGACAACTTCATCGGCGGCGAGTGGGTCGCGCCCAGTGCCGGCCGCTACTTCGAGAACCCGACGCCCGTCACCGGTCAGCCGTTCACCGAGGTGGCCCGCTCCGACGAGAGCGACATCGAAAAGGCCCTCGACGCCGCGCACGCCGCTGCACCGGCCTGGGGCAAGACCTCGGCCGCCGAGCGCGCGGTGATCCTGAACAAGATCGCCGACCGCATCGAGGAGAACCTGGAGTCGATCGCGCTGGCCGAATCGTGGGACAACGGCAAGCCGATCCGCGAGACGCTGAACGCCGACATCCCGCTGGCCATCGATCATTTCCGCTACTTCGCCGGCGCGATCCGCGCGCAGGAGGGTTCGCTGAGCGAGATCGACGACGACACCGTCGCCTACCACTTCCACGAGCCGTTGGGCGTCGTCGGTCAGATCATCCCGTGGAACTTCCCGATTCTGATGGCGGTCTGGAAGCTGGCCCCGGCCCTGGCGGCGGGCAACGCCGTCGTACTCAAGCCGGCCGAGCAGACTCCGGCCTCGATCCTGTACCTCATCGAGGTCATCGCCGACCTGCTGCCCGCGGGTGTTGTCAACGTGGTCAACGGATTCGGGGTTGAGGCCGGCAAGCCGCTGGCGTCGAGCAACCGGATCGCCAAGATCGCGTTCACCGGCGAGACCACCACTGGCCGGCTGATCATGCAGTACGCGTCGCAGAATCTGATCCCGGTGACGCTGGAGCTTGGCGGCAAGAGCCCCAACATCTTCTTCAACGACGTGTTGGCGGCCAACGACAACTATCAGGACAAGGCGCTGGAGGGCTTCACGATGTTCGCCCTCAACCAGGGCGAGGTCTGCACGTGCCCGTCGCGGTCGCTGATCCAGGCCGACATCTACGACGAGTTCCTGGCGTTGGCCGCCATCCGCACCAAGGCGGTTCGGCAGGGCGATCCGCTGGATACCGAGACGATGATCGGCGCGCAGGCGTCCAACGATCAGCTCGAAAAGATCCTGTCCTACATCGAGATCGGCAAGAGCGAAGGTGCGCAGGTGGTCACCGGCGGTGAGCGGGCCCAGCTGGGCGGCGATCTCAACGGCGGCTACTACGTGGCGCCGACGATCTTCACCGGCAACAACAAGATGCGGGTGTTCCAGGAGGAGATCTTCGGGCCGGTCGTAGCCGTCACGTCGTTCACCGACTACGACGACGCGATCAGCATCGCCAACGACACCCTCTATGGGCTGGGTGCGGGCGTCTGGAGTCGCAACGGCAACACCGCTTACCGCGCGGGCCGCGACATCAAGGCCGGCCGGGTGTGGACGAACTGCTACCACCAGTACCCGGCGCACGCCGCGTTCGGTGGATACAAGCAGTCCGGCATCGGCCGCGAGAACCACAAGATGATGCTCGACCACTACCAGCAGACCAAGAACCTGTTGGTGAGCTACAGCGACCAAGCGCTGGGCTTCTTCTGATTCGCTGATCCGCTTGCTGTGCCTGGTGTCTCAGGACGCCAGGCACAGCGCGTCGCCGGAGATCTCCAATCCGTCGACCAGTGACGGATCCTCGTCCAGCGCGATGAGCTTGGCCGCCAGCTGACGCACCGAGGTAGCCCGTGCGTAGGACGTCTTGCCTTGTGTCTGCAACCATTCGACGCCCTCGGCCGCCGAGGCGACCCGCCCGGCGTCGTACAGGTTCTTCACCTCGCAGGCGTCTTCGTACACCGAGGGCTGTTCGGCGCGCGCGACGGTGGAGATCGACGGGTTCAATTCGGTTTCGAGCCTGCGGATGACGGCGCCCTCATCGACGGCGCCGGTGCTGCCGCGCAGGTTGAGCAAGTTGCGTGCGATGTCGTCGTACGCCGACGGCGACGCGGCTGCTCGACAACCTGCCAGGGCGCCCGTCGCGGCGACTGCCGCCAGGACGACACTCAATGATCGACGGTATCCGGTTGAAGTGCTCATGACGTCCTCCTCAGACACGAGTAAGCGTCATCAACTCCGTCTCCTGCCGCACGCGTAGCCGACTACCTGTTTGCGTGAGGGTGAACCGCGTTTTGACCTGCGTGGACGCCCGCGCGTAAGCTGCGTCTTTGGCGTGCGCTGGCTTGCCGGAACCTTGGGTCCCTGCCGGTCGCCGAGGCAGTTCCTTCAGCACACGCCGGACCGGCCCCCGGGTCACCCGGGATCCAACCCGAGAGAAGAGAAGGTAGCGCTGTGTCTACGTACACGCCGAAGGCGGGTGACACCACGCGTTCGTGGTACGTCATCGACGCCACCGACGTGGTGCTCGGCCGGCTCGCCGTCGAAGCAGCCAAGCTGCTGCGCGGCAAGCACAAGCCGACATTCACGCCGAATGTCGACGGTGGCGATTTCGTCATCATCATCAACGCGGAGAAGGTCGCCGTCAGTGGCGACAAGCTCACCAGCAAGTTCGCTTACAGCCACTCGGGTTATCCCGGCGGTCTGCGCAAGCGCACCATTGGTGAGCTGCTGCAGAAGCACCCGACGCGCGTCGTCGAGAACGCGATCGTCGGCATGCTCCCGCACACCAAGCTGTCGCGCCAGGTGCAGAAGAAGCTCAAGGTCTACGCCGGCCCCGAGCATCCGCATGCCGCGCAGCAGCCGGTTCCGTTCGAGATCAAGCAGGTGGCGCAGTGACATCAGAAATTGAGACCGACACCGACATCACCGACGTCACCGACGTCGAGGGCGCAGACGCTGCTGAAGCCCCCGAGACCGTCGAGACCGAGGCCGTCGCCGAGGTGGCCGCCGATGCCGAGGCCGCCCCGCGTGAGCCCGTCATCATCGACCGCCCGATCCAGACCGTCGGCCGCCGCAAGGAAGCCGTTGTGCGCGTCCGCTTGGTGCCCGGCACCGGCCAGTTCCACCTGGACGGCCGCACGTTGGAGAACTACTTCCCCAACAAGGTCCACCAGCAGCTGATCAAGGCGCCGCTGGTGATTGTCGACCGCCTTGAGCAGTTCGACATCTACGCCCACCTCGATGGTGGCGGCCCGTCGGGCCAGGCCGGCGCGCTGCGTCTGGCCATCGCGCGTGCGCTGATCCTGGTTCAGCCGGAGGATCGGCCCGCCCTCAAGCGTGCCGGGTTCCTCACCCGTGACCCGCGTGCCATCGAGCGCAAGAAGTACGGCCTCAAGAAGGCGCGCAAGGCGCCTCAGTACAGCAAGCGCTGATACGACCTACGGCGGACGCCCGGTCTGCTCGCATTGCGAGCGGCCGGGCGTTTGTCATTGCGTCGAGTGGCTGATCAATTCTCCGCGTCGCGGACGTCCTTTCCTTGTTCGGCTCCGTGTTCGGCGAACGCTTTGAAATCTTGCATGTGTTGTTGCGACTGCTGGCGAAAGGAGCCGGGCATCAGGAGCCCGACCAATCGCATCAGCGGATTGGTGAACCGGTATTCGCGGTCTCGCTCACCCACAACGTCCCGAGCCGTGCCACCTCTTCGCGCGGCAGGGCACAAGTCAGAAAAATGTGGCCTGCCCCATAACGGCTATTTCAGGAAATGCGCGCAGCGCTATGGGCTGGAATGACGCCCGAAGAGTTAATTAGGGGAATTGCCCTTTCCGTATTCATATAGGAAAGCGATTTGAAGTCACCCCGCGGCGTACGCGACGGTCGGATCCGAAGCCAGGACGCCTGCGGGCGTCGGCAGGCCGTTCCTGTCGCATGGCTTCGTGACTGCAAAGGAGTGATTGATGAGCTTCGTCAAGAACACCGCAGCGGGTGCTGTCCTCGGTGGATCGCTGGTTCTCACCGCCGGACTCGGAATGGCGCAGGCGCAGCCTGTGGACGCTCCGGATGGTCTCGTGAATCTTTCGGTCGGCGACGTGACGCTGCTGGAGAGTGTCACCGCCGACACCGCCGCGACTGCGGCGAGCGTGTTGTGCACCGAGGTGCCCGGGGACGTGAGCGACCTGGTGACGCAGGTTGACGGCGAGGGCACGCCGCGGACGCTGTGTTCGGGTCTGCCTGGTGGCGACCTGGTCGTCGCCCAGAACGCCTCGGGCACGGCGCCTGCCCCGGCTGGTCCAGCCCCGGCTCCGGCCGAGGAAGAGACCGCAGTGCAGGTCCCGGCCGAGGGCGCCAGCTTTGACACCGGTAGCGGCGAAGGCCTCGGGGCTCCTGAGGGCACCGGTGAAGCCGATGGTGGAACCGTGCCGCTGCCCAGCGAGGCTGAGTAATTGATCCACTCTCACCGCCCGCATCCACGCCCGGGTGCGGGCGGTGAGCCGTTTTCCGGCCGATAGGGGCGATAATTCACGCGGGGCCGAGCAATTGGCTCGCGAGCCCCCACGTGTGAGAGGTTGTCACGATGGCTCGACTGTTTGGCACCGACGGCGTACGAGGTGTCGCCAACCAGGAACTTTCCGCCGAATTGGCGATGGCCCTGGGTTCGGCGGCGGCCCGTCGGCTCGGCAGGTCGGGTGAGACCCGTCGCCGCGTCGCCGTGGTGGGGCGTGACCCCCGGGCCAGCGGCGAAATGCTCGAAGCCGCCGTCATCGCCGGGATCACCAGCGAGGGCGTCGACACGCTGCGGGTCGGGATTCTGCCGACACCCGCCGTGGCGTACCTGGCCGGCGCCTATGACGCCGACTTCGGCGTGATGATCTCCGCGTCGCACAACCCGATGCCCGACAACGGCATCAAGATCTTCGGCCCTGGGGGTCACAAACTCGACGACGACACCGAGGACCGCATCGAGGAACTGGTCCAGCAGGGCCCCGGTGACCGTCCGACCGGTGCGGGCATCGGCCGCGTCGTCAGCGCAGAAGATGCCCTCGAGCGCTACCTGCGTCACGTCGGCAAGGCCGCCACGACGAGGCTGGATGCCCTGACCGTCGTCGTTGACTGCGCGCACGGCGCCGCCTCCGTGGCAGGACCGCTGGCCTACCGCGCTGCGGGGGCCAACGTCATCCCGATCCATGCCGATCCCGACGGCCTGAACATCAACGACGGTTGCGGCTCCACACACATGGACACGCTGCGTGCCGCGGTGGTGTCCTACGGAGCCGACCTCGGGCTCGCCCACGACGGCGACGCCGACCGCTGTCTCGCCGTGGACGCGCACGGACGCGTCGTCGATGGCGACTCCATCATGGTCGTGCTCGCGCTGGCCATGAAGGAAGCAGGCGAACTGGCGTCCGACACGCTGGTCACCACCGTGATGAGCAACATGGGCCTGCACCTGGCGATGCGGTCGGCCGGCATCGACATCCGCACCACCGGCGTCGGTGACCGCTATGTCCTTGAGGAACTCCGGGCGGGCGACTTCTCGCTCGGCGGCGAGCAGTCCGGCCACATCGTGCTGCCGACCTTCGGCACCACCGGCGACGGCATCGTCACGGGTCTGCGATTGATGGCGCGGATGGCGCAGACAGGGCGCAGCCTGGCGAGCCTCGCCGAACCGATGCAGACCCTTCCGCAGGTGCTCATCAATGTTGCAGTCGCCGACAAGGCGACCGTCGCCGAAGCGCCGTCGGTGCGCGACGTGGTCGCCCAGGTCGAAGAGGAGCTGGGCGACACCGGCCGGATTTTGTTGCGGCCCTCGGGTACCGAGCAGGTGGTTCGGGTCATGGTCGAGGCCGCTGACGAGGACACTGCGCGGCAGATGGCGGTGCGCGTGGCGGAGTCGGTCAGCGCCCAAAGCTGATTCGAGGGAACCGCAGAGCACGTACCTGCGTCCTATCTCATATGGGAACGGTAGTGGCACGCGTCGATACGATCGCGGTGCGCGCGATGGCGCAGGAGTTCACCGTGGCGGCAGCTATCCTCGGCGAAGCTGCGCGAAAACACATGGTGCACTTCGACTTCGGGGCTGCCACCGCGGGCCGTGCGCACGCCGGCCGAGGTGAGGCGCTGGGCGAGGCGCTGGCCGAGGTGGCGTCGTCGGTGCGGGAATGGTCCCGTGCGGCGGCGGAGATCGCTGCGGTGCTCGACGTGTCCGCCGACCGCTACGAGGACGCCGATGCTGGCGCAGCCGACCGGTTGGGCTAGCACAAATGCCTGAAAACCACGACGTTGCTTCGCGATTGGCGCAGGGACGTCCGGCGGTGGAGACCGTGCAGGGTTACGTGTGGGCCTGCCATCAGCTCGGATTCGACCATCAGGATCTGACGCTCCACGCCTCACAGGTCGACGACTGGTACCGCACGGAGGACGGGATGGATCTGGCTGCGCTGCAGCGAGTGTGCCTGGCGCTGGAGGCTGCGGTGCGGTCGTCGCAGGACGCTCTGGCTGTGCAGTCCCGACAGCTCGATCGGTTGCCCACTGTGTGGCAGGGCGGCGGCGGGCAGGCCGCGCAAGAGTTCTTGAGGCGACACGGTGATGCGTCGGCCGGTGTCGCTGCGGCAGTGCAGACCGCAGCCGAGGCGTTGGTCGCTCTGCGCGAGGAGCTGTGGCGGGCGGTATGCGCGAAGGTCGATGCGGTCCTTGCGATCGAAGGGCGCACCGCGCCGGCACGTGGCGAATGGACGGCGGCCGCACACACCGTGACGACCGGAGTTGGGGATCGGGCCGCGGCCAGCGAACTGATCGATCAAGCGGTGAAACCGTTCGTGCACAACGCGATCAGCTCGGAGTGGCTTACTGCGATGCAGACCGCCGTGGGGTCGGTGACCGCTTCCTACGATCGGGCGATCGCCGAGATCGCCGCGGAGTCATCCCCGGTATTCGATGTCCCCGGTGATTTCGGCCCGGCGCGGACGCCCGACCGGCCCGAGTGCGACGACGCGCCCCGTTGCGCATCAGCCGCCGCGGTGGTTCCGGCCCCCGCTCCGGCCTCGGCCGTCTCTGCGCCCGCCGCGTGGAGCGCGCCTGCGACTCCCGCGCCCGCGCCGGCCGCGACCGCGCCCGCTGCCTGGAGCGCTCCCGCGAACCCCGAGCCCGTCGCTTCTGCGACCCCTTCTGGGTCGGTGCCGCCGCTACCTGCAGCGAGCGCGCCTCCCATGCCGACGCTGGGATCGATGGGCTCGGGTATGCCCGACATCGGCGGTGGCCTGTCGGGTCTCGGCCAACAGTTCGCCGACTCGTTGAGCGGACTCCTGGGTGGCAGCGGCGACCTTCCAGAGCTGGAGAAACCAGACCTGGAAGGACCCGCGCTCGACGATCCTGAATCCGAGGAAACCGAGGAACCCGACGACCCTGAACCCGAGGAACCCGAGCTCGACGAGAAGGAAGAGCCGAAGGAGCCGGACCCCGTCGAGGAGGCGGTGGTCACCGGCGAGGCCGAACCGGTCGAGGATCCGTGCGAACCGCCCATCGCACTGGCACCGGTTGCGGCACCGGCACCTGAGCCTGCTCCGCCGCCGGCACAACCGTTGCCGCCCGCCGAGCCGTCCGCGGCAGGACAGACACCGTGCGAGATCGCCGCCGACGAAGTGCCGCAGGTCGGAGAGCCCCAGAAACAGGAGGGGTAGCGTCACGCGACGTGAGGCTGCGAATCCCGGAAGCGGTGGTCCTCTTCGTCGTCGGCGGGGTTGCCGCGCTGATCGGCGACCACAGCCACGTCGTCACCGGCACCACCGTGTACTACACCGACGCCGTGCCCTTTGTCTGGGGCAGTCCGTTCTGGTTCCCCCTGCTGGTCGGCGCCGCCACGGTGTCACTGGCCGAGCTGCGGCTCCACCTGCCCGCGATCCGTGACAGCGTCGCGGCGAGGCAGGCGCTCGCCGGGGTGGCCACCGTCGTCGGGATGTATGTGACGACGGCGCTGCTGCACGGCGCGCCGGTCGTCCCGGCCACCGCGCTGCTCGTCGTCGCGGCCGCCGTCACCTGGTGCGTTCTCGGGGACGGGCCGGGTGCGGTCTGCGGCGCCGTGGTGGCCGTCGTCGGGCCCGCCGTCGAGATCGGGCTGGTCGAGGTCGGGGTGTTCGCCTATAACCCCGGCTCGGACGGACTCTTCGGGGTCGGACCGTTTCTGGTCCCGCTGTACTTCGCGTTCGGTGTCGTCGTGGCGCTGCTCGGCGAGCTCGCTGTGTCGCGGCGGCCTGCGGTCGCAACCCCGGTCTGCGACACGATCAGCCGCGCGCCAGGTGCCGGCTGATGACCAACCGCTGAATCTGATTGGTGCCCTCGAAGATCTGGGTGATCTTGGCTTCCCGCATGTACCGCTCGACGCGGTAGTCCCTGGTGTAGCCCGCGCCTCCGAGGACTTGAACGGCGTCGGTGGTCACCTTCATCGCGGCGTCTGTCGCGACGAGCTTGGCCACCGAGGCCTGCCGCGAGTACGGCAAGCCCGCGTCGCGGCGGCGCGCCGCATCCAGGTAGGTGGCCCGCGCCGAATCCACGGCAGCTGCCATGTCGGCGAGCAGGAACGCCAAACCCTGATGATCGATGATCTTGCGGCCGAACGTCGTTCGCTCCTGGCTGTAGTTCACTGCCTCGTCAAGCGCGGCCTGAGCCAGCCCGACGGCCACTGCCGCGATACCCAGGCGGCCGGAATCGAGTGCGCTGAAGGCGATCTGGAGTCCCTGCCCTTCGGCGCCGATCCGCCGGTCGGCGTCGAGGAACGCGTCGTCGTAATGTGCGGCGGTGGTCGGCACCGCGTGCAGGCCCATCTTCTCCTCGGGCTTGCCGAACGTCAGCCCGGGAGTGTCGCCAGGGACGATAAAGCACGAAATACCTTGTGAGCCCTCGCCGGTGCGGGCGAACAGGTTGTAGAAGTCGGCGACCCCGCCGTGGGTGATCCACGCCTTGGACCCGGTGACGCGGTAGCCGCCGTCGACGGCCGTCGCCTTGCAGGTCAGCGCCGCAGCGTCCGAACCGGCTTGCGGCTCGGACAGGCTGTAGGCGCCGATCGTCGACCCGCCGAGCATGTCGGGAAGCCAGCGCTGCCGTTGCTCGTCGGATCCGAAGCTCATCAGCGGATGGCACGACAGGCTGTGCACGCTGACTGCCACCGCGACGGCGGCCCAGCGCGCGGCAAGTTCCTCGAGCACCTGCAGGTACACCTCGTAGGGCTGGCCGCCGCCGCCCCATTCCTCGGGGTACGGCAGACTCAGCAGCCCGGCCTCGCCGAGTGTGGCGAAGATGCCCGCGGGATAGGTCTCCTCTTTTTCGTGTTGATCGACGATCGGCGCGAGCACTTTGTCGGCGATTCGGCGGGCGAGGTCGATCAATTCGCGGGACTCGTCAGTGGGGAGGAGGCGATCCACGGCCATACGCAGGACAGTACTACAGGACGGCACACAGTACTATTAACCGGTGTCCAAGCCCGCCTTCGCCACTGCGCGACAGACCGAGCTGTTCGACGCGCTCGTGGCCCTGTTCCTGGCAGACGGTTTTGCACATCTGACCCTCGACGACATCGCCGCGCGTCTGCGCTGCTCCAAGTCCACGCTGTACACCCTGGCGAGCAGCAAGGAGCAGCTCGTCCAGGCGGCGACCGTGCACTTCTTCCGCGCCGCGACCGAGTCGGTCGAGTCACGCGTCGATGTCGTCACGGGCGCTCGCGAGCGCATTGCCGCCTACTTGGAAGGCGTCGGCACAGCACTCGATCCGGCGTCGGATCAGTTCATGGCCGACCTCGACGCGTTCGCACCCGCCCGCGCCATCTACGAGAAGAACACCCGGATCGCGGCGCGACGGGTCCAGGAGCTGATCGCCGACGGTGTCGCGGCGGGAGAGTTTCGGGACGTGCACGCCGCGTTCGCAGCCGATCTGGTGGCGACGGTGATGGTGCGCATCCAGCAACGTGTGGTGCGGGACAGCACCGGGTTGGACGACGCCGCCGCCTACCGTGAGCTGGCCGCAATCCTCACCGGTGGCATCCGAGCCTGACAAACTTTCGCCCGCACCCATCCGCCTCGGACACGGTTCCGAATAGCAACTATGGCGGAGCAATACGACGTGGCGGTTTCCGGGGGAGGGCCCGCGGGCTCCGCGGCCGCATGGCAGGCCGTGCGAACCGGTGCGCGAGTGATTTTGCTGGACAAGGCCGAATTCCCGCGGGACAAGCCCTGCGGTGACGGTCTCACGCCGCGCGCCGTCAGCTTCATGCAGAAGATGGGTCTGGCCGACGAGGTGGCCAAGTTCCACCGGCTCAACCGCGCGACGATCTACAGCCCCACCGAGTGGGAGCTGTCGTTTCCCCGCCGGCCGGGCATGCCCGATCACGGGCACGGTATCCGCCGCACCCAGCTGGACACGATGCTGCTCAAGCACGCAGAGGCCGCGGGCGCCGAAGTCCGTCAGGGCGCCGAGGTCACCGGCGCCTCCGTCGATGACAGTGGACGCGTCAACGGCCTCACCCTCAAAAGTGGAGAGGTCATCCGCGCGGATGCGGTGATCGCCGCCGACGGGACGTACTCACCTGTCCGGCGTTCGCTGAAGCTGACGTCCCAGTACAACGGCTACTCGGCAATCGCGATACGCGCCGAGATGACGGCCAACCGACCGGACTCCGACTCGTTGGACATCCACCTCAAGATCTCTCACGAGGGCAAGCAGTTACCCGGCTACGGCTGGGTGTTCCCGCTCGGCGACGGGAGGGTCAACATCGGCGTCGGCTATGTCAACAGCTTCAAGCGCTGGCATGACATCAACGCCGCCAGGCTTCTGGGTGACTTCATGGACGGGCTGCCCCGCGACTGGAAACTGCCCTCAGTCGCCGAGCTGCAGAGCTCCAAGGCGTTGCAGGCATGGCGCCTGCCGATGGGGTTCACGGCGTGGCCGCCGTGGCGGCCGGGAGTGCTGTTCGCCGGCGACGCGATGGGCGCCGCGCGGCCGGTCTCGGGTGCGGGCATCTCGAAGGCCCTGCAGTCGGGGCTCGCCGCCGGCGAGTGCGCCGTCGCGGCGCTGACCAACGGCGGTCCCGATGACTTCACCAACTACCAGCAGCAGGTCGACGGGATCTGGGGCAGGGAATACCGGCGCGGAAGGCTGTTCCACCGCCTGGTCGGCGTCCCTGCGTTGACGACTGCCGGCCTCAAGGTGCTCGACAATCTGAGCAATCCGAGAGTCCGAGCGCGCCTGTTGTTCTGGGAGGACACGCTGTCCGGCAGTTAATCAGCCACGCCGAACGCCGCGATCACCTTCGTCGGCGTCACGCGGACCACGAGCTCGCCGGGGACGCCGTTGCGACGGCCGAACTCCTCGGCGCGGTCGGCACCCATGTAACGGCCGCCGATTCGGGTTGCGGTGTCCAGTAGTTCGTCGGGGTCTTCGCTGAACGTGACCGTGCCCTGGATCTGCACGAACGAGAACGGGGGCCGCTCATCGTCGACGCAGATGACAACGCGCGGATCACGGGCCAGCGCCCGGCCTTTGGCGGTGTCCTTACCGGTGTTGAAGACCAGCTGCCGGCCGTCGACGACGAACCAGACCGGCGCGATGAGCGGTCTGCCGTCCTTGGCGAGATATCCCAGTTTGGCGGTGCGCGTCCCGTGGGACAGGAAGTCTTTGACGTCTTCGGTCAGCTCCGTCATACCAGCGACTGTAGTTGCTCCACGAACTTCACCGTCTCACGGCGATCGACCGCCAATGGGTGCACCAGCATCGTCGTGACACCGGCCTCGGCGTATGCGGCGAGGCGTTCCTTGACGAATCCCGCCGGGCCGACCAGAGATACCTGCCGCACCAGCTCGTCGGGCACCGCGTCGATGGCTTCGGCTTTCTTGCCGGCGAGATAGAGGTCCTGAATGTGGTCGGCGATCTCGCCGAAGCCGTAGCGGGTCGCGAGGTTGTGGTAAAAGTTCTTGCCCCGCGCGCCCATGCCGCCGATGTAGAGCGCCAATTGCGGCTTGGCCCAAGCTAATCGGTCGTCGACATCATCGCCGATCGCAAGGCTTGCGCTGACCATGACGTCGAGGGGGCCCAGCTTGGGATCGCGACGGGAAGCGCCGCCACGCAGTGCGTCACCCCAGACGTCGTCGGCCTTCTCGGGATAGAAGAACACCGGCTGCCAGCCCTCGGCGATCTCGGCGGTCAGCTCGACGTTCTTGGGTCCCAGCGCCGCAATGGTGATCGGGATCTGTTCGCGCACAGGGTGATTGATGAGCTTGAGCGGCTTGCCGAGGCCGGTGCCGCGATCGGCCGGCAGGGGCAGCTGGTAGTGCTTGCCGTCGTAGCTGAGACGTTCGCGCCGCCACACCTGCCTGCAGATCTCGACCACTTCGCGGGTGCGGCCCAGCGGCGCGTCGAACGGCAAGCCGTGGAAGCCCTCCACCACCTGCGGGCCGGAGGTGCCCAGGCCCAGCCGAAACCTGCCGTCGGACACGTAGTCGATACCCGCGGCGGTCATCGCCATCAGCGCAGGGGTACGGGTGTAGATCGGCACCACACCGGTGCCGAGTTCGATCCGCGACGTCTTGGCGGCCAGGAAGCCCAGTTGGCTGACGGCGTCGTAGGAGTACGCCTCGGCCACCAGCGCGATGTCGACGCCGAGCTTCTCGCACTCGACGACCTCGTCGACCGCCTCGAGGAACCCACCCGCATAACTGAGGAAAATCCCGGTACGCATGAACCAGGTATACACGGCCAACCAGTTGGTTGAGAAGTCTCGCTGTCCGGCAGAGCCACCCGGGGCTGCCGGTTGAGAAGGGCTACGGCTTCAGAAGAGCTACGGCTTCAAAAGAGCGACGACCTTGTTCTCGAGGTCCACCGGATCGTCGGCGAAAGGATCCATGACGGGTGCCTTCGGCAAGTCGAGCTCGCCATCGGCGAAGTCGCGGTAGGTCTTGTCCTCGGTGAGCAGGTGCAGCAGGTAGCCGGTCATCAAGGCGCGAACGATCTTCTGGGTGCCGCGGTGGGCGCCGGGCAGCCCGACGGCTTTGGCCAGCGTGCGTCCCTCGACCAGGCCGCCCGCCTTCGTGTCCGACGTCGCGCGCAACGTGGCGGACTTCCACGAGCGCGCCAGTTCGACCGCGTTGGACCGCAGCGACATGGGGTCGCCGGGATCGGACAGGATCAGGCCGGGCACCGCGAGCCCGGACGCAGGAGCCTCGGCGGGCGGGCTGGAGATCGTCGGGTATGCCGCGACCACTGCTTTCGGGGCCATCGGTCCACGAGGTAAGCCCGCCGCCGCGAACACCGCCGCCGAGCCGCCGAACCCGTGGCCGACGACAGCGAGCTTGCCGGGGTGCACGCTGATATCGCCCTCGCCGAGGCGGACCCCGGTGATGATGTCCAGCGTCGTGCCCAGGTCGTAGGCGAAATTGAGAACCGAGGGCGCGAGGCCGGTCTCGGTGTTGGGTGCGGCGGCGACGATGCCCCATGACGCGAGGTGTTCCAGCGTCCCGTGGTACCGATCCGCCGATGTGATCCAATCGTGAGCGAGCGCAACGCCAGGCAGATTCTTGCCTTTGGCGGGCGTATAGACGACACCGGGCTGGCCGGCAAAGGCGAGGTCACCGCGCAAAACTCGGTGCGGTCCGCGGCGGGTCAACGCGGCAAAGAGCTTCTTCGTGCTGGCCACCTGATGACCGTAGCCCAACGGGTACAGGGCGTCTTCTGCCGTACCCTGGATGGCTATGTGTGGAATCGTCGGCTATGTCGGGCAGCGTCCTGCCTGCGACATCGTCGTCGACGCGCTTCGCCGCATGGAGTACCGGGGTTACGACTCATCCGGCGTTGCGCTGCTCGACGGACACGGTGGGCTGACGGTCCGCCGCAAGGCAGGCAGGCTGGCCAATCTGGAGGCGGCGCTCGCCGAGGCGGGTGCGGAGAGCCCCGCAGGCGCGACCGGCCTGGGGCACACCCGCTGGGCGACCCACGGCAGGCCCACCGACCGCAATGCCCACCCGCACCGTGACGCGTCGGGCAAGGTCGCCGTCGTCCACAACGGCATCATCGAGAACTTCGCGGTACTGCGCGCCGAGCTGGAAGCGACCGGCGTCGAGTTCGCCAGCGACACCGACACCGAGGTCGCCGTGCACATGGTCGCCCGCGCGTATGCCGACGGTGACACCGCGGGTGATTTCCCCGCGTCGGTGTTCGCCGTGCTGCCTCGTCTCGAAGGGCACTTCACGCTCGTCTTCGCCCATGCCGACGATCCCGGCACAATCGTGGCCGCGCGCCGGTCCACCCCGCTGGTGCTCGGTGTCGGTGACGGAGAGATGTTCGTCGGCTCCGACGTCGCCGCCTTCATCGAGCACACCCGCGAAGCCGTCGAGCTGGGTCAGAACCAGGCCGTGGTAGTCACCGCAAACGGCTACCGCGTCACGGACTTCCACGGTGACGACACCGGTGACTACCGCCCGTTCCACATTGACTGGGATTTGTCGGCCGCCGAAAAGGGCGGCTACGAGTACTTCATGCTCAAAGAGATCGCCGAGCAACCCGCAGCCGTATCCGACACGCTGCTGGGCCATTTCGACGGTAAGCGCATCGTGCTCGACGAGCAGCGGCTCTCCGATCAGGAGCTGCGTGACATCGACAAGGTCTTCGTCGTCGCGTGCGGGACGGCCTACCATTCCGGGCTGCTGGCCAAGTACGCGATCGAGCACTGGACCCGGCTGCCCGTCGAGGTCGAGCTTGCGAGCGAATTCCGTTATCGGGACCCGGTTCTGGACAGCCACACGCTCGTTGTCGCGATCTCGCAGTCGGGAGAGACTGCCGACACGCTCGAGGCGGTGCGGCACGCCAAGGAGCAGAAGGCCAAGGTGCTGGCCATCTGCAACACCAACGGCAGCCAGATTCCGCGCGAATGCGATGCGGTGCTGTACACCCGCGCCGGACCGGAGATCGGCGTCGCGTCGACCAAGACGTTTCTGGCTCAGGTGGCGGCCAATTATCTTGTCGGCCTTGCCCTTGCACAGGCACGCGGCACCAAGTACCCCGACGAGGTCGCCCGCGAGTACCACGATCTGGAAGCCATGCCGGATCTGATCTCGCGTGTGCTGGCAACCTCCGAACCGGTCGTGCAACTGGCCAAGCAGTTCGCGACGTCGCAGACGGTGCTGTTCCTCGGCCGCCACGTCGGCTATCCGGTGGCACTCGAAGGTGCCCTCAAACTCAAGGAACTGGCGTACATGCACGCCGAGGGCTTCGCTGCGGGGGAACTCAAGCATGGTCCGATCGCGCTGATCGAGGACGACCTACCGGTGATCGTGGTGATGCCGTCGCCGAAAAACTCGGCCACGCTTCATTCGAAGCTGCTGTCGAACATCCGGGAGATTCAAGCGCGCGGCGCGGTCACGATCGTCATCGCCGAAGAGGGTGACGAGACCGTGCGGCCCTACGCCGACCATCTGATCGAGATCCCGGCAGTGCCAACGCTTTTCCAGCCACTGCTGTCGACCATCCCGATGCAGCTGTTCTCGGCGGGAGTGGCCCAGGCTCGCGGCTACGACGTCGACAAGCCGCGCAACTTGGCGAAGTCGGTCACCGTCGAATAGCGTGCCGATCGGTCACCTCCGCGACGAGGCGGCGGGTGCACGCTTCGTCGCGGCCTACCGACAATGTCTGCCTGAGCTGCCGCTCATCTCGACACCATGGACGTGCCAACGAGTTTCGGCGCCGAGGATGGTTGCGTTCACTCGACGTCCCGGTACTGGTGTTGCTGGCGGGGCGCAGGGTGATGCATGATGCGCGACGGGCGGCTGAGATGGCCCGGAAGTTGTTGGCGCATGGGCAGGTCGAGTTGTGGCAGGACGCGTCACCTGCGATCAGCGGCAAGTTTTCGGACGAGATCGGTGCAGGTGCGGGGATCTTCTGGTCGGAATTTTCACCGGATTGATAACGCTTATGGTTTCGCAAACGATAAATAGTGAAATGAACCGTTGTGCAGCGACGGCCGCCTGAGCGGCTGTAAACGCAGGGTTCCAGCAGCGGGACCAGGTTTTTGCACGTGTTGTGCCTTGCTGCCTGAGACCACCCCGGGGGTTGGCGATGATTTCGGCTGGACAGGCGCGTAGTGGCAGATTCACTGTCACGCCGCGCCTTGATGAGGACCTCTTGGTGTTGCACGTTTGCGGCGACCTCGATGTCCTGACCGCACCCACTCTGGGAACCCATCTCGACGTGGCTTTTGCCAGTTCGCCATCGGTGTTGATCGTCGATATCACCGATGTCAGCTTCTTGTCGTCGGCCGGGATCTCATTGCTTGTGGAGACCCACCGCCTCACCGAGCGCGGCGGTATCTCGTTGCGCGTCGTTGCCGATGGCCCCGCCACGAGTCGGGTTCTGCGCATGATGCGCATCGACGAGGTGATCGATCTCTATCCCACGCTGGCAGAGGCCAGACACGGACAGCGGGTCTAGTCAGCTTTTCGCGGACTGCTGATACAGCGCGAGCCTCCAGCCGTCGGTGGTGCGGCGATAGACCGACGACATCGCGCCGACGAAGGGTTCGTCGGCGCCGTCACGCCACCCTGAGCCCGTATAGACGAGCGCGGCGGCGTCGTCCGCGATCTCCACCAGTCGGACGTCGGTGATCTCGTAGCGTGCCCACGGCGGTGACTGGCCGAGCGTCGAGGTGACCGTCGGTCGGTCCATCACCATGCCGTTGGCCAAGACCATCACGGCATCGTCGGTCATCAGGCTGCCGTAGAACTCGTCGCCGCTGCCGTCGCACAGGGATCTCCAGCCGGCATGTTCGAGCTCGAGGAGGTCGTCGATGACGGTCATGGAGAGCAGGTACCCACGTACCGTGGGTCCTATGCGGTACTTCTACAGCGCCGACGCGATCCGCGATGCGGAAGCGCCGTTGCTCGCGTCGCTTCCGGAGGGAAAGCTGATGCGGCGCGCGGCCTTCGGACTTGCCACCGCGACCGCCCGCGAGCTCGGGTCGGTCTCCGGCAAGACTGTTTGTGCGGTGGTCGGCTCCGGCGACAACGGCGGCGACGCATTGTGGGCGGCAACGTTTCTGCGGCGGCGCGGCGCTCGCGCCGTGGCCATCCTGCTCAAGCCGGAGAAGGTTCACCGAGCCGGGTTGCGCGCGTTCCTGCGCGCCGGTGGCCGAATCGTCGAAACTGTGCCGAGCTCAACGGATCTGGTGATCGACGGCGTTGTCGGTATTTCAGGATCCGGGCCGCTGCGGCCGGACGCGGCGGCGGTGTTCGAGTCTGCCGAAAGCCTCGGCGTCCCCGTCGTCGCGGTCGATCTGCCCAGCGGAGTCGACGTCCAGACCGGCGCCGCAGAAGGACCGCACGTTCGGCCCGCCGTGACCGTCACGTTCGGCGGGCTCAAGCCCGTCCATGCGCTGGCGGACTGTGGCCGCGTCGAACTCGTCGACATCGGCCTCGACCTCGCACCCAGCGAGATCCGTGCCTTCGACGCCGTCGACGTCGCCGACCGCTGGCCGGTGCCGGGTCCCGAGGACGACAAGTACACCCAGGGTGTCACCGGCGTGATGGCAGGCTCTGCGACCTACCCCGGCGCGGCCATCCTGTGCACCGGGGCCGCCGTCGCCGCCACCTCCGGCATGGTGCGTTACGCGGGAACCGCTGCGGCTGAGGTGGTTTCGCACTGGCCGGAGGTCATCGCCACATCCAGCCACGCGACTGCGGGCAGGGTACAGGCATGGGTCATCGGCCCGGGACTCGGCACCGACGAGAGCGCCGCGGCGGCGCTGGTGTTCGCGCTCGAGACGGACCTCCCGGTCATCGTCGACGCCGACGCCCTGACAATCCTGTCCGCGCACCCCGAACTCGTTGCGGGACGCCAGGCCCCCACGGTGCTGACACCCCATGCGGGAGAGTTCAAACGCCTGGCAGGCTCTGCGCCGGGAGATGACCGTATCGCAGACACCCGCAGGCTCGCCGACGAGCTCGGCGTCACCGTGCTGTTGAAGGGCAACGTCACCGTCGTCGCGGAGCCCGGCGCAGGTCCGGTCCATCTCAACGCCGCCGGCAACTCGTGGGCCGCCACGGCAGGCTCCGGCGACGTGCTCTCCGGCGTCATCGGCGCCCTGCTCGCCGCGGGACTCCCGCCTGGTGAGGCCGCGGCGGCCGCCGCCTACGTCCACGCGCGCGCCGCGGATCTGTCCGCCGGTGACCCCGGCCCGGCACCCGCACCGACATCCGCGTCGCGCATCCTCGCGCATCTACGGGCGGCATTGGCTTCCATCCTCTAGAAATGAGCCCATGCCCAACATTTCGCACCACTCGTCGCTGACCCCCGCCTACTGCGGACGGATGTCGACGTCGCCCGTGCCGGCCCTCCGGCTGCCCGACGAGTCGATGGAACCCGAACAGACCTACCGGTTCATCCACGATGAGCTGATGCTCGACGGCAGCTCCCGGCTGAACCTGGCGACGTTCGTCACGACGTGGATGGACCCGGAGGCGGGCCAGCTGATGTCGGAGACGTTCGACAAGAACATGATCGACAAGGACGAGTACCCGGTGACCGCCGCGATCGAGCAGCGGTGCGTGTGCATGGTGGCCGACCTGTTCCACGCCGAAGACCTCCGCGACGACGATCCGTCCACCGCGATCGGCGTGTCGACCGTGGGGTCGAGTGAGGCGGTGATGCTGGCGGGCCTGGCGCTGAAGTGGCGCTGGCGGGAGAAGGTGGGGAAGAACTGGAAGGGCCGCACCCCGAACCTCGTCATGGGCTCCAACGTGCAGGTGGTGTGGGAGAAGTTCTGCCGCTACTTCGACGTCGAGGCGCGCTATCTGCCGATGGAGGAGGGCCGCTACGTCATCACCCCTGAGCAGGTGCTCGACGCCGTCGACGAGGACACCATCGGCGTGGTCGGCATCCTCGGCACGACATTCACCGGGGAGCTCGAGCCCATCGGCGAGATCTGTGCCGCGCTGGACACCCTCGCGAAAGACAAGGGAATCGACATCCCCGTGCACGTCGACGCGGCGAGCGGCGGATTCGTGGTGCCCTTCCTGCACCCGATGCTGGTGTGGGACTTCCGGTTGCCGCGGGTGGTATCGATCAACGTCAGCGGCCACAAGTACGGCCTGACCTACCCGGGCATCGGGTTCGTGGTGTGGCGCAACAAGGACCATCTGCCCGAGGACCTGGTGTTCCGGGTGAACTACCTGGGCGGGGACATGCCGACGTTCACGCTCAACTTCTCGCGTCCCGGAAATCAGGTGGTGGGGCAGTACTACAACTTCCTGCGGCTGGGCCGCGAAGGCTATACCCAGGTGATGAAGTGCTTGTCGGAGACTGCGACCTGGCTCGCGCGCGAGCTGGCAGGGATGACGGGGGCGAACAACAAGCCGGTGTTCGACGTCATCACCGACGGCTCCGCCATCCCTGTGGTCGCCTTCAAGCTCGTCGGGGGCGCCGACTACACCGTGTTCGACGTCTCGGCGTTGCTGCGCAGCTACGGCTGGCAGGTGCCGGCGTACACGATGCCCGACAACGCGAGCGACGTGGCTGTGCTGCGCATCGTGGTGCGCGAGGGCTTCTCGGCGAACCTGGCCCGCGCCCTGCGAGACGACCTGGTCGAGGTGCTGGGCAAGCTCGACAAGGCGGGGATCGGCGGCTTCGCCGACGAGGAGCATTTCGCCCACTGAACCCCGGCCTGGGAGAATCGAGGGCGATGACTACGCCCAGCGCTGTGATCGACCTCGACGCCATCGCCCACAACGTGGGTGTCCTGCGCGAACGTGCCGGTTCGGCGGCGGTGATGGTCGTCGTCAAGGCCGACGGCTACGGGCACGGCGCCACGCAGGTGGCGCGCGCCGCCGTAGCCGCGGGCGCCGCCGAGCTCGGTGTTGCGACCATCGACGAGGCGCTCGCGCTGCGGCGTGACGGTGTCACCGAGCCGATACTGGCCTGGCTGCACGCGCCGGGCACCGACTTCGCGCCCGCGCTGCAGTGCGGCATCGAGGTGGCGGTGGCCTCGCCGCGTCAGGTGACCGAGGTGCTCGACGCGGCGACACGCACCGGGCAGACGGCGGTCGTGACGGTCAAGGCCGACACCGGGCTCAGCCGCAACGGTGTCAGCCCGCAGGACTACCCCGCGGTGCTGGCCGCCCTGCAGAGGGCCGGCGACGCGGTCCGTGTTCGCGGCCTGATGTCGCACCTCGCGCATGGCGACGAACCGGACCACCCGTTCAACGACGAGCAGGCCGATAGGCTCAGGCATCTCGTGGATCGGGCGGGCGCGGTCGGCGTCAGCTTTGACGTGGTGCACCTGAGCAATTCGCCGGCGGCGCTGACCCGGCCGGACCTGGCCTTCGACATGGTGCGCCCGGGCATCGCGGTGTACGGCCAGACGCCCATCCCGTCGCTGGGTGACTTCGGGCTGCGAGCCGCAATGACTGTGAAATGCCCTGTGGCACATGTCCGTTCGGTACGAGCCGGCGACGGGGTGTCCTACGGTCATACCTGGACCGCGCCGCGGGACACCACGCTGGCGCTGGTGCCCGCCGGATACGCCGACGGGGTTTTCCGGGCGCTGAGCAACCGGTTCGAGGTCGCGATCAACGGCCGCCGCTACCCCAATGTGGGACGGGTGTGTATGGATCAGTTCGTGGTGGACCTGGGGCCGGGCCCGGTGGACGTCGCCGAGGGTGACGACGCGATCCTGTTCGGGCCGGGTGGCAATGGCGAGCCGACGGCACAGGAGTGGGCGGAATTGTTGGACACCATCAACTACGAGGTGGTGACCAGTCCGCGCCGACGGATCGGCCGGAAATACATCGGGGGCCCGCGATGAGCCGCGCAGGTGCGGGATGGCTCGCCGGAGCGGCGGGGGTGGCTGCCGTCGGTTCGGCGGCGGGCGTCACGGTCGCGCGGTCGCTACGGCGGCGCCTCACCGACGAGGATCCCTACCGCGACGAGGATTTCGAGCTGCTCGACGCCGACCGCGGCTGCGTGGTGACGACCCCGGACGGCGTGCCCCTCGTGGCGCGGGAGGTGGGGCCGGCGAGTGCGCCCCTGACGGTCGTCTTCGCGCACGGCTTCTGCCTACGGATGGGCTCGTTCCACTTTCAGCGCGCCCGGCTCACCGAGCAGTGGGGCGATCAGGTGCGCATGGTGTTCTACGACCAGCGCGGCCATGGGCAGTCGGGGGAGGCGCCGCCCGAGACGTACACGGTCGAACAGCTCGGGCAAGACCTCGAAAGCGTCCTTGCGGTGATGGCACCCCGCGGACCCGTGGTGCTGGTGGGTCATTCGATGGGCGGCATGACGGTGCTGTCCCATGCCAGACAGTTCCCACAGCGCTATCCGACCCGGATAGTCGGTGCTGCGCTGATTTCCTCGGCGGCAGAAGGCGTTTCACGGTCCCCGCTGGGGGAGATCCTGAAGAATCCCGCGCTGGAGGCGGTGCGGTTCGCCGCCAGATACGCGCCGAAGACGGTGCACCGGGGCCGCGGCGCGGTGCGCTCGATCATCGGCCCGATTCTGCGGGCGGCGTCCTACGGCGACGAGAAGATCAGTCCCAGCGTCGTCGCGTTCTCCGAGCGGATGATGCACGACACTCCGATCGCCACCCTGGTGGAGTTCCTGCACGCCCTCGAGGTACACGACGAGACGGCGGGACTCGAGACGTTGAACAAGATCCCGACGCTGGTGGCGTGCGGTGACAGCGACCTGCTCACGCCGATGGAGTACTCGCAGGAGATGGCAGATGCGCTGGCGAAATCCGAGCTCGTGATCGTCGACGGCGCAGGCCATCTCGTGCAGCTCGAGCAACCGGAGGTGATCGACGACGCGCTGGTGCGGCTTGTCGAGCGGGCAACACCGTCGAAGCTGGTCGCGCTGACCCGCCGGGTCAGGGATCGGGTGCGGTCCCATGGCTGAACCTCGAGAAACCCGGGCCTCGGGTACCGCTGAGCTGCTGACCGCCGAGGACACCATTGCATTCGGCGCGTCGCTGGGCCGCGAGCTTCGCGCCGGAGACGTCGTGGTGCTCTCCGGACCGCTCGGTGCCGGAAAGACCGTGCTCGCCAAGGGGATTGCGCAGGCGATGGACGTCGAGGGTCCGGTGATCTCGCCGACGTTCGTGCTCGCCCGGGTGCACCGCCCACGGGTGGACGGTGCGCCCGCGATGGTGCACGTGGATCTGTACCGGTTGCTCGACCAGGGGTCGCTGGACCTTCTCGCGGAACTGGACTCCCTCGACCTCGACACCGATCTCGACGACGCCGTCGTCGTGGTGGAGTGGGGCGAGGGTCTCGCCGAGCGGCTGTCCGAGAGCCACCTCGACATCCGGCTGGAACGATCCGCCGACAGCGACGCGCGAACCGCCATGTGGACGTGGAGCCGGCCATGAGCAGGCTGGTGCTGGCGGTCGACACCGCGACGCCCGCGGTGACCGCAGGCGTGGTGCGGATCGACGGCGCCGTCGTCGAGGTGTTGGCCGAACAGGTGACCGTCGATCCGCGGGCGCACGCAGAACAGTTGACGCCCAACATCGTCGGTGCACTTGCTGAGGCCGGGGTGTCGACGGATCAGCTCGATGCCGTGGTCGTGGGATGCGGCCCGGGGCCGTTCACCGGCTTGAGGGTCGGGATGGCGACGGCGGCGGCGTTCGGTCATGCCCTGGGCCGACCGGTGCACGGGGTGTGCAGTCTGGACGCGATCGCCGTGGGAACCTCCGGTGACGTGCTCGTGGTGACCGACGCACGACGCCGCGAGGTCTACTGGGCCCGCTACCGTGACGGGGTACGGTTCGACGGCCCCGCCGTGAACGCCGCCGCCGATGTGCCCGCGGGCGCCCAGGCCGTCGCCGGGTCTCCCGACCACGTGTCGTTCTTCGAACTTCCGCGGCTGGCGCCGGCGTATCCGACTGCGGCGGGACTGGTTGGGGCCGTGGCTGATTGGGATTCTGAGCCTGCGCCGCTCATCCCGCTGTACCTGCGCAGACCCGACGCGAAGCCACAGTCGGCGGCACCAACTGTCGGGCGAGCACGGTGACTGTCCAGTACGGCCCGCTGAAGCCGACCGATGCAATACGGTGCGCTGAGCTGGAGGCGCAGCTCTTCGATGGGGATGACCCTTGGCCGGAGCGCGCGTTCCTCGCCGAGCTGGCGGCCAAGCACAACTGTTATGTGGGCGCGCGGGTGGACGACAAACTCGTCGGTTACGCGGGGATCGCCCGGCTGGGCCGGTTCAAGCCGTTCGAGTACGAGATCCACACGATCGGCGTCGATCCCGCCTTTCAGGGTCAGGGTATCGGGCGACAGATGCTGCATCGGTTGTTCGAATACGCGGACGGGGCAACGATTTTCCTCGAGGTTCGTACCGACAACGACGCCGCGATCGGACTGTACGAGAGCGAAGGATTCGTCAAGATCGGTGTGCGCAAGCGGTATTACCGTGTGAGCGGAGCGGACGCCTACACCATGAAACGAGAGCTGCCGTGATCATTCTGGCCATCGAGAGTTCTTGTGACGAAACCGGGGTCGGTATCGCCGAGCTCGGCGACGATGGATCGGTGACGCTGCTGGCCGATGAGGTCGCCTCCAGCGTCGACGAGCACGCCAGGTTCGGCGGCGTCGTCCCCGAGATCGCGTCCCGGGCGCACCTGGAGGCGCTGGGGCCCACGATGCGCAGGGCACTGGCGGCGGCGGGCGTGGCGAAGCCCGACGTGGTGGCGGCCACGATCGGGCCGGGTCTGGCGGGAGCGCTGCTGGTCGGAGTGGCTGCGGCGAAAGCCTATTCGGCGGCGTGGCAGGTGCCGTTCTACGCGGTCAACCACCTCGGTGGGCATCTGGCCGCCGATGTCTTCGACCATGGGCCGTTGCCGGAGAGTATCGGCCTGCTGGTCTCGGGCGGGCATACGAACCTGCTGCATGTGCGGTCATTGGGGGAGCCGATCGTCGAGTTGGGGTCGACGGTCGACGACGCAGCGGGGGAGGCGTACGACAAGATCGCGCGTCTGCTGGGGCTGGGGTATCCGGGCGGCCGGGTGCTCGACGAACTCGCGCGCGAGGGCGATCCGCAGGCGATCACGTTTCCGCGAGGGATGACGGGGCCGCGCGATGACCCGTATGCCTTCAGCTTCTCGGGCCTGAAGACGGCCGTGGCGCGCTACGTCGAGAGCCATCCGGAGGCGTCGCAGGCCGATGTGGCGGCCGGCTTCCAGGAGGCGGTCGCCGACGTGCTCACCGCGAAGGCGGTGCGGGCTGCGAAGGAACTCGGCGTGTCCACGCTGCTGATCGCCGGGGGAGTGGCGGCGAACTCGCGGCTGAGGGAATTGGCGGCGCAGCGGTGTGAGGAGGCGGGCATGACATTGCGGATTCCAAGGCCGCGGTTGTGCACGGACAACGGGGCGATGATCGCGTCGTTCGCGGCTCACCTGATCGCCGCCGGTGCCGAGCCGTCGCCGCTAGATGCCGCGAGCGATCCCGGGCTGCCCGTCGTGCAGGGGCAGGTGGCCTAGAACGGCGGTGGGTCGTCGCCGGCGTCACCCAATTTGTTCGCCCGGGGAAGAAGTGTTCGGCCCCGATCTTGAGTGCTAGCACTCTCGTGTATAGAGTGCTAGGCGGCAGGTCGGTTCACCCCTGTGTCGGCACCCGCGACGACGGCGCAAGGGTAGGCACCGGCCACCGAGTAAGCAGACACCCGAGAAACAACAGAGTGAAGGGGCTCCATCGTGGCGAGCGTGAACATCAAGCCACTCGAGGACAAGATCCTCGTTCAGGCCAACGAGGCCGAGACCACGACCGCTTCCGGTCTGGTCATCCCCGACACCGCCAAGGAGAAGCCGCAGGAAGGCACCGTCGTCGCAGTTGGCCCCGGCCGCTGGGATGAGGATGGCGAGAAGCGGATTCCTCTGGACGTGTCGGAGGGCGACGTGGTCATCTACAGCAAGTACGGCGGCACCGAGATCAAGTACAACGGCGAGGAGTACCTGATCCTGTCGGCTCGCGACGTGCTGGCCGTCGTCTCCAAGTAGAACGAATCGTGTTCCGCCCCGGACGTCCCGCATCGACGGGTGATGTCCGGGGCGGTGCGCGTTCCACCCCGTCCCTAGGGAAAGACACTCAATGAGTAAGCAGATTGAATTCAACGAAACTGCGCGTCGCGCCATGGAGGTCGGCGTCGACAAGCTCGCCGACGCGGTCAAGATAACGCTGGGGCCGCGCGGACGCCACGTGGTGCTTGCCAAGGCTTGGGGCGGACCCACCGTCACCAACGACGGCGTGACCATCGCCCGCGACATCGACCTCGAGGATCCCTTCGAGAACCTCGGTGCCCAGCTCGTCAAGTCGGTGGCCACCAAAACCAACGACGTCGCAGGCGACGGCACCACCACCGCGACCGTGCTGGCGCAGGCGCTGGTGAAGGCCGGTCTGCGCAACGTCGCAGCCGGTGCCAACCCGATCGCGCTCGGCGCCGGCCTCTCCAAGGCCGCCGAGGCCGTCTCGGAGGCGCTGCTGGCCGCGGCCATCCCCGTCAAGGACGCGAAGGCGATCGGCCAGGTCGCGACCGTCTCGTCGCGTGACGAGCTGGTCGGCGAGCTGGTCGGCGAGGCTATGACCAAGGTCGGCACCGACGGTGTCGTCACGGTCGAGGAGTCCTCGACGCTGAACACCGAGCTTGAGGTCACCGACGGCGTCGGCTTCGACAAGGGTTTCATCTCGGCGTACTTCGTCACCGACTTCGATTCGCAGGAGGCCGTTCTCGAAGACGCGCTGGTGCTGCTGCACCGCGAGAAGATCAGCTCGCTTCCCGACCTGCTCCCGCTGTTGGAAAAGGTCGCCGAAGCCGGCAAGCCACTGCTGATCGTTGCCGAAGACGTTGAGGGCGAGGCTCTTTCGACGCTCGTGGTCAACGCGATCCGCAAGACGCTCAAGGCGGTCGCGGTCAAGGCGCCGTTCTTCGGTGACCGCCGCAAGGCGTTCCTCGATGACCTCGCGATCGTCACCGGTGGTCAGGTCGTCAACCCCGACGTGGGCCTGGTCCTGCGCGAGGTCGGCCTTGAGGTGCTCGGCACCGCGCGACGCGTGGTCGTCGACAAGGACAGCACCGTGATCGTCGACGGCGGCGGCACCCAGGACGCGATCGACGCTCGAAAAGCGCAATTGCGCTCCGAGATCGAGGCATCCGATTCCGACTGGGATCGCGAGAAGCTCGAAGAGCGGCTCGCGAAGCTGGCCGGTGGCGTCGCCGTCATCAAGGTCGGTGCGGCCACGGAGACGGATCTGAAGAAGCGCAAGGAAGCCGTCGAGGATGCGGTTGCAGCGGCCAAGGCCGCGGTCGAAGAGGGCATCGTCGTCGGCGGTGGCGCAGCACTCGTGCAGGCGCGCAGCGCTCTCGACAAGCTCCGCTCGGAGCTCAAGGGTGACGAGCTGCTCGGCGTCGAGGTCTTCGCCTCCGGACTGTCCTCGCCGCTGTTCTGGATTGCCACCAACGCCGGCCTCGACGGCGCTGTCGTCGTGAACAAGGTCGCGGAACTGCCTGCAGGGCAGGGCTTCAACGCCGCGACGCTGAAGTACGGCGATCTGATCGCCGACGGGGTCATCGATCCGGTGAAGGTCACCCGTTCCGCGGTGGTCAACGCGGCATCGGTGGCGCGAATGGTGCTCACCACCGAGACCGCGATTGTCGACAAACCGGCTGAGCCGGAGGACGACGGACACGGACACGGCCACGGCCATCACCACCACTGACACCGCTAGCCCCCGCTAGTCGGCGCACGACGAAACACCCCCGGTTTGTCCGAACCGGGGGTGTTTTCGTCGGTCATCAGCTGCCTCGGAGCGTCGCCCGGCCGGGTGATGTGTACTGACGACATGGACAACGGGCCCGCTCGCATCTCGAGACATCAGGTGCTCCAGGAAAGCGAATGTCACGTGACGAGCTGGAACGACCATCGTGGTCGCCTCACATTTCGCACGATCTTCTCGTCTGACTCGACCGCCACCGAGTGCTTCGTCACGGGAACAGCCGAGCTCGCGGAGGACGGATACCTCGCCCTTCACCGCCATCAGCAGCCGGAAACGTATTTTGTGTTGTCGGGCACCGGTGTCGTCACCCTCGACGGGATCGAGCACCCGGTACATCCGGGCTCCAACATTTTCATACCGGGTTCCTGCGAGCACGGCATCGCGAACACGGGCCCGCAGACATTGCGCTTCTTCTACGTCCTTGCCGCCGACGCCTTCACCGACATCGAGTACGTCTTCACCTGAACCGTCCAGGGCGGGTGCGTTGATGTCTCGCTTCAGGGCAGCTATTCGGCCACCGGTTGGATGGAGACCAGGCGGAACACGTCAGGTTGCGTCCCGTCTGACGTGAACCGGACCACCAGGCTGTCCGGGGGGAATTCGGTGGCCAGGTCGTTGAGCGTCCTGGGCAGGAACACCCTGGCCTTCGCGTTGCCGTACCAGTTGGGGTCGGAGGGATCAGTCGACAGCCCGGCCGTCTGCTCGATCGAGGTGTCCCACTTCTCGATGGCCTCCGGCGGCGTGGCACCGAAGCCCTCGGACTTCACATACGCGTCTGCCTGTCCGGAGAGGGTGATGGCCGCCCCGCCACCGACCGGCGTCCCGGTGATCGTTCCGTTGACGACGTCGGCGGTCACCGACACCAGACGCGACGTGCACACGCCGTCGACGACCGCGGCGGGCGTGCACACCTCGGGCAGCGGCGCGGCTTGGGCGGGCGCGATGCTCAGAACGGCCGGAGCCACCAGGGCCGCGACAAGGGTGCAATGTGACCTCACACAAAGGTCATCGGCGCACCGTCGGCAAGAGTTACGCTGCCGCTCATGCGTCGCGTGATTACCGGCATCGTGGCTTCAGCAGCCGCGATCGCGTTCGCGTCACCGGCGGCTGCGCAACCGCTCAACCCCATCCCCGGCAACGGCTTCTTCGTCGTAGGGCAGGACATCGAGCCGGGTCTGTATAGAACCGACGGATCCGGGTCGGTGTTCGGCGTCTGGATCAACGATGTCCCGACGCAGGATTCGATGTGCCTGTGGTTCACCTACAGCACGCCAGATACGAACAAGGACAATGTCGTCGCCACCAACATGTCGATCGGGCCGATGTACACGACCATCAATGAGACGGTGAAGGCGTTCGAGTCGCGCAACTGTCAGCCATGGGTCCGGGTCACCTGAAACCGCGCTCGGAGTCATTCGTCCCTGTCAGGGTCTCGGCGAATATGCCTGCGTACGAACGCGATTACCACGCACACGAGCACCAACGTCGCCGCGAGGTGTAACCACCGTCCTCCGATCCCGCCAGGTTCGGCGGTCTTGAGGTCGTCCATCCCTCCGAGCAGCTCAAGGAGCTGTTCCAGGGTCGGCCCCTGATGGACGTCACCCCCGACGGCGTCGGAGGACTCAAGAATTCCCGACCGCACGGGGGACTGCTCCGAGCAGTTCAGGTCGTCCACGTCGTCCACCACCGTCACAGACGGCGGAAGAGCGGCAGCGGAGTACTCGGTCTCCGGGATCAGAAGAAGACCTTCAAGCAGCATGGGATTCTCGTCGGTCTTGTCGACGACGACTGTGTGGGGTCCGGCGCCGGCGCTGACAACCCCGAGATCCTGATAGGCGTAACGCAGGTTCACGGGAACCAGTTCGTCGGGTACGAGTCTTTCCAGCTGTCCCACTGAAAGCTGCGACGCCGGGGTCGGTGTGCGATCGGCGTTGTAGATGACCTCTTTGCCGAAGTATTGTAGGGCGTCGTCGGGCGAACGTAGCTCCAGTGTTCTGTCGAGGTTTAACGATTTCGAAGTCACTGTCAGCGTGTTGGCAGACGCGGCGGCACGCATGAGAACGCGGTATCGCCCCTCGTGCGGGATCCGTATCGAGATCTTCACCGTGGTCGCACGGGGCAGTCCCGTGAAAGAACCCGTCAGGGTGCCGAAGATTCCGGGTGTGACGGTCTCGGTCCGGTTGAATTTGGTGAACGAGAACATCAGGAACAGTCTGAACATCGGCGAGAGGTAGTACGCCGAAGTGACGACGTCGGAGTTGAACGCGTTACCGGTGGGAGTCGGGGCGAAAAAGCTCTTCGGGTGGTCGACAGACCAAATGTCCAGAGCTGCCTGCTGCGTGTTCGCGGTGATGAGTTTGACGGGTTCACCTGAAGCAGTCCCTGCGAAATCGGAGATGTATTGGAAGTCGTAACAGCGACTCAGGTTCAGTCGGTTGAACACCGTGTTGAGGAACCCGTTCCATGACGTGTCGAACAGCAGCACGGGCCTGTTTGGCAATGCCGGGTCCCTCAGCCGGTACAACACGAAGCTGCTGTTCTCGTAGAGCTGTTCGACGTGCTCGGGTACGGCCTCGATGCCCTCACGCAGGTAGCTTTCGATGTCCGGAAGATACTCGGCACCAACGCCTTTGTTGTTCTCGATCTGCTTGTTGAGCACGATGTACTGCAGCCCCATGTCACGGGCGATATCAACCCACCAGTCCTGTTTGTAGTACAGGGCCCTCAGCATCAAAAAGAACTCGAACTTGTTCTTCTTGTCCCCGGTGAGGCCGTAGTAAAAGCTGGGCTGGTCGAGGTAGTAGATGTAGAACTTGTCGATGAATTTGTGCGACACCCCATCAGGTCCGACCACCAGTTTCGCGGTCTCGGTGGGTGGCAACACGACTGTCTTGCCTTTGGGGTACTTGAGCAGTTCGGTCTTGAGATCCTTCAGGTCGCTCAACGGGTACGCCGAGAGGAATGTGTCGAAATCGCCGGATGCGTAGGCCGATCGGTACGTCTCATTGGAGAGCAGCGGCGTCGACATGGCAAGGCTCAGGGCTATCGTCAATACGACCGGTAGTGCGGCGGCCCGCCTGAGAGTCGTGCGACCCGCAATCGCCGAGTGCGACTTCAATCTTCCATTGAGCGCGCCGAGTGCCCACGCAAAGGTGAGTGCGAGTAACAGCGGCGCCAGCATGAACAGGATCAGCTGGAACCGGTGGGGAAATCGCAGTACCTGGACCACCGTGGATGCCAGCGCCAGGGTTGCGTCGCCTGCAGTGGAGTTGATTTCGGCGACAGACCGAGTCAAGGCGGCCACGGACCGGTGGAAGGTCGGGAACCACGCCGGGTCACCGTAACCGACAGTCGCCCACACCGCGAAAGCGACGTTGACGTAGAGCACTCCGAAGAGTTGGCGTTGCGGCCTCCCTGTGAGAAGGGCCTTCCGCACGGCAGGTACGGCAATCGGCACCAGGATCAGCACCGTGTAGACGATGTTCGAGACACGCGGCACCTTGGCCAGATAGTCGCCGTAGTTGATCTTGTCCATGATTCCGGCGAGATCCCAGGACAGGATGTGCACCAGGGACACTGATGCGTCACGGATGAAGTAATAGTCGCCGGGGACGGTTTCGGAGAGGTCGGGCACTCCGCGCAAGGCGACGAACTTCACGAAGACCGCGTAGGGTGCCAGCGCGAACACCCCGAGTGCAGCGACAGCCCACCCGCATTTCATCGTCGTGGTGGCGTTCGCCTTCGTCAACGCCTCACGGATACGCACTACCCGGCCGGCGGACGTCGACCTTCTGCGCGGCGGAGCCCTTCGTCGACGCCCGACATTTCGCCACCATGCCCAGAGTCGGCCGAGCCCACCGGAGCGAACGAACTTAGCGGCTTCTCCGACGAGCAGTGTCACGATGGTGAGCCCGAGAAACAACGCGAAGAGCACGAGATAGTGCACGGCGGGATTGAGTAGCGTCACCAGACAGGACGCGATCATGCGCCTGCCCCAACGGTGTTCCCTGAACAGCAGCGCATCGAGCATCAGAAAAGCGCTGATCGTCATCAGGCACAGCCCCAAAACCAACGTGTAGAAGTGCGTGATCTTGGCATAGATCATGATCATGTAGATCAGCGCAGTCGGCGCGGCCGTCGACAGGTAGACGGTGGCCGCGGGTAAGGTGGGGAAGCTGCGCCGGATGAACCACGACGTCGTGAGGTAGGCGGCGCTGACGATGGCGGGAAGTACCAGCAGGACTGCGAACGGCAGCACCATGTAGTGCCGCATCCACGTCGTCAGAAACGAATACCTGACTCTGAACTCATAGCCGTTCGTCAGCTCCGAGAAGTCGCCCTGAGCCTGCTCGAGCAGTTGGCTGCTCGGGTTGAAGAATGGCACCAGTTCGTCGCCGACAAGCACCCGCTTACCGGAGAGGATGTCGGGTATCGCCCCCAGCACGTCACGGAAGACGATGAAGCTGGCAAGGAAGTACAGCAGGCAGACGACCACTGCGATGCGCTGGTGAGCGAATCTGTTCAGGCCGAAAGGAGTTCGGTGCCGGCCGGCGGTCGTCACGCGTTGGGCAACCCCCATGTCCGGGTCGGAGCTGCCACCCATGAGCGCAGAGTGGCGAAGCCCGCCACCGCATCGCGGCGCAGGTCCGCCGCTACAGCGGCAAGCCGGTCGCGCTCGGCCCCCTGATGGTCCACAGCATCAATGATGGCTGCTGCAAGCTCAGCCGACTGCAAATCGCCGCACACGTCGAAAGACCGATCCGTGATTCCCAGCTGGGACACGAGCTCTCGCACCTTGATGTCGTAAGGAAGGGCAATCACCGGGCGCCCGACGATGCCGGCCAAGATGATCGCGTGGAGTCGTTCGCTGACGACGAGGTCGCACTCGGCGATGATCGATGCGACGTCGTGGTGGTCGCGCGGAGCGTGGATGTGTACAGGCGCGGCAATGCGTCCGAGAACGTCCCGCAACACCTCCAGATCGGTGCCGCTTTTGAAGCCGCACTGCATGGGCAGGGCGTGGAATTCGACCTTGCGATGGTCAGCGGCCATCTCCAATGCGGCAACGAAGCGTTGCAGGAACTGATCCCATTCGTCGGCCGTATCCACGTCCTTGTTCAGATTCACCGCGATCCGCAGTGGTTCGTCGTCGTCGCGATGCCGAACCGGGACAGGGGCCGTCAAGCGATCGCCGTTGCGAACCCACACGGCGTCGGGCACCAGTCGCACCTTGTGCTCGGGGCATCCGACCGATCGCGCCAAACGCAACGAGCCTTCGTCGCGAACTGAGATCAGCCACACGCACCGCAGGATGAGTTGCACGAACGCGCGGCCCATCGCAGTGTCCACCGGGCCGATGCCTACGTTCGCCATCAACACGGGCTTCCGGCACAGGCGAGCCAGCAGGACGACGCCAAGCACCATCGCCAACGTCGAATAGCGCCACCTGCCTACGGACAGGTACAACTCCTTGAGGATGTTGCCGCCTCCGAACAGGACGACATCACAAGTGGCCACGTTGCGCACCAGGGCCAGACGTGCCGAGCTGGTGTGGAAAACCGACACGTCGAAGCGGTCGGCGAGTTGTTCCTCCGTGCCGGCGGGGTCATAGGAATTGACCGCGTAGACGTGATCCGGTCCGAGTTCGCCGAGGAAGGTGTCGAGCAGGAGCTCGTCACCGACATTGGCTTGGCCGTGCGTACCGAGGAAAAGCACGCGCCGGCGCGGCGTGGCGGGCGCGGCCTGCGGACGCTGTGATGCGACTGTCCGGCTGTCGAGACGGTCCGCGACGCAGACGAGTACGACGGTGATCGCCATCGCGACGATCTGTGCGGTGACCATCGACATCGGGGTGTTGCCGAAGGCGCACAGCAGAGCGGTCTGCAGTGCGGCACCGCCCAGCAAGGCCACCGACGCCAGCCGACGCCCAGCCGCCAAATCCAGGCTCGCAACCAGACTCGCCACGGCGAACAATGCTGTCGCCAGTGCGTAGGGGACCAGAAGTGGCGCGGCCTGCCGGTACGCTTCGCCGAGGAGGAGCAGAAGCAGCTCTTCGCCGAAGAGAGCAAGCACGGTCACCCCGCCCACGCACACGGCGGCGACCATCAGCAGCGCCCGAAGGGAGATCGCTCTGCGCTGCGTCTCGTCGTCGATGCGGGCGACTACGGGAAATGTGCTGTGGACAACACCCCAGGACAAGAAGAACAGGCTGCGTCCGATTATCGCTGCGGCGGTGTACATTCCGGCGGCGTCGGGAGACATCAGGGCCTTGGCAAGGATGACGTCGCCGTTGGCGATGACCACCTGACCCAGGAGAAGCGCAGTGGCCGCCGCCGACACTTCTGCCATACCGCGACCTGCGGTGCCGCCGACAGCCGGATGGGCCTTATTCACCACCGCCACTCGTCGCCGCGCAACGACTGCCGACGCCACAAACGACAGTGAGATGGCGACGGCGGCCGCGGTCACGCCCAGCCCCACGGCGAGAAGCGCGACCGCGACCGCGATCCTCGTCATCGCCTCGACCGCGTAGCTGACCGCCAACCGGCCCAAGCGAAGATCGCCTTGAAGTGCACCCCGCAGGACGGCCTGCACCAGGTACACGGGAAGGCCCGCCCCGATCAGGACAAACAGCCACGGATGGGAGACATGCAGCATATCCGTGAGGCGTGTCGAGCCGAGGATCAGCGAGATCCCGGCGGCTGCGCCGATCCACCATGCCCACCGTGACAACGTGCGGCGCTCCTCGATCGCTGCGGGATCGCCGATCGGTCCGCTCCGGGCCGACAACAGCTGAAGTGTCGCGGCTGCTGCAGACGCGACCAACACCAGGTTGACGGCCAGGTTGGCGTCACCGAACTCCGCGGGCGAGAGAAACCGCGCGAAGATCAGGTTGAGTGCGTAGTTCGCTGCACTGACCCCGAGCATCGTCACGGTGAGGATCAGCGCGCCCGTCCATTGGCGACGGACAGGCGGGGAGCTGCTGGGCCGATCAGGGCATGTTTCGGGTGTCTCGATGATGACCACGACAGCAATGCTCGGCACTGATCGTCAAGTTCCCTCGGTACGAATCTTCAAGATGTGGTCAAGGACTACCGGTGGAGGACGGCATTGCCGAAACCTTGACGGGTAATTGACTTTTCGCCACCTTCCATCTTGACGGTCGGTTCCTACGTTCACCCAGGACGAAAGGGACCTCACTATGACGTATTCGAACTTCGCGGCATGGCGCGACCGGAAACTGACCGAAACACCCGATGTTTCGGTAGTCATCCCGGCGTACGACGAGCGCGACAGGATCGTGCCCACCATCGGCGCCATCTCGGCCCACCTGTGCTCCTCGGGGCTGACCTGGGAGCTGATCGTCTCCGACGACGGAAGTGGGGACGGCACTGCCGATCTGGTCCGATCTCTGAGACTGGCCAATGCATCGGTCCTGGAGCCGGGCGTCAACCGCGGAAAGGGAGCTGCCGTCCGAGACGGGGTGATTGCCGCTGCCGGTCGCTGCATCCTCTTCACTGACGCCGACATGTCCACTCCCATCGAGGAATTCGATCGCCTCTTCGAGGCGATCACCCGTGGCGCCGGTATCGCCGTAGCTTCCAGAGCCGCAGATGGAGCCGAGGAGAGAGGCCGGGGCTACGGTCGCACCGTGCTCAGCGCGGCACTTCGCGGGGGGGTGCGCAGGGCTACCGGAGTCCGTGTCAAGGACACACAGTGCGGCTTCAAACTGTTCACCCGCGAATCGGCGCACGCTCTCTTCCAGGCCGCGCGGGTCGACGGGTTCTCATTCGACTTGGAGATACTCTGGCTCGCACAGCGCTGGGGCCTGGAGGTGGCAGAGGTTCCCGTCCGATGGTTCGAGGCCCCAGGCTCGAAGGTGCGGGCAGGCCGGGAGTCCCTGCGCTTCCTCGGTGACGTCGCTGCGTTGCGGTATCGCGATATCCGCGGCGCATACTCCAGTCACAGGATTGCCGAGGCAATCGCATGACGAGCGTCGCGGAGACGGTGACCTCCGGTGGTGCGTCGACGAGCGGCTTGCGCATTGGTCTGGTCACGGCCTACCCACCCAGCCGGACGACACTCAACGAGTACGGTTTCCACCTGGCCCGCCATCTCGCCGGCAAGCCGGAGCTGTCGGAACTGGTGATCCTGCACGACGACGTCGACGAGCCCCTCGTCGCGCTGCCGGATGGTGCGCACGCAGTGCCGGCGTGGCGCTACGGCTCCGTGCTGAACCCCCTCCGGATCGCGAGAGAGGCCCGCGTTGCGAAGCTCGATGCGGTGTTGGTCAATGCGCATTTCACCAGTTTCGGAGCCGGAAAAGTGCCCGCGGCCGCGGGCCTGACGCTGCCGCTGTTCCTGCGCATGCTCGGCGTACCGGCCATCGTACTGCTGCACAATCTGGTGGACACCGTCGATCTCGAGCGCGCGGGCTTCTCGTCCAACCCATCACTCACCAGAGTGCTGTCCTGGGCCGGACGCCTGGTGACCAAACTGGTACTCGCGGCGGACAAGGTGTCTGTGACGATGCCTCAGTACGTCGAGCTGTTGCGAGCCAAGTACCGGGCACGCAACGTGTATCTGGCCCCGCACGGGAGCTTCGACGAGCCTGCTCCCATTGTCCGAAAACCAGACTCGACACCGACGTTGCTCGCATTCGGAAAATGGGGCACCTACAAAAAGGTGGAGATACTCCTCGATGCCCACAAGATCCTGCGGTCCGAGGGGGTCGATGTCGAAGTAGTTGTCGCAGGTACCGACAGTCACAATGCGACGGGTTACCTGGACAGTGTTCAGCGTCGATACGGCGACCTGCCCGGCGTCACCTTCACCGGCTACGTGGCCGAACCCGACATCCCCGGCCTGTTCGGATCGGCCGATATCGCCGTGTTTCCGTATACGAGTACGACCGGTTCGTCCGGCGTACTGCACCAGGCGGGTTCATATGGATGTCCAGTGGTTCTCCCCGATATCGGCGACCTGGCCGATTGTGTCCGCGAAGAGGGTTTCGACGCGATGACCTTCGATCCGCGGGACGCCGGGGACCTCGCTCGGGCACTACGGACTCTCCTGCACGATGCCGCCGCGATGAGGGACATGGGGGAAGCCAACCGGGCAGCGGCGTGCGGCATTCCGCTCGCCGATGTCGCCGATTGGCATGTCGCGCACCTGCAGGAGATCTGCGCTCGCAGATGATTCGTGCCTCGGCGCGGATATCTCCCCGAGACGAGAGCTTCTTGAGCTGATCCTGAAGATTCTGACCATGGTGTCTTGCATCTGGTTGCCTACCTTCAGTTCTGACGGGTCGACGACCTGTCGCACCAACTACAACAATCACCACGAGGTGTAACCGAATGACAACGTCCACATTGGTCATCGACGCCACTGATGCGTCCGGCCAACTTCCGCGTCACCAGTACATTCTTCCGGCCCGCTTCGACGTACACGAGGTTGCGCAGTTCGAGGCTGCCGTAGCGGGGATTATCGTGGAACGAGTCCTGTTGCAGATCAACGCGTCCCGCGTTCGATACCTCGATCGCGCAGGGGTGGACTGCCTTATCGAGGCGCGGCTGCGCTGCATCGACAATGGCGGTGACCTCGCTCTCGTAACGCCCAGTCTGGCCGCTCGGGTCATTTTGGAGTTGACCGGGCATCACGTGTCTCTCGGCTCGGCAGATATCGGCTCCGATCGGCAGCTGCTCGAGGCGATCGCGTGAGCGTCACGATTGTTCGTCCGGGTTCGGATCTGGGACCGCTCGAAGCGATCCGGCTTCGGGACCACTTCGCCCTACTCGCTGAGAAGGGGCACTGCGGAATCATCATCGACCTCACCGGCGTGCGCCGGCTCTCCGGTGCCGGGGTCGCCGCCGTGACGAACGTGGTGACCCGGGGCGCCCGAAGCGGGATCTCGGTCCGGGTGTTGTTGCCAGAGGAAGGATCACCGGCTGCGCGTTTCATCGACCAGGCCGACTTGAGGCGATTTCTCAGGCCCGGCGGGGTATGGAGTTGGCGCGTCACGGATATCCGATCGACGCCGCCACATGCCGACACCCGTGGCGGACTGTTCCGTAGACGGCAGCCCACCACGGCAGACGGCCGGCAGAGCGGCCTCCAGGTCACGGTGTAACGAAGATGGATGCCGACAGTCTGGCCGATTTCCGCCGGACTCGCCGACTCCGCCGATCTGCTTGGAGCTTCTACGGTTCCACGGTTCGACGGGACCCACCGGTGGCCGAGTGTGCGAACGCTGCCCTCACCCCGTCGGAGCGCACGATGAAACCCTAGGTTTCGCAACACGGTTTTGCCCACAGGTCGCGGTGTCGCGTGCACACTGAAATCGTGCGCGTGCTGATCGTCGAGGACTCCCCCGAAGTAGTGGAAACCCTTCGCTCGGTGCTCATCCAGGACGGCCATGAGGTGGAGGTGGCCTTCGATGGCAGGGCGGGGCTCGAAGTCGCGCCCGGCTTCCGGCCGGACGTCGTCCTTCTTGATGTGATGCTGCCTCAGATCGACGGCCTTGAAGTCTGCAGGCGGCTGAGGAGCCTCTCGAACGCCCACATCATCATGCTCACGTCGAAAGACGACGAAGTGGACAGGGTCGTCGGCCTTTCGATGGGCGCCGATGACTACGTCACCAAACCCTTCTATCCGCGCGAGGTGTCCGCGCGGATCAGCGCCGTCGGTAGACGTGTGCGCTCAGCGATGGTGGATTCCGCAGCGAACGAGCGCGTGATCGGGGAGCTGCGGATAGATTCCGCCGCCCGCCGGGTGACCGTCGCCGGCAAGGAGGTGGTGCTGACCAAGAAGGAGTTCGACCTTCTGGACACGATCACCGCGCGCCCGAAGATGGTGCACACCCGAGAAATGCTCAAGCAGAGTATCTGGGGTCCGGATTGGTTCGGCGACGACCACGTGGTCGACGTGCATATCGGCAACCTGCGTAGGAAGATCGACACGCCCGGATGCAGGAGCCGTATCGAGACGGTCCGTGGTGTCGGTTTCCGACTCGCGAGTAGATGAGATTGTCCGATGGCATCTTCAGGTCACCGAGAAGCCGTCCTCGCCGGCCACCAGGCGCAATTCCACGACAGGTGCAGCTGTAACTGATCTGCCACTGATCGTTGACAGCACAGTGTTGTTGACCTCAACGGGATTTGCCAACAGGGCCGAAGGTGTCGCGACGTCGAGAATCAGGAGCTTTCCGGCGCGCGCGGCAGCCTGAAGCCAACTTGCCTCATAGGTCGAGACGATGTCCGCCAGTGGCAGCGGCGAATCCGTCTCTTGCCCGGTCGCTGACGCGTTGGCCGCTGCGTCCATTGACTTCTCCATGTCGTCGAGCACGCTCCTAAGGCGGGTTAATTGCTCAGCGGTGATGGGCTCCTGAGGTGATAGCGACTCGGTGAGAAAGAACAGCGCCGCGAGCGAGGTACGGATTTCGTGGGAGACTGACGCCAGACTGCGCTGGCGGTCGCTCACGGCGGCCGAGGCTGCCTGGCGTGCCGCCTCCAGCTCCGCGGTCCGTAGCGCGAGCTTTTCCTCGAGCTGCTGGCGAAGCTCCCATCGGTCCGATGCCACGCGCTCGGCGATGGCTTCGGCCTGTAGGCGGGCAGACTTTTCGCGGGCAAGGCGGCGTCGAAGCCGCTCGATGTGCGCAGATTGGTCGCCGGCTTCGTTCACACCGTAGCCCTGATGCGCAGCGTGCACCGAGAGTCGCCCCGTTGCTTGCAGCTGCTTTGGAAGACCGTCACGGTCTCGCCGAAATGGTCGGCGACTCCGAGGACCAGTCCCTCAGCCAGCATGCACATGTCACGCACCGACAGATAGTCCAGTTCGAGTTCGTCACCGGTGTCGCGAAGTGCGAACTTGGGGACCGAGGCCCCGGGGTAGAGCTTGAGCACCTGTGGGTGGATCAGATCGTTGACGCTGGGCAGGAATTCACGCAGCGACGTCGGCGCCTCCAGGTGTTGTGTGTACCGGGCGAACAACGGCGCGAACGAGAGTCGGCCCAGTACCCTGAAGACCGTTTCGATGGGCAGACCGAGCCGGATCGCCGCGGCGCCGGCCAACGCTACGAGCTCGGAGTCGGGATAGTTTCCCAACGCCGTGTATGCGCCATCCAATCCACAGTCGGCCAGCAGGTCGTCCCACATTTCTTCGCCCCACTCGTGGGAAACCGCCTCCTCGACGACGTTGAGCAGTACGCCCTTCATCTGCCTCCTTCACTCCGGTGACTCACCCAAGATGGCGTTCATGTGCTGCACGGTGACGTGAATCAGGTTGTCGAGATCACCATGGGTCGCCGTGAGGATCGGATTCTCGGAATTCTCGATGACCCGCAGATGCTCGGCCAGCGCAGCGGCGCCCAGCATCGCGCTGGGGGACCGGATAGCATGCGCTCCGCGGCGAACGGCATCGGCGTCCTGCAACGCCGTCACCCTGTTCAATTCGGCCAATCGGCGCGGCATCTCGTCGACAAATGTCTTCACAACGTTGTGCAGAGCGCTTGTCCCCAGTTCGTCGGCCAGGCGTTCAATACGCGCTCGGTCCAGAATCGGAGGTGACGGGTTGATGCGCGGCTGCGGAAAGGTCGACGGTGTGCGGCCACCACCGTCTGGTGCTGTGGGGCCGCCGAGGAAACGGGATATCGTGCTCGCGAGGGTGGACAAGTGAATCGGCTTGCTGAGAAAGCCATCCATACCCGCTCTTTCGCACGCGTCGCGATTCGAGCCCGAGGCCGACGCCGTCAGCGCCAGTACCGGTGTGCGTTCTCCGGTGGCCCGTTCCATTGCACGGATCCTGCGGGTGGCTTCATAGCCGTCCATCACCGGCATGTTGCAGTCCATCAACACGGCATCGAATTTCGCCGAGTCGAGGCGCTCGAGCGCCTCCACGCCGTTCGAAGCGACCTCGCAGTCGTAGCCGAGCTTCTTCAACTGTGTCTCGACAAGCATTCGGTTCGTCTCATTGTCGTCGACAACGAGAATGACTCCGGGCGAGGCGGTTTCGGTGGAATGCTCGGTGCTGGCGGCGTTAGTCGCGGCGGGTTGCTGAGATTCCGGCAGCGGAATGGTGAAGTGAAATGTCGATCCATGGCCTTCCAGACTTGCGACGGCGAGTCCGTCACCGCCCATTGCCTTGACGAGGCGGTCTGAGATCGGAAGACCCAGGCCGCTACCGCGATCGGCATCCGAGCTCCACACCTGGGCGAACGGTTCCAGGATGCGTTCGACCTCACTTCCCGGAATACCAGGGCCGGTGTCGGTCACGGCGAACCGGATCCGGGCGTCACCGAGGGTGCTGGATACTGTCGTGACGTCGAGATCGATGCGGCCCTCGCGAGTGAACTTCTCCGCATTCGAGATCAGATTATGGAGCACTTGATGCAATCTGTCCGGATCGCCGGTACGCCAGTCCGAAGTCGTCGGGTCCACGAAATACTGCAGCCGCAGGTTCTTCTTGTCGGTATTGAGCCTCGTCATCTGGATGACTTCGTCCACCAGCTGCCTGAGCTGAAAGGGCTTCGACGCGATCTGCGTCCTCCCTGCGTCCAGCCGAGAAAGATCCAGAAGATCCTCGATGAGGCGGGTGAGCCGTTCTGCTTCGGTTCGCATTCGACTGGACCACTCCGCTGCCTCGCTTTGGCCCGTGGTCGACAGCTGCCGTTCCAACAATTCCGAGAATCCGACGATGGCGTGTATCGGCGAGCGGATCTCATGGCTGACGGTGGCGACGAAGTCTGATTTCGCTTCGGCCAGTGCGAGAGCTGAATCGCGGGCCTGTTGCAGTTCGCGCTCCATCGCGATCTGCGCGTCGATGATGCGCAGCGCGACGATCACCCCGTCGCTGTCACCTGCAGCGTCGGTGTGTGGCTTGCCATGTCCCTCGACCCAGCGATAGTCGCCGTCGGCCGTGGCGACCCGGAACCTCGCCACGGCCGCCCTGCCTGCGGCATTTTCGGCAAGTGCGCCGTACACCGCGTCAAGGTCGTCGCCATGAATGTGGGGGGCGAAGTCGACACCGAGCCACTGCTGAGTGGGCCAACCGAATGCCGCCTCGATCGACGGGGAGACCCACACGGGTTGGTTGCCCCGTACATGAACGACGACATCGACGGCGTTGTTGGCCAGAATGCGGTAGCGTTCCACCGCCTCAGCGCGTTGGCGTTCGGCCTCCACGCGTTCGCGGCTCTGCGTCAACTGGCTGTTGACCAGTCGCTGGATGCGGCGGCTCAGCACGAAGAACGGCAACCCGAGTATGGCGGTCGCCAGCACCACCGCCAGCACCCACACCGCGTCGCCGTGCACCCCGACGGCCAGGAGCACCAGACGCCATATTGCAACCCAGATCGGGACCAGCAGGAAGGTGATCACCAGGCGCACCAGCATTCGGCGGTCAGGTCGGGCGATCAGCCAGGCGACAGGCTGACGGTCAGGGCGTGCCGCGACAGTGGCATCCACGAGCAGCACTATGGCTACGGCCGTGGACGCGTTCATCCCGAGTGACACTGAACGGCCGAGCATTTCGGCAGCGTCGAACAGATAGGTGACAAGGCTGACCAGAGGCAGAATCGGCGCTGCGATGACACTGAGGGGCCAGGCCGTGTTGGCGGCACGGTTGTCCATGGACATGGTGATCACTGCAGGCGTCAGAGCCAGGAGGGACACCCCCGCTGCAGGGGAAAAGCCAACCTGATCGGGCGAGATGGAACCTGCCGCATAGCCGACCAGCGACACCGTGGTGAGCGCGGCGACGAGCACCGCGGCCCCGCGTCCCGCCCAGATGCGCCGCCGGGATGTCGGCCCGGTCTGCAGCAGGATCGATGTTCCAAGTACGGAGAGAAGTGCCACCACCCACGGCGTCACATGGGCCCACTGAGGAAACACCCGATCCAAAGAACGGATACCGGTCGTCCAAAGGAGCAGGTCGACGAAGCAAATGGCAAAGACGAGCGTAACGGCGCCTCGAATCAACCACTTCAAAGGCGCGTCCGTAATGGTCTCCACCACCAGAATCACCTCTCAGCGATTGGAGCGTACTCGGCGACTCGGCCGTCGTTAGCGACATTGGGCAAGTCGCCTGCGAAGGTCCTCGGCGGTGCTGGCCATTTCAGTTGTGTGCGGATATCGGGTTAGGATGCGCTCGTGAACATCCGCGTGTGCGCCGGCTATTGGCGCTTTATCGAGGCTCCGGGCGGAGCCGATAAAGCGCAGCGCTAAGCAACGCATCCACCCGGAGCCCAGGCAGTGACCATCAGGTCGCTGCCTTTTGTCATTCAAGGGGCACCGGATTCGCAGGCAGGTGCCCGAACCAGAAAGGCACCCTCGTGAACATGGCGCAGATCGCCACCCCGGAAACCACGTCCGATCGGCGTATCCGCAGCTTCAGCGACATCCCCAGCCCGCATGCGGTCCTGGCCGAGTTCCCGCTCGGGGCGCGTCGCACGGAGCGGGTGGCCCGCGACCGCGACGAGATCGCCGACATCCTCGCCGGCCGCGACGACCGGCTGCTGGTCGTCGTCGGACCGTGCTCGGTGCATGATCCTGCGGCGGCGCTCGAGTACGCGAGCCGTCTCGTCCAGGTCGCCGACGAGCTCAGTGACCGGCTGAAAGTGGTCATGCGGGTGTACTTCGAGAAGCCGCGCACCACGATCGGCTGGAAGGGTCTCATCAACGACCCGGGCATGGACGGCACATTCGACGTCGCCCGCGGCCTGCGCATCGCCCGCCGGCTTCTGCTCGACATCATCGACATCGGCCTGCCCGTCGGATGCGAGTTCCTGGAACCCACCAGCCCGCAGTACATCGCGGATGCGGTGGCGTGGGGCGCGATCGGCGCCCGCACCACCGAGTCTCAGGTGCACCGCCAGCTGGCGTCGGGTTTGTCGATGCCCGTCGGATTCAAGAACGGCACCGACGGCAACATCCAAGTGGCCGTCGACGGCGTCAAAGCGGCTGCCGCGCCGCACGTCTTCTTCGGGATGAACGATCTGGGCCGCGGCGCGCTCGTGAGCACCACCGGCAACGAGGATTGCCACGTCATCCTGCGCGGTGGCACCGACGGACCCAACTGCGACGCCGAGTCGGTCACCGCGGCGGCGGCGAAGTTGACCAAGGCCGGTCTGCCCGGCCGTGTCGTGATCGATTGCAGCCACGCCAATTCGGGGAAGGACCATATCCGTCAGGCGCAGGTGGCGCTGGACGTCGCGCAGCTGGTGCGCGACGGCCTGCCGGTCAGTGGCGTGATGCTGGAGAGCTTCCTGGTCGCCGGAGCGCAGGCGCCGGAGTCCCGGCCGCTGGTCTACGGGCAGTCGGTCACCGACAAGTGCATGGACTGGGGCGCGACGGATCTGGTGTTGCGCGAGCTAGGTCGTCACCACCGCACGGTAGTGCGCCCGGCCTGAACGCACCTGCGCCACAGCCTCGTTGATCTCCGACATCGGGTAGGTCTGCACCATTGGCCGGATGCCGGTGCGTGCAACGAAGTCCAGCATCTGGACGGTCTCCTGACGCGATGCGGGGACGCCGCCGGAGATGGTCTTGGCGGCCGGCAGGAGCTCGAACGGTCCTATCTGCATCGTGGCATCGGGAACTCCGACGACGCTCAGCGTTCCCCGGGGTTTCAGCGCGGCAAGGTAATCGTCCCACAGGATGCTGCTGAGACTGTCGACAGGATGAAGTCGAAACGTCCTGCAGCCTGGGCTAATTCGTCGGTATTCCGGGTGGCGATGAAGTTGTCGGCGCCCAGCTCGATCGCCTCGTCTCGCTTCCGTGCGGACGTGGAGATCGCGGTGACGTCACAACCCCACGCGTGGGCGAACTGGATCGCGAGGTGTCCCAGTCCGCCGATGCCGACGATGCCCACCCGGTCCGTCGGGCTGACGCCGTGACGGACCAGTGGGGCGAACACGGTGACGCCTGCGCACAACAGCGGCCCGGCATGCTCGGAGGAGATGACATCCGGGATGGGGTAGGCGAACCGCCAGTCGCTGGCCCGCACCGAGGACGCGAAGCCGCCGCGGTGACCGCGCAGCACGGTGTCGTCCCGGGCAGGGCAGAGTTGCTGCCGGCCGGCGAGGCAGAATTCGCAGCTCATGCATGTGCCGGCGATGGCGCCGACCCCGACGCGCTGTCCGACGCGCAGGTGTTCGGGGTCGACGGCTGAGCCGACGGCCGAGACTACGCCGACAGCCTCGTGCCCGGCCACGACCGGGAACTGCGAGTAGCCCCAGTCGTTGTCGATCATCCCGATATCGGTGTGGCAGATCCCGCAGTGCGTCACGTCGACGTCGACTTCCAGCGGGCCCAGGTCAGCGGGTTCGTAATCGTAGGGCGTGAGGTCAGCCCGCGCTGTCTGCGCAGCGTATGCAGTGACGGTCACGAATCCTCCTCCTTAATGGCCAAGTGGTTACTAGCCACCGTAGGCCTGGTCGGTGGCTAATGTCCAGCTGTACATTAAGGGGATGCCGAACCCGCCGGAACCCGGGACGCGCAAGCGCATCCGCAACCCGGAAGCGCATCGCGCGGCCATCCTGACCGCGGCGCGGGAAGTCTTCGGTGAGCGGGGCTACGCGCTGGGCACGATTCGCGAGATCGCGAGACGGGCCGGGGTCACCCACGGGCTGGTCGTGCGGCACTTCGAGACCAAGGAACAGCTGTTCGTCAGCTGCCTGCTGGATGGTCGACGGATACCGGCTGACGTCACCGTAGACATGTCAGACCTGCCCGTGCGCATCGCTCGCGACTATGTCGAGCGCATCGAGGAAGACGGCTCACAGGATCCCTTCATCGCGCTGATCCGCAGCGCGGCCGATATCGACGTCGCGAAGCAACTACTTCGCGCGATGCGCATGCAACCGGCCGACGCCTACCTGGCTGGATTCGACGCTGCTGACCGCGAGCAGAGGGGAGATCTACTGGGCGCGTTGCTGATCGGAGTGACGTTCAGCCGGTATGTTCTGGCGGACGGGCCGCTGGCGGCAATGACGGCCGACGAGGTGATCGCCTTCCTGACGCCGTTGATCCGGGCCATCCTGCTGCCGGAATGAGCCCGGAATGAGCTAGGCCTCCAGGCGGGCGCGCACACTCTGTAGCCGCTCCCGCAACTGCTCTTCGTCGATCACCCCGCGTGCCAGCAGAGAGTGCGCGAGCGCCACGAGTTGGCTTTCGGGATAAGGCAATTCGGCGTACAACGTGGCCGACAGATCGTCTTCCTCGTCGCGCCGCTGCTTGAAATCGGGCAGGTCCGCAGCGCAGGCGGAACGGTCCAGGGCGTCGCACAGCCCATCGAGGCTGGTCTTCCACGGAGGGGTCGGGTTCTCGACGCCGTACTTGGCGGCCATTCGGCTCCACACCTGGTCCCGTTCGACGATCTCGTCGAGAACAGGGATGCGGCGCGGGGTCACGGGTGCACCGCAGGCCGGGTGTCGACGATGACGTTGGTGGTGACTCCCGCCTTGGGCAGCGCGACGCCGATGAGGCAGTCCCGCGTGACGATCTCGGCCAACTGCTCTTCGGTCCAACCGTCGGTTCCGTCCGGACGCATCGGCATCACCATGAACCGGTGCTTCTGGTTCGAATCCTGCACCCGGACCTCGACGTCGTCGGGTAGGTACAGCCCGAACTCGGCGAGCACCTGTCGCGGCCAGCGGACGAGCCGGCGCCGATAGTTCGGCGTGCGATACCACTCGGGCGAATTGCCGAGAATGGGGCGCGGATAGCACGAGCAGAGGGCACAGACGATGACGTGGTGCAGCGTCGGGGTGTCCGCGAGGATCTCGAACGCGGTGAAATCGCTTGGCGTGCCGAACCCGGTGGGTTCCATCCAGTCGACACCGACCTCCTTGCTGGCGGTCATCGGCTCTGCCAGTGCCAGCGCCTTGAACTCCGGATCCAGCCAGGCCTTGGCGACGAGGGTGGCGGCAGGAGTGGGGCCGATCTGTTCGGCGAACTCGGTGAAGCGGCGATGGTCTTCGGCGCTGAAGATGCCCTTCTCGATGCAGAGTTCCCGCAGCGCGATCTCCAGGACCTCGAAGTCGGTGATTTCGTCGACCATCGGCTTGACCGTCCGGTCGTGGTCGTGGCCATGCTCGTGGTCATGTGACACGGGATCTCCTCAGGATTTGAGCCAGCGCTCCGGCAGTTCGGTGCGTAACGTGTCAGTGGCCGTGCCGGTGTAACCGTGCCAGAGCTCGGACATGTTGAATTCGACGACGTAGAACCATTCCGGCTTGGCGTCAGACCGATCCCAGGTCTCGTCCTCGGCGGCGGGACTCTCATAGGCGACGGTGGCGATCGTGCCCGTTGCGCCGCGCACGTACTCGGGGGTGCGGGTGTAGAAGACGACCGGCAGATCGCGCACGGTCACGGTGTCTCCGATGCGGAATCTCGGTTCGCCGGCCTGGCCGGCGTAGACCTGCGGATCGCCCTTGCCGACGGCGTGCTTGTGGTGGGCGTTGCGCTTCACGCCGGACCCGTCGCCCTCCGACTTCGGTTGAGCCTCAGGCTTTTTACCGTTCAAGCCGTCGGCGTAACGCTCCTGGACCTCGGCCATGCGTTCGCTGAGCTCGCCCAGCGCGATGTGATGCTTTTCGACGAGAATTCTGGCGACGGCCAGCAACCAGCGACCGTAGTACGGCAGCCCGAGATATTCGGCCCGTCCCACGTCGACGTTGCCGATCCGACGCCGTTCCTCCGAGAGCCAGATACCGCGCCACGCCAGCACCTCGCAGATGACGTACGTCAGCTCTTCCCACGCCTCGTACTGCTTGTTCTCATACTTCATCGGGGCATCGGGTTCGCCACCGACGTCGTGCACGGGTTTCAGGTATGCCTTGATCCGAGCATGGTCGAGCAGGTCCGGAGTGGGAGCGTCGGGAAGTTCGGGATAGGCGGACTTCAGCCGTGCCACGAGGTCGAGCTGGGCGGCCCTTTCGGCGGCAGTGCTCATGACGCTCCTTTTAGATGCGGCGTGAAACTACTTGCATAGCAACGTTTCTGGCGCGCTCTCGGGCATCATCTGCGCTGTCCGGGAGATCGTCAGATTAACACCAGGACGTGATGGTCATCAATAGAATCGTCGCAGATTGGCATGGCGGGCACGGAGTGTTATTGACGCGGTCGGCAAACGGACAATTCGGGGTGAAGCGCAGCCCTGTTGCCTTTCAGTACATTTTGATCATGAACCAGGTATCTCGCGCGATGGCGTTGGCGCTCGCCGGTGTCGCGGCGCTGGGAATCGTGACCGGCTGCGCCGGAGCAGATGCACCACGCAATGAGGTGCCCGCCGCGCCCGTGATGCCGTCCGAGGGTGCGGGCGGCGTGGCGGATTCGGTTACCGGTACCGCCCCGGAATTCGGGCCGCCGCAAGCGCCGCCGGAGGAGAAGCGGGACGTCGTCAGGACGGCGTCGGTGACGATGACCGTGCCCGATCCGTCCAAAGCTGCCGACGAGGCCGCCGTCATGGTGGAGAAGGCGGACGGCCGGGTCGACAGCCGCTCCGAAGACGCAGGATCGGGCACCGGACGGGCGATCACATCGGTGGTGTTGCGGGTTCCCGCGGCCCAACTCGACGAGGTGGTCCGCGAGCTCAAGACCCTCGGCACGGTCGAGACGGCGTCGACCACAGCCGAGGACGTCACGGCACAGCGGGTGGATCTCGATGCCCGAATCAAAGCCCTTCAGACCTCAGTCGACCGCCTGTTGGCGATCATGCGCGACGCCGGCGACCCCGAAGCGTTGATCACTGCGGAGAATGCGCTGTCGCAGCGGCAGGCCGAACTGGACAGCCTGCGGGCGCAGCGCGAGGCGCTCGGCGACCAGGTCGCTTACAGCACGGTCGACGTCAGCTTCTACGCCGAGACCGTCGGTGGGCCTGCGCCCAAGGAGTACGAAGGGTTTCTCGGCCAGGTCGAGCGCGGTTGGGATGCGCTGGTCGCGGTGGCAAGCGGCGCGGTGCTGCTCCTGGGGCTGATGCTGCCGTGGTTCGGCGTGGTGGCCGTCGTGGGCGTGGTCGTATTCGGGATCGTCAGAGCGACCCGCCGACGGACTGTTGTGGCGGCTCAGGAGCCGACCGGCAGCACGGACGAGGAGTGATGGTGTAAATATACGTGAACGTGTAGTTCGCGGAAGGAGCCGGCCATCACCGACGCACTGATAGTCGACGTGGTTCGTACTCCCCGCGGCCGGGGACGCCCCGACGGCGGCCTGCACGCCTGCCATCCCCAAGACTTGTTCGCTCAGTGCCTCACGGCCCTGACCGCACGCAACGGAGTCGACCCTTCCGATGTCGAGGACGTCATCGCCGGCAACGGCATCCTGGCGGGCGACCATGGCGACGACATCGCCCGGCTGTCGGTCCTGCTCGCTGGATGGCCCGAGTCGGTTCCCGGCATGACGCTGAACCGGTTCTGCGGTTCCGGCCAACAGGCCATCACCGTCGCGGCGGCCGGAATCGGCTGTGGTGCACAGGATCTCGTGATCGCCGGTGGTGTGGAGTCGATGTCTCGGTGGGGCGTCACGGTTGGCGTGCCGACCATAGACGGGGGCAACCCGGCCCTGCGGGAGCGCTATCCCACGGTGCCGCAGGGTATCTCGGCCGACCTGATCGCTTCGCTGGAGAGCTTCAGGCGCGACGACGTCGACCGCTTCGCCGCGCACAGCCAGCAGCGCGCTGCCGCGGCGATCGCCGACGGCCGGTTCGACCGGTCGCTCATCGCGGTCACCGACACCGATGGCGATGTGCTTCTCGACAGAGATGAACATCCCCGGCCCGGCACCACGGCCGAAGGACTGGCCAAACTCCGTCCCGCGTTCGCCGACATGGGCGCCCAGCGCGTGGACGGGGAAGCCGTGACGTTCGACGAGATCTGCCTGAACCGGTACCCGCAGATCGACCGTGTCGACCACGTCCACCACGCCGGCAACTCCTCCGGCGTCGTCGACGGAGCCGCCGCCGCGCTGCTGGCGTCGCCAGCGTTCGCCCGGGCGCACGGCGTGACGCCGCGGGCCCGCATCCGCGCCGCCGCGGCGATCGGCAGCGAACCCATCATCATGTTGACCGCTCCCGCCCCGGCCGCTGAGCGCGCTTTGAGCAAGGCCGGCATGGCCGCCGACGACATCGACCTGTGGGAGATCAACGAGGCCTTTGCCGCCGTCCCGCTCAAGGCGATTCGCGATCTGGACCTGGACCCTGATCGCGTCAACGTCAATGGCGGCGCCATCGCGCTGGGGCATCCGATCGGCGCCACCGGCGCCATCTTGATCGGCACGCTGCTCGACGAACTCGAACGCCGCGATCTGCACACCGGACTGGTGACGATGTGCACCGGTGGGGGCATGGGTACCGCGACGATCATCGAGCGGGTCTGACGTGCCCGAGACACTCGCTGTGGAAAACCCACATCCCGGGGTGACCGTGTTGAGACTCAACAGGCCGCAGCGACTCAACGCGATCAACGAGACGATGGTCGCCGAGCTCGGGCACGCTTGTGCGCAGTTGTCGCGGGACCCGTCGGTGCACGCCGTCGTGCTCACCGGCGCCGGCCGCGGATTCTGTTCCGGCATCGACATGCGCGATTTCGGGCCGGGCATGCTCACGGCCGACGATCCCGCCATCGACCGGCTGCGCTTCCAGGAGGCGATGGCCGCGCTGCCGCAGGCGATCGAAGCGATGCCGCAACCGGTGATCGCGGCGATTAACGGCCCCTGCGTGGGTGGCGGTTTCGCGCTGAGCCTCGCCGCCGATATCCGGATCGCCTCGCACACCGCGACGTTCGGTAACGCGGCAATCCTGCTGGGCCTCTCGGGCGCCGAGATGGGGATGAGCTATCACCTACCCCGCATCGTCGGTACGAGCGTCGCTGCCGACTGGATGCTGACCGGCCGCACTGTGACGGCCGAGGAGGCCGATCGCCGGGGATTGGTCAGCCGGCTGGCCGAGCCCGACCGGCTGCTCGACACCGCAGTCGAATTGGCCCATGAGATAGCGCGATTAGCGCCGCTGGGGGTGCAGATGACCAAGCGTGCGCTGCAGGTCAACACCGATGCCGCGAGCCTGTCGGCCGCGATCGAGCTGGAGAACCGCAATCAGGTGCTCACCCACGCCACCGACGAGGCGGCCGGGCGCAGACGGAAATGGGAAGGCTGACAACGACATGGCGTGGGACTTCTCCACAGACCCAGAATGGGCGCAACAGCTGAGCTGGGTCGAGGACTTCGTGCGCACCGAGTGCGAACCCATCGACTACGTCGTCAAGGAATCGCATGACCTGAACGATCCGGTCCGGCAGGCGCTGATCCCGCCGCTACAGGAGATCGTCAAGCAGCGCGGGTTGTGGGCCACCCACCTGGGACCCCACCTCGGCGGCCCCGGCCACGGCCAGGTCAAACTGGCGCTGCTCAACGAGATCCTCGGCCGTTCCGAGTGCGCGCCGATCGTGTTCGGATCCCAGGCACCCGATTCGGGCAACAGCGAGATACTGGCCCACTACGGCACGCCCGAGCTCAAGCAGCGCTATCTGAAGCCGCTGCTCGACAACCGCATCATCTCGTGCTTCTCGATGACCGAACCGCAGGGCGGCGCCGACCCGAAGATCTTCACCACTTCCGCGATCCAGGACGGCGACCACTGGGTGATCAACGGTGAGAAGTGGTATTCGTCGTTTGCGTCGATGGCGTCATTCATCATCGTGATGGCGATGACCGACCCCGAAGCGCCGCCCTATCAGCGCTATTCGATGTTCGTGGTGCCGGGCGGAACTCCCGGTGTCAACGTGCTGCGTGACGTCGGGCTGGGCTATCAGCCGCCCGGTGAAGGTGGCCGCGAAGGATACTTGCGCTATGAGAACGTCCGCGTGCCCGCCGATCACATGCTCGGACCGCGCGGCGGCGCATTCGTCGTCGCACAGACCCGACTCGGCGGTGGCCGCATCCACCACGCGATGCGCACAGTCGGACTGGTGCGGCGGATCTTCGACATGATCACCGAGCGCGCCGTGTCGCGGTACACGCAGGGCTCCGTGCTGGCCGACAAACAGATGGTCCAGGAGATGGTGGCCGATTCGTGGATGGAGATCGAAGCATTTCGTCTGCTGACGCTGCAGACCGCGTGGAAGATCGACCAGTACAACGATTACAAGGCCGTGCGTGCCGACATCTCGGCGGTCAAAGCGATGATGCAAAAAGTGCTGCACGATGTTTCGGCGCGCGCCCTGCAGATCCACGGCTCGCTGGGCACTTCCCACGAGATGCCGTTCGTCCAGTACCTGACCGAGTCGTTCGTCCTCGGACTCGCCGACGGCCCGACCGAGGTGCACAAGGTGACACTGTCGCGACTGCTGCTCAAGGACGTCGCACCCGCTCCCGATGCGTTCCCGTCAGAACACCTGCCGCGTCTGCGGGACGCGGCCGAAGCCAAGTTCGCCGACCGGCTCAGCGGCATTCCGCGCGGCTGAAGTCGGGGGGAGCATCGTGCAACTCACGTTCGGCGCCGAAGTCGAAGAATTCCGCGCTCAATTCAGTGCCTTCTGCGACGAGCACCTGCCAGCCGAGGCGCAGCTGCTGGAACGTCCCCGGTCGGTGTCGCACCTGCCGGACTGGGCGCGACGGTGGCAGCGGCTGCTTTTCGACAACGGCTGGCTGCTGCCACCGCAACCGCCGGAGTACGGTGGCCGCAACGCGGGGGTGCTGGAGCACTTCGTCTATCTGGAGGAGTTGGCACGCCGCCGCATCTACCACTCGTTCAACCCACAGGGAGTCGACATCGTCGCCGCCTCGCTGCTGACGTTCGGTACCGACGAGCAGAAGCAGCGTTGGGCGGTGCCTGTGCTGCGCGCCGAGCGCACTGCTTCGCTCGGCATGAGCGAGCCCGGCGCGGGATCCGACCTCGCCTCGCTGCGTACCCGCGCGGTGCTGGAAGGCGATCACTTCGTCGTCAACGGACAGAAGGTGTGGACCTCGGGCGCGCACGACGCCGACTTCCTGCTCACCTTTGTCCGCACCGACACGGAGGTCCCCAAGCACAAGGGCATCAGTGTGCTCGTCATCCCGACCGACACCGAAGGGGTGACGTGCCGGCCGCTGGCATCTCTGGTCAGCCGCGACGATCTCGACCTCAACGAGGTGTTCTTCAACGACGTGCGCGTTCCCGCCGAGAACCTCGTCGGCCCGCTCAATGCTGGCTGGTCGGTGGCCAACGGCTCACTCGGTCACGAACGGACCATGCTCTGGCTGGGATACGCCGACCGGCTGCAGACGCTGATCGACGACTTCACGCCCGCCACAGCGCCCCACCGCGACAGCTACGCCACGTCGATCATGGATGTCGTCGCGCTGCGGTTGCTCGGATCGGCAGCGCTGGCCCGAGCGGCGCGCGGCCACGACGATGTGGCCGCGCTCTCCCTGCTCAAGCTGCTGGGCTCCGAAGCCGAGCGCACCATCGCCGAATACGCGCTCGACGCCGCGGGTTCGGACGGACTGGTGCATCCGTCGGTCGGCGGGCCGTACGCGCCGATGAACCTCGACCACTACTACGGCAGCAGCTTCGAACGCTATGTCCGCAGCTTCTCGTCCACAATTGCCGGTGGCACCTCAGAGATCCAGCGCAACATCATCGCCCAACGGGTCCTCGGCCTGCCCCGCGGCTGAACGGCCCTCACTACACTTGCGCAGATGGTTCAGACACGCCGAGGCCGGCCGACGCAGGCGGAATCGAGTGCCCTGCGCCAACAATTGCGGGAAGCCGCCGTTGCGACGTTTCTCGACAACGGCTACGACGGCACCACCATGGAGGCCATCGCCGAGGCGGCAGGAATCACCAAACGCACGCTGTACGCCCGCTACCCGGACAAGCGTGCCGCCTTCCTCGATGCGATCCCGTGGGCATTCACCAGAGCCGTCGAGAACGACATCCTCTCCGATGTCGATGGCGACGATCTGCATGCCGCGCTGATCGCCATCGCTGAGGGCACATTGCGGCGAGCGCTGGATCCCGGCATCGTCCGCCTGCACCGCATCGCCCGCAACGAGGCACATCGTTTTCCCGAATTCGCCCTCAGTGCAGACTCATTGGGCTGGGCTAGCCGCCAGCGCCAGGTGATGGACCTGTTGCAGCGGCACGCCGACGCAGGCACCGTCGCCGTCGACGACATCGAGCTGGCGGCCGAGCACTTTCTGGCACTTGTGGAGGGATTCCCCTCGCGCCTCGCTGATTTTGGCATCTACCGCAGCCGCAAGGCGGAGCGGCGCCATCTCACCTACGCCGTCGACCTGTTTCTGCGCGGCGTGTTACCCCGCTGACCGCACGAGTTCACCGGCGCGCTGCAGCAATCGCGGCAACGTAGGCACCATCGCCTCCCACTGCGGGTCCGGCGTCGGTCTGCGCCGGTTGTGTTTGACGATCAGAGACCAGGTGGCCGCCGATTTGAAGCACGCCAGTGCCTCGAACCAGCGCAGGTCGGTCGGTTCGGTGCCGAGCTCTGCACAGTACGCCGCGATGAGCTCCCCGGCGGGCGGCACCGCGCCCGCGCACGCCGAAACCCGTTGATAGGTATGAGGATCGGCATTGACCAGGAACCAGCCGACGTCGATCCGCGGGTCACCCACAGACCAGATCTCCCAGTCGATGACGGCGGTGATGTGCTCACCGTCGGCCAGCAGGTTGCCGAGTCGGAAGTCGCCGTGCACCACCGCCGGGCCGTTCGGTGGCGGAACCGCCGACGCCAGCATTGCGCGCACCTCCTGCCAGTCGGGTACCAGTCCAGGGTCCACGGTGTGAAGTGTCCGCGACCAGCGCTCGATTTCGTCTGCGGGCCCGCTGACAGCTTCGCCGTGCACACCGAGGGTCGCGGGCGAGAGGCGGTGCAGGCGGGCCATCGCGACGGCAGCATTGAGGAATCGAGCGCCGATGCAGGCGTGCGTCGGCAGCTCGGCGTCGACGTCGAAGAGTGGTTCCACCGCGTCGCCTGCGCACAGCGACATGACGAACAGCGGCGGCACCTCGGGCGGAGCCCCGGAGTCTTCGAGCAGCACATCGGGGACCGGAACGTCGCTGCGCTGCAGCGCTTTCAATATCCGGGCCTGCCGCAGGACGTCGCGATGAGCAATGGGCTCCACGCCTGCAGGGGCCACTTTGACGACCACGGGTACGGTGCCCAGCACTCCGCGATAGGTGAGGCCGGAAGCTCCGCCTGCCAGCGGCCGCACCTCGGTGATCCCGGCCGATGCCAGGCGCTCGCTCAGGCCGGCCAACCGATCTCCTTGAGGAATGGCTGCGTGTGCACGATGCGGCCGGTCATGGTCTTCGGATCGCCCGTGCACAGCACTAGCGCCGTGTGGGTGATCAGCTCGATGTCCTCGGTGTCGGTCTTGGCCAGGTCGAGGGTGCCGGCCCCTGGGGTGGCGACAGGGTTGGACGGTGCGGCGGCGTTCACCGCGATGCCATCCGCATAGTGTTCGGCTGCAAGGCTTTTGGTGAGGCGGTTGAGTGCGGCTTTCACCGTTCCGTAGATCCCGAAACCTGCAGTGGAGTCGAACCCGGAGAAGGGGGGACCTTCGGGAAGGTCGCCGCCGACGGAGGTGACGTTGAGGATCCAGCCTCCGCCGCGCTGCCGCATCGCGGGGATCGCGAGCTGGCTCAGGTGTAACGGTGCCAGCACGTGCAGGTCGAACATCAGCCGGATGCGTTTCTCGGGGAATGCCGCCAGCGGCAGCAGAAAAGTCACCGCCGCGTTGTTGACCAGAATGTCCGGCGCACCAACTTTTTCGGTCACTTCGGCGAACAACCGCTCGCGGTCCTCGCTGTGTGATAAGTCGGCCGCCACAGCGATCGCCGACCCACCCTGCTCGCGGATCTCACCGAGGGTCTGCTGCAGCGAGCCCTGGTACTTGGGCACCGGCTCCATCGTGCGCGCCGTCAGCGCCACCGTAGCCCCCGACGCCGCCAGGCGTTGCGCGATGGCCTTTCCCAAGCCCCGGCTCGCCCCTGTCACCATTGCCACTTTCCCGACACAACTCATCGTCACCCGCGCGCCTCCCGGCCGGTCCGGCGGACAATAATCGCCGACATCGTATATTTAGGCGGGATCACCGTACCAACATGCCCCGGGAGCGAAGCACCACATGGCCGAATGGTTTCTCTATCTACCGCAGAGCCGGTTGGCGATCGCCGAGCTGGTGGAGCGCTCACAGGCGGCCGAGGCCAGCGGATTCGACGGCGTGGCCTTCCTCGACCATCTGGAGACGCCGATGGCGCCGGAAAGCCCGATCTGGGAAGCGATGACCATCGCCACCTGGGTGGCCGCGCACACCGAGACGATCCGGTTGGGACATCTCGTTCTCTGTGACGTGTTCCGGCAGCCCGCAGTGCTTGCCAAACAGGCAGTCACCCTGGCCGAGGCCAGCGGTGGCCGCTTCGAACTCGGGCTGGGTTCAGGTTCGATGCCTGCCGAACTCGCCAAATTCAACCTCAGCACGGCCGGCCCGGTGTCACGCGTCGACGCGCTCGGCGAGACGCTCGCCGCGCTCACGAACTATTGGGGCACCGGTGACCGACCCGACGCCGTCCAGGTGCCGACGCCCGGTGCACCGATCCCGATCATGCTGGGCGGCACCGGGCCTCGCATGCTCAAACTGGTCGCGAAGTATGCCGACTGGTGGAATCTGCCTGCCACCAAGGTCGACCAGATCGAGAAGTACCTCCCGTCGATCGGATCGGCCCAGGCGTCAGTGCAGCAGATGGTCGCGTTCGTGCGGGCCGGCCAGGACCGAGACTCCATCCTGGAAAAGGGGCGGCGAAGGTTCGGGCATCTTGGGCCAGGATTGGCGGGCGGCGATGCCGCCCAGTTGATCACCTATTTCGGCAACCTGGAACGGCGGGGTGCACAACGGTTCTATGTGTGGTTCGCCGACTTCGCGCCGGTAGACACCATCATCGAGTTCGGCGAAACGGTGATCAGGCCGTACGGCGGATTCCGCGCTTGAGAAGCAGCTCACGTTCGGACTCGCTGAGCCCACCCCAGATGCCGTAGGGCTCGCCGACGGCCAGTGCATGTGCACGGCACTGAGCGATCACGGGGCAGCGGCGGCACATCTCCTTGGCTCGCATCTCGCGCTGTGCACGGGCGCGGCCTCGTTCACCGTCAGGGTGGAAGAACATCGACGAATCAACGCCTCGGCAAACTCCCTGCATCTGCCAATCCCAGATATCAGCATTCGGTCCCGGAAGCTGTTGCGGCTGTGGCAATGGAAACCCCTCCCTCAGACCCGATACGCGTCGCAGTGGATGCGTGAGTCGTGGAACAAATCCGAGCACAGTCGCCGATGACCACTCGTGCACACAACGTAGAAGGGCTTCCGATTTCTCGTCAATAGCCCTGCGGTGTGCTCAACCACATATGCGGAGGCACAGAATTTACGTCACGTTCATCGGAGAAATGTTTTGCCCGCGGAACTGGTGCTACCGGGGTGCAATCGTTCTCGGGAAATGCCGTGGTTTCGGCAGTTTGCGATTTTCCCGACCGGACAATGTCTGGACTTTGTCCGGTCGTCGGTTGATCTCGTTGTAACGGCGGGTCCATCAACTGTTAACTAACGTGATTTTAAAAACAGCATGCAGTTGATACGGTCGCGGTCCGATGAGCACGCCGCCTGCGAATACCGCAAACGCCTTGGAGCGCGCGGCGTTCGGCAGCAACCCCGGCGCATGGCCACTGCCGCCGGCCGACAACGCCCGCGAGCTCTGGTTGCGCGCCGTCGTCGCCGGCGGGCAAGGGCACTACGCCGGCGCACTCGCCGATTTGGATCGGCTCCGACACTGCGCAGTGTCCGACTCGTTGGCTTCCCTGGCGTCGAGCACCCGGGCCTCGTTTCTGCGTCAGCTCGGCTGGCACGACCTCGCCCGGCGGTGGGACGGACGGGCGGCGGCTCTCGCACACACCGAAGAGTCCCTGGCCGACGCGATGATCGGGCTGGCCGCCGATGCACTGGGCGTCGGCCGATTCGCGGCGTCGGGGCGCGCGCTGGGACTCGCCGCCGAACAGGTCCGCGACTGTCGATCCGACCGGCTGCCCATCCGCCTGGCCTGGGTGTCGGCTGAACTCGCGATGTTTCGCGGCGACGGCGCCGCAGCTGTCCCGCCCGCCGAGAAGGGCATGGGGCTGGCGTCTGATTACGGCTCGGTGCGGCACATGGTCAAGTCTCGGGTGGTCCTGGCGGCCGCCCTGTGCAGTGCCGGCGACCTCCCGTCCGCGCGGAGGGAAGGCGAAGCGGCGCTGGATCAGGCCATCGGATCGGGTCTCGTGCCGCTGCAGTGGGCAGTCTCGAGCCTGCTCTCCGACATCGCCGACGACGCGCGTTCGGCATCGCGATTCCAGGCTCTGCGAGATGAGTCCGCCGAGAAGGTGATCAGATGGGGCGGCGTGTGGCGCCCTCGGTAACCGGGTTGTGCCCCTCCTGGTCGTTATTGTTTAGCTGAGCCACACCGAATTCATACCGACCCGGTACCGACTGAAGCTGCCACCACCCCTCCGGGATGTGGGTCCCGACGTAACGCTGGAGAGCCTGTTCACGATGACAATTTCGGGAGAACGTCTCGATGCTGTCGTTGCTGAAGCAATAGCCGGCGATCGGAACGCACTCCGGGAGGTGCTGGAGATCATCCGCCCCCTCGTTGTCAGGTACTGCCGGGCAAGGGTGGGCACTGCGGAACGCAGTGGTCTCTCGGCTGATGACGTAGCTCAGGAGGTGTGCTTGGCCGCCATCACGGCGTTGCCGCGTTACAAAGATCAGGGACGACCATTCCTGGCCTTCGTATACGGGATTGCAGCGCACAAGGTTGCTGACGCGCACCGGGCAGCTGGTCGCAACCGGGCCGATCCGATGGATGTGGTTCCGGAGCGTTTCTCCGGCGACACCGGCCCCGAGCAGATGGCGATCGATTCGGAATCGTCGGCGCGAATGGCGGCACTGCTGCAGGTCCTGCCTGAGAAGCAGCGCGAGATCATCATCCTGCGTGTCGTCGTCGGTATGAGCGCGGAGGAAACCGCGGCGGCCGTCGGAAGCACCGCGGGGGCGGTGCGCGTCGCGCAGCATCGCGCCCTGTCGCGCCTGAAAGCGGAGATCACGTCCGCGGGGCAGGGGCGCGACTATGCCTGATTTCGGACGATGGAATGCCAACGGCGGTGATCCTTCGCTGAACGAGATCAACCGCACCGACCAGTTCCTCGATGCCCTCGCCGCGCAGCAGCAGCCGTATGTGACGGACCGCGAAGAGGCCGACCTGGCGCAGTTGCTCGCCGGTTGGCGCGACGACGTGCGCGAGACCCCGATGGGTCATGTGCTGAGTCAACAGGACGCGGCGGCCGCACTCGACCGGGTGACCCGACCCGCCCCTAGACGACGCTTCTCGCTGGCGGTCGTCGGTTCGGCGGCCGCGGCGATGCTCGTGATCGGTGGTTTCGGCGCTGTGATCGCGGGGTCCGGACCCGGGGATGCGCTCTACGGGCTGCGCACGGCGCTGTTCGGTGAGCAGGCGCAGACCCGCGACGACGCCGTTATCCTGGCCGCCCAGACGGAAATGCAGCAGGTTCAGCAGCTCATCGAGCAGGGGGACTGGCAGGGTGCGCAGGAGAGGCTGCAGGCCGTCACCACGACGGTCGCCACCGTGGGCGACGTCGAGCAGAAACAGGAACTGATCGCCCAATGGCAGGAGCTGACCGTCAAGGTCGAGGCTCAGGACCCCGTGGCCACTGTGCCGCCGGGTGCTCCGCTGCCCACGTTCCCGGACATCCCCGCCGAGCTGCTCGATCCTGGCACGGTCACACTGCCGTCCAGCAGCGAGACGACACCGCCGTCGGACACCAGCGGCGCGACGACCCCGTCCTCCTCACCGGAGACCACATCGCCATCGCCATCGCCGTCACCCACACCGTCGACTTCGGGACCGGTGACGACGCAGTCGTCGACGGTTCCGTCACCGACGTCGACGACACCGCCTCGCGCGTCGTCCACGACTTCGCCGTCACCGACGACCGTGCCGCGGTCGACCACGACGCCCAGCGCGCCGTCCCCGACGTCGACGACCGTGGTGGTCCAGTCCACGACCACGACACGCGCGCAGCTGCCCAGCTCGACCTCGGCGGCTGCGCCGTCACCGACGACGCAGGCGCCCAGGACGACACCGCAGCCGACCGTTGCGGAGGAGGAGCCACAATCTACGCTGACGCTTCCCACGACGACGACACCGGTCGTGCTGTTGCCTGTTCCTGCGCTGCCGACGGTGGAAGCGCCCGCCGCGGCTGTTCCCGCGGCACCTGATCAGCCGAACTGATCAGCCGGGCGAAATTGCGCTGTCAGCGATAACCGTCGGACTCTGATGTCGCCTCGTTCAGTGAGGCGTCGGCGTAGCCGCGGCAGTAGTCCCACGTGACGTAGGAGTCGGGCTCGGGGTCGTAGGCAGGTTCATGCGGACGGACCGTGCCGTCGACCAGGAGCTGCAGCAGGTTGGCGCGCAGCATGTCCCAGTCGTGATAGTGGTCCTGCTGGCACTCGTCGCAGCAGACGACGAGACCACGAATTCCCTTGTGCGCCAACAACGCTTCGTAGACGGCGAGGTCTGCGAGATCAGCTTCGACAGCGGTGCGTTCCTGCGGGTCCAGCGGCTGGCCCGGCTCCAGTGCGTCAAGCGCCGCCGACGGATCGCTCGGGTCGTCGGCGAACGGGTCAGGCGGCAATCCTGGTGGCAGGTGGTCTCGCACGCCCCCAGACTACGCAACCGCCCAGGTATCCCGCCAGCGCTCTGGCGGCACGTCGTGGGGAACATAAACCACAAGCTCTGAGCCGATAAGATGTTTCTTTCAGGCGTCCCGGGAGGCTACATATATGTCGATCACCGAAACCAGCATCCCCATCGCCGTTCCGGTCCCGACCGGCGGCGACGACCCCACCAAGATCGCGATGCTGGGGCTGACGTTCGACGACGTCCTGCTGCTGCCCGCCGCATCGGATGTGATTCCGGCCACAGCAGATACGTCCAGTCAGCTAACGCGCAGAATCCGGCTGAAGGTGCCGCTCGTCAGCTCGGCGATGGACACCGTCACCGAGTCGCGGATGGCGATCGCGATGGCCCGAGCGGGCGGCATGGGTGTTCTGCACCGCAACCTTCCCGTGGCCGAACAGGCGGGGCAGGTCGAAACCGTGAAGCGATCAGAGGCCGGCATGGTCACCGACCCGGTGACGTGCTCACCGGACAACACCCTCGCCGAGGTCGACGCCATGTGCGCGAGGTTCCGCATCTCGGGCCTGCCCGTCGTCGACGAGCTGGGCGCCCTTGTCGGGATCATCACCAATCGCGACATGCGGTTCGAGGTCGATCAGTCCAAGCCCGTCTCCGAGGTGATGACGAAGGCTCCGCTGATCACCGCACAAGAAGGCGTGTCGGCCGAGGCGGCGCTGGGACTGTTGCGCCGCAACAAGATCGAGAAGCTCCCGATCGTCGATGGCCACGGCAAGCTGACCGGGCTCATCACCGTCAAGGACTTCGTCAAGACCGAACAGTTCCCGCTGGCCACCAAGGACAGCGACGGCCGCCTGCTCGTCGGCGCTGCCGTCGGTGTCGGCGAGGACGCGTGGACGCGCGCGATGACACTGGCCGACGCGGGGGCCGACGTCCTGATCGTCGACACCGCGCACGCCCACAACCGCGGCGTGCTCGACATGGTGCACCGGCTGAAGATGGCCGTGGGCGAGCGCGTCGACGTCGTCGGCGGCAATGTGGCCACTCGCGCCGCGGCGGCCGCGCTGGTCGATGCGGGTGCGGACGCGGTGAAGGTCGGCGTCGGACCTGGCTCGATCTGCACGACGCGCGTCGTTGCCGGCGTCGGCGCTCCGCAGATCACCGCGATCCTGGAAGCGGTGGCCGCGTGCGCGCCGCACGGAGTGCCGGTGATCGCCGACGGTGGCCTGCAGTACTCCGGTGACATCGCCAAGGCATTGGCGGCGGGCGCGTCGACGGCCATGCTGGGTTCGCTTCTCGCGGGCACTGCCGAGTCCCCGGGCGACCTGATCTTCGTCAACGGCAAGCAGTTCAAGAGCTACCGGGGAATGGGCTCGTTGGGAGCCATGCAGGGCCGGGGTGCGACGGGCAACCTGCGCGGCAGCTATTCAAAGGACCGTTACTTCCAGGACGACGTGCTCTCCGAGGACAAGCTGGTGCCCGAGGGCATCGAGGGCCGGGTGCCGTTCCGCGGTCCGCTCTCGACCGTCATCCACCAGCTCACCGGCGGGTTGCGAGCCGCGATGGGATACACCGGTTCGCCCACCATCGAGGCATTGCAGCAGGCGCAGTTCGTCCAGATCACGGCGGCCGGCCTCAAGGAGAGCCACCCTCACGACATCACGATGACCGTCGAGGCCCCGAACTACACCACCCGCTAGGGTCTGCTGGGGGCCTAACAGGGGAGTGAACATGCGAGACATGGTGGAGATCGGCATGGGCCGGACCGCCCGTCGCACCTACGAACTCAGCGACATCAACATCGTGCCGTCGCGGCGCACACGGTCGTCGAAAGACGTCTCGACCGCGTGGCAGCTCGATGCCTACCGGTTCGAGATCCCGGTGCTGGCACACCCGACCGACGCGTTGGTGTCGGTGGAGTTCGCGATCGAGCTGGGCCGCCTGGGCGGGCTCGGAGTTCTCAACGGCGAGGGGCTGATCGGACGGCACGCCGATGTCGCCGACAAGATCGCCGAGGTGATCTCGGTCGCCGAGAAGGATCCCGACCCCTCGGCGGCCACCCGGCTGCTGCAGCAATTGCATTCCGCGCCTTTGGATCCCGAGTTGCTGGGGTCGGCCGTCGCGCGCATCCGGGAGGCCGGGGTGACGACGGCCGTGCGCGTCAGCCCGCAGAACGCGCAGGCTCTGACACCGACCCTGGTGGCCGCGGGCATCGACCTGCTGGTCATCCAGGGGACGATCATTTCCGCAGAACGTGTCGCCAAGGACAGTGAGCCGCTCAACCTCAAGACCTTCATCTCCGAGCTCGACGTGCCCGTCGTCGCGGGTGGCGTGCTCGACCACCGTACCGCCCTGCACCTCATGCGGACCGGCGCCGCGGGCGTGATCGTCGGCTACGGCTCGACCTCAGGGGTGACGACGTCGGACGAGGTGCTCGGCATCAGCGTGCCGATGGCCACCGCGATCGCCGATGCGGCCGCGGCGCGCCGCGAGTACCTCGACGAGACCGGCGGGCGGTACGTCCACGTGCTCGCCGACGGCGACATCCACACCTCGGGAGACCTGGCCAAGGCGATCGCCTGCGGTGCCGACGCCGTGGTGCTGGGCACGCCGCTGGCGATTTCGGCGGAAGCTCTTGGCGGAGGCTGGTTCTGGCCCGCCGCGGCGGCGCATCCGTCGCTGCCGCGCGGCTCACTGCTGCAGGTGGCCGACGAAGAGCGGCCCTCGCTGGCGCAGGTTCTCGACGGGCCGTCGGACGATCCGTTCGGCTCTCTGAACCTCGTGGGCGGCCTGGCCCGGTCGATGGCCAAGGCGGGCTACTGCGACCTCAAGGAGTTCCAGAAGGTCGGGCTCACCGTAGGAAGCTGAGCAGGCTGCCGCTCACTGCACGCTGCGCAGTGTGCGAGTCAGGTAATCGTCGACCATCGCGGCGCGGTCACTCGACTCGCCGGTGGTGATCAGCAGCGCGTACAGGCCGAGCAGGAAGTAGATCGCGCTGTTCATCGGCGTCACGTCGCCGGCAATCTCGCCACGGTCGCGCGCTTTCGTTATCTGGTCGGCGACCAGGACGACCAGCGGATGGTCGTCTCCATGGGCTCCGCCGTCTTCGCCGCTCGCGGCGGAAGGCGGCCGGGTCGGTGAAAAGTGCAGTGCCAAAAAGTCTTTGAACAGAAGCGCGCCAAGCCGATGCTCCAGGCTGACGACCAGATCGGCCGCCTCGCGAAGCTGTGACGGCAGGTCGGGGTGGGTCTTGGCATAGGTGGCGAAGCGCTTGGCCATACGGCCCTCCTCGCGGCGTTCCAGCTCGAGCAGGACGTGTTCCTTGGTCGGGAAGTGGAAGAAGAAGGTGCCGTGCGCGACACCGGCGGCTCCCACGATCGCGCTCACATCCGCCTCGGCCATGCCCGCGCGCTTGAACTCCGCGATCGCGGCGCCCAGCAACCGCTCCCTGGTCTGCAGGCGCTTCGCCTCCCGAGCCGTGATGCCGTCCGCCACGCCCCGAACAGTAGACGCTGACGAAAACGGGAACTTAGGGTCACCTCCCTGGCAAGTTACCGATCGGTAAGTTCATAATGTTGCGATGAAGCCTGACTATGACGTGCTGATCATCGGCTCGGGGTTCGGCGGCAGCGTCAGCGCGCTGCGACTGACCGAGAAGGGCTACCGCGTCGGCGTGCTGGAAGCGGGCCGACGCTTCGCCGACGATGAGTTCGCCAAGACCTCGTGGAATCTGCGCAAATTCCTGTGGGCTCCGCAGTTCGGCATGTACGGAATCCAGCGCATCCACCTGCTGCGCAACGTCATGATTCTCGCGGGTGCCGGTGTCGGCGGCGGCTCCCTGAACTACGCCAACACGCTGTACGTACCGCCGGAGCCGTTCTTCAACGACCCGCAGTGGCGGGACATCACCGACTGGCGTGCCGAGCTGATGTCGCACTACGACCAGGCTCAGCGGATGCTCGGCGTCGTCACCAACCCGACGTTCACCGACGCGGACCGCATCATGAAAGAGGTCGCCGAGGACATGGGTGTCGGCGACACCTTCGTGCCGACCCCGGTCGGCGTGTTCTTCGGACCCGACGGCGAGAAGACGCCGGGCAAGACGGTCCCCGACCCGTACTTCGGCGGGGCCGGGCCCGCGCGCACCGGCTGCATCGAGTGCGGATCCTGCATGACGGGCTGCCGCTTCGGCGCCAAGAACACCCTGCTGAAGAACTACCTGGGACTGGCGGAGAAGGCAGGCGCACACGTCCATCCGCTGACCATGGTGACCAGCTTCGAGCAGCGCCCCGACGGGCTGTGGGAAGTGCGGACCGCGCGCACCGGCAGCAAGCTGCGCCGCCGCCGCAAGACCTTCACCGCCAACCAGGTCATCCTGGCGGCAGGCACGTACGGCACCCAGAAACTGCTGTTCAAAATGCGGGACACGGGTCGGCTGCCGAAACTGTCCGACAGGTTGGGCGTGCTGACCCGGACGAACTCCGAATCCATCGTCGGCGCAGGCCGGTTGACGGTCGGCGACGACCTCGACCTGACCCACGGCGTGGCGATCACGTCGTCGATCCACCCGACGTCCGACACCCACGTCGAACCCTGCCGCTACGGCAAGGGCTCCAATGCGATGGGCCTGCTCCAGACACTGATGACCGACGGTGCCGGACCCCAGGGCACCGACGTGCCGCGGTGGCGTCAGCTGGTGCACACCGCGCGCCACGACCCGAGAGGCACACTGCGCCTGCTGAATCCGACGCGGTGGAGTGAGCGCACCATGATCGCGCTGGTCATGCAGAACCTCGACAACTCGATCACGACGTTCACGCGCAAGACCAGGCTCGGCTTCCGCATGCTCGACAGCAAGCAGGGCCACGGTGAACCCAACCCGAGCTGGATCCCCGCCGGCAACGAGGTGACCCGGCGCATCGCGGAGAAGATCGACGGTGTCGCGGGCGGCACCTGGGGCGAGTTGTTCAACATCCCGCTGACCGCCCACTTCCTCGGCGGCGCTGCCATCGGGGACAGCGCCGCCACCGGCGTCATCGACCCGTACCACCGGGTGTGGAACTACCCGACCCTGTCGGTGATGGACGGTGCCGCGATCTCGGCGAATCTCGGTGTCAACCCGTCGCTTTCGATCACCGCGCAGGCCGAGCGGGCCGCGTCGCTGTGGCCGAACAAGGGCGAAGAGGATATGCGACCTGCGCAGGGCGAACCCTACCGGCGTTTGTCGCCGATCGAACCCAGGAACCCTGTCGTCCCGGCGGACGCCCCGGCGGCGCTGCGCAGGATCCCGATCGAACCGGTCAGCTCGGCGGGCTGATCACACACCAGAGTTCGCGGCCGGTCGCGACGACCTCTGCGCCGTCCCGTGCGACGGAGACGGCATCGTCGTGAGTGTCGACGACCCGCTGATCTCCGCACGGTCACTCCCTACGTGGGTCCCAGGATGGGCAAAGCCATGCTCAACGACGGCACCATGGGCCGCATCAAACTGACCGAGCGCGCGCGAAGTATGCCGGCGTCGGCAGGCCGGCCTCGACGAATCCGCGCTGCTGGCGCGAGCCGTCGAGGACGGAATCCTCAGCTTGAAAGACCTCTACTAGTCAGAATCGTCCGTTCGGTCGACTGACAGCGATCCGGGCGGGCCGTTAGCGTTTGCGATGCGGGGGGACCGACGTGGTCGCCGGCAGCGCAGCGGGCATCGAATCGGCGGCAGGGGGTGCGCCGAATCGCCAGGCGCTCCGGCGATCACGATCCCCGAACGGCCAAACTAGACTGTCCCGGTGGAATCAGCAGCTCCCCGTCCCGTGTTGGTCGTCGACTTCGGTGCGCAGTATGCGCAGCTGATCGCCCGGCGGGTCCGTGAGGCGCGGGTGTTCTCGGAGGTCATCCCGCACACCACCACCGCCGAGGAGATCAAGGCCCGCAACCCGCGGGCGGTCGTGCTCTCCGGTGGGCCTGCGAGCGTCTACGCCGAGGGAGCGCCCCAACTCGATCCCGCACTCTTCGACCTCGACGTGCCGGTGTTCGGCATCTGCTACGGCTTTCAGGCGATGGCGCAGGCGCTCGGCGGCACCGTCGCCCACACCGGCACCAGCGAGTACGGCCGCACCGAGTTGAAAGTGACTGGCGGAGAGTTGCATTCCGACCTCCCCGGCACGCAGCCCGTGTGGATGAGCCACGGCGACGCCGTCACCGAGGCGCCCGAGGGTTTCGACGTGGTGGCCAGCAGCACGGGCGCGCCCGTCGCGGCATTCGAGAACCGCAGCCGCCGGTTGGCCGGTGTGCAGTACCACCCCGAAGTGATGCACAGTCCACACGGACAGCAGGTGCTGAGCCGCTTCCTGCACGATTTCGCCGGTATCGATGCCGCGTGGACGCCGGCCAATATCGCCGATGCCCTCGTCGAGCAGGTGCGCAAGCAGATCGGCGACGGGCGGGCGATCTGCGGGCTTTCCGGTGGCGTGGACTCCGCGGTGGCCGCGGCGCTGGTGCAACGCGCCATCGGAGACCGGCTCACCTGTGTCTTCGTCGACCACGGCCTGCTCCGATCGGGGGAACGTGCGCAGGTGCAGCGCGACTTCGTCGCCGCGACCGGCGCCAATCTCGTGACGGTCGACGTCGCCGACCGCTTCCTCGAGGCGTTGTCCGGGGTGACCAATCCCGAAGGTAAGCGCAAGATCATCGGCCGCGAGTTCATTCGCGCTTTCGAGGGCGCGGTGCGCGACGCAGTCGACGTATCCGGTGGGGAGGTCGACTTTCTCGTCCAGGGCACTTTGTACCCCGACGTCGTCGAATCCGGCGGCGGGTCGGGCACGGCGAACATCAAGAGCCACCACAACGTCGGCGGTCTTCCCGACGATCTGAAGTTCACGCTTGTCGAGCCGCTGCGGTTGCTGTTCAAGGACGAGGTCCGCGCGGTCGGCCGCGAGCTGGGGTTGCCTGAGGAAATCGTTGCGCGTCAACCATTTCCGGGCCCCGGCCTGGGGATCCGGATCGTCGGCGAAGTCACCGCCGACCGTCTGGACACCTTGCGGCGGGCGGACGCGATCGCGCGGGAGGAACTCACGTCGGCCGGACTGGATCACCAGATCTGGCAGTGCCCGGTAGTGCTGCTCGCCGACGTCCGGTCGGTCGGGGTGCAGGGCGACGGCCGCACCTACGGGCATCCCATCGTGCTGCGCCCCGTCTCGAGTGAGGACGCGATGACGGCGGACTGGACGCGGGTGCCCTACGAAGTGCTGGAACGCATCTCGACGCGCATCACCAACGAGGTGCGCGAGGTCAACCGCGTGGTTCTCGACATCACGAGCAAGCCGCCGGGCACGATCGAGTGGGAGTGAACACGAAGTGGCATTCAGCCGCAAAGGCTTGCTGAAATTAGAGGGTGATTACATAATCAGCCGATGATCAGCCCGACGCGCCGCAGAAGAGCGCTAGCGATTGTGTTGGCTTGTGTACTGAGTTTCCTAGTGGTTCCCGTACTTCCGGTCGCCTCTGCGCAGCCGCAGGGAGCGCACATCACGGGTATCGAGCACGTGAACGAGCGCTGGGACAAAGTGTCGGTGTTTTCGCCGTCGATGAACAAAGTCATCGTCAATGACGTTTTCAAAGCGGGCAAGTCGGGCGCCCCCACGTTCTACCTGCTGCCGGGCATAGACGGCGGCGACGACATCGCAGGCGGTGGTATCGCTCCGGGCATGAAGAGCTGGTTCGGAATGACCGACATCCAGGGATTCTTCGCCGACAAGAACGTCAACGTGGTTTCCCCGCTGGGAGGTCAATTCAGTTGGTACACCAACTGGGTCGCCGATCCCAGCAAGCAGTACCAGACCTACATGACCCAGGAACTTCCCCCGCTGATCGACGCCGAGTACGACACCAACGGCAAGAACGGTGTCGGCGGCCTGTCCAGTACCGGCGGGACGGCCCTCGATTACGCCGTCCAGGTTCCCGGCCTCTACCAGGGTGTCGGCTCCTACAGCGGGATCCTGAATCCGTCCGACAATGTCCAGAACGTCGAGCTGACGCTGGGCAGTGGCGGCGCCAATGCGGGCGCGATGTGGGGACCTCCCGGCGACCCGCTGTGGGTGGCGCATGACCCGTCGAAGAACGTCGAGAAGCTGCGCGGGGTTGCGGTCTACGTCGCAGCCTCGGGTTCGGGCAATGTCGGCGCCGTCGACCGGCTACCGCCCGGTTTCGGGCCCAACATCACCGGCGGGTTCATCGAGCGCATCGTCGCCGACAGCACCAGGGTTTTCGCCGACCGGGCTGCGGCTGCCGGTGTCCCGGTGACCTATGTGGTCCGGCCCGACGGCTCGCACACGTGGGGCCTGTTCGAGTCGGAGATGCAGGAGTCGTGGAACACCACGATCGGACCCGCGCTGGCGAGTTAGCCGGCGTCAGCCGACGCCATGTCCCAGAACGCGATTTCGTGAGACAGGATTTCGGCCGTCACCTGCTCGTGCGCTGCCGGGGCCGCCAGGTTCCGCAGGGCCTGGACATAAGCAGCGAAGCCCGGGTCGGTCCAGTGCTCGACGAATTCGCGGTACGGCGACGAGTCCGACGCCGCGGTGGTCCAGGCGCGCAGATAGACCTCCTCGATGACCCACAACGCTGTGATGGCGGTGGGGAAGTCCTCACCGTCGAGCCGCGCGAGCAGGTCGCGGTAGGCGAGCGTCGCAGGCAGCGGTGCCTGGTTCATGTCGATGTCGGCGACGGCGGCCTGCTCGTCGAACCAATCGAGTTCGGCGACCAGCGCCACACACCCTGCGGCAAGCGTCGACTGGGCGTCGCGGTGCGCACGGGCCAGCAATCGCGCCTGGAACGCGAGAAGGTCCGCGACGAAGACGGCGTCCTGCGCCAGCCACCGGTGAAAGGCCGAGGGTGCGATGGTGCCCTCGCGTACGGAGTGCAGGAATTGATGTCGGGTGGCCGCAGCCCATAGGTCGTCGAGCACGCGCCGAAGGATAGTTCAAGCGGGGTCGCCGGTGGCGTCGGCGCTCTTGGTGATGAGGTCACCGAGAAGCTGGGCCACCACGGACTCGACGGCCGTCTCGATGGAAAATGCCAGCGTCGCGCCTACCGCCGTCACCGCCTGCGTGCGGAACCGCACCAAAGTCGTTATCAGCTCGGCGACTTCGACGTCGTCGGGCATGGCTGCGCCGGGGTTGATCTTGTCGACGACTTCATCGAGGCCGGCCTGCACCAGAATCTGGCTGATCTGGTCGAGTAGCGGGCTCACCTGCACATGGATGTCGATGAGTTTGTCGAGAGCGACGCCGTGCTTGCCGATCTCGGTGAACGCTTCGACGAGGGTGGGCCGCACGATGGTGGCGTAGGGCGGGTCGGCATCCTCATCGAGTCGGATGATGCCGAGGCTGACCAAACGGTCGAAGCCGGCAGGATTGTCGATCAGCTTTCGGGCCTGCGCCACCGGCATCCGCTGCGGCTTCTCGGTCGCCCAGCTCCCGGCGATCGCCGATTCGAGGCCCAGCATGTCACCGAGATCCTTGCCTTGCTCCCACGCCGAGAGCATCTCGTTGACGTGGGCGATGGTGTAGCCGCGATCCAGCATGGAGGTGATCAGGCGCAACCGGGTCAGATGCGTGTCGTTGAACAGGGCGATACGGCCCACCCGAAGCGGTGGGTGCAGCAGCCCGCGATCGCGATAAACCCGGATATTGCGGGTCGTGGTCCCGGCCAGCTGGGCAAGCTCGTCGATGCGGTACTCGCCGGACTCGGCGATGCCGTGCGGCTGTACCGCGGCATCGAACAACTGCGACACCGCATTCTCGATCACATCGCGTGAACCGCGTCGGATCCGTCGCAGGATGGTCGGGATCGGACCAGACACGTTCAGGCCGTTGAGGTCGCGACGTGCGGTGACGCGTCGTGCGCCGCCACCGCTTCGTAGTCCTCGAACTGGATAGTCCGCATCTGTCGAAGATACTGCGTGGCGAATCCGGGATACATCGAGGCGTTGAAACCGTCGGCCGTCAGATACCAGCTGTTGCAGCCCGACATCCACGTGGTCTTCGTGAGTCGCCGCTGAATGCGCTCGTTGTAGCGGCGCTGGGCGGCGGCACGTACGTCGAGATACCGCAGGTTCTCGTTCAGGATGGTCGTGATCCCGGTGACCGCGTAGTCGATCTGCGCTTCGACGTACACCAGCAGGGAGTTGTGACCCGGCCCTGAATTCGGCCCGGTCATGAAGAACAGATTCGGATAGCCGTGTGCGCTGGCGCTCTTGTACGCCTCCGCGTGATCGGCCCATTCCTGTTGCAGCGACCTTCCGCCCAACCCGGTGACGGGGAACGGAGGGCCGGACAGGTGCACGTCGTACCCCGTGGCGAACACGATCGCGTCCAGGTGATGTTCGACGCCGTCGCTGGTGCGGATCCCGACCGGGCTCAGCGTGGCGATGGGCCAGTCGATCAGCTTGCAGTTCTCGCGCTGCAGCGCGGGGTAGTAATCGCTGGACATCAGCATGCGCTTGCAGCCCGGGGTGAACTCAGGGGTGAGTTGGCGGCGCATCCACGGATCCTTGACCTGTTGTCGCAGATGCGTTTTGCCGAGCTGCGCGACAAGACGGCTCAGCGGTGTGTTCCAGACCAGCGCAGTCGCCGCGGCCTCATGCCCCCAGTACAGCGCCTGGCGTGCGATCTGCTGTGTCACAGGCAATGTGGCGAACAACGACTGGACTGCTGCCGGCATCGGCACATCGAGACGGGGCAGCACCCAGCCTGGCGTCCGCTGGAACACCTTGACGAACTCGGCGGTCTTGACGAGTTCAGGGACGATCTGCACCGCGGTGGCGCCGGTCCCGATCACGGCGACCCGCTTTCCGGTGAAGTCGTAATCGTGGTCCCAGGATGCGCTGTGGATCTTGTGTCCCTCGTAGGAGTCGATGCCGCGGATCTCCGGGAACTTGTGGTCGGCCAGCGGTCCTGAGGCCAGCACGACCGTGCGCGCTTGGAACCGCTTGCGTCCCTTGGTGGTCGCTGTCCACACACCGCCCTGTTCGTCGAACGTCAAGCCGGTGATCTCGGTGTTGAATCTGATCAGCGGCCGGAGGCCGTGCTGATCGGTCATGGCCTCGATGTGATTGCAGATCTCGGTGCCCGACGGGTAGGCCCGCGACCACGACGGGTTCTTGACGAACGAGAACGAGTACAGCAGCGAGGGGATGTCGCACGCGACTCCGGGGTAGGTGTTGTCGCGCCAGGTGCCGCCCACGCTGTCACCGCGCTCGGCGATGACGATGTCGTCGACACCGGCTTCTCTGAGTTTGATCGCGGTTCCCAGCCCGGTGAAACCCGCGCCGACGACGAGGACTTCGTGAATGCTTGTGGCAGCAGGCATGTGTCAGGCCGCCGGCTCGTGGGTCAGTTCTTTGAACCAGCTCGGTATGGGCTTCAGGAGTCTTCTCGGGTAGAGGTCGGATGCCCACACCATCGAGTTGGCCAGGAGGTGGTAGGGGTGGTGCGGCTTGACCACCGCCGAGGCGTGCCTCTTCAGCACCTGATACGTGGGCACCCGGTGAGTGAATTCGCCACGCTCGCCGAGGGTCTGGAAACGCTTGACCGCGTTGTAGAGTCGCTCGGGCTCGAGTCCCATGCCCACGATCTCGTTGCGGATCCGGTTGAGCAACGGTACGTACATGATCGCGCCGATGATCAGGCCAGGCGTGGCGACGTTGCCGACGAATTCGATGGCCAGCCGTCGCAAGTCGGCGTGGCCGATCATGTTCAGCACCTCGAAATCGACGGCTATGTGCCGGGATTCGTCGTTGTTGATCTTCTCGAAGACCTGATGGCAGACGGGATCGTCGACCTCTTCGAGCAGGAACTTCAACAGTGCACCGTCGAGAGCGACCTCCAGCATCGGGATGACGGTGCCCAGTATCGACAACGACATATCGTCGGCATAGGTGTCCAGCCAGTCCATCGCCATCCGGATGTTGACGTTGGGCTCGGGCATTTCCCCGTCGTCCAACATGCCCCAGCGCTTCATCAGAGCCAATTCGGCATTGGCGTGACGCTGTTCCTCAGCGTGAAAGTACCGGTAGATCTCGGCGATCGTCGGGGTGGGTGCCTTTTTGGCCAGCGCCGCGAAGCCGCGAGCGCCGATGTTCTCGATCCAGCACAGATCGGCCATGAACGCCTTGAGCTTCGGCCGCTGCTCATCGGTGATCTTCTCGGCTCCGGGGGCCGCCCAGTCGATGTCGGCGAGCGCCCACTGGCGGTCCTTGATCTTCGCCAGCATCGCATCCATGTCGATTGCCATTGATCCTCCCTCAGGTTGTCACACGGGTTGCCAGTCCGGCGGCGCGGGTGTACACCGTCGGGGTGAAACGTTTGATGCCCCAACCGATTCGGGCTTCAGGATTCGGCATGCAGTAGAGGCCGCCGCGGTCGAGGGTGTCCAGGCAGGTGCGGGCGACGCGCTCGGGGGAGAAGCCCGTGATCCGCATCAGCCGATCGGCCAGTTGTGTGGTTCCCTCGGGGATACGGCCCGCGTTGACGATGTTGGTCTTGACGAACGTGGGACACAGCACCGTGACATTGATGCCTGTACCGGCGAGTTCTGCAGCCAGTGTCTCCGACAAAGACAGTGTGCCTGCCTTGCTGACGTTGTAGGCGGCCATCCCGGGGGCGGCGCCGAACGCTGCGGCGGAGGCGACGTTGATGATGCCCGCGGGACGGCGGGCCTCACGCAGGATCGGTGCGAACACATGGCAGCCGTGGATCGGGCCCCACAGGTTGATGTTGAGCACCCACTCCCAGTCGGAGAGTGGGGATTCGCCGATAACCGACCCGCCCGCACCTACGCCTGCGTTGTTGATCACGAGTGTCGGCGCACCGCCGAACCACGTCTGGGCTTCCTGGGCCAGGCGGTACATCGCATCGATATCGGCGACGTCGCACTGCACGGGCAGCGCTGCCGTTCCGATCTCTTCGGCGATCGACTGCGCTGCGCCGACGTCGATGTCGCTGCACACCACCCGTCCGCCGCGGTGGGCGAGTTCCCTGGCGAACGCGGCGCCGATGCCGCTACCCGCACCGGTGATTACGGCGTCGGCCTGATGGGTGCGTTTCGTTCCGAACAGCCACATGTGTCAGCCCACCTGTTCGATGCTGTTGTCGCCCAACGCGTCGGCGATGAACGCGGCGATGGCGCGCATTGCGTGTCCGGCTTCCGGGGTGAGCCGCGGTAACGCCTGGAAGACATGCACCTGGTCCGGCCAGATCTGCAGTTCGCACCGAGTTCCTCTCTGGCGGAGATCCCGGGCGAGTGCGATGGCGTCGGCGGCGAGCATCTCCGCGCCACCGGCCTGGACCAGCGTCGGTGGCAGCGGGCGTCCGCCTGCTACATCGAGCCGAAGCCTGGGATGCCCGGATTCGATTCCAGCGCAATACAACTCGACCAAACGCGCCGCGTCGCGCGACCGGATGGCGGGGTCAGGGCGCTCCAGTTCGCGGGAGCGGGCCAGGCCGAAGGTCAAGTCCACCAGCGGCGACATCAGAACGAGGCCGGCAGGGTGACTGACATCCGGTTGCAGCAGCAGGTCGACGGCGAGATGACCTCCGGCCGAGTCGCCGGCGATCACTATCTGCTCTGGCGCGATGCCGCATCTGCGGGTGAGCCAGTCCCAGCCGTTGCGGACATCGTCTGCGGCGGTGGGGAAGCGGTGACGCGGCGCCAGTCGGTAGTCGACGCTGAAGACGGGCAACCCGGTCAACTGGGACAGCCACGCGGTGAGCCGTCGATGCGTGCGGGGTGAGCACAGGGCGTAGCCGCTGCCGTGGACGAAGTAGATCGCCCGGGCGGTACCGCTGTGCGGCACGCCCGCGCCACCGTGGCGAGCCACATCTTTTCCCCAGACCCATTCACCGACGACGCGGCGACGGTCCGGGGTGGCGGTGTCGACACGTACCGCCTTGGCCCCGGTCAGGGGTGGCCCGAAGGTGTCCATGATGCGGGCGACGATCTGCCGGGAGGCCCATAGGCCCCAGGCCTGATCGGGTGGGAGCGCGCTGCTGATCTGGCGCAGGGTCAGGCTGCTGACGAATGCGGCGCTGCGTGAGCGGAACGAACCGCGGGGCAGGATCTCATCCGTCGGCCGGCCCGTCTCTTCGTTGAGCACATGATGGATGCAACACATAATGATGACATTTGTCAATGTCACTAGTCGTGAGTGTCATCTTTGGTCGCCGTCGTCTTGGTTGACGCTGTCGGTGGGTGGGTGTTTACTGGCCGCATCGAACAAAGTTTCGAAAGACAGATGTTTCAGATGGTGTGAAAGGTACTGCTGTGACGACACCTAACAGCCTGAACCGGTGTTCCGTCACGCGCGCTGAACAGGTAGAACAGTTACGCAAGCAGATGGCGTCGGTCTCCAGCAAGGTGGGTGGCAACCGGCGGGCAGTCGCGCCCGTTCCCGAGCGGTCGGTCACCCCGGATTCTTTGCTGCCGGTCCCGGATTCGCTGTCTGAGGTGCTTCCGGATTCGTTGCCACGCGGAACTGTGGCGGTGGTTTCCGGGGCTCGTTCGCTGCAGTTGAGCATGGTCGCGACGGTGACGGCGGCGGGCGGCCATGTGGCGATCATCGGCCAGCCGGACGTGGGGCTGCTGGCCGCGGCGGAGATGGGTGCCGATCTGAGCAGGATCGCGATGATCCCTGAACCGGGAGCCGATCCGGTCGAGGTGGCCGCGGTCCTGATGGACGGAATGGACCTGGTGGTTCTCGGACTGGGCGGGCGGACGGTGCCTGCGACCAGGGCCAGGGCGGTGGTGGCCCGCGCCCGGCAGCGGGGATGCACGCTACTGGTCACCGACGGTGACTGGCAGGGGGCCTCCGCGCGGCTGGACGCGCACGTCAGCGGCTATGAGATCACCGGCGGACGGGACGGAGTGCCCACCCCGGGATGCGGGCGGATCAGCAGGGTGCGGCTGGCCATGCGAGCCAGGGGCCGTTCGGTCGGGCATCCGGCGCGCGCGGTGGGCGGATGAGATGGCGGGCAGGGTTCTGGCGCTCTGGTGCATGGACTGGCCTGCGGTCGCCGCCGCGTCGGCGGCAGATCTGCCGCCGACAGTGCCGGTCGCGGTCACACTGGCCAATCGGGTCATCGCGTGCTCGGCGGCAGCCAGGGCTGTCGGGGTGCGGCGGGGGCTGAGGCGGCGGGAGTCGCAGGCCCGCTGCCCGGAGCTGCACGTCGTCGCCGCCGATCCTGCCCGCGATGCCCGGCACTTCGAGAACATCACGCTCGCCGTCGACGAACTGGTACCCCGCGCCGAGGTACTGCGACCCGGACTGCTGGCATTGTCGGTCCGAGGTCCCGCAAGATACTTCGGTTCTGAGCAGGCCGCGGCGGAACGATTGGTCGACGCGGTGGCCGCGGCAGGCGCCGAATGTCAGATCGGGGTCGCCGATCAACTGCCGACGGCCGTCTTCGCCGCCAGGGCGGGCAGGATCATCGATGCCGGTGACGACGCGTCCTTCCTGTCGGGGCTGTCCATCAAGCAGCTTGCCACCGAACCCAGTCTCGCCCCTACCGCCCGTGCGGACTTGGTAGACCTGCTGTGGCGCATGGGAATTCGTACGGTCGGCCAGTTCGCTGAACTGTCCCGCAGTGATGTGGCATCCCGGTTCGGGGCCGACGCCGTCGCCGCGCACCAGGTGGCCCGCGGGGAACCCACTCGCGGCCCGTCCGGACGCGAGCCCGAAGCCGAGCTCGACGCGGTGATGAACTGCGATCCGCCCGTCGACCGGGTCGACGCCGCCGCCTTCGCGGGGCGGTCGCTGGCAAGCGTGCTGCACCGCAGCCTTGAGGCGGCGGGCGTGGGTTGCACCAGGCTTGCCATCCATGCCGTGACCGCCAATGGCCAGGAGCTCGAACGTGTCTGGCGGTGTGCCGAACCGCTGACCGAGGATGCCACTGCTGACCGAGTGCGTTGGCAGCTGGACGGCTGGCTGAACCGGCGCAATCCTGCTGGGCGGGCAGGAGCTCAGCGACCGGGGGATGAATACTGCCGTCCTACCGCACCGATCACGGTGCTGCGCCTGCGCCCGGTCGAGGTGGTCTCGGCCGAGGCGTTGCAGTTACCGCTGTGGGGTGGGGTGGGGGAGG
>NZ_LWCS01000042.1 GCF_001650495.1 Mycolicibacterium iranicum | reverse complement strand
CCGCCAACCCCACCGCAATCATGCCGGCGACACCGCAGACCGTACCGATCCTGACGGCCCGCTTCTCCCTTGCCATTTGGCGCATGACGACCGTCAAACCGCCTTGGTCACGCCGTAGTAGGCGACCACGTCGTCGTTGTCGGTGCTCGAGCTAGTCATCGTCGCATAGGACCGGATGAACGACTGGCCGAGGCAACCGTCGATCTTGATGTGGACATCCTTCAGTGTCACACGTACCGGCGCCTTCTTGAACGACTTCTTGTCGACGCTGACCGTCTGCACGGTGCCCGGCCGCGGATGGAACTCCAGCACTCCGGTGACGGGAAGCGTGATGCCGGTAGGAACCGGACCGAGCAGCGTGGAGCCGGATGTGCCGATGCCGACCTGGCCGATGAGACGCATCTGCTTGAGTTCGATACCGCAGCCGATCTGATAACCGACATCCAGGGTTCCGCCGGTCAGTTCGGTGCTTCCGCCACCGTCGACCGAACCCGCGAACGTGCCACCCACCAGATAGTCGCGCGACGAGATGGCCGTGGTCAGAGGCGCCACCGGGAGCTGAGTTTCGTTCGTCGCGGCGACGGTGAGCGTCCAGCCGTCCGGCGTGATGACGACACCCGGAGGCGATGAGGCCACCATGCCGTTGTCCGGAGGCGGCGGCGGCAACGCGCCAGGAGGCATCGGTGCACCTGCGGGCGCGGGCGGTGGCGGCACGACAGGGGGAGCCGGCTGCGCCGACACCTCAGACGACATGGCCACGGGCGCAAGAACACACACGGCGGCCAAGGCGGCGATACGGGTCAGCATGGTTACGGCGGTACCTCTCGTCGGTTGATGGCCGGGACGCTTCATGTCAGACGACCTTCGTGACACCGAGATAGGTGATCACGTCGTCGGTGTTGTCCGTCGAGCTCGTCAGAGTCGCGTAGGACCGGATGAAGGACTGGCCGGCGCACTGGTCGGTCTTGATCCGGACACCGTTGATGGACACGCGAGTCGACGTGCCCTTGAAGGACTTCTTGTTGATGGGGACCGTGGTGACCGTGCCCGGTGAGAGATAGACCTTGCCCTGCAGGTTGACCGAGAGGCCGAGGGTGGGTGGTCCGACCAGCGGAAGCCCGATTCCCGGCGTGAAGCCGGCGCCGGGGTTGATCTCCTGCTCGTCGGAGATGATGCCGCAACCGATCTGAGCGCCGACCTCCATCGTGCCGCCCGCCAGTTTGGTGCTTCCTTCGCCGGTGATGGTGCCGGTGTAGGTGCCTCCGAACAGGTACTCACGCGACGAGACGGCAGTCGTGAGCGGAGCGACCGGCTGCTGCGACTCGTTGGCTCCCACCACCTCGAGCCGCCAACCATCCGGTGTCACAAGCACTCCCGGTGGTCCTGACATGACGACCGCATTCGGCGGCGGAGGCACAGGCGCCGGCGGCGGCGGAGCCGGCTGTGCTGTGGCCGCAGGCGCCGCGGCACCCACGGCCACGGCGGAAGCGAATGCCAGGGCGGCGAAGCGGTTCATCATGACTATTGGGGCGCCTCTCGTGGCCAACCGACCACCGTCGGTAACGGTTTGATCGCGAGAAGTATCGAAGAGCTGCATTGCCGATCGATGAATGGCGATCAAATTTTCACTACCGTCAGCTAATCACCAGCGCTTTCACAGACAATACGGTATCGCCGATGAGTTACCTTGCTTTGCGTGACTTTGCGCGCGATTCGGTAACAGGCGAGATCATGTGATCAGGAAGCACCGCCGCTTCGCCGATCTCTGCGCTCCGCCTGTTCACGCCCAAACATGCCGCTGATGTGCGGCAGTGGAGAGGATCCGATGATCTCGTCGAACCTGCGATTCATCAGCACGGCGATATCGGTGATCGCCGCCGGCCTGGTCCTTGCTCCCGCGGCATTCGCCCAGCCCGGCGACGGCGCCGCAGTCGATCCGTTCGCCCCGGGAAACTCACAGGCCGCGGGTCCCCAAGAAGGGGTTGCTCCGGCGCCGGCGCAAGGCATGACGGAGGTGACCGCGCCGGCTTCCGACGATGCCAATCCCGCCGCCGTCGCCGCGTGCGCGCAATTCGCCGAGGTCCTCAACGGCACTGCCACCTACTACGGCCAGTTCGCCGACGCCCTGGAGACATACGAGAACCCCGACTACTCGGACCCCACCATCAGCAGCAGTAACGAGTTGGGGCGCACAGCTCTTCGGCAGGGAGCTGCGATCGCGCTGACTGCCGCCAACACGCCGGGACTCGCGCCCGACATCGCCAATCCCATGCGGTCGTGGTCCTTGGACGCCACCAAGCTGCTTCTGAAGATGGGCCTGCGAGGAAGCGGTGAGTCTCTCAATCTCACTGTCGCAGAACTTAATCAGGATGCGACAACAGTGCAGGCTGCGTGTGCCGCAGCCGGGACTCATGCGTGACCACCGCACTGTCGCCGTCATCGCGTTGGTTCTCACGCTGACGGGCTGCGGATCCGAGTCGCCCGGGCCCCGGCCCGCTGCACAACCCAGAGCCGTGAAGGCAGCCGACCTCGAAGCACTTCTATTGAGCAACAACGAGATCGACGCCATCATGGGATCCGCGATGACACCGCTGACCCCCGTCGTGGAGATGGCCGACAATCGCAATCTGTTGCCGAACCTCAACTGCCTCGGGGTGTGGCAGGTCAACGAGGTCGCCATCTACGGACAACGGGGAACCGACAACTGGATGTCCATGCGCCAGCAGACCATGCGTGAACCCGACAGCGAACAGTGGAGAAGCGTCGCCGTCCAGTCCGTGGTCCTGTACGAATCACCCGAAGCGGCGCGGGACTTCGTCACGAAGTCCAATGCGCGCTGGGCCGAATGCACGGACCACCGGGTGAACATCACGCTGAACGACAAGCCGCTGCCCAGGTGGCTCAGCGGCGCACTCGATGCCACCGACACCCGCCTTACGATTCCCATCACCCGCGGGTCGGACGGTCAGATCCAGTCGTGTGAGCACGTTTTGGCTGTCCGCGCGAACGTCGTCATCGACGTGCAGGCGTGCAAACCACAGGACACTCCCGTCACGCAGGCCGGCGAGATGACGACGGCCATTGAGTCACATGTCGACGCGATCACCGGGGCTTGACGCATGCCGTCGGCCTGACACGGCACACTGGAGACATGCCGGAACCCAGTTACGACGCTGTCATCGTCGGCGGTGGTCACAACGGCCTCGTCGCCGCGGCGTATCTGGCCCGGGCAGGGCGCCGCGTCCGCCTCCTCGAACGGCTCGATCACGTCGGCGGTGCCGCAGTCTCCGCACATCCCTTCGATGGGGTGGACGCACGGCTTTCGCGATATTCGTATCTGGTCAGCTTGCTGCCCCGCCGGATCGTCGACGACCTGGGGGCGCGGGTCAGGCTGGCGCGCCGAACGTACTCGTCGTACACCCCCGACCCCGACAACGGCGGCCGGACCGGATTGCTGGTCGGGCCGCAGTCGGCGTTCGGCGCCATCGACGCGGCCGCCGATGAGGCCGGGTTCACCGAGTTCTACCGGCGCTGCCGCGCAGTGACATCGCGGTTGTGGCCGACGCTGACCGAACCACTGAGAACTCGCTCGGACCTGCGCGCGGCGGTGCTCGCGGGAGGCGGCCGCGATGCCGAACACGCGTGGCGGACGATCGTCGAGCACCCCATCGCCGACGCCATCACCGATGCGGTGGCCCACGACCTCGTCCGCGGCGTCATGGCCACCGACGCGCTGATCGGCACGTTCGCAGCCCTGGACGACGCATCCCTGGCACAGAACCGGTGTTTCCTCTACCACCTGATCGGTGGCGGGACCGGCGACTGGGACGTCCCGATCGGGGGCATGGGCTCGGTCAGCGGGGCACTGGCTGCTGCAGCGGCGGGCTTCGGCGCCGAAATCGTCACCGGCGCCGAGGTCTACGCCATCCACCCGGACGGCGAAGTGCACTACCGGCACAGCGACGTCGAGCACCGGATCGGCGCCAGGCACGTGCTGGCCAACGTCACCCCCGCGGTACTGGCCCGGCTCCTCGGAGAGGCCGAACCCGATGTCGCCCAAGGCTCGCAAATCAAGGTCAACCTGATGCTTCGGCGGCTCCCCCGGCTACGCGACGAGAGCGTCAGTCCGGAGCAGGCTTTCGGCGGAACGTTCCACATCAACGAGAACTACAGCCAGCTCGATGCCGCATTCCGGCGGGCCGTATCGGGGTCGGTGCCCGACCCGCTGCCATGTGAAATCTATTGTCATACCCTGGCCGATCCGACGATTCTGTCCGCGGAATTGAGAGATGCCGGCGCGCACACGCTGACGGTTTTCGGCCTGCACACACCTCACAGCCTGGCCGCGTCAGAGGCGCCCGATCGACTTCGGGACAGACTGATGTCGGCGGTGCTGACATCGCTGAATTCTGTTCTCGCCGAACCTATTCAGGACGTGCTCTGGCAGGATTCGGCCGGCCGCCTCTGTGTCGAGGCGAAGACGACATCCGACCTCGAGGCGGCGCTGGGGATGACGCACGGCAACATCTTCCACGGCGCCCTGGAATGGCCTTTCGCCGAAGACCACGAGCCGTTGGACACCGCAGCCCGCCGATGGGGTGTGGCCACAGGCCACGAACGAATTCTGTTGTGTGGTTCCGGATCCCGGCGCGGTGGAGCGGTCTCGGGAATCGGGGGACACAACGCGGCGATGGCCGTGCTGGGCGCCTGAATTCCCTGCGGCAGCGAGCTTCAGGCGTTGCTCAGCTTGTGGAGCAGCATGCGTAACGTCGTGAGGTCCTCGTCGGAAAGCGCCGTCAGAACGTCGGGAGCCGGGTCGTGGACGGCGTCGATCGCGTTGACAACGTCGCGGCCCGCGTCGGTCAGCGACACCACTTTGCACCGTCGGTTCCTGGGGTCGACCTGGCGCACCACCAGACCGCGGTCCTCCAGATCGTTGACCGCGACCGTGGCGGCCGGCGCATCCACCGTGGCGGCCTCAGCGATCTGCTTGACGGTCATCGGTCGACGGCTCAGCCTCATCAGTATTCGGATTCTGCTGAACGGCAATCCCGTTCGGTCCACAACGGCCTTCTTCCACCCGTCGCGGTGGTCGTGGACGAACGCAGCCAGATCGGCCCAGATCTCGTCGGCGAGCGCGTTATCGGGCATGCGCACCACCCGCCACCCACGGCGCCAACCGCTCCGCCGACCGCACCGCCTTGGGCGAGGTCGAGTACAGGCCGAGCACAGTGATGAGCACACCGAGCACTGCACACACCAACCACAGCGGGCGGGCCGCCGCGGCGAAGTGGGCGCCGGAGGTTGCCATCGCCGGTCCCGCCACCGAACCGCACAGCGCCACACCGATGCTCACACCCACCTGACGGCTTGTCGACGTGACCGCCGACGCCGCACCGGCCCGGTCCAGCGGCATGCCGCTCACCGCAGCGTTGGTGATCGGCGCATTCACCATCGCGAATCCGATACCGAACACCGCGAAGATGATCAGCAACTCCCACACTGGTGTCGTCGCCGACAGAATCAGCAGCATGGCGGCCGCGGCGGCGATGAGCAGGCCTGAGATGACCATCGACGGCCGAGCACCGTAGCGCCCCACCAGACGGCCCGACAGCGGCGAGAAGACCAGTGCACCAATAGCGATCGGCAGGTAGATGAGGCCGGTGTGCATCGCGGAGAAGCCGCGCTCGGACTGAAGGTACAGCGACATCATGAACAGGAAAGCACTCCACGCCGCGAACGCACTGACGGCACACACGGTGGCTGTGGTGAACGGGATGCTGCGGAAGAAGCGCAGATCGACGAAGGGGTCGATGCGGCGCGACTCGTAGCGCAGGAACAGCATGAACGCCACCACGGCGGCGACTCCGAAGCCGACGACGCGCGGGTCGGTCCAGCCGAGAACCGGGCCTTCGATGAGCGCATAAACGATCCCGAACAGGAAGAGAACGGCCAGTCCCTGCCCGACCGGGTCGATGCTGCGCATCGTCGAGGACTTGGATTCGGGAACGAAGACCCACGTCAGGAGCATTGCCAGAGCGCAAATCGGGAGGTTGATCCAGAACACGGACCGCCACCCGATGGTTTCGATGAGCAGGCCACCGACGATCGGGCCAAGCGACATCGAGATCCCGACGACGCCACCCCACACGCCGAGCGCTCTGGCACGCTCCACCTTCCCGGTGAATATCTGCGAAATGATGGACAGTGCAACAGGATTGAGCATCGAGCCACCAATGCCCTGCAGCAGCCGAGCCCCGATCAGCATGTCGATGGTCGGGGCCAGGCTGCACGCCAGCGAGCCGAACGCGAAGATCGCGAGGCCGATGTGGAACACCCGCCTGCGGCCGAACCGGTCTCCGGTCGCTCCTGCAAGCATCAGCAGCGAGGCGAGGACCAGGGTGTAGACGTCGATGACCCATTGCGTCTGCGCCGGGGTTGCGGCCAGATCGTCCCGGATCGACGGAATCGCCACGTTCACGATCGTCGCGTCCATCGACACGATGAGCAGGCTCAGACAGCAGGAGGCCAGAATGATGGCCTTGCGCCGGGGCGTCATGTCGACAGTTGCACTCACACAACTATTGTGAAACTACAACTGTTGCGGAGGCAAGTGACGAGGGTGTGACGTTCGTCGTTCACAAGCGCGCGGGCAATGACAGATTTCGCGGTGCGCGCCGTACAGACGCGCGCGTTCGCGCTGGCTGACGCGCTTGGTTGCGGTGCCTGACGCGCTTGCTTGCGGTGCCGGAGTTACCGGCCGGAGATCTCCGTGTAGTCGCGCTCGGTGTAGCCGGTGTAGATCTGCCGCGGCCGCCCGATCTTGTTCGGCTCGCCGTGCATCTCACGCCAGTGCGCGATCCAGCCGGGCAGCCGGCCCAGCGCGAACAGCACCGTGAACATCCGGGTCGGGAAGCCCATGGCCCGATAGATCACGCCGGTGTAGTAGTCGACATTCGGGTACAGCTTGCGTTCGACGAAGAAATCGTCGGTCAGCGCGATCTCCTCCAGCTCCTTGGCGATGTCGAGCAGGGGGTCCTTGACGCCGATCTTGCCCAGGATCTTGTCGGCCTGCTCCTTGACGATGCGCGCCCGCGGATCGTAGTTCTTGTACACCCGATGGCCGAAGCCCATCAGCTTGACGTTGTCCTCGCGGTTTTTCACCTTCTTGACGAACGTCGCGACGTCGTCGTCACCGTCGCGGATCTTCGACAGCATCTCCAGCACCGCCTGGTTGGCGCCGCCGTGCAGCGGGCCCCACAGCGCGTTGATGCCACCGGAGATAGAAGTGAACAGGTTGGCCTGCGAGCTGCCGACGAGACGCACCGTCGACGTCGAGCAGTTCTGTTCATGGTCGGCGTGCAGGATGAACAGCATGTCCAGCGCCCGCACGATCTCGGGGTCCACCTCGTAGGGCTCGGCCGGGAACCCGAACGTCATGCGCAGGAAATTCTCGACCAGCGTCAGCGAGTTGTCCGGATACAGGAACGGCTGCCCCTCGGACTTCTTGTACGCGTAGGCCGCGATCGTCGGCAGCTTGGCCAGCAACCGGATCGTGGACAGTTCCACCTGCTGCGGATTGAACGGGTCCAACGAATCCTGGTAGTAGGCGCTGAGCGCGTTGACCGTGCTCGACAGCACCGGCATCGGGTGCGCGTCGCGGGGGAAGCCGTCGAAGAACCGCTTGAGGTCCTCGTGCAGCAAGGTGTGCCGCTGAATCTGGGTGGTGAACTTCTCCAACTGCTCAGCCGAGGGCAGCTCACCATAGATGAGCAGATAGCTGACCTCTATGAAGGTCGATTTCTCGGCCAGCTGCTCGATCGGGTAGCCGCGATAGCGCAGGATGCCGGCGTCGCCGTCGATGTATGTGATGGCGCTCTTCGTCGAGGCCGTGTTGACGAAACCACCGTCGAAAGTCGTGTACCCGGTCTTGGCCAGCAACGACCCCAGAGCGATGCCGTCCGAGCCTTCGGTGGCTTGGACGATGTCGAGGTCAAGCTCGCCGCCTGGGTACTTCAGCGTGGCGTGCTGCCCGGCTTCGGCGTTATCGGCCACTGGGTTCCCTTCGGGTTCGTCGCGGATCAACGGTGTCTGGCTACAAACAGAGTCTGCCTACAAAAGGTAGTCCCATTCCCGCAGCGACGCCCGCGGGGGGCGGCTACAACGTCAGACCGGCTGGCCAAGACCGGCTATTTCGCCGGCGAACTCGGCGAAAGTGCCCTCGAACGCCGCGATCACGTCGTCGACGTCGATCCCCGTCACGCTTCGCTCGGCGAGGTCGCTCATCGCGGTGATGAGCACCGCTCCCCACACCGCGGCCATCAGCTTGACCCTACGGTCACCGACGTCGGTGCCCATCCGATCAGCGATGATGGCGTCGACCTTGCTGGCCCGGTATTCGACCGAAACCTGCCGCAACGTCGCCGACGACATCACGATGCGCAGGATCTGCAGCATCCGCTCGGAGGTCAACGCTCCCCCCGACGCGAGCCGGGTGTTGCGCGCCATCGCGACGTACGCGCGGCGCAGTGCTTCGAGGTTGCTGATGTCGCGGGGCTGGAACATCAGCTCCGATGCGGCACAGTCGACCACCTCGTCGATGAGCGCCAGAGCAACGGCGTCCTTGGTCGCGAAGTAACGGCTGAAAGTCCGGGGCGACACCTCGGCGATGGCGGCGATCTGGTCGACGGTGGTGGCATCGAATCCCTGACGGTCGCAGAGCCCGACGGCCGCGTCGATCAGAGTGGCGCGGGTCCGTCGCTTCTTGCGTTCACGCAAACCGAGGACCGGCTCCCCCCTGAAATCAGCCACGCCCCGAATGCTAACGCCTCAGGAGGCGCTTCGCGGGCGAAAATGGCACGTCCAGACAGCTGTCGACGCCGGCAGACCGAACACAAATGGCTCCCAATTCCGCGCCCATTTTGCTCACCTCCGACCGACCCAAGCAACCGATGACCTAGGGCTGAAGGCGCTCGATAGTGCCGTCCCGCAGCCGAATCCGGTTGTGTACCCGATTCTCCCGACCCTGCCAGAACTCGACGACCTCGGGCGCGATCAGATAGCCGCCCCAGTGCGGCGGAACCGGCACGGCCTCGACATCGGCGAACCGTTCCGTGACCTCGGCGAGCTGTCGCATCAAGGCGGCCCGCGAGGCGATCGGCTTGCTCTGCTGAGAGGCCCACGCCCCCAGCTGCGAGCCGCGCGGCCGCTTGCTCCAGTAGTCGGCCGTCGCCTCCGGCGACACTTTGGTCACGGCACCGCGAACGTGGACCTGGCGACCCAGCGGAAACCACGGGAACGTCGCCGACGCGTAGGGACGAGCCGCCAGCTGCTCACCCTTGTCGGATTCGTAATTGGTGTAGAACGAGATTCCCGATTCGTCGACGCTCTTGCACAGAACGGCTCGGGTGACCGGTCTGCCCTCTGCGTCAACGGTGCCGACCACCATCGCGTTCGGCTCCGAGACACCCGCTTGGTGCGCTTCGGTCATCCACTGGTTGAGCAGCGTCACCCAGCCGACATCCAGCCAGTCCGCGTCAAGATCACGGCTACCGTCCTTCTCCGCCGAACCGTATTCCACGCGCATCCGTGCGAGGTGATCAGAAGTGCCCACGCGCCAACGCTACGCCCGGCGGAGCCCAGTGATCGGCTCGCCGACGCGTGCGACAATCGGCGCATGACGACTGCGGTGCCGAAGGATTTCGCCCCAGGGCTGGCAGGGGTTGTGGCGTTCGAAACCGAGATCGCCGAACCGGACAAGGATGGCGGGGCACTGCGTTATCGCGGCGTCGACATCGAAGATCTGGTCGCCCACCGAATCACCTTCGGCGACGTATGGGGCCTGTTGGTGGACGGCCGCTTCGGCCGCGGCCTTCCTCCCGCCGAGCCATTTCCGCTACCCATCCACAGCGGTGACGTCCGCGTCGACGTCCAGGCCGGCCTGGCGATGCTCGCGCCGATCTGGGGTTACCCGCCGCTGCTGGACATCGACGACGAGACCGCCCGCGACCAGCTGGCCCGCGCCTCGGTGATGGCCCTGTCCTACGTCGCCCAGTCCGCACGCGGGATCTACCAGCCGGCCGTGCCGCAGCGCACCGTCGACGAATGCGACACCGTCACCGCCAGATTCATGACCCGGTGGCAGGGCGAGCCGGACCCGCGGCACATCGAGGCGATCGACGCCTACTGGGTGAGCGCCGCCGAGCACGGCATGAACGCGTCGACCTTCACCGCCCGCGTCATCGCCTCGACCGGCGCCGACGTCGCCGCGGCGCTGTCGGGAGCGATCGGTGCGATGAGCGGCCCGCTTCACGGTGGCGCGCCGGCACGCGTCATCCCGATGATCGAAGAGGCCGAGCAGACCGGCGATGCCCGCGGCGTGGTCAAGGGAATCATGGACCGCAACGAAAAATTGATGGGCTTCGGGCACCGCGTCTACCGGGCCGAGGACCCGCGCGCCCGCGTGCTCCGCGCGACTGCCAGACGTCTGCAAGCACCCCGCTACGAAGTGGCCGCGGCGCTGGAGCAGGCCGCGCTGGCCGAACTGCGCGAGCGTCGACCTGACCGAGCGATCGAGACCAACGTCGAGTTCTGGGCGGCCGTCATCCTCGATTTCGCAAAGGTGCCACCCAAGATGATGCCGGCGATGTTCACCTGCGGCCGCACCGCCGGATGGTGCGCGCACATTCTGGAGCAGAAGCGGCTGGGCAAGCTCGTCAGGCCCTCGGCGATCTATGTCGGCCCACAGCCCCGCAGCCCGGAGTCCGTCGAAGGCTGGGACCGGCTGAGCCGGAAGTAGACCGGCGATGACCGCACCTGATCCTGTATTCGAGTCTGCGGCACATAGTTTGGCCGCGCTCGTGCGCCGGATCCCGGACACGGCATGGGAGGAACCAGGCCTCGGCGCCTGGAGCGTGCGCGACCTCGTCGGCCACACCTCGCGCTCACTGATCACCGTCAGCACGTACCTCAATGCCCCGGCGCAGCGCGAGACCATCACCTCTGCCGCCGCCTATTACGCCGCCATTCGCGAGATATCCGCGGGAATCGGCGACGACGCGATCGTCGAACGCGGCCGTCAGGCTGGACGCGACCTGGGCGCCGATCCCGCCTCCGCGGTCGACACCTTGGTGGCGCAGGTGCTCGCCGACCTCGCCGCCGTCGACGACCCGCTGATCGAGGTGATCGGCGGCCTCGGCATGCGGTTGAGCACGTATCTGCCGACGCGAACCTTCGAGATGGCGGTGCACGGTATCGACATCGCGCACGCGGTCGGAATCGACTACACCCCGCCGGCGGACGTTCTCGCCGACACCGCGGCGCTCGCCGCACGGATCTCCGTCGCACTCGGGCAGGGCACACCGGTGCTGCTGGCGCTGACCGGACGCAAAGACCTGCCGTCCGGGTTTTCGGTCGTCTAACCCCCCACTCACACAGTCGGATTGAGGGGCTTTTGCGAGCCGGCCGCTACGCCCGCAGCGTCGATGTCGATGCGTTCCACCAGAATCGGTGTGCAGGCCGAACCATTGTCGATCACTCGTCGGCGCGGCACTCGCGTGACGGCCTGCCGGAGAAGCTCAAGGCCGTGCACCCGCCTTCCCGCGGTCTCCCGCGGCGCTGGGATGTCCGGCGTCGTCGCCCTCGCCGTCGCCACGGGGGTGCGGAACTTCTCGCTAGGGCGCAGCACGGCGGGCACTGTCATGAGGAGTATTTGTAGGTCGAGACCCAAAGACCAGTTCTCGACATAGAAGTTGTCCCACTCCGCACGGTCGGCGATGGAGGTCTGGCCGCGCAGTCCGTGCACCTGGGCCCAGCCGGTCATGCCCGCCTTGACCCGGTGCCGTTCTCCGTAACGTCGTATCTGGCTGTTGAAGATCTCGACGAATTCCGGGCGCTCGGGTCGAGGTCCGACCAGACTCATTTCGCCCCTGATGACATTCAACAGCTGCGGCAGTTCGTCGAGAGAACTGGTTCGCAGGAGCTTGCCGATCCAGGTGCGTCGGTCGACCCCCTCCACGCCACCAGGCGCGACGCCGTCGCCAAGGACGAAACCGGAATCGGATTCCCGGAGTGGTCGCATTGACCGAAATTTCAAGCAGCCGAACACGATTCCGTCGCGTCCGATCCTTGGCTGACGAAAGAACACCGATCCGGGCGAGGAGGCTTTGACCGCGGCCATGAGGAAGACGAACAGAGGGGAAATGACTGTCAGGATGGCGGCGGCAAGTATGCGATCGACGATGTGCTTCGCGGCGAACTGCCAACTGGTGGGGCTGATGTCGGACAACGTCATCACCGGCATACCACCCACGCAGTCCATACGCGCGCGCAGGCCCACCGTGTCGAACATCCTCGGAACGACCCAGACCGTGAGTCCGGCCAAGCGTGCGGTCCTGATCGCCGGAATCAGATCTTCGTCGCGCGCCTGCGAGAACGCCACGACGACAGCCTCAGCCCGGGTGCTCCGGATCGCCTCGGCCATTGTCGCGGGCGTACCTACCACCGGAAGGGGGCAATCATGGCCGCCCGTGCCAGTCCACGGCGGATCGTTGTCGACCAGGCCGACCGGCAGGATGCCGAACTGCGAGTTGTCGATGAACCTTGTGGCCAGGTGATAGGCGATCGCCCCATTGCCAAGGATCAGCGTCGGCGATTGCAGGTGGGAATGCCGCCGCAGGGTCCGCTTCACCAGGATCGACGCAATCCTGCCGGCGGGCAGGAACACCGCGGTGGTGAGCCACACTTTGGTGATGGTGTCGCTCAGGTCCCCCGGAACTCCGGTGAGCACCATTCCAGCCAGCAACAGCATCGCCGCCAGCGCCGCCGTCGTCTGAACCGCCATGAACTCGCCAACGAGCGTGTTGTGCAGTTTGCGGCGGTACGTCGACCGGGCGGCGAAGATGACGAGCACCATCGGCGCGTAGCAGGCCATCATCCAGATAGGTGGCATGGGGAAGCCGCGTTCGTAGGCCCAGAGCAAACCCACTACGGAGGCTAGGCACGCCGAAACCACATCCGCCGAGAACTTGATCAGCAGGCCCAGCGAACCTCTGGGTACCGCCCGCGGGGCAATCTCTTCCCGAAGGGCTGCTACCAGCGACGTTGTTTTCCATTCGACGCCGGCGCTTCGGATGGCCATCTATCCCCCGTCTCCCGGTCGTCTCGACGATCGAAAGCCGCAGGCCACAGTCGGGTCGACCGGGAATTTGACGGCTTTTTCAATTAGTCGGGACTGTGTAACCCATCGGCGGGGCAGCTAAACATCACGCATGATGTTCCCGAAGGCGACTGACCACGTGTAAAGCCGATCTTCCGCTGCGCACGTCTCGATGAGTTTCCCGACGACAGAAGGTCAGAACCGACGTCACACCCCTACCCTTAAGGAACTGCGATGGCGATCGACAACACCCCCATGCTCGTCCCACACCTCGTCGTGGACGACGCCGCGGCAGCACTCGACTTCTACGCCAAGGCGTTCGGCGCCGTCGAGATGGCCCGGCTGCCCGGGCCCGGCGGCAAGCTCATGCACGCGGCCTTTCAGATCAACGGCGCCATGGTGTTCCTCAACGACGACTTCCCGGAATACAACGACGGCAAGTCGAGCACCCCGACGGCATTGGGCGGGTCTTCGGTGACCATCCACCTGCACGGCCCGGACGTCGACGGACGGTTCCAGCGGGCGATCCAGGCCGGCGCGACCGTGGTGAATCCGCTGGAAGACCAGTTCTGGGGCGACCGCTACGGCGTCGTCCGGGATCCGTTCGGCCACCAGTGGTCGCTCGCCGAGACGGTCAAGGAGGTCGACATGGAGCAGGTGCAGGCCGAGATGGGCAGCCAGGGGTAGTCGCGCGTTCGGCGGCTACGGCACATAACTCTGCAGCAGTGACACGGGCAGCCCGTTCGCGAACGTGATGCCGCTGAGCGCGGCGATGCTCGCCGGCTTCGGAATCCGTTCGAGTTCGGGCGTGCCCGGGTCGCTGCCGTACAAACCGAACTGCAGGTTGTAGCCGTCCGCCCACTCCAGGTTGTCGACGAACGACCAGTAGGTGTAGCCACGGATGTCGGCGCCGCGCGCAACCAGATCCTGCACCACCGCGACATGGTTGACGATGTAGGACGGCCGCTTGGAATCGTCGTCATCGGCAATGCCGTTCTCGGTGATCCACAACGGTTTTCCGTAGGACGCGGCGACCTCAATGACCTCACGGAAGCCGCCGGGATCGGTCGGCTGGTTGAAGTCACTGCAGGTGGGCTCGTCGGCCGAGCACCGGACCGGGAAGCCACGCAGGAACGGAAAGCCCGGCAGCAGTGCGACACCGAAGCCCACCATGGGCTGCGACCCGTAGTACTGCACGCCGAGGAAGTCGACCTTGCCCACGAAGTCGGGATGAACCTCGTCGGCGGTCTTGATCCCGTCGAAGTTGACGTCCACCCACCCGTCGATCACGGCGTTCGGAAACCACCCGTTGTAGTAGTGATTCCACGCGTCGGCGGCCTGTACGTCGAGTTCGTTGACCGGGTTGGCGGGTCGCGCCGGGATCATGTTGTGGGTGAAGCCGACGAACGCAGCGGGGGCGTTCTCGCCGGCGGCCACGGTGTCCCAAGTGTGGATCGCGTCGAATGCGGCGACGTGCCCGATCGCCTGGTTCACCAGGAACGTCGACGCCAGATCGGGCCGGATGACGCCCGGCGGCCAGTTCGGCACCACCCACGGGATCGCCAGGAATTCGGTCAGCACCGGCGAGAACGGCTCGTTGATCGTCGCCCAGTTGTCGACCTGATCGCCGTACTTCCAGGCCAGGTATGCCGCGTACTTCTCGAACTCCTCGGCGGTGCCGTCCGACAACCAGCCCGCCGTGGGAGCAGGCAGCCCCAACTGGATCAGTGGCCGCGAGACGATCGGATCGTGCACCCACACCGGCAAGGTGAAGTGGTTGATCGTGACGAACGGCTCGAGTCCATGCTGACGCAGTGCGGCGAAGACGGCCCGGTAGTGGGCCACCTCGTCCTGGTCGGCCAGCGTGTCGAGAGCCTCCAGGTCAGCCTCGCTGAGCACCCCTCCCTCATCGGAAATATCGACCACAGCAGTCGAATTCGGGAATATTCGGCTCCACTCGATGCTCATCCGGAAGGTGTCCATCCCGAGTTCGTCTCGGGCCAGCACAGCGTCGCCCTCGTAGGAGACGTAGGCACCGGGCCCGTCCTCGGGGACACCCTTGACCAGACCGAGCAGCCGGTTGAGCGGGTCGTGCACCCAGCGGTACCAGTCCGACCGGGTGTCGACCGGCGAACCGGGTCCGCCTTCGGCCTGGAAGCCGGAATGGGCCACACCCCAACGGAAATCGTCGGGCAGAGACAGATCGACGCCGGCCACCGGAGCGACGCTCACCGTGATGGTCTTGCTGATTCCGTGTCCGCCACCCGGATTGAGAAAACTGCCGACAATCGGGACGAAGCGCAACAAACCGAGCAGTCCGTGCACGTGCAGGCCGTCCTGCTCGTCACTGATCGCGACCGTGAAGGTGTCGGTGCCACCCACCGCGGCCATCGCGTTCATCGGCCGATAGACGAAGTTGCCGGCCGCGTCGACAACCACCGTGCCGCCGTTGTGCGGCCTGCCGATCACGGTGTAGGTCAACGCGTCCCCATCGGGATCCTCGACGCCGACGTTTCCGGTGACGACGACATCGCCGTCGACCGTGAGGCTCTGCGTATGCGGCAGCGGATTCTTTACGTCGGTCGGCGTGCCGTTGAACAGCTCCCGCCGCACCCAGGCCAGCAGACCCCACAGGGAAGGTTCGGTGGGTGGCCTCGGCGCTCCAGCGGCGAACGGCTGCAGGAACGACCTGACGACGCTGCTGGCGAGATCGACGACGTAGGTCACCGCCGAACGCAGGTCGAACGCGGTCGGGTAGGGACGCCAGGACGGAACCTGCGGCGGCGCGACAGAGGTCGTCGTCGTGGCGCGCGCCGCTGCCGAGCTGGGCGCCTCAGACCCGGACTTACGGGTCACGACGTGGACGGGCTCTTCGGGTGCGGTGGCCGCCTCGATGTCCACGTCGGCGTCCGGTTCGGCGGGCTCGTCGTCGTCTCGGGTGATCGCTGCTTCGTCGTCGTATGAGGGCGGCTCGTCGGGCACCTCTTCGGGATCGTCTTCGTCCTCGGTCGCGTCGGCCGGGTCGTCGACCTCCTGCGGTTCGTCGGTCACGAGTTCGGGCTCCGGGTCGGGCTCGGGCTCCTTGGTGGGCGCGTTCTCACCGTCCTCTGCTCGTGGGTCATCGGCGTTCGGCGTCGTCTCGGCGGTATCCGCATTCCCGCCGCCACCGGAATCCTCGGTCGCCCAGGCGGCCCCGGATCCGGTGAACACCGCCGCACCGACCCCCAGCGCCACTGCGAGACCCCCGACGCGGCCCACAAAACTCCCACAGCTCATGACCTTCTGCATACGCCCGTCGCGCCGCCGGGATCGGGAGTTTGGCCAAACTTAGCCAGATGGCGAATTGCCGGTGTGTTCGCAGCGCCGTGACATCCCCCGATGGCAATAATTGCCTCCGATGCCCGACCGCGGGCACCAGATGCGAGGTGTGATCTGTGCTCTGGCTACTGCAGATTCCGGCGCCGATCCTCGGCGTTCTCTGGGTCACGCTCTTTGTAGGCCTATCCGTGGGTGGCCTTGTCCTTTTTCGCAAGGTGGTGTCGCACAAAAGGTTTGAGGGCTCCAATGCGGTCTCTGGCTCAGTGTTCCAACTTGCCGGCGTGCTCTACGCCGTGCTCGTCGCGTTCCTGGTCGTCGTCGTGTGGGAGCAGTTCGGCGACGCAGAAGACGCCAGCAGCCTGGAGGCGGCCGCCATCGGCGACCTGCTCCGCGACTCGGAGGCGCTGCCGGTCGAGTCGCGGAGCCTGATCCAGCAGAGTCTGATCGACTACACCCGGAACGTCGTCGACGAGGAGTTCCCGCGCATGCGGCGAGGCGAGCGCATCGAGGATCAAAGCGACGAACTGTTCGCAGTCTGGGAAAGCTATCTCCAGGTCCAGCCTGAGACCCGCAACGAGATCGCGTTCTTCGACCATGCGATCGGGCGGCTCAACGACCTGAGCGCAGACCGCAAACTTCGAGTGTCGACGGCAGACGCGTCGGTGCCCACTCCCCTGTGGATTCTGCTACTCGGCGGCGGTGGCGTGGTCATGGCCTTCACGTTCCTGTTCGGCACCCGCGATCTGTTCGTGCATGCTCTCGCAGTCGGTCTCACGTCGGCGCTGCTGGCTTTTGTGATGTATCTGATCTTTCTTCTCGAGCACCCCTACGTCGGTGAGTTGTCCGTTCAACCCACCCCGTACGCCAATGTGCTCGAGGTGTGGTCCCAGTAAGCGTCAGCGACGCAGGCCGGCGAGCAGGCGCTGGTGAAGCGGCGGCGTGGGCGCCGTCGTTGCCGCGGCGCACATCTGGGTGACCGACGTGAATTTGTCGCGCGGGCGCGACCCGCCACCGCGCGCCACCTCGGCGTCGTCGATCGCCTTCCATCCCGCCGCATCGATGACGGCAGGCTGCCTTCCGCGCACCAACCGCTCCAGAGCGGAGGGCTTGTGCACAGGTCCGGTCAGCAGACCGTTGTTGTAGTCGGCGACCAGGTTGTGAACGGTTTCGGCGGCACACGACTTGTTGGTGCCGATGAAGCCGGTCGGGCCACGCTTGATCCATCCGGCGACGTAGCTTCCGGGGCTGTGCGCCACCCTGCCGCCTTCGTTGGGCACGACAGCGGCGACCTCGTCGAACGGCAGGCCGCGAATGGGCTTGCCGCGGTAGCCGATCGAGGTCAGAACCAGGCCCGCCGGCATCTCGACACGCTCGTCGGTCCCGGTGACCGTGAATTCCACGCCGGCGGCCGTCGCGTCGCCGAGAATCCGCGCCGGTGTCAGACCGTAGGCGAGCCGGATTCGGGGCCGGGTGATCGGAGTGCCCGAATCCCCGAGCTTCGACAGGATCTCCAGCTTGTTGCGGGTGAGTGCGTCGCTCTCTACGGCGAGGTCGGCCAGCACCTGCTGATGGTCGACGGGATCGAGGACGACCTCGCAGGCTGACGTCAGGCCGATCAGCTCGGGCAACGTGAACGCCGACGCGGCCGGTCCGCGTCTGGCGGCGATGACCACTTCCTGCACCCGCGACGTGCGCAGTGCGTCGAGGGCGTGGTCGGCGATGTCGGTGCGCGCCAGGACATCCGGGTCGGTAGTCAGAATGCGGGCGACATCGAGGGCGACGTTGCCGTTGCCGACGATGACGACACGCTCACCGGAGAGATCGACGGGCAGGTCGGTGAAGTCGGGGTGGCCGTTGTACCAGGCGACCAACTCGGTTGCGGTCCCGGTGCCGGGCAGATCGATGCCGTCGACGTCGAGGCGACGATCGGTGGGCGCGCCGACCGCGTAGATCACCGCATGATGGTGGGCGAGCAGTTCGTCGTGCGTCAGATCCGAACCCACGTCGACATTGAGATAGAACGTGAAACCCGGCCGCGCGGCGATCTTGTCGAAGAGCGAGGTGACCCTCTTGGTGGTCTGATGATCCGGTGCGACACCGGCGCGCACCAGACCGTAGGGCGTGGGCAGCTTTTCGAACACGTTCACGCGAACGCCGTCTTGGGTCAACAGTTCGTCGGCGGCGTACATCGCCGCCGGGCCCGATCCGACGATCGCGACAGTCAACGGACCGCCCCGCTGAGCATGCACGACCGGGGCTTCCAGGACCGGCGCCAGCTTCGACGTCGGCGGCAGCTTGCCCTCACGCTTCGGGTAGAACGCGGCATTCAGTTCGATGAAGGGCAGCTGCTCGGGTGTCAGCTTCGAGTCGGGTGCGATGGCCCCGACCGGACAGGCCGACACGCAGGCACCGCAGTCGACACACGCGACCGGGTCGATGTAGAGCATCTCGGCAGTCGCGAAACCCGGCTCATCGGGGGACGGGTGGATGCAGTTGACCGGACATGCGTACACGCATGACCCGTCGCTGCAACACGACTGGGTAACCACATGGGGCATGTCGCGTGCTCTTTCCGCTACGCGGCGCTGACCACGTGCTGGCGGGCCGGCTCGCTGCGGTAGCGGCTGGGCTTGCCGTCGATCTTGCAGATCCGCCACATGAGCTTGGCCAGCGGATTCATCAGACCGGTCTCGTGGCAGAGCATGCGCACGTCGCCGAACATGTCGCGGAGGAACTGCCGAGCGTCCGGCGTGCCGAAGAACACGTCCTTCTTCACCGAGCGCGGGATGTCGAATTCCTTCCAGAACGCCTTCGGCGGGACCACGATCGCCTGGCACAGCACCCGCATGATGATCGGCACATGCAGCGACAGCCACAACCGCTTCGCGCGGCTCATGGGCGGGACGCGCTTACGGAGGTATTCGTGGGCGAACGAGATGTGCCGCGCCTCCTCGGCCACGTGAATGGCCATGACGCGCTCCATGATCGGATGCAGTGCCTTGCCTTCGCGCAGCACGTTCTTCTGGGTGTGGTCGATGGGCTCTTCGCCGGCGAGGACGCCGAAGAAGAACAAGACGGGCATCGGGCCGGCCGCGAGCGGGATGAATTGCGACAGCCACTTCAGCAGGCGCGGCATGCCGGGCACGTCGGCGCCGATCCTGTTCACCATCTCCTGGAACATCAGGGTGTGGTTGCACTCCTCGACGGACTCGTGCAGGCAGTACCGGTACTCCGGCGATCCGTTCGGCACCCAGAATGCGTAGTTCATCAGGCCCCGGATGAGGATCGATTCGAAGTGCAGACCGACTTTGGCGACGTTGGCCTGCCGCCACATCCCGATCTCGATCTGGCGTTCCCTGGACTGGGCCTGATACCAGGGGTGCTTGCCCAGCGGATCCGTGCCGGGAAGGATCCAGCGTTCGTCGTCGGGCGTCACCGCAAACTCGGGGGAGTTCCAGTCGATGTCGGTGTAGGGGTTGAAGTTCCTGCGCACCGATCCTTCGGAAAGAGTCGTCAATGTGTCGACGTACTGGGCGTCGTCGAGGACGTCCATGTTCTTGCGCCAACGCCGGATGACGCGCGTCTTCGCTTCCTTGACAGCCATTCGAAGCCTCCCGTGAGGTTTACATACATCGGCCAGTTGTCCAGTAACAGTACCCACGGTCCCAGGAATTAACCAGGGCCTTTTCTGAGATGTGGGTCGAGCGGGTTATTCGCGTCACATGTGACCCACATCACTGAAGTGGCGGCGCCGGGCCCAGGCCCGATGCGTCCCATCTGCGGAACTACGCTTGAGCCATGGCCGAGAAGCTGACCATCCCCTCCGAACTCAAGCCCGCCGACGGACGCTTCGGCTGCGGGCCGTCCAAGGTCCGGCCCGAACAACTGCAGGCCTTGGCCGCCGCGGGTGACCTGTTCGGCACATCCCACCGGCAGGCGCCGGTGAAGAACCTCGTCGGACGGGTACGCGACGGCCTGCGGCAGCTCTTCTCCCTGCCCGACGGGTACGAGGTCGTCCTTGGCAACGGCGGCTCGACAGCGTTCTGGGACGCAGCCGCGTTCGGCCTGATCGACACGCGATCGCTGCACCTGACCTACGGCGAGTTCAGCGCGAAGTTCGCCTCGGCGGTCGCCAAGAACCCGTTCGTCGGTGATCCGATCGTCGTCAAGGCCGACCCCGGCAGCGCACCGAAGCCGCAGTCCGATCCATCGGTGGACCTGATCGCGTGGGCGCACAACGAGACGTCGACGGGCGTCGCGGTGCCGGTTGTCCGCCCCGAGGGATCCGGTGACGCGCTGATCGCCATCGATGCGACCTCGGCCGCCGGCGGGCTGCCCGTCGACATCACCGAGGTCGATGTCTACTACTTCGCACCGCAGAAGAACTTCGCCGGCGACGGCGGACTGTGGATCGCGATCCTGTCTCCCAGCGCCCTCGCACGAGTCGCGTCGATCGCCGCGGCGGGCCGATGGGTGCCGGAGTTCCTGTCCCTGCCCATCGCGATCGACAACAGCGTGAAGAACCAGACGTACAACACCCCCGCGATCGCCACGCTGATCCTGCTCGCCGAGCAGCTCGACTGGCTCAACGGCAACGGCGGCCTGGACTGGGCGGTCAAGCGCACCGCTGATTCGTCCCAGCGCCTGTACTCGTGGGCTGAGGCGGCGTCGTTCGCCACCCCGTTTGTCGGCGATCCGCAGCTGCGCTCGCAGGTCGTCGGCACCGTCGACTTCTCCGACGATGTCGACGCGGCCGCGGTCGCGTCGATCCTGCGCGCGAACGGCATCGTCGACACCGAGCCCTACCGCAAGCTGGGCCGCAATCAGCTGCGTGTCGGTATGTTCCCCGCGGTCGACCCCGAGGACGTGAGCGCGTTGACGGCGTGTGTCGATTATGTGGTGGAGCGGCTTTAGCCGCGACATTCAACCGGGAGCGGCTTTGTCAGCCTGCCGCGTGTCACTCCGGTTACGGACTGATAACGCAGTAGGGTGACCTGATTATCGGGCATGGCGTCAGCCCGGAGGAGGTCGCATGAGGGAGCTCAGGGTCGTCGGACTGGACATCGACGGCAAACGCATCATCTGCGAAACCGGCGACTCCGGAGAGAAATTCGTCCTCCGGTCAGACGATCGGCTCAAGGCCGCCGTACGCGGCGACAGGGCTGGATCCAATCAAACCGCGATCGATGTCGAGGTCCCAAACATGTTGCGCCCGAGGGAAATTCAGTCCAAGATCCGTGCCGGCGCCTCGGTCGAGCAGGTTGCGTCGGCCGCCGGCGTCGACATCGCACGGGTCGAGCGCTTCGCTCATCCCGTGCTGCTGGAGCGGTCCCGTGCCGCCGAGCTCGCGACTGCAGCGCACCCGGTGCTCGCCGACGGCCCGTCGGTGCTCACCCTGCTGGAGACGGTCACCTCGGCATTGATCGCGCGGGGCCTCGATCCCGAAGACACCAACTGGGACGCATGGCGCAACGAGGACGGCCGCTGGACGGTGCAGCTGGCCTGGAAGGCCGGCCTATCCGACAACGCCGCTCACTTCCGGTATGCACCGGGCGCGCACGGTGGCACCGTCACCGCGTTCGACGAGGCCGCGGCCGAATTGATCGATCCGAACTACTCGCGGCCGCCGCTGCGGCCCCTGGCTCCGGTCGCGCAGCTGGCTCTCCAAGAACCCGAGCCCGCGCCGACCCCCGAGCCCGAACCCGTCGCCGAGACACCCGAACCTGCCAAAGCGACCGCCGCACCGAAGTCGCGCAAGGGCCGTCCTGCGGTGCCGGCGTGGGAGGACGTGCTGCTGGGCGTGCGCTCCAGCGGCCAGCGCTAACCCTCTACCCCGAGGACGCCGAACAGCGGAGTCACACGGCGCCCGCGCCGGCCAGTGCCAGCAGCGCGAACCAGGCGGCAGCCACCCCGACGCCCGAGCCCAGCACGAACCAACGCCAGACCGGCACTTTCCGCCACCCCCACACAGTGGGCGCGAGTCCGCCGACGGCAACCAGATTCAGCCCGGCGGCAAGCAACGGGTGCACCCGGACGAGCCCGATGGTGAGCACGATGATGGCCGCCGCGATCACCGCGGCAACGAACGCCGCCACCGTCAGACCGGTGGCCCAGGGCGTCTCGTCGTTCACCCGCGGAGCCTATCCCGCTCGTAGAACGCCAGCGCTGCTGCGGTGGCGACATTGAGAGAGTCGGTACCACGCGACATCGGGATCCGCACGCGCACATCGCTTGACCGCATCGTGTGCTCCTTCAAACCCGGCCCTTCGGCACCTACCAGGATGGCCACCCGGTGGTCCGACAGCTGCGCCATAGCCTCGGCGAGAGTTTCGGCCGCAGGATCCGGCGTCATCGCCACGAGACGAAAGCCGGTGTCCTTCAGAAGTTTCAGGTCCTGCGGCCACTCCTGCGCCCTGGCGAAAGGAACGAGTAGCGCGTGACCCATCGACACCCGCACGGCGCGGCGGTACAGCGGGTCGGCACAGCCGCTGCCGAACACGACACCATCGACGCCGAGCCCGGCGGCGTTGCGAAACACCGCCCCCAGGTTCTCGTGGTCGTTCACGCCCTCTAACACCGCCACGGTGCGAGCACCGTCGAGCACCTCCGAAACTGAGAGGTCGGCCGCGCGCGATGCCGACGCCAGCACACCCCTGTTCAGGTGGAATCCGACCGCCTCTGCCATGACGTCGGGACTCGCCCGGTAGAACGGCGCCGCCAGCCCATCGAGGTCGCCCCCGAGCTCGGCCAAGCGCCGGTCGGTGCCCAGGAGGGCGCGCGGCACGAAACGCGACGCGATCATGCGCTGAACCACCAACACGCCCTCGGCGATCACCAGCCCCTTACCGCTCGGCAGGTCAGGCCTGCGGTCCACACTGTTGAGGTCTCGGAAGTCGTCGAGCCGGGGGTCAGCCGGATCGTCCACGTCAATGACGTCGACATCACCGGCGAAGCCGTTGCCCATCATGCGAATTCGAGGCGACCGGCGGCGTGCACAGCGGTAGACACTACCCACGACCCCGTCGCGGTCGTTTAAGTTGGGAGGCAATGGACACCGATGAGCCGGCCGTCGAACCACAGCCGCCCCCGCTGCCCGCGGCGCTGCTCGCGCCGGTCCCGGTCATCGTCGCGATCACGTGTGCCTGGGTCATTGCCGCGACATTGGCGTTTACCGTGCCCGCGCTGCACGAGTGGCGGCCCATCACCGTCGCGGGGCTCGGCGTCGGCGTCCTTGGCACATCCATCTTTCTATGGCAACGTCACTCCGCGCGCCGCGGAGACCGCGGCGCACAACGCGGTCTTACCTAGGGAGAAGCCATGGCAGCGCCGATTTTGCAGGCTGAGGTCGACATCAACGCCCCGGTGTCGAAAGTCTGGGACCTGGTGTCCGACTTGGGCAAGATGCCCCAATGGAGCCCGCAGTGCCGGCTGATGAAGCCGGTCGGGCAGCTTCGTCAGGGCGCACGCACCGTCAACGTCAACCGTCGCGGGCTGCTTGTCTGGCCGACGACCTGCCGCATCACCGAGTTCATCCCGGAGAAGAAGCTGGCGTTCCGCGTCAACGAGAACCACACCGTCTGGAGCTACGAACTGGAGCCGACGGAGGCGGGCACGCGGCTTGTGGAGACGCGGCGCGCGGACAACGGCACCACCGCGATGTCGAACTTTCTCGTCGGAAAGTTCATGGGCGGTGTGCCGGGCTTCGAGGAGGAACTCATCGCAGGCATGAACCTGTCGCTGAGGCGGATCAAGGCTGCCGCCGAGAACTAGGTCAGCTGTCGGCGCCCTCGACCAGATCGAGAACTCCGTCGTCGTACGGATCGAACATCGGGGAGCCGGCACCCGGCGCCGCCGGGGTGTCCGAATGCGCGCCGCAGCCGAACTCGGCGTCGACGACATGCCCGTCGGCGGCGTACTCGTTGGCGCACACACCGAACATCACGCCGAGCGAACCGCCGAGCGGCACGTAGAAGCCGCAGTCCCGGCACATCCGCCGGGTGGCCCGCGCCATCGCAGAACCGGGACCGTATTCACCGTCGCGCCAGCGCTGCGCGGCGTCGTGGCGTCCCCACAGGCTCAGCACCTGACGGCGACCGAATCCGACCTCGACGGCGACCTCATCGATCTGCGGATCGCCGGTTCCCATGAACCCGGGCACCAGACGGGGGTCATCCTGCGGCGGAGCGAGCAGGTCGCCTGGACTGAGATCCCCGGGGCGCACCCGCTCCTCCCACGGAATCCACTTCGGCGCCAGCAGCGCCGTCGGACCGGGAACGAGGACGACCTCACTGATGGTGGCCTGGGCGGCTCCCGGGCAGGCGGCGACGACCACGGCCCACTGCCAGCCCCGATATCCTGGCAGGTCGGCCAAGAACCGGTGGGTGGCAGCAGTCGGATCCTCGAAACCCGCACCCAGGTATTCGCCGACACTGTCCTCGCCGCTGAACTCGACGATCGCCGCGCGGGCTGCGTCCGCGGCGCCCAGCAACACAGCTTCGAGGTCGGGTGCGGGGGCGACGAACTCCACATCAGGCATCGCCTCGTCAGGCGTTTCACCCGCCGCCGCGTCGTGCTGATCAGGTTCGGTCATGCTGTCCATCGCCTCCAATCTTGCCTGAACCAGGGAAGGGCTAGCCACACCGGTCACCTGCACGGCCGCTGTCGGGCCCATAGGGGAGAATCGAGCCGTGACCGGACCGCGGCGTGACCCCCGGGACCCTGACGGTCAGCAGGGTGGACGCTACTACCCGCCACGCCCACCTGCGGGAGAACACCCGGGGATGGCCAACTATCCGAGTGACCCGACGATGCGTCCCGGTAATCGCCGCCCCGGGCGGCCGTACTCGCCGACCGACACCGGCAACCGCTGGCTCCCTCCACTCGACGACAACACACGTCGGAGCCACTCCTACGACCCGCCCCCACGCCGCGAACCGGGCGGCGAGAAGGTCACGGTGACGCGGGCCGCCGCGCAGCGCAGCCGTGAGATGGGGTCGAAGGTCTACGGCATGGTGCACCGGGCCGCCACCGCCGACGGTGCCGACAAGTCGGGGCTGACGGCTCTGACGTGGCCGGTCGTCGCGAACTTCGCCGTGGACGCGGCCATGGCAGTGGCGCTGGCCAACACGTTGTTCTTCGCGGCAGCCTCCGGCGAGAGCAAGGGCAAGGTCGCGCTGTATCTGCTCATCACCATCGCCCCGTTCGCCGTCATCGCGCCGCTGATCGGGCCCGCACTCGACCGGTTGCAGCACGGCAGGCGCGTCGCCTTGGCCGCGTCGTTCGCGTTCCGCACAGTGCTCGCCCTCGTGCTCATCGCCAACTTCGACAGCGCCACCGGCAGCTTCCCGTCGTGGGTCCTCTATCCGTGCGCGCTCGGAATGATGGTGCTGTCCAAGTCTTTCTCGGTGCTACGCAGCGCCGTCACGCCACGGGTGCTGCCACCGACCATCGACCTGGTGCGCGTGAACTCGCGGTTGACCACGTTCGGACTGCTGGGCGGAACCATGATCGGCGGCGGTATCGCAGCCGCAGCCGAGTACGGCTTCCAACTTCTCCAGATGCCCGGTGCGCTGTATGTCGTGGTGGCCGTGACCGTCGCAGGAGCTGTCCTCGCGATGCGCATCCCGAAGTGGGTCGAGGTCACCGAAGGCGAGGTGCCCGCGACACTGAGCTATCACGGCCAGACCGACGAGCCGCGCCGCGAACCACATGGCGGTAACGGAAAAGCCCGGCAGCCGTTGGGCCGCAACATCATCACGTCGCTGTGGGGCAACTGCACCGTCAAGGTGATGGTGGGATTTCTGTTCCTCTACCCGGCGTTCGTCGCGAAGGCGCACGACGCCAGCGGCTGGGAGCAGCTGCGCATCCTCGGCATGATCGGAGCTGCCGCTGCCGTCGGCAATTTCGGCGGCAACATGGTCGCGGCGCGCCTCAAACTCGGCCACCCGGCCCGGCTGGTGGTGCGGTGTGCGCTGGCGGTCACGGTGATGGCGTTGGCCGCGGCGTTGACGGGCAACTTGATGGTGGCCGCAGCTGCGACGTTCGTGACGTCGGGTGCCGCCGCGATCGCCAAGGCATCGCTGGATGCGTCGCTGCAGGACGATCTCCCCGAAGAATCGCGGGCCTCCGCCTTCGGCCGCTCCGAGTCGCTGCTGCAGTTGGCATGGGTCGCGGGCGGAGCCACCGGGGTGCTCATCTACACCGAGCTGTACGCGGGCTTCACCACGATCACCGCCATTCTGATCCTCGGACTGGCCCAGACGGTTCTGAGCTATCGTGGCGAGTCGCTGGTGCCGGGGCTCGGTGGAAACCGTCCCGTGCTGGCCGAACAGGAAGGCGTGCGGACGGATGCGACGGTGACCCGCGAGTGAAACGTGTTGTCGCTGTTCTGGTGACGGTGGCGCTGCTCTCGATGATCGGTACGGGTGTACTCGTGTGGCAGCTGTCGCGCGACCACTCACCCCAGCTGCCCGAGATCTCGGCCTTCTCCCACGGCCACCTGACGAGGGTCGGCCCCTATCGGTTCTGCCAGGTTCTCAACCCGACCGACTGCGTCGTCCCCGCGTCTCAGGGCGAGCTGCCGGTCAGCGGACGCCACCCCGTGCAGTTGTCGATCCCCCAGAGCATCGCGCGGGCACCGTGGGTGCTGTTGCGGGCCTACGAGGACGAAGACCTCATCGAGGAGTTCCGCCCCGACACCACACTCGCGGTGACGATCCCTACCGTCGACGCGCAACGCGGCCGGCTCACCGGCATCGCGGTGCAGCTGCCGACCCTGGTCCGCGACGAAGCGGGAAACGAGTTCCCCGTGCCCCATGCCGAATGGTCGGTCCGCACGGTGTGGGACGAATCGGAGGAATACCCGGAATCCTCAGCCGGCTGAGTGGGCTTCGGGCACACGCTCGCCCTCAGGTGTGGGCCCGGGCGGTGTTCCGTCTCCGAAAGGTCTGCCGCCCAGCGCCTCTCGGCCATGGGGCGTGAGCCAGTTCCGCAGGTCTGGGCCTTTCGGCACGACACCGGTGGGGTTGATGTCGGAATGCACGATGTAGTAGTGCTGTTTGATCTGCACGAAATCGGTGGTGTCGCCAAAGCCGGGCGTCTGGAACAGATCGCGGGCATAGGCCCAGAGCACGGGCATCTCAGAGAGCTTGCTGCGGTTGGCCTTGAAGTGGCCGTGATAGACCGGGTCGAACCGCGCCAGCGTCGTGAACAATCGCACGTCAGCCTCGGTGATGGTGTCCCCCACCAGATATCGCTGATTTTCCAGCCTGTCCGACAGCCAGTCCAGGGCGGTGAAGAGCCGGTCGTAGGCCTTCTCGTAGGCGCCTTGCGACCCCGCGAAGCCGCACCGGTAGACCCCGTTGTTGACTTCGGTGTAGACGCGCTGGGCGACCTCGTCGATCTCGTCGCGTAGCGGTTCGGGGTAGAGCTGGGGCGCGCCGTCGCGATGGTAAGCGGTCCACTCCAACGAGAAGTCGAGCGTGATCTGCGGGAAGTCATTGGTGACCACCTGGCCCGTGGGGATGTCGACGATCGCGGGGACCGTCACCCCTTTCTCGTAGTCGGGGATGCGCTTGTTGTAGGCGTCGCGCAGGAAGTGGATGCCGAGCACGGGGTCGACACCGCCGGGATCCAGGTCGAAGGTCCAGCTTCGCTCGTCGTGAGTGGGACCGCAGAAGCCAATGGAGAGAACGTCTTCCAGCCCGAGGAGGCGCCTGACGATGATGGTGCGGTTGGCCCACGGGCACGCACGGGCCACCACGAGGCGATAGCGACCCGGCTCGACGGGATAACCGTCACGGCCGTCGGCGGTGATGCGGGTGTTGATGTAGTTGGTGTCCCGGTTGAAGTCGCCGCCGGAGGTCTCGCTCGCCACATAGCTCATGAGTTGTTCATACCCGCCGAATCTGAACATATGGTCGAGTTTTCGAGGGTGAGTCGACCACACGCTCTGTTTCGCCGCGCTCGACCTCGTTGACCCGGGTGCCCAGTCCCCGCAGGAGACACGCACGCGGCTGATACTCGCCAAGGCCGGCCTGCCGCCCGAACCCACACAGATCGACGTGTACGACCGACACGGCTACCACCTCGGCCGCATCGACATGGGTTGGAAGACCTGGAAGGTCGCGTCCGAGTCAGCGCCGACATTCTGCGCCATCGCCCGGCCACCGTCGCGGTGCGGGTATGGCAGGCACTGCGGGCAGCGGGCGCGTCGATTCCTCCGCCGAATCTGAACTATGAGCGCTATTTCACCGAAAACGCGACCACAAGCCCAGTTTCGGCGCAGAGAATCAGGCGTCGAGTTCGCGGGCGACGGCCTTGACCACCTCGGACACCCGGCGTGCGACCTTGCGATCGGGGTACTTGCCTTTGCGCAGCTCGGGCTGCACCGCGCCTTCCAACAGGGTGATCATGTCCTCGACCATGCCGTGCAACTCGTCAGGCGTGTGCTTGTGTTCGACGGTCGCCGCTTCCCTGCGATTGCGGCTGACACTCGGCGGCGGGTCGATCAGCTTCACCTGCAACGCCTGGGGTCCCCGCCGGCCGGCGGCCACACCGAACTCGACCCGCTGCCCCGCCTTCAGACCTTCGACACCCGCGGGCAACGCCGAGGACCGCACGTAGACGTCTTCGCCCTCCTCCTGAGAGAGGAACCCGAAGCCCTTCTCGGCGTCGTACCACTTAACCCGCCCGGTCGGCACTGGTCTCACCTGCTGTCTGTCTAAAGTCGGGTACATAAAGTAAGCGCCCCCGCCGGGACGCGTCCTGGGAGATCCTACTCGGACGGCGATACGGCCAGCATCCCCTTATGTCGGTAGGCTGCAGGTCACCGCTGGAGGAAGACGATGCGACTGATCCTGAACGTCATATGGCTGATCTTCGGCGGCCTCTGGCTGGCGCTCGGCTATGTTCTCGCAGCGCTGATCTGCTTCGTCCTGATCGTCACGATCCCGTTCGGCTTCGCCTCGCTGCGCATTGCGGCGTACGCGCTGTGGCCGTTCGGCCGCACCATCGTCGAAAAGCCCGGACCCCGCCCCGGCGCACTGGTCGGCAATGTGATCTGGGTGATCGTCGCGGGTGTGTGGCTGGCGATCGGACACATCACCACAGCCATCGCGATGGCAATCACCATCATCGGCATCCCTTTGGCGCTGGCGAACCTGAAACTCATCCCTGTGTCGCTGATGCCTCTGGGTAAAGAGATCGTCCCGGTGGACGAGGCCCACGGTCGCGTGGTCGGAACTGTGCCGTGACCGTCGTGGCCCTCGGCGTGCCGTCGGTTCACCGGCCAGCGACCCCCGCTCCGGCCGAGGGACCGCTGGTCGACACGTTCGGCCGCGTGGCGACGGACCTGAGGGTCTCGCTGACCGATCTGTGCAATCTGCGCTGCACCTATTGCATGCCTGCCGAGGGGCTCGACTGGCTGCCGCGCGACGAGAAGCTGAGCTCCGACGAGCTCATCCGCCTGCTGCGCATTGCGGTCACCAAGCTGGGCATCACGAGCGTGCGCTTCACCGGCGGCGAACCCCTGGTGGTGCCTCATCTCGAGGACGTCATCGCGGCGACATCGGCCCTGACGCCGCGTCCCGAGATCACGTTGACGACCAACGGCATCGGGCTCGCCGGCCGGGCGGCCGGCCTCAAGCGCGCGGGACTGGATCGCATCAACGTCTCCCTCGACACGGTCGACCCGGCCCGTTTTGCCGCGATCACCCGCCGCGACCGCATCGGAGACGTGCTCGCCGGCCTGAGCGCAGCCAAGGACGCGGGGTTACGCCCCGTGAAGGTCAATGCAGTCCTGGACCCCGTGTCCGGGCTGGAGGACGCGGTCGCGCTGCTGAGGTTCTGCCTCGATCAGGACTATCAGCTCCGCATCATCGAGCAGATGCCTCTCGACGCCGGACATTCCTGGGAGCGGGAGCGCGCGCTGGGCGCTGATGACATCCTGCGTGCGTTGCAGCGCCACTTCACTCTCTCGCCCGATCCGACGCCGCGCGGCTCCGCGCCGGCGCAGCTGTGGCGGGTGCACGACGGCGCCCGTGTCCTCGGTCTCGTGGGGATCATCGCGTCCGTCTCGCACGCGTTCTGCGCCACCTGCGACCGCAGCCGGCTCACCGCCGACGGGCAGATCCGCAACTGCCTGTTCGCGCGCGAGGAGACCGACCTGCGCGGACTGCTGCGCTCCGGCGCCGGCGACGACGCCCTCGAGGCCGCATGGCGCAGCGCCATGTGGGCCAAAGCCGCCGGTCACGGCATCAATGATCCCGACTTCGTGCAACCCGATCGTCCTATGAGCGCCATCGGGGGCTGACCGATGAATGCCGACATACGGGTCCGCGTCACGGTGCGATTCTTCGCCGCAGCGCGGGCGGCGGCCGGCGCGGAGTCCGAGACGGTCGATCTGCCTGCGGGCGCGACCGTCGACGACCTCGTGGCAACCCTCAGGGCGCGAGGCGCAACGCTGGCCTCGGTTCTCGCGCGCTGTTCGTATCTGTGTGACGGAGTCGCGGTGAGGGACTTGAACGTTGAGCTCGACGACGCGCAGACGATCGACGTTTTGCCGCCGTTCGCCGGCGGGTAATGGTCGAGACGCCCGGATCCTATTCCGTGATTTACGTCACATCACGGAATGGTCACGGGATGGCTACAGCGAGGTTGAGACGGCGGGCACCTGCAGGAACAACGGCAACTCCTGGTCTTTTAGAGATTTTTTAGTATTTGCCGCCGCCGTCGACACGGTCGAGAGCAAAAGGTGACGGCACCCAAACGAGCCGTTACGGTCTTGAACCAGGCCGATCGACCCCCACATGATCGGCCTGCCGTATCACCAATTGCGCCGAGCTCCATCCGTTGGTGTGCGGGGACAACGAGATACAACCTGGATGGAGGCGGGGGACCCAACTGGTCCACCGACACAAGGGAGACCTGGAACCGATTCGGTTCCTTGGGGTGAAGCCGTCGTCGTTACGACGAGGACGGCCGGGCAACCTCTCCAGCCCGAACCCGACAGCTGACCTCGCGGGCGCTTTCAGAGAGGAACCACGCTTACCTATGAGTGGACGGCACCGCAAGCCCGCTTCATCTGCCAAGAACGTCGCCAAGATTGCGTTCACCGGCGCAGTCATCGGAGGCGGAGGCCTCGCCCTCGCCGGCCAGGCCGGCGCCGCCACCGACGGTGAGTGGGACAAGGTGGCCAGCTGCGAATCCGGCGGCAACTGGGCCATCAACACCGGCAACGGCTATCACGGCGGGCTGCAGTTCTCGCCGAGCACGTGGTCGGGTCATGGTGGCGGTGAATTCGCGCCGGCGGCTTACCTCGCCACGAAGGAAGAGCAGATCGCGGTCGCCGAACGCGTCTTGGCTTCGCAGGGCAAGGGGGCCTGGCCTTCGTGCGGCGGGCCGCTCTCCGCCGCAACGCCACGCAACGTCGTGGACGAGCCTCCTGCTCCTGCGCCGTTCGATCCGCTCGGCCTCAACGCCCTACTGCCGCCGCCTCCGCCGGCTCCCTTTGCACCGCCGCCGCCCCCGCCTGCTCCCGCGCCATTCGACGCGATGGCGGCGCCCGCGCCACTGCCGCCGGCCCCGCTGCCGCCCGCACCGGCACCTGCGCCGCCGGCCCCGGTCGACATGCTCGCTGCTCCCGCGCCGCTGCCCCCGGCTCCTGCCGCCGAGCTCTCGGCCCCGGCACCCGCACCGCTGCCGCCGTCCATCGGCCCGCTCAAGCTTCCGCCGCGGCCGCCCGCGCCCGCGCCATTCGACGCGATGTCGGCGCCCGCACCTGTCGATCCGGTGCCGCCCGCACCTGTCGATCCGATGCCACCCGCGCCGGCGGTGGATGTCGCCAACGTCGCACCTCTGGACGCACCCCTCGGGGCGCCCGTCCCTGCCGAGGCCCCAACCGCGGTGATCGCGGCCGCCAACTGGGATGCGGCTCCCGCTCCCGCACCCGGCGAGCCTCAGGTGTGGTCGCTCGGTGTCGACGCCCCGTTGCAGCCGGCTCTGCCGCTTCCCCCGGCGCCCGCGCCCGCACCGGTGGTCGCAGCGCCCGCCCCTGATCCTTTGGCACCTCTGGCCCCTCTGGCGAATGCACCCGTCCCGCCCGAGGCCTACGACATTGCGAATCAGGCCATCTCCGGGGAGCTCCCGGTGCCCAGCGAGATCCCGCACCTGGCCAGCCCCGAGAATCTTCCTCCGGGTGCGGCTCTGGCTCCTCAGGGACCGCAGGAGAGTGCGAATGTCACGTACCTCAAGGAGATCTGGCACGCGATCCGGACTCAGGAGATCTCGGGTTCCGACGCTCTGCTGGCGCTGACACAGCGGCCGCTGACGGCCACCGGCGGTGGGCCGGCGCCGATGGCTCCGGTCGCCCCGGCTCCAGCTCCCGGCGCCCCGGCTCCAGCTCCCGGCGCTCCGGTTCCGCTCGCAGCCCCGGCTCCGCTGCCGGCACCGGGCCCGCTGGCCGCTCCGGCTCCCGCCCCGGCTCCGGTGCTGCCTCCCGCCTGACGGGAGCTACGCGGAGTTGACCCATTCGTCGGTGCCGTCGGCGAAGAACTGATGCTTCCAAATCGGTAGCCGCTCCTTGACGCGGTCGACGAGCCGGGCGCAGGTTTCGAACGCCGCGCCGCGGTGGTCGGCCGCGACTGCGGCGACGAGCGCGGCATCGCCGATGTGCAGGACGCCGATCCGGTGACTGACGGCGACTGCACGGATGCCGTGGGATTCGGCCGCGACTTCGGCGACGACCTCGGCCAGCGTCTGTTCGGCCGTCGGGTGCGACGAGTACTCCAGTCGCGTCACCGACCGGCCGCCGTCGTGGTCACGCACGACTCCTGCGAACGCGACGATTGCTCCGGCCGACTCATGGGCGACGAGGTTCTCGTGTTCAGTCGAATCGATGGGCTTGTCGGTGAGTGCCGCGCGCACGACGAATGTCATCGCTAGTGATCCTTGCCTTGCAGTTGATCGAGTGCGTGGTCGAGGACATCGAGGAGCACAGCGAGGCCGTCCTTTACGCCGCCGAGCGAGCCCGGAAGGTTCACGACGAGGGTCCGGCCCGCAACCCCGCAGATTCCCCGCGACAACACCGACGTCGGCACGTGAGGCAGACCGGATCGCCTGATTGCGTCGGCCAGACCGGGGATCTCGTAGTCGAGGACGGCGGCGGTGATCTGAGGCGTCGCATCGGTGGGCGAGATACCGGTGCCGCCCGAAGTGAGGATGACATCCGGGCTGTCGCGCAGCGCCGCTCTCAATGCGGCGGCGACCGGATCGCCGTCGGCGACGACGACCGGCGCCGGGGTATCGATGCCATGTCCGTTGAGCCAGTCGACGAGGACGGGGCCGCATTTGTCCTTGTAGACGCCGCTGGAGGCGCGGGTGGACGCGATGATGACGACGCCCGAACGGGTCAACGCGTCCACGTCCCCGTCTTGCCGCCTTCCTTGTGGACCACGCGGATGTCGTCGATGCTGGCGGCCCGGTCGACGGCCTTGATCATGTCGTAGATCGTCAGCGCGGCGACGCTGACAGCCGAAAGCGCCTCCATCTCGACACCGGTGCGGTCGGTGGTGCGAACGGTCGCGACGATGGCGACGGCACCGGGGTCCTCGTCACCGCCGACGGTGAAGTCGATGTCGACGCCGGTGATGGCCAGCGGGTGGCAGAGCGGAATGAGTTCACTTGTCCGCTTGGCGGCCATGATGCCTGCGACGCGCGCAGTGGCCAGGGCATCTCCCTTGGGCAGCCCGTTCGAGGTGATCATCGCGACGACGTCGGGGCGGGTGTGCACGGTGCCTGCAGCGGTCGCCACTCGTTTGGTGGCGTCCTTGGCGGTGACGTCGACCATGTGGGCCGCGCCGGTCTCGTCGAGATGCGAGAGGCGGTCGGGCACCGCTACTTGTTGACGACGGTGACAGATTGGATGAACGGAAGTTCTTCGGCAGGCAGCGGGAACGTGACATCGCCGAACGGGGACAGTGCCCCGGTGCGGTCGGCGGCCAGCTCGCTCACGGGGTGGTCGTCGGCATCCGTCGTCGGCCAACCCGGATCGACGTATCGGTTCTTCTTGTCATCAGCCACGCAGACATTGTGGCAGGCCGATCGCCGGCTGGCGAGGTCGGGAGGCTCCTTTACGCTGGTCAGCAATGAGCTCGCGAACGAAGGCACCTGGTGTGCCGTTGGCCGCCTGGCTGGCGGACTCCGACGACGAGCAGCTGATCCGGCTGCTGCGTCTGCGGCCTGACCTCACCCAGCCGCCGCCCGGCAGCATCGCCGCCCTGGCCGCGCGCGCTGGTGCGCGCCAATCCGTGAAGGCGGCCACCGACGATCTCGACTTTCTGCATCTCGCGGTACTCGACGCGCTGCTGACGCTGCACGCCGATACGACCACCGCGACGATCGCCGAGTTGGCGAAGGCATTGGGCGAGCGTGCCGAAGGCGTCGACCTGAGCGGTACGGTCGACGACCTCCGCGCGCGAGCTCTGGTCTGGGGCGACGTGAGCGGCGCCGGGGCGCTTCGCGTCGCCGCGGAGGTCGCGTCGAGTCTGCCCTGGTATCCGGGGCAGGTCACCATGGAGGGCGCGGCGCTGTCGAGCAGCGATGTCACGCAGGCGCTGGAGTCCCTCGACGACGCGGCTCGGGATCTGCTCGACAAGCTGCTCGAAGGTTCGCCCGTCGGTCGGACGCGCGATGCGTCACCGGGCACTCCGCCCGACCGGCCGGTGCCGCGGCTGCTGGCGGCCGGCCTGTTGCGCAGGATCGACGACGAAACGGTCATCCTGCCGCGCATGGTCGGCCAGGTGCTGCGCGGCGAGACCCAGGGCCCGGTGAGTCTGTCGAAGCCCGATCCGACGGTGACGACGACCAAGGCCGCCGACGTCGACGCCGTCGCGGCGGGTGCGGCGATCGACCTTCTCCGCGAGGTCGAGGTTGTTCTCGAAAACCTCAGTGGTGCCCCGGTTCCCGAACTGCGCAGCGGCGGTCTCGGTATCCGCGAGGTGAAACGGCTGACCAAGGTCACCGGGATCGAGGAACGCCGCCTCGGCTTGATTCTGGAGGTCGCGGCGGCTTCCGGCTTGATCGCGCCCGGCATCCCGGAGCCGGACCCGTCCGACACCTCGGGGTCGGCATGGGCGCCGACGGTCAACGCCGACCGGTTCATCGAATCGCCGTCGGCGGTCAGATGGCACCTTCTGGTGTCGGCGTGGCTGGACCTGCCAGGCCGTCCCAGTCTGGTGGGAAGCCGCGGTCCCGACGGTAAACCCTATGCGGCGCTGTCTGATTCACTGTTCTCTACCGCGGCCCCGCTGGACCGCAGGCTCCTGCTCGCCACGTTGGCGGACCTTCCGCCCGGAGCAGGCGTGGACGCCGACAGCGCATCGGCGGCCATGGTGTGGAGTCGGCCGCGGTGGGCGGTACGGCTGCAACGTGAACCGGTGGCCGATTTGCTCACCGAAGCTCACGCGATGGGCGCCGTCGGACGTGGCGCTATCGCGACACCGATCCGTCGCCTGCTCGCCGGCGACGCGGACGACGTCGTCATCGCCGCGATGGAGAAGGCGCTCCCCGCACCGATCGACCACTTCCTGCTACAGGCTGATCTGACCGTCATCGTCCCGGGACCGCTTGAACGCGCGCTGGCCGAGCAGCTCGCGGCCGTCGCCAATGTGGAGTCGGCGGGTGCCGCCATGGTGTACCGGATCGACGAGCAGTCGGTCCGACGCGCCCTCGATACCGGCAAGACGGCGGGCGAGCTTCACGCCTTGTTCAATCGTCACTCCAAAACCCCTGTACCGCAGGCACTCACATATCTCATCGACGACGTGGCGAGGCGACACGGACAGCTTCGGGTCGGTATGGCGTCGTCGTTCGTGCGTTGCGAAGACGCGGCCCTGTTAGCCCAGGCAGTCGCCGCGCCGGCAACGGAAGCGGTCGAACTGCGGTTGCTGGCGCCCACAGTCGCGGTGTCGCAGGCGCCGATTTCGGAGGTCCTCACCGCATTACGAGCCGCCGGGTTCGCGCCGGCCGCCGAAGACGCGACTGGCGCCATCGTGGATCTGCGGGCGCGGGGAGCTCGCGTCTCCGTGCCCGGCCGTCGTCGCGGGTACCGCCACAACCCGGTGCCGACCGATCAGACACTGGCCGCGATCGTCGCGGTCCTTCGCAAGGTCGCTTCGGCACCGTCGTCCGGACTGCGGCTGGATCCCGCGGTGGCGATCACGGAGTTGCAGCAGGCCGCCCACCACCAGGAGTCGGTCGTCATCGGATACGTCGACCCGGCCGGGGTGGCCACCCAGCGGGTGGTGTCCCCCATCAACGTGCGCGGTGGACAGCTGACGGCCTACGATCCGGCGTCGGGCCGGGTTCGCGAGTTCGCCATCCACCGCGTCACATCGGTGGTGTCGGCCGATTCGAAGTAATCCTGACTAGCGGAATACCGTGACGGCGACGACGCCGGGCAGCAGGTTGGTCGCGTTCGTGTCGTCGATGACGTAGACCGACAGGGTCCTCGTGACGCCGAGCACGTCGAGCAGACCGCCCCCGTACCGGGTGGCTGTGAACGTGACCGCCTCCAGCGCCTGCTTGTACTGCGCGATGGTCGCGGTTCCGGTCAGCTTCAGCTCACCGGTTGCGGGGTTGTACGCGGCGGTGATCGGATTCCCGTCGATCGGAGGGAACCCGAGGGTGTCGCCCGTCGTGAACCTGTTGGTGATCTTGACCGAAGCTCCGCTGAGCACTGTCGAGTCGGTGTCGACGATCGTCGCGAGCGTGATCGGCTGGACGGTGTCGCCGACATTCGGGAAGTCCAAAGCCGTCAGCCCGAGGGTTACCACTGTCGGCCGATCGGGATTCTTCACCAAAGCCGTTGTGACACCGGGTACGAGCGCGTTGAGTCCGGAGTCGTCGGTGATGTTGATCGTCACGGTCCTCGGCACGCCGGCCCTACCTGTGGCCGAGAACGTCACCGTCTGAAGTGCGGCCGTGTACTCCTCCACCGAGGCAGTCCCGGACAGGGTCAGCGTGTCGGTCCCGTTCCACGATGCGGTGATCGAGCTGCCCGGTGCGGCGGTGAAGCTGAGCTTGTCACCTGACTGGCGGCCCACTCCGAGCGCTACGACGGCTCCCGTCAGGACGGTCGAGTCGAGGTCGGCGATGGTGACCACGGGTGTCACCACCGAGCCGGAGCCACCAATCGTGTGGATAGCCGGCAGTGGTGGCGCGATAATCGTCGGGCGCAGCGGCAGGACAGAATTCGCGAAGACGATACCGGGTGCGGGACTCGTGTCTCCGTCACCTTCTGTGACATCGATCGTCACGGTGCGGGGCAGGCCGACTTTTGTGGCACTGAAGGTGATGGCTTGCAGCGCCTGCTGGTACTGCGCGACAGTGCCCGTGCCCGACAGGGTTATCGTCCAGTCGTTCGTCTGGGTGATGGTGACTGGATTACCCACCACCGCAGCGAATCCCAATTTATCGCCATCCTCGCGATTCAGCCCGATCGAAACGACTGCACCGTCGAGCTCGCCGTCGTCGGCATTCGCGATGAAGACCGAGGACAGCAGCTTCACGGGCGGCTTGCCGATCGTGTGGACGGGCAGTCCGACGGGTGTGACGATGAGCGGCAACTCGGCGATGATGCTGGGCAGCACGGCCGCGGCGACCAACGCAGGCGTGAGGGAATCGACGTCATCGGCATCGGTCAGCGTGATCTCGACCGTGCGAGCGGGGATGCCGAGTTGAGTGGCACTGAATGTGATTGCCCTCAGTGCGGTTTCGTAATCTGCTTTGGAGGCGACGCCCGACAGGACGATCGTCCAGTCGTCGACATAGTCGACATTGATGTCGATACCGTCGGGCGCCTCGTAGCCCAGCGTGTCGCCGGTCGACCGCGTCAGGTCACTGATCGTGACGGTGGCCTGTTTCAATGACGCCGAATCCAGATCTTCGATGACGGCGACGGAGAGCAGTTTCACCGGATCACCACCAAGGAAGTACGGCAGCCCACCGACTGCCAAGACGGATGGTGGTGCGTCCAGTGGCAGCCCGGGAAGGACTACCGCGGCGACGAATGCGGGCACGACGTTGTCGAGCCCGTGTTCGTCGACGATGGAGAGGTCCACGGTGCGCGCGAGCAGACCGAGGTCAGTTGTGCTGAATGTGATTGCTTTCAGCGCCTTTTCGTAGTCGTCCTGCGACGCTAGGCCGGTGAACTTGAGCGTGTACTCGTTGACCTGTTCGACGTCGATGTCGATGTCGACGGGCGCTACGTAGCGCAGCTGATCGCCGTTTTGGCGGCCGACGCCGACGGTGACGGTGGCCTCCTTCATCTGCGGAGAGTCGACGTCGACGATCGTCGCCACCGACAGGAGTTCGACGGGGTCGCTACCGATCAGATACGGAAGTCCGCCAGTCACGACCAGGGTGGGCGCCGTCTGTAGGACGGGCTTGGCCGTGAACTCAATTGTCTGTGTGTAGTTTTCGCGCTCTGCCAAACCCAAGACCCGCGCGATCGAGTGGAGTACACCTTGAATGGTGCCAAGGACGCCGGTCAGGCGCTCCGAGTCGTCGCGGACGACGATGTCGAACGTGACGGGTACCTCGTCGCCGATGACCGGGACCGTCGGGGTGTAGACGAACACGCCCGTGAGAGGCTCGCGGAACACCAATCCGCCTTGTGGCTGGATGATCTCGTAGGTCAGCGGATCACCGTTGGGATCATAGGCGTCGACGGTGATGATCGTCTGGCCGGTCAGGATCTGCTCGGTCTCGATCTCTCGCACCACTGGGGTCTTGTTGAAGAAGGTATGGGTGATCAGGCGGCGCACCCAGGCCAGCACCCCGTCGGTCACCGGGGAAGGCACGGGTAGCTCTGGGTCTGCCAGTGGCGCAACGACATTCGCAACAACCGCGTTGAGCGCATTCGCCGCGACGAGCTCGTCGGCCGCAGGCGCGTCCACTTCGACTGCTTCGGTTGCGACCGTGGCGGTGCGCTTGGTGCTGTGCCGAGGTGCCGGCGTCTCAGGACGAGACTCTTCGACCTCTGCCGAAGAGTCCTCGTGCGCGGCGGCCAACTCCGCGGTCTCGTCTTCGTCGGCGGATTCGGAGTCGGCCAACTCGCCGTCGAGGTCCTCGTCGCTGTCGGGCTCGTCTACGTCCGCGTCCACATCGGACTCTTGCGACGCGTCCTCCTCGGAGGCGTCGTCTTGCCCGTCGTCGCGTGACGGGCCAGCCTGATCCTGCGTGTCGCTGGATGCCGAGGATGTGTCCTGATCGGTGGATGCACTGGATGAACTGCTGTCAGTCTCCGCCGCAGCCGTGCCGGTGGCCGAGTTCGCGACGGCGAAGCCGATACCGAGCGAGACGGCGAGTGCGCCGACCCGGCCGATGTGGACGGCGTACCGGGACTCGACTCTTCGTGCATGCCTGCGTGCACCCGCCGCCTCGGGGTTGCAGAGGTCCCTGGCCGACCAGAATCGAGAATCGCCGTCGGACGTGGCGGCGATCCGGTGTCGGGCTGCGCGTTCACTCAATGTCACGACCTCCGTGTTGATGTCCCCGTTCCCGGCGCCCCGGCGGAGTTGGCCACAGGCGCAAAATGACACTACAGCAAAATAGTGATAGGCATCACACTGACGCAAGTCCCCTTAGGACGCACTGACCTCAGCAAATACAACTGTCGCCATTTACAGGCTAGATGTGTTTTGCAGCGAACATTGGCCCCGGTGCCCATGCAGCGCCTGCGGGCGGTGACCAGTTCTCCTCGCAGACTCCCGCAATGCGTCCGGGCGAGTCGCAGACCTGCGCCGACGACACACCCGTCGGACGAACCTGAATAATGGGAAAACGTGACTTTTCGCGAGAGAACAGGCGGGCCCGAGCGTGACTGACGGCCCGTTGATCGTGCAGTCCGACAAGACGGTGCTGCTCGAAGTCGACCACGAGCAGGCTGGTGCTGCCCGCGCGGCGATCGCTCCGTTCGCCGAGTTGGAGCGCGCGCCCGAGCATGTGCACACCTACCGGATCACCCCGCTTGCACTGTGGAACGCGCGAGCGGCCGGACACGACGCCGAGCAGGTCGTGGACGCACTCGTCTCGTTCTCCCGCTATGCCGTCCCTCAGCCCCTGTTGGTCGACATCGTCGACACCATGGCGCGCTACGGGCGCCTGCAGTTGGTCAAGCATCCCGCGCACGGCCTGACACTGGTCAGCCTCGACCGTGCCGTTCTTGAGGAGGTGTTGCGCAACAAGAAGATCAGCCCGATGCTCGGGGCCCGGATCGACGACGACACGGTGATCGTGCACAACAGCGAACGCGGCCGAGTCAAGCAGATGCTCCTCAAGATCGGCTGGCCGGCCGAGGATCTGGCCGGTTACGTCAACGGCGAGGCGCACCCGATCGATCTCGAACAGAGCGGATGGCACCTGCGTGACTACCAGCAGATGGCAGCCGACTCGTTCTGGGACGGCGGATCAGGCGTCGTCGTGCTGCCGTGCGGTGCCGGCAAGACCCTGGTCGGTGCGGCGGCGATGGCCAAGGCCGGCGCGACGACGTTGATTCTTGTCACCAACACCGTGGCCGGTCGACAGTGGAAGAGAGAGCTGATCGCCCGGACCTCGCTGACAGAGGACGAGATCGGCGAGTACTCGGGCGAGCGCAAGGAGATCCGCCCGGTCACCATCGCCACCTACCAGGTCATCACCCGCCGCACCAAAGGCGAGTACAAGCATCTCGAGTTGTTCGACAGCCGCGATTGGGGCCTCATCATCTACGACGAGGTGCACCTACTGCCCGCGCCGGTGTTCCGGATGACGGCCGATCTCCAGTCGCGACGCCGGCTCGGGCTCACGGCGACGCTGATCCGCGAAGACGGTCGGGAGGGCGACGTGTTCTCGCTGATCGGGCCGAAACGCTATGACGCACCATGGAAGGACATCGAGGCTCAAGGCTGGATAGCGCCGGCTGAGTGCGTCGAAGTGCGCGTCACCATGACCGACAACGAGCGCATGCTGTACGCCACGGCCGAACCGGAGGAGCGCTATAAGTTGTGCGCCACAGCGCACACCAAGATCGCGGTGGTGAAGTCGATCCTGGAACGCCATCCCAGCGAGCCCACGCTGGTGATCGGAGCTTATCTCGACCAGCTCGACGAGTTGGGCACCGAGCTTGATGCTCCAGTGATCCAGGGATCGACGAAAACCGCTGAGCGAGAGGAACTTTTCGACAAATTTCGTAGCGGGGAGATCAGGACGCTTGTGGTGTCGAAGGTCGCTAACTTCTCCATCGACCTTCCGGAAGCCAGTGTCGCTGTGCAGGTTTCAGGCACGTTCGGGTCTCGCCAGGAGGAAGCGCAACGGTTAGGTCGGCTGCTGCGGCCGAAGGCCGACGGCGGTGGCGCGGTCTTCTACTCCGTCGTGTCCCGCGACAGCCTTGATGCCGAGTACGCCGCGCATCGCCAGCGATTCCTGGCCGAGCAGGGGTACGGCTACGTCATCAAGGACGCCGACGACCTGCTCGGGCCAGCGATCTAGGGAGCTGTCACAGCAGGAACGTGATGGTGCCCGACGCCGTATTACTGTTGAGTCCCTGCTCATCTCGTACAGCAACGGTGATGTTGCGGAAGCCCAGCAGGTTCAGAGGGTTCTTGGAGAAACTGACGGACCGCAGTACCGACTGGTATTCGGCCACCGAGCCCAGCCCCGTCAGTGTGAGTACACCGCCCGAATAGGCTCCCGTGATGCTGCCGGTGGGCGTAAACGAGAGTGAATCGCCGCTCTGGACATTCGTCAGGGTGACGACCGCCCGATCGAGGTACGAAGAGTCGTCCACAATCGTGGCGGTCGGGCTGATTATCGGCAAACTCAGGACGATGAGACCCAGCGGTGCGGTGACCACGGGCGCCGTGTTCGCTCTCTGGGTGACGAGCGCCAGAGCATCTGGGCTCGTCGCGCCCAGCGCATCGGTCACGTTGAATGTCAGCGTCTTGACCACGGTGGGTTCAGATGCGCCCGACGAGAACGTCACCGATTGCAGCACTTGCTGGTACTGCAGCGCCGTCGCGGTTCCAGTGAATGTCAAGACACCGGTGGTGCTGTTGTAACTGCCGCTGATGCCTGCAACGGGGGTGAAATCGAGAACATCGCCCACGACGAAATTCTGGGTGATCGCCACCGTGGCGCCGCTCATGTTGGCCGTATCGAGGTCGAGCACCGTGAGCAACGGATTCACCTGCACTTCAGTGCTACCCGCGGTGTAGATCGGCCCAAGCAGCGTCGTCACCAAGGGAGCCAGATTCACCGGCGCCGCCAGCACCGTCACAGCGACACTGCCGGGGAGGCTGACGGAGCCTTCGAGATCGGTCACCGCGAATGACACCGTTTTGATGGCGGCCAGTGCCGAGGTGTCCGTCGACAACTGAACCGACCGCAGCGCGGTCTGATAGTCCGCGATCGAAGCGTTGCCACTAAGGGTGAGGACACCCGTGCCAGCGTTGTAGCTGCCCGTAATACCGGCTGGCGCACTGAAATTGAGCTCGTCACCGGATGCGAATCCGCCGCTGATCCTGACCGTGGCCCCCTGGAGCGTGGGCGAGTCGAGGTCGAGCAGGCTGACCCCTGAATCAACTGTCACGGGGCTGTTCCCGGCGGTGTAGGTCAGATTCACCCCCGACGTGATCACCAGCGGAGCGACGCTCACCGGGGCGTTCAGCACCGTGACCGCGACCAGACCGGGCCCGCTGGTATTGCTCTGCGCGTCGGTGATGACGAACGAGATCGATTTGATGGTCGCCAGCGCAGAAGGGTCCGTATCGAACGTCACTGAGCGCAGCAGCTGCTGATATGTCTCTTTCGAGGCGACGCCACTGAAGGTCAGCACTCCCGTGGTGGGGTTGTAGGAACCGCTGACGCCGCCCTGCGATGTGAAGGAGAGACTTTCGCCGGCTGTGACGCCTCCTACGATCGAGACCACCGCACCGGACATATTCGATGAGTCCGCATCGAGAATGGTCAGGTTTGGGTCGATGACCGTCGCCGAATTCCCGGCTGTGTAAGACACATTCACCACGGAGGTGACTATCGCCGGTGTGGCCGTAACGGGCAGGGACACCACCGTGACAGTTACCGACCCTGGTGTGCTGACCCTGTTCGATTCATCGGTTACCTGGAACGCAATCAACTTGATCTCGGCAAGTGCCGAGACATCGGTTGAGAATTGCACTGACCGCAACAGCTGCTGATAGTCGTCGATCGACGCTGTCCCTGCGAAGGTCAGCACACCGTTGTCGTAGTCGGCGGTGATGCCGGTAGGAAGCGAACCCCAGGCGAGAGTGTCACCCGCATCGGGATCGGCGATCGCGACCGTGGCGCCGGTCATGGTTGTCGAGTCGACATCGAGCACGATGACGCCAGGGTCGACAGCTACGCCGGAACCGCCAGCGGTGTAGGCCACGTTGATCAACGAGGTGACCACCAACGGTGTTGCTGCAGTGGGTACTCCGATCACCGTCACCGCAGTGCCCGCCGCCGCACTGACGTTGCCTTGGTCGTCGGTGACGGTGAAGGACACCCGTTTGATACCGGTTGTCGGCGACGTCAGAGTGACTGACGCGAGCAGCTGCTCATACTCAGCGACCGTTGCAGGCCCGGTGAAGGTCACCGAGTTCGCGCCGGTCGACACGGTGATGCCGGTCGGGACACTGCCATAACCCAGGACATCACCGGCGGCCGGGTTGTCGATCGTGACGGTGGCGGAGTCGATTTCGTCGGAGTCGAGGTCGGCGATCACGATCACCGCACTGACCACCGTCGCCGAACCCGTAGTCCCCGCCGCCACCGGCAGCGCCACCACCAACGGGGTCACCTCAGTGGGCAGACCCACCACGGTCACCGCGGTGGTGGCAGCGTCGCTCTGGTTGCCTTGGTCATCAGTGACCACAAARGACACCGACCGGATCCCYGGCGTGGTCGAGGTCAACGTGACCGACTGCAACAACTGCTGATACTCRACGASGGTKGCSGSRCCGGTGAAGGTGACGGAGTTCGCGCCCGTCGACACGGTGATGCCGGTCGGGACACTGCCATAACCCAGGACATCACCGGCGGCCGGGTTGTCGATCGTGACGGTGGCGGAGTCGATTTCGTCGGAGTCGAGGTCGGCGATCACGAYSACCGCACTGACCACCGTCGCCGAACCCGTAGTCC
>NZ_LWCS01000041.1 GCF_001650495.1 Mycolicibacterium iranicum | reverse complement strand
CGCGGAACGCGCCGCCTCCGCTGTCCCCCGGCGGACGCAGCGCGTTCCGCGTGCTGCTCATCATCGCCGCCACCGCCCTGCTGATCGCCGTCGTGGTGTCGCTGGGCACGGCGGCATGGGGTGTCAGCACATTCCGGGTCGTCAAAGATTCGATGGCACTTCCGAACACGCTCACCTCGGTGACCGTCGACACGGGGTCGGTACCCGCAGCCGTGCGCATCACCGTCGACCGTGAGGTTCGAGAACCGCGTGTGGACATGCGCATGGTGAATTCCACCAGGGCGGGCTCTGATCCACTGGCGGTCACCGCCGACGGCACCACAGCGAGGGTGACCATCGACGGCGAAGCCTCGGAGTTTCTGCGGTGGGGCAGGGCCAGCGAGATCACCGTGGTGTTGCCCCCGGAGCTTGCCCGCAGAGTCTCGGTGACCACCCAGCAGGAGATGGGTGTCCTGTTCGCCCAGGCCGACATCGACCAGTTGACGGCGCGCACGGTGGAGGGTGCCGTCGTTCTCAGCGGCTCGGCACGACGGGTCGAGATCACCAGTGAGCATGGCGATGTCACCACGCGCGAACCCATTGCGGTCACTGAGTCGTTCCGTGCGACCACCACCACCGGCGACGTCAGCGTCGACTTCGTCGAACCGCCCCAAACCGTCGATGCCACAACCGAACAGGGCGATGTCGTGATCTCGCTGCCGCCGCCGGGGCCGTACTTCGTCGACGCCACGACGGCGCTGCCGGGTAGCTCGGCAGTCGTCGAGGTGCCGCAGACCAGGGACCGCGCGAATGCGGCGGCGGTGATCACGGCCCGGGCCGAGACCGGCGACGTCGTCGTCAATCAGTCGGGCTAGCCGCCGAAACTGCATTCCATGCGCACATTTCGCCGAAAGGGCCGCATGGAATGCAGTTTCGGCGGGTCAGGCCCCGAGGATTCGGTCGGCTTCCCGCAATCCACTGAGGTATGCCCCGTGGACGGTGGCGAAGTACTCGGGATTGGTCGCCTCACCGGCGAAGCCGAGCCTCTCGCCGACCGGCTCGGCCAGCGCCTCCTGGTCGTCGGGACTCGACCCGACGGCCAGGAAGCTGTAGGAGCCGCGGGCGTACGGGTCGGCGGCCCATCGGGTCACGAGGAAACCGGTCGGCTGAGGCGCCCGCAGGGCTGCGACGAGCTGAGCCACCGACTCCTCGTCCGAATTAGCCTCACGGGTCCGGGCGTTGGCTGCTCCGCGCAAACCGATCAGCACCGGAGCATCGGCGAACCGCATCCCGTTGACCAGATCTGACGCCGGCTGGTCCTTGCCTGCGAGGCTGATCATGTCGGATCGCGCACCGAACTGCTCGATCCAGAACGGCTCCTCGAATGTGAGCACCACCTTGTCGAGCACACCGAAGCCCAACCGTTGAATCGCATCGACCTTGGCCTGCGGCAGCGGGGGGTCGAAAACGATCGTGCCGGCTTTGAGAACACCCAGCGGGACGGTGACGATCACGCGATCACCTTCGACGTTCCCCTGCGCCGTTCCGGCCGTGACTCCCGAATCGCCGTAGGCGATGCTCGTCACCTCGGCGCCGAGCTCGATCGTCAGATCTCGTGCGACGTGATCGATGATCTGCCGGTACCCGCCGGGCAGGATCAGATCGCCACCGCCGAATTCGCCTTCGTTACCGAACCAGCGCAACGACAGTTCGTCGGGGTCGGCCGCGTACTCGGCGCCGATCGCCCCGTCGACGATCCACTGCATCAGCGGATCGTCGAAGTCTGCGCCGGTCTGCGCGAATCCGTCGGCCAGCGATGTGTCGAGGCCTGCACGTGCGGTCATGCCCTCGATGGCGTCGAGTATCTGCAACCACTCCTGGCCTGCCGCGTCCACCGATACCGGGTCGACCACTGCCCCGTCCTGGAGCACGACGGTGTCCTCGAAGTCGGTCTCGACGGTGCGCGCCCCGACCTGCGCGGCGAGTTCTGTCAGCGGGTTGCCTTCAGGGCCGTGAATCCATGCGCCGCCCAGGTCGATGGGCAGCCCGAGTGAGGTGTCCGTCCATGTTCGACCGCCGATGCGTTGACGGGCTTCGAGCACGGTGACCCTCACCCCGGAGTCGGCCAGGCGCCGCGCCGCGCTCAACCCCGAGATCCCGGCGCCCACCACGATGACATGCTGGCCGGCCACATCGTCCCCGCCGCCGTCACCACAGGACGCAAGCAGCGGGGCGGCAGCCATCGCGCCGAGTCCCAGCGTGAACTGCCGCCGCGTCATCGCACTCATCAATCCCCGCCGACCAAGGTGGCGATGATGTCTGCCGCCGAACCGGTGCCCGCTTTCCGGAAGCCCGTTCCCGCCCACACATTCACCGCATGCGGATCGCCCGCACGCACCGATGCCGTTCGCACCGGGCTGGTCATGTAATGCACCTCGGGGTAGCCGAACGGCGCGTCGGCTTCATGCTCGACGATGAACCGATTGCGCAGACCGCGCGCATAGCGACCGGAAAACGCTCGGGTGACGGCGGTTTCGGTGAACTGGGGATCCTGAAGTGCGGCGCGGTGGACGGGGCTGCTCCCCGCCTCGTCGGCGAGCAGGAACGCCGTTCCGAGTTGCGCGGCCACCGCTCCTGCGCGCCGCACCCCGCCGACATCACCGGCGGTCATCAGTCCACCCGCCGCGACGACCGGTAGGTCGAGGTTGGCGGTGAGCGCGGCAAGTAGGTCGTCCAGCGACTCCTCCGACGGCGCAGCGGTGGCGTCGAAGGTGCCGCGGTGTCCACCCGCCGACGGACCCTGTGCAACGAGGACGTCGACGCCGACGTCCGATGCGGCACGCGCCTCGTTCAGCGTGGTGACGGTGCCTGCGGTCGCGATGCCGGCGTCGGTGAGGCGGCGTCGCTCTTCAGCGCTGGGCAGGCCGAAGGTGAACGAAACCACGGCAGGCCGCAGGTCGAGCACGACGTCGAGCTTGGCGGCCCAGTGGTCGTCGTCGAATCGTGGTGCGCCCAGGCTGACCCCGTAGCGCTGGGCTTCCGATTCCAGCGCCGCGGCGTATGCCGTGATCGCCTCCGGTGTGGCCGCACTTGGCTGGGGCACAAAGAGATTCGCCGCGACGGGCGCTGAGGTGAGCTTCTGGGCGGCCAGCAGCCGCTCGGCGAACGCGTCCGCGGTGAGGTATCCGGCGGCGATGAAGCCGAGCCCGCCCGCATTCGACACCGCCGCGGCGAGCTCAGGCGTCGACGGCCCACCGGCCATCGGGGCGGCAAGTAGTGGTGTGCTGAGTTCGCGCAGGTCGAACATCACGTGCCTTTCGTAGCATGATCAAGGTCAACATCTTGCTGGAACGGCAGCCCTCGCCGGTTCTATCCTCGGGGGACCTGACCCGGCCGTACGGATCCGGGTCCTAGCTGATCGAGTGACCGCGCGCCTCTTCCTGCCTGCGGTAGTCATCGGCCATGGCGCGAACGTGGTGGGGCAATTCACCCGACGCGACGTCGGCGAGGCTCGTCTCCTCCAGGACGGAGCGCATGCTCGCGCGCAGCGCCCGCCACACATCTGTCAGCGCGGCCGTCGGCCCGGAGTACGGGAGATCGCCGAGACCGATGTCGCGCACGCTGGCCAGCGGTCCGTCGATGCAGCGCAGCACATCGGCGACGCTGATGTCAGCCGCGGGCCTGGCCAGTTCGTAGCCGCCCTCGCGTCCGCGGTGACTGCGAACCAGCCGGTCGGTGCGCAGGTCGGAGAGGATGTCGACGAGAAATTGCGGCGGTATGCCCTGGGCTTTGGCCAGGTCGTCGGTCTTGACCAGGGTACCGTCGTCCACCGTCGCGAGCTGGACCATCGCCCGGACGGCGTACTCCGCCTTGGCCGACATCCGCATGGAGCAACCCTAGTCGGGTGACGATCGAGCGGCGACGAAGTGGCCGTGCGCCGCAAGCCGAACCTCGCGGCCGACAGTCAGTCGGGGATGGCGCCGGCGTTCGGCACGACCACGGCGAACAGGTCGGCGACCGCGGCGAGGCTGGCCGTGTGCAGCGTCTGCGCGGACACCGAATCGCCGTCGACGCCCGGGAGTGTGCGGGTCGCGGTGGCCGAGGCGACGACCGTCGGCGCGTAGCCGAGGTTGAACGCACCACGCGCCGTGGAGTTCACGCACATGTGCGTCATGAAGCCGGCAAGTACGAGATGGGACGCGTCGAACGACTTGAGGATGTCGTCGAGATCGGTCTTCACGAACGAGTTCGGATAGTTCTTGACGACAACGGACTCGCCGTTGCGTGGCGCGACCCGGTCGACGATCGCGCCGCTCTCCCCCTCGATGTCGTAGAGCGAACCCGGTCCGTCGTCGTGCTGGATGTGCACGACGGGGATGCCTGCCGTTCTGGCCCGGTCGAGCAACGTGGCGGCCTCGTCGAGCGCGGGCTGAACTCCGTCGAGTTCCATCACGCCGCGCGTGTAGGTGTTCTGACAGTCGATCAGCACCAGCACAGAATTCGCGAGGCTCGCCGGGGCGAGTGGCAGTCCTGCGAGCGCGCGCAGGGTTTGAGGATCAGACACCCGTCGCAGCCTACTGGCGAGCTCGCGACGGAACTGCATTCCAGCCGACAAAGTCCGAGTGCGCACCAGCTGGAGTGCAGTCGCGACGGCTGGGGCTCAGCCCGCCGTGACCGCCAGCACCGCGTCGGCGAGTTCCGGGCGGCATACGATCAGGTCGGGCAGCTTCGAGTCGCGCTGGTTGTAGACCAGCGGGGCTCCGTCGAGGCGGGAGGTGAACAGACCGGCCGCCCGCGCGACGGCAACGGGAGCTGCGGAGTCCCATTCATACTGACCACCGGCATGCACGTAGACGTCGGAGAGGCCCTGCACCACGGATGCGACTTTCGCTCCGGCCGAACCCATCTCGACGAGCGTGCCACCCAGCGCGTCCCTGACTTCCAGCGCGATCGCCGGCGGACGGGTACGCGACACCACGACGCGCGGTGCGTCCGGACCGGCGGGGGGTGCGACGACGGTCGGAGTCGCCAGCGTGATGCCCTGCGCGGGCAACGAGACGGCACCGGCGACGAGCTCGCCCGCCTCCCAGAGCGCCACGTGCACGGCCCAGTCGGTGCGCCCCAGTTCGGAGAACTCCCGCGTCCCGTCGAGAGGGTCGACGATCCACACCCGGCGCGCCGCCAGCCGCACCGGATCATCGACACCTTCCTCCGAAAGCACGGCATCGTCGGGCCGCTCGGCCGTCAGCGCCGCCATCAGAAACTCGTGGGATCGCTTGTCCCCCGCCGCTTTACGCTCCTCGGCAGTCGCATGGGCCAGCTCGGCGCGGACATCGAGCAGCAGCGCTCCGGCCTCCGTCGCGAGCCGACCGGCCAGCTCGTGATCAGTGGTCACCGAAGACGGCTTTCCAGCAGCGCGATCACGGCTTCGGCATGCTCGTCGGGTGTGCGGTCGGGGGTCAGGCGCAGGTCCGGGTTCTTCGGCCGCTGGTACGGGCTGTCGATTCCGGTGAAGTGCGTGATCTCCCCTGCCCGGGCCTTGGCGTAGAGACCCTTCGGATCCCTGCGCTCACAGTCCTCCAACGGTGTGTCGCAGAAGACCTCGAAGAAATCGAGTCCCTGGTCGGTCGCCACCTTGCGGGCCAGCGCGCGGTGCTCGGCGAGCGGGCTGATCGCGGGCACCAGCACCACCTGACCGGAATCGGCCAGGATGGCTGCTACGTGGGCGAGCCGACGCTGGTTCTCCGCACGGTCGTCCATGGAGAAGCCGAGGTCGGCATTGAGGCCGTGGCGCAGGTTGTCCCCGTCGAGAACGTAGGCGGGAACGCCTTTTTCGAGCAGCTTCTGTTCGACCAGCATCGCCACCGAGGACTTGCCCGACCCTGACAGCCCGGTGAACCACACGGTTCGTCCCTTGGTGAGCCGATCCTCGGACTTGCACAACGATTCGTGGCGCACCGTGTTCGGGCTGGACTTCCGAGCCGCGACGTAGGGCAGGATCATCCCCGCGGCAACGGTGCCGTTGGTGTTCGGGTCGATCAGGATGAACGAGCCCGTCGCGGAATTACGGCTGTACTCGTCGAGCAGCAGCGGGACCTGGCTGCGCAGCGAGATCCGGCCCAGTTCATTGAGTTTGAGGGCCGTCGCAGTCTTGTCTCGGTGCAGGGTGTTGACGTCGAGACGGTAGTCCAGACCGGTGACCTTGACCCGTGTCGTGCGGGTCGTGTGTTTGATGACGTAGTCGCGCCCGGGCTCCAGCGACTCCCCGTCCGCCATCCAGCACACGGTCGCGTCGAACTCCTGCGCGACGCGGGGCTGGTTGTTGGGCCGCGCGATCATGTCGCCGCGTGAGATGTCGATGTCGTCGGCGAGGCTGACCGACACCGCCATCGGTGGAAACGCTTCCTGCACAGGGCCGCTGGGCCCTTCGATCTCGGTGATGCGCGAGGTCTTGCCGGTCGGGAGGACCACGACCTCGTCGCCGGGACGCATCACGCCACTGGCCACGGTGCCCGCATAACTGCGGTGATCGGCGTGGTCGCGGGTCTGCGGACGGATCACATACTGCACCGGAAAACGGACGTCGGTGAGGTTGCGGTCGCCGGCGATGTAGACCTCTTCGAGGTGTGCGAGCAGCGACGGCCCCTCGTACCACGGCGTGACATCCGACTTGGTGACGACGTTGTCCCCGTTGAGCGCCGAGAGCGGAATGGTCGTGACGTCGTGAACGTCGAGGCGCGCGGCGAAATCGTGAAAGTCGTCGCGGATCTTCTCGAACTGCTCTCTGTCCCAACCGATCAAGTCCATCTTGTTGACCGCGAGCACGATGTGCTGGATGCCGAGCAGCGACGCGAGGAAGGCGTGGCGGCGGGACTGCTCAAGCAGTCCGTGCCGGGCGTCGACGAGGACGATGGCCAGTTGCGCGGTCGACACACCGGTGACCATGTTGCGGGTGTACTGGATGTGGCCCGGGGTGTCGGCGATGATGAATTTGCGCTTGGCTGTGGCGAAGTAACGGTAGGCCACGTCGATCGTGATGCCCTGCTCGCGCTCGGCCCGCAGGCCGTCAGTGACCAGCGCCAGGTCGGTGTAGTCATTGCCGCGTTCCTTGGAGGTGCGCTCGACGGCGGCGAGCTGGTCCTCCATGACGGCCTTGCTGTCGTAGAGGAGCCGGCCTATCAGCGTCGACTTGCCGTCGTCGACCGAGCCTGCGGTCGCGATGCGCAGCAGCGTCGTCGAAGAACCCATCAGAAATACCCCTCGCGCTTGCGGTCTTCCATGCCGGCTTCGGAGATGCGGTCGTCGGCGCGTGTCGCGCCGCGCTCGGTGAGCCGCGAAATGGCGGTCTCGGCAATGACTTCGGACACAGTGGCGGCCGTCGACTCCACGCAGCCGGTGCACGTGACGTCACCAACGGTGCGGAACCGCACCGTCTTCTCGACGATCTTCTCGTCCTTGCGCGGCTGCAGGTACTTGTGGACGGCGAGCAGCATGCCGTCGCGCTCGAACACCTGCCGCTGATGGGCGTAGTAGATCGAGGGCAGCGTGATCTTCTCGGCGCCGATATAGGACCAGATGTCGAACTCGGTCCAGTTCGACAGCGGGAACGCTCGGATGTGCTCCCCCTTGCGGTGCCTGCCGTTGTACAGGTTCCACAGCTCGGGGCGCTGGTTCTTCGGGTCCCACTGACCGAACTCGTCGCGGAAGCTGAACACCCGCTCCTTGGCGCGCGCCTTCTCCTCGTCACGCCGGGCTCCACCGAATGCGGCGTCGAACTTGTTCTCACGGATCGCCCGCAACAGCGTGAAGGTCTGCATCGGGTTGCGCGACGGGATCGTCTCGACCACCCGTCCGGCGTCGATGTCGTCCTGCACCTTGGCGACCACGAGGCGCACGCCCGACTCCGCGACGAGGTCGTCGCGGGCCTGCAGCACCTCCTCGAAGTTGTGGCCGGTGTCGACATGCATGACCGGGAACGGCAGCCGGCCCGGCCGGAACGCCTTGAGGGCGAGATGCAGCATCACGATGGAGTCCTTGCCGCCGGAAAACAGCAGCACCGGCCGCTCGAACTCGGCGGCGACCTCCCGGATGATGTGGATCGCCTCGGCCTCCAGTGCGCGGAGGTGACTCAGCTCGTACTTGCCGGCAGCCCGCTCGACTCCCGCTGCCGCCGTCATGACTTCCACTCTAAGTTGGTAAAAATTACCAAGTTAACGCACATACAGAGCATGTAAGCAGGCCCGCAGGGTGACTGTCAACCCTGTGGACCCACCGCCACGTCAGACTGCTGGCGCCGGGTCCAACGCCACTTCGCGGAAGCCCACGTTCATGGCCTTACCCCGGTTCGGAGTGTCGATGACGACGTCGAGCAAGGTAATCGAGGATCCACCCACGGTGATGACGAGATTGCCACGCGTGCGGTACACCGGGACGTCGGCGTAGACCTCCAGTCGCGTGAACGGCGCCACCGTCACCGGAAGCGTCTCCTCGAACGTGTGCTTGCTCGCCCACGTCTGGCCGTACTTCGTGGTGAGTGTGCTTTCGAGATCCTTCCCGAACTTGGCTTTGGTCGTCGACGTGATCTCGAGGCTCGTCGACTGACTCTCCTCTTGGGTGACCTTGACGGTCCGGGTGATCGGAACGCTGGTGCCGTTCGACAATCCCGACTGGGTGGGAATCTCCCGCCGGACGAATGCCTCCTCCGTGTCAGACGCCACCACCTGGTATTGGCAGGCGCCGCGCCCGCCGGCGCCGCAGAGTTCGTTGATGAAGTTCGCCCGAACCCGGGCGTTCTCCGGGGTGTCGTCGATCGTCACATTCCTCGGGAAGTGAAGGAAGACGTCCCTGCCCAACGTGAGCCGGCCGGACGGCTCGCAGCTGGCGTTGCCCGCGCATTGGGTCAACGGGTAGTTGCCGAGGCCGAACCCAATCCTGAATTGGGCGTACAGCTTCTGCGCCCCCACACCGGCGCCCTCCGTCGGGATCGTTTGGAAGACGGCCTCCGCATTGGGGTTCAGCGAGTAGAAGGCGAACATCTGAACTTCGACGCTCTGGCCGGGGAGCAGGATGGACCCCACTGCCCGGGACGCGCCCTCCACGATACCGGGCAGGGCCGAGCGGACAGGCCGGGTGTCGGCGGGGCCGCCCCCGAGCGGCCCGGAGCGTGCCAGCTCCCGGTACCCCAGGAACAGCACGGGGTATGGGGTGTGGTTGTAGACGTAGAAGCCTTCGGTGCTGCAGAAACCGGGAGTGCACGCGTTCGGGTTCACCGTTGTGGGAACGTCAACGACGCCCCCGGCGATGACTAACGCGTTCGCGGGGGTGAACGCCGCGTCGGCGACGTTCGTGGTCACCAGCTGATCGACGACGGCAAAGGTCTCGGCGTCGAAGGTCATGACGCCGCCGGCTCCGGCGTGCAGCACGGCCAATCGCGTGCCGTCGGGGCTCAGCGCGACGTCGGTCGGGTTGTCACCAACGGCGAGCGCGTCGATCTGCGCGGTGGACGGGTCGGCGTCGATCAGCGTGTTGGTGGCCAGGTCGATCACCGAGACGCTGTCATCGAAGCCATTGACCACGTAGGCGCGACCGTTGGCACCGACCGCGATCTCCGTCGCTCCCCGCCCGACGTCGATGGCGTCGACGACGTCGGTGTCGGAATCCACGTCGATGACCCGATTGGTGGCTGTGTCGATCACGGAGACACTTCCGTCGAAGCTGTTCACCACGTACGCGCGCCGCCCGTCAGCACTCAGCGCGACACCCATCGGCAGTTCCCCGACCGCGATGGTGCGCACCACGCGGTTCGTCGCCGCGTTGATCACCGACAGCGTGTCATCGTCGGAGTTGACCACGTAGACCCGGCTGCTGTCGGGACTGATGGCCAGCGCCATCGGCTCACCGCCCACCTCGAGACGCTCCAGCACCGTGTTGGTGGCGGTATCGATCACCGACACGCTGGCATCACCGGAGTTGGCCACGTAGACGCGGGTCCCGTCGCGGTTGATCACCACGTCGGCGGGCCTCAACTCCCCTGGGATCGTGGTCACCAGCGTGTTGGTGGCGGCATCGATAACGGTGACGAACCGATCGCGTGGGTTGACGACGTAGGCGTATTTGCCGTCGGGGGTGACGGCCATCTCCGAATCGGCGCCGCCGTTGATGACCGTCACGGGATTGTCGGGGTTGACCGGCGTCACCGTGACCGTCACCGGTATCGAGATCTGGCGTGCCGGGGCGAAAAGACGAAAACCGATGTCGCGCGCGGTCACTGTTAAGGTGTCCGTGCCGCCCGAGGCTGCGAACGCGCCGTTCGGGGTGTAGGTGTAGCGGCCGTCCGCGCCGATCGTCACGACCCCACGACTCGGCCCACTAAGCAACTTGTAGCGCAGATCGTCACCGTCGACGTCCGCCGAGTTGACGCTGCCGACCACGGTTCCGGTCTCGGTCTGCAGCAGCTGGTAGGGATTGGCCTGCGGCGCCTCGTTGACGAAGAGACCCTTGAAGTCGCGGCGTACGTAGGCCAACACCGCCCACAGCATCGGCGACCGTTCAGGATCGACAGGACCCGAGATCACATCGAATACCGTGTCGACCACACCCGCTGCCAGTTCCATGAGGCCGCTGAACAGGCCCCGCCTCGGGCTCAGGGTCACCGGCGTCAGCACTGCGGCGGCAGACGGCGTGGCAACGTCGGCGGGTCGATCGGTCAGCTGGACCAGAGCGGCGGGAGCCTTGGTTTCCGCACCTGTCGCTCCGGCGTGCTCATCGGCATCAACGCCGCCCTCGTCCGAGCCCCCGGCGCCGTCGGATTCGGCCCCCTGCTCGGCGCCGGAAGCCGCCTCCTCGACGGGGCGGCGATCGACCGAAGCCTTCGCGCGGTTCGAATTCGCCGCCGGCGCAACGGCGTTGGCCTCAGAGTCGACGTTCACGTCCGAGTCAGCGGCCTCATCCGTCTCGGCGTTCTCGTCGGCTTCCCCGTCAGTGGGTTCCGCAGGGTCAGGTGCGGGCGGGTCGGACTCGCCCACCGGCTCGTCGGTGTCGGTGGCAGCGTCCGCGTCGGTGGGGTCGCCAGCGTCGGCGGGATGGTCCCCGTCCTCTGACGGTGCGTCAGCGGATTCCGAAGCGTCGTCGGCCTCCGACGGGTCGGTAGCGGCGTCTGCCGTGGTATCAGCGGCAGGCCCCGAGCCCGCCGAAGCCGACGGGGAATCCTCACTGTCGGCGTGCGCGATCCCCGGTGAAGTCGCCACTGCGACGCTGAGACCCACCGCGACAGCGACGGCACTTACGCGCCCCGCCCAGTTGTTCGCCGACATTCTGTCTCCTACTCCGGGGCGCGGATGAGCGCATCTTCCTGGACATGCTTCCGGTAGGGGGTTGACGTCGTCGTTCTCATCGCAAGAAATTCTTGCCACTGAGAGCAGTGTTCGTTCTCGCGTCACCAGTCGGACATGTCTGCGGCGTGTGAGACGCGCAGGTGGCGATCACCCGGTGCGCCGTGCCGAAACCCAGCTTGTGCGCGATAGCTGGGGGATCCGTCGCGCACAAGCTCAGCCTCGTGCTCTCAGCCCTTTAGGTCGTAGACGGTCGTTCCGCCGACGTCCATCGGCTCGAAGTTCTGCTCGACCCACGAGGTGATCTGCCGCGACGAGCCTGAATCCCGTTCCGGTCCCTTGTGTTCGCCGGCGATGAAGTACCGCACCTGACCGTCGGCGACGTGGTCCTGGAACTGCTGCAGGGTCGGTGAGTTGTCGGTACCGGTGAAACCACCGATCGCCATCACCGACGCACCGGTCTGCAGTTCGAGCTCGCCCGCCATCATCGATCCGATACCGGCTGCAGCCCAACGGTTCCCGACAGACTTCACGAGCTTCTGCAAATCGGCGTTGTCCGCGACCGATACACCAGGACCGCCGCCGGGACCGCCGAAGCCACTGGGGCCGGCGTCGGACCTGACCGGGCCCGACATCGCCATCGGGCCGTCATGAGCGTGCAGGACGGTCTCGACCGCGTAAGCCGCCGGTGCGGCGCCGGCGAACAGTACCGCCGCGGCGGCCACCGCTGCGGTAGCCCGACCCAGACGAGGCAGGCCCACCGCGATGACCACGGCCACCACGATCGAGCCGATCAGGACCACCCACCGCAGCCACGGCTGCCAGTCCGGTGTCCGGTACAGCAGCACGAACGCCCATGCACCGGTTACCGCCGACATCATCGCCAGGATCAGACGCGGAGCCATATTCCTTCTCCCGCCCCACAATTCGGCAACAGCAATGCCGACCAGCGCCGCGATCCCCGGCGCCAGCGCCACCGTGTAATAGGGATGGATGATGCCGTCCATGAAGCTGAACACGAGGCCGGAGACGAGCACCCAGCCACCCCAGAGCAGCAGGCTCGCGCGGACGGCGTTGGTGCGCGCCGCGCGACAGGTGAACCACAGACCCGCCACCAACGCGATCAACGCCGCGGGAAGCAGCCACGACGCCTCGGTTCCCATCGATGCTCCGAACAGCCTACTGATACCGGGGTCACCGCCGAAGAACAGATTGGTGCCGCCACCGGGTCCGCCCCCACCACCCGGAGGCGGACCCCCGCGGCCGCCGCCGGGCGTTCCTTCACCGCCCATGACCCGCTGAATTCCGTTGTAGCCCAGCGCGAGCTGCAGCAGGCTGTTGTCGGTCGAGCCACCGATGTAGGGCCGCGAGTCCGCGGGCCACAGGCTGACCATCGCCAGGAACGATCCTGCCGTCACGACCATGGCGAGAAGCCCGGCAAGCAACCGCCAGATGCGGTGCCGCAGCCCGATCGGCGCGGCGACGAGGAACGCCAGCGCCAGGCCCGGCATGACCAGAAACGCCTGCAGCAGCTTGGTCAAGAAGGCGAAGCCAAGGACCACGCCCACCAGCAGAACCCACCGGGTGCCACCGGTCTCGATCGCGCGAACCATCAGATAGGCCGCCACCACGAGCAGCAGCACCAGCAACGCGTCCGGATTGTTGTAGCGGAACATCAGCGCCGCCACCGGCGTCACCGCGAGGGCGGCGCCGGCGATCAGACCGGCCCCTGGGCCGCTGACCCGGCGCACCGTGGCGAACAGCACTCCGACCGACGCCACGCCCATCAGCGCTTGGGGAAGCAACATCGTGAACGGGCTGAAGCCCAACACTCTGCCCGACAACGCCATCACCCACAGGGCGGCTGGAGGCTTGTCGACGGTGATCGCATTGCCCGCATCGAGCGAGCCGAACAGCCACGCTTTCCAATCCTGGGTGCCCGCCTGCGCGGCCGCCGCGTAGTAGGTGTTGGCCCATCCCGACGATCCCAGTCCCCACAGGTAAAGCAGAGCGGTGGCGGCCAACAGCGCGGCCAGCGCGGGCCACACCCACCGCGGCTGCGGTGTACCGGCGTTATCGCCGGTGACGGTCGCAGTCGTCGGCGCAGTCATCGTCATCGTGAGGTTCCTTCGGAGGGGGCGCGGCGGGGGTGGAACACCCAGCCGCGCAGGAGGACGAATCGCACCGCGGTGGCGAGCAGATTGGCCGCGACCAGAACCGCCAGCTCCACCAAGTGGTGCGGGGATTGGATGGTGGCATGCAGAATTCCGAGGGCACCGCTGGTGATGGTCAGTGCCACGCCGAACACGATCAGGCCTTCGACGTGGTGGCGGGCCAGCTGTGCGCGTTGCCCGACACCGAAGGTGAAGCGGCGGTTGGCTGCCGTGTTCCCGACCGCCGTGAGCAGCAGGGCTGTCAGGTTGGCCAACTGCGCGCCGGCCCAGGGCTGCATCAGGATGAACAGAACAATGTAGGCGGCGGTGGATGCGACACCGACGGCGGCGAATCTGACCACCTGCCGCAACAGCGATCCCGGCGCGGCCGAGTTCCTGGACTCGCCGAGCTGAGCGGCGATGGTGTTGACCGGAATGGCACCGGTGGCGAAGCCGCGCACCAGCCTGCCGATTCCTCTGAGATCGGCCGCGGCGGTGGCGACGATGTCGACGCGGCTGTCCGGATCGTCGACCCAGTCCACGGGGACTTCGTGGATTCGTAGTCCGCTCCGCTCGGCGAGAACAAGTATTTCGGTGTCGAAGAACCATCCGGTGTCCTCGACGTAGGGAAGCAGTTGCGCGGCGACGTCGGAGCGAATCGCTTTGAAGCCACACTGTGCGTCCGAAAAGCCCGCAGAGAGCGTGGTTTTCAAGATGAAGTTGTAGCAGCGCGAGATGATCTCCCGTTTGGGGCCCCGCTCGACGCGGGCACCGCGAGCCAGCCGGGTGCCGATCGCGAGGTCCGAATGGCCGGAGATCAGCGGCGCGACTAGCGGGGCGAACGCAGCGAGTTCGGTGGACAGGTCGACGTCCATGTAGACGAGCACCGCGGCATCGGACTGCGACCACACCTGGTGCAGTGCTCGGCCGCGGCCCTTCTCCTCCAGCCGGATCACCCGCACGTCGGCCAGCTCCGCGGCGAGCTCGGCCGCGATGAGCGGTGTCTCGTCTGTGCTGGCGTTATCAGCGATTGTGATGCGCGCGGGGAACGGCACCGACTCGTGGAGGTAGCGGTGAAGGCGATGCACCGAATCCGCCAGGGCGGCCTGCTCGTTGTAGACCGGGACCACGACGTCGAGCACCGGAGCACCGGTGGCCCGCGCGGCCATCGCGGCATTGGGCCGGGCTTCGAAACGGGTTTGTCGACCGGAGATCTCCAGGAGGGCGTCTGTCATGTCAGCCATGCTCGTGCGCGGATGTGGGCTCACCGTGGGCCGGAGCTATGCGCCGGCTGTGAGATGACGGGCGTCTGGGTCAGGTCGTACACGGCGGTCCCGTCCACCGTCAGCTCCGGATAGCGAGCCTCGACCCAGTCGCGGATCGCGGTGGATTCGTGCGTGTCGCTGCCCGTGCGATGGCCCATCATCGTGGTCGGGCCGACGATGAAAAAGTGGATTCGTCCCTCGTCGACGTACCGGATGAACTCGTCGAGCGTCGGTGACGGGTCGGTGCCGTTGAACCCGCCGATGGCCATCACCGGCGCACCGGTGGCCAGCTGATAGCCCGCCGCATTGTTGGATCCGACAACCGCCGCGGCCCATTGGAACTCGTCGGCGTTCTCGGCCAACAAGCTGATCAGCTCGGGATGCGGTTGTGGAGAGCTCAGGAGCCCTCCACCGGTGAAGTTGCCTTGGCCGCTTCGTGACGGTCCGACCGACGGGATCGCACCGCTGTGCGGTGACCCGGCAGTCGCCAATGAAAACGCGGCGGGGCCGGCGAGACACGACACGATCGCGAGCCCCGCGACCACCGCGGCCACGCGCGGGTGCAGCCTGCCGACGACGAGGAGGAGCAACGCGGCCCCTACTCCCCCGACCGCGACAGCGACGCGAAGCCACGGCATCCAGTCGCCGTGTCGTCCCAGCAGGACCGCGGCGACAACAGTGGTGACGGCCACGGCACCCGCCAGCGCGGTGGCCGACCTGATGTCACGGCGCCTCTCCCATAGCAGCGTGGCACCGATGGCGATCACCGCGGCGATGGCCGGGGCGAGCGCCACCGTGTAGTACGGGTGGACGATGCCGTTCATAGAACTCAGCACCACGGCTGTCACCAGAAGCCAACCGCCCCAGAGGATCAGCGCTGCGCGAGCCGCGTCGGTGCGCGGCCGCCGCCGGGTGATGACGAGGCCCGCGACGAGGAGGATCAGCGCGGCCGGCACCAGCCATCCGATATCGAAACCCATGCCGAACCCCAAGAGCCGGCCCCAGCCGACGTCGTGGTTGAGATTTCCGAGGCCGCCGGGCTCGTCACCGGTGAGGCGGCCGATCCCGTTGTATCCCAATGTGAGTTCGAGAATGCTGTTGGTCTGGGAACCGCCGATGTAGGGCCGCATCTCCTCGGGCCACAGCTCGACGGCGAGCACGTACCATCCGGCCGACAGCACGACGGACACGGCCGCCAGCAGGGAGTCTGCGACGCGGCACCGCAATGGTCGTTGCCCGGCAACGAGATACGCCACTGCCAGCGCAGGCAACACCAGGAACGCCTGCAACATCTTGGTCAGGAATCCGAACCCGACCGCCACTCCCGCGGCGATCAGCCACCAACGGCTGGCGCCTTTCTCGCACGCGCGCTGCGTGCAGTACGTGGCGAGCACCAGAAGCAACACCAGCAACGCGTCCGGGTTGTTGAACCGGAACATCAACGCCGCCACGGGCGTCAGGGCCAGGACGGCCCCTGCGAGAAGGCCGGCGCCCGGTCCGCTGACCCGGCGTACCGCCGCGTAGACGACTGCCACGGTCGCCACCCCCATGAGGGCCTGTGGGACGAGCACACTCCACGGGTTGACCCCGAACAATCGCGCCGAGATGTCCATCACCCACAGCGCGGCGGGGGGCTTGTCGACCGTGATCGCGTTCGCGGCGTCAGTCGACCCGAAGAACATGGCCGTCCAGCTCTGCGAGCCCGCCTGCACTGCCGCCGAGTAGTAGGCGTTCGCCCAGTTGCTGGCACCGAGTCCCCACAGGTAGAGGCCTGCAGTGACCGCAAGCAGCACAGCAAGGCCGATCCGTGGCGAGCAGACGCGAACTCGCACGCGTGAGCGCTCGGGCATACGAGTTCGCGTCTGCCCGTCCGGGATTAGCAGGGTCACCCGACGATCATCGGTGCCCCCGCTAGGCGTCGGATGGGGGCGAACTGTGCCGCAGCTGTGAATCGCCGGGCAGTTTCACCGTGAAATCGGTTCTGCCCTCGACACTCTGCACGTCGATCGTGCCGCTGTGCGCGCGCACCACGGCAGCCACGATGGCCAGCCCGAGACCGGTGCTGCCGCCGATCCGGGAGCGCGACGTGTCGCCGCGAGCGAAGCGTTCGAACACATTCGGCTGTAGCCAGTGTGGGATACCCGGGCCGTCGTCGAGGACGGTCAGGACCACGTCGCCGCGGTCTTCAGCGACGAGCGAGGTCTTGACCGTCGTCCCCGGTGGGGTGTGGGTGCGCGCATTGGCGAGCAGGTTCGCCAGCACCTGATGCAGGCGGGCTTCGTCACCCGGGACGGTGACCGGCTCGTCGGGAAGGTCGAGTTCCCAGTTGTGCTCTGGTCCCGCGATGTGGGCGTCGCTGACGGCGTCGACGACCAGTCGGGTGAGGTCCACGCTGTCGCGCTGAAGTGGTCGGCCGGTGTCGAGACGAGCTAGCAGTAACATGTCCTCGACGAGGCGGGTCATGCGCGCCGTCTCGGATTCGACGCGATTCATCGCGTGGGCGACGTCTTCGGGTAGTTGCGCCTGTTTGCGCTGTGCCAGTTCGGTGTAGCCGCGGATGGCAGCCAGCGGGGTGCGCAACTCGTGGCTGGCGTCGGCGACGAACTGGCGCACCCGGGTCTCACTTGCGTGACGCGCGGACAGCGCGCCGGCGATCCGGTCGAGCATCCGGTTCAAGGCCGCGCCGAGCTGTCCGACCTCGGTCTGTGTAGCCAGAGGATCGACGTCGACGATCGGGGTGGGCAACCTCACCTCGCCGCGGTCGAGTTCCAGATCGGCGACCTGCCGGGCGGCTGCGGAAACCCTTGCCAGCGGGGCAAGTTGACGCCGGACGATGACGACACCCGCGGTGCCGGCACCGACGAGAGCGACGGCCGCGACGACGCAGAAGATCACCACCACCCAGAACAGCGTGTCGTCGACGTCGGAGGTGGGCAGTCCGGCGACAACGGCTTCTCCGGGAATGTGGGACGGGAAGGCGACAACACGGTAACGACCCAGTCCCTCGAGATTCACCGTCTGCGGCTGCTGGTCCACCGGCACCTTCGCGAGTTCCTGCCCTGCGGCACCGGATATTTGGGAGCGGGAGCCGTCGGAGGCGATCATCCCCGCTTCCTGTGCACGGCCGTCCGCCACCACGGCGCCGACAGTCAGGATGGCCTGGCCGGGAGCATTGAGAAACGCAGGTCCCGGCCCCTGGTCGTCACGGATCATGATGCGGGGGCCACGCCCCGGATGCGGCGGGGGCGGGAACGCGGTCACATCCGGCGGCCTCATGCCGGGCGGCGGCGGCCCCATGCCGGGCGGCGGCGGCCCCATGCCGGGCGGCGGCGGCCCTATCCCGGGCGGTGGCGGCGGCCCGAACTCGAAGATCACCGAGGACCGCCTACCCGCCTCGATCACCTGCTCGTCGAGCTGGTTCATCAGAAAGCGTTGCAGGGCAAACTCTGTCGCGATGCCGATACCCGCACAGACCACGGCGAGCAAGACCACCTGGGTGACGATGAGCCGGGTCCGCAGTGTCCAGCTACGCGGGGAGAACCGCAGGCGCTCAGCGCGCAGGCTTGAGGACATACCCCGCACCGCGCAGTGTGTGGATCATCGGCTCGCGCCCGCTGTCGATCTTCTTTCTCAGATAGGACACGTACAACTCGACGATGTTGGAGCGTCCGCCGAAGTCGTAGCTCCAGACGCGGTCGAGAATCTGCGCCTTGCTGAGCACGCGTTTGGAGTTGCGCATCATGAACCGCAACAGTTCGAATTCCGTTGCGGTGAGGGTGATGATGTCGCCGGCCCGGGTGACCTCGTGACTGTCCTCATCGAGAACGAGATCCCCGACGACGATCTTGGCGCCGCCCTCTTCGGTCGTCACGCCCGTTCGCCGCAGCAGCGCCCGCAGCCGCAGCACGACCTCCTCGATGCTGAACGGCTTGGTCACGTAGTCGTCCCCGCCTGCGGTCAGGCCCGCGATACGGTCCTCGACCGAATCCTTCGCGGTGAGCAACAGCAGCGGCAGGCCGGGTACCTGCTCACGGAGCTTGCGAAGCACCTCCAGCCCGCTCATGTCGGGCAGCATCACGTCGAGTACGACGACGTCGGGAGGATTCTGGCGGGCGATCGCGATGGCCGACGCACCGTCGCCCGCGGTGGAGATGTCCCAGCCCTCGTAGCGCAGCGCCATCGACACCAGCTCGGCCAGCACCGCCTCGTCGTCGACGACGAGGACGTGGATCGGGCTGCCGTCGGCGCGCCGCATGACGACCCGTCCGGAGCCGTCCGAGGGTGCGCTGTGCGGGGTGACCACCGACCCATTATCAGACGCCGCGCTAAGCGCGCACTGTGCCGATCCTATGTGCGCGCTGTGAGGCGATCGTCAAAGAGGACGCCGATCGCCTCCACAGCTCCCGCACATCAACGCAGGCCACTCTGGTGCCATGACCACCGAGCATGACCCCGCTGACACGGTGTGGGGCACCCCGCAGGCCGCGCCGAATCCGTGGGGTCTGCGAGAAACGCTGATGGCCGTCGGCATCGCCGCGGCAATCGCTGGGCTGGGCGGCGCCGCCGTCTACGCCACCACCGGAAACACGTCCTCGCACGTCATGGGGCCGCCACCGCTGCCGCCAGGAGCCGACGGCGGCCCCCAGGCCGGCGCGTTCGGGCCTGGTGGCACGGGCCATGGCAGGCAGCACGGCCCACCCGTGCACGGCCAGGTCGTCGTCGCCGACGGAGCGGGCGGCTTCGTCACGATGATGAGCCAGTCCGGGATCATCACGGCCACGACGCCGGATTCCCTCACCGTGCGCAGCGAAGACGGGTTCACCCAGACGTGGGCCACCTCGGCCGGGCAGGGCTCGAAGTTCGACGTCGACGACAGCGTGATGGTGCAGGGTGAGCAGTCCGGCGCGGCCGCCACGCCGACCGTCACCGAGATCATCGACCCGACGCGGTCGCCGCTATCGGCCGCGCCTGGCGGGCTGTAGCAACACACATCTCCTAACCTGGGGCGCATGCAGCACCACGGCGGAAGCACCGGATGACACGCTTCCTCGCGCGCCGGTTGCTGAACTATGTCGTCCTGCTGGGACTGGCATCCTTCGTGGCGTTCACTCTGACCTCGCTCACGTTCTCGCCACTCGACAGCCTGCTGGAGCGCAATCCCCGGCCGCCCCAGGCCGTCATCGACGCCAAAGCCGCCGAGCTCAACCTCGACAAGCCCATCCCGATCCGATACGCCGACTGGGTTTCGGGCGTGGTCCGCGGCGACTTCGGGACCACCGTCGCAGGCCAGCCCGTCTCCGATGAACTGTGGCGACGCATCGGGGTGAGCCTGCGCCTGGTGATCATCGGCTCGGTCGTCGGCACCTTCGTCGGTGTCCTGGCCGGGGCTTGGGGCGCGGTCCGCCAGTACCGGCTCTCCGACCGCGTCATCACCACGCTGGCGCTGCTGATCCTGAGCACGCCGACGTTCGTGATCGCCAACCTGCTGATCCTGGCGGCGCTGCGCGGCAATTCGATCCTCGGGATGCAGGTGTTCGAGTACACCGGCGAAACCTCCACCGACGCGGTCGGCGGGGCGTTCAACCAGTTCGTGGACCGGCTGCAACACCTGGTGCTGCCGACGCTGACACTTGCGCTCGTGTCCATCGCCGGGTTCAGCCGCTACCAGCGCAATGCCATGCTCGACGTGCTCGGCCAGGACTTCATCCGCACGGCCCGAGCGAAAGGACTCACCCGACGGCAGGCCCTTTTCAAGCACGGACTGCGGACAGCGCTGATCCCGATGGCGACCCTGTTCGCCTACGGGGTCGGCGGCCTGTTCACCGGGGCGGTGTTCGTCGAGAAGATCTTCGGCTGGCATGGCATCGGGGAATGGTTCGTCCAGGGCATCACCACTCAGGACACCAACATCATCGTCGCGATCACGGTGTTCACCGGCGCGACGGTGCTGCTGGCCGGATTGCTCTCGGATGTGTTGTACGCGGCGCTCGACCCGAGGGTGAGGGTCTCGTGACAGGCGATGAGCGCTCACGCGAAGAGCATCTGAACGCGCCCGAGGTCCAATTCGTTTCACGCCGCACTCTGGTGTGGCGCAGATTCCTCCGCAACCGGCCCGCGGTGGTGTCGCTGTTCGTGCTCGCCGCGCTGTTCATCGCCTGCTACGCGCTGCCGCCGCTGCTGCCCTTTACCCACACCGATCTGGACTACTACGCGCTGCAGCAGCCGCCGAGCACGACGCACTGGTTCGGCACCAACGCCCTCGGCCAGGATGTGCTGGCGCAGACGTTGCGCGGGATGCAGAAGTCGATGTTGATCGGTGTCTGCGTGGCGTTCCTGTCGACGTTGATCGCGGCGACGGTCGGTGCGGTGGCGGGGTACTTCGGAGCGTGGCGCAACACCGCGCTGATGTGGCTCGTGGATCTGCTTCTGGTGATTCCCGGCTTTCTCCTCATCGCGATCGTCACCCCCCGAATCCAGGACTCCGGGACCGAGCTCTGGCTGATCCTGCTGCTCGCGGCGTTCAGCTGGATGATCAGCGCCCGCATCGTGCGAGGTTTGACGATGAGCCTGCGGGAACGCGAGTTCGTCACCGCCGCAAGGTATATGGGGGTCAGCAACTGGCGCATCATCGTCCGGCACATCATCCCGAACACCGCCTCGATCCTGATCATCGACACCACGCTCAACGTCGGCCTGGCGATTCTGGCCGAAACCAGCTTGAGCTTCCTCGGATTCGGCGTCCAGCCGCCCGACGTGTCGCTGGGCACGCTGATTGCCGACGGCACCCGCTCGGTGACGACGTTCCCGTGGGTGTTCTTGTTTCCGGCGGGCGTACTGGTGCTGATCGTGTTCTGCGCCAACCTCGTCGGCGACGGACTCCGCGATGCGCTCGACCCGGGAGTACGGCCCGCCCGCAGGCGCCGGACGGCACGCGCATGACCCTCCTCGAGGTGCGCGGCCTGCACGTCTCCTTTCCCACCGAAAACGGCGAAATCCCCGCCGTGCGTGGCCTGGACTACCACGTCGACTCCGGTGAGGTCGTCGCGCTGGTCGGCGAATCCGGTGCCGGCAAGTCCGCAGGCGCGATGGCCGTCGTCGGGTTGCTACCCGAGTACGCCGAGGTGACGGGTTCTGTCCGGCTGCACGACGACGAACTTCTGGGCCTGCCCGACAAGCAGATGTCCCGCATCCGCGGCGCCAAGATCGGCACGGTGTTCCAGGATCCGATGTCGGCGCTGACACCGGTGTACACCGTCGGCGACCAGATCGCCGAGGCCATCAGGATTCACCGGCGCGGGGTCGACGCCCGCGCCGCACGTGCCCGGGCCATCGAGCTGCTCGAACTCGTCGGCATCGCGCAGCCCGAGCAGCGCGCACGCGCGTTCCCGCACGAGATGTCCGGTGGCGAACGGCAACGAGTCGTCATCGCCATCGCGATCGCCAACGATCCCGACCTGTTGATCTGCGACGAGCCGACCACCGCTCTGGATGTGACGGTGCAGGCCCAGATCCTCGACGTGCTCCGCACCGCCCGCGACGTCACCGGTGCCGGCGTCCTGGTCATCACCCACGACCTCGGTGTGGTGGCCGAGTTCGCCGACCGCGCGCTGGTGATGTACGCGGGCCGAGCAGTCGAGACCGCGCCGGTCGCCGAGCTCTACCAGGACCGCCGAATGCCCTACACCGCTGGGCTTCTCGGTTCGGTGCCGAGGCTGGACGCCAAGCAGGGCGCGCGGCTGGTTCCCATCCCCGGCGCTCCACCGTCGGTGTCCGCGCTGCCGCCCGGCTGCCCGTTCACGCCGCGCTGCCCGCTCGCCATCGACGAATGCAGCAGCGCGGAACCGGAATTGGCGCCCGTCGCTCCGAATCATCGAGTTGCGTGCATCCGCAGTGAGCACGTCGCGGGCCGCAGCGCCGCTGACATCTACGGGGTGTCGACGGCTGTACCGCCGCAGTCGGTCGCCCGCGACGACTCCGTCGTCCTGCGCGTCACCGACCTGACGAAGACCTACCAGCTGACCAAGGGCGTGATCCTGCGGCGCCGCATCGGCGAGGTGCGCGCGGTCGACGGCATCAGTTTCGAGCTGCCTGCAGGCCGGACCCTGGGTATCGTCGGCGAGTCGGGTTCGGGTAAATCGACGACGCTGCACCAGATCCTGGAGTTGACCGCACCCCAGTCCGGCACCATCGAGGTACTGGGCCGCGACGTCGCAGCCCTCGACCGTGCGGGCCGCAGGGCTCTTCGTGGCGATCTGCAGGTGGTGTTCCAGGACCCGGTGGCGTCGCTGGATCCCCGTCTTCCCGTTTTCGATGTGCTGGCAGAGCCGTTGCAAGCCAGTGGTTCCGGCCGAGACGCCATCCGCGAGCGCGTCGGCGAACTCCTGACCGTGGTCGGTTTGCGCCGAGAGGACGCCAGCCGGTATCCCGCCGAATTCTCCGGTGGTCAGAAGCAGCGCATCGGCATAGCGCGGGCGCTGGCGCTGCGACCCAAGATCCTTGCGCTCGACGAGCCCGTATCAGCGCTGGACGTGTCCATCCAGGCGGGCATCATCAATCTGCTGCTGGATCTGCAGGACCGCTTCGGGCTCGCGTATCTGTTCGTCTCGCACGACCTGTCGGTGGTGCGCCACCTCGCCCACCGGGTGGCCGTGATGCACAGTGGCGTCATCGTCGAGCAGGGTGACAGCGAGCAGGTGTTCGAGAACCCGCAGCACGAATACACCCGCCGGTTGCTCGCCGCGGTGCCCCGCCCGCACCCCGATCCCGGTTAGAGTCGACGCTTATGAATTCGCGAGCAGACACAAAATCGCACAGTTCAGCCCTCAGAAGTGCGATGTTGCGTCTGCTCGCGGTCGGGAGCGTGGTGTCGCTGGTCCTGACCGGCTGTTCGAGCGGCACGACTGAGGTCCCGTCCGCCGGCGGCAACGCCGAGTTGGGTGCGACCGCCGACATCAATCCGCAGGACCCGGCGACGCTGCAGCAGGGCGGTAACCTGCGATTGGTGCTGACCGGCTTCCCGCCGAACTTCAACTATCTGCACATCGACGGCAACCTCGGCGAACTCGGCCGCATGTTGCGTGCGACCCTGCCGCGCGCGTTCTTCATCAAGCCCGACGGGGAGATGACGGTCAACACCGACTACTTCACCAGTGTCGAACTGACCAGCACCGAACCCCAGGTCGTCACCTACACCATCAATCCGAAGGCCACCTGGTCGGACGGAGCGCCGATCACGTGGGAGGACATCGCCTCTCAGATCAACGCCACCAGCGGCAAGGACAAGCGCTTCCTGTTCGCCTCACCCAACGGCAGCGAGCGCGTCGCCTCGGTCACCAAGGGCGTCGACGACAGGCAGGCCGTCATCACTTTCGCGAGCCATTTCGCCGACTGGCGGGGCATGTTCGCAGGCAATGCGATGTTGGCGCCCAAGTCCATGACCTCGGATCCCGAGGTGTTCAACAAGGGCTTCCTCAACGGACCGGGAGCATCGGCCGGACCGTTCACCATCACGACGGTGGATCGCGGTGCGCAGCGAATCGTGTTGAGCCGCAACCCGAAATGGTGGGGTACACCGCCGCTGCTCGACACCATCACCTACACCGTCCTCGACGATGCGGCCACTATCCCCGCTTTGGAGAACAATGCGGTCGACGCCGTCGCGCTGGCGTCGCTCGACGACCTGGAGCGTGCCCGGCGCGCCCAAGGCGTATCGATCCGCCGCGCTCCAGCACCGAACTGGTACCACTTCACGATCAACGGGGCGCAAGGAGCGATCCTGTCGGATCCGGCGCTGCGGACGGCGATTGCGAAGGGCATCGACCGACAGGCCATTGCGGCGGTCACCCAGCGCGGGCTGACCGACAATCCGGCGGCGCTGAACAACCACATCTACCTGGCAGGCCAGGAGGGCTACCAGGACAACAGTATCGGCTTCGACCCGGAGGCCGCCAAGAGCGAGCTGGATGGGCTGGGGTGGGCGCTGAACGGGCAGTTCCGGGAGAAAGACGGGAAGCGGCTTACGATCCGTAATGTCTTCTACGATGGCCAGAGCACGCGGGCCGTCGCGCAGATCGCCCAGAATCAACTCGCGCAGATCGGCGTCGACATGCAGCTGGTTCCGGCCGCGGGTGGCAGCCTGTTCACCGACTACGTCACGCCCGGCAATTTCGACATCGCCCAGTTCGCCTGGGGCGGTGATGCTTTCCCACTCGCCAGCTTGACCCAGATCTACGCCGAGGGCGGAGAGAGCAACTACGGCAAGATCGGCAGCCCGGAGATCGACGCCAAGATCGAGGAGACACTGTCAGAGCTCGACCCCGCGAAGGCCCGCACGCTGGCCAACGAACTCGACAAGATGATCTGGTCGGAAGGCCACAGCCTGCCGCTGTTCCAGGCACCCGGAAATGTGGCCGTGCGAAGCAATCTCGCGAACTACGGCCCAGCGGGAATCGGCGACATCAACTTCTCGGCGATCGGTTTCATGAAGTAGCGATCTCGCGCACGGCCTTCGGAACGGCGCCCGGTACCGCCGACTCGGCGCGGGCGACCACAGCGATGGCACGCACCAGCAGTCGGACGGTGAGGTTGGCGGGCAACGCGTCCAGCACGGCAGATCGCGTAGCGAGTTCGTGAATCGTGCCGGCGTGAATGGCCTTGCAGATCTCCAGCGCCGCGTGCTCGCGGGTGTCGAGGATGCTGTGACCGGCGGTCGGCAGGTCGACGAAAACCGAGTCGGGAATCAGGTCGGCGATGCGACGCGCCACCTCCGGCGGTGTGGTGAGATCGCGCCCCCCTGAGATCACCGCCGTAGGCCACGTGAACCCGGGCATCGCAGACGGCAGATCATACGGTTCGGCGACGAATTCCACATCGCAGGTAGCCATTTCACGAAAGGCAATCGCAGGGTCGAGCGGTCCGTCGTCGGGCACGGCGCCGTAGTTCAACTCCCGGTAAGCGATGCGCTCGACCAGGTCCGGCTCGTGGTGGTACGGCGTCTTGCGCTCCAGCAGCTTGCGGGTGCCGAGGCCGACCGCCGCCCACAGCAGATCCCGTCCCGCCAGCAGCAGGTCGAGCTGGCGGCGCAGAACGTCGGGGCCTGCCGCGCCGTACATGTCGCCGATCAACTGCACATCCTTGGACGACAACACGCCATCGGCGGCCAGCCGCCGCACCCGCGACGCGAGATCAGCGCTTCCGGGAGCGGCGCCGTCCCACAGCACTCTGCGAGTCTGCGAGCGGACCACGTCGATGTCGTCGGCCGACAGCAGCGGCGAGTCGAGCACCATCGCGTGCACGCGGTCCGGGTGCCGCACCCCCATGCCCGCGGCCAGATACGACCCGTAGGAGGTGCCGTAGATAACGGCCTTGTCCACCTTGGCGTCGTCGAGCACCGCGGCGATGTCGTCGACCGCGGCGTCGATGGTCAGTGCCTCCGGCGGCAGGTCTCTGCCGGCGTCATCGTGACGCGACAGGCCGACTCCGCGGTGTTCGACCATGATGACATCGAGGCCCGCCACCGCGGCGCGCCGACGAAAGGCGCGGTAGAGGGCTATCGACGCGGCGCCTGGCCCTCCAGGGATGACGACGAACGGGTGCGCCGACTTTCGGCCGGTTCGCACGTAGAAGACGTCGAATCGCTCGTCCCCGCCGATGCGGACGGGCCTGCGCACCGGACGCACCCCCGGCAGCGCCGCGAGCTTGTCATGCGCCCGGCGACGTCTGGCATTCATCGTCATCAAGGCACATTGTGCCCTGCGCGCCGCCTGGCGGCACCCGACGCCATCAGCCCGCGATGAGCTGGATGTGCTGTGCGCTGCGGACGTCGGCATAGCGCTGCGGGCTGCAGGTCAGGATGATGACCTGCCCATCACCGGCGACGGCATCGAACACCTCTGCCATCTTCGTCAGCCGATCTGCATCGGTGAAGCCCAACGCGTCGTCGATGACAACGGGCACGCTGTCCTCCTTGGCGACAAGCGCGGCGCCGGCGAGACGGGCGACGATCCCCAGTTGCTCCTTGGCACCCCCGGACAGTGACTCATAGGGCACCGTGCGACCAGACAGCGTGCGGTGCCCGATGCGCAACGCGCTGTCGACGTCCACCTCGAACGTTTCCCCGAACACGATGCGCCCCAACCGTTCCACCTCACCGCGGTACGGATCGACGTAGCGCTGCCGCATGGCGTCACGATGACGGCCCATGACCGACCTGAGCAGCTGCGCAGCCCGCGCCCGGCGCTGCACCCGGATGAACTCGGCCTCGGCCCGCTCGCGTTCGGTTTCGGCGGCATCGAGGCTGCCTTTGCGTCCCTCGGTGCCGAACACCTTCAGCTGCGCGGCTACCTCCCGCAGCGCGTCCGCGACCGCCTCGCGCCGGACGTCGACGACCCGGACACTGCGCTGGGCGTCGGCCAGGGCGGCCGCGACGGCCGCCGGCTGGTGACGGGCCAACTCCTCGCCGAGCTGCGCGACGAGCGTTGTGGCTCTGGCTGCCGCCTCCGCGTCGGCCTCGGTCCTCACGGCGAGTTCATCGTCGCCGATCACCTCGCGCTGCTCGACCAGGCGCCTACTCCCGGCGGCCAGCTCGTTCTGCGCGGATTGCAGTTTCTCCATCAGGCGCGCCGCGTGCAGTTCACGCTTCGCGACCAGCTTGCCAGCCTGTTCGGCGACTTGTGCGTGGGTCTCGCAGTCGCGGATGGCCTCCTGGTTCGCGGCGATCGCTTCGATCAGTTCGAGACGCTGAGCGCCGGGGTCGAGTGCTTCACCCGTGGCCGGATCGAACAGTCCTTCCTCGGCGGGCAGCCGGGCCGCCACGACGGCCAACCGCGCGCGCAACTCGTCGGCGGAGCCATCGACGGTCAGCGCCTCGAGAACGGCACGCACCTGTTGGCGGGCGGCCCGCAGCTCCTGTCTGCGACGTTCGAGCGTCCTCGCGGCACCAAGATCCGCGACGCCGCCCCGCTGCAGGGCCTCGGCCAGCATGCCTGTCGCCGCATCGAGCTTTGCCTTGGTCGTGGCGGCCGACGCACCGGGCACGACCCGTATCGACAGCACACCCGGGACGTCGAACCCGGCCGCCGAAGAGATGCCCGCTGTCCATTTGTCGCCAGCGCTCAACGTCGCGATCTCGTCGCCGGTTCGGACCACCACGTCAGCAGTCGCAACAACCTCGACGTGCGCTGCTGTCTGCTCGACGGCAGCAGCGGCGCGGTCCACGACCATCGCCGCCTCCTCGATGGCCGCCATCAGCGAGTCGGTCAGCGTCATCGAGTCGAGTTCGCTTGCCACCGCGTCGAATTCGCGCTGATGCCGTTCCAGCGTGGCAATTCTGCCGGTGAGGCGATCCACTTCTTCACGATCAGCCAGACGTTGCACGGCAGTACGCGCGGCATCGACGCGCTCCTGGCTGGCAGCGACCACCGTCTTGGCGTGTGCAGCCGTCTCGTCGGCAGCCACCTTCATCTCACGGGCGGTGTCGAGATCGTCTGCGGCGGCGTCGCATTCGACTTGCAGCCGCTCGATCACCGCGGTCCGCTCGTCGATCTCGGCACGAATTCGACGCCGCTCAGTGAGCGCGGTCTGCGACGCCGCATGGGTCGACGTCGCGGCTTCGGCACGAACGGTCGCCTGGTCGAGCTCACCCTGCAGTTCCGCGACCTCCTGCGCTGCCTTGGCCGCGGCCGCCAGCCGCTCAGCGGCAGCGGCACTTTCGGCGGTGACGACGGCCAGATCAGCGGTCAGCGTCGCGTGCCTGCGGGCGGAGTCCTCCACTTCGGCCACCGCCGCCGCGCGGCGGGCGACGTCCTGATCGGCGTTCTGCAGACGGGTGGTCGCGGTGGCCCATTCGCCGGTGGGCCGTCCTGTCGACGTGAAATAGCGCCGGTACTCAACTTCGATGCGGTCGACGAGAAGGCTGTCCGTCGCCCCGCCGGGAGCGGGGTCGTCGTCGACCTCGCCGGCGACCACATCGAGCGCCCGCGACAGCGCGTCGCAACTGGAGAGGTCCGCGGCAGTGGTCGGTGCGGATTGCAGCACCCGTTGCGCCTGCCACAGGTCCAGGTCGACCGTTTCGGCGAGCATCGCCCGCACCCGTTCGTGTGCCTCGTCTCCCGTGAGCTGCTCGCGACGCGGCGCGAGGACCGTCAGCTCTGTCTCGGGTTTCTTGTGGAACCGTTTGCGATACACGAAACGATAGGGGCCGGCCGAGATCTCGGCCGTCACCTCGGCTCCCACGTCGGCGTGGGTGGGCTTGACCTGCTTGACCTCCTTCTTCGACGAGCGGTCCTTGGACTCCAGCAGCAGGTCCAGTGCTTCGAGCATCGACGATTTGCCGATCTCGTTCGCGCCACTGACGACCACCACGCCGCGATCGGGAAACTCGGTGTCGCGGTGGGTGATTCCGCGGTAGTTCGTGAGAACCAGACGATGCAGTTTCACGCCGCACCCCCTTCAGCAAGCCGCAGCAGAAGGCCGAGCGCCGCCCGCGCGTCCTCGGCATCGTCACCGGCGGCGCGGGCCGTACTCACCAGCTCTTCCACCGCAGCCGCAGCGAACCCCCCGATGCCCAGATCGTCGAACTCCCCGTCGGCGGGCATCACGGCGATGTCGGTCTGTTGGTCCCACGGCACGAGAGCCGCGAACAGCCGCGCATAGCGGTCCAGGCAGGTGTCCAGCGCCGCCCGGTCGGTGACTGTGAGCGAGCCGGTGAGCCCCAGCCTGATCACCGTGCGCTCCTTGTCGGGCATCTGGTCGAGATTGATGTCAAGATCGGCCACGTCGCGGCTGTTGTCCACAGAGTGCTTCAAAGACATGAATCGCCAGGCGCCCACCCGGTGCGCGTCGACGTGCACTGACCGTGCGTCATCTGATTCGTCGATGTCCACCGCGAGCACATGGCCGGGGTCGGGTTCGATGTCGTCGTAGTTGGTCACCTCGGGTGCGCCCGAATACCAGATGCGCCCCGTCGAGCCCACACTCATGCGGGAGTGCTTGTCTCCCAGAGCGGCATAGTGCACAGCACCACGCGCGATAGCGGCCTCCACGGCACCGAGCCCGATCAGCGAGGCCCTGTCCTTGTCCGGGACCAGGATGTCGACGGCGCCGTGGCCGACGACGATGCGGGTCACCCCGTCCGCGTGCAGTCCGTCGAGCGCCTCGGCGACGAGGTCGGCGGTGGGCGACTTGGAAAACCACGGCGCGGCAACCAATTGCAGGCCCGGACGCACCTCGTGAACACCAGGGGTGTCGAGCACGATGACGTTGTCGGGCTTCTCCGAGGTGAAGAGCGCACTGGTGTACACCGACGATGCGTCCAGCGGATCGTGGTTGCCGGGCAACAGATACACCGGCACCGCGATGCCGCGCATCACCTCCAGCGCCGTACTGACATCACGCGGTGCGAGCTGGTTGTGCTCGAAGACGTCACCGGAAACGACCACGAACTCGGCGCCCAGGTCGGCGGCCAGCGGTCCCAGGGCGGCCACAGCGCCCCGCCTGGCAGCCGAATACCGTGGCTGCGCATCCCCGTTGAGGTAGTGGCGGGTCATTCCGAGCTGCCAGTCAGCCGTGTGGAGAAAGCGCATCTCAGCCCATCCTTTCCCGTCAGGTGCCCTGGGCGCCCTCGTTTCCTTGAAGGGCATCGCTACTTTAGGTCCGCCGTCCGACAAGTCCGTGGATGCGCACCGGCATGCCCTACGGTTAATGAGATGAGCGACCGATACCGCACCCTGCTTTTGCTGCGCCACGCCAAGTCGGACTATCCGGACGGGGTGCCCGACCACGACCGTCCGCTGGCGCCGCGAGGGATCAGGGAGGCCGCGCTGGCCGGCGAGTGGATCAAAGCCACCGTGGACGGTGTCAACGCCGTGTTGTGCTCCACAGCCACCCGCACACGACAGACTCTGGAGCGGACGGGCATCACCGCCCCGGTGGAGTTCGTCGACCGGATCTACGACGCGACGCCCGGCATCGTCATTGAGGAGATCAACGGCGTGCAGTCGCGCTTCGGCGACGAGGTGTCCACGCTCCTGGTGGTCGGACACGAACCGGTGATGTCCTCACTCGCGCTCGGCCTCGCAGACGAGGAATCGAGCAACGCACCTGCCGCTCAGCAACTTTCAGCGAAGTTCCCGACGTCGTCGATCGCAGTGCTGCGCTCGGCGGCGCCGTGGGACCGGTGGGCGCTGCGCGGCGCCGAACTCGTGGACTTCCATACCGCGCGCTGAGCGTGCAATCGAACCGGGGCGCTAGGCACGGGTTGCGAGCGTCAACTCCATCAGCTTGATCGCCATACCGCAGGCGTCCATGCCGGGCGTCTGCGGGTTGACCCACCACCCGACGACGCCCGCGGCATCGCTGGCGACGCCGCATGCGCCGTTGGGATCATTGGGCCGCATGACGATCGACTCGATCCCGGCGACTGAGCGATTCTCGACCTGATACTGCAACTGTTCGGCGACGCTGCGTTCGTTGTCGAGGCTGCCGGTCTCGAACCAGAACCGGGTGATGTCCACAAGTCCGGCCGGGTTGGCGGCCTGCCAACGGCAGATCGCGCCGACGAACGTGCTCTGGATGTCCAGCGGATCGGCACCCACCGTCTCGGCGAGGATGTCCTCGGTCAGGACCTCGCACTCCTTGAGCAGGTTCGGGTACTTGCGTTCCGAGTTGTCGTTGCGGGGGACGTCACCGGAGCCCGACTTGGCTGCGGCGCCTTCGACCGTCTGCGTACAGCCGGTCAGCAGCGCCAGGCTGGCCACCGCAGCGATCAACCCTGTGAGGAGGCGGCGGGTCATTTGGAGTTCACAATCGACTGGCGGGTGAGTTCCTTGGCAACTTCGCAGGCGTCCGGATAGGGCGGCTGCGAGTAGCTGATCGACCATTCGATGAAGTCGTCGTTGAACTGGATGCCGACCTCGCAGAGGTTGACGCCGACTTTCGGGTCAGGGTCCTCGTTGATGCCGATGAAGCCGTCATGGCCCTCGATGTTGATGTCTTCGACGCTCGTCCGAGACAACTCCATGGTCTTGCGCTCACGGCCGATGGGACTTCCGCGGAACCACGAGAACGAGAAGTGGGGACCCAGGATCGATCCACCGGACAACCACTGGCATCCGACCGAGGTCTTCGCGGTGTTCACCAGGCCGGGCACCTCGGTCAACTGGGCGATCGTCTCGTCGCTGATTCCGCCGCACTCGGGGAAGAACGGACCATGCGAGACGTTCTGCTGCGGCGCCTCCGTCGACGGCACGGCCGGGCCCTGCGGTTCGGAGTCCGAACATGCTGCGAGCACCGGGATCAGGGCCGCAGCAGCAACGGCCAGCGCCTTCACCGGCCGGCGATGCGTGCGGTAGCTCGGGGTCACGCCATGCACTGTAGCGGCAGCCCTAGGCGTCAACCACCGACATGCCGATTGACCTGCCCATTTATCCGATTCTCAGGTGCGCCAACCGCGCGGCCGCAGCGGCGCCGGGTATGCGACAGTAGCGGGATGCTCTGGGGCCTGCTCCGGCGGTACGCGCAGCCGTATCGCTCACCGCTGGCGGTGGTCGCAGCACTTCAAGTGGTGAGCACTCTGGCGACCCTTTATTTGCCCACAGTCAATGCGGCGATCATCGACGACGGGGTTTCGCAGGGCGACCTGCGCCGCATCGTCGAGCTCGGCGGGGTGATGCTCGCCGTGACGGCCCTGCAGGTCGTGTGTGCGGTCGGCGCGGTCTACTTCGGCTCGCGCGCGAGCATGGGCGTCGGCCGCGATCTGCGGTCGGACCTGTTCCACCACATCACGGGCTTCTCTGCGGAGGAGACCGCGCACTTCGGGGCGCCGTCACTGCTGACCCGAACCACCAACGACGTTCAGCAGATCCAGCTTCTGGTGCAGTTGACAGCCACGATGCTGATCACGGCGCCGATCATGTGCGTCGGGGGCATCTTCATGGCGGTGCACCAGGATGCGGGACTGTCGTGGCTGTTGGTTGTCAGCGTGCCGCTGCTGGCGGGGACTAACTACTGGATCGTCACGCGTCTCCTGCCGATCTTCCGACGCGTGCAGGGCCAGATCGACGGCATCAACCGCGTCATGCGGGAGCAGCTGACAGGCCTGCGGGTGGTGCGCGCGTTTGCGCGGGAACCGTTCGAGCGCAACCGCTTCGCCGAAGCCAACACCGGTCTGGCAGGCAGTGCCCTGAAAGCCGGACGCTGGCAGGCACTGATGCTTCCGGTCACCACGCTGGTGATCAACGTATCGAGCGTGGCGCTGATCTGGTTCGGAGGGATGCGCATCGACGCCGGCCAGATGCAGGTCGGTTCGCTCATCGCGTTCCTGTCCTACTTCATGCAGATCCTCGTCGCAGTGCTGATGGCGACGTTCATTCTGGTCATCATCCCGCGCGCTTCGGTGTGCGCGGAACGCATCACCGAGGTGTTCACCACCGAACCGGCCGTCAGCACCTCGCCCTCGGCGGTGTCGCCCGAGACGGTCAGCGGCGAGATTCGTTTCGACGCTGCGACGTTCACCTATGCGGGCGCCGACCGCCCTGTGCTGCAGGATGTCTCGTTCACAGCACGGCCCGGGACGACGACCGCGATCGTCGGATCGACGGGCTCGGGCAAGTCGACGCTCATATCGCTGATCTGCCGGCTCTACGACGTCACCGCCGGTTCGGTCAGCATCGACGGCATCGATGTCCGCGAGTTCGACATCGACAAGCTGTGGGGGGCCATCGGGCTGGTTCCGCAGCGCGGCTACCTGTTCTCGGGCACCGTCGCCGACAATCTGCAGTTCGGCGCGGCCCCGGGAAAGGTCGTCACCGAGGAGGAGATGTGGGGGGCGCTGCGGGTGGCGTGCGCCGACGACTTCGTGGCCGGGCACCCTGACGGGCTGTCGGTCCGAGTGGCCCAGGGTGGGATGAACTTCTCCGGCGGCCAACGTCAGCGGCTGGCCATCGCCCGCGCAGTGATCCGCCGTCCGGTCATCTACCTGTTCGATGACTCCTTCTCCGCGCTGGACGTCCACACCGACGCCCGCGTGCGCGAACGCCTGCGGGCGGCCTCGGAATCCGCGACGGTGGTGATCGTCTCGCAACGGATCTCGACGGTCTCGGCCGCGGATCAGATCGTGGTGGTCGACGACGGCCGGGTCGTCGGTACGGGAACGCACGATCAGTTGCTCCTGACGTGCGACGCCTACCGCGAGTTCGCGGACTCCCAAGCCGTGACGGCCGGAGAACGATGACCGGACCGTTGGCGCGCGGGTTACGGGCGGCCGAGCCGCCGCAGGTTCGGTCGCGTGACTTCAGGGGCTCGGCCATCCGGCTCCTGAAACGCCTCATGCCGCAGCGGACCATGGCGATCGCCGTGATGGCGCTCGGCGTCGGCGGCATCGCGATCGGTGTGGTGGGACCGCGCATCCTCGGGCACGCCACTGATCTGCTGTTCAACGGGGTCATCGGCCGTCAGCTGCCCGCCGGCCTGACCAAGGAGCAGGCGGTGGAGGCAGCACGGGCGCGGGGCGACGGCACGTTCGCCGATCTGCTGTCGGGCATGAACGTCGTACCCGGCCAAGGGGTCGATTTCGGCGCTGTGGCCCGCACGCTGATGCTGGCGCTGGCACTGTATCTGGTTGCCGCTCTGATGGTCTGGTTGCAGGCCCGGTTGCTCAACGTCGTCGTGCAGCGCACGATGGTGTCGCTGCGTGCTGACGTCGAGGACAAGGTGCATCGGCTTCCGTTGCGGTATTTCGACTCCCGGCAGCGCGGTGAGGTGCTCAGCCGGGTGACCAACGATGTCGACAACCTGCAGCAGTCACTGTCGATGTCGATCACGCAACTGCTCACCTCGGTGCTGACCGTGGTGGCGGTGCTGGTGATGATGCTGACGATCTCGCCGCTGCTGACGCTGCTCACCGTGGTGACGGTGCCGCTGTCGCTGTGGGTGACCCGCTCGATCGCGAAGCGGTCCCGCAGTCTGTTCGTCGCCCAGTGGACGAACACCGGAAGGCTCAACGCACACATCGAGGAGACCTACAGCGGGTTCACGGTGGTCAAGACGTTCGGGCATCGCGCCCGCGCCGAAGAGGAGTTCCGGCAGCTCAACGACGACGTCTACCACGCCAGCTTCGGAGCGCAGTTCCTGTCCGGGCTCGTCTCCCCCGCAACGGTTTTCATCGGGAATCTGAGCTATGTCGCGGTGGCCGTGGTGGGTGGTCTGCAGGTCGCCACGGGCCAGATCACACTCGGTAGCATCCAGGCGTTCATCCAGTACGTGCGCCAGTTCAATCAGCCGCTGACCCAGATCGCGGGCATGTACAACACGATGCAGTCCGGGATCGCGAGCGCCGAGCGGGTCTTCGACCTTCTCGATGCCGAGGAAGAGTCGGCCGACCCGTCCCTGGATCTTGACGCCGCGCTGCCGGCGGGAAACAACCGACGAAGCGGGCGTGTCGAATTCGACCGGGTGTCGTTCGGCTATCAGCCAGGTGCTCCGGTGATCGAGGACCTCTCGCTGGTGGTCGAACCCGGGACCACCGTCGCAATCGTCGGCCCGACGGGGGCTGGCAAGACGACGCTGGTGAACCTGCTGATGCGCTTCTACGACGTCGATTCGGGACGGATTCTGCTCGACGGCGTCGACATCTCGACGGTGAGCCGTAGCTCGCTGCGTTCCCGGATCGGGATGGTGCTGCAGGACACCTGGCTGTTCGCGGGGACGGTCTACGAGAACATCTCATACGGCCGCCCCGATGCCGAACGCGACGAGGTCGTCGAGGCGGCGACCGCCGCTTTCGTGGACCGGTTCGTCCACACCCTGCCGGACGGTTACGAGACCCGGCTCAACGACGGCGGAACGAACATCAGTGCCGGGGAGAAGCAGCTCATCACGATCGCGCGCGCGGTGCTGGCCCGGCCGCAGTTGCTGATTCTCGACGAGGCCACCAGCTCGGTCGACACCCGCACCGAGGTGCTCATTCAGCAGGCGATGCGCACGTTGCGACGCGACCGCACGAGTTTCATCATCGCGCATCGGCTTTCGACGATCCGGGATGCCGACACAATCCTCGTGATGGAGGCCGGCAAGATCGTGGAGCGCGGCACGCACAACGAGCTGCTGGAACGGCGAGGCGAGTATTGGACGATGGTGAACCGCTGAGCTATTAGGCACAACGCTCAATTCCGTTCGACGGACGCCGGCGCAGCGCTCGGGCACCATGGCGGCATGACCCGGACGGTGCACACCTTCTGCCGCTACTGCCTGGCGTCGTGTGGTGTCGAGGTGACGGTCCAGGACAACCGCGTCGTCAAGATCTCGGCCGACAAGCAGAACCCGCACAGCTGGCGCGATTTCTGCGCCAAGGGCCGCACCGCGGGGCAGCTCGTCGAGCATCCGCGGCGCATCGTCGCACCGATGCGCCGCGTCGGAGACACGTATGTCGAGGCGACCTGGGGCGAGGCGATCACCGACATCGCGGCCAGGATGAACGCGGTCATCGATGCCGACTGTCCCGACGCGGTCGGCCTCTATTACGGTAACCCGGCGGGATTTTCGTCGTCGAACATCCTTTTCATGAACGGCTGGCTGGATGCGATCGGTACGCACAGCCGCTACTCGGTCGGCTCGATCGACCAGAACGCGATGCACGTCGTGGCGCAGGCGATGTACGGATCGATCCTGATGGCACCCGTCTCCGACATCGACCGCTGCGACTACTTCCTGCTCGTCGGAACCAATCCGGCGGTGAGTGCGTGGAACTGGTTGGAGACGGTGCCGGGAGGTTGGCGACGCGCGCTGGCGCGACAGGCGCAGGGTGCGACGATCGTCGTCGTCGATCCGCTGCGCACCGAGTCGGCGGCGAAGGCCGATGTGCACCTGGCGGTGCGGCCGGCGCAGGACTGGGCGCTGCTTCTGGCCATGGTGAAGGTGATCCTCGATGAGGGCCTGGAGCACGTCGAGGACTGCGTCGAACTCGCCTACGGCGTCGATAGCCTGCGCGGGCTCGTCGCCGATGCCGACCTCGACGACCTCGCGAGGCGCTGCGACCTCGATCGGGACCGAATCGAGGCGGTGGCGAGGGATTTCGCCACTGCACACTCGGCGATGGTGGTCACCCGCACCGGTGTCTCGATGCATCTGACGGGCAGTGTCGCGGAGTGGCTGGGCCACGTGCTGAACGTCATCACGGGACGAATGGACCGGCCCGGGGGTCGCCGCTACGAACCGGGCTACGTGGACGCGATCCGCCTGTCGGGCATGGTCAAGGCCAGCGCGCACCGCAACCGGCTCTCGGGCCGGGCGATGGTCGCCGGGGCCCACGCACTGTCAGAACTTCCCGACGAGATCATGACACCGGGCGCGGGCCAGATCCGGGCCATGGTGATCAACTGCGGCAACCCGGTGGTGTCGGGACCCGACGGCGCCAGGCTCGACAAGGCGCTGGCCCAACTCGACCTGCTGGTGGCCATCGACTTCGTGCAGCGGGAGAGCCACCGGCACGCGCACTGGTTGCTGCCCGCAGTGCACTGGCTGGAGCGCGACGATCTGCTGGCATTCACCAGCAACATGCACGACGAGCCCTACCTGCATTACGGCGCCAAGGCCGTCGAGCCACCCCCGGGTGCGCGGCAGGAATGGCGGATGTTCGTCGATCTCGCGATCGCGATGGGCAAGCCGATGTTCCGCGCGAAAGGGCTCAACGGTTTCATCGAGGCCACCCGGCGGGCGGCGCAGCTGACCAACAGGTCAGGCCTGGAGTTCAACCCGCACTGGATCGACCGCCTGATCGTCGCCACGAGCCGGAAGTTCAACGGCCGCAGGATATCCTGGCGCGATGTGATGGCGCATCCGCACGGCTGGGTGCTGGGGCCGCGCGAATTAGGCCACTTCAGGGACGCGCTGCGCACACCGGACAAGAAGGTGCACGTGGCGCCGCCCGAATTCGTCTCGCGGGCAAGGGAAATCCTGGCCGAGCCGGCGCCTCGGCCGCCCGCCGGCTATCCGTTCTTGCTCGCGAACCGCCGGCACCGGCATTCCATGAACTCATGGCTGAACGACCTGCCCGGCCTGCACCCGTCCGGCAAAGGCACCGAGGTCGTCATCCACCCGGACGACGCGTCGCAGCTGGGCATCGGCGACGGCGACCGCGTCAGGGTGCAGTCCCCCGTCGGCGCGGTCGAGTTGACGGCGACGGTCTCGGATCAACCCCGTCCCGGCGTCGTCATCATCGACCACGGCTGGGGCTCCAGGGTTTTCGATCCGCGGGGCGGCTCGGCTCCGGAATCGTTCGGCGTCAATCGCAACCTGCTCGTCGACGCGGAACCGGTCGATCCACTGTCGCAGACGGCAGCGCTGAACTCGTCGTACGTCGCCGTCGTCCGGCTCTAGAGTTTCGGCCCCTCGGTGCGCAGGTCGTCGACCTCGCGCATCGCGTCGCGCAGCTTGCCGAGCCACTCGTCGGCATGCTCGCCGACGAGCCGTACCGACCACACGAGAGCGTCAGAGCGTGAGCGGGCCACACCGGCATCCACGAGCGTGTCGAGCACCTGCCGTTCGGGCTGGCGCAGCCGCGTCATGACGGGAACGGCCAGGTGTGTGAACAGGATTCGCTCTGTCGAATCACCCTCGCCCGGAACGTCGATGCCCCAGGCGACCTTGCGCCCGTACTTCGCCTCGGCCTCGTCGGCGATCTGCATGCGCTCGGTGCGGGTCTGCTCGCGGAAGCGGGCGGCGCGGCCCGAGGCACGTGCCTCACTCTCGGGGTTCTCCGGCTCGGGGAGCCGGCCGATCACGGTGATCTCTTCGCGGTCGACGATGACCTCGGGGTCACCGGCGAACCAGTTTTCGGGAAGACGTCCACCGAACCAGTCGGGGGCATCGGTGGCATCGGGTTGGTCGGCTTGCTGCCAGCCGCCGGAGCGGCTCGACCGTCGGCTATGGGGATGGTGTCGCATGATTACATAATTACTCCATTACAGCGCCCACAGGGCGGCGTTCGCCGCAAGCAGAATGACCGGTCCCTCAGCTGCGCTTGAGCAGCACCGCGGCGCCGCCGCCGAGGACGGCCGCGATCAGCAGCACCATCGCCCAACCAGGGCCCACCAACCACCACACCAGCCCGATCCCGAGGAGCACGGGCGACAGCGCGAACAACACCATGCCGGGGTGCTGCTTGATAACCGCGAGCGCACCCTGGGCGCGCTGGCGGTCGATTTCCTTGGCCATTTCACCAGAATGCCAGCTGACCGACGGGCCTACGCCGCATAGGGTGAAGCCGACCATTTCGCTAAAGGAGGCGGCGATGACAGGACCTGCACAAGGCAGTTGGCAGCCCGACCCCGAGGGGCGCTTCGACTACCGGTGGCACGACGGACAGCAGTGGACAGATCAGGTGTCCCACCAGGGACAGGTGCAACGCTCGCCGCTCGGCGGTGCGGCCGCCCCGCAGGCACAGACGTACTCCGGACCGCCCCAGGCGCAAGCCCAGCAGCAGGCGCAGCCGCTCGGTGGTGCCGACGGATTCTCCGGCATCAGTGGCGATCTCGTCGACGGACGCTTCAGCGAGAAGGAGGCCAAGCCGATCGCCAATCAGAACGCGAAGCTTCTCCGCGTTCGGCTCGGGGAGCCGTTCATGGCGCGTCAGGGTTCGATGGTGGCGTATCAGGGCAGTGTGGACTTCGCCTACGAGGGCAGCGGGGCGTCGAAGTTCATCAAGAAGGCGCTCACCGGTGAAGGGCTGCCGTTGATGCGGTGCTCCGGCCAGGGCGACGTGTTCCTCGCCGAACGGGCCTTCGACGTCCACTTGCTGAACCTCAACAACTCGGGCCTGTCGATCAGCGGGAAGAACGTGCTGGCGTTCTCGTCGAGCCTGGACTGGAACGTCGAACGGGTGAAGGGCGGCAGCATGGTTGCCGGTGGCCTGTTCAACACCACGCTGCGCGGGACCGGGTGGGTGGCGCTGACCACCGACGGCGCCCCCGTCGTGCTCAACGCCGCCGAGGCTCCGACGTTCGCCGACACCAACGCGATCGTGGCGTGGTCGGCCAACCTGCAGACACAGCTGAAGACCAGCTTCAAGGCAGGCGCGCTGATCGGCCGCGGTTCGGGTGAGGCGATGCAGGTGTCGTTCTACGGCAACGGGTTCGTGATCGTGCAACCGTCGGAAGGGATTCCCATCACGCCGACCGCGTAGCGCGTCGCAGGCGGTGCATCTCGCGCATCATCGCCGCTTGACGATCTCGGTCTGCGACCGTGGTGGGACGCCCGGCTCCCACCGTGGGCGCGGTCAGAGCTCCAGCTGCACCGTGACCGGGCCGTCGTTGACGAGCTCGACCTGCATGTCAGCCCCGAAGACTCCGGTCTGCACCTGTGCGCCGAGGGTGGTCAGCGCGGCGGCGAACGCGTCGACAAGAGGTTCGGCGACCGCCCTCGGAGCCGCGGCGTTCCACGTGGGCCGCCGACCTTTGGTGGTGTTGCCGTACAGCGTGAACTGACTGACCACCAGAATCGGGGCGCCGATGTCGCTCGCAGACTTCTCGTCGTCGAGAATCCGCAGCGCCCAGAGCTTTTCGGCCAAGCGCTGCGCCTTGGCAGCCTCGTCGTCATGGGTGACGCCGACCAGCGCCACCAGGCCCTGCGTCAGCGGCCTGATCTCCGCGACGGTGTCACAGGCGACGGTCACGCGGGCGGAGGTGACGCGCTGCACGAGAATTCGCATGACCGCGAACCTACAGCGAGCCGAGAATGCCCTTCATCATCTCGATCTCCCGCTGCTGCGTCTCGATGATGTCGCGCGCCAACTCGACGGCCTCCTGGGCCTGCCCCGTGTCGACCTCGGTCTGCGCCATCGTTACCGCACCTTCATGATGCGCGATCATCCCGGTGAGGAACTGCCTACTGGCGTCGGCACCCTGGGCTTGGCGCAACTGTTCGAGTTGCGCCTCGCTCATCATTCCCATCGCCGCGTGGTCGGCGCCCATGTCGTGGCCCTCATGCCCGGACGGCGCCTGCGCGCCCCACTGCGTCAGCCACTGCTGCATGGTCGCGATCTCGGGCCCCTGCGCGGCCTTGATCTGGTTCGCCAGGTCGATCACCCGCGGGTCGATGTCCTGCTTGGCCAGAATGATGTCGCTCATCACGATCGCCTGCTCGTGGTGCGGAATCATGTCGCGGGCGAAGGTTGCGTCCGCTTGATTATGGGCACCGTTGTGCGCCTGGGCTCCGTCGGCGGCCTGCGATGTCGGCTCGTGCTCATGCGTCGCGTGGTCGTGCTCGGCGGATTCGGTTCCGACGTCGCTGCACCCCGACAGCAGCAGCGTGAGGGTGGCCCCCACAGCGGCCGCCCCTGCCAGCAGACTGCGCTTCGACAACACTTCATGCTCCCTTCACCGCGATTGTGGAACTCAATACCCTAGGGGGGTATGGTACACATAGGTCGGGCGGCACAAGGAGGAGCACCATGACGACCACCATCACAGTCGAGGGTATGAGCTGCGGCGGCTGCGCCGGCTCCGTGCGTGCCGAGCTCACCCATATTCCGGGCGTTCTGGGAGTCGACGTCGACATCGCCAGCGGTACGGTGACGATTTCCAGCGACAGCCCCGTCGACGGCGAGGCAATCCGGGCGGCCGTCGAAGAAGCCGGCTATACGCTGGCCGGCTGACCCCGATGAGCGCACCGGCCAAGATCGCAGCGTTCGTCGCCATGCTCGTCGTGGTGTTCGCGGGCGCAGTGTGGGCGGGCAGCCTCTTCGGTCCCGGGCCGGACGTCACGGTCCCGCACCCCACGACCACCGAGCACCCGCACCCACCACTGGGCAGTGCTCAGTGAACACCGTCGAGCTGACGATCCGCGGTATGACGTGCGCGTCGTGCGCGGCGCGCGTCGAGAAGAAATTGAACAAGCTCGAGGGGGTCACCGCGACGGTGAACTTCGCGACCGAGAAGGCGAGGGTCGAGTTCGGCGACGACATCACCTCCGACCAATTGGTCGGCGCCGTCGAGTCGGCCGGTTACCAGGCCGAGTTGCCCGCTGTCGTTACCCACGAGGACGCGGCGCCCGAGGTCGATCCGACGGCATCGCTGCGGCAGCGCCTGCTGATCTGTGTGGCGCTGTCGGTTCCGGTGATCGCGATGGCGATGACACCGGCGCTGCAGTTCATGTACTGGCAGTGGCTGTCCCTGACGTTGGCTGCGCCCGTGGTGGTCTGGGGCGCCTGGCCGTTCCACCGGGCGACATTGACCAACCTGCGGCACGGCACCGCAACGATGGACACTTTGATCTCGATCGGCACACTGGCCGCGTTCGGGTGGTCGCTCTACGCGTTGTTCTGGGGCACCGCAGGCGTGCCAGGAATGACGCATCCCTTCGAGCTGACGATTGCCCGTACCGACGGCAGCGGCAACATCTATCTTGAGGCCGCCGCCGGGGTGACAACATTCATCCTGGCCGGCCGATATTTCGAGGCGCGCGCCAAGCGGCGGGCGGGCGCGGCACTGCGGGCACTGCTGGAACTGGGGTCGAAAGAGGTCACGGTCCGCAGAGGTGATGCCGAACAACGTATTCCGATCGATCGGCTCGAGATCGGCGACGAGTTCATCGTGCGGCCAGGCGAGAAGATCGCCGCCGACGGTGTCGTCGCGGAAGGCGCATCCGCTGTCGATGCGTCGATGCTGACCGGAGAGTCGGTGCCCGTCGAGGTTCAGCCCGGCGCCCACGTGGTCGGGGCGACGGTGAACGTCGACGGCCGGTTGGTGGTGCGTGCCGAACGGATCGGCGCCGATACACAGTTGGCGCAGATGGCGCGCATGGTCGAGGACGCGCAGAACGGGAAGGCGCAGGCGCAGAGGCTCGCCGACCGGATCTCCGGCGTGTTCGTCCCGATCGTGATCGCACTTGCGGTGGCGACGCTGGGATTCTGGATCGGCAGCGGACTTTCGGTCGCGGCGGCGTTCACTGCAGCTGTGGCGGTGCTGATCATCGCGTGCCCTTGTGCGCTCGGGTTGGCGACGCCGATGGCGCTGATGGTCGGAACCGGTCGAGGAGCGCAGCTGGGCATCCTGATCAAGGGGCCCGAGGTGCTGGAGTCGACGCGGCGGGTGGACACCGTGATCGTGGACAAGACGGGCACTGTCACAACGGGCAGCATGACGCTGGCGGACGTGTACGCCGTCGAGGGCGAGCAGCCCGACGAGGTGCTGAGGGTTGCGGGCGCAGTGGAGAGTCCGTCTGAACATCCGATCGCTGCGGCCATCGCCACGGGGGCGCGGGAGAAGCTCGGCGAACTGCCCGCCGTCGAAGCTTTCGTGAATCTACGAGGCCTCGGGGTCGAGGGCGATGTCGAAGGCCGCCGGGTACTGCTGGGCCGTTTGCGGCTTCTTTCCGACCGGTCGTTCGGCATCCACGACGAGCTGCGTCACGCCGTGCAGCGCGCGGAATCGGACGGCCGGACCGCCGTCGTCGTGGGATGGGACGGCAGCGCGCGCGGAGTCCTGATGGTGGGCGATGCGGTGAAACCGACTTCCGCCGAGGCTGTTTCGCTGCTGAAGAAGCTGGGGTTGACGCCGATCATGGTGACCGGCGACAACGAAGCGGTAGCGCGCGCGGTGGCGGCGGAAGTCGGCATCGACGAGGTCATCGCGGGGGTACTGCCGCAGGACAAAGTCAACACGGTCACGCGACTGCAGGGCGAGGGCAAGGTCGTGGCGATGGTCGGTGACGGGGTCAACGATGCGGCCGCGCTGGCGCAGGCGGATCTCGGTTTGGCGATGGGCGGCGGCACCGATGTCGCGATCGAAGCGAGTGATCTCACGCTGGTCAGCAACGATCTGCGTGCAGTGCCGGATGCGATTCGGTTGTCGCGCAAGACTTTGAGCACCATCAAGAGCAACTTGTTCTGGGCGTTCGCGTATAATGTCGCCGCGTTACCGTTGGCCGCCGCCGGGCTGCTCAACCCGATGATCGCGGGCGCGGCAATGGCTTTCAGCTCGGTCTTCGTGGTGAGCAACAGCCTCCGCCTGCGCGCATTCATGCCGTCGCGCTGACAAAGTCTTCAGATCTGCCAGAAGGTCAACTGATCGTCGTCGAGGCTGCCATCGACAAGTGCGTCATTGAACTCGACGATGAAGCGCCTGTCGGGAAAGTCGTGGGCCAACTTCACTTCGTAGATCTCTTTGAGAATGCGGCCGAGAAATCGCTTCTCAACCGGGATCGGGGGTGAGAGTACGGAAATGGCTGACTCTTTCATGGCCCAAAACGCCAGCGCTGCGCGCAGTCTCGCATCGAAGGATTTTCGCGGCTGTCCGACTACGGGTCGCCGTCGTCGTCTTCGGGGAGTAGGTAGCGGTCGGGGTGGTGGTAGCCGTTGACGCGGTGTTGGCCGGTGTCGAGGTCGGGTGGTGGCAGCCATTCGGTCTGGCCCTGACTGTTTTTGCGGGTGCGCCATTGGGTTTTGTCGAGCATGCGGTGGTCGGGTCCGCAGGCGAAAGTCAGGTCATCGATATCGGTCTGGCCGTCGTCTTTCCAGTCCGCGGCGGCGTGATGCACCTGGGCCCAATACCCGGGCACGCTGCACCCTGGCCGGGTGCAGCCGCGTTCTTTGGCGTGCAACGCCAGGCGTTGGGCAGCGCTGGCCAGCCGTTTGGCTCGACCCAGATACAGCGACTGGCTGGTGTGCTGGTCGTACACATAGAGGTAGTGATGAGCGTGGGCGGCCATCTGGATCAGATCCCGCATCGGCAACAGCGAGCCGCCGCCGGTCACCGCCACCCCGGCACCCTTTTCGAGTTCTTGCAGCGTGGTCGACACGATGACAGTCACCGGCAGCCCATTGTGGGTGCCCAGCCCGGCTTCTAAGGCACGACGGGCCATGGCTTTGAGGCCATCATGATTGCGCTGAGCCTGCGAGCGCGTATCACCAGCGCTGCGCTCCGGCGCGGGCGCGCCCGGCTCAGAATCCACAGGGGGCTCGGGGTCGGGGTTGGCCGCAGG
>NZ_LWCS01000040.1 GCF_001650495.1 Mycolicibacterium iranicum | reverse complement strand
GAGGTGTCGTCGTCAGGATCTCGTCCTGCACGGGCGGCGCCGACTGGGTCGTCGTCTCGGGGGTGGCCAGATTGTCGGTGTCCGTGCGGGTCACCAGCACCGAAACCGAGACCACGAGGGCGACGGCGGCCACGATCGCCACGACGCCCACGACCCACGGCCATCGTGGCGGCGGTGGGAGGTCGCCGGCATTGCCGGAGTCATAGTTGTCGTAGTCGTACGGAACGATGTCGGACGACGCCGCGTAGGCGCTGCTGACGAATTGTTCGGACTCGGGCGCCGAATAGGCGCGCGAATAGAAGTCGGTCTGACCGGTATCGGGGTTGTCGCCGCTCGCGCCGCTGACGTGCTGCGTCGCGTCGTCGGCAGCGCTACCCGGCTCCTCGCCTGGAAGGCCAGAGCTGCCAGAGTCCCGCCCGGGAGGATTTGGCCCGCTCATCTACGTCTATCCTTCTCGACTGCTTCTGCAGCGCCGGTGGTTGCCACAGCGGCTCATGGCGCCTCGGCAACAGTACCCAACGGCAACACTCGAACGGATCTCCCGAGGCAGGTTACGGGCGAACTCATGCCCTGATTGTGACCTTGGCGTCGGTCAGTGCTTCTCGGGTCCGGTGTGGTACTCGAAGACCAGCCCGGCCACCGTGGTCAGGATGAAGCACACGCCGGCGATGATGAGCCACGGCAGCCACATCGCCATACCGACCGCTGTGACCGAGCCCGACAGCGCGATCATGATCGGCCACCAGCTGTGCGGGCTGTAGAAGCCGAGCTCCCCCGCGCCGTCTGCGATCTCGGCGTCCTCGTAGTCCTCGGGCCGGGTGTCCAGGCGACGGGCGACGAAACGGAAGAACGTTCCGGTGATCAACGTCAGGCCGGTGGTCAGGGCCAAGGCGGTTGTGCCCGCCCATTCCACGCCGCCGGGGTCCTGGAACAGGTGCGTCAGAACTGCGTAGACGACGGTCGCCAGCGCGAAGAACGCGGTCAGAAACTCGAACAATCTGGCTTCGATATGCATCTGCTGTCCTTACCTGATCGCCTCGGGCATCCCGGGCGCCAATTCGCCGCGGCGGCTGTCGAACGGCCGGGTGGTGACTGCCAGCGGCGGCTGGTTGATCGCCTGCAGCGCCTCGGCGTTGGTCTTACCGGCCTCACGCTGAGCGAGGTAGGCCTTGAAGTCGTTGGGCTCGACGACCCGCAGCTCGAAGTTCATCATCGAGTGGTAGGTCCCGCACATCTCCGTGCACCGGCCGACGAAAGCGCCGGTCTGCATGATCTCGCTGATCTGGAAGATGTTGTCGGAGTTGTTCTCTTTGGGGTTCGGCAGCACGTCACGCTTGAACAGGAACTCCGGCACCCAGAACCCGTGGATCACGTCGGCCGAGGCGATCTGGAATTCGATCCGCTTGCCCGACGGGACGACGAGCACCGGGATCTCGCTGGTGGAGCCGAGCGTTTCGATCTTGTCGAAGTTCAGGTAGGTGCGGTCCTCGGGGTTGAGGCCGTTGAGCGCACCGACCTGCTCGTTGCCGTGGCTGTCGACGCCCTCGGGACGCGACACCATGGCTTCCTTGCGCGCGTTGTCGACGCCGTCGTAGCTCAGCGTTCCGTCGGCGAACTCGACCTTCTGGTAACCGAACTTCCAGTTCCACTGGTAGGCGGTGACGTCGATGACGACTTCGGGGTTGGGCTCCTTGTTGAGCATCTCCTCCTGCACCACGACGGTGAAGTAGAAGAGCACCGAGATGATGATGAACGGGATGACCGTCAACGTCAGCTCCAGCGGCATGTTGTAGCCGAACTGACGCGGCAGTTCCGTGTCGGAAGCCTTCTTGCGATGGAAGGCCACCGTCCAGAACAGCAGGATGTAGACGAGGCCACCGACGACAAACGCCGCGATGACCGAGCCGATCCACAGTTCGCGATTGAGATGGCCCTCGGGGGTGATGCCGTTCGGCCACCCGAGGCCGAGGACCTCAGACCAGCTGCATCCGCTGAGTAGCACCGCCGTCCCGCCCAGGAGCAGGGACAATGCCACCAACTTCAGGCCGCGAGCGGGCACGTTGGCGCCTCCTACTTAGTCTTTGACCGGGGGACGGTCACACGGCTGCACTGAATACTACGCAGCGTAGACCACACCGGCGGGCAGGAGCGAAGCGACCGGGGAATGTGGTCGGCGGGCAGGAGCGAAGCGACCGGGGAATGTGGTCGGCGGGCAGGAGCGAAGCGACCGGGGAATGTGGTCCGCGGGCAGGAGCGAAGCGACCGCGCGATTGGGCATACTGGCGCGGTGTGTGGACTGCTTGCGCTGGTAACCGACCCCTCGTCTGACGTCTCCCCCGCGGTCGTCGACGCAGTGTCGCGTGCGTCCGCCCAGATGCGCCATCGCGGCCCTGACGAACCCGGCACCTGGAACGACACGCGTGTCGTGCTGGGTTTCAACCGGCTGTCGATCATCGACATCGCGCACAGCCACCAGCCGCTGCGGTGGGGGCCGACCGAGGCGCCCGAGCGCTACACCCTGGTGTTCAACGGGGAGATCTACAACTACTTGGAGTTGCGTGAACTATTGCGTTCCGAGTTCGGCGCGGTCTTCCACACCGATGGCGACGGTGAGGCGATCCTGGCCGCCTATCACCACTGGGGTATCGACGCGCTGACCCGGCTGCGAGGCATGTTCGCGTTCGCACTGTGGGACACGGTGGAACAGGAACTCTTCTGCGCGAGGGATCCGTTCGGCATCAAGCCGCTTTACATGGCCACCGGGGCCGGCGGCACCGCGGTCGGCAGTGAGAAGAAGTGTCTGCTCGACATCGCCGATGAGCTCGGCGTCGACCTGGCGATCGACGAACGCGCCGTCCAGCACTACACGGTGCTGCAGTATGTCCCCGAGCCCGAGTCTCTGCAGCGCGGCATCCGCAGGCTTGAATCCGGCAGCTACGCCCGCGTGCGGCCCGGCGGCCAGCCGGAGGTGAGGCGCTACTTCACACCGCGCTTCGATGCGGTGCCGTTCACGGCAGGAACGGAGCAGGCGCGGTACGACGAGATCACCGCGGTACTTGAGGATTCGGTGGCCAAGCACATGCGGGCCGACGTGACGGTCGGCGCGTTCCTTTCCGGGGGAATCGATTCGACGGCGATCGCCGCGCTGGCGATGCGGCACAACCCGAGGCTCATCACCTTCACGACAGGGTTCGAACGCGAGGGTTTCTCCGAGGTGGATGTGGCGGTGGCGTCCGCCGAGGCGATCGGCGCCCGGCACGTCACCAAGGTCGTCGGACAGGAGGAGTTCGTCGCCGCGCTTCCGGAGATCGTCTGGTATCTCGACGAACCCGTCGCGGACCCGGCCCTGGTGCCGCTGTATTTCATCGCCAAGGAGGCGCGCAAGCACGTCAAGGTGGTGTTGTCCGGTGAGGGCGCAGACGAGCTGTTCGGCGGCTACACCATCTATCGGGAACCGTTGTCGCTCAGGCCTTTCGATTACCTGCCGCGGGGCCTTCGCAAATCGGTGGGCAGGATGGCCGGTCCGCTGCCCGAAGGGATGCGCGGCAAGAGCCTGCTGCATCGTGGTTCGCTGACACTCGAGGAGCGGTACTACGGCAATGCGCGGAGCTTCTCCGACGCGCATCTGCGGGCAGTCCTGCCGGGGTTCCGCCCGGACTGGGTGCACACCGACGTGACTGCGCCGGTGTATGGCCGGTCGCAAGGCTGGGATCCCGTCGCGCGGATGCAGCACGTCGACCTGTTCACCTGGCTGCGCGGCGACATCCTGGTCAAGGCCGACAAGATGACGATGGCCAACTCGTTGGAGCTGCGCGTCCCGTTCCTCGATCCCGAGGTGTTCGCGGTCGCATCGCGGCTGCCCTACGACCAGAAGATCACGAGGTCGACGACGAAGTACGCGCTGCGCCGGGCGCTCGAGCCGATCGTGCCGGCCCATGTGCTGAACCGGCCGAAACTTGGCTTCCCCGTGCCGATCCGGCATTGGCTTCGAGCGGGCGAACTCCTGGAGTGGGCGTACTCGGTTGTCGGCTCGTCACAGGCAGGCCACCTGGTCGATATTGCCGCGGTACGCACGATGCTCGACGAACATCGAAGCGGCACAACCGATCACAGCCGCCGACTGTGGACGGTGCTCATCTTCATGCTGTGGTACGCGATCTTCGTCGAAAAGAGCGTCACACCACGGATCAGCGAGCCGACCTATCCGGTTCAGATCTGAGCAGAGCGCCTCCCGACGCTTGGCGGCGCTAAAGCGCCTGTGCGATTTCCTGGGCCGCCTCGGCGCCGTAGGCCTCGGAGAGACGCTGTACCGCCGAATCCTTGTCCCAGGACCACTCCTGCGGGCCGGGCGCCTCAAGCACCAGTGTCGCGACCAGCGAGGCGAGCTGCGCCGATCGCTCCAAGGACAAGCCTGCGTCGCGGCCGGTGAGAAAGCCTGCGCGGAACGCGTCGCCGATTCCGGTCGGGTCTTCCTTGTGGGTTTCGGGGACGACGTCGACGTGGACGAAGGTGCCGTCGCGTCCGACGAGGTCGACACCCTTCTCCCCGAGGGTGGTCACGCGCAGCTGGATCTGCCTCATCACCTCGGCTTCCGACCAGCCGGACTTCTGGAGCAGCAGATCCCACTCGTAGTCGTTGGTGAACAGGTATGTCGCGCCGTCGATCAGCTTGCGGATCTCCTCACCCGACAGTCGGGCCAGCTGCTGGCTCGGGTCGGCGGCGAATGCCATCCCCAAGGCGCGGCATTCCTCGGTGTAGAGGAACATCGCCTCCGGATCGTTGGCGCCGATGATCGTCAGGCTCGGCGATCCGGTCTTGGCGACGACGTCGGCGAGCTTGATGTTGCGCGATTCGGACATGGCGCCCGGATAGAACGACGCGATCTGGGCCATGTCCTCGTCGGTGGTGCAGACGAACCGCGCCGTGTACGCGCTGTCGGAGACGAGCACGTTGTCACAGTTCACGCCGTGCGAGGTGAGCCACTGCCGGTAGTCGTCGAAGTCCGCGCCGACTGCACCGACCAGCGTGGGGCTGCCGCCGAGTACGCCCATCGCGAAGGCCATGTTCCCCGCGACGCCGCCGCGGTGCATGACGAGGTCGTCGACGAGGAAGCTCAGCGACACCTTCTGCAGGTGATCGGCCAGGAGTTGCTCGGAGAACTTCCCCGGAAAGCGCATGAGATGGTCGGTTGCAATCGATCCGGTCACCGCGATGGTCACGCAGTCCCACCCTTCGTCGTGTCAGCGTTCGAGCCTAGTGTCGGCAAGTGTCGTAGGCAGGGTCACAGACAGGGTTCACCCGTCGAGGTGCGCTAACCTGCCTATAAGCGCCTGCCCGGCCACTGTAGATGCCGCAGGATCCGACCTACCTTCCCGGGAGCAAATTCATGACTGGTCCCTACCCGCCCCCGTACGGCGCTGGACCAGCAGGCCCTCAGATGTATCCGGAGCCTTACCCCCAGCAGACCTACCCGCCGATCGCGCAGCCCTACCCCGGCGGCATCGAGGCGTCCTACCCCGGAACACTTCCGCCGCCTGTCCAGTATCCGAAGCGCAAACGCGCCCCGTGGATTGTGATCGCCGTTGCGGTGGTCGCTGTCCTGGCGGTCATCGGTGTCATCGCTGCCGTTGCCTTGCGCAGCGGACGGGACGACCAAGTGGCGACTGGCGCGCTGACAGATGCGTCCGCGCAGGCGGCCATCCAGGACTACCTGGACGCGCTGTCCAGCGGTGACGACGAGCAGGTCGCGCGCCACACGTTGTGTGGGCTGTACGACTCGGTCAAGGAGCGCCGGTCGGATCTCGCGCTGGCCGGCCTTTCCAGCGACGCTTTCCGCAAGCAGTACGACAGCGCCGAGGTCACGTCGATCGACAAGATGGTCCTCTCGTCGCCCACGCAGGCGCAGGTTTTGTTCACCATGCGCGTCCTGCCCGCAAGCGGTTCGTCACGCAATCAGCCGCAGGAAGCTGACGAGCAGGCCGTCGCGCAGCTGATCTCGGTCGACAACGAGATCCTGGTGTGTTCGTATCTGCCGCGGACGGCCGGCCAGTACTAGCTCAGTTGAACGAATCGCCGCAGGCGCACGAGCCGGTGGCGTTGGGGTTGTCGATGGTGAATCCCTGCTTCTCGATCGTGTCGACGAAGTCGATCGTCGCGCCCTGCACATAGGGGGCACTCATCCGGTCGACGGTCAGCTCGACGCCGCCGAAGTCGACGGTCAGGTCGCCGTCGAGCGAGCGGTCGTCGAAGAACAGGTTGTAGCGCAGCCCGGCGCATCCGCCGGGCTGGACGGCGATCCGCAGCGCCAGGTCGTCACGACCTTCCTGGTCGAGCAGGGCCTTCGCCTTGGCCGCCGCGGCATCCGTCAGGGTCACGCCGTGCGCAGCCTCGGTGGTGTTGCCAGCCTGCACAGCCGACTCGTCCTGAACAGTCATGGAATCTCCCGTGTGGATGTACGTGGGCGGAGCCGGTCTCCCCGGCCATTCGAGGGTGGCTCAACCTCCTCAACGGTACCTGGTTTGGGCCGTATTCCCCATCGACAGTCAGCTACTGCCATCCCGCGGCGACTTCGGCGGCAAGTCCGGTGAGCTGGTTCGCCGCGTCCTCGATCGCCTTCTGCACCGATCCCGCGCGGTCGGTGACGGAATGGGCCGACTCGATCCCCGCCTCCTGCAGCGCGGGCTGGCCCAGTGTGACCTGCCCGGCCAACACGAGAACCGGAATGCGGTGTGACCGGGCCTCGCTGGCGAGCGCGCTCACGACCTTTCCGTGCAGCGATTGGTCGTCGAACCGGCCTTCCCCGGTGATGACGAGGTCGGCGGCGGCGACGTCGGAGCTAAGGCCGGTGTGTTCGGCGATGATCGCCGCGCCCGATTCGCGCCGTCCGCCCAGCGCCAGCAGGGCCGCGCCGATGCCTCCGGCCGCGCCCGCGCCCGGATCGTCGCTGACCCGCCTGCCTGCTGCGGCATCGAGCTCTTCGGCCCACGCCGTGAGCCGCTCTTCGAGCACGGCGACGGTTTCGGCGTCGGCGCCTTTCTGCGGTCCGAACACCGCCGCGGCCCCCATCGGGCCGAGCAGCGGATGTTCGACGTCGCTGGCGGCGATCAGTTCGATGCCGTCGAGAAGTTCACGTGCGGCGCCGAGACCGCCGAGCGCCTCGACCATGCCCCGGCCGCCGTCGGTGCATCCGCTGCCGCCGAGGCCGACGACGATGCGGCCGGCTCCTGCGGCGCGCGCGGCGGAGATCAGTTGACCGACACCCCTGCTGTGTGCGTCGAGCGCGGTGCGCACGGTCGGCGGGCCGTCGAGCAGCGCCAGACCGCACGCCTGTGCGCACTCGATGTAGGCGGTCACCGGCGGGTCAGGGTCCAACACCCACTGCGCCTCCACGTCGACGTCCAGCGGACCGCTGACCGCGAGCGTGCGGAGCTCGCCCATGCGGTTCGCCAGCACTTCGACGAACCCGGGTCCGCCGTCAGACTGCGGCGCCAAAGTCAGCGTGTCGCCGGGCCGCGATGTCCGCCATCCGTCGGCGATGGACTGGGCAGCCTGCACAGCGGTCAGGCTGTCGCCGAAGCAGTCCGGGGCGATCAGCACGCGCCTGGCGGGGGTTTCGGTGCCTGTCACCACGGCAGACTATCCCGGGACGGATTGGGTCCGCTGTGCGCGGAGAAGTAACCTGGGAGCCGTGAAGCTGCTGGGCCGCAAGAACGATGACGCTGGAGATCCCGGGGATTCGGTTCCCTCCGGAAACGACACCCGCGGCGCTGCCGAGCCGCCACCGATCGAACGCGTCACCACTGCACCGAAGGGTAAGCCGACCCCGAAGCGCAGCGAGGCGACCCGGAGGCGTGGTCCGGTGGCCCCGGCCCCGATGACCACTGCAGAGGCCAGGAAGCGTCGCAAGGAACTGCGCGGCCCGAAGCTGTCTCGTGAGGAGCGCAAAACCGAGCGCGCCGAACGGCGTTCCGAGATGAACCAGCGTCGCGAGCGGATGATGGCCGGCGAGGACGCCTATCTGCTGCCTCGCGACAAGGGCCCGGTGCGGCGCTATGTGCGTGACGTCGTCGATTCGCGACGCAACCTGCTCGGCCTGTTCATGCCTGCCGCTCTCGGAATGATCTTCATCATGCTGGCGGTCCCGTCGGTGCAGGTGCAGGCGCTGGTCTCCCCGGCGATGCTGGTGCTGGTGCTGATCATGGTCATCGACGGCTTCGTTCTGGGCCGCAAGGTGAACAAGTTGGCTGATGCCAAGTTCCCCGACAACACCGAATCCGGCTGGAAGCTCGGCTTCTACGCCGCGAGCCGCGCCTCGCAGCTGCGACGGATGCGCGCGCCCCGGCCCCAGGTCGAGCGCGGCACCCGCGTTGCGTGACGCCGCAGGTGGCCTACTTTCCTGACATTCCCGCACCGGAGGCCGAGGCCGCAGCGGCGGCACGGGATCGGCAGACGGTTCTGACCAAGCCGGCGGGCTCGCTCGGTCGCCTCGAGGACCTTTCGATCTGGGTGGCGGCGTGCCAGGGCAAGTGCCCGCCCGAGCAGTTCGAGCGCGCCAGGGTGGTGGTGTTCGCCGGCGATCACGGCGTCACCTCGGCCGGGGTGTCCGCGTATCCCGCGGAGGTGACCGCGGCGATGGTCGCGAACTTCGCCTCCGGCGGAGCGGCGGTGAACGTGCTCGCCGGGGTGGCCGGTGCCAGTGTCCGGGTCGTCGACATCGCCGTCGACAGCGAGGAGCCACCGTCTGCAGCCGTCGGCGCCCACAAGATCCGGCGCGGGAGCGGCAACATCGCCGTTGAGGATGCGCTGACTCCTGACGAGGTGGTGGCCGCGATCGATGCGGGTCGCGCAATTGCCGACGACGAGGTCGATTCGGGAGCCGATCTGCTGATCGCCGGCGACATGGGCATCGGGAACACGACGCCTGCGACGACGTTGATCGCCGCTCTGACCGATTCCGAACCTGTCGCGGTGGTTGGCCGCGGAACCGGGATCGACGACGCGGGTTGGTCACGCAAGACCGCCGCGGTCCGCGATGCTCTTTACCGGGCCCGCAGGATCACCGCGGATCCCATTGCGCTGCTTCGTATTTGCGGTGGCGCCGACCTGGCCGCGATCACCGGTTTTCTCGCGCAGGCCGCGGTGCGGCGGACCCCGGTGCTGCTGGACGGCGTGGTGGTGACGGCGGCGGCCCTCGCGGCCGACAGGCTCGCGCCGGGCGCCCGGTTGTGGTGGCGGGCGGGTCACCGCTCGACCGAACCCGCGCACACGCTCGCGCTGCGCCACCTCGATCTGGAGCCGATCCTGGAACTCGACATGCGGCTCGGCGAGGGGTCGGGGGCCTTGGTCGCGCTGCCCGTCCTGCGCGCCGCGGTGGCCACCCTGGCCTCGATGGCCACGTTCGAGGAAGCCGGGATCGGCAGAGGCTAGACGGTGATCCGTGCTGTGATCTCCTCGTTGGCAGGCGCATTCGCATTCTCGACGGTCCTGCCGATGCCGTCGCGGGTCACCGCCCACGTGGGCCGCGGCGTGCTGACCGCGCTGCCGGTGGTCGGGGTGGGACTCGGCGCGCTGGCTGCCGCGACATGGTGGGCCGGCTCGCTGGCCTTCGGTACCGGCGCTCTCGCCGGCGCGGTGACGGTGGCGGTGCTGCTGCTGGTCACCCGCGGACTGCATATCGACGGGTTGTCCGACACCACCGATGCGCTGGGGTGTTACGGCCCTCCTGAGCGGGCGCTGGCCGTGATGCGCGACGGTAGGGCCGGACCGTTCGGGGTGGCCGCCGTTGCGGTGACGGTGCTCATCCAGGCCCTGGCGTTTGCCGAGTCCGGGTGGCAGGGCGTGTTCGTTGCCGTGGCGGCGGGCCGGGTGGCTGTTGTCGCCGCCTGCCGGCGCGGGGTTCCCGCGGCGGCAGGCAGCACGCTGGGCGGATTGGTCGCAGGAACCCAGCCCTGGTGGGCGGTGAGCGCCTGGGTCGCTGCGCTCGCCGCGGCGGCGGCGCCGGCCACTGAGCGGCTCTGGCAGGGGCCGCTCGTGGTACTGGTCGCGGTCGCGTGCAGCGCCGCGCTGGTGGCCCATTGTGTGCGCAGGTTCGGCGGCATCACCGGCGACGTGCTCGGCGCCGCCCTGGAGGTGACGACGACGGTCGCCGCGCTGGGCCTGGCGATCGGCTAGGACAGCCGCGCCATCCAGCCGTGGGTATCGGCGAAGGTGCCGCGCTGAATCCCGGTGAGGGTGTCGCGCAGCGCCATGGTGATCTCGCCCGGCTCGCCGTCTGCGATGGCGAACTCGCCTTCCCCGTCCCCTGAGCTGTACTTGACGTGGGACACCGGGGTGATGACGGCGGCGGTGCCGCAGGCGAACACCTCGGTGATCTCCCCCGCGGCGGCCTTCTTCTGCCACTCGTCGACGTCGATCTTGCGCTCTTCGACCGTGAACCCCGCATCAGTTGCCAACTGCAGCAATGAATCTCGCGTGATCCCGGGCAGCAGCGAGCCCGACAGTTCCGGTGTCACGAGGCGCGCGGTGCCGCCGCTGCCGAACACGAAGAACAGGTTCATGCCGCCCATCTCTTCGACGTACCGGCGTTCGATCGCGTCCAGCCAGACCACCTGATCGCAGCCGTGCGAGGCCGCTTCGGCCTGTGCGAGCAGTGAGGCGGCGTAGTTGCCGCCGAACTTCGCGGCTCCGGTGCCACCGGGTGAGGCGCGCACATATTCATGCGAGAGCCACACGCTGACCGGCTTGATCCCGCGCGGGAAATACGCGCCCGCCGGGGACCCGATCACCATGTAGCGATACTCGTCGGCCGGACGGACACCCAGGCCGGGCTCGGTCGCGAAGATGAACGGCCGCAAGTACAGCGACTCCTCGCCGCCCGCCGGCGGCACCCATTGCGCGTCAACAGCGATCAGCTGCCGCAGCGATTCGATGAACAGCTCGCCGGGCAGCTCCGGGATGGCAATGCGGCGCGCCGAGTTGCGCAGCCGGGCCGCGTTGGCCTCTGGCCGGAACGACACGATGGACCCGTCGGCCCACCGGTAGGCCTTCAGCCCTTCGAAGATCTCCTGCGCGTAATGCAGGACGATCGCCGACGGGTCCAGCTCGATGGGTCCGTACGGGATCACCCGTGCGTCGTGCCAGCCCTTGTCGACGGTGTAGTCGATCGACACCATGTGGTCGGTGTGGAATTTGCCGAAACCCGGGTTGGCCAGAATGTCGCCTCGTACCTCGTCGCCCGCCGGATTCGCATTGCGATCAACGGTGAACTCGAGGTGATCAGTCATGCAGCAGATTGTATAACCGGCTGCCCAGCGATTTACCGGGTGCGGGTGTCCACGAACGGCGGCTTGACCACTTCGCACTCCACCTGGCGACCACGGACATCGACGGCTACGCGAGCACCGTCGGCGATGTCGGCCGCGGTATCGATCAGCGCCAGGGCGATACCGACTTTCAAAGTGGGAGAAAAGGTTCCGGATGTCGTGGTGCCGACGGGGGTGTCACCGTCGAGTACCGTGAGATCCGGCCGCAGGACCCCGCGCCCGACTGCCTTGAGACCCCGCAGGGTGCGTCGCGGGCCCGCCTCTTTCTCGGCGAGCAGGGCCTCCCGGCCCCAGAATTCTTCCTTCTTCCATCCGACGGCCCAGCCGGTCCTCGCCTGCAGGGGCGAGATGTCAAGGGAGAGCTCGTGTCCATGCAGCGGATACCCCATTTCGGTTCGCAGCGTGTCGCGTGCCCCGAGGCCCGCCAGCTCGCCGCCTGCGAACTTCACGGCCTCCGCCAGCTCATCGAACACGACGGCGGCGTGATCCCACAGCGGTAGCAGCTCGTAACCGTGTTCGCCGGTGTATCCGGTACGGCAGACCCGGACGTCGACGCCGCCGAACTTCGTGTCGGCGAATCCCATGTAGTCCATGTCGGTGGGCAGGCCCAAAGCGCCGAGCACGAAGGCCGACTGGGGACCCTGCACGGCCAGCACGGCGCGCGAGCGGTGCTCATCGGTGATGGCCAAGCCGTCCGGGGCGCGCTCCTGCAGCGCGGCGACGACCGCTGCGGTGTTCGCGGCGTTGGGCACGAGGAAGATCTCGTCGTCGGAGACGTAGTACGCGATGAGGTCGTCGATCACACCGCCCGAGTCGGTGCAGCACAGCGTGTACTGCGCCTTGCCCGGGCCGATGCGGCGCAGGTCGTTGGTGAAGGCGGAGTTGACGTAGTCGGCGGCGCCGGGTCCCTTCACAAGCGCCTTGCCGAGGTGGCTGACGTCGAAGAGTCCGACGGTGGTTCGGGTCGCGGTATGCTCGGCGACGGTTCCGGCGTAGGACACCGGCATCAGCCATCCGCCGAACTCTGCAAAGCTCGCGCCGAGCTCGCGGTGCCGATTCTCCAGGGGGCCTGCCAACAGGTTGTCACTCACGACCAACCACCCTAGTGGCCGAGTGGTTAGGGTGAATCCTCGTGAGCACCTCCCCCGGATACCTGTCCCCCACCGTCACGGTCGCGAGCGCGTTGCCCAAGCGGCGGGTCGACTCGTCGGTCCTGATCGTGCCCGTGGTTTCCGGGTCGGAGGACGGTGACCGCGCCACCGTCGTCGCCGCCGACGCGTATCTCGATGCCGACGCGGTCGGCGAGATCGAGGCCGCGCTCGAGGCGCTGGGCGCCAAGGGTGGAAACGAGCAGCTCACCCGGATCGCGGTGCCCGCCCTCCCGGTCGGCAGCGTGCTCACCGTCGGGTTGGGCAAGTCGCGCGACGAGTGGTCGGCCGAGACGATCCGCCGCGCGGCGGGCGTCGCGGCGCGGTCGCTGTCCGGCGTCGAGAACGTTTACACGACGCTGTCGCATCTCGACCTGGAGGCGGCGATCGAGGGCGTCGTGCTCGGCGCCTACCGGTTCGCCGAGTTTCGCAGCGAGAAGACCGCCCCCAAGGACGCCGGCGTGCGCAAAGTCGTCGCCCTCGCCCCGGACGCCAAAGCGGCGACCAAGGACGCCGCCGCGCGCGCTCAGACCATCGCGGCGGCCGTCGCTACTGCCCGCGACTTTGTCAACACCCCGCCGAGCCACCTGTTTCCCGCCGAATTCGCCAAGCGCGCAAAGGCTTTGGGTGAAGACGCCGGACTCGACGTCGAAGTGCTCGACGAGAAAGCGCTCGCCAAGGACGGTTACGGCGGCATCATCGGGGTCGGCAAGGGGTCGTCGCGCCCACCGCGAATGGTGCGCCTGGCCCACCGCGGTGGCGGTCGCAAGGCGAAGAAGGTCGCCCTGGTGGGCAAGGGCATCACCTTCGACACCGGCGGCATCTCCATCAAGCCCGCCGCGAACATGCATCACATGACCTCCGACATGGGCGGTGCGGCCGCCGTGATCGCCACGGTCGTGCTGGCTGCCCGCCTGAAGCTGCCGATCGACGTGATCGCCTACGTGCCGATGGCCGAGAACATGCCGTCGGCGACGGCGCAGCGTCCCGGCGACGTGCTGACGCAGTACGGCGGTACCACCGTCGAGGTGCTCAACACCGATGCCGAGGGCCGACTGATCCTGGCCGACGCGATCGTGCGGGCCTGCGAGGACGCGCCCGACTATCTGATCGAGACCTCGACGCTGACCGGAGCGCAGACGGTCGCCTTGGGCGCACGCACGCCCGGCGTGATGGGTAGCGACGATTTCCGCGACCGGGTCGCCGAGATCTCGCAGGGCGTCGGCGAGAACGCCTGGGCGATGCCGCTGCCCGAAGAATTGAAAGAGGAACTCAAATCCTCGGTCGCCGATCTGGCCAACGTCAGCGGATCGCGCTATGCGGGCATGCTGGTCGCAGGCACCTACCTGCGCGAGTTCGTCGCCGAGGGTGTCGAGTGGGCACACATCGACATTGCGGCGCCGGCATACAACTCGGGCGGCCCGTGGGGCTACACGCCCAAGGGCGGCACCGGAGTGCCGACGCGCACGATGTTCGCTGTCCTGGAAGATATCGCCGCCAACGGCTGATCCTGCCGGCCAGGTCACATGATGTTGCCGCCGCGGGCGGCGCTGCGCATCGCCTGTGGGAAGGCATGGGCGGCGCCGTAGACGAGGTAGGCCTCGGTGGTGACCGGTCGCACCGGCTTGTTGCTCTTCACCGCGGCCAGGATCGCCTTTGCGACCTTGTCCGGCCCCACGCGCCGTACCGAGAACGCGCGGCGCGCCCTTCGCCGGATCGTCTCGGTGTCGTAGCTGCGCTCTTCGGGCAGCGAGAAGCGGGTCGTGTCGACGATGTTGGTGCCGATGATGCCGGGGCAGATCGTCGTCAGTCCGATCCCGTGTGAATCTAGTTCTGCGCGAAGGCAATCGGAGAACATGAACACCGCGGCCTTCGACGTGCAGTAGGCGTTCATCACGTTGACGGGGGTGTAGGAGGCCATCGACGCGACGTTGACGATGTGTCCACCGACGCCGTGGTCGCGCAACCGCTTTCCGAAGGACCGGCATCCGTTGACGACGCCGCCGAAATTGATGTCGAGCACGCGGTCGTACTCCTCGGCCGGAGTGTCGAGGAAGAACCCCGCGTGGCCGACACCGGCGTTGTTGACGACGATGTCGGGCACCCCGTGCTCGGCGCACAACTGGTCGGCGAACGACTCGACGGCATCGGCGTCGGCCACATCGACGGTGTAGGTGAAGGCTTGTGCGCCTTCGGCGGCGACGAGCCGTGCCGTCTCTTCCAGTCCTGCGGTGTCGACATCGCTGATCGCGACGTCGGCCCCCTCACGCGCGAAGGCGAGCGCGGTCTCGCGGCCGATGCCGCTGGCGGCGCCGGTGACGGCGACGAGTGTGTCACCGAACGCAGCGCGCGGGCGCCCTACTTCGGCGCGCAGCAATTCTCGAGCGGCCGGCGCGCCGTCGAGGTGGTCGACGAGTTGCGTCACCGATCGCGCGACGACTCGGGCGGCGGCGTGTTCGGCCTTCACGTCACGTCGCCAGAGCCGCGGCGTACGCCCGGTGACGTCTTCGGAGAACCGCCGACGGGCGTAGCCGTCACCGGGTGCGATCACCATTTGGACCGGGATGTCGACGGGATCGCAGCCCGCCGCAGTCGCCCGCCTGGCGAGCCGACCGAGTCCGTCGGCGAATCGGCCAAGACGCGCGGAGGGTGCCGACTCCGGGACCGAGGTGAACGACGCGACACGACGGGATGCTCCGCGCCGGGTCAGGTACTGCCACACGGCGCCGGACCCCCGGCCCTGCGCCACGACGTGCACGGCGTCGCCGCCTACCGCGTCGAGCGCAGCCGCGACCTCACCCGCGTCCGCACGGATAATCCTGAACCGGTCGGACAGCAGCTCCACCACGGGATCCCAGACCTCAGGGGTGTCGGGATGCCCCTGCACCAGTAGGAGCGTCGGCCCGTCTGGGTTGCCTTCGTGGTGGATCCGTTGCGTACTCACGGGCGCAAAGGTTACTGCTGCGCGCCCACGGGCTCCGGCGATCACACCCACCATCCAGCCACCATCGGTGAACGACTACCGGACACCTCGGGGCGGGTCGCAGCTAGCGGTCGAGTTCCTCACGGGCGGCACGCTTGCGCTCGATGCGCCTGCGCGCGTCGTAATCACGCATCCGCTGCGGGTAGCCGACCTTCTGCACGTCGTACACCGGGATCTTGAGGCGCTCGGACAACCGGCGCGCGCCGGCGTCTCCGCCAGTGCGGCGCCGCGTCCATTCGCCGTCGGCGGCGACGAGCACGACGGTGAGTTCGGTGACCGCGGTCTTGGGCTCGATGAAAGCCTCGACACCCTGATGCTCGGCGACCCATTGACGCAGATAGCGAAGATCCGCCTCGGGGTCGCGGGTGGCCGATCCACCTTTGCGGCTCCGACCGCGGAGCTTGTCGAACAGTCCCACCTGGGCTTGCTCCTTCCGGGCATCCCTCGTCTCTTCCTCACTTCGATAGTGCCAGAGCAAGGAGTACACCCGTCCGCGGCGAAACGTCCCGCCGGACGTGACAGGATGGGATGCGACAGCTCAGATACCTCGACAGACCGTGCAAGGGAGCCACGACACTATGGCCATCTCCGTCCAGATGCCCGCACTCGGAGAGAGCGTTACCGAGGGGACAGTCACCCGCTGGCTGAAGCAAGAGGGAGACACGGTCGAGGAGGATGAGCCACTGCTTGAGGTGTCGACCGACAAGGTCGACACGGAAATTCCTTCGCCTGCCGCGGGTGTGCTGAAGAAGATCGTCGCCCAGGAGGACGACACCGTAGAGGTGGGTGGCGAGCTCGCCGTGATCGGCGACGCCGGCGAGGATGACGGCGACAACAGTGACGGTGGCGAGGAGTCCGCACCGGCCGCCGAGGAGTCCGAAGCGGAGCCTGAGCCGGAGGCGGAAGAGTCCGCGCCTGAGCCGGAGGCGGAAGAGCCCGAGCCCGAGAACAAGCCCGAGCCCAAGGCGGAGTCGTCGGGTGACTCGGGGTCGGCCACGTCGGTCAAGATGCCGGAGCTGGGTGAGTCGGTCACCGAAGGCACGGTCACCCGCTGGCTGAAGAAGGTCGGCGACAGCGTCGAGGTAGACGAGCCGCTTGTCGAGGTGTCCACCGACAAGGTCGACACCGAGATCCCGTCGCCAGTGGCGGGCACTCTGCTGTCCATCACCGCCGAGGAAGACGACACCGTCGAGGTCGGCGGCGAGCTCGCGAAGATCGGCGACGCCGATGCCGAACAGGGTTCGGAGCCCGAACCCGAGCCTGAGCCGGAACCCGAGCCCGAGCCCGAGCCTGAGCCGGAACCCGAGCCGAAGCAGACCAAGCCGGAGGCGAAGCCGTCGGAGGAGGCCAAACCTGAGCCCAAGGCCGAGCAGAAGCCCGAACCCAAGCAAGAACCCAAGGCCGAGCCCAAACCGGCGGCTGCCGGGTCGGGCGAGAGCCCCTATGTGACACCGCTGGTACGCAAACTCGCCAGCGAGAACAAGGTCGACCTCTCGACGGTCAAGGGGACGGGTGTCGGCGGACGCATCCGCAAACAGGATGTGCTCGCCGCCGCGGAGGAGAGCAAGGCTCCCAAGGCGGCCGAACCGGCCGCCGCCGCCCCGTCGAAGCCCGCGGCGCCTGCGCCGGCACCGGAGGGTGCGCTGGCGCATCTGCGCGGAACGACGCAGAAGGCCAACCGGATTCGCCAGATCACCGCGAAGAAGACCCGCGAGTCGCTGCAGACCACCGCGCAGCTGACCCAGGTTCACGAGGTCGACATGACCAAGATCGTGGCCCTGCGCGCCAAGGCGAAGGCCAGCTTCGCCGAGCGCGAAGGCGTGAACCTGACGTACCTGCCGTTCATCGCGCGGGCGGTCATCGACGCGCTGAAGATGCACCCGAACGTCAATGCGAGCTACAACGAGGAATCCAAGGAGATCACCTACTACGACGCCGAGAATCTCGGCTTCGCGGTGGACACCGAGCAGGGTCTGCTCTCGCCGGTGGTCAAGAACGCGGGCGACCTGTCGCTGGGCGGCCTGGCCAGGGCGATCTCCGATATCGCGGCGCGCGCACGTTCGGGCAACCTCAAGCCCGACGAGCTGTCCGGGGGCACGTTCACGATCACCAACATCGGCAGCCAGGGCGCATTGTTCGATACGCCGATTCTGGTGCCGCCGCAGGCGGCGATGCTGGGCACCGGTGCCATCGTGAAGCGGCCCCGGGTCATCGTCGACGAGTTCGGCAACGAGTCGATCGGCGTGCGGTCGGTGTCCTACCTGCCGCTGACCTACGACCACCGCCTCATCGACGGCGCTGACGCCGGTCGCTTCGTCACGACAATCAAGCGCCGCCTGGAAGAGGGTGCGTTTGAGGCCGATCTGGGGCTCTAGACAGCAGTGTCTCTGCCATCGGATTCGGTTGTCGCGGTTGCGGGGTCGTCCGGTCTGATCGGTACCGGGCTCGTGTACGCCTTGCGAGCCACCGATCACCGGGTCATCCGCATCGTGCGGCGGGCGCCGTCGAACGCCGACGAGGTGTTCTGGAACCCCGACACCGGCGAGTTCGATCCCAGCGCGCTGCGCGGCGTGGACGCGGTCGTCAACCTGTGCGGCGTCAACGTCGGACAGAAGCGGTGGTCGGGTGCGTTCAAGCAGAGCCTGCGTGACAGCCGGATCGGGCCGACGGAGGTGTTGGCCAACGCTGTCGTCGATGCCGGCGTGCCGGTCTTGGTCAACGCCAGTGCGGTCGGCTACTACGGCGACACCGGCAGCACACCCGTCGACGAAACGGCGGGACCTGGCCACAACTTTCTGGCGAGACTCGCCCTCGACTGGGAGGCCGCGACCGCTGTTGCCGTGGAGGCCGGTGTGCGGGTGGTGCTGACGCGCACCGGTCTGGTGATGGCGCCTTCAGGCGGAATGCTGGGACGGATCAAGCCGCTGTTCTCGCTGGGTTTGGGTGCCCGCCTGGGAAACGGAAGGCAATATGTGTCGTGGATCAGCATCGAGGACCAGGTGCGGGCCATGTTGTTCGCGATTTCGCACGACGAGCTGTCAGGTCCGGTCAACATGACCGGACCGGCTCCGGTCACCAACGCGGAGTTCACGACCGCGCTGGGGCGTTCGGTGAACAGGCCGACGCCGTTCGCCGTCCCGGGGTTCGCGTTGCGCGCCGTGCTCGGGGAGTTCGCCGACGAAGGGGTGCTCGGCGGCCAGCGCGCCATCCCGGCGGCGTTGGAGCGGGCCGGTTTCCAGTTCCACCACAACACCATCGGTGAGGCGCTGGCATTCGCCACGGCTTCTCAGCGTGAGTAGCGTCGACGGTATGTCGTCGTCGATCCGTTCGAGCTCGGACCCGGTGCAGGTCCGCGCGCTGGGTTCGGTGGATTATCAGACTGCGTGGGACCTGCAGCGACAGCTTGCCGACGAGCGTGCGGCGGGTGGTCGGGACACGCTGTTGCTGCTGGAGCATCCGCCGGTGTACACGGCGGGACGGCGCACCCTGCCGGAGGAGCGGCCCGCCGATGGTACGCCCGTCGTCGACACCGACCGGGGCGGCAAGATCACCTGGCATGGCCCCGGACAGCTGGTGGGCTATCCCATCATCGGGTTGGCCGAACCGCTCGACGTCGTGAATTTTGTTCGGCGCCTTGAGGAGTCGTTGATCACCGTCTGCGCATCGTTCGGTCTCGAGACAGGGCGGGTCGAGGGCCGGTCGGGCGTCTGGGTCGCCGGCGACGGCCTCCGCCCAGACCGCAAGGTCGCCGCGATCGGCATCCGTGTGGCGCGGGCGACGACGCTGCACGGCTTCGCGATCAACTGTGACTGTGATCTCGGCGCTTTCGGTTCGATCGTGCCGTGCGGCATCGCCGACGCCGGCGTGACGTCGCTGTCTGCCGAACTGGGCCGCACGATCGGGGTGGCCGATGTCGTCGACCCGGTGGCCGAGGCGGTTCTCGATGCGCTCGACGGCCGCATCGCGGTCGGTGTGGCACCCGCTGCGAGCGTAGAATCGGCCCGGTGACTATCGCTCCGGAAGGCCGCAAGCTGCTGCGTCTGGAAGTACGCAATGCCGAGACGCCCATCGAGCGCAAGCCGGCGTGGATCAAGACCCGGGCGAAAATGGGGCCCGAGTACAAAGAGCTCAAGGGCCTGGTGCGCCGCGAGGGTCTCCACACAGTGTGCGAGGAAGCCGGCTGCCCCAACATCTTCGAGTGCTGGGAAGACCGCGAGGCCACGTTCCTGATCGGCGGCGAACAGTGCACCCGTCGCTGCGATTTCTGCCAGATCGACACCGGCAAGCCGGCCGATCTGGACCGCGATGAGCCGCGCCGTGTCGCCGAAAGCGTGCAGGCGATGGGTCTGCGCTACTCCACCGTGACGGGCGTGGCGCGCGACGATCTGCCCGACGGCGGCGCATGGCTGTACGCCGAGACCGTCCGCCAGATCAAGGCGCTCAACCCCGACACCGGTGTCGAGCTGCTGATCCCCGACTTCAACGCAGACCCCGCGCAACTCAACGAGGTCTTCGAGACTCGCCCGGAGGTGTTGGCGCACAACGTCGAAACCGTCCCCCGCATCTTCAAGCGGATCCGCCCGGCGTTTCGATACGAGCGCAGCCTCTCGGTGATCACGGCTGCCCGCGAGTTCGGACTCGTGACCAAGAGCAATCTGATCCTTGGGATGGGCGAGACTCCGGACGAGGTCCGCACCGCTTTGCACGACCTGCACGACGCCGGCTGCGACATCGTCACCATCACGCAGTATCTGCGGCCGTCACCGCGCCATCATCCCGTGGAGCGTTGGGTGCATCCCGACGAGTTCGTCGAGCACCAGCGCTACGCAGAAGAGATCGGCTTCTCGGGTGTGCTGGCCGGTCCGCTGGTCAGGTCGTCCTACCGGGCCGGGAAGCTGTATGCGCAGACGGTGGCCTCGAGGGCGCCCGTATCCTTGTCCAATGGCGAAATCGCGTAACCCCGCTGAGGTCAAGGCAGCCAAGGCTGAGGCCAAAGCCGCCCGCAAGGCGGCGTCCAAGCAGCGGCGCAGTCAGCTGTGGCAGGCGTTCCAGATCCAGCGCAAAGAGGACAAACGCCTTCTCCCGTACATGATCGGCGCGTTTGTGCTGATCGTCGCCCTGTCTGTGGTGGGTGGCGTCTTCGCCGGCGGCTTCACGATGTACATGCTGATTCCGTTGGGGATAGTGCTCGGCGTGTTGGTGGCGTTCATCATCTTCGGCCGCCGCGCCCAGAAGTCCGTGTACAAGAAGGCCGAGGGCCAAACCGGTGCGGCCGCGTGGGCGCTGGACAACCTTCGTGGCAAGTGGCGCGTCACCCCTGGCGTGGCGGCGACGGGGCACTTCGACGCCGTGCACCGGGTGATCGGTCGCCCCGGTGTGATCTTTGTCGGCGAGGGCTCGGCCACCCGCGTCAAGCCGTTGCTCGCGCAGGAGAAGAAGCGCACGGCACGCCTCATCGGCGACACCCCGATCTACGACATCATCATCGGCAACGGCGAGGGCGAGGTGCCGCTGGCCAAGTTGGAACGGCACCTGAACAAACTGCCGGCCAACATCACCGCCAAGCAGATGGATTCGATCGAATCCAAGCTGGCAGCGCTGGGCACCAAGGTGGGCCCTGCCGCGATGCCCAAGGGCCCGCTCCCCCAGCAGGCCAAGATGCGCGGCGTGCAGCGCACGGTGCGGAGGCGCTGACGCCGAATGTGCGTCGCGTGCGCGTGGGCACCGCATTTCGCAGCGCTCGGCCGCCGCGCCACGCCTTTGATCCGAGCGGACCGGCGGGCGGAGTTGCGCACCGCTGCGGAGACGGTGACGGCGTGCTCGGCTGAGCCCGCGCAGGGATCCGAGGATCAGCAGATCGAAACCAGGCCCGCGGATTTCGTCTTCCACAACGGCCTCGTCTACACGGTCGACAGATCAGCGCCATGGGCCGAAGCCGTCGCCGTGACCGGAAAGACGATCACCTGGGTCGGTGACAGTGCTGGAGCGCTGACGTTCGCCGGCCCCGGCACCCAGGTCATCGACCTGAACGGCAAGCTGCTCATGCCCGGCTTCGTGGAAGGGCACACGCATCCGTTCCTCGGTTCCTTCCTGACATCCGGCGTGGACCTGCAGGTACCGACGCTGACCGAGGCGCTCGACGCCATCGCCGCCTACGCGAAGGCCCATCCGACCGGGGCCGTCCGCGGATTCGGTTGGCGCGTGAACATGTTCGGGCCGCAAGGCCCCACCCGCGCCGAGCTCGATCGGGTGCTGCCCGACCGTCCCGGCTTCTTCTTCGCGATCGACGGCCACAGCCTGTGGGCCAACAGCAGAGCACTCGAGATCGCCGGCATCGGCCCCGACACCCCCGACCCGGTCCCGGGTTTCAGCTACTACGCCCGCGACGAAGCCGGCGAGCCCACCGGATATGTCCTCGAAGTGAATGCGGTCCTCGGCCTCGTCGACGCCGTCGAGCCCATCTCGCCAGAGACCATGGGGACGCTGATCGAAAGCTGGCTGCCGAAGGCGTCCGCGGCCGGCATAACCTCGGTGTTCGATGCGGGAGTCCCGCCCGTCGGGGACGACCAGGGGTCGGTCCTTCGGATCTACACCGATATGGAGAAGCGCGATCTGCTGCCGTTCCGGGTGGTTGCTTCGTACTCGGTGCGCGCGGCGCCGGTAGAGGGCACCGTCGAGAAGTTCTCGGCGCTGCGCGACGAGGTCGCCGGCGAGCTGGTCTCGGTCGATGTCGTGAAGATCATCGGTGACGGCACCCAGGGCGGCTATACCGCGTGGCTGCTCGAGCCCTATGCCGACAAACCCGATTCGACGGGTGCCTCCCCCTTCACCGAAGAGCAGTGGCATCAGCTCGTCGGGGATGTCGACGCAGCCGGCTACGACGTGCACATCCATGCCTGCGGCGAACGCACGGCACGCGTGGGCCTCGACGCCATCGAACGCGCGATCGCCGCCAATCCTCCACGCGACCGGCGCCACGCGGTCGCTCACCTTGTGTACGTGGGGGAGAGCGACGCGCCACGGTTTGGGCAGTTGGGCGTCATCGCTCAATTCTCAGCGAACTGGATGTCAGCCGACCCCGACACGATCGAGAACATGGGCGCCCGCTACGGCGCCCCGCGCAAGGACTTTCTGTACCGAGCGCAGGACGTGCTGAGGTCTGGCGGCCGCATCTCACTGGGCACGGACTGGCCCGCGGCGGGTTACTTCTCCACCTATAAGCCGCTGGACTCCATTCAGATCGGGGTGACGCGGCAGTTGATCGGCGTCCCGGATGCGCCGGTGCTGCTCCCCACCGATCAGGCCCTCACCGTAGACGAGGCGGTGCACGCAAATACGCTCGGCGCGGCGTATCAGTTAGGGCTCGACGACCGGGTCGGCTCAGTGGAGGCGGGCAAGTTGGCCGATCTGATCATGTTGGACCGCAACATCTTCGAGATCGACGCGCACGAGATACACGGCGCGACGGTGACGATGACGATGATGGACGGCCGGATCCGCCACCAGGCCTAGCGTTTGACGACCGCGGTCTTGGTCGTCAGGTCGTGCAGCCCGCGCAAGTCGGCGTCGGTGAACAACGCCGGGATCACGAGGGTGATCAGCAGGCCGCGGGCTAGCGCGCGTCCCAGCCCGACGTACCCCCGTCCGTCGACGGCGATCACCTTCAGGCCGAGCACAAGCTGGCCCGGAGTGAAGCCGAACAGCCGCACCGAGACGACACCCAGTACCAACCAGACGATGAGCACGGCTGTCGACAGGGCACCCAGGCTCACCCACCCGAACGTCATGGCCAACGCGGCCAGTCCGTAGGACACCAGCCAGTCGACGCAGAGCGCCGCAATACGGCGGCCGAAGCGGGCGATCGAGCCGGGACCGGTCTCCGGAAATCCGAGGCGTTCGCCGGGATAGGTGGACCGCTGGCCCGGGTCGTCTTCTTGCGACGGTCCCGAGAGCCAGGACCCAATTGTGCGGGCCATGCTGTAAGGATAGGTGGCGGCCGGGAACGCCTCGGCAGGGCAGCATATGCGGGTACGCGTAACGTCCACGCAACATGCGGTTGACTGCCGCGCAACATGGTGTCCATAGCGTCACCGGCGGGCTACCAATGTCAAAGGAGAGCAATAAGTGGCAGAAAAGACCGCCGACGACATCATCAAGCTGATCAAGGACGAACAGGTCGAGTATGTCGACATCCGTTTCTGCGATCTGCCCGGTGTCGTCCAGCACTTCTCGATCCCGGCTTCGGCGTTCGACGAGAGCGTCTTCGAGGACGGCCTCGCGTTCGACGGTTCATCGGTGCGCGGGTTCCAGTCGATCCACGAATCGGACATGATGCTGCTGCCGGATCCCGAAACCGCGCGCATCGACCCGTTCCGGGCCGCCAAGACGCTCAACCTGAACTTCTTCGTCCATGACCCGTTCACCCGGGAGGCGTATTCGCGCGACCCGCGCAACGTCGCCCGCAAGGCGGAGAACTACCTCGCCAGCACCGGCATCGCCGACACCTGCTACTTCGGTGCCGAGGCCGAGTTCTACATCTTCGACTCGGTCAGCTTCGACTCGCGCATCAACGGCACGTTCTACGAAGTCGACTCCGAGTCGGGCTGGTGGAACACCGGTGAGCCGCTCGAGGCCGACGGCAGCCCGAACCGCGGCTACAAGGTCCGCCCCAAGGGCGGCTACTTCCCCGTCGCTCCCTACGACCATTACGTCGACCTGCGCGACGAAATGGCCACCAACCTGCAGAACGCCGGTTTCACTCTCGAGCGCGGTCACCACGAGGTGGGAACCGCCGGCCAGGCCGAGATCAACTACAAGTTCAACACGTTGCTGCACGCGGCCGACGATGTACTGCTGTTCAAATACATCATCAAGAACACGGCATGGGCCAATGGCAAGACCGTCACGTTCATGCCCAAGCCGCTGTTCGGCGACAACGGCTCCGGAATGCACGCGCACCAGTCGTTGTGGAAGGACGGCAAGCCGCTGTTCCACGACGAGTCGGGCTACGCCGGTCTGTCGGACCTCGCCCGGCACTACATCGGCGGCATCCTGCATCACGCCCCGTCGCTGCTGGCGTTCACCAACCCGACGGTGAACTCCTACAAGCGTCTGGTGCCGGGTTACGAGGCGCCGATCAACCTGGTGTACAGCCAGCGCAACCGGTCGGCGTGTGTGCGTATCCCGATCACCGGCAACAACCCGAAGGCCAAGCGTCTCGAGTTCCGCTGCCCGGACAGTTCGGGCAACCCGTACCTGGCGTTCGCGGCGATGCTGATGGCCGGCATCGACGGCATCAAGAAGAAGATCGAGCCGCTGGCACCGGTCGACAAGGACCTCTACGAGCTGCCGCCCGAGGAGGCCGCGAACATCCCGCAGGCGCCGACCTCGCTGGCGTCGGTGATCGACAAGCTCGAAGAGGACCACGAATACCTCACCGAGGGCGGCGTGTTCACCACCGACCTGATCGAGACCTGGATCTCGTACAAGCGGGAGAACGAGATCATGCCGATTCAGATCCGTCCTCACCCCTACGAATTCTCGCTGTACTACGACGTGTAAGTCGGCACCGCCGACGCAACGTTTAGTCGGCACCGCTACCTAGCTGAAGCCACCCGCACCGCTCTTGCGGTTCGGGTGGCTTCGTCGTTGACCGGACTGTACCCGCGGGAGGGGTGCGATGACGCATGCAGATTTCGACGGGATGTTCGGGCAGGAAGTGCCCGAGAGTCTGGCGGGCGAACCCGGCCCGAACGAATCCGCCCGACAAAGAACAGGTTCTGCGCTATCACGGCATGGCATGGGAAGATGTGCGCTGAAAGTTAAGCGTCCCAGGCGGTTCCGCAGTCCGTGCACTGGTACAGGCTGGCAGCGGCGCGCAGGCCCGGCGCCACATGACTGTCTGCAGGGCCGAGCAACTCTGCGTCGGTGGATCCACACTCCGGGCAGATCTGGTTGTACACCCGAACTTTGTTGCCGAGGTCGTACGTTACACCGATGACGATAGCGCCGCCGTCCGTCGAGTCGAGAAGTCGCGCGAGATCCTCGTCGGGATGAGCCTGTAGGTCCTCCGCCTTGATGGCTAGGACGAGCTGATCGCCGTTCGGAAGCCGGCTTCTTACTTGGTCTTCGGTGAGGGCGACAACGTCATCGGGCGAGTTGCGTAGTGCACGCCCGGCCACCGGCATCCACAACCCTGCTGTCAGCACCGCCCCTGTGGGCAACGCCTCGCTGACGATCTCGTTCTCCCACGGCTGTCGGTCCAGTTCGGCCATCACAACTCCTGTTTCGAGTGGCTGCCGGTCGTCGAAATCCTGTCCGCGTCGAGCGGTTGACCGCCAGATTGTATCTATTATCCTAAATCGAAGGGCTTACTTTGGCCCTACATTTAAGAGCAGGGAGGAATCAGGCATGCCTGAGAAGAAGATTGATTCGATCGAGGACATCGAGGTTCGCGACCAGGCGCTCAGTGAGACCGCCAACAGCGAGATGACCAATCGCGAACAGTGGAACCAGAAGAACCCGCCCACCGAAGCCGTCATCATCAAAGACCTCAAAACCACCGAACTCACCCCACGCGAATACCGCAACACCAAAGCCCGCTTCTACCGCCTCGGCGGCGACATCCGCCTGCAACCACACGTCAGCGAGCTACCCCCGAAGGGCGAATCGGTCAACCACCGCCACACCACCGAAGCCGTCATCTATATCGTGCGCGGCACTGGCCACACCATCATCAGCTGGGACGGCATCAACAAACAACGCATCGACTGGGAAGAAGGCGACATGTTCAGCTTCCCCGTCTGGATGTGGCACCAACACTTCAACGACAGCGACACCGAGGTCGCCCGCTACCTCGCCGTCCAGGACACCTTCGCCGTCAAAGCCCTCGGCCTCCATCAAATCGAACGCTTCCCCGAAACAAGCTAGCCCGCAGCGCCACACCTAAAGACCATGCCCCGCCGGACGACGGCGGGGCATGGTCTTTGCTTTTTCAGATCCGCAGTGGCCCAGGCATTTTGACAATTGTGTTAAGAGATGGTCCGAAGTGCGCGAATTCGGCACGTCACATTCCTGGATCCATTATCTTTCAATTACCATGACCTACACCGATGGCGTCCATCACGTCCAAACGCGACGTGTCGCCACTCGATGGACGGCAACTGAGGGGTGGCGTAGGTCACATTATTCGTCTATCGTTCGAAAAATCATGGATTTAAGATACAAACACGCCTGGCGGGTCCGCTCGGAAGAGAGGGCGCAATGATCGAGATCGAAAGCCTCGAACGGACGTTTATCGCGCGAGGTAAGCCCGTGAAGGCGCTCAAGGGCATCAACCTGACGGTCCCCGACGAGAAGTTCTTCACGTTGCTGGGACCGAGCGGATGCGGCAAGACCACGACATTGCGCTCCGTCGCCGGCCTCGAGCGACCCGACGGCGGCACGATCCGTATCGGTGGCAAGACGGTTTTTTCGGCTTCCGGGCGCATCCATCTTCCGCCCGAACGCCGCAATCTCGCCATGGTGTTCCAGAGCTATGCCATCTGGCCGCACATGACATGTGCTCAAAACGTCGCATTCCCGTTGCAGTCCCTGCCGCGGGGGGCCCGACCCTCGCGCTCCGAGGTGACCGAACGGGTCAAGACCGCGATGAACGCTGTCCAGCTCCACGAGCACCTCGATAGGCCGGCAAATCAGCTCTCCGGCGGCCAGAAACAGAGGCTGGCGCTGGCCCGTGCTCTCGTCACAGACCCCGCGCTCCTTCTGCTTGACGAGCCGCTATCCAACCTGGACGCGGGATTGCGCCAGGCCATGCGCATGGAGATCCGCTCACTGCAACGTCGTCGCAAGCTCGCGGTCCTGTACGTGACCCACGATCAGGCCGAAGCGCTGTCGATGTCGAACCTCGTCGCAGTCATGCGAGCCGGCGAGGTCATCCAGGTGGGCACGCCTCGCGAAATCTACAACGAGCCCGCCTCCACATTCGTGGCGGAGTTCGTCGGCAGCATCAATCGATTCACCGGAAAGGTCACCGGTCGCGACGGTTCAGGCCTTCAGATCAGCTCTCCCATGGGCGATCTCGTGTCGACGGCGGCCTTGCAGGAATCGAGCCTGGCTGCCGGTGACGACTGCGAAGTCATCGTCCGGCCCGAGCAGATCGAGGTTCTCCCGGAAGCCGCGGCGGGGACGGAGGCATTCGCCGACGGACACAGCGTCTTCCACGGAAGGATCGCCCGATCGGTGTTCTACGGTCAGTACGTCTATACCGAGGTCGACGTCAACGGCCTCATTCTCCGCGGACACGTACATCCCTCGGCTGAGTTCTCCCGTTTCGAGGATGTCGTTGTTCGCATCCCCACCAATCAGGTGCGGTTGTTCGACACCTCCGATGACGCACCGGACGGCGGCTGGGTGCGCCCCAGCGAGACCGGGTCGGCAGAAATCGATGACTACGAACCGGTCCACGACCACCTCAGCTCGAAGGCAGCCAGCGCCTGACACCGGCTTTCCGACGAATCAATATCAGAATCAACACAATTGACTGCAGACGTTGATGGAGAGGACAAAAATGAGCATCAAGAGACGGAGCCTGCGTCGGACGGCGAAGATCGCGTTGGCAGCAGCCCTCGGCCTCGGTCTCGTGGCATGCGGCGGCGGTGGCGGTGGCGGACAATCCGAAGGCGCTGAGGGCGGCGGGAACAACGTCGTGTATTACACAACACGGCCCGAAGACGGCCTGCCTGAACTGAAGACGGCCTTCGAGACGGCGAACCCCGGGTACACATTGGAGATCATCCGCGGTTCCTCGAGTGACATGGTCGCCCGTCTCATCACCGAGGCGTCAGCCAAGCAGCAAAAGGCCGATGTCGTGGAGATCAATTCCTTGCCGATGTCGCAGCTCGCCGAGGCGGGCATCCTGGCCCCGCTGCCCTCATCGATCACCGATGCGCTGCCGGACCGCACAAAGGCACCAGACGGCACCTACGCGGGCACGCGCTACTTCGGTCACTACACCCCGTACAACACCAACCTCGTGCCCGAGCCGGAGTGGCCGAAGAGCTACATGGACTTCCTCAAGCCGTACTGGAGGGGTCAGTTCATCATCGGAGCCAACGACGTGGAGTGGGCCTACCAGGTCTACGCCTCGATGGGTCCCGAGAAGGGATTGGAGCTCTTCCAGCAGCTGGCCGCACAGGAGCCGCAAATCCGCGATGAAGGCCGTGGCGCACTCGCCGAACTGATTGCGGTCGGTCAGGCCAAGGCCGCCATAATGACGCTGTCGTATCACGTGGAACGCCGCGAGGCCAAGGGCTTGCCGATCGCGGGTGCACCATGGGATCCCCCGCTGCTGAACATCGACTGGCTAGCGACCTTCAACGGCGCCCCGAATCCGGACGCCACCAACGTCTTCCTCACCTGGTTCTTCAGCGAGAACGGAATAGCCACTGACGCGGAAATAGGTTTCAATCGCATCGGCGATGACGGAACCGCCGACGCTCTCGCTGACCCGAACCTGTTGATCCTCTCTCCGGACACCGCCGAGCTCCAGTCCAAGGCGGCCGAGGACTTCGAAAGCGTCTTCGGCGTCCAGTGACTCAGCCGACCCTGCTCGCACCCCCGGAGCCCGCGCCCCCACCGGATGTCTGGGACTCGCGTTCACGGACCGCGCTGCGGGCAGTGTCCAGGCCCATGGGGTGGCTCTGCGGAGCGGCGTTGGTGGCATTCCTTCTCGTGCCGCTGATCTACCTAGTGTGGAACAGCTTCAGTCCAGGCATCCTCGCCGCCGACACCAGCCGTACCCTAGAAAACTATCGGGAGGTCTTCGGGTCCTCCAACCTGTGGCCGCTGGTTCGGAACTCGCTGCTTTACGGAGTGGGCGTCTGCATCATCGCCGTGACGATCGGGGGATCGCTGGCGTGGGTCGGGGAACGCACTAACGCTCCGCTGCGGGGCTGGCTACTGCCAATCGGGTTGATGCCCTTGGCAATTCCCGGAGTGCTGTTCACATTGAGTGGCGTATTGATGTTCTCACCCGACACCGGGCTGATAAATCAATTCGTCGCCAGCTTCACGCCGTTGGACGGTCTGATCAACATCTACTCCATGCCGGGCATGATCGTCCTGGAGGGCGCGCAGGCCTCTCCCCTGGCCTACCTCATGGTCGCCGGATATCTGCGATCGGTCGACAGCTCTCTGGAAGAGGCGGCCAGGGTCGCAGGGGCGGGCGTACGGCGCACCTTGCGGAGGATCACCGCGCCTCTCGGCGCTCCCACGCTGCTCGGTGTGCTGCTGCTCATCTTCGTGCGCACCATCGAATCCTTCGAGACACCGGCCTTGATCGGTATCCCGGCCCGCATCCCGGTATTCACCTCGCTGATCTACCTCGCGATCAGAGATTCCCCGCCAAACTTCGCCCTGGCGTCGGCCTACAGCGTGCTACTGGTGGCGATCACGTCGATCGGCATCTTCCTGTATGGGCGCGTACTCAAACGCAGTGGGCAGTATGCCACCATCACCGGGAAAGGCTCAGCAGTAACCCGATTGGACCTGGGTCCGTGGCGGTGGGCAGTCACCCTCGGGGTGCTGCTGTACGCACTGGCGGTCGTGGTGATGCCGGTCCTGGTGCTTGTGTGGTCTTCGTTGCTACCGTCATTCGAGACACCGAGCGCCGCCGCGTTGGACAGGCTCAGCTTTGGGAACTACGAGAACGTCATCGCCCGCCCCGACTTCCAGAACGCAGTCTCCAACACGGCGGTCCTGGCGATCACCAGCGCCCTGATTGTCAGCGTCATCGCCCTGGCGATCGCGTGGATTACCGTGCGGTCGAAGATGAAAGCCGCCTGGGTAGTCGACACCGTCGCATCCGTTCCGCTCGTGGTGCCCGGCATCGTGATGGGCATGGCTTTCCTATCCATGGCACTCAACGTGCCGTTCCCGCTGTACGGGACGATGTTGATACTGATTCTGTTGCACGTCACCAGGTTCCTGCCCTACGGCGTGCGTACCGCGACCGCGGGCTTGGCCCAGGTCGACGTCGAACTCGAAGAAGCGGGCGCGATGGCGGGTGCCGGCTGGCTCCGGCGGATGCGCAAAATCGCACTGCCGCTTGTGCTGCCGACGCTGTTTGGCGGATTCCTATACGCCGCACTGCTTTCGGTCAGGGAACTGGCAGGCAGCATCATGGTTTACACCGTCGATACTCGACTGTTCTCGATCCTCATCTTTGATTACTGGCAGAACGGTGAGCTCGGCCTGCTGTCGGCAGCCAGTGTGCTTGTCGTGATCGTGCTGATGGCCTTCGTCTACCTGATGAAACGCCTGGGCGTGCTGGGGTCGGGTAGCTGACCAATGCGCCATACCTATGGATCCGACATGGTCGTCGAAGCCCTGCGGTCCTTCGGAATAGAGCATGTAGCCTTCAATCCTGGAGCCTCATTCCGGGGGTTGCACGAGTCGCTGGTGGTCGCCGGCGCCGAGGGACCACAGATCGTCGAGGTGCCGCACGAAAAGATCGCGGTCGGGATCGCCCACGGCTACGCGAAGGCAACAGGCCGGCCGATGGCAGTCGTCATCCACGACCTCGTCGGTCTGCTTCACGCCACGCTGGGTGTCTACTACGCCTACGCCGACCGGGTACCGATGCTGCTTCTCGGCGGCGCAGGTCCGATGGACGCCGCGGTCCGCCGGCCCTGGATCGACTGGGTTCACTCGGCGAACATTCAGAACACGGCGGTGCGCGACTACACGAAGTGGGATGACTATCCGGCATCCAATGCTGCCCTGAACGACAGTTTGGCTCGCGCGCAAACGATCTCGGTCACAGAGCCGAAAGGCCCAGTGTATGTAGCGGTCGATTCGGAGTTGCAGGAAGAGGAACTCCAAGCGCAGGACTGGCCCGCGACTGCGTCGCCCCGTCCCCCGTCGCGGTTGGCTCCGGACCCCGTGGCGCTGCGGCGGGCGGCGGAGTCGCTCGTGTCGGCGCACCGTCCGATGTTTGTTACAGGCGCCGTGGGACGCGATCCAGCGATGTGGCCGATTTTGGTGGAACTCACCGAGTTGCTCGGCGCCGGCGTCGTCGACACGGGAATGCGCCCCAACTATCCCACCGCGCATCCGCTCAACCAGACCGGGACGCCTTCCTTATCCGAAGCCGACACCGTCGTGCTCCTCGACGTCAAGGACATCGGCCAGCACACCGCGGTGCTGACCAAACGTGACCGCGGTGGTCGGCCCAAACTGGCACCGGGCGCCACACTGGTCGACATCGGGTTCGCCGACATCGGGATCTCGTCTTGGTCGGCGGACTACGGCAGCTGGTATGAACCGGATCAACGGATCCTCGCCGACACCTCTGTAGCGCTGCCGCAACTGCTTTCAATGTGTCGAGAGCTGTTGCGCGACGACGACGGCTGCCGAGAGAAGTGGCGCGCAATCCTTGCCGAACGGCATGCCGTGTGCCGCGCCACGTGGTATCAGAAAAGCCAGAACCCCGACCCGCGCGGCGGGATCACCTCAGCACAGTTGGTCGCCGCCGTGGGTGAGGCGATCGAGGGCTCGGATTGGGTGCTCACCGCCGGCACCGGCGACGGCTGGGCGCCAAGACTGTGGAAATTCGACCGGCCCGACCGTCATCCTGGACGCAGCCTGGGTACGGCCACTCAGATCGGCATCTCGCTCGGTGTTGCCCTGGCGCACAAAGGGAGCGGCAAGCTCGTGGTCGACCTGCAGCCGGACGGCGATCTGTTGTTCGACGCCGGCGCCTTGTGGGTGGCGTCGAAGTACCAGCTGCCGTTACTGATGGTCATGGTGAATAACCGGGCCTACAACAACGACTGGAATCATCAACTTGAGATGGCCGACGTCCGCAACACTCCACGCGAAGACGCCGCGATAGGCATCACCATCGATCAGCCGGCAGTCGACTTCGCTTCAATGGCAAAATCTTTCGGGTGGCAGGCCGAAGGTCCGGTTGTTGATCCGACAGACCTGACCGCCGCCCTCAACCGCGCAGTCAAGACAGTGCAGGCCGGGCGGCCAGCGCTGGTCGACGTGGTGTGCTGGCCGGAACGCGCTCATTGACCACCCCGTCGCTTAGAGGAGCCAGTCTTGAGGAGCAACCTTTGACTGTCGATATCCCCCACGAGTCTGTTCAGCCCCCTGCCGGTGTCGCCGTGATCGGCCTGGGCAAGATGGGGCTGCCGATGGCGCGCCATCTGCTCGGCGCCGGTTACCGGGTGGTGGGATATGACCCGTCCACGGCCAGCCGAGACAGAGCAGCCGCGGTCGGGGTCGAGCTGGTGCCCTCCCCAAGAGCGGCAGCTGAGATCACCCACGCCGCACTGGTGGTGGTGGGCTTCGACGAGCAGGCCGTGGAGGTGATCTCCGATCCGCAGGATGGCCTCGTCGCCGGCGCTGCATCGGGCTTCGTCATCGGGATGTGCAGCACCGTGCAGGCCTCGACATCGGTGGCGATGGCCGAAGTAGCGGCCCGCCGCGGCGTCGTCGTTGTCGACACGACACTCTGTCTCGGCGAACCAGCCGCCGAGAACGGCGACATGCTGATCATGTGTGGCGGTCGTGGCGACGTCCTCGACCGGCTGCTGCCGGTGCTGTCAGTGGTCGGCAAAGACATCTTCCGGCTGGGCGATGTCGGCGCGGGACAGGTCGGAAAAATGCTCAACAACTTTTTGCTGTGGAACTGCGTGGTCGCCAATTACGAAGCCCTGCGGCTCGGCGGCCGGCTGGGCCTGGATCTGGAGTCTCTGCGGCAGGCGCTCCTGCTGAGCAGCGGCAGCAATTGGGCGTTGGACACCTGGCTGCGATCCCGGCCGATGCCGTGGGCGGAAAAGGACATGCGCATACTCCTCGCGTGCGCCGACGAAACCCTTCTGCCGATGCCGGTGGCGGGTGTCATCCGTGAAGAGATCACCGAGATCAAAGCGCTCAAGAATGCCTGGAAAGAGGGCGAGGGAGTGAAGGCCAGCATGGACGAATTCACTCGCGCGCATCTGTGAGTCAGGGGCGGCATCCCCTTCAATACCGCCAATTCGTCATTTACTGGCTGGCCGGGATCGTCTCGAACGTGGGCACGTGGCTGCAGACGGTCACGGCGGGGGTGGTCATCTACCAGATGACCGGGTCTGCCTTTCTCGTCGGCGTTCTGGGGTTCGCGAACTTCGCCCCGGTCTTCGCGCTGGCGATCACCGGCGGCTTCCTGACGGACCGCTACGGCCCCAGGATCATCGTCATCGTCACGCACGCAGCGGCTTTCGTCGCCGGCGTGGCGCTGACTGTGCTGTCGTTCACCGGTCACGCGGGCCCCGCCACGCTGATCGTCACCGCAGCACTGTTCGGCACCTGCTACGCGCTGGCCAAGCCCGCTCTGAGCTCGATGATTCCAGCGCTGGTCCCGAAGTCGATCCTGCCGAAGGCCACCGCGATCAACACGATGCAGTTCATCATCGGGCAAGTCACGGGGTCGCTGCTGTCGACAATGCTGCTCACCACCGCGGGTGCGTCATGGGCCTTCGGGGTGAACTGCCTGAGCTTCATTGCCCCGGCGATCGCGATGATCGCCATCGGCCAGGTCGGCGGCAGTTCCACCGAGCGGCGCAAGGCACTCGACGACAGCGACGGCGGGGCACTGGCGGTGGCGCACCGCACGCCGCCCATGGTTACCATCCTGGTGACCATCGCGCTGGCCAACGCCGCGGTCGAGGGACTGCGCACCGTGACACCGGCGTTCGTCACCGAGGCCCTGCACGTCGATCCCGAGAAATCGGGGCTGATGGTCGCGGCGTTCAGTATTGGAAATCTCCTCGGACTGTTCGCATTCGGGACGGTGCACCAACGCGTCGGTGGCTGGTTGATGCTCATCTCGGCCTCGACGATGTCGATCGCCGGCGCCGCGGTCATCGCCACTGCGACGTCGCTACCGGTGACGTGGGGCGGCGCCGGGCTCATGGGCCTCGGCTTCAGCTCCACGATCCCGGTGCTGAATTCGACGCTGCTGCTGCTCTCACCTGACCTGTACCGAGGCCGCGTGATGTCGCTCTTCGCGATGGCACATCTCGGTTTTCGGCCGGTGTGGTCACTGGCCGCGGGGGCGGTCGCCTCGGTTCTGGGACCGCGGTGGGCGCTGGGCGTACTCGCGGTGGTGTCGTTCGGAGCGCTAGGTGGTGTGCTGCGGTTGCGCGAAGCGACCGAGCACCCGCCGATAGCAGACTAGAGTCGGCCGGCGGCTGTACCCAGGTGAATGTAGTGCTCCCAGACCTTCGCCGGCCGGTGGCCGCCGCGGCCATAGCTCGCGCCCACCAGCTCGACCTCTTCTCCGGTTAACGGCAGCAGCTTACCGCCGATCTGTAGCGCGGTGAGCAACGTTCGAGCGTTCTCTTCGAGGTCAAGACAGTCCATGAACAGGACGTCGAAACGATTGGCCGCCAACACCGTTCCGTGCGAACGCAGCAGGCAGGCATCAGCGTCACCCAGCGTCGCGGCGACGGCGTCGCCCTGTTCGTCCGTGGTGATGTGTGTCGGATCTGGGTGCACCGCAAGGCCGGTGGGATGCTTATACGCGAAATGGCGCATTGGCAGCAGCGGGTGCTCGACCATGGTGAACGACGTGGACAGGGTGGGGTGGCCGTGACACACCATGCCGACGTCGGGACGCGCGCGGTAGACGCCGGTGTGGATGGCGGTCTCGGCGGGCGGCGGGACGGATCCCTCGACGAGGTTGCCGCGCAGGTCTACGACGAGGATGTCGTCGGAGGTGAGCCCCGCGCGGCTCATGTCGCGGGGTTGGATCAGCACGTGGTCGGAACCGGGGATCCGTGCGCTGACATGCCCGCTGTAGTCGAGAATTCCCGCGAACACGAGCAGACGGGTACACGTCACCAAGTCTTCGCGAAGCTTCTCGACGTCCTGGGCGGCTTGGGTGGGTGCACTCATGATGATCCGTTCATCGTCGGTGGCAGGGGGATGGCGGTGAACGCTTCGGGTTGAAGTAGCGCGGTCACCTGGTTGACCGGCATCAACTTCTCTTCGACCACCACGTCCACGATCGCGCGTCCGGTCAGCAAGGCCTGCTTGGCGATCCGGGCCGCGGCGGCATAGCCGATCCACGGGGTGAGAGCGGTGATCACGCCGATCGAGTTGACCACCGAGGAGTACATAGTGTCCGGGTTCGCGGTGATGCCGCGGATGCAGCGGCGGTCCAGGGTGCTGCAGGCCGCATCCAGGTGCCGGATCGACGTGAAGAGGCTATGCGCAATGATCGGCTCGAACGCGTTGAGCTGGAGCTGGCCGGCCTCGGCGGCCATCGAGATGGTGACGTCGTTACCGACGACCTCGAAGGCCACCTGATTGACCACCTCGGGGATCACGGGGTTGACCTTTCCCGGCATGATGCTCGAACCGGCCTGGACTGCAGGAAGATTGATCTCGTTGAACCCTGCCCGCGGCCCCGAGGACAGCAGCCTCAGGTCGTTGCAGATCTTGGACAGTTTCACTGCGGTTCGTTTGAGAACACCCGAAACCTGGACGAACGCCCCGACGTCCTGGGTTGCTTCGATGAGATCGTCGGCACTGCGCAACTGCAGTTCCGTGATCTCGGACAGATTGCGGCAGACCAGCTCCCGGTAGCCGTAGGGCGCGTTGAGGCCCGTACCGATCGCCGTCCCGCCCAAGTTGATCTCCGAGAGCAGACTGCGCGCCTCGAGCAATCGTTCTGCGTCCTCTCCGAGGGTCACAGCGTAGCTGCCGAACTCCTGGCCGAGCGTCATCGGGACGGCGTCCTGAAGCTGCGTCCGCCCGAGCTTCACCATGTCGGCGAACTCGGCGGCCTTGACCCGGAATGTGTCGACGAGCTCGCCCAGTGCGCCGACCAGATCCGTAAGCTGCAGCTGCAAGGCAACTTTGATCGACGTCGGATAGCTGTCGTTGGTGCTCTGGCTCAGGTTGACATGATCGATGGGGTGCAGATAGCCGTAGTCCCCCCGGGGGTGGCCGAGGATCTCGAGAGCCCGGTTGGCAATCACCTCGTTGGCGTTCATGTTCGTCGAGGTGCCGGCGCCACCCTGGATGACGTCGACGACGAAGTCGCCGTGCAGTAGGCCGAGGCGGATCTCGGTGCAGGCGGCCACCATCGCCTCGGTTCGTAGGTCGTCGAGCAGACCGAGTTCGTGATTGGTCAGTGCGGCAGCCTGTTTGACCGCAGCCAGGGCTTTGACGAACTCCGGGTAGGATGACAGCGGGATCCCGCTGATCGCGAAGTTCGCCAACGCCCTGGCGGTGTGGACTCCGTAATAGCTCTGCGCCGGCAGCTCCATCGTGCCGAGTCCATCTGACTCGGACCTCATCTCCACACCTGCCTCAGTCATCGGAGGTGCGGCAGGACCTCGCGGCCGAGCAGTTCGATCTGCTCGAAGAAGCGATCGAACTTGAACCGGAAGTCGAACACAAGGTGCTCAGTGCCCAGGTCTTCGAACTTCTTGACCTCGGCGACCGCTTCGTCCGGGCTGCCGACAATCAGCTGGCCTTCGAGATCTTCCACCGTTTCGAACACCCCAGAGGGCGGCTTCACCGCGAACTTGGCCTTATTCGCCCACGCCAGCAGACCGGGGATGTTCACGTGCTTAAGCGCCTCTTCGCGTGTTTCCTCGATGCTCGTCGGAGGAATGACGGCGATGGTAGGCATCTTCTTACCGGATTCGTCGGCCAGCTTCTTCATCGTGTCGATCCGTTTGGCCATGGTGCCCAGGGCGATTCGGCCCGGCATCCAGCCGTCGCAGAACTCCACAGCCAACCTTGCCGACCGAGGTGTCGCGCCGCAGTACCAGAACGGAATCCGTCCGCCTACCGGTTTGGGCTCGATCGTGACATCGGAGAACGTGAAGTTGTCGTCGGTGTAGTCGACATCGTTCTCGGTGAACACCCGCTTGAGAATCTCCGCGTTGGACCGAACGAGCTCAACACGGTCCCGGTCGCCCCACTCGATCGCCTCGAACTCGTGATCGAAAGTACCCGCACCGAATCCGAGGATCAGGCGCGGCCCGACCAACTGCGTGATGGTGCCCGCCATCAGCGCGGTCACGAGGGGATGCCGGAACGGGATCAGCGACCCGGTGCCCAACTCGATCCGCTCGGTCACCGCGCCGATGGCGGTCAGCGTGGTCAGGGCGTCGTAGAACGTGCGGTTCGGCTTCTCCATCTCACCGTGCGGCTCGAAGACCAGGTGATCACGCACCCAGACGGAATCGAAGCCCATCTTCTCGGCGAGCTTCGAGCCTTCGAGCAGCTTCTCCCGGTCAGCGTGCTCACCGAAATGTGGAAGCAGCAGTCCAAATTTCATGCCTTGTGACTCCTCTCTAGTTAGCCCGTGGCGAGCTTGCCGAAGCCCGGCTTGCCCAATACCTGTCCGTCGGCGAACACTTCTTCCCCTCGCACGAAGGTGCGTTCGATATCCGCGCTGATCTGGCGCCCGTCATAGGGGGTCCAGCCACAGCGCGACAGCACCCCGTCGTTGGTGATCGTCCACAGCGAGGACATGTTGGCCACCACCAGATCGGCGTCGGCGCCAACCCGGATCGCACCCTTCGTACGGGTGAGGTTGAACGCCTCGGCGGGCCGCGTCGCGACAAGCGACACCACCTGGTCCAAAGTGAGCTGGCCCTGGTTCACCGCATCGAGGAGTAGCGGGTAGTAATACTGGATTCCCGGCGTTCCCGTGTGGCAGCTCCACATCTCGGTCCATCCGATCTCCTTCTCCTCGCGGGTGTGCGGAGCGTGATCGGAGGAGCAGATGTCGATCGTGCCGTCGGCCATGCCTTCCCAGATAGCAGCGCGCCCCTCGTCGGGCACCCAGTAGGACAATGCGTAGGGACCGAGCCGCTCGACGTCCTTCCAGGTCGACAGGAACGGGGCCCAGTGGTTGACCTCACAGGTCACGTCGATACCGGCCGCCTTGGCCCGCCGGACGGCGTCGATCGAACGCTTGGTCTGCATGTGGGCGATATGGATCGGGCAGCCGGAGGCCTCGGAGAGCCGTAGGACGACGTCTATAGCGGTGTCCCAGATGACGCCACTGCGAGCGGCGTACGCCGAGGCGTACGCCTGCGGGGTGTTCTCGCCGCGGGCAAGAAATTCGCCCTCGATGTAATCCATCAGAGCCTGGTCGTGCGGGTGGATGATGAAACGCTTTCCGGTCTTGGCGATCTGGTCCATCATCTTCATCAGACCGCCGTGGTCATGCATGCCGGTGCCCGCCGGGTGTGGGTACGTACGTCCGGTGTCAACGACCATGTAGATCTTGTAGGCCTGGATGCCCATGTCGGCCATCGGCTGGATGTCGGCGTCCACGGTCGGCGCCGGGTTGTGGTTGTAGTCGACGATGGACTTGCGCGAGTAGCGATCGAAGACATCGGTCAGGGTCTCGACGTTGGTGGTCGGTGGTTTCAGATTGGGCATGCCGAACACGGTGGTAACCCCACCGACAGCCGCCTGGCGCGTGGTGGTTTCGATGTCTTCCTTGTGTTCGAACCCAGGCTCGCGGGTGTGCACGTGCACGTCGATCATTCCCGGTAGCACCATCCGACCGGTGACGTCGACTGTGCGGGCCGCATCGATTGCCAGATTACGGTCGACGAGTCCGACGATCTTGCCGCCCTCGACCAGAACATCGGCCGCCACGCTGCCGGCCGGTGTGACGACCGTACCGCCGCTCACTCTGAGATCAATGGTCATGCTTCTCTCCTGTCCCGTGCCGGTGGTTCAGCCGTTGCGGCCGACGGTGCTTCTGATGTCGAGGTCGATCGGCTCGACGAATGTGTCGAACCACTCGACGATTCGCGGTGTGGTCTGTTCCCAGTACCGGTCGTAGGCGGCATAGTGAGTCGTGTTCCGTTGCATGATCAATTCTTTGGGGCCAGCAGCCGCCTCGTAGAGCGCGACGGCATGATCGGTGGGCGTGGTGGCGTCCCTGTCCACACCGATAACCAGCAGCGGCGTGGTCAGCCCTTCGGCCGCCGATACCGGCTTGTACCGCAGGATCTCCTCGGCGCAGGACAGCGGAATGCTGGCGGGGATGCGGTCGTCGACATCAGCCTTGACCGTTGTTGCGCGGCGCTCGGCGGTGGGCACCATGATCTCTTCGCGCGGATGCACCAGGCGTCCCTTGCCTTCGACGACCCGCACCTTACGGTCGGCCTCAAGGTCGGCGAGAAAGGCCAGCCAATCGGACTCCGACCGCATCCGGTGCAGCCAGTCGGAGCCGTCGGCGACCGGGACCTGGCTGACGGCGGCGGTGATCCGGGGGTCGGCGGCCGCGAGCAGGACGGCGTTGCCCCCGCCTGTGCCGCCGGTACCGAAGACGCCGATCGCGTCGGGCATCACGTCGTCGCGGGTTGTCAGATAGGTCACCGCGTTGATGAGGTCGGTGAGTTGCCAACTCGGCGAAAGGAATCCACGATCGCCTTCGGAATCACCGAAACCTCGGTAGTCGAAGATCAGCACGCCGAAGCCCGCGGCGGTGAGTGCCTCGTGATAGCGGACGTAGAGTTTGGCGTCCTTCAATCCGAGCCATCCCGGCCCTTGCACGATCGCCCGCAACGGACCTTCGAACTCGTCAGGGGTGCGCCAGAGCGCGGCAAGGCGTTGGCCCTCGCTGAAGAACGTGACTGGTGTTGTCCGCATAGCGCGGGCGTCTCCTTCGCTTCGGGGATCCCTCCCGACTTATCTTAGATACATAATTCATAATTCAAAACTGATACGGCAACTTTGGTTCGCGCCTCGTCAGGATTGGCCTCCATGTGCACTTCCAGCCCGCTCGCGAGCACGCTGCTGCAAAGCCACCCGCTGCGCCACGCCCGCCCCGAGCAAGCTCGCACCGGCGAAGGCGAAGAACGTCGCAGGGACCGTCAGTACAAATGTCACAGCGCCGAAAGCCAACGGTGAGATGAATTTTCCTATGTTGCGCACGGTGCCCGTCAGGCCCACATAGGCCATTCGCGCACCGACGGGCGCCATCTCGTTGGCCAGTACGTTGTGGGCGACGCCGTAGACGCCGTCCTGCGCTCCATAGAGCAACAAGCCGAGCGCGACCAGCCACACCGAGTGGGCAGCACCGATCATCACGAGGCTGACACCAATGAGCAACATGCAGCCGACGATCAGCTCCGAGGACCGCCATCGTGCGGCCAGCCGTTCCGACAAGAGTGCCGTCACTGCCGCGAGCGCCATGGATACGCCAACCAGTTGTCCTAGCAGAGCCGCTGACATTCCGACGTTGTCAACGGCCAGCACCGGAGTGTAGGTCAGAACAGAGAACTTGAAGACGAATCGCGCTGCTGCCAAGATCTGAACACCGACGATCGCCGGGGCCCGCCACACCGATTCCGTGCCGGCCGGCTTGGATTTCTTGCCGTCGGCAGTCTTTCGGACATCCGGCAAGACAAACCAGGCCACCGCCGCGAGGGGCAGCGTGAGTAGCTGCATACCGAAAGGGGCGTACCACGCTAGAGCAAGAAGGAATCCACCCGCGACAGGGAACAAGGCTTCCGACACTGCCATGGCGACGATTCGGCGGCTCTGTCCCCGATGAGCGGCGGCCCCTGTCGGCGCAACGGCGCCGATGATCCCCACCGTTATCGACAACAGCGCGCCGAACACGATGCCCTGCACGAACCGCACCGAGAGCAACGTCATGAGGTCGTTGACGACCAGCAGCAGGCCGCCGCCCAACCCGAACACCGCCAGGCCGCTCACGACGACCTTACGCTCGCCGATCCGCTGGACGAGCAGGCCCGCGGCGAACGCGGAGAAAACACCGGGCAGCAGATACACCCCGGTGATCAAGCCGATCTCGAAGTTATCGAGACCGAACTGATCCCGGATCGCCGGGACGGCGGGAACGATGCCCTGCATTCCCGACGTCAGCAACCCTGCCGTCAAGCTCGCAACCCAGATGACCGCCCACGGCCGATGCGCACGCGTCGTTGAATACGCCATTGATCCCCTCTGTCTTGTCGTCCCCACCGACCAGCAATGCCTCGTCGAAATCTCAGTAAGAGAGCAGCATTCCACCCTCTAGCGGCACACCGAGTGCAGTGTGGAAAACGAGATAGAAAGCCGCAGAACCGATTACGGTCGTCATCACTGTCGTGCGCCAGCTCTCCCCCGTCACCAACCGCAGGAATGCGAACAGTGTCAGGGGCACCGCGAACTCGACACCGAACATGACGGTGACCGCCACCATGGCGATGACCAGGATCAGGCTGGTGCGCAGGCGCCGCGCCATCTCGCCCGGACTTGGCTGAACGACCTGCATTCCCGACGGGCCTGGTCCCGCAGGCTCTCCCGCTTGCTTGGGGGGCGCCTGCTTCTGCGCAACGGCAACTTCCCCGCCAGAGTCGGTGGTCTGCTCTGCTGCGGGGGATGCACGGCTATCCTTCTGCTGCACATCCTTCTGTGTATCGATGAGCTCAGCGGCTTCGTGCTGCAGATGGGAGACAAGTTCCTCCATGCCGCCGCCGTCGGAGATGACGCCGCCGGCGCGGCGCCGCAACGGCGGTACGAGGGCGATCAGCAGATACGCGGCGATCAACACCACGAGTGCGCTGGCCGTAATTATCGGGAATGTCCTTCCCTGCGGGCTGAAATCGGTTGCCATCGCCAGCGCTGCCACGCCGAGGAGCCCGAAGACCGACATCACCATCAGTGCCCAAGGCCGCGTCGCCGACACCAGGCCCCTGGCGATCTCGACCGGGTCGCGCTTGCTTGCTCTACGGGTGCTGTATACCTCGTATCCGATCACCGCGACCGTCAGCACAATCAGGACGATCGTGATCGGCCGGCTGAAGAAGCCGTCGACGAACCCGTAGGTGGATACGGTCTGCAGGTACGAGCGCTCCACCAGCGGACCCAGGATGAAGCCGAGAATCACGGGGATCAGCGGCATTCCAATCGAACGCATAACATAGGCGACGAGCCCGAAGCCGATGGATACCAGAACGTCGATCAGGCTCAGGTTCAGCGCGTAGGCCCCGACGACAGCCAGCAATAGCACAACTGGCGACAGGATTCCTGGCTTTACGCGGGTGATGTGCAGGAGCTGCGGTCCGAATAACACGCCCAGGAACGAGGATAAGAAGCTCGCGGCGATGAGCACGAGGATCGCGATCCAGACGATGTCGGGATTCTCCCTGATCAAGTTCGGTCCCGGAGTGAGGCCGTGAATCACCATCGCGCCCATGACGATCGCCCAGTCTGAGCTACCGGGGATGCCGAACGCCAGGCTGGGTAACGCAGACCCGGCATCCTTGGCGTCGTTAGATGCTTCCGGGGCAAGCACGCCACGGGGGTCGCCCTGACCGAAGCGAGGATTCTTTACGGTCCGTGCGGCCTGGAAGTACGCGAGGAAGGCCGCCACCGTGCCCCCGACCGCAGGGACCAGGCCCACCCCGGTGCCGATAAGGGAACTGCGGGCAAGCAGGAAAGGTTGCTTGACGGTGTAGGTGATGCCTTCCCAGATCTGCCCGTAGCCGAACTTCTCCCGCATCATGGTCTGCGCGACAGTCTGATTCGTACGCAGTAACTCCAGTGCCTCGGTAATGGCGAACATCCCGACCAACACGACCACAACTTCGAAACCGTTGAACAGCGCCGGTTGATCGAACACGTACCGGACGTCGCCGCCGACGGGCGCGAAGCCGACGAACGAGAGCAGCACGCCGAGCAGACCGGCGATGATGCCCTTGATCATCGAACCGCGCGACGCCATCGCGATAATCGTCAGGCCGAGCACACCGAGCAGCGTGAATTCAGCGAATGAGAAGGACAACACCAGCGGCCGGACGGCCGGGATGAGCGCGATCAGCACCACCGTGCCGATCGCCGCACCGAGAAACGAAGCCGAGGCCGAAATTCCGATCGCAAAACCGCCGCGGCCCTGTCGCGCCAGCGGGTAGCCGTCGATCGTCGTTGCGGCACTGGGTGATGAGCCGGGGATGTTGAGTAGAATCGCGCTGATCGACCCGCAGAACGACTGTCCGGCAAGGGCTGCCACGAACAACCCCATCGCGGTCGTCGTTTCCATCCCATAGGTGAACGGGATCATGAGCGCGATTCCCACCGATCCGCCCAGCCCCGGCAGCAGACCCGTCAGCATGCCGTTGGCACACCCGATCAGGAACGCCACCAGGAACTGCCATGTCGCGACGGCGGCAAGCGCCGTCGGCAGCGCATCCATGAAGCTCACGCATTACCTCCTCAACAGGTGCCAAGGTATTCACGCTGCTCAATTCGACAGCGACGGGACGAGCACCTCCATCTGCTCGATCTGGGAGTTCATCACCTCGGTGGCCGCCTGCCAGTCGCGCGGGATAATGGGACGGTCGGCCTTCTTCGCCCACTCAGCGAACTCGGGGCTCGTCATGGTGGCATAAACGGTGTCGCGCAGATAAGTCGCGATGTTGTCGGGCACGTTCGGCGGCGCCACGATGAGTCGTAGTTCGGTCACAGCGCCGCTGAGATCTTCGAAACCCTTCGACTCGGCGGTAGGCACGTTCGCCAGCCACGTCAACGACTCGGGGCGCTGCTCCTCGGTGCCCAGGAACAGCAACGGCCGGATGTCCCCCGACTCCACGAAGCCGGTGAGATCCGTCGACCCGTAGGTGATGAAATCGGCGTCGCCTCTGATCAATCCGGTGACGACTTCGGCGGAGCCCTCGGCCCCGTAGGTGACATTGGCGTCCAGACCGAGCGCTTCGATCGTCGCCAGACCGGCCAAAGCCGATGACGAGCCCTCCTCGACGGTCAGTGACCGCAGTCCTTTCTTGGCCTGTAGATCTTCGATCGTCTGGAAAGGCGAGTCGGCGGCGACGTAGACGACATAGGCATTCTCGTCCACGCTGCCGAGAACGGTGAACTCGTTGGTCTTCCACTTGGCCAGATCGGGATCCTGAATCTGCTGGGCAATTGCGGCGGGCATCGGCAGTATGCCGACGTTGTATCCGTCCGGCTTCTCGTTGAACATCGCTGTGATGCCTTGCGGCAGAGGCGGCATGTTGCGTACGACGACATTGACGCCATCGGGCAGCTGGGTCTGCTGCATCACCTCGGCAATACCGCGGGCGTAGACGTCGAATCCGCCACCGGCGCTATAGGGGACGATCCAGTTGATGTCCTTCTCCGGCGTCCACGCCCCGCCTGCCGACTCACCGGAACCACTATTCGAACCGCACGACGTCAGGGCCAGCGCGGCGACGAGCCCCGCCGCGGCCACTTTCCGCATTCGCCGAGACCGGTGCAGTCGCTCTGACAGAATGGTCTTCGTCGTCTTCGTGATGTTCATCGCGCGCCACTTCCTTTCGTTCACTATCGGATTCGTCGAATTATCCTGCGACGGTTGGCCGTCTCTCAGCGGTAGAGGGGAATGATCTCCTCGGCCCACAGCTCCATCTGCCGGGTCAGTTCGTCCATCGTCGGGTAGATGAACTTCAGCTCGAAGTGCGTGACGCCGGCCTCCACGAACTCCCCCACCCGCTGACGCACAGCCTCGACGGAACCGAAGATGTGCCGATCGAGCGCGAACTGGATCTGATCGACGTCGCGTTCATAGGTGTTCGAGCTCGTCTTGACGGTGGGGATAGCCCTGGCCATCGCAGCGTCGTGATCGCGGTCGATCACCGTGAGCTTCTCGACGGCAATGGTGATGGCCTCGGGGTCGCGCCCCATTTCGGCGGCCGTGTCGCGCACGATCTCTGCGCCGCGGGCCATTTCGGCGGGCGAGAGCCAGCCGGGCACCCAGCCGTCACCGACCCGTCCGGTCCGCTTCGCAGCCGCGTCGGTCCATCCACCCACCCACACCGGAGGCCCGGGCTTCTGCAACGGCTTGGGAAAGATTTCTGCGTCCTTGAACTCGATGTGTCTGCCGCAGTAGGAGGCCAGTGGCTGCTCCCAGATCGCGCGCATCGCGTCGATGTACTCGTCGGTCATCCGGGCCCTGGCCGAGAAGGGCACCCCGAACACGTCGAATTCTGACGATTCCTTCGACGCCTTGGATCCGAGGCCCACCCCGGCGATCAAGCGACCGTTGGTGAGATGGTCGAGGGTGGCGAGCTGCTTGGCGGCATAGATGGGATTGCGTGTCGGCATCACCAGACAGGCCACGCCGATCTGCACCCGGGACGTCTTGGCTGCGAGGTAGCCGACCGTGGTCAGCGCTTCGTAGAAATCGGCAGACTGATCGTCGACGAGCGCCTCATGCGCACCAGACGAGATGTGGTGGCGGTGCATTTCGGTGCTCCACACCACGTGGTCGTGAAGAAAGATCGAGTCGAAGCCCATCTGTTCGGCTTCCTCGGCAGCGCGCGTAATGTTCGCTACCGATGTGAGCGGGCCCGAGTTGGGAACCCGTACACCGAATGAGATCTTGGACATCATTCTCCTTGTCTTTGAACGCGAGCAAGAAAAGCGTATCCAAAATCCAATTCATTTGGTGCGGAGTTGGTAACTCCTGCGTTAAAGATTTTCCGGCCACCGGCGGCCTGGCGTCCAAAGGGTCAAACGACCCCGCACACCGGCGCGAACTGTATTGCGCCGGTGTCGTTTTCGGGGTGTCGGGCTAGACGGGTGCCTTCTCCTCGGTGGCGACGATGTCCTGCAGCCGCTGTGAGACCTTGCGTAGGTGGATGACGAGCCATGCGACGGCCGATTCGGTGTCGCGTGCCCGCAGCTGGGTGATCAGCTCCTCGTGGCTGTGTTGCTCGTCGACGCGCTGCAAGAGCAGATACCGGCCGACCGAGCCGCGCAACATGTTGACCTGGGCCAAGGCACGGGGACGAGCGGCGGTCCGGTACAGAGTCTCGTACAGCTGGAAGCGAAGTTCCAGGCGTTTACCGAGCTCCGGGGTCGATTCGAGCTCGTGAGCAATGGACTCTAGATGGTCGATCTGCTCGTCGTCGACGGCAGCGATGGCGAGCTTGAGCAGGTAGGACTCCAGCAGGATACGTAGCTCGTAGATCTCGTTGATCTCGTCGGGGCGCAGCACCGACACCGAGGCGCCCCGGTGGTGGTTGATCTGGACCAGACCCTCGTTCTCGAGCTGCCGGAGGCTGGCGCGCACCGGCATCCGGCTCACGCCGAGCGACTCGGCGATGGTGTCCAGGTTCAGGCGCTGTCCCGGCAGGAAGATGCCCTGGACGATCGCCTCTCTGATGAAAGCCTGCGTCATGTCCTCGACAGACTGGAAGGTTCCGCGAACGGACCCTGCTATGCGGATGAGATTCTCCGCATCAGCGTCGGACAGCGCTTTGTCGGCTGTGCGTGCCATCAACCCTCCCTACAAGGCCGCTGAGCAGTACTTCCCTGAACTTGCATATTAGATCAATCCCACGGAGGCCCTTCAGTCGGACTCCGGCAGGTCGTTCATCAGTCGCCACACCCGCTCTGGTGTAAGAGGCAGCCGGGTCGGCCATTTCCCGGTCGCTTGCGCGACTGCCGACGCTACGGCTCCTCCGATCGGGTTGAGCTGACCCTCGCCTGCACCCTTGGCACCGTACGGCCCGACACCGTCGCGGCGTTCGGCGATCATCAGGTCGATCCGGCGCGCCAGGTCCCCGGCCCGGGGAACCCGGTAGTCGACGACGTTGGCGTTGACCAGCTGTGGTCCGTCGTAGACGAGCTCCTCAAACAGTGCAGCGCCGAGGCCCTGGGTGGCGGCCCCGAGATCCTGCCCCTCTACCGCCTGGGGATTGATTGCAAATCCGACGTCGGCGCAGGTGACGAGCTGATCGACCGTGACGTACCCGGTCTGCGGGTCGATCTCGACGGCGACGCCAACCATCCCAGTCTCCCAAAACGGGGGCATCTTGTTGGTGGTGCCCTCGCGACGCAGCAGACCGACGCCGGTGACCTCGCCCGCCGAACCCCCGAACCACCTACGCACAATCACGCCGAAGTCGGCCTCTCTACCGCCCGGGCCGCTCACTCCGCCGGGCTGATCGGACACCTCGTCGAGACTGCACTCCCAGAGCTCCGCCGCCATCGCACGCAGCTTCTGCCGTGCGTCGGCGCACGCGCGCTGGAGCGCGAGCCCGGCAAGCGTCGTCGTGCGGCTTGCCCCCGTGGTCCGTTCGTAGGCCGAGGCCGAGGTATCGGATTGCACGACGGACACCATGCCGAGGTCGATGCCGAATTCCTCGGCCGCGATCTGGGCGAGCAGTGACCTGCTGCCCTGGCCCATCTCAGTGGAGCCCGACATCACAATCACCGAACCGTCGGTCTCGACACGCACCTGGGCTGTCGAGATCGGGTAGGCACCTGCATCGGAAGCCGCGGCACCGAAACCTATTCCGTAGTAAGGGACGTCGCGCCGCCCGCTCTCCAGCGAGTCCACCACCATGTCGAGGTCGGCGATCAGGTCGGCGTCGATGCCCCGATTGTTCGGCAGGATCTCCTCGCCCCACCGCACCAGATTGCGACGACGGATTTCCGCCCGCGAGATGCCGAGCCGGTCGGCGGCCTGATCCAGGTTGGTCTCGCCGGCCAGATTGCCTTGCGGTGCACCGAATCCTCGGTACGACGACGCCGGCGTGGTGTTGGTGTAGATGGAGCGGCCGCGGACGCGCACATTGGGCACCCGGTACGGCCCGAAGCACCGGTTGACCGACTTGGCCATCACCAGTGGGCTGTTGTCTGCGTATGCGCCGGAGTCCATCGTGATGTCGAACTCCCGGGCGAGGATCGTCCCGTCGGCGTCGAAAGCGCTTTTGACCGTCACCCAGGCGTCGTCGACGCGGGTCGTGTAGATGGCTTCGTCCACCGAGAGGGTGAGTTTCACGGGGCGGCCCACCATCCAGGAAGCGACCGCGGCCAGCGGTTCGACCTTGGTATAGGACTTGGAGCCGTATCCCCCGCCGAGGTAGGGCGCACTGACACGCACTTTGGCCAGCGGAAGCCCGAAGATCCTGGCCAGGTCGTCGCGGACCATGAACGGATGCTGGGCGGTGGTGACGACGGTGAGGCCATCGTCACCGTAGGACGCCACCGCGTTATAAGGCTCCATGGCATACGCGTACAACATGGGGTAATGGGCGGTGCCCTCGACGATCAGGTGCGCGTCGGCGAACGCCGCATCCACGTCGCCCCAGCCGATGTTGACCTCGTGGGCGACATTGGTCAGTTCCGCGGCGTCGTCGCCTTCGCCCGATTCGGTGAGTTCCTTGAACGACGCATCCGCGGTGGCGGTGTAGCTGGTCTCATGCACCAGCAGCGCGCCGGGCGCAAGCGCCTCGAACGTCGACATCACCGTAGGCAACTCGTCGTAGCTCACCTCGACCATGCCGGCGGCATCGGATGCGGCTGCGCGGGTTTCGGCGAGCACGATCGCCACCGGCTCTCCGAAATAACGGACCTTGCCGGTGGCCAGGATGAAGTGATCTGAAATGATGTGCCCGAATCTTGGGAAGAGCTTGTCCAAGTCGCTGGCGGTCACGACGGCGATCACGTCTGGCATACCCAGCGCCTTCTCGGTCGCGATGTCGAGGATCTCGGCGTGTGCGCGGTCGGCGCGGACGATCTTCGCGTGCAACATCCCCGGCATCGTGAAGTCGACAGTGTATTGAGCGGTGCCCAAAACCTTTTCGACCAGGTCGCGCCGCCGAACCGAGCGGCCGACGATGCGGTGCTCGTCGGCGTGGGCCGACCGCATCTCGCCGGTCATGAAGACCGGATTCCGTTCGCCCCATTGCGGCGTACTGTGCACGGTGGCAGCTTCGCCGCGACATCGGCGACGGCGTCGATGATTGGCTGATACCCGGTGCACCGGCAGATGTTTCCCCCGAGGTGCTCAACGATCTCCGCGCGGTCGAGTGGCGCCTCAGCAGACTCGAGCAGCGCCGTCGACATCATCAAAAATCCCGGGGTGCAGAAGCCGCACTGCAACGCATGATGGTCAATGAAGGCCTCCTGCAACTGATTCGGCGCACCTTCCTCTGCCAGCCCCTCGACGGTGCGTACGCGCGCACCATCGGCGTCCACCGCGAGAAAGGTGCACGCGCTGACCGGCCGGTTGTCGACGAGCACGGTGCACACACCGCAGACCTGGAGCTCACAGCTGACCTTGGTACCGGTCAGCCGCAGGTCCTCACGCAAAAAATCGACGAGCAGGGTGCGCGGGGCGACGGTGCGCCCCACGGTTGTCCCGTTGACCACCATGACGATCTCGACGACGGACAGTTCTTCGGTGCTCACGCCGCCTCCTCCAATGCGTTCATCGCGCGACGGATGAACACCGCTGCCACGTGCCGCTTGTATAGTTCCGACCCGGTGAGGTCCGGGGTGGGGTCGAGCTCTCCGGCCACTGCTTCGGGCTCGATCTCGCCAGGATCTGCGAAGGTGAATAGGGTCTGCACCTCTCCGAGCGCGCCGACGACCAGCCTGCAGACGTGGGAGTCCGGGTCGTGCAGAAGCGCAACCCCGAGCGTCGGTCGCTCGGCGATCTGGTACTTCAGATAGACCGCGCGCGTGCGATTCCCTGGCACCGGCACGCGGATATCGACCAGAAGCTCCTCGGGTTGCTTGTCGGCCCAGTACGGTCCGGCGACGAATTCCTTAACCGCGACAGTCCTGGCGCCGGCGGGTGAGATCAGTGACACCTCGGCGCCATAGGCCACTAGCGCAGTGGCGACGTCGGACTTCGGTTCGGCGAAGCACAGATTGCCACCGATGGATCCCTGGGCGCGAACACGTGCGTTGCCGACGCCGCGCTCAACCTGGGCCAGCATAGGTAATTGCTCCCGAACGACGGGGTGCGCAGCGAGGTCCATGTGCCGCTCGACGCTGCCGAGTACGACCACCCGCGGACCGTCGACGTCCACGCGGATCCCGGTCAGCTCGGGGATGTTCTTGATGTCCACCAACGCCTCCGGTCGGGTCAATCCCGCGCGCATGGCCAGTAACAGCTCGGTGCCACCGCAGTACGGCACTTTGTCCTCGTTGATCGCCTCCAGTGCTTCACCGAGGCTGCGAGGTCGCACCAACCGAAAAGACGGCAACATCAGAATGTTCCGAGATCGCCACCGGCCGCGCCGAAGAACTCGTCCATCACCTTCTCGGCCTTCTTGTTGATAGTCCCGCTTCCCATGCTGGCAACCTTGCCCGTCACCTCGTACACGCCGTCGACGACAATCGTCGACCCTTGTGTGGTCGGGCGAACTTGCATCGTCGCGATGATCAGCAGGCGCGAGCCCACCTGTCGGTCCTCACCGACCGCCTTCACCTTGAGCGACCGCCCACCTTCGACGTCGCTCACGGTCACGTCGAGGTCGGCACGCAGCTTGAACGGACCGAGTCGGTCCATCAAGACCGCGGTGTACTTGCTGAGGTGCTCGAGCTCGACCGCGTTCTCCACGATCGAGACCCAGCCGACCAGGCGAGGGACGTCGGTCAACGCTTCCCACGTATCGCCCGGGGCGGCCTTGACTGCAAGATCGCGGTGAAACTCGGTACGCGGCATCGGCAATCCTTCGACTACGTTTCGTGAATTTTAGATACAACCTATTCCTAGCGGCATCTGCATGCAACTAGATGGCATAGTCCATCGAGAGGGTGGACCACTTGGTGGCCCAAGACACCGCCGAGTCCAAGTCAGTGATTTAATATCCAAAGCTGCTGCAATCCCCGCCGATGCCGTTCGCGTCCCCGCGCCGCGAGGTAAGGAGCCCGTCACCGAGTGTGGCCTGACTTCGATGCCCCCAGTCCGGCTGCGGTGCGGCGGGTGTTGCGGCGTGCGCGGGACGGGGTGGTCCTCAACGTGGATGAGGCTGCGGTGGCGATGACCGCGCGCGGTGAGGACCTCGCCGATCTGTGTGCGTCGGCGGCGCGGGTGCGTGATGCGGGGTTGGAGGCTGCGGGGCGCCGCGGGCCCGGCGGCGGGTTGCCGGTGTCGTATTCGCGCAAGGTGTTCATCCCGGTGACGCACCTGTGCCGCGACACGTGCCATTACTGCACGTTCGTCACGGTGCCCGGTCGGTTGCGCGCCGAGGGGCGCGGCATGTTCATGGAGCCCGACGAGATCCTCGACGTCGCGCGCCGCGGGGCCCAAATGGGTTGCAAGGAAGCGTTGTTCACCCTCGGCGACCGGCCGGAGGCGCGCTGGGACGAGGCGCGGCAGTGGCTCGATGAGCGTGGCTATGACTCCACGCTGGACTATGTGCGGGCGATGGGGGTGCGGGTGCTCGAAGAGACCGGGTTGCTGG
>NZ_LWCS01000039.1 GCF_001650495.1 Mycolicibacterium iranicum | reverse complement strand
GGGAACAGCGACCGCGGGGTGGGTGATCCGGGCTCGCGCCCTCCTGCATGTCCGGGCGGTCCTTCAGTCGTGGGTGGCTGATACTTCTGCTGCGGTGCGGGCCGCCGCAGAAGACAAGGTGGCGACGAGCGTGCTCGACGTCGAAGCGGTGTTGGCCTCGGAGTGTGCCGCCGCGGCGGCGGCCGAGGACGCCGGATTCGGTCGGAGAATCGCGTCGATCGACGACGAACTCCGGAAACTCTCGCGTCTCCGGGAAGACCCGCGCTTGTTACCGATCGGTAGACCTCCCGGTGAAGACCATCTGAATCGTTCCTGTGAGTGAATGGACATAGTCCTGAATTCCCGCGGGTATGTCACCCGCGTTAACCTCAATACACAGTGACGGCCGTGGCTGCCATCGAGGGGACGAGCGTGTGAACTCGCCTTCCTGGCGCCGCCCGCGTTCTGGCAGACCTTTCGCAGAAGATGCAGGGAGACAACACAGCATGACCACAGCGACGATTCCGGGACTGGATTCCGCACCGACCAACCACCAGGGGCTGCTCGCTTGGGTTCGCGAAGTTGCCGAGCTGACGCAGCCGGACCGCGTCGCGTGGGCCGACGGATCCGAAGAAGAGTACGAGAGGGTGTGCGCTCAGCTCGTCGAGGCGGGCACCTTCCAGAAGCTGAACCCAGAGAAGCAGCCGAACTCTTATCTGGCGCTCTCCGATCCGTCCGATGTCGCACGCGTGGAGTCGCGGACCTACATCTGCAGCCAGCGCGAGATCGACGCCGGGCCCACCAACAACTGGATGGACCCCGCCGAGATGCGCGGCATCATGACCGAGCTCTACCGGGGTTCGATGCGTGGACGCACCCTGTGGGTGGTTCCCTTCTGCATGGGCCCGCTCGACGCCGAGGACCCCAAGCTCGGTGTGGAGATCACCGACTCGGAGTACGTGGTCGTCTCGATGCGCACCATGACTCGCATGGGTGCCGCGGCGCTCGAGAAGTTGGGCGAGGACGGCTTCTTCGTCAAGGCCCTGCACTCGCTGGGTGCGCCTTTGGAGCCGGGACAAGAGGACGTGCCGTGGCCGTGCAACGACACGAAGTACATCACCCACTTCCCGGAGACCCGCGAGATCTGGAGCTACGGCTCGGGTTACGGCGGCAACGCGCTCCTCGGTAAGAAGTGCTACTCGCTGCGCATCGCGTCGGCGATGGCCCATGACGAGGGCTGGCTCGCCGAGCACATGCTGATCGTCAAGCTGATCTCGCCCGAGAACAAGGCCTATTTCATCGCCGCGGCGTTCCCGTCGGCGTGCGGCAAGACCAACCTCGCGATGCTGCAGCCCACCATCCCGGGGTGGCGCGCCGAGACCGTCGGAGACGACATCGCGTGGATGCGTTTCGGCAAGGACGGCCGGCTCTACGCCGTCAACCCGGAGTTCGGATTCTTCGGCGTCGCGCCGGGCACCAACTGGGACTCCAACCCCAACGCAATGAAGACCATCGCCGCGGGCAACACCGTCTTCACCAACGTGGCCAAGACCGACGACGGCGATGTGTGGTGGGAGGGTCTGGAGGGCGAGCCCGACCACCTCATCGACTGGAAGGGTCAGGACTGGGTCCTCCGCGAAACGGAAACCAAAGCGGCGCATCCGAATTCGCGTTACTGCACACCGATCTCGCAGTGCCCGACACTGGCCCCGGAGTGGGACGATCCGCAGGGGGTGCCGATCTCGGCGATCCTGTTCGGCGGCCGCCGCAAGACGACGGTGCCGCTGATCACCGAGGCCCGTGACTGGCAGCACGGCGTGTTCATCGGCGCCACGCTGGGTTCGGAGCAGACCGCCGCCGCCGAGGGCAAGGTCGGCACCGTGCGCCGCGACCCGATGGCGATGCTGCCGTTCCTCGGCTACAACGTCGGCGACTACTTCCAGCACTGGATCAACATCGGCAAGCAGGCCGACGAGTCGAAGCTGCCCAAAGTGTTCTTCGTCAACTGGTTCCGTCGCGGCGACGACGGCCGCTTCCTGTGGCCGGGGTTCGGGGAGAACAGCCGCGTGCTGAAGTGGGCCATCGAGCGTATCGAGCACACGGCCGACGGCAGGAGCACGCCGATCGGCATCGTGCCGACGGCCGCGGATCTGGACCTCGACGGCCTCGACGTGGATCCGGCCGACGTGGACTTGGCGCTGGCGGTCAACGCCGCCGAATGGCGCGCCGAGCTGCCTTTGATCGAGGAGTGGTTCGAGTTCGTCGGCGAGAAGCTGCCGACCGGCATCAAGGACGAGTTCGACGCGCTGAAGACGCGCCTCGCCGAAGAGAGCTAGCACCCCGCACCGCGCGCTCGTCAGGGCAGCGCTGCGGCCCCCTTCAGACGTTCCGACTCGGCGCGCGCCGAGTCCCGCATACCCGCGATCACCTTGCCCAGGATGCGGCTGCGCACAGCCCGCGGCAGCAACCACAGCGCCGCGGTGAGGAACTTTCCTCGTGCCCCGGGGATGATCGTCCGGCGGCCGAGTGCCTTCAGCGTCGCCGTCGCGACCACTTCCGGGCGCTCACCCGACGACATCGTGAGACCGGCCCTGGCGCCGAACCCGGAATGGACTGGGCCGGGGGCGACGGCCAGCACGTCGACTCCCGATGGGGCCAGTTCGTCGTGGAGCCCCTCGGCCAGACTCTGGACGTAGGCCTTGGAGGCGGCATAGTTGGCCTGCCCGGGCACGCCCTGCCATCCGACGATGGAGCCGAACAGCACCAAGGCTCCGCCGCCGCGCGCGACCAGGCGACCGGCGAACGTGTGGGACAGATGCAACACGGCGCTGATGTTGACCGCGACGAGGTCGAGTTCCTCCTGGAGGGAGGTGTCGCCGAGGGAACCGGTGGTGCCGAAACCGGCTGCGAGAACGACCATCCCGATGTCGAGTGCGGCGGTCTGTTCGGCAACCTTCTCGACGTCGCCGCGGTCGCGGAGGTCTGCTGCCAGCACCAGGGTTTCGCTGCCGTGGGCGTCGAGTTCGCGGGCGAGGGCATCGAGTCGTTCCCGATTTCTGGCGCACAGGACGACGTTGATTCCGGCAGCGGCGATCTCGATGGCCAGAGCCCTGCCGATGCCGTCGCTGGCACCGGTGATCAGAGCCCAGGGTCCGTAGCGGTCCACGTGTTTCATGCCGTGATCTCCTTCGTGGGGTGGGCCGGCAGGAAGACGAGCACGAAGAACGCGCCCACGAGGCATACCGCTGCGGCGGTCAGGCATCCGGCGTGCAGGCCCGACATGAACGCGTCGCTGACGGTGGTGCGCAGCGTCTCGGCGATCGGCGGCGGTGATTGCGCGGCCACCTGCAGCCCCTGGGCCAGACCTTCACGTGCGCTTTCCTGGGCTGCTGCGGGTGCCTGCCCGAGGATTTCGCTGTCGGAGAGGTGGCGGATGTAGAGCGTGGAGAAGATGCTGCCCACGACCGCGACGCCGAGAGTGCCCCCGATCTGACGGGTCGCGTCGTTGACCGCTGAGCCGGCGCCGGCCTGTTCGGGTCGAACCACGCCCATGATCGAGTCGGTGGCCGGCGCCGTGGTCAGGCCGAGGCCGCAGCCGAGCAGCACCATCTGCAGTGCCACCTGCACATAGGGAACATCAACCTCGACGGTGGCGACCCAGGCGAATGCGGCGGTGAGCATCAGCAGCCCGGCGAACACCACGGCTTTGGTGCCCACGCGGGTGACGGCCAGGCGGGTGCCCAGCACTGATCCGATGGCGATAGACAGCGCGACCGGCAAGATTCGGACTCCGGTTTCCAGCGGGCCGAAGCCCTGCAGGAGTTGGAAGAACTGGGTGATGAGGAAGATGAAGCCGAAGAGTGCGAAGAATGCGACGGTCACTGCGCCGCTGGCGGCGCTGAATCGCAGATTGGCGAACAGGCGGACGTCCAGTAGTGGATCATCCTGGCGTCCTTCCCACCAGATGAAGCACCCGCCCGCGATCAGCGCGGCACCGAAGCCGATGAGGGTGCGTGGGTCGGTCCAGCCGTGTTCGGGCGCCTCGATGATCGTGTAGACCAACACACCCAGCATCGCGACGGACAACAGCAACCCGACGCGGTCGAGTCGGGCGCCGGGTTCGGTGGACGAGGCAGGGATGAACAGGGCTGCGCCGACGATCGCGACGAGCGCAATCGGTGCCAGCGCCAGGAAGAGGCTGCCCCACCAGAACGTCTCCAACAACGCACCGCCGAGGATGGGCCCGATGGCGACGCCGAGACCCGTCACCGCGCCCCACACGCCGATCGCGGCTGCGCGCTGCTTGGGATCGCGGAACGTGTCGGTGATGATCGCCAGTGTCGTCGGAAAGATCAGGGCGGCCGAGATCCCCATCACCAGACGCATGACGATCAACGATTCCGTCGACGTGCAGAGGGCTGCGCCGACGCTGCTGGCCGCGAACAGTGCCAGGCCCGCGATGAGAGTGCCGCGACGGCCGAACTTGTCGCCGACGGTCCCGCCGGCCAGCACCAGTGCGGCAAACGCCAGATTGTAGGCGTCGACGATCCACTGCAGACCCCGCGTCGATGCGCCCAGATCCGAATTCAGGGTTGGCAGAGCCACATTCACGATCGTTGTCTCTACGTTGATGGCAAGTGCGGCGACGAGGACGACGGACAGGACCAGGACGGGTCGGACCTTCGTCGGTGTTCGGTGAGTTCCTGCGTCGAGATGTTTACCGGTGTCGATGACCATGCTGATCTACCGTTCCTCGATGTTTACAACGCTAACATGCAGAGCATCGCAGAGGATGTTAGTGCTGTCAACATTGAGCGGTTAGCGGAGCCCCTGGCCGATTCCGTCGAGCAGACGGTCGGTGATGAGCTGTTTGCGTGAGGCCTCTGCCTCGCTGAGGGGGCCGTCGAGGAACAGCGTGGCCAGCCCGTGTACCGCCGCCCAGGCGGCTTCGTCGAGGCCGTCACGTCGATCGGCCGAGAGCACGCCCGTGGCGACCAGGTCGTCGATGCAACGCATCAGGATCTGGAAGGGGTGGTGCTCCTCGACCGGAGAGTCCGCCTCGGCTGACGGGCGGGAGTGGCCGGGCGCCTTGGGCGCGAACGCCGTTCGGAACAGCCCGGGTTCGGCGAGGGCGAAGTCGATGTAGCCCTGGCCGGTGGCGCGCAGGCGGCCGAGCGCGCGGGTGTCCTTGCTTCCTCGGCGGGGGACCGCATCCAGGCGCGCGACCATGGCGTCGGTCAGGCGCAGCATGGCCTGCTCGGCGACAGCGTCGAGCAGGGCGTCACGATCGGCGTAGTGACGGTAGGCCGCGGAGTTGCTGACCCCGGCCAATCGCTGGACGTCGCGCAACACCACAGCGTCCGGTCCGCCTGCCCTGGCCAATTCGACTGCGTGGCGAAGGAGCGTCTGGCGCAGGTTGCCGTGGTGGTAGGAGTCCGACGCCGCACGTGAGCGTGGGGCTTTCACCGATCCCCCTTTCTATGTTGACAACCCTAACATCTGCGGACCGGGACGGCCCCACGCTCTTGACAGGTGTCAACTTTGGTTTTGTAGAGTCTTGCCATGCAGATCCGCGACACCGCTGTTGCCGCCCCTGACAAGCCCGCCATCATCATGTATCCGTCGGGGACAGTGGTGACCTTCGGTGAGTTGGAGGCCCGAGCGAATCGGCTCGCGCACCTGTTCCGCGACGCGGGCCTCGTCGAGGGCGATGCCGTCGCGATCCTGATGGAGAACAACCAGCACATGCATGCGGTCATGTGGGCCGCACGCCGCTGCGGCCTCTACTACGTACCGATCAACACGCACCTGACCGCCGCCGAGGCGGCCTACATCATCGACAACAGCAGTGCGAAGGCGATCGTCGGTTCCGGCAAGCTCACCGACACCCTCGCCGGGCTCGCCACCGAACTCCCGAATGGGCTCCCCCCGCTGCTCATCATCACCGACGGTGCGCTCGAAGGCTGGCAGAGCTATCCCGAATGCGTTGCCGAGCAACCGGATACGCCGATCGACGACGAGATCGAGGGAGACCTGCTGCAGTACTCCTCGGGCACCACGGGCCGCCCCAAGGGCATCAAGCGCGCGTTGCCCCACGTGCCGCCGTCGGAATCGCCCGGCCTGATGGCCGCGCTGGTGTCGTTCTGGATGCACCCCGACGCCGTCTACCTGAGCCCCGCACCGCTGTACCACACGGCGCCGTCGGTGTGGTCGATGCAGACGCAGGCCGGCGGCATCACCACGGTGGTGATGGAGAAGTTCGACGCCGAAGGAGCACTCGATGCGATCGCCAAACACCGTGTGACACATGGCCAGTTCGTGCCGGTGATGTTCACCCGCATGCTGAAGCTCCCCGAAGAGGTCCGCACATCCTACGACGTGTCCAGCCTGGAACGGGTCATGCACGCGGCCGCCCCGTGCCCCGTCGAGATCAAGAAGCAGATGATCGACTGGTGGGGCCCCATCATCGACGAGTACTACGCGTCCTCCGAGGCGCACGGCTCCACGCTGATCACGGCCGAGGAATGGTTGACCCATCCGGGCTCGGTCGGACGCCCGCTGGCGGGCGCGTTGCACATCGTCGGCGAGGACGGCGCCGAACTGCCGCCCGGCGAGGCGGGTGAGATCTACTTCGAAGGCGGTTTCGACTTCGAGTACCTCAACGATCCGGACAAGACCGCGAAGTCGCGGGACAGGCATGGCTGGAAGACGGTGGGCGACATCGGTTACGTCGATGAAGAGGGCTATCTCTACCTCACCGATCGCCGGCACCACATGATCATCTCGGGCGGGGTGAACATCTACCCGCAGGAGGCCGAGAACATGCTCGTCACCCACCCGAAGGTGATGGACGCCGCGGTCTTCGGCGTGCCCGACGACGAGATGGGCCAGCGGGTCAAGGGTGTCGTGCAGACCGTGGACCCGGCCGAGGCGACACCCGAGTTCGCCGAGGAACTGATCACGTGGTTACGAGATCGGCTGGCACACTACAAGTGTCCGCGGTCGATCTCGTTCGAGGCGCAGCTTCCCCGCACCGACACCGGGAAGCTCTACAAGCAGGAGCTGATAAGCAAGTACTCGTGAACAAGCTGGCCGGGGGAGTGCTGGTCGCCGTCGGAGATCCCTCCGACGACGCCACGTTGACGCTGACCGAGGATCCCAGCGACGACCGCCGCACCGTCACCGTCGCCTCCGTTCCTGACGCGCTCGCCGAGCTCACCGAGCGCTGCGAGCGCTGGTCGCAGACGGCGGCCGTCTGCGACGACGTCCTGCGCGCGTTCGACCCGGCCGGCTCGACGTTCACGGGTGTCGTCACCGAGTCCCTTGCCTATTCGACCCTGCAATCCGGTACGGAATTCAAGCGCTGGCTGGCCGAGCGCGGCCCCGCGGTGATGCCGGAGATCACCGATCCCGTTGTCGCCGAACGTGACGCCGATCGGCTGACGGTCCGGCTCAACCGGCCGGGGCGGCACAACGCGTTCTCGACCGACGCCAGGGCCGCGTTGCTCGAGGTGCTTGAGGTCGCCCGTCTCGATCCTTCGGTGACCGAGATGGTGCTGACCGGCAACGGGCCGTCCTTCTGCAGCGGAGGGGACCTCGCCGAGTTCGGCACGTTCGCCGACCCGGCCAGCGCCCACATCGCCCGCACCCGCCACAGCCCGGCGCTGGTGCTCGACGAGATCACCGCCCGGCTGGGGCGATCCTGCCGCGCCGAGATCCACGGACAGGTGCAGGGCAGCGGGTTGGAGATGGCGGCGTTCTGCGGATGGGTCCGCTGCGATCCCGACGCCGCGCTCGGACTTCCCGAGCTGGCACTCGGCCTGATCCCCGGGGCCGGCGGCACCGTCAGCGTCACTCGCCGCATCGGCCGCTGGCGTACCGCCTATCTCGTGCTGTCGGGTCGTTCGATCGACGCAGGCACAGCGCTGCGCTGGGGCCTGGTCGACGAAGTCGGCTGAGTTCAGCGCTGCCCTGAGGGGCGGATGATCAACTCGTTGACGTCGACGTCGGCCGGCTCGTTGATCGCGTAGGCGATGCCCCGCGCGATCGCGTCCGGTGAAATCGCTACGGCTCGATACTGTTCCATCGCCTCGGCGGCACCGGCGTCCGAGATCGTGTTCGCCAGTTCGGTTTCGACGACCCCTGGCGAGACGGTCGTCACCCGGATCGACGGGTCGGACTCCATGCGCAGACCCTCGGTGATCGCCCACGCGGCGTACTTCGTCGCGCAGTACACCGCAGCTGTGGGTACCACCTCGTGGGCGCCGATCGAGGCCACCGTGATGAAGTGACCGCTGCCCTGACGCTCGAATTGGGGCAGCGCGGCCCCTATGAAGTTGAGAAGACCGCGGACGTTGACGTCGATCATGCGATCCCATTCGTCGACGAGCAGGGCATCGAGCCGCGACAGCGGCATCACCCCCGCATTGTTGACGACGACGTCCACCCGGCCGTGTGCGGCCACCGCCGCATCGACGAACGCGGCCACATCCGCGCGGTCGGTGACATCGAGGCGGCGCGTGTCGATGCTGCCGCCGGCGTCCCTGATCCTGGCCGCAAGTTGCTCGAGACGGTCCTCACGACGCGCACCCGCGACCACGTGGTGTCCGTCGGCGGCAAGGCGTTCCGCCACCGCCTCGCCGATCCCGCTGCTTGCTCCTGTGACAAGGACGATCTTCAATTCGCTCATGCCCCCAGAATCGGCGCAGTTGGTCGGCGCAACCAGGGTGCAGTACACCCAGGCGACGCGGGAATCCGCGTTTAGTCTGGGGGAGTGGCCGAACTGGGTGTCTATCTCAAAAGCCGGCGGGCCCTGTTGCGTCCCGTCGATGTCGGCTTGACCAGTACGGGTGTGCGCCGCGTCCCCGGACTGCGCCGCGAAGAAGTGGCGCTTCTGGCCGGGGTCAGCGTGGACTACTACGGTCGCCTCGAGCAGGGAAGAGAACGGTCGCCGTCGGTGCAGGTCCTGGAAGCTCTCGCCGCGGCGCTCCGCCTCGACGACGACGGCCGCACACACCTTTTCGGCCTGGCAGGGCACACGCCGAGGATGCCGAGGCGGCAGCAACCGGACCGGGTCGACCCGGGATTGCTACGGCTGATGGAGGCCTGGCCCGACAACCCGGCACTGGTCTACAACCGTGCCTATGACATCCTGGCCGCCAACCCGATGGCCACGGCGCTGTTCGGCGAGCTGGGCGCGGTGGGCAACCTGATGCTGCTCGTCTTCACCGATCCGCGTGCCCGCGACTTCTACGCCGACTGGGACATGGTCGCCGCCGACTCCGTCGCCGGCTTCCGGATGGCCTACGGTGCCGCGCCCGACGACCCCAGGGGTCGGGAGGTGCTCGGCGAACTGCTTGCGGTCGACGAGTTCCGCAGCCTCTGGGAGCGGCGGGACGCACGTCGAAAATGCCTGGCACGCAAGACTTTCCAACATCCAGCGGTCGGTAGGGTCACGCTGAACATGCAGACGTTCGACGTTCGCGCCGCACCTGGCCAGGAGCTCATCGTTTACGACGCCGACCCGGGAAGCCCGAGCGTCGACGCGCTGAGGCTGCTCGGCAGCATCGCTGCGACGGGCAGCCACAACGATGACGGTCACCCGGAACGCTTCAACGTGACGCGGTAGGTGTACTGCTCGGGCAGGAACTGGCTGACGGCGAGCTCGACAGGACGGCCGGCATCGTCGGAGTACAGGCGGTCCACTCGCAGCATCGGGTGGCCGGGTTCGCACGTCACCGCTGCGGCGGCGGCGCTGTCGGCGGCGGTCACCGTGATCGACTGCGCCGCTTCGGCGATCGGCCTTTCTAGGTGCGGTTCCAACAGCCCGATGACGGTGTGCGTCGTGACCGCACCTGTGGTGAGCGATGCCGTCCCGAGCACCGGGGTCGCGACCGCGGGGGAAAGGTGAACTGTGGTGTGCCCGAACGCTATTCCGTCGTGCAGCCGCCGGAACACCACCGAGTACACCACGTCGCCGTCGAGTCTGAGTCTGCTGGCGGCGTCGATGTCGACGCGGCGGCGCAGCCCGTCGAGTACCTCCATGGTGGTGTCGTCAGAAAGACTCATCAGGTCTTCGATCGATCCGAGTTGCCGCAGGTAGCGCCGTCCGCGGTCGCTCGCGTAGCTGCCCCGCCCAGGCACCCGGTACACCGAGCCCTCGGCGACCAGATCCTGAAATGCGCGCCGGACCGTCTGACGTGACAGCCCGTGGCGGGCCACCAGCTCCGACTCGGTCGGCAACCGCGTCCCGTCCGGATAGCGGCCAGCGGCGATCTCGTCCCGGAGCCGTTCGCGCAGAACCTGATACGCGGGCGTCATCAGATGCCTCCCCGGGCCACCAGTTGCGCCGCGATGACGTTGCGTTGGATTTCGTTGGTGCCCTCGCCGACGATCATCAACGGGGCGTCGCGGAAGTAGCGTTCGACGTCGTATTCGGTCGAGTAGCCGTACCCGCCGTGGATGCGCACGGCGTTGAGCGCAATGTCCATGGCGACCTCGGAGGCGAACAGTTTGGCCATGCCCGCCTCCATGTCGGCGCGCTCACCGCTGTCGTAACAGTCGGCGGCGTGCAACGTCAGCTGGCGTGCTGCCGTCAGCTTCGTCGCCATGTCGGCGAGGTAGTGGCCGACCGCCTGGTGCTTCCAGATGGGCTGCCCGAAGCTCTCGCGGTCCTGGGCATAGGCCAGCGCATCGGCCAGCGCCGCCGACGCGACACCGAGTGCGCGCGACGCCACCTGGATGCGGCCCGTCTCGAGGCCTTTCATCATCTGCGAGAAACCCCTGCCCGGCGCACCGCCCAGGATCGCCGATGCAGGGACCCGGCACTGATCGAAGGACAGCTCGCAGGACTCGACGCCCTTGTAGCCCAGCTTCGGGAGGTCTCGCGACACCGTCAGACCCGCGGTCGGGTTCTCCACGAGCACCACCGAGATGCCCGAATGCCTCGGCGTCGCGTTCGGATCGGTCTTGCACAGCAGCGCGATCAGCCCGGAGCGCCGCGCGTTGGAGATCCAGGTCTTCGCGCCGTTGATCACGAGGTCGTCGCTGTCGCGGCGTGCGACCGTGGTCATAGCCTGAAGGTCAGAGCCCCCACCTGGCTCGGTCAGTGCCATCGTCGCGCGCAGTTCCCCCGTAGCCATCGCCGGAAGGTAGCGCTGTTTCTGGTCCTCGGTGCCGAACAATGTCAACAGCTTCGCGACCACGGTGTGGCCACCCATCGCGCCCGCCAGGCTCATCCAGCCGCGGGCCAGCTCCTGGGTGACCAGGACGTAGCACCGGGTGGAGACCGGGGCGCCGCCATGCGACTCGGGGATGGCGAGCCCGTAGATGCCGATGCTCTTCATCTGCTCGATCCACGCCTCGGGGTAGGTGTTGGCGTGCTCGAGGTCGCGGACGGTGGGCCTGACGTCGCGATCGACGAACCTGCGCACCGTCTCGACCAGCATCAACTCTTCACTGCTGAGTCCTTCGACCACCCGCGCACCTCCGAAACGTCCAATATGTACGGCCATTTGTCAGCCATATTGACATGCTCCCAGGCCTGGTGTCAGCATGCCGACTGTGACTTTGTACGGCCAAAATCCGGGTGGTCCCTTCTTCGACGACCTGCGGGTCGGCCAGGTCTTCGACTCCGCTCCGTCGATGACGCTGTCGGCGGGCGTCGCCGCAGCCCACCAGGCGATCCTCGGCGACCGCCTACGGCTGCCGCTGGATGCGGAATTGTCCTACGCGGTGACCGGTGCGACGGCGCCGCTGGCACATCCCGCGTTGGTGTGCGACGTCGCGATCGGGCAGTCCACGCTGGCAACGCAGCGGGTCAAGGCGAACCTGTTCTACCGCGGGCTGACCTTCCACCGATTTCCGACTGTCGGCGACACCCTGTACACACGCACCGAAGTGGTTGGCCTCAAGCAGAACTCGGCAAAGCCGGGTCGGCTGCCTACGGGGCTCGCCGCGTTGCGGATGACGACCACCGACGGCGTCGGCAGGCTGGTCCTGGACTTCTACCGCTGCGCGATGCTGCCGCTGCGCGGCGACGCCGAGCAGACAGATCACCACGACGATCTGTCCGGCATCGGCAGGGGCGGCCAGACCGTGGCCGACCCGACTGCGGGCTGGGACGCCGATGCGTTCCGCACCCTGGTGCCCGGACCGCATTTCGAGCCCGGACTTGCGGGTCGCGTACTGCACAGCACCGCCGACGTCGTCAGCAGCGCGCCCGAGCTGGCCCGGCTGACGCTGAACATCGCTGCCACCCATCATGATTCACGTATCGCAGGCAAGCGGCTGGTGTACGGTGGCCACACCATCGGGCTGGCGCTCGCCCAGGCTACGCGGTTGCTGCCCAACCTCGTGACCGTGCTGGGATGGGAATCCTGTGACCACACCGGGCCCGTCCACGAGGGCGACACGCTCTACAGCGAGCTCACCGTCGAAGGTGCGGAATCGCTACCCGACGGGCGCGGCGGAATCGTCCGACTGCGGTCTGCCGTCTACGCGGCCGAAGGCGAGGATCGACAGGTTCTGGACTGGAAGTTCACCGGGCTGCTGTTCTGAGGCCACAATGGTGGGGTGAGTTCCGTGCGTGTGCCCGCCGCCGTGCTAGCCCACGCGCGCGAGAACACGCAGGTCATCGCGACTCTATCCGGGGTGGACGTTGACGCCGACGAGGTGATCGGCGGGCGCGCCGCACTGCTCGGGCTTCCGGCGGCGGGTCGGATCTCGGCGGGCGGTGCGACGCGTCTGATGCACGGGCCGGACGGGTGGTGCGCGTTGACGTTGTCCCGGCCCGACGACCTCGACGCCGTCCCGGCGCTGATCAAACACGACGCCATGCCCGTTTCGCCGTGGGACGCCATCGAGCAGAGCGTCCGCGATCTCGGGGTAGGGGCCTTCGCCGAGCGGGCGCGCCTGCTTGGCTTGCCCGTCGGTGTGCTCGGTGAAACCGATGCTGTGCCAATGACTGTCAGTATCGCCGGTGACCGCGGCGCGCCTATTCCGTTGTCGGACATGCTGATCGCGGACCTTTCGTCGATGTGGGCGGGTCCGTTGTGCGGGCGTGTGCTCGCCGACGCGGGAGCCACGGTGGTGAAAGTGGAAAGCGCGCAGCGGCCGGACGGCACCCGCACCGGGCCGGTGGAGTTCTTCGACTGGATCAACGCCGGGAAGCTCTCGTACAGAGCAGATTTCGACAATCCAACCGGTGTCCGCAGATTGCTGGCGGTCGCGGACGTGGTGATCGAGTCGTCGCGTCCCGCCGCGTTGCGTCGACGCGGTCTCGGCCCGGCGGACGTGGCGGCGCGACTCGGCCGCACATGGATCCGGATCACCGGCCACGGCACAACGGAAGGACGCGCCGACTGGGTGGCATTTGGTGACGATGCCGCGGTGTCGGGCGGGCTCGTCGTTGGCACGCCCGAGGCGCCGCAGTTCTGCGGCGACGCCGTCGCAGACCCGCTGACCGGCATCTGCGGGGCGCGCGCCGTTCTGGAATCGCGTGCCCGCGGTGGCGGGGAACTCATCGAGGTGTCGATGGCGGGGGTCGCGGCGGAGTATGGCCGCCTCGCCGACGGCGGTGAAACAGACTGCGCCGTGGTGCCATCACCCACGGTCCCCGCTGCCCCGTTGGGCGCCGACAACAGTCTCGTGGATCGCCTGGTTGCCGAACGGTTGGCGCCCTCGTGCTGATCCGTCGCGCCGTCCTGATCGACGGAACCGCGACCGATATCCGCGTCGACGGCCAGATCGCCGATGTCGCTCCCGGTTTGGCGGCCGCACCGGGCGAGGCGGAATTCGATGCGTCGGGTGGCACAGTGCTGCCCGGGCTGACCGACCATCACCTTCACCTGCGGGCCGCCGCGGCGGCACTGCACTCCGTCCGGGTCGGCCCCGAGCATGTGCGCGACAAGGCAGAACTGGCAAGGGTTCTCGCGGCAGCGGCGCCGGGCGACGACGGCTGGATCCGCGGCATCGGCTATCACGACTCCGCAGCGGGACCGCTGGACCGCGACGCCCTCGACGGTGTCGCGCCGACGACCCCGGTGCGCATCCAGCACCGCAGCGGAGTGCAGTGGACTCTCAACACGCCGGCACTGATCCGGGTCGGGCTCGCCGAGCACCCCACCGGGATACTGCGCAGCTCGGATGCCGGCTGGGCGCTGCCGCCGAGCGAGCCCGCGCTGGCTGAGTTCAGTGCACAGCTGTGTCGCTACGGCGTCACCGGAGTCACCGATGCCACCCCCGATCTCGGCGCGGGTGACATCACGTATCTTCAGCAGCAGATGCGGCAAACGGTGCGCTGCCTCGCGCCGGGCAAGCGCATTCTGCACGACGACGAGCTCGACCTCGAAGCATTGGTGCGCTGGATCCGGCACAGCCATTCGGTGGGCGTGCCGGTCGCGCTGCACTGTGTCACCGCAGCCCAATTGGTGGTGGGCCTGGAAGCGTTCCGCGCCGCGGGACGTCATCCCCTCGACCGTCTCGAGCACGCCGCCGTCGTCCCCGACGCATTGCTGGCCGACCTCGCCGCAAGCGGCCTACCGGTCGTGACCCAGCCCAATTTCGTTGCCGAGCGCGGTGATCAGTACTTGGTCGATGTTCCGGAGGCCGAACATCACGAACTGTGGCGGGTGGCTACACTGCTGCGCGCCGGGGTCCGGGTCGGGCTGTCCACAGACGCGCCCTTCGGTGACGCGGATCCGTGGGCGGCGATGCGCGCGGCGGTTCACCGCCGCACACCGTCGGGCGCCGTGTTGGGCGCTGACGAAAAGATCTCGCCAGCTTCGGCGTTGGCGCTCTTCACGGGCAACCGGCCGGGTCATGCCGGCCGGGTCGAGGTGGGAGCGCCCGGCGACCTGTGCATCATGACGACACCGCCGGGCGAGACGTTGGCTGAACTCGACGCCGCGACCGTCGCCGCCACCGTCATCGGTGGCGAGGTTGTCTACGAGCGTTCGGCGCCTGCGGCGAATGCCGACCGCAGCAGAGCGCACTGACTGCGGAAAAACGCCAGCGAGACATCGGCTTTCGGGGCGACGCCGTCGAACCCGTGGAACGCGCCGTCGACGACCTCCACCTCACACGGAACTCCGGCCGCGCGGAGCCGCTCCGCATACGCGAGGTCCTCGTCGTGGAACAGGTCCAGAGTGCCGACACCGATCCACGCCGGTGGCAACCCCGAGAGGTCGTCTCTCCGCGCCGGTACGGCCACCTCGGGGTCCGCGTCGCCGAGGTAAGCGCGCCAGCCGAATCGGTTGCTCGCCTGGTTCCACAGCCGGTGCCCGGGGTTGTCCAGGCCGGTTCGGTGCACGGTTCGATCATCGACCATCGGATACACGAGAAGCTGTGCTGCCAAGGGGATTTCGGCGCGGTCGCGGGCGAGCAATGCCAGTGACGCGGCGAGTCCTCCCCCGGCGCTCGCGCCGCCGATGGCGACACGAGCCGGATCAACCGCAGGCAGCGCAGCCAGCCAGCTCAGCGCGGAATAACAGTCCTCGACGGGTGCGGGATACGGATGCTCGGGAGCGAGTCGGTAGTTGACCGACGCCACGGTGGCGCCGAGCTCACGGGCGAAGCGGCGGCACAGCACGTCGTCCTGGGCGGCGTCGCCGATGACGTAACCGCCCCCGTGGATCCAGAGCAGCGCGGGACCGGGCCGGGTCGCCGCCGTCGGCCGGTGGAGCCGCACCCCGACGCCGGACGGCAGCGTGAGGACCTCGATGTCGTCGGCGGGAGCCTTGCGCCACATCATCCGGGACGCGGCCCGCATCAGCGGCAACGTGAGCGGTGTGATGATCTGCTTGGGCAGCAACCGCGCGCTGCGGCGGAGCTCGGGATGGAAATCGATGCTGTGCACCGGATCAGTATGCGTGTGCGTCGGGGCCCGGTCGGTGGTGTCGGTCACCGGAGCAGTGGATCCCGCGGCAGACCGAGGATCCGCTCGGCGATCGTATTGCGGGTGATCTCCGAGGTTCCACCAGCGATCGTCATCGCGCGGTTGCCCAGATAGCTGCGGGTCAGCTGCGGGGTCTGTTCGATCACCGCGGCCGTGCCCGCCAGCTCGAACGCCAACTCGGTGAGGTGTTGGCCGGACTCGGCCGCCAGCAGTTTGGTGACGTTGCCCTCCGGGCCGGGTTCGGCGCCGGCGATCGCGCGCGTCGCGCGGCGCAGGTTGAGCAGCCTCAGCGTGTGGATTTCGGCGATGACCTCGCCGGCGCGCCGCACATGCATCGCCGCGGTGTCCGGCGAGCTGTCGAGCAGCTTGACCAGGTGGTCGGGCGTGACGCCGGTCGGCGCCCCCGACCCGCCACCGATCGAGATCCGCTCGTTGCCCAGCGTCGCCCGCGCGACCAGCCATCCTTTGTTGACGTCACCGACGACGTCGGTGTCCGGCACGAAAACGTCGTCGAAGAACACCTCGTTGAAGTGCGAGTCGCCGGTGATGCCGCGCAACGGATTGACCGTCACCCCGTCGGCGTTCATGTCGATCGCCATCATCGTGACGCCGGCGTGCTTGGGGGCGGCGGGATCGGTGCGCACTGTGGCGAGGCCCCACTGGCACATGTGGGCCAGGCTCGTCCAGACCTTCTGGCCCGTGACCCGCCATCCGCCCTCGACCTTCTTTGCCGAGGTGCGGACGGCGGCGGCGTCCGATCCGGCGCCCGGCTCGGAGAACAGTTGGCACCACATCACCTGCCCCCGCAGCACCGGCTCCACCCACCGCTCACGCTGATCGTCGGTGCCCGCCTGGGCGATCGTCAGCGCCACCCAGCCCGTGATCCCCATATCGGGACGATCGATCGGTGTCGATTCCCCGGTCGCCCCGCTTCTTTCCGCCGAGCCGAACTCCTCCTCGATCACCAGCTGTTCGAGGACGTTTGCCGCCCGACCCCATGGTGTCGGCCAGTGCGGCACCAGATAGCCGGAGTCGACGAGGAAGTCACGCTGTTGGTCGGCGGGCAGGGACCGCACCGTCGCGGCTGCTTCGCGTGCCGGGCCGCGATATTGCTCGGACTCCGGAGGGAGCGTGAACGACGCGCCGTGTGCCTGGCCTCGGCGCTGGCCCTCGACGACGTCGAGTACCGGGTCGGCGCCGTCGGCCATCAGCACGGCAAGCGTTCTGGCTCTGCGGAGATAGAGATGCGCATCGTGTTCCCAGGTGAAGCCGATACCGCCGTGCAGCTGAATATTGTTCTGTGCGTTGAACACCTGAGCCCGGATCGCCAGCGTCGCGGCCACCGCGGCCGGAAACCAGGCGCTGTCGAGGTCGTCGGAGCGTGCCGCGTCCCAGGTGGCCGCGGTCGCTGTCTCGGCATTGACCAGCATGTTGGCCGCATGATGTTTGACGGCCTGAAACGTGCCGATGGTACGGCCGAACTGCTCGCGCACCTTGGCGTATTCGACAGCCATGTCGAGCGCTGCCCAGCTGACGCCGACGGCTTCAGCCGACGCCAGAATCCGGAAGACGGTCCTGGCGTTGCGTGCGGCACCGCGCAGTACGCGCTCAGGAGGGATCGAGACGCTGGTCAAGGCTACCGAGCCGATGCTGCGGGTCGTGTCGAGACTCTCTAGCGGGGTGACCGTGACGCCGTCGGCGGCGGCGTCGACGACGATCACGTCCTCGCCGGCCGTGAGCACCAGCAGGCTTGCGTCCGGGGCGCCGAGCACAGCGGGGCATTCCCCGGTGGCCAACTCGTCGGAATCCACTCTGATCGCGCCCGATACTCCGAGCGCGGCAGTCGTCTCTCCACGTGCAAGGTCTGGGAGTACTTCGGCCCGAACGGATTCCGGCGCGCATCGGTCGATGACGACGGCGGCCGAGACGCTGGACAGGAACGGCCCGGGGGACAGCTGGCGGCCGAGGCACTCGGTGACCACGGCCAGCTCGGCGAGGCCGTAGCCCGAACCGTCGTGCTCTTCGGCGATCGCCAGCCCAGTCCAGCCGAGATGCTTTGCGGCCGACCAGATCTCGGACGGATGCGTGGGACCGCCATCGAGGGTGGCCCTGGCCTTGGCGAGCGTTTGCAACCGGGTCAACTGGCCCGCGGCGGCGTCTGCGAGGTCCTGGTGGTCGTCGGTGATGGCCAGCGCGGACGTGCTCGCGGTCTTGCTCACGGGTGTGCCTTCTTCGTTGAAGTTGACGAGTGTCAATCCGACGCTATCGCGGTGCGTTTTTCGCACCAGCAGTTGTGAGTCAGATCACAAATTGACCACATCCCAGAATCAGTAGACAACTTCGCTGAGATTGTCGTTTGAATCCATTCAACGGGGGTACGCTTCGCGCCATGACGGAACGCCCGGATACGCGGTATCCCGGACCCACCTTGACTACCCGTGTCCAGTGGTTGCTGAACGCAGGATTCTCCGACTACTTGCTGGCGGCGAGCGTCGCCTCGGCCTCTCTGCCTGTGGTCGGGAAACACCTTGAGCCCCTTGGAGCGTTGACCGCCGCAGGCGTCTGGGGTGCCCGGCACGCCCCTGACTTCGTCGGAGCACTGGCCAAGTCGCTGGTGACGCCCAACGACGCGGAGAAGAAGCAGCAGGAGCGGGACTGCACCAGCGCGGTCACCGAAGCCGCGCTGCGTGGTGTCGTATCGCCGAAGGATCTCGAGATCGAATGGCCTGCCGCCGAGCGCACGCCGCCGATCTGGAAGATGCGCGAGCATCTGCGTAACGTGCACAAGACGTCTGTGCGGTACGGTCCTCGCCCCACCCAGCTGCTCGACGTCTGGCGTCGCGACGACACGCCGGCTGATGCCCCGGTGATGATCTTTGTTCCGGGCGGCGCGTGGGTGCACGGCGGCCGCATGCTGCAGGGCTATGCATTGATGTCGCATCTGGCCGAGATGGGCTGGGTCTGCCTGTCCGTCGAGTACCGGGTCGCGCCGCACAATCCGTGGCCGGCGCACATCACCGACGTCAAGACCGCGATCGCCTGGGCGCGCGCGAACGTCGACAAGTTCGGTGGCGACCGTAACTTCATCGCCGTCGCGGGCACCTCGGCCGGCGGCCATCTCGCGGCGCTGGCCGGACTGACCGCCAACGACCCCGACATGCAGTGCGAACTTCCGGAGGATTCCGACACGTCGGTGGACGCGGTCGTCGGGATCTACGGGCGTTACGACTGGGAGGACAAGTCCACGGTGGAGCGTGTCCGCTTCATGGACTTCCTTGAGCGAGTGGTCGTCAGGCGCAAACTCGACAAGCATCCCGATGTGTTCCGCAAGGCTTCGCCCATGGCGCGCATCCATTCCGAGGCCCCGCCGTTCCTGGTCATCCACGGGACGGGCGACAGCGTCATCCCGGTGGCTCAGGCGCGGAGCTTTGTCGAACGCCTGCGCAACGTCTCCCGGTCGGTTGTCGGCTACGTCGAGCTGCCCGGCGCAGGTCACGGCTTCGACATGACCGACGGTGCCCGCACCGGCGCCGCGGCGACGGCAATCGGCTTGTTCCTCAACCACATTCACCGAAACAGGAGCCTGGTCGGGGCGAAAGAGGTTATATAGTCACCTCCGGCCGACGAGCGCTTGCGCGAGGAGCCGACGGGTGGACGAGCGCTTGCGCGAGGAGCCGACGGGTGGACGAGCGCTTGCGCGAGGAGCCGACGGGCGTGGGGAAGGTGGCGCGGTGAAGAGGCTGTCGCGGTGAAAAGACTCCGTGGCTGGGACGCTGTGCTGCTGTACAGCGAAACTCCCAGCGTTCACATGCACACGTTGAAGCTGGCGGTGATCGAGCTCGATGATCTCGGCGGCGCGACCTTCGGGGTCGACGAGCTCCGCAAGGTCATCCACAGCAGGCTGTACAAGCTTGAGCCGTTCCGCTTCGAGCTGATCGACATCCCGTTCAAGTTCCACCACCCCATGTGGCGCGAGAATGCCGAGGTGGACCTCGAGTACCACGTCCGGTCGACCCGGGTCGCGGCGCCGGGCGGCCGCCGCGAACTCGACGAGGAGGTCGGCAGGATCGCCAGCACGCCGCTGGATCGCAGCCGACCGCTGTGGGAGATGTACCTCATCGAGGGTCTCGCGGATGGCCGCATCGCGGTGCTCGGCAAGATCCATCACGCCCTGGCAGACGGCGTCGCCTCCGCCAACTTGCTGGCCCGTGGCATGGACCTGCAGGACGGGCCGCAGGCCGACCGTGACTCCTACGCCACCGACCCCGCTCCGTCCAGAGGCGAGCTGGTTCGCTCCGCCTTTACCGACCACCTTCGCCAGATCGCGAAGTTCCCTGGCGTGGTGCGCTACACGGCGCAGGGCATCCGCCGGGTGCGAGAGAGTGGGCACAAGCTCTCCCCGGAGCTGACCCGCCCGTTCACGCCGCCACCGACGTTCATCAACCACCAGATCGACGCGACCCGCAAGTTTGCCACCACCACACTCGCCCTGGCCGATGTCAAGGCGACCGGTAAGCATCTCGGCGTCACCATCAACGACATGATCCTCGCGATGTCGGCGGGTGCGTTACGAAAGTTGTTGCTGCACTACGACGGTCATGCCGACCACCCTCTGCTCGCCTCGGTGCCGGTGAGCTTCGATTTCTCGCGTGACCGCGTCTACGGCAACTACTTCACCGGCGTGCTGGTCAGCATCCCCGTCGATGTGGACGATCCACTGGAGCGGGTCCGCGCCGCCCACGACGCTGCCGTCGCAGGCAAAGAGAGTAACAACTTGCTCGGGCCAGAACTGGTCAGCCGGTGGTCGGCATACTTCCCGCCCGGTCCCGCCGAGGCGATGTTCCGCTGGCTGTCACACAAGGACGGTCAGAACAAGGTGATGAACCTGCCGATCTCCAACGTGCCGGGACCCAAGGAGCGTGCCCGCGTGGGCGGTGCGCTCGTCACCGAGATCTACTCGGTCGGACCGCTCACCATGGGCAGCGGACTCAACATCACCGTGTGGAGCTATGTCGACCAGATCAACATCTCGGTGCTCTCCGACGGCAAGACCGTCGACGACCCGCACGAGCTGACCGCTGCAATGGTCGAAGAGTTCATCGAGATCCGTCGCGCAGCAGGGCTTTCCACCGAGCTGACGGTCGTCGAAACAGCAATGGCCAATTAGTCGGCTCGCCGACGTGGCCAATTAGTCGGCTCGCCGACGTGGCCAATTAGTTCTCGCCGAGACTGTATCTACGCAGGGCCCTACTCGAACTTTCCCTGCACAGTTGCAGTTTCGGCGACCAATAGACCGCCCCTTTGGTGGGTGGCCATCACCCAGGAGAGGAACTCCTCGACAGCCTGCGCGGTGTAGTGCGCCCGCGGTGAGCCGTAGTAGAAGTCGAAAGCGTGTTGGGCATGCGGGATTTCGGCGTACACGACCGGCGATGTCGACACTCTCTTGAGGGCCTCGGCAAACTCACGTCCCTCGGGCACCGGGATGATCGAGTCGTCTCGGCCGTGCAGCACGAAGAACGGTGGGGCGTCGGGCCGCAACCGGTAGCTCGGCGATGCATCGACGTACAGCTGCCGGTTCTGGGTGATCGGCTTCTTCACAACGAACTTCTGCAGGAACGCGATGAACTCTCGGCGACCGCTGCCACGCGTCGAAACCCAGTCGTAGCGGCCGTAAATCGGCACCGCGGCGACTACGGAGGTGTCGGCGTCCTCGAAGCCCGGTTGGAACTGCGGGTCGTCTGCCGTCAGAGCCGCCAGCGACGAGAGGTGACCGCCGGCGGACCCGCCGGTGATGGCGACGAAATCCGGGTCGCCGCCCCATTCTGCGATGTTCTCTTTGATCCATGCCAGTGCCCGTTTGACATCGACGATATGGTCGGGCCAGGTGTTCTTCGGGCTGACGCGATAGTCGATCGACACGCAGATCCAGCCGTGGTCGGCGAGGTGGCTCATCAGCGGATAGCTCTGCGGCTTACGCATGCCTATGGCCCATGCTCCACCTGGAACTTGAAGCAGGACAGGCGCTTTGCCGTGCCGTGGCAGGTCGCTGCGGCGCCAGATGTCGGCGCGGTTCACCCGCAGCGGCCCGTAGTGCACGGTGCCCGCCTTCTCCACATAGCGGCGCCGGACGAAGTCGTTGGGCGGCACACCGAAGTACCGTCGGCGCGACGACCTCGCTTTCTCTGCGATCGCGTCGTAGTCGGGGCCCAGCGCCTCACGCAGCGGGTCTTCGAAGAACGGCTGTGACGCCACGTTGCGGCGGTGGATGAGATAGAGCAGTGCCCAGGCAATCGCGGTGAGTGCCAGCGCGATCCGGCCGCGGGTGCCGCGGAAGTCGCCCCGGATGCCGCGGCGGACCGCGTCGAGCATCGAGCCCGTCATGTAGAGCGGGGACAGCTCCGAGGTCGGCCAACCGAACGCGAACACCGGGATGGTCGGGTATCCGTCGCGGGCCAGGGGCTTGACACCGTTGGCAGCATTGAGCAACTCTGCTGCCGCGCGCAGCAGCGGGCGGCGTTTAGGCATCCCCGATCCGGTCCTTCAATTCCTTGCGCGAGATCTTGCCGGTGATGCTGCGAGGAAGCTCGTCGAGCACCGTGATCTCCCTTGGCACTTTGTAGTTCGCGAGGTTGTCGCGAACGTGCTGTTTCAGCGCCTCCGGGGTAGCCGCCGCACCGGAATTCAAAACCACGAAAGCTACGAGCCGTTGGCCGTATTTTTCGTCGTCGACGCCGAGCACGTGGGCCTCAGCGACGTCGGGATGGGTGGTCAGCGTCTTCTCCACCTCGATGGGGTAGACGTTCTCGCCGCCGGAGACGATCATCTCGTCGTCGCGGCCGACCACGAATAGCCTTCCGGCGTCGTCGAGGTAGCCCAGGTCGCCTGACGACATGAAGCCCTCGTGGAACTCCTTGGTCGTACCGGAGGTGTATCCGTCGAACTGCGTCGAGTTGCGCACGTAGATGCCGCCGGTTTGGCCGGTGGGCACCTCGTTGAACTCGGCGTCGAGGATCTTGATCTCAGTGCCCTCAGCGGGCTTGCCCGCGGTGTCCGGCGCGGCACGCAGATCGCGTGGTGTGGCGGTCGCGATCATGCCGGCCTCGGTGGCGTTGTAATTGTTGTAGATCACGTCGCCGAAGCGGTCCATGAACTTGATGACGACGTCGGGGCGCATCCGTGAACCCGATGCCGCGGCAAATCGCAGCGAGCGGCCGCTGTACTTGTCGAGGACCTCGTCAGGCAGATCCATGATCCGGTCGAACATCACCGGCACGACACACAGCCCGGTCGCCCGGTGCTTGTCGACGAGTTCCAGCGTCGCCTCGGGGTCGAACTTGCGGCGGGTGATGATCGTGCACGACATCGACGCCGCGAAGGCCAGTTGGGAGAACCCCCATGCGTGGAACATCGGAGCGACGATGACGACAGGCTGCTCGGCGCGCCACGGGGTCCGGTCCAAGATCGCCTTGAGCACGCTGGGGTCTCCGCCGGAGTGCTTGGCGCCCTTCGGTGTTCCGGTGGTGCCCGAGGTCAGCAGAATCACTCGGCTTTTCTCGGTTGCGCGGACGGGCTCCTCACCGCTGTGTTCGGCGATGAGATTCTCGACCGTCAGAGCGTCGCCGGGCGAGTCGGTCCATGCGAGGATGCGGGTGATGTCCGGCCGGTCCGCCAGCGCGCGGTCGACGATCTCGGAGAACTCCTCGTCGTAGACCACGGCCACGTTCTTGGCACGTCCGTCTCGGCTGCCTTCGCGCTCCAGCACTTCGGCCAGCGCCGGTCCGGCGAATGACGTATTGAGCAGCAGCACGTCGGCACCGACACGGTTGGCCGCGATCAGCGCGTCGACGAAACCGCGATGGTTGCGCGCCATCAGCGCGATCACGTCGGGCTGGCCTGCCGGCAGTGCTTGAAGTGCGGCAGCGAACGCGTCGGCCCGACGGTCGATCTGGCGCCAGGTGAGGATCCCGAGTTCGTCGACAAGGCCGGCCCGGTCGGGACTGCGTTGAGCCGCGGCGGCGAAGCCGGAGGTGATCGCCATGTTCTCGCGCTGCATCGCGCCGGCGATGCGCAGGTACTTGTCCGGGCGCATCGGGGCGATGATGCCTGCGCGCGCCATCGTGGAGAGCAGGCCGAGGGTGTTGGTGACGGGGTCGAGGAGGCCCATCTATCAGCCCAGCACCGGGAGCTTGCGCTCCTGAGCCAGTTCGTCGAGTGCGCGCTGCATCACCCGGCGCACGTGGGCGTCGACCTCGTCGACGTCGGGGTTCTCGCCGAATTCTTTGGCGATGTCGATCGGCGGTAGCGCCTTCATCGTGATCTTGGTGGGCAGGGGCACGTTGACGGGGAGGACGACCGACAGGCCGAAGGGGAAGCCGAACGAGACGGGCAGGATCTTGGTGCGGAATGCCCGCGCCACCGGCCCCAGCGCCTTGGCGATGTCGGTTCCGCGGGTGAGGAACAGCTGGCTTTCCTGACCTCCGATGCCGACCGTCGGCACGATCGGGACGCCGGCGTTGATGGCAGCCTTCACGTACCCGGTCCGGCCGCCGAAGTCGATCTTGTTTGCCGACAGGGACGGGCGGTAGACGTCGTAGTCGCCGCCGGGGAAGACGACGACCACCCCGCCCGAGCGCAGGGCCTCGTCGGCGTTCTTGTGGTTGGCCGGGATGAAGCCGGCCTTCTTGAAGAACGTTCCCGTCGGGCCGACCATCAGCATGTCGTGGCTGAGCGTGTAGACCGGCCGGTCGTAACCGAACTTGTCGTAGAAACCGCTGGCGAAGATCGGCACATCCATGGCGAACAGTCCCCCGGAGTGGTTGGACACCACCAGTGCGCCGCCCTGCGGAAAGTTCTCCAGCCCGCGCACTTCAGCGCGATGCCATCCTCTGAGGAAGGGCTTCAGGATGCCCATCACGCGTTCGGTGAGGACCGGATCCCATTTGGTGAGCTCGGACGGGATGACCTCGGTCGCGTTCACAGCTGCCCCCTTGCAACAGATTTACCGTCGGACTGGAACATGTTCTAGTTTTGCCAGTGTACCCGCTGCTCACGGCCACTCACAAAGCTATGACCTTCATCACCAGAGCGAAGACTTCAGCACCGGCGCTGCGCCGTCAAGGCTATGAGCCCCTGAAGACTACGAGCCCGACAACTGCGACTTGACGGTGCGGGTCAGTTCGTCGCCGAGGATCTCGGGTGCACCGGCGAACAACCCGTCGAGCGCCAGCGCGGCGACGACCGCCGGATCCGTCTTCAGGTCGGCCGGGACGTCGCTGACCATGTCGGTGTCCATGTACCCGACGTGCAGCCCGGAGACGTGGATGCCGCGGGGCGCGAGCTCCTCTCGCACCGCGTCGGTCATCGCCCACGCCGCGGCCTTCGCCGCCGAGTACGCGCCGCTGCCCGCCGGATGTAGCCACGACAGGACCGACAGCACGTTCAGAATCGCACCGCTCGCGCCGTCATCGCCGTCGATGTTGCGCTCGATGACGGGGACGAACTCGCGGATCATCGACAGCGTTCCGAAGTAGTTGGTGTCCATTTCGAGCCGGATGTCCTCGAGGGAACCGTCGAGCAGTCCCGCGCGCGTCGAGACGCCCGCGTTGTTCACGAGAACGTTGACGTCGCCGGCCAGAGCGACCGCGCGGCGGATGGATCCGAGGTCGGTGATGTCGAGGGGGACGGGGATCACCCCGGGTAGATCGATGGATTCGGGGCGACGCGCCCCGGCATAGACCTTCGCGCCGCGCGCGACGAGCTGTTCGGCGAAGCGGCGGCCGAGTCCTCGGTTGGCTCCGGAGACGAGTGCAGTGGGGTGTTCGTTGTTTGTCATGATCACGACAACGCGAGGAGACACTCGGTATAGTCCCCAATACTCAGAAGGCTGCAGCCGTCCGGTAATCGACCACGTCGAAATGCGACGAAGCGAGACCGGCCCGTTGTAGGTTCAATGGGCACTATGGCGGGACCCGGTCGGGGGCTTCCGCCATAGTGCTTTCTCGGGCCGTCTCGGGTTGACCTTAACCACAGTTGAGGTCGCACCATGGTCGGCATGTCCAGTCTGCTCGACTCCTACGTCGCCAGGATCGGCTTCGCGGGCCGAGGCGAACCCGGCCTCGATACGCTGCGCGGGATTGTCGCGGCCCACAACCGGTCCATCCCGTTCGAGAACCTCGACCCGCTCACCGGGGTGCCGGTTGTCGATCTTTCCGCGAAAGCGTTGGCCGACAAACTGATTCATCGTCAGCGCGGCGGATACTGCTATGAGCACAATGGTCTGCTCGGCTACGTCCTCGAGGAGTTGGGCTGCGAGGTGCAGCGCCTGGCGGGGCGGGTCGTGTGGATGCACGACGACGATTCACTTCCCGCCCAGACGCACCAGGTGCTCGCTGTCACCTTCCCCGACGGCGACGGTCCCTTTCTGGTCGACGTCGGATTCGGCGGTCAGACGCTGACGTCGCCGATCCGGCTACAGAGCGGGCCGGTGCAGCAGACCCGCCACGAGCCCTACCGGTTGCTCGAGCACCCCGAAGGTTTCGAACTCCAGGTCCAGATCCGCGGCGCCTGGCAGCCGCTGTACCTGTTGAACCCCGACCCCCGGCCGCAGATCGACCTGGAGGTCGGCAGCTGGTACGTCTCGACCTATCCGAGGTCGGGATTCGTCGTCGGACTGACTGCGGCGATCGTGACCGACGACGCCCGCTGGAACCTGCGCGGGCGCCACCTCGCCGTGCACCGCGCCGGCGGCACCGAGAAGACCCGGCTGGAAACGGCGGACGAGGTGCTGGGCGTGCTGGAGGAGACGTTCGGCATCGACACCGGCGATCTCGGTGACCGCGCCGTGCTGAGGTCCCGCATCGGCGAGGTGCTCGACACCTGACCCGCCGAAACTGCATTCCATGCGCGAAAATTCGCGTTTGCGGCGCATGGAATGCAGTTTCGGCGGCGAGAGAGCAGGAAATGTCATGTTCCGCCCGAGGGCGCCCGACGATACTCGGACCCGTGACCGACCCCGCTGGCCGTGACAGGCTGCGCGAACTGCTCGACGCCGTCACCGACGCCGACAACGGCGACGTCGCGGATATGGCGCGCAGCAGCTTCGCCTCGGAGTTCCACTTCTCACGTGAGGTGCGCCGACTGACCGGCGAATCCCCGGCGGCGCTTCGTCGCCGGGTCATGCTGGAGCGGGCGGCGTGGCGCTTGCAGCGGGGCGAGGCGGTCTCGGCAGTAGCCGCCGACGAGGGGTGGTCCTCGGCCGAGGTGTTCTCCCGTGCATTTCGTCGCACCTACGGGGTGCCGCCGTCGCAGGCTGTCGACGTCCACTTCCGGCTCCCGGCGCCCAACGGTCTGCACTTCCACCCTCCCCAGTCGCTGTGGCTGGACAGCCACCACGACGAGGCGGCGACCGCCGTACCCGACGTCGCCCGGTTGATGATCGTGCACGACCTCGACGACACGACCCACCTGCTGACGCAGGCGACTCACCTGACCACCGAGCAGTGGGTGGCCGAGGTGGCGCCCGGGCAGACGGTGCTGGAGTGGGACGGGCCCGAACCCAGCGTCGGTGCGGTGCTCGGCGCGATCGTGTGGAACAAGGAGGTGTGGCTGGCGACGATCGCCGGCGACGACTTCCCTGCGCGGGCAGCGACGCAGGCGGGGTCCACCGACGCCGCTGCGCTGCTCGCCCATCACGAGGGCATCGCGAAGCGTTGGCGCGCAATGGTTTCCGAGTACACCGCAGCCGGCCGGCTCGGTGACACGGTGATCGACGCACTGTGTGACCCGCCGGAGTCGTTCCAGCTCTACGGCATCGTCGCGCACGTTCTCACCTACTCGGCGCACCGTCGCGAACTGGTTCGCACCATGCTCGCCGGCCATGGCGTCACGGCGCGGCGCGGCGACCCGCTGGACTGGATGAGAAGAGCCTAGGAAGGACACCGATGAGCACCGTCTACTACACCGCCTCGAGCCTCGACGGCTACATCGTCGACGAGAACGACAGCCTGAAGTGGCTGACGTCGCGTGACATCACGCCGGACGGGCCGTTCGCCATCGATCCGTTCATCGCGGAGGTCGGCTCACTGGTGATGGGCACCGACACCTACGAGTGGATCGTGAAGAACCAGCCCGGTGACTGGATGTACCCGCAGCCGTCGTGGGTTGTCACGCACCGTCCGGAGGTGGTCGTCACGGGGCATCCCGTGCAGACGTTCGCCGGAGACGTCGCCGCGCTGCACCCGCTTCTGGTGGAAGCGGCCGCGGGCAAGAACGTCTGGGTCGTCGGCGGTGGCGACGTCGCCGGACAGTTCGTCCGCGCGGGTCTGATCGACGAGATCATCGTGTCCTACGCGCCGTGCACCCTCGGCGCGGGGTCGCCGGTGCTGCCGCTGCGGTCGGAATGGGCGCTGGTCGACTCGGCGGTCAACGGCGATTTCGTGTGCGCGCACTGGCGCCGCGCGTAGCGGGCGGGACCGGGCGTCGTACTCTGGCAGCAAACTCGAATCGACGGGTACCACCGGAGGCCGACCCATGGGGCACTACAGGAGCAACGTCCGCGACCTTGAGTTCAACCTGTTCGAGGTGCTGGCGCTGGAGAAGGTCCTCGGGACAGGCGAATTCGGCGACCTCGACCCACCGTCGGTGCGTGAGATGCTGCACGAGGCGGCCAAGGTGGCCGAAGGCCCCCTCGCCGAAGCGTTCGCCGAGACCGACCGAACTCCACCGTCATTCGATCCGGCGACCCACGTCGTGAGCATCCCTGAGCCGTTCAAGAAATCGTTCCGCGCCTGGCATGACGGGGAATGGTTCCGCGTCGGCATGGCCGAGTCCATCGGCGGCGTGCCCGCCCCTTCCATGCTGGAATGGGCGATCAACGAGTTCGCCCTCGGCGCGCAACCGGCGGTGTTCATGTACTCCGCGGGCCCCAAGATGGCCGACATCATCAACGCCATCGGCAACGACCTTCAGCGCCACTGGGCGGCGCTGATGATCGAGCGCAACTGGGGCGCCACGATGGTGCTCACCGAACCCGATGCCGGGTCCGACGTCGGCGCGGGCCGCACCAAGGCCATCCCGCAGCCCGACGGCACCTGGCACCTCGACGGGGTCAAGCGCTTCATCACCAACGGCGACACCGACGACCTGTTCGAGAACATCGTGCACGTCGTCCTGGCCCGCCCGGAGGGTGCCGGTCCCGGCACCAAGGGGCTGTCGCTGTTCCTCGTGCCGAAGTTCCATTTCGACCCGCAGACCGGCGAACCCGGCGAGCGCAACGGCGTCTTCGTCACCGGCCTTGAGCACAAGATGGGACTGAAAGCATCCGCGACGTGTGAGCTGAGCTTCGGCCAGCACGGCACGCCCGCGGTCGGCTGGCTGGTCAACGACACCCACAACGGCATCGCGCAGATGTTCAAGGTGATCGAGTACGCACGAATGATGGTGGGCACCAAAGCTATTGCCACGCTGTCCACCGGTTATCTCAACGCTCTGGACTACGCCAAGACGCGGGTGCAGGGGGCCGACATGACGAAGATGGCCGACAAGACGGCACCGCGCGTGACGATCATCCACCATCCCGATGTACGTCGCGCGCTGATGACGCAGAAGGCGTACGCGGAGGGGCTGCGTGCGCTGTACCTCTATACCGCTGCTCACCAGGACGTCGCCGCCGCCGAGATCGTGTCCGGCGCCGACGCGGCGATGGCGGGCCGCGTCAACGACCTGCTGCTGCCGATCGTCAAGGGGGTCGGCTCCGAACGTGCCTACCAGTGCCTCACCGAATCGCTGCAGACACTGGGTGGCTCGGGTTTCCTGCAGGACTATCCGATCGAGCAGTACATCCGCGACGCCAAGATCGACTCGCTCTACGAAGGCACCACCGCGATCCAGGCGCAGGACTTCTTCTTCCGCAAGATCGCCAGGGACCAGGGCGGGGCGCTGCTGCACGTTGTGAGCAACCTGCGCCGGTTCCTCGACGACCCGGCGGCACGCCCTGAACTGGCCGCCGACCGGGCGCTGCTGGCCACCGCAGTCACCGAGGTGCAGGCGATGGTCGCCGCGATGACGAAATACCTTGTCGATTCTCAGGAGAACCCTCGCGAGCTGTACCGGCTCGGGCTCGAGTCGGTCCCGTTCCTGCTCGCCGTCGGCGATCTGCTGCTCGGCTGGCTCCTGTTGCAGCAGGCCGAGATCGCGCTGGCCGCGCTCGACGGGGATGCCGGCGAGAAAGACCGAGCGTTCTATACCGGCAAGGTCGCTACCGGAAAGTTCTTCGCCAAGAACGTGCTGCCGCGCCTCAGCGCGCAGCGCGCCGTGCTGCAGGCGGTGGATCTGACCGCGATGGACCTGCCGGAAGTCGCGTTCTGAGAGGCGCCCGATGAGTCCGCGATGAGTTGGGGTGGCGGCAGAGGTCACAACGCACATGACACTTGAACAGAACGCAATCCGCGGCGTCGTCGAGCGATGGATCGAGGCGATCCAGTCGCGCGACCTCGACGGCGTCGTCGCCGCCCATACCGACGACATCGTGATGTTCGACGTGCCGCCGCCGCAGAACGGCGTCAGAGGCCTCGCCGAATACCGGGACTGCTGGCCGCCGTTTTTCGAATTCATCGCCGGCGGAGCAGTCTTCGAGCTCGTTGAGCTCGACGTCACCGCCGGCGGCGACGTGGCGTTCGCCCGGGCGCTGCTGCGGTGCGGCAAGCCGGAGGAACTCGAAGCGAAACCCGACCACCGGCTGCGCGTCACCCTCGGGCTGCGCAAGGTCGACGGTGGCTGGCTGATTGCCCACGAGCACCACTCGTTCCCGCTGGAGGACTGAAACACCGCGAGCGTACGGTTTCTGACGAAATCTGAGCAGAATCCGTCAAAAACCGTACGTTCGTTGACCTTTGAGGATCAGGTGGCCGGCGTGTAGCCGAACGGCAGCAGGATGCTCTTGGGTTCGGTGTAGGCGGCGATGCCCTCGGGGCCGTTCTCGCGGCCGATGCCCGAGTTCTTGTAGCCGCCGAAGGGTGCGCCCGGGTCGAACGCGTACATGTTGACCGCGTAGGTGCCGGTGCGGATCCTGCGGGCGATCTGCAGAGCCTTGTCGTTGTCGGTGGTGTACACCGAACCGGCGAGACCGTAGACCGAATCATTGGCGATGCGCACGGCGTCGTCCTCGTCCTCGTAGGCGATGACCGCCAGTACCGGGCCGAAGATCTCCTCCTGCGCGATCGTCATCGAGTTGTCGACGTCGGCGAAGACGGTCGGCTGGACGAACCAGCCGCTGTCGAGGCCCTCGGGACGGCCGCCGCCGGTGACGAGGCGGGCACCTTCCTCGATGCCCTTCTTGATGTAACCCTCGACGCGATCACGCTGCTTCTCGGAGATCAGTGGGCCGACCATGGCGCCTGCATCGTCGGGCAGACCGATCGGCATCGCGGCCACCGCGGCGGACAGCTTTTCCACGACCTCGTCGTAGCGCGACCGCGGCGCCAGGATGCGGGTCTGCCCGACGCAGGCCTGGCCGCAGTTCATCAGACCGGAGAACACCAGCATCGGCAGCGTGGAGTCCAGGTCGGCGTCTTCAAGGATGATGGCCGCAGACTTGCCGCCCAGCTCCAGCGTGCACGGCTTGAGCTTCTCTGCGGCCAGCTTGCCGATCTCCTTGCCGACGCCGGAGCTGCCGGTGAAGGTGAACTTGTCCAGTTCCGGATTGGCCGTCAGCGCGCGGCCGGTCTCCGGCCCGCCGGGCACGATGGACAGCACTCCCTCGGGCAGGCCGGCCTCGGCGAACGCCTCGGCCATCGCGAACACCGACAGCGGCGTCTCGGCGGCGGGCTTGAGCACGACGGTGCAGCCGGCCAGCAGAGCCGGCCCGAGCTTGTTGGCGGCCAGGAAGAACGGCACGTTCCAGGCGGTCACGGCACCGACGACGCCGACAGGTTCCTTCACGACCAGCGTCTGGCCGTATACACCGTCGCGGATGTCCTGCCACTGGAACTTGTCGGCCGCACCGACGAAGTAGTTGAACGCCGACATCGCGGCGCCGTACTGCATCATGTCGACGATCGTCGGGGGCTGGCCCGTCTCGGCGGCAAGCAGGAACTTCAGCTCCTCCGCGCGCTCTTCCAAGATCTTGACGGCGCGGCCGAGGACCTCGGCGCGCTCGGCGGGGGACATGTGCGGCCACGGGCCCTCGTCGAAGGCTGTGCGCGCGGCAGCACAGGCAGCGTCGACGTCGGCGGCCGAAGCCAACGGCACCTTGCCGACCAGCTCGCCGGTCGCGGGGGAGTGCACCTCGATCACGTCCGAGGTGGCCGGCTCAGTCCACTTACCGCCGATGAACAGCTTGTCCCACTCGGTCTTGAACGCGGTGCTGGATGTCATACCCGTCACAGTACCGACAGTAGACAGAAACGAGAACCTGTTGCAGTCCACAGATCAGGACGGCATCAGAACGACCACCAGATTGCTCACCGCGAATTCGCGGAGGGCAGGCACTTTGGTCAGTCCCCAGGCCCATCGGGGGTGGTAGCGGGGAAATGCGGCGACCATCGCGCCGGTGCTCTTCGCCCACCGCAGACCGTCGCGCGCGTGCACGGCGAACAACGACGAGCCGTAGTCGTTCTTCGGCCGATGGCCGTGCCTGCGGGTGTACCGCTCGGCCGCCCGGCGCCCGCCGAGATAGTGCGTGAGCCCCATCTCGTGGCCGCCGAACGGTCCGAGCCACACCGTGTAGGACAGCACCACAAGCCCGCCGGGCCGGGTCACCCGCAGCATCTCGTCACCGAGCCGCCACGGCTGTGCCACATGCTCGGCGACGTTGGACGACAGGCACACGTCAACGCTGCCATCGGCAAATGGCAACGACATGCCCGAGGCTCTGATGAACGTCCCGGCTCTGCTGTGCGTGCGGGGAGCGGCCGAGTGCATCTCCTCCGGGTCGGGTTCCACGCCGATGTAGCGCATACCGGCCCCGGTGAACGCGGTGGCGAAATAGCCGGGTCCACCGCCGACGTCCAGCACGGTCACCCCGCCGGGATCGGTCCGGGTAGCCGAGCGCCACAGGTCACCGACCATCGCCACGGTGTCGTCGGCCAGGGCGCCGTAGAACCGGGCGGGATCGCTGCGCTCGAACCGGAACGCCGACAGCAGCCGCAGCGACCGCGTCAGGGTCGCCCGCCGGGCGAACAGATCGGTAGCGACCACCCGGTCACCCTACGCAGGACGGTTAGGCTGACCGGGATGTCCGTCCCCTCGTCCCCCCTGCGCTCGGTGCTGCTGTTGTGCTGGCGCGACACCGGCCATCCGCAGGGTGGCGGCAGCGAGACCTACCTGCAGCGGATCGGTGCTGCGCTGGCCGCCTCGGGCATCCGCGTCACGCTGCGCACGGCGCGCTACCCCGGCGCCGCCCGTCGCGAGGTCGTCGACGGAGTGGAGATCCAGCGTCGCGGCGGCCCGTACTCGGTGTACGTATGGGCGGGGCTGGCGATGGTGGCGGGTCGCGTAGGCCTCGGGCCGATGCGCCGAGTCCGCCCCGACGTTGTCGTGGACACCCAGAACGGTCTGCCGTTCCTGTCCCGGCTCGCCTTCGGCAGGCGGACGGTCGTGCTGGTGCATCACTGTCACCGCGAGCAGTGGCCCGTCGCGGGTCCGGTGATGAGCCGCATCGGGTGGTTCGTCGAGTCCCGGTTGTCGCCGCGAGTGCACCGGCGCAATCAGTACGTCACGGTGTCGCTGCCGTCGGCCCGGGACCTCACGCTGCTCGGCGTGCACCCTGACCACGTCGCGGTGGTGCGCAACGGGGTGGATGCAGCCCCCGAGAGCTCGCTGGCGATCCCCCGTTCGGCGACCCCGCGGGTCGTCGTGCTGTCCCGGTTGGTGCCGCACAAGCAGATCGAAGACGCGCTGGACGTCATCGCCCAGCTGCGCGCCCGCATACCGAATGTGCACCTCGATGTCCTCGGCGGGGGCTGGTGGTCGCAGAAACTCGTCGACCACGCCGCCCGGCTGGGCATCACCGACGCGGTCACGTTTCACGGCCACGTCGACGACGCCACCAAACACGCTGTGTTGCAAACCAGTTGGGTGCAGGTACTGCCCTCCCGCAAGGAGGGGTGGGGCCTGGCGGTGGTCGAGGCGGCCCAGCACGGGGTGCCCACCATCGGCTACCGCTCCTCGGGTGGATTGACGGACTCGATCGTCGACGGGGTAACGGGTGTGCTCGTCGACGGTTTTCCCGAGCTGCTCGACGGTCTCGAGCGACTCCTCACCGACGACGTGCTGCGCGAACAACTCGGCGTGAAAGCGCAGCTGCGCAGCGGCGAGTTCTCGTGGGAGCAGAGCGCCGATGCGATGCGTGCGGTGCTGGAGACCGTGCGTGCCGGCCGCCTGACAAGCGGTGTCCTCGACCGGCCTACGCGGGCACTGCCGCAGGGGTGAACCGCACCGGCATCGAATGGATGCCGTTCATCAACACCGACCGGACCCTTTCCACCGGCCCGGCGAGTTCGATTTCCTGCGTGCGGCCCAGCATCTCGCGAAAGATCGCGGCGGCTTCGACCCTGGCGAGGCTGGCGCCGAGGCAGAAATGTGCTCCGCCGCCGCCGAAAGCCAGATGCTGGTTCGGGGTGCGACCGACGTCGAACCTGTCGGGTTCGGTGAAGTGGTCCTCGTCGCGGTTGGCCGACGGGTAGAACATCGCCACCCGTTCTCCTTCCCGAATCGCGATGCCCCGCAGGCGCGTATCTCGCGTCGCGGTGCGCGTGAACACTGTCACCGGACTGGTCCAGCGCAGCATCTCCTCGATCGCCGTAGGCATCAGCGACGGATCTGCCGCGAGCCGTGCCCACTGATCGGGATGTTCGATCAGTGCGAGAGTTCCTGCGGCGACCAGGTTTCGGGTGGTGTCCCCGCCCGCATTCAGCAACAGCATGAAGAACAGGTTGAATTCCAGTTCGGTGAGCCGCTTTCCGTCCACCTCGGCGTGCAGCAGTGCTGTGGCGATGTCGTCGCCGGGGTTCGCGCGCTTGCCCGCCGCGAGTGTGGTCGCGTACTCGAAGAGCTGAAGCTGCGCGTGGATCAGCTCGGGATCACCCAACGCGCGGGTGTTCATGATCTCGGTGAGCGCATACAGTGCCCGGCCGTCGTCGAGCGGGATGCCCAGCAGTTCTGCGATCACATACGACGGCAGCGCTCCGGCCACGTCGCCGACGAACTCGCACTCACCGCGCTCCATCGCGGTGTCGACGATGTCGCGGGCCATGTCTGCGGTGCGCTCGCTCAAGCGAGCCACGTGCCTCGGCGTGAAACCGCGGCTGACCAGCGCCCGCAGCGCGGTGTGCCGCGGCGGGTCCATCGTCAACATCATCAACGCCAGCTGATAGGCCTCGTCGGGCGCCGGAACGTCGATGAAGACTCCCGTCGTCTGCGACGACCACGTCTCGCTGTCGCGGGAGACGTCGTAGATGTCGTCATGGCGAGTGAGCGCCCAGAATCCAGGGCTGTCGGCGCAGGGATGCCACGCGACGGGTGCCCGGTACCGCAGTTCCCGGAAGGCGTCGTAGGGCATCCCGGCGAGGTAGGTGTCGGGATCGGTGAGGTCGACACCGCCGACCGCGATTGCGTCTGACGTGGTGTTGGGCACGATCACCTCCGGGCTCGCTGCGAACTCTAGTACCGGCGGGCCGCGGGAAGTCGGGAATCGACAAGCTCGCAAAGGTGCGCCGGTATTGCGGACAACCTTGCGAACGATCATTAACATAAGCGGCATGTCCACCTCCGTGCGCCGCATCATGGACTATGAGATGACGCTGGCGGAATGGTTCGGCACAGGGCTGCTACTCGGAGCGCCCCACTGTGTGATCGGCCTGGTTTTCTCGGTGTTCCGGCCTGATTACATCGAGCATGCCGACGGCGTCGCGAAGGTGGCCGCATTCGTCGGCTCGGTGCTTTTCTGGCCCGTCCTGCTGTTCACGGACGTCTGCCCGTGAACAATCGCATTAACATCACGCGACGGACCGCACGCTGGACCGACGACCCGGTGCACGTCGCCGACGCGATGGATTTCTGGTCGTTCGCGGCCGGAGCAGCCAACGTGGTCATGCAGCTGTCACGCCCCGGCGTGGGACACGGCGTCGTCGAGAGCAAGGTCGACTCCGGCAACCTGATGAAGCACCCGTGGAAGCGGGCCCGCACGACGTTCCAATATCTCGCGGTTGCGATCCTCGGCACCGACGACGACCGGGCGGCATTCCGTGCCGCCGTCGACGAGGTACATCGCCACGTGAAGAGCGGACCGTCGAGTCCGTTGTCCTACAACGCTTTCGACCGCGATCTGCAGATGTGGGTGGCAGCTTGCCTCTTCGTCGGCTTGGAGGACACCTATCAGCTGTTGCGCGGGCCGATGACCGAGGAGCAGGCCCAACAGTTCTATCAGTCGGCATGGACCCTCGGAACCACGCTGCAGGTCACCGAAGACCAGTGGCCACCCACGCGGGCCGAGTTCGACGACTACTGGGACACCGCGTGCCTCCAGGTGGCGATGGACGACGTCGTACGGTCCTACCTCACCGACCTGCTCAATCTGCGGATGATCAATCCATTACTGGCGCTTCCCTTTCGGCCGCTGCTGAAGTTCCTGACGGCCGGGTTTCTGGCGCCGGTGTTCCGCGACGCCCTCGGGGTGCGGTGGGGACGGACGCGACAGCACCTGTTCGAGCGGCTGTTCCTGTTCGTGGCGTTCACCAACCGATTTCTGCCGGGCTTCATCCGCCAGGGTGGTAGCCACCTGCTGCTCGCCGACGTCCGCAAGCGTGTCCGGCGGCAACGTCAGCTGGTCTGAGGGGAGAGCCGATGCCGAGCATCCGCGTCGCGGCGCGCCGCGGGCTGAGCACGAGGGTGTCGGTCGGCGGCGTGATCGAGTTCGGGCTGTGGCTGCTGATCCCGTACGTCACCATGGGCCTGACGTGGGCCTTCTTCCATGCCGACGAGGTTCGCCGCCTCGAAGACCTGCTTGCCGGCGAGATCCCCGCCGGCGGCGGCATGGCGGCCTATCTACTGGTCGCTGCCCTCTGGCCGCTGCACGTCCTGGTGCCGTCGGTGTGCGTGACGTGACCGCAAACCCGCGATCGCCATCCCGAGCAGCCCGAGAAGCAATTGGCCCAGCCAGACCGCATGCGCGCCGAGCATGATGCCGCGGTGTGGTGAGCCGGGTGTGTCGCCGCCGACGCGGTAGACCGTGAGATCGTCGTCGCGGTAGGCCACCGGCAGCGGTAACTCAGGTGCCGCCGGGCCCGAGCCCTCCACCACCACCCAGCCGACACCGGCGGCCGCGAGTTCGTCGGGCGCCGCACCCGAGGTCACCATCTGCTGAATCGCACGGGCTCGGCTGCCGTCGCCCGGCACGGTGACCCCGCCGATGGTGAGATCACCGGTGCTGAGCACGTCGGCGCGCACCCAGCGCGGAAGCGGATCCAGGACGGGCGCGTCACCGGCCCAGGCGAATTGGCGCATGCTGTCGACGGGCAGGACAGCGACGGGCGCGGGATCGGCATTGACGACGGCCGCGGCGGCAGTCCAGCCGGAGGGGTAGCGGACCGGCGAAACCCGCCCACCGACACCCCACACCAGGTCCGGCAGCGTCGCGATCAGCGCGGCGCAGCACACCGCGGCCGTCGCCAGCGCGGGAACCCGCGGCCGTACCGTCAGAACGGCGGCGGCGCCGGCCAGGGCATAGGCCGGCATCGCCAGCGCCACCCATTTCTGGCCATCGCGGATCACCCCGAGACCGGGCACCGTGTCGATCATCGCCTCGACCGCCGAGAGGCCGGGGCCCGTGGCCATCAGCGCGGGCACGACCACGGCGGCGACCGCCACGATCACCAGCGGCACCACGGCATGCCTACGCAGCAGCTGCGGGACACCGACGGCGACGATCCCCAACAGGACGAGCGCCGAGACCACCGCGAAAAGCGTTGTCCGGGAGGGTGGCACGGCGTCGGCGTTCCAGATGCCGCCCAGGCTGGCGAGGCTGCCGAAGGTGGCGAGCCCGGGTTCGGCCCGCGCCGCGAACGCCGCCACCCCCGCCGTCTGATCGGCTGCCCAGCCGCTGGACAGCGCCGAGGCCAGCAGCCACGGCAGCGCCGCCGTCGCAGCAGCACCCACGCTCAGCCCCGCGCACCACCAGCGGGGCCGCCCTGTACCCGGGGCCAGCGCGCAGGCCAGGGCAATCGTGGCGGCCAGCATCAGACCGGTCGGCGTCAGGCCTGCCAGGGCAAGCCAGAACACCAGCGCGCACACCTCGCCGAAACTGCATTCCACGCGGCTGTTACGCAGATTTTCCCGCGTGGAATGCAGTTTCGGCGCCCCTCGGAGGGAAAGGACCGTCGCCGCGACCCAGGGCAGACACCCGTAGCCGACCAGCAGGCTCCAGTGCCCCTGCAGAAGCCGTTCTGCAACATAGGGATTCCAGATCGCGACGGTGGCGGCCACGTATTGGCCGGGAAGTCCGGACTCGGGGAGCACGGCGGCAGCCAGGCGTGCCGCACCCCAACCGGCCAGCCACAGACCGAGGATCAGCAGCGTCTTCACCACCACTCCGCCGTCCACGACCGTCGAGGCCGTCGCGACGAAGAAGTCCTGGGGCAGCGCCCTCGGAGCGGCCTGCGTCAGCCCGAGTGCGGCGTCGGACAGATACGAACGCGGCGTCGACACCGCGTCGCGAAGCAACAGGTAACCCGGTCTCAGCAGCGGCGCCGTCACGGCCAGAGTGAGCGCCAGCGAGTAGGCCGGCGCGCTCAGCGCGCGGAGGAACCCGATCAGACCGGTCTGTCCGGCGGCAGGTCGGTCGGCCGCTGCGCGGGCAGCTTCTCGGTCTTGGCCTCGGCGCCGGGCACCGGCTCACCTTCGTCGCCGCGGCCGCCGAAGAACCGGTTGCCGGTGTCGTCGAGACCCGGATCGATCAGCAGCGACTCCGCACGCAGGCTGAACGACCCGAGCAGGGCCCCGCCCACGAGAGCGACCAACCCGAGCGCGGTGAACGTGATCGGCAGGATCCGACCCCACAGCGACACCCGGTCGCGCTCGTCCTGCGCGGCGGCCACCTGCGACTCCACCGACTCCTCGGTGGTCGTCACCGTGTAGTCGGCGAACGTCACCTCGGGCTTGAGAGCCTCGCGTGCGTAATAGTGGTAGGCGCGGTCGGTTTCCTTGACGATGGTCCCCGAGACCGGATCGACCCAGAAAGTGCGCTGCGCCGCGTAGTAGCGGGTCATGGTGATCGGTTCTTCGGGATCACCCTCGATACCCCACAGCGCTGCGCGCGCCGTCACCTGGCTGTCGGCGTCGTCGTCGTAGAGCGAGGCGTACTTGACAGGCTCAACGAGCTCGCCGTCTGCGTCGAAGCCGACGTTCTGGGTGAACTTGTAGGTCGTCAGCCCGTTGACATCCTCTTCGCCCGAATAGTTGGCGTCGTAGGCCTTCTGCGCGATCGGGTCGAAGTACGGGTACGTCTTCTTCTCGGTGTCGAACGGGAAGCGGTAGGCCAGCCCTTCGTGCGGCAACGCGATGCTGGTCGGAGGGTTCTCATCCTCGATCGCACGCGGCTTCTGCACCGAGCCACCCGGGTTGGTTTCGCTGGATTCCGCCAGCGCGGTCTGCCGATTCACCGTGACGGTGTCGACCATCGCGAGCAGCAGGCCGTTGTCGCCCTGCTGATCCGAGCGGCGCAACGACGTACCGACCTGCAATGTGACGACGTCGGCGTTCGACGGCGACTCCACGCTGATCTGCCGCTGCTGGACCACCGGGATGTCCTCGTTGATGACGAACCGCTCACCCAGCAGCGAGGCGGGGTCGAACGCGGTGCCCGTGCCGTCGCTGACGAGGGTGGCGTCGATGGTGAGCGGAATCTTGGCGATCTTGCCCTGGGTGTAGGTGGACAACAGCAGGGCGGCGATGAGCAGGGCAGCTCCGAGGCCCATGATTCCGCACGCGGCGATCCTCAGCGCAACTGCGCGGTTCAATACCGTCTCTCCCTTCGCACGCCGCCACGGGCGTGGCGGTGGCGGCGCCCAGCCAGACGCCCAAAAGTCCGTTCGACCCTAACAGCAGACATTAAGGTCGTCGCTCACTACGAGGCGTTCAACGGCAGGGCCTGACTACCCGTTTTCACCCCGGCCACGCGACAGGGGCACACTGTTGCGCGTGACCGGAACGCCGGACGCCGACGACACCGTGGGCGGGACGCGCGGGTTCCTGCCCGCGGTCGAGGGCCTGCGCGCGTGCGCGGCCATCGGAGTCGTCGTCACGCACGTGGCGTTTCAGACGGGAATGTCCGGCGGCCTCACCGGCCGGATCCTGGGTCGTTTCGATCTCGCGGTCGCCGTGTTCTTCGCCCTCTCGGGCTTCCTGCTGTGGCGTGGCCACGCCGCTGCCGCGCGCGGGCTGCGGTCGCGTCCGTCGACCGGCCACTATCTGCGGTCGCGCATCGTGCGCATCATGCCCGGCTACCTGGTCGCTGTCGTCGTGATCATGACCATGCTTCCCGAGGTGAAGGCCGACTTCACGGTCTGGTTGGCCAACCTGACACTCACCCAGATCTACGTGCCGCTGACATTGACAGCAGGTCTTACGCAAATGTGGAGCCTGTCGGTCGAGATGAGCTTCTATCTGGCGCTGCCGCTGCTGGCACTGCTGGCCCGCCGCCTCCCGGTCCGCGCCAGGATCCCCGCGATCGTGGCCGTCGCGGTGGCGAGCCTGTTCTGGGTGCACATCCCGTTCGACGCGGGGTCCGGGCACAACCTGTGGAACTGGCCGCCCGCCTTCTTCTCGTGGTTCGCCGCCGGGATGGTGCTGGCGGAGCTGACGGTCAGTTCGGTGGGGTGGGCACACAGGTTGGCGCGGCGACGGGTGCTGATGGCGCTGATCGCACTGACGGCGTTCTTGATCGCGGCGTCCCCGTTGGCGGGACGGGAAGGACTGCATCCCGGCTCGATCGGACAGGTGACGTTGAAGACCGCGATGGGGGCCGTCGTCGCGGGTGCGCTGCTGGCGCCCCTGGTGCTGGACCGTGTCGACACCTCGCACCGGATCCTGGGTAGCCCTGTGATGGTGACGCTGGGCCGCTGGTCCTACGGGCTGTTCGTGTGGCACCTCGCGGCGTTGGCGATGGTGTTCCCGATCCTCGGCGAGTTTGCGTTCAACGGGCACTTCACCGCGGTGCTGGTGCTGACGGTGGTCTTCGGTTTCGCGATCGCCGCGGTCAGCTACGGTCTGGTGGAGTCGCCGTGCCGGAATGCGTTGCGGCGCTGGGAGCGCCGCAACGACCCGACGCCCCTGGACTCGTCGGTCGACAACCAGATCGAGCCCGCGCGCGCCCGCTGACCACAACCGCCGAAACTGCATTCCATGCGGTCGTTGCGCGGAAATGGCCGCACGGAATGCAGTTTCGGCGAGGGTTCACGGCATGAGGATGGTCTTGCCCGGCAGGCGGCCCGCGTCGTACTCCTCGTGGACGGCGGACGCTTCCACGAGCGGGCGGCGGAGGGCGACGTCGATGTGCAGCTCTCCCGCATCGACTCGGCGCACGAGGCCGGCCAATTGCGCGGCGTCGCTGCGGACGAAAACGCGTTGTGCGTGCAACCCTCCTCGGGGCCGTTCCGGTCCCGCTGTCATGGTGCCGACGTAGTGGCCGCCGTCGGCGACGACGGACGCGAGCGCCTCGGTCTCCATCGGTGTGGTGCCGACGAGGTTGAGCACCACATCGAACGGTGCCCCGTCGATGGCGAGAGGTGTTGCGGTGTAATCGATGTAGCCGATGACGCGGTCAGCACCGCGGCTGCGCAGACGGTCGGCGTCGCCAGGCTTGGCGGTCGCGGTGACCACAGCCCCCGCGTTCTTGGCGAGCTGCGTCGCATAGCCGCCGACCGCCCCGCCCGCACCGTTGATCAGCACCGTCTGCCCCGCTGTCACACCAGCGATCTCGAAGAGCGCCTGCCATGCGGTCAGGCCCACGGTCGGCAGTGCGGCGGCGTCGGCGAGGGGTGCGGTCCGGGGCGCGGCGGCCAACGATTCGACCGGTGCGAGGACGTAGTCGGCGGCGGCGCCGTTGGCGTCCATGGGCAGCAGCGCGACGACGGCGTCGCCGACATTCCAGTCCTCGACGCCGCGGCCGAGTTCGGCGACGGTGCCCGCGACGTCGATTCCTGGGATGTGTGGCAAGTCGACGGCGAACACCTCGGTCAGGTATCCGCCGCGAATGCCCGCGTCGACCGGATTGAACGACGTCGCTGCCACTTTCACGAGCACCTGCCCGTCGCCGGCTACGGGCCGTTCGACGTCGACGTACTCGATGACTTCGCTATCGCCGTACACGCGGTACTGCACTGCCTTCATGACTGGCTCCTCTTCTCTGCTGTGGTTGCTTCAATGTCGAAGCACGTACAGACCACACAACTTGCTTCGACCTTGAAGTAATTCCTCCAAGGATGTGAGCCTCGTCTCACTGCTTCGACATCGAAGCAGTACGATCGTCGATATGGCGAAGCCTCTGGCACCCCAGCAGATGCGCACATACTTCGCGCTCACCGAGGCCGTCAGCCTGCTGCAGTACGCGGTGCGCCAACAACTTCAGAGCGAAGGAGAACTGAGCTACGTACAGTTCGAGATCCTGGCCAAGTTGTCCGACGCTGCCGGCCCCCTCACCATGACGGAGTTGGCCGACGGTGTGGTCTACAGCCGCAGCGGCCTCACTCACCAGGCCGGGCTTCTCGAGAGGGCTGGTCTCATCGAGCGCGAAATCAGCCCCGTGGATCAGCGGGCCACCCTCGTCAGCATCACCGACGCCGGTCGCGCTCGCGTCGCGCAGGTCCTGCCCGGCCACATCGAGGTGGTTCGTGGCCTGCTGTTCGACCCCCTGTCGAAACAGGACGTCTCCGAACTCGGTGACATCATGGGTCGGGTGCGCGACCACATGCGCGCGCTACCACCGCGGTCCAGTCGACCCCGGTCGCGCTAGCCGAATTGCGCGGCCCGCCGCGCGCTAGCCGAACTGCGCGGCCCGCCGCGCGCTAGCCGAATTGCGCGGCCCGCCGCGCGCTAGCCGAATTGCGCGGCCCGCCGCGCGCTAGCCGAATTGCGCGGCCCGCCGCGCGATCACCTCGTCGCGGACCGCCGACCGTCGCGCCTTGCCCGCATCATCACGCAACGGGCGCTCGACCAACTCCACCGACTTCGGCAGCTTGTAACCGGCGATTCGCTCGGCCAGGAACGCGATGACGCCCGCTTCGTCGAGACCGTCGGCCTGCACGATCGCGTGCGGCACCTGACCCAGATCCTCATCGGGCAGACCCACCACCAGACTCGACAGCACCGCAGGATGCTCGGCCAGCGCCGACTCGATTTCGGCCGGGTACACATTGCGTCCGCCGACGGTGAACATGTCGACCCTGCGGTCGTTGAGGTACAGGAAACCCTCTTCGTCGAAGTAGCCGAGGTCGCCCAGCGAATCCCAGCCGTCGCGGGTTCTGGCGGTGCTGCCGATGTACCGATACGTGGGTCTGGCCGCCGGCCCGGGACGCATGTAGATCTCGCCGACCACACCCGGCGGACATTCGTTGCCGTCGTCGTCGAGGACCTTCATCTCCCCGGCGACGACGACCCCCACCGACCCGGGGTGGGTCAGCCACTGCTCACCCGAGATGAACGTCAAGGCCTGTAACTCCGTGCCGCCGTAGAGTTCCCACACCGCGGCAGGGCCAAGGATCTCGATCCAGGCCTGCTTGACGGCGGGCGGGCACGGCGCGGCCAGATGCCAGAACCGGCGGATCGACGACAGGTCATAGCTGCCCGGCTCCGCCCGGTAGACAGGCAGCAGCCGCTGCATGATCGTCGGGACCGTCGCCAGGATCGTCACCCGGTGGTCGGTGACCAGCCGGAGGAACTGCCGCGGTTCGAACCGGGGCATCACCACGAGGTGATGGCCCTGCAGTAGCCCGATGGCGAACGTGGTGAATCCGGTGTTGTGGCTCAACGGAACCGAGATCAGGTTCACGTCGCCTTCCTGCGCACCCAACGGGTAGCCGATGGCGGGCGGCACCCGGCTGTTGTTGCCGGCCTCGATCAGCTTCGGGCGTCCCGTGCTCCCACCCGAGGCCATCGACTTCCACACCGGTGACACCGCCTCGGGAAGTGGGTCGGCAGGGAAGCCGGCGAATTCGGCGGCCAGATCCGTTGTGGTGCTTGTGGTCATTGCGGTGGGGTCGGGTCGTCCGACGAGCAGAGCGGGGCGCCGCAATTCCAGCAGTGCGGCCAGCTCCGCGTCGGGCAGCCGTGCCGACAGCGGCTGCGGCACCGCGCCGAGTTTCCAGCACGCGAGCACCGCGAAAACCCAATCCAGCGAGTTCGGCACCACGATGCTGACGTAGTCGCCGACGCCGACGCCGAGCGAGGCGAAGCCGCGCGCGACCTGGTTGGTCGTGGTGTCCAGGTCTGCTCGGCTGACGGTCACGCCGGCACAGGTGACTGCGGGCGCATCGGGTGCTTGAGCCGCGAGCGCCGAGACCTGCGTGCCGATCGGGGCCACGGCTGAATCGGTGCCGGTGTCTGTCATGTCAGCCATCTTCGTCGTCACGCGGCGGCGCGCGGTGTGGTTCGGCGAAGGTCACCGTCGACATCGCCACGGCGATCACCGACAGCAGCGCGAGCAACTGCACGCCCGCCGAGTGCCCGAGGTATCCGTCGACCGAACGCCACGGATACTGGCTCAGGACTGCGCCGCCCAGGATCAGGCCGAATGCCGCTGTGCCCACCGTTGCTGCGTCGCGGATCCTGTCACGATGACGCAGCAGGTAGCGGACGCCGAGGGCTGCGACGGCCAGGAGCGCGCCGACGAGACCCGAGATGAGCAGTACTGCAACGACTGTCGCGGCGCCGATCGTCAGCGGGTGGGGCTGCCACGGCCGAGCGGGGTCGCGATCGTCTCGGGTGCGACGCGCCGGAGCGAACGCCAGGGCGAGCAGCAGCGGCAGCAGGGCGAGGCCGCCGATGAGTCCGGCGCGGTAGGTGGCGTTCGACGCGAAGTCCAGCGTGACGGTGCCCCCGGTACCCGCCGGCACCACCCAGCCCTGCTGCCAACCGTTGACGGTGACCGGCGTCAGCGCGGTACCCGCGGCGTCACGCGCGACCCACCCGGGGTTGACGCTTTCCGGGACGACGAGGATCCGGGACCGCTCCGACGGGTCGACGGTCACCTCACGGTGGTCGTTGCTCCACCCGCCGACGGTGACGGAAGACGTTGTGGCCGCACGGACTTCACCGGCGCGCGGGGTGGCCAGCTGGACGCCGTCGACGATCAGCGCGGGTCCCGGGCTGATCAGCAGCTCCTGCTGACCAGCGGGAAGCGGGATCGGTGTGCTTCGGCACGGGCGCGCCGGGATGGGTCGGCCGTCCAACAGATCACCGACCGTGGTCGTCACCGAGGTCTGCACGAACTCCCCGGCCACCCCGATGACAGGTCCGCGTCCGCAGGGGAGGCTCACCGTGCGCCCCCGATTGGTCGCGGCGTCGGCCGCGCCGATGGGGGCGCCGCGCTCGTCGAGCGCGACGATCTCCGCCAGCCCCGGAGGTTTGAGCTGATCGAAACCCAATGCGTTGCGGTCTATTACGTCATCCCAATCGAGCAACCACACTTCGATCGAGTCGGTGACGCGCGGATGGAGGGAGAACGTCTCGGTTCCTGCGGTCATGCGCCGCACCTGCGGGCCGTCGCCGAGGTCGACGGCGATCATGGTCGGATGGGCGGGCAGCGGCGACATACTCGGCGTCACACGGATCGAGGAGACGTTGCGTGGGCCGGGCAGTGTGAGGGTCAGCGACGGTGGGGTGCGTGGCTGTACCAAACGCTGCGGCGCGGTCCAGGACGTACCGGGGTCGCCGTCGGTGGCCGCATACGCCGACCCCAGGACGTCGATCGCGTCGCTGTCCCCCGCCGCCCGCGTCGTGTCCGGCTGCGCGATGAGGTCGGCCAGGTTCGGTCCCTGCCGGGCCCGCACCCACACTGTCGGCGTCACCGGCGTCAGCTCCGGAACCGTCAGCGTCCTACTCAGGTTCACCGGTTCCTCGGCGGCGAGCGCCATCGCCGCCGAGCACCGGGTCCCGGTCGGGCTCTCGGCGCACCCGGCGCGCCCCAGCAACTCGGACCCCAGATCCCACTGCGCAACAACAGAATCCGCAGGAGGGCCGGGAACTTCGACAGTGTGGCGCAGGATCACCGGGTGGGCGAATCCGTTCGCGTCGTACTGAGTGACATTGATGTCGGTGAGGCCGAACTGCACACCGGGTGATCCGTCGTCGGTTCCCGTCGCAGTGATCCGCACCCACGGCGATTCGCCGTACGGCAGCGCGACGGTAACCGGTTTACCTGCCTCGTCGAACCTGACGGTGCTCGTCCCGTTCACCGTCGACACCTCGAGCCGCCGCACCTGGGCGCCGACCGCCGTCGCACTGGGGGTGACGGTCAGGGTGGCGTTCGTGACCGGATGGTCGAAATCGACCTGCAGCCATTGGCCCAGCGCGGTCTGCAGCGAGTTGGACACCCAGCTCGTGGAGGAGTCTCCGTCAATCGCCGACGCGGGCCCCGACGACGGTGAAACATTGGGCAGCGCCGTCGAATCCGATGCGGCGCTGGAGACGGTGATCCGTCCTCCGTTCCATCGGCCGTAGACCAGATCGGCGCCGTCGGACGGATAGTCGGGCACTCTGTTGAAGGTGTTGCGCGTGTCGTCGGGTCCGCGAATCGCCGACGAATGGTCGTCGACGCGCCCGTAGTCGGTTTCGCGTGCCGTCGGAGTGTCGGTGACGGTTACCACCGGCGCGGGTAGTCCTGCACGTAAGGCGTCCTGCGTCAACAACATCGGACCCAATGGTGGCCGGTCCGAAAGTCTGCGCCGCTCGTCGAGGCGCTGCAGGGACTCCGGACCGCCGTCCACTCGTGCCATCGTGTCGGTTTGGGCCACATAGGGTTTCAGTGGTTCCGCGGCGGCGTCGACCCGGTAGATCTCCACTGCCGGGTAGCGGGGCCGCAACCCGCTGTCGGTGACGAACCCCTCCAGCGCTCCCGGCCCGACCGGATTGCCGAACTCGGCGACCTTCGTGAGTTCCGGCGATCCGTCGATCGCGCGGTGCACGAGGATGGGGCGGGCCGACCGCGACGTGTCGGGGTCGAGGTCATTGCGCACGACGACATATGAGATGCCCTGTCGGGCAAGGGTGTCGGCGAGGCCCTCGGATGGGCGGCCTGCGGCGAACAGCCGTTGGACCGAATCCAGCGCGCGGATCGTCTCGGGTGGGTTCAGCGGAATCGAATCGCGCACGCCCCACGCGCTGTCGCCGAGGACCTGCAGGGGTTCGTCGTGGCTGTTACCCCACATCTGCGTGGCGAACGGGGCGCCGGGCGCGACGAGCACCCGGCCGCCGGAGTTGTTGTCATCCAGCCATTGCGCGGTGTCATGCCAGTACTGCGGTATCGCGTCGAACGCGCCGGGGGGAGTGAGGCGCCCGGTCCAGGCCAGCGCCGTCGCCGCAGTGAGCGCCGACAGCAGCACGATGCCGACCGCGACGCGCCTGTCGTTCTCGGGGTGGGCGAACGCGTCACGCCACACCCGTGTCGGCGCGCTGCCCGGTAGCGGGATACGTCCGAGCAGGTGAGCCAGGCCCAGCGCGAGCGGGAGCCGAAGCAGTGGTTCGAGCTTGTGGAGATTGCGCAGGGGCGTGCCGTCGGCGTCCAGAAACGCCTGCACCGTGTGGGCGATCGGCGAACCGAGGCCGCCCGAATACCCGGCGCCGAGCAGCACGACACCGACGAGCAGCATCGTGATCAGCCGCCCCCTGGCCGGCATCCGGGTCAACGCGAGGCCGGCGAGGCCGCCTGCGGCCACCAGCGTCGTCGCGAGCACTGCGACCGAACCGGTCACCAGCGACGCTCCCGCGGTCGCCGTCGGGGCGACGTACGGGGTCCAGGCCCCGGTGCCGCGCAGCATCTCCGTCAGCGACATCCACTGCGTCGTGACGCCCGAGGACTCGATGAAATCCAAGAACGGTGGGCTGATCCGCCCCAGGTGCAGCAGCGCCACCACCCACCAGGTCACCGCGAGCGCCACACACGGAACCCACCACGCCACGAAGCGCCACCACGTGCGGTTGGGCCGGTGGCACAGCAGCCACACCGCGGCGCACAGGCACGCGCTCAGCGTCGCGACCGCATTCACCGCGCCCATCAACGCGATCGCCAGCGCCGATCGGGCCGCCAGCAGGCGCACCCGGGGGTCGCCGTTGAGGGCCAGGATCACCGGCAGCAGCACCCACGGCGCCAGCATCATCGGCAGCGTCTCGGAGGAGATCGCGCCGAGCGTCGTCAGCACACGCGGCGACAGCGCGAACGCGACGGCGCCGACGACCCGCGACGAGGTCGTCCCGATACCGAGCGCTTCGGCCACTCGGAGAACGCCCCAGAACCCGACGACGAGGATCAGCGCCCACCACAGCCGCTGCGTCACCCAGCCGGGCAGGCCGAGGAGATCGCCGGCCAGAAAGAAGGTGCCGTGGGGGAAGAGGTAGCCGTAGGCCTGATTCTGCGCCTGCCCGAACGGCAGCTCGCTGTTCCAGAGGTTGAACGCGCGCGCAAGGAAGCGCAGCGGATTGGCTGTGAGATCGAGCTTGGTGTCGGGGGAGATCTGTCCCGGTGACTGGGCGAATGTCAGGACCAGAGCCGCCGCGGCGACCACCCATAACCAGCGCCGCGAGAGCGGCTGGGCGTTTCTCAGCTTAAGTACGGTCGCCGTACTCGACCCTGTTGAGGACCGACGACGCCGGATCGCCCGCCTGCAGCGGAGGCTTCGTGTCCTGCTGCACCATCAACGTCACCCCGAACACGGCCGCCGCGCCCAGCAGCAGGCCGACGACGATGCTGGCTGCGGCGGGCACGAGAAACCGTTCCATGCGGCCCAAACTAGCACGGCGGTATCCATCGCTTCGGCCCGCACGAAGCGCCCCGGGCGGCACGATCAGCCCCGGTCGGTCGTTGCCCGGGTGCCGCCGACGACCGGTGTGACCTGGTGCGCAGCCGTGTCGAGACGATCGTGGGGCGCGGTGAACGCGGCTGGCTCGACCTCCGTGGCGTAGATCGAAGCCTCCACTGCTATTAGTGTCGTGACGATGCCCGCACCGAGGATCGTCCCGAACGCCCTGATCGGACTTCTGGCGGCAACTGCGCTCCTGGCGGGCTGCACCACGCCCGCCGAGCCTGAGCCGGCCCCAGCACCCCACGCCGCCACCGCCGAACCCTCCCTGGCCGCCGGGAATCTGCCGGCCGCTCCCGTCCCCGCACCGCCTGCCGCTCCGGCGTGCGGCGACCCCGCGGCTGTCGTCGCGTCCATGTCGACGCGGGACAAGCTCGCCCAGCTCCTGATGGTCGGGGTGAGCGGAGCCGCCGACGCCCGTGCCGTGGCCGCCGACCACCACGTCGGCGGCATCATGATCGGCAGCTGGACCGACATGTCGATGCTGACCGACGGTTCGCTGCCCGACATCGTCAACGCCGGGCCGCTTCCGCTGGCGGTCAGCGTCGACGAAGAGGGCGGCCGGGTGTCCAGGCTGTCCGGTCTGATCGGCAGCCAGCCGCCCGCCCGGGTACTGGCCGCGGCCAATACCCCCGACCAGGTGTACGCGATCGCGCTCGAGCGCGGCCGAAAGATGCGCAACCTCGGCATCACCGTCGACTTCGCGCCCGTCGTCGACGTCACCGACGCCCCCGACGACACCGTCATCGGCGACCGCTCGTTCGGGGCGGATCCGACGACGGTCACCGACTACGCGGGCGCCTACGCGCGCGGCCTGCGCGAGGCGGGCGTGCTGCCCGTCCTCAAGCACTTCCCCGGCCACGGATCGGGCTCCGGCGACTCCCACGCCGGCAGCGTCGTGGCCCCGTCGCTGGACCAGCTGCAGGCCAACGACCTGGTTCCGTACCGAACCCTGACCGCGCAGGCGCCCGTCGGTGTGATGGTCGGGCATGTGGAGGTGCCGGGTCTGACCGGCAGCGAACCGGCCAGCCTGAGCCCGGCGGCCTACGGTCTGCTGCGATCCGGCAATTACGGTGGACCGCCGTTCGGCGGGCTGGTGTTCACCGACGATCTGTCGGGCATGCAGGCGATCACCGACAGGTTCGGGATCGCCGACGCCGTCCTGAGGGCGCTGCAGGCCGGAGCTGACGTCGCGCTGTGGCTGTCCACCGACCAGGTGCCCGCGGTGCTCGACAGGCTGGAGAGCGCCGTCGGGGCCGGCGAGCTGACCATGTCGGGTGTGGACGCCGCGGTGACGCGGATCGTCGCGACGAAGCCCCCGTCGTCACGGTGCGGCGGCTGATTGGTAGCCAATTGCTTACCCTGTCGTAGGGAAAGTGTTGCTCGTCGGTCAGGGAAGGCTCGGGAATGGCAGGTGGAACCAAGCGGTTGCCGCGCGCCGTCCGCGAGCAACAGATGCTGGACGCGGCCGTGGAGATCTTCTCCGTCAACGGCTACCACGAGACCTCGATGGACGCGATCGCGGCCGAGGCGCAGATCAGCAAGCCGATGCTCTACCTCTACTACGGCTCGAAAGAGGAGCTGTTCGGTGCGTGTCTGAACCGTGAACTCGGCCGCTTCGTCGACGAGGTGAACAGCAACATCGATTTCACTGCGGCGCCCAAAGAGTTGCTGCGCACCGCGGTGCTGGCGTTTCTGAACTACATCGACGCCCACCGCGCGTCGTGGATGGTGCTCTACACCCAGGCCACCAGTTCGCAGGCCTTCGCCCACACTGTCCGAGAGGGCAGGGAGCGCATCATCGAGATCGTCGGCAGGCTGCTGCGGTCCGGGACACGGGCTCCCGAACCCGATACCGATTTCGACATGATGGCGGTCGCACTGGTGGGCGCGGGCGAGGCGATCGCCTCGCGGGTGAGCACCGGTGACGCCGACGTACACGAGGCGTCCGAGCTGATGATCAACCTTTTCTGGCTGGGCCTCAAAGGTGCGCCGTCCGCCTCGATGGACGCCGAAGCCACCGACGCGACCGCCGTCATCTCAAGCTAGAGACGGTGCCCGTCAGGTGCGGGTAGCCCTTCGACAGGTGCCGCAGCGCCAGCTCCCAGCCGTCTGCGGTGCGGTCGACGTAGAGTCCGGCCCGCGCGGGCAGCACCACCGGTTTGGCGAACCGCACCGAGTACTTCACCGCATCGGGAAGCTGACCCTCGATGTTCGCCAGAACTGCTGCGGCACTGAACATGCCGTGTGCGATCACGGTGGGAAACCCGAACAGCTTGGCGGCGATCCCGTTGGTGTGGATGGGGTTGTGGTCGCCGCCGACCGAGGCGTAGTGCTTGATCCGGCTCGGCGTGATGCTCAGGACTGCGTTGGGAGGCGGCAGTTTCGGCTGCTTCTGCGGCGGCGCCTTGGGTTCGTCGGACAGACTGGTGCGCTGCTGGTGCAGGAACGTCGTGACCTGCTGCCAGGCCGGTTCGTTGCCGACCTTCACGTCGGTGAGGACGTCGACGAGCAGACCCCTGCGGTGCTCGCGCATGTTCTCCGCGCGAACCGCGACCGAGACGGTGTCGGTGACCGCGATCGGCCGATGCTGGGTGATGTGATTTTCCAGGTGCACCGAACCCATTGCGGCGAAGGGGAAGTCGAACCCGGTGATCAGTTGCATGACTGTCGGGAACGTCAGCGCGAACGGGTAGGTCAGCGGCACGGTGTTGTCGAATCGCAGCCCTGTCACGGCGGCGTATTCGGCGACGTTGGCCGGGTCGATCGCGAGGTCCTCGACGGTCAGTGTGCGGTTCGGCAACGTGTCGCCGCGGGGTAGGAAAGGCAGGGCGCCCGCAGCGGCCAGCGCGAGATTCTTCAGACCCGAAGGCTGCTGTCCCATCTCAGGCCCCCAGCATGGCTTGGCCGCACACCCGGATCGTGTTGCCGGTGACGGCATTCGAACCCGGGCTGGCGAAGTAGGCGATCGCTTCGGCCACGTCGACGGGCTGTCCACCCTGGAACAGGGAGTTGAGCCGGCGGCCCACCTCGCGGGTCGCCAGCGGAATCGCCTCGGTCATCTTCGTCTCGATGAACCCGGGCGCGACCGCGTTGATGGTGATGTTCTTCTCGGCGAACTGCGGGGCCAGCGCGTCGGTGAGCCCGATCATGCCGGCCTTGGTGGTCGCGTAGTTGGTCTGCCCGCGGTTTCCGGCGATGCCCGCCATCGACGACAGCCCGACGATGCGTCCACCGTCGCCGATCAGCCCGCTTTCCACCAGGCCCTCGGCGAGGCGAAGGGGCGCAATCAGGTTCACTGCGATGACGGAATCCCAGCGGGACTCGTCCATGTTGGCCAACAGCTTGTCGCGGGTGATGCCCGCGTTGTTGACCAGGATGTCCAGTTTGCCCTCGTAGTGCTCGCGGACGTGCTCACCGATCCGCTCGACGGCGTCGGCGGCGGTGACATCGAGCGTGAGTGCGGTTCCGCCGACCTTGCTCGCAGTCTGGTCGAGCGCCTCGGCGGCCTGCTCGACGTCCACCGCGATGACCTTGGCGCCGTCGCGCGCGAACACCTCGGCGATCGTTGCGCCGATGCCGCGCGCCGCACCCGTCACGACGGCGACCTTGCCCGCGAGCGGGCGGTCCCAGTCCGCGGGCGGGGTGGCGTCGGCGGCACCAACGTGGAAGACCTGACCGTCGACGTAGGCCGACTTGCCCGACAGCAGGAAGCGCAGCGTGGACTCCAGCCCCGTTGCGGCCGGCTTCGCGTCGGCGGACAGGTAGACCAGCGCGGCCGTGGCCCCATTGCGCAGTTCCTTGCCCAGCGAGCGGGTGAACCCTTCGAGGCCACGCTGTACCGCGCGCTCGTGCACGCTGCCCGTCTCCTCGGGTGTGGTGCCGATGACGACGACGCGGCCCGAGTGGCCGAGGTTGCGCAGCAATGGGGTGAAGAATTCGTAGAGGCCCTTCAGTTCTTCGGGCTCGGTGATGCCGGTGGCGTCGTAGACCAGGCCGCCGAACGAATCGGCCCAGCGGCCGCCGAGGTTGTTGGCGACCACGTCGTAGTCCTCGGCGAGTGCGGCCCGCAGCGGCTCGACGACCCGGCCTTCGCCGCCGATCAGCAGGGAACCGGCCAGCGGCGGTTCGCCCTGCTTGTACCGGCGCAGCGGCTCGGGCTGGGGCACGCCCAGCTGCTTGGCCAGGAACGCGCCTGGACCGGAGTTGACGACCTGCGAGAGGAGATCGGAAGCCACTGTGCTGCCTTTCGAGAGAGGGCCGACTTTCTGGTGGACCGCGGTGAGATCCGGGTGAGTTCTAGTTCGACGGGTCGGGGGTACCCGAACTGTCGCGTCCATCACCGAACTTACTCCAGAGTAAGAACGGTGGGTAGTATGACGCTCGACACCAGGAGCAAGCCGGGAGGCAGACGTGGCTGACAGCAAGACAACCCGCCGGGTAGCAATCCTCGGAGGTAACCGGATTCCGTTCGCGCGATCGGATGGCGCCTACGCGAACGCGTCCAACCAGGACATGTTCACCGCTGTGCTCGACGGACTGGCTGAACGCTTCAACCTCAGGGGCGAGAGGCTCGACGCCGTCATCGGCGGAGCGGTCCTCAAGCACAGCCGCGACTTCAACCTGATGCGCGAGTGCGTGCTGGGCAGCTCGCTGTCGTCGTACACCCCTGCTTTCGATCTACAGCAGGCGTGCGGGACGGGCCTGCAGGCGACGATCGCGGCGGCCGACGGGATCGCACAGGGCCGCTACGAGGTGGCCGCGGCAGGCGGTGTGGACACCGCCTCTGACGCGCCGATCGCGTTCGGCGACGACCTGCGCAAGGTGCTGCTGGGCCTGCGCCGCGCCAAGTCCAACGTGGGCCGGCTGAAGCTGGTCGGCAAGTTGCCCGCCGCCCTCGGCGTCGAGATCCCGGTCAACAGCGAGCCCCGCACCGGTATGTCGATGGGCGAGCACGCCGCCGTCACGGCCAAGGAGATGGGCGTCAAGCGCACCGATCAGGACGAGCTCGCCGCGGCCAGCCACACCAACATGGCTGCTGCCTACGACCGCGGGTTCTTCGACGATCTCGTCACGCCTTTCCTCGGCCTGTACCGCGACAACAACCTGCGGCCCGACTCGTCTCCCGAGAAGTTGGCCAAGCTCAAGCCCGTCTTCGGTGTGCGCAACGGCGACGCGACGATGACGGCGGGCAACTCGACGCCGCTGACCGACGGCGCCTCGGTGGCGCTGCTGTCCTCGGAGGAATGGGCGTCCGCGCATTCGCTTCCTGTCCTGGCGTATTTCGTCGACGGGGAAACTGCGGCCGTCGATTACGTCAACGGCCGCGACGGTCTGCTGATGGCGCCGACGTACGCGGTGCCGCGGTTGCTCGCCCGCAACGGGCTCACACTCCAGGATTTCGATTTCTATGAGATTCACGAGGCGTTCGCGTCTGTCGTGCTGGCGACGCTGGCCGCCTGGGAGTCCGAGGAGTACTGCAAGGAGCGGCTGGGCCTCGACGCCGCGCTGGGCTCCATCGACCGGTCGAAGCTCAACGTCAACGGGTCGTCGCTGGCCGCGGGGCACCCGTTCGCCGCGACCGGCGGGCGGATCGTGGCGCAGCTGGCCAAGCAGCTCGCCGAGAAGAAGGCTCAGACCGGGGCCCCGGTGCGCGGACTGATCTCCGTGTGCGCTGCCGGCGGCCAGGGCGTGACGGCCATCCTGGAGGCCTAGTTCTGCGCCGAAACTGCATTCCACGTGCACTTTTCTGCGAGATTGCCGCATGGAATGCAGTTTCGGCGAAAAAGTCTCGGATCGCTGTAACGCCCGCTGACAGGCGATCGATAGAGGGGATAGCTCCGTGTTGCCGTCTGACCCCCCGACCCGACGGCAACACGGGGCTCTTGTCGTTCGAGCTAGATTTCACCTATGCAGATCAGCATGTTCGGACAGCTCAGCGGCTTGGGCGCCGCCAACCCGATCGACGCCACCATCGCCTACCTCAGCCAGCTTCGCGACGAGGGTTTCGCCCGCGTCTGGATGAGCCAGCTGCCCTACGAGCCCGACCTCCTCACCGTCCTCGCCGTCGCGCTGCACGAGGTCGACGCGATCGAAGTCGCCAGCGGCGTCGTGCCCATCCAGAACCAGCACCCGATGCAGATGGCCCAGCGCGCCCTCACCGTGAACCTCGCGTCACAGGGCCGCTTCATCCTCGGCCTCGGCATGACGCACGCCGCTGTCACCGAGGGCATGTGGGGGATCCCGTGGGACAAACCGGTGCGCCGCCTCAACGAATTTCTCGACGGGCTGCTCCCGCTGTTGGCGGGCGACCCGGCGAATGCATCCGGTGAGACCGTCACCACCCGCGGAGCGCTTGTCATCCCGGGAGTCCCCGGGCCCGACGTGTACATCGCGGCGCTCGGCCCGCAGCTGCTGAGGGTGGCGGGCCGCCGCACCCAGGGCACCTGCACGTGGATGACGGGGCCGGCGACGCTGCGCGACCACGTCAGCCCGACGCTGCGCCAAGCGACCGCCGATGCGGGCCGCCCCGAGGATGCCGTGCGGGTCGTCGCCGCCTTGCCGATCGCCGTCACCGACGACGTCGAGGGGGCACGCAGACAGGCCGCCGAGCAGTTCGCGGTCTACGGGACGCTTCCCTCCTATCGGGCGATGCTGGACCGCGAGGGATACGCCGGACCGGAGGACGCCGCGATCATCGGTGATGAAGCGACCGTGCGCGATCGCCTCGCCGACCTGAAGACGTCCGGGGTCGACGAGTACGTCGGCGCGCCCTTCGACACCGATGCCGAGGGCCGCGATCGGACCCGTGCACTGCTGCGTGAAATCGGCTGAAATAACCCCTTTCCCGGAGGTGAACCCAGGCGTAGCATCGATCGCACGACGGGTTCGGGAGTGACGGGTCCGAAGAGCCGACAGGGATGAGAGTCGGCCGCGCGAGACGAATGAGGCGCGCCCACATGTCCTCCCGAACCCGCCCTTATGCCCGGGGAGAGTTCCTCTGCACGCCGATTGCCGATACAAAGTAGGGCATGACCGTGCTCAATGTCGTGCAGCTGCTGACCTTCGTCGCCTTCCTCGGGCTGCTCGCCTACGCGGTCGTCGCTCCGCGCGAGGCGAACCGCGCCAAGCGCGTCCAGCGGACGCAGCTGTACTCGGGGCTGGCCATGGCGGCCGGCGCCGCCTTCTTCGCGGCGCTCGCCGCCGACAGAATCGGATGGTTCCGCTACGCCCTGGCGGTGGTGGCCGTCGGCCTTCTCGCGGTGGGTGTCTCGGCGATCGCGAAAAGTCGGAACTCTAGTAAACGGTAGGGGCGGTGGGTGGCGTCGACGACACGACCGGCCGGCCCGAGAGTTCACGGTAAACGTAGACCTGGTACAGATAGCTGACCGGGATCGCGACGAAAAGGCCGATGAGACAAGCAAACTGGCCCACCGTGCCCAGTGCGGCGGCGATCAGGTACATCAACAGCACCGGCACGATGTTGGCCTTGACGAGGTTGACGCTCGTCTTGATCGCCTCGATGACCGGCAATCCGCGGTCCAGCAGTGCCAGAGGCGCCAGGATCGTCAGAAATCCGATGATGATGCCCGGAACGATGCACAGGACGAAGCCGATGAGCGTCGCCGCCACGATGAGTAGTTGCAGCCCCAGCATCGCACCGAGGCGGTTCGGCTTGAGGAACGACGTCAGCGTGACGGGCTGCCCGTCGGCGATCTTGAGGTACCCGGTGAGCAGCGCCGAGGCGAGCGCGCCGATCGTCAGCCACAGTAGGACGGTCGCGACGACGACCAAGACGATGCTGGCGGCGCCGAACTGCAACGTCGACGCCGTGCCGGAGTATTCGGAGTATTCGGAGTACTCCCGGTATGTCGTGGACGTCGGCTGGGCCAACACGAATGCCATGCCATAGGGGACCCCGAACAGCACGCCGACGGCCACCATCCAGATCACCAACGACCCGACCAATGGGAATGCATTCTGGGTGAACGCATTCCACGCCCACTTGAGGCCGGCTCCGATGTCGGGGCCGGGCTTGCCGAACACCGGTGGCGGGCGGTAGCCGGGTGGGGG
>NZ_LWCS01000038.1 GCF_001650495.1 Mycolicibacterium iranicum | reverse complement strand
CCCCCACCGCCGCCGGACCCGAACGCTCCGCCGCCGCCGCCGGACCCCAATGCGCCGCCGCCCGACCCGAACGCTCCGCCGCCGCGGCCTGCTGTCGGCGTCCCGGTTCCGGTCGATCCGAACACCGCGCCGGGAATGCTGCCGCCGGCCTGACCCAGGCAGGCGCCCGCAGGGCATCGTGACGATTTCGTCGCCCGTTTGTACAGCCGTTTCGTTACCCGCGGCAGGTATACCTTGTCCATGGCCCGGATGCGGCCGCACCGGGCCCGGCTGGCGACAGGCGGGAGACTCTGATGGACATGGTTGCAGCTAGCGAGATTCTGGCGCGTTCGACCACCCTCACCAGTGTCGGGTGGATCGGCTACATCATCATCGGCGCGATCGCCGGATGGATCGCGGGCAAGATCGTCAAGGGCTCCGGTTCCGGCATCCTGATGAACATCGTGATCGGCATCGTGGGTGCCCTCATCGGCGGGTTCCTGTTGAGTTTCTTCCTCGACACCGCAGGCGGCGGGTGGTGGTTCACGCTGTTCACCGCCATTCTCGGATCCGTGATCCTGCTGTGGATCGTCGGGAAAGTACAGTCACGCTCCTGAACTCCGGCGAACTGATGCGCGCGTGGCAGGTGCGCCGGCCGGGACCCATGTCGATGTCCCCGCTGACCCTCGCCACCGTGCCGGTTCCCGAGCCCTGCCCCGGCGAACTACTGGTGGCGGTGCGGGCCTGCGGAGTGTGTCGCACCGACCTGCACGTCGCCGAAGGCGACCTGCCCGCGCACCGGCCCCATGTCACTCCTGGGCACGAGGTGGTCGGCGAGGTCATGCGCGTCGGAGACGATGTGACCTCGTTCGTTCCGGGTGACCGAGTCGGTGTCGCATGGCTGCGCCACACCTGTGGGTCGTGCCGATTCTGTTTGCGCGGCCGGGAGAACCTGTGTCCGGCATCCCGCTACACCGGTTGGGATGCCGACGGCGGTTACGCTGAATTCACCACGGTGCCAGCCGCTTTCGCGTTGCCACTACCCGAAGGATACGCCGACGCGGCGCTGGCGCCGTTGCTGTGCGCCGGCATCATCGGTTACCGCGCGCTGCTGCGCGCCGACCTGCCCGAGAAGGGACGGCTGGGCATTTACGGCTTCGGCGGCAGTGCGCACCTGACCACTCAAGTGGCCATCGCACAGGGAGCCGAGGTGCACGTCATGACGCGCGGGGAGCACGCTCGGGAATTGGCTCTGAGCCTCGGTGCCGCGTCGGTGCAGGGCACGACCGATATGCCGCCGGTGGCGCTCGACGCCGCGATCCTGTTCGCTCCGGTGGGCGATCTCGTCCCGCCTGCGCTGGAGGCGCTCGACCGCGGCGGCACGCTGTCGATTGCCGGCATCCACCTCAGTGACATCCCAGCTCTGAACTACCAGCGCCATCTCTTCCAGGAGCGTCAGGTGCGCTCGGTGACGTCGAACACCCGCGCCGACGCGCACGCCTTTCTCGACTTCGCACGCCGCCACCGCCTGGAGGTCACCAGCCCGCAATACCCACTCGACCGTGCCGATGTCGCCCTCGGCGATCTGAGTGCCGGCCGAATCTCGGGAGCGGCCGTCTTGATCGTCTAGAGCTCTGCTCTGCTAGAGCTCGGCGAGGGCCGCGCCCAATCGGCCCCGGAGATCGCCGCGGCCGCGCCGGTACATCGGGCCCATCCCGTCGGACAGGAGAAGCCGAAGTCGCGCCATCCCGCGTTCGCAGACGGGTGCGGCTGAGTCCAGCCGTTCTGCGATCAGATCGATCAGGTCCGAGGTCGCGCGAATAGCGTCGGCGTTGAGCGCGACCCGCAACGACACCGCCGGTGAGACGGGTTCTTCGGCGCAGCGGCGCAGTGCGGTCGCGATCACGCGACGCTCCCTCGGCGAGAGCAGTCGGTCGCGGTGGGCGCGCAACGGGGTGCCCGGCGTGGACGGCACGCCGACTGCGAGTCGGCGGTCGTAGGTGTGTGCCCGGACCCGGGCGACGAGGCGGGCCGGCAACGCCGGCCGCCGATCTCGCCGAAGCGGCGAGCGCACCGACTGCACCGCAGTGAGGACGTCGAGGGGGATTCGTTGGACGGGCATGGCTTTCACATCCTTAGTATGGGTGACCGTCAAAAACGCTATACTGGTCATGCATGACCGGTCAACTGATTTAGATAGTCACGAGTGGTAGCGTTGGCGGAATGAACCTCCGTTGGCCGGGCGACGAGGAAGACAAACCCGCGCCGCCGCCGCTGCGCCGCATCCAGGCACTCGTCAACACCGTCGAACGACCAGACGGGGCAGACCGGCTCACCGATGCCGCCGACGCACGCCCCTGGCTGGTCGACAATGAACTGCTGGCCCCGAGGGCCGCGTTGACGCCGGCCGATCTGACCCTGGTGGTCGGTGTGCGGGAGGCTCTGCGGGAATTGCTCGTCCACAACGCCGGCGGCCCCGCGCCGACGCCGGACACCCTGGCCGCTCTGCGGCGCATCACCGCACCAGTTACACCGGCGATCGGTGAGGACGGTTCGGTGGCGCTGGTGACCGGCGACGATGACGTGGTCAGCCGACTGGCAGGCCTGCTGGTAATCGTGCGTGACGCCCAGCGAGACGGCAGCTGGTCGCGGCTCAAGGCATGCGGCAACGACGAGTGCCGCTGGGCGTTCTACGACGCGTCGCGCAACCGCGGCGGGACGTGGTGCGACATGGCCGCGTGCGGCAACAAGCTCAAGAACCGACAGTTCCGGGCCCGCCGGCGCGCGGCCCAGCCGGTCAACTCAGATGCCACACCAGCGCGGCGGCCAGGGCGCCGAGCCCGTTGAGCGACCAGTGCAGTGCGATCGGCGCGATCAGGCTGCCGCTGCGGCGGCGCAACCAGGTGAAGACGAAACCCGCTGCCGCCGTCGCGATGACGGCGCCCACGACTCCGGCAACCATGCCGAACACTCCGCCGCCGAGGATCTCGGTGAACCCGACGTTGCTCGCCGTCAGGCCGAGCGACGTGGCGATGTGCCACAGCCCGAACAACAGCGAGCCCGCGGCTGCCACGCCCCGCCAGCCCCAGGCGCGGTCCAGCGCTCCGTGCAGCACGCCGCGGAACGCCAGCTCCTCGGGTATTACGGTCTGCAGCGGAATGATGATCATCGAGGCGAGCAGCGCGCCGGACAACGTCGCGTAGTTGTCATTGAGGAACATGGGCCGCGTCCACGGCAACAGGGCGCCGATCGCGATGACGGTGCCGACGAGCGCGACAGCACCCAGCGCGTATCCGGCTCCGGATCGCCAGTGCTCCCGGCCGAGGCCGAGTTCGGTCCACCCGAGGCCCCGGGACCGGACCAGCATCAGCAGGCCGACTGCGGCGGCGGGAACGACGGCCACGTTGGCCCACGGTGTCGTGAAATGCGCGACCAGGTTCGTCAGTGCCAGCACCACGACGACAATCGCGATGTCGGCGTAGACCCGGAAATGGTGCAGCGCCGCCAACTGAGCGACCACGGGGTGGGCCTCTACGGGCGCGGCGGCGGCGTCAGACATAACCGCACCAGGTTACCGGCTGTACGCCGCGGCTGATTATTCGTTGTCACCGCCGGTGGCGGCGGCGGAATCGGCGGCCGACGTACCGAAGCCGGACTCCCTGGCCGCAGGCCAGACCCAGTCCTTGACCTCAGGGATGTCGTCGCCGAATTCGCGGGTGTACTCCCGCGCCGCAATGCGCTTGTCGGACATCTGCTGACGCAGCGTCGCACAGGTCGAGCCAAGCGACGGAACGCGGTCGATGACATCGATGACCAGGTGATAGCGGTCGAGATCGTTCAGCATCACCATGTCGAAGGGCGTCGTCGTGGTGCCCTCCTCCTTGTAGCCGCGCACGTGCAGGTTGCCGTGGCCGGTGCGCCGGTACGTCAGGCGGTGGATCAGCCAGGGATAGCCGTGGTAGGCGAAGATGACCGGCTTGTTCGTGGTGAAGATCATGTCGAAATCCCGGTCGGGCAGGCCGTGCGGGTGCTCGGTGTCGTCCTGGAGTCGCATCAGATCGACGACGTTGACGAACCGCACCTTCAGGTCGGGCAGGTGCTGGCGCAGGATGTCGGCGGCCGCCAGTGCCTCCAGCGTCGGGATGTCACCCGCCGACGCCAGGACGACGTCGGGATCGGTGCCGAGCACCTCCGAACCCGCCCACTCCCAGATCCCCAGCCCGCGGGTGCAGTGGGCGATGGCCTGCTCCATGGTGAGGAAGTTCGGGGAGGGCTGCTTGCCCGAGACGACGACGTTGACGTATTGGCGCGACCGCAGGCAGTGGTCGTAGGTCGACAGCAGCGTGTTGGCGTCCGGGGGCAGATAGACGCGGACCACCTTCGCGCTCTTGTTGACCACATGGTCGATGAAGCCGGGGTCCTGGTGGGAGAAACCGTTGTGGTCCTGCCGCCAGACATGGCTGGACAGCAGGTAATTGAGGCTCGCGATGGGCCGCCGCCACGGGATGTGGTTGGTCACCTTGAGCCACTTCGCATGTTGGTTCAGCATCGAGTCGACGATGTGGATGAAGGCCTCGTAGCAGTTGAACAATCCGTGCCGTCCGGTGAGCAGGTAGCCCTCCAGCCAGCCTTGGCACTGATGCTCCGACAACATCTCGACGACCCTGCCGACCCGCTCCAGGTGCTCATCGACCTCGGGGCCGAAGAATTCGGCGTTCCACTGCTTGCCGGTGGCGTCGTAGACGGCCTGGAGGCGGTTCGATGCCGTTTCATCGGGTCCGAAGATGCGGAAGTTGTCCGGGTTCAGGCGGATGACCTCGGTCAGCCATTGGCCCAGCACGCGTGTGGCTTCGGCGACGGTGGCGCCGGGGGCGGGCACGTCGACGGCGAAGTCACGGAAATCGGGCAAGCGTAGGTCCCTGAGCAGGAGCCCGCCGTTGGCGTGCGGGTTGTCGCTCATCCTCAGCTGCCCGTCGGGCGCCAGGTCGGCGATGTCGGGCAGTAGCCTGCCGTCCTCGTCGAACAACTCGTCGGGGCGGTAGGACGACAGCCAGTCGGCGAGGACCCCTAGGTGCTCGCTCGTGTCTCGCGCGCTCGCCAGCGGCACCTGGTGGGCGCGCCACGAGCCGGTGGTCTTCTTGCCGTCGATATAGTCCGGGCCCGTCCAGCCCTTCGGCGTACGGAAGACGATCATCGGCCATACCGGCCGCGACTCGTCGCCCGCGGCGGCGCGGGACTTGATGTCGACGATCTCGTCCATCACCTCGTCGAGCAGCGTCGCGAACCGGCGGTGCGCGTCGAAATGGTCGGCGGCAGCTTCGTCCCCTGAGTCGTCGGGCACCTCGAAGAAGTACGGCTTGTGGCCGTAGCCGACCATCAGTGCGTGCAGTTCCTCGGTCGGGATGCGGGCGAGCAGCGTGGGGTTGGCGATCTTGTAGCCGTTGAGGTGCAGGATCGGCAACACCACCCCGTCCGTGGCGGCGTTGACCAACTTGTTCGAGTGCCAGCTGGTCGCCAACGGGCCGGTTTCGGCCTCGCCGTCGCCGACGACGGCCGCGACCAGCAGATCGGGATTGTCGAACGCCGCGCCGTAGGCGTGCGACAGCGCGTAGCCGAGCTCGCCACCCTCGTGGATGGAACCGGGGGTCTCAGGCGCGACATGGGACGGGATGCCGCCGGGGAACGAGAACTGCCGGAACAGGCGGCGGATGCCCTCGGTGTCCTGGGTGATGTCGGAGTAGATCTCGCTGTATGTGCCGTCGAGATAGGCATTGGCGACAAGACCGGGTCCGCCGTGACCGGGGCCGGTCAGGTAGATCGTCGACTGCTGACGCTGCTTGATCGCCCGGTTGAGGTGGGCGTAGAGGAAGTTCAACCCCGGGGTGGTGCCCCAGTGGCCGAGCAGGCGCGGCTTGACGTCCTCACGCGTCAGCGGCGTGCGTAGCAACGGATTGTTCAGCAGATAGATCTGCCCCACGGAGAGGTAATTGGCTGCTCGCCACCATCGATCGAGCTGCTCGATTCCCGCCTCGTCCAGCTCCCGGCGGTCCACGGTCTGCCACGCGACGGTCCGTGCGGCCTCGGGTGTGGTCGTGCTAGTCATCTCTCCATCCAACTCCGCTTCGGGGTGCGGTCAACTCGTACTCGATGGCGTGCACGTTAATCTTTCTCCCGTGATGGCCGAGGGAGCGTTGCTGACGTCCCTACGTGTCCTGGATCTCTCGCCCGGCGAGGGCGATGCTGTGAGCCGGATCCTGGCCGACCTCGGTGCCGACGTGCTGAAGATCGAACCGCCCGGTGGCTCGCTGTCGCGGGTCAAACCGCCGACGGTCGCCGGGGTCAGCATCCCGTTCGCCCTGGACAACGCGAACAAGCGGTGCGCGAAGCTGGACCCGGCCGTGGCCGGCGACCGGTCCCGGCTGCTGGAGCTCGCGGCGAACTGCGACGTCGTCGTGGATTCCGGAAACCCCGGTGGCGCAGCGCTGTTCGGCACGTCCTGCCAGGAGCTCGCGGCGATGTTCGACCACCTGGTCGTGCTGTCGGTCACCGATTTCGGGAGCGCAGGCCCACGAGCATCCTGGCGCGCCACCGACGCGGTGCTGTACGCGCTGTCCTCGGCGCTCTCGCGCACCGGCCCGACGTCGGGCACCCCGGTATTGCCACCCGACGGGGTGGCATCCGCGACGGCCGCCGTTCAGGCGGCCTGGGCGGTGCTGGTCGCCTACTACGACCGACTGCGCTGCGGTAAAGGAGATTTCATTGATTTCTCCCGGTACGAGGCCGTGGTGCAGGCGCTGGATCCACCCTTCGGATCCGAAGGTCAGGCCGCCGTCGGGCTGAAACCGCCCGCCGAACTGTGGCGGGGCCGGCCGCGCAATCAGCAGATCTACCCGATCTTCGAATGCCGGGACGGGCATGTCCGGATCTGTCTGCTCTCTCCCCGCCAGTGGCGGGGCATGTGGGCCTGGCTGGGGGAGCCCGCACAGTTCGCCGGGCCGGAGTTCGAGACCATCGCCGCGCGTTACGCGGCATCGCGAGAACTCAACGCCGCGATGGCCGACTTGTTCGCCCCGCAGGCCATGGCGGACCTCGTCGCCGAAGGTCAGACCCGCGGCGTACCCGTCGCGGCCGTGCTGTCACCCGCTGAGGCGTTGTCGACCAGCCATTTTCGTGAGGTGGGTGCGCTACGGGAGGAAGTGCTCGCACCGGGGGCCACCGTCACCGTGCCTGTCGGACCGCTCACCGTCGACGGAGCTCATCACGGATATCGGCAGGGCCCGCCGGCCGCCGGTTCCGACGAGGCGGCGTGGCTCGACCGTGCCTCCACCGAAACCGTTCCGCGCGAAGCGGCTTCGCTCTCCTCGCGCCCCTTCGACGGAATGCGGATCCTGGACCTCGGCGTCATCGTCGCCGGTGGTGAGCTCGGCAGGCTGTTCGCCGACCTCGGCGCCGAGGTCATCAAGATCGAAAGCCCGACCTATCCGGACGGTCTCCGACAGAGCCCGCCGGGAAAGAAGATCAGCAGATCCTGGGCGCTGACCCACCGCAACGAGGAAAGCCTAGGTCTCGACCTGCGCCATCCAGCAGGCGCCGAGCTGTTCTGCCGGCTCGTCGAGGGCGCCGATGCAGTGCTCGCCAACTTCAAGCCGGGCACGCTGGCTGCGCTCGGCTTCTCCTACGATCGGTTGCGCAGCCTCAAGCCCGGCATCGTGCTTGCCGAGAGCAGCGCATTCGGCGACCGCGGCCCGTGGAGCGCGCAGATGGGCTACGGCCCCCTCGTCCGGGCATCCACCGGCGTCACGCGACTGTGGACCTCACCGGACGCCGAACCGGGAACGTTCTACGACGCGACGACAATCTTCCCCGACCATGTCGTCGCCCGGCTGACCGCGATCGCGGCGCTGGCCGCGCTGATCCGCGGCCGAGGCGGACACGTGCACATTTCGCAGGCAGAGGCGGCCATCAATCAGCTCGCCGTCACCTTCGTGGCCGAATCCGCACGAGCCGCAGGCATTTCCGTCGATACCGGCGGAACAGCACTCGACGCGGTATTCCCGTGCTCGGGCGATGACGAATGGTGCGTCATCTCGCTTCGGTCACCGTCCCACCACGCCGCGCTCGCCGGCTTCCTCGGGCCGACGGAGCTTCCCACCTCGCGTGCCGAACTGATAGCGGCGGTGTCGCAGTGGACCTCGCGCCGGGACAAAGAAGCCGTCGCCGCATCACTGCAAAGGCACGGTGTGCCTGCCGCGCCGATGCACCGCGCCGCCGACGTCGCCGCGGACCCTCAGGTCGTCTTCCGGAAATTGTTCACCGACATGGTGCATCCGTTACTCGACCTACCGATACCCGCGGAGACGGCGCCGGCCGCGTTCACACGCATCCCGCGCGCCGATCTCCGCCCGGCCCCGATGCCGGGCGAACACACCCGCGACATATGCCGGCGATTGCTCGGGTTGAGTGCCGAGCAGATCGACGGTCTGATCAGTGATGGCGCCCTGTTCGCCTATCACAGGCAACATTAGGAGGCTCACCAGCAATGCCCATCGACCCGAGGACACCGGTACTCGTCGGCTACGGTCAGGTGAATCAGCGCACCGAGGACCCGGCGGTGGAACCTGTCGATCTGATGGTCGCCGCCGCACGTGCCGCCGCCGATCCGCGGGTCCTGGAGGCCGTCGACGCCGTGCGTATCGTCAACCTTCTGTCATGGCGGTATCGCGATCCCGGACTCCTTGTGGCACAACGAATCCGGGCTGACAAGGCGGCCACCCGCTACACCGGTATCGGTGGAAACGTGCCGCAGACTCTGGTGAACCTCGCGTGTCTGGACATTCAGCAGGGCCGCGCCGACGCCGTCCTCATCGCAGGCGCCGAGACGTGGCGCACCCGAACCCGGATGCGTGCGCAGGGCAGGAAATTGCAAGGGACGCGTCAGGACGAATTGGTGCCGCTGGCGCCGGGTTCGGACGAGAACATGCCCATGGCGGGGCCTGGCGACCTCAAGATTCACCTCGACCGGCCGGCGTACGTCTATCCGATGTTCGAGCAGGCGGTGCGCATCGCTGCGGGCGAGTCGCCGGATGACCATCGCCGCCGCATCGGCGAACTGTGGGCGCAATTCTCCGCCGTGGCCGCAGCCAATCCGAACGCCTGGAGCCGGGAGAAACTGACCGCCGAGCAGATCTGGCAGCCGACGCCGACGAACCGGATGATCAGCTGGCCCTACACCAAACTGATGAACTCGAACAACATGGTCGATCAGGGTGCGGCACTGATTCTGACCTCGGTGGAAAAGGCGACGTATCTTCAGATCCCCACAGAGCGTTGGGTTTTCCCGTACGCCGGCGCCGACTCTCACGACACCTATGCCATCGGCGAGCGAGCCGAGTTCCACACGTCGCCGGCGATCCGCATCGCGGGCAGGAGAGCGCTGGAGTTGGCGGGTACCGACATTGACGACATGGACATCGTCGACGTGTACTCGTGCTTCCCGTCGGCAGTGCAGGTGGCGGCCAACGAACTCGGTCTCCCGATCGGGGATCCGAACCGGCCGCTCACCGTCACCGGCGGCTTGACGTTCGCGGGTGGACCGTGGAACAACTACGTCACGCACTCCATTGCGACGATGGCCGAGCACCTGACCTCTGAGCCCGGTCGGCGCGGTCTGATCACCGCCAACGGTGGCTACCTGACCAAGCACAGCTTCGGCGTGTATGGCACCGAGCCGCCCACCCGCGAGTTCCGTTGGGAGGATGCGCAATCGGAGGTCGACCGGGAGCCGACGCGCACGGCGATCGTCGACTGGAGCGGGGTGGGAACCGTGGAGACGTGGACGACGCCGGTCGACCGTGACGGACAGCCGGAGAAGGCGTTCCTTGCGGTGCGCACCCCCGAGGACGCCCGCGTGCTCGCGGTCATCCCGGATCCCGACGGCGCGGCGGTGACGGTGCAGGACGACATCGCGGGCGCGCAGGTGCGGGTGAACGAAGACGGCACCGCGTCGCTGGTCTGACTACAGCAGCCCCAGCCCGGCGACCGCCGCGCGTTCGGAGCGCAGTTCGTCGACCGATGCGTCGATGCGGGCCCGTGAGAACGGGTTGATGTCGAGGCCTTCGACAATCTCCCAGCGGCCACCGACCGAACGACAGGGAAACGAACAGACGAGCCCCTCCTCGACGCCGTACACACCGGGCGAAGGCAGTGCCACCGAGGTCCAGTCACCGTCGGGTGTCCCGTGCACCCAGTCGTCGATGTGATCGATTGCGCCGTTGGCCGCCGACGCCGCGGAGCTGGCTCCCCGCGCCTCGATGATCGCTGTGCCTCGGCGGGCCACAGTCGGAATGAAATCATCGGTGAGCCAACGGGTGTCGGCGGCGTAGTCGGCGCCGGCGCGGCCACCGACGACCGAGTGGAAGATGTCGGGATACTGCGTCGGGGAGTGGTTACCCCAAATGATGATCTTGCCGATGTCGGTGACCGGCACCTTGGCATGCCGCGACATCGCAGCGACGGCACGGTTGTGGTCGAGTCGAGTCAGCGCGGTGAAGCGGTCGCCGGGGATGTCGGGGGCGTGCGCCGAGGCGACGAGCGCGTTGGTATTGGCGGGGTTTCCGACGACGAGCACCCGCACGTCCTTGTTCGCGCCTGCGTTGAGCGCCTTGCCCGCCGTCGCGAAGATCTGCGCGTTGGCGCTGAGGAGATCGGCGCGTTCCATGCCTTTGGTGCGCGGCTTCGCACCGATCAGCAATGCGACATCGACGCCGTCGAACGCCCGCACCGGATCGTCGTAGATGTCGGTGTTCGCCAACAAGGGGAATGCCCCGTCGTCGAGTTCCATCACAACACCTTCGGCGGCGCGCACGGCATCGGACAGTTCCACCAGGCGCAGATTCACCGGGGTCTCCCGGCCGAGCATTGCCCCTGCGGCGATGCGGAACAGCGCTGCGTACCCGATCTGGCCTGCGGCCCCGGTGACAGCGACGTTGACGGGAGTGGAGGTCATGGCGCCAACCCTAGTCAGGGGGCGTCGGCAGGAACGTCGGTATACATGGTGGTGTAACTCTCAGCAGAGAACGTGAAACCCTCTTCGCTCAGCTCGGAGAGGCACGAAATCCCTGTTGTCTCTTGGATATTGCACCGGAAACCGGCGACGGCAAGGATCCGGTTGAATGGAAGTTCGAGGGCTGGGCCGGGCTCCAGGGTGAAAGCGGGCGTCGGCAGCGCGACGAATCGGGCCATGCCGGTGCGATCGACGACGATGGCGTTGGGTGTGGCGGGTTCCCCGTCGGGTCCTGGCACCTCCTCGGGGGCGCCCTCGATCCCGATGCTCACCGACCGGGCGTTCTGACACCCCGCGCTGGTTCGCGGGATGATCGCGCATTCCCATCGGCCGCTCGGCGAGGTGAAGTAGTAACCGGTCCGCCCGGCGACGTCGGCGGCGAAGTCGAACGCGTTGGCCAGATGCGCATTGCTCGGTCTGGTCGCGATCGGCGAAGGCGCTGCGACCGTGTCCGATGGGGGCACGGTCTCGTCGGTGGTGACCACGCTGGGCGCACCGCATCCCGCGACCACGACGGCCGCGGCCAGGCCGACACAGGTCAGGAATCGCATAGGCCTATTGGACCATCCGGCTAGGTCGCCATTTTCCCGCGCAGCTCATCGTCGAGCGAGACCCGTACCAGCGCCGCTGCCAGCGGTGCGCACTTGTCACCGGCGACACGCCCGAGCTTCTCGGCGTCGTCGGGCAGCCCGAGGTCCCTGGCGGCGCCGCGGGCCCGCTCGTCGAAGTAGGGGCGGGCCCAGGTCCACACGTCCTGCACCTCCCGCAGGTAGATGTCGGCCCCCGTGTCGCCGATGCCCTTGAAGTCCTTCAGCAGCTGCTTGGTCTTGTCGACGTCGTGGCCCGCGCGGGACGCGAGAGTGCGCATGTCGCCGCGGTACTCATCGCGTAGGAGGGTGGCGATGTCGACGAGCCGGTCGGCCGAGCTCTCGTCGTATCGGGCGTATCCGGCGCGGCCGAACGCGTCGATCAGCGTCTTGCGGTCGGCGTTGAGCACGGCGTCGGGGGTGCGAAGCTTTTCCCGGAAGATCTCTTTGGCGGCCTTGGTGGCGATCGTTGCGTCGATCGGCTTGCTGGCCAGCATGCACAACACCAGCAATTCGAACAGCGGCATCGGTTTGTCGGCGAGGGCGATGCCGGCTTCCTCTGCGTACGTCGTCCCCGCCTCTCGCACGAGGCGGCGGGTCAGTTCGTCGTAGCTCATCAGCTTCGGCTACCCAGTCGCAAGGCGTCGAATCCGCTATTTGGCGGGCAGACTCTTGGCGTAAGCGACACCACGCGTGACCCATGGCGACAGCTGCCGTTTGGTCTTGACCCCGTCAGGGGCGACCCGCAGCCAGCCACGGGTCTCGCGGCCGGCCATGACCATCGGCTCGGCGTGGTCACGGGCCAGCAAGGTCTCGGTCTCGCCGGGAGGGACCCGCACCAGGAGTCCGCCCTTGGAGCTGACGGCCACCGACATGTTGCCGTTGATCAGGAATGCCAACCCGCCGAACATTCGCTTCTCCTCGACCCCATGTTCTGCGGCGATGAGTTCGCGGATCCGGTCGGCGAGTTCGGCGTCATAGGCCATGAATTCACGCTAACGCGGCGATGTGACACAGCGCAGAGCATTGAGTTCTGCGCGAGGTGACCCCGTTCGGTCAGCAGACACAAACTCGCACGGATCGGGCAGGATCCGTGCGAGTTTGCGTCTGCTCGCGGTTACGCCGCGACGGTCACCGCCTCTGTCGCGGGCTCCAGTGCCTGCCTGACGATCTCCGCCACATCGGTCATCGGCTTGACGTCCAGTGCGTCCAGCACGTCGGCGGGCACATCGTCGAGATCGGCCTCGTTGCGCTGCGGGATGAACACGGTCGACAGCCCGGCCCGCTGCGCGGCGAGCAGCTTCTGCTTCACGCCGCCGATGGGCAGCACCCGGCCGTTCAACGTGACCTCACCGGTCATGCCGACATCGGAGCGCACCTGGCGTCCGGTCGCCATCGAGACCAACGCGGTCACCATGGTCACGCCGGCCGACGGACCGTCCTTCGGCACCGCACCGGCGGGCACGTGCACGTGGATGCGACGGTTCAGCGCCTCGGGGTCCACCCCGAGTTCGGCTGCGTGCGAGCGGACGTAAGACAGCGCGATCTGCGCCGATTCCTTCATCACGTCGCCGAGCTGACCCGTCAGTTGCAAGGACCCCTCGCCCGAAGTAGATGGAGTCGAGCCGGCCTCGATGTACAGAACATCGCCGCCGAGGCCCGTGACTGCCAGCCCGGTCGCCACACCCGGCACCGCCGTGCGTTCCGCCGATTCCGGCGTGAACCGCGGACGGCCCAGGTACTCGACGAGATCCGGTTCGTCCACGATGACCGGCGATGGATCCGCGTCGAGCTTGGTCGTGACCTTCCGCAGTGCTTTTGCCAGCAGCCGCTCGAATTGGCGCACGCCCGGCTCACGGGTGTAGTCCGCCGCGATCTTGCGCAGTGCGGCATCCGTCACCGTCACTTCCTCGGCCGTCAACGCCGCGCGCTCCGACTGCCTGGGCAGCAGGTAATCTCGGGCGATCGCGACCTTGTCGTCCTCGGTGTAGCCGTCGATCGTGACGAGCTCCATGCGGTCCAGCAGCGCCGACGGGATGTTCTCGATCACGTTGGCGGTCGCCAAGAACACGACATCGGACAGGTCCAGGTCGAGATCCAGGTAGTGGTCGCGGAACGTGTGGTTCTGCGCGGGATCGAGGACCTCCAGCAGCGCCGCCGACGGGTCGCCCCGGTAATCGGAGCCGACCTTGTCGATCTCGTCCAGCAGCACAACGGGATTCATCGATCCCGCCTCACCGATGGCCCGCACGATGCGGCCCGGCAGCGCGCCGACGTAGGTGCGCCGGTGCCCGCGGATCTCGGCCTCGTCACGCACGCCGCCCAGGGCAACCCGCACGAACTTGCGGCCCAGCGCACGCGCGACGGACTCACCGAGCGACGTCTTGCCGACGCCGGGAGGGCCGGCCAGCACCATGACGGCGCCGGAACCGCGGCCACCGACCACGGCCATGCCACGCTGGGCGCGACGGGCCCGCACGGCCAGGTATTCGACGATGCGGTCCTTCACGTCGTCGAGTCCGTGGTGATCGGTGTCGAGGATCTCCCTGGCCGCGTTCAGGTCGGTCGAGTCCTCGGTGGCGATGTTCCACGGCAGGTCGAGCACGGTGTCGAGCCAGGTGCGGATCCAGCCGCCTTCGGGGCTCTGTTCGCTGGACCGCTCCAGCTTGCCGACCTCGCGCAGCGCTGCTTCGCGCACCTTCTCAGGCAGGTCGGCGGCTTCCACGCGGGCGCGGTAGTCATCGGAGCCATCGGGCTCACCCTCTCCGAGCTCCTTGCGGATCGCATTCAGCTGCTGGCGTAACAGGAATTCCTTCTGCTGCTTGTCCATTCCGGTGCGGACGTCCTCGGCGATCTTTTCGGTCACCTCGACCTCGGCGAGATGCTCACCGGTCAGGTCGATCAGCAGCCGAAGTCGCGCGGACACGTCCTCGGTCTCCAGCAGTTCGCGCTTCTGGACGTCGGTCAGATAGGACGCGTAGCCGGCCGTGTCCGCGAGTGCGGACGGGTCGGTGATCTTGTTGACCACATCGATGATCTGCCATGCCTCGCGACGCTGCAGCATCGCCAGCAACAGCTTCTTGTATTCGGCGGCAAGGGCTTTCGTCTCCTCGGTGACGACCGGGTCGACCACTTCCTCGATGAGCACCCATAGAGCCGCGCCGGGCCCGGTGGTACCGGATCCGATATGGGCGCGCTTCTCTCCCTTGACGACGGCGGCGGCACCGCCGCCGGGGACCCGGCCGACCTGCACAATCGATGCCAGCACGCCATAGGTGGGGTAGCGGTCGTCGAGCCGCGGTGCGATCAGCAACTTGCCGGTTTCACTGGCTTGCGCGGCATCGACCGCGGCGCGTGCTGCATCGTCGAGCTCGATCGGCACCACCATCCCGGGTAGCACGATCGGCTCGCTTGCGAACAGCACCGGCACAGCACGCGACGCGTTTGTGGGTTCAGGCATCAGACCTCCTGGGTTCGTTCAACGGAAAGTTGAACCTGATGCGCTCAACCTTGGGGCGGTCAGTATTGTTCCCGCCGCAATTTCGCCGAGGGGGGAATAGTCGGCGACCGCTGGAGGTAGCTGTAGGGATGAGCCCTGCGGTCATGAGCACATCCGAAGACGCTGTCCACGGCCTCGTCGTCGCGATCACCGGCGCCAGCAGCGGTATCGGCGAGGCGACGGCCCGGCTGTTGGCCGCCCGCGGTGCCCGACTCGTCGTGGCGGCGCGCCGGGTGGACCGCCTGGAGGTACTTGCCGACGCGCTACGTAATGACGGTGCAGCGGCGGTCGCCGTGACGGCCGATGTCTCCCGTCGTGAGGACGTGCAACGCATGGTCGACACTGCGCTCGCCGAGTTCGGCCGTCTGGACGTGCTGGTCAGCAACGCGGGAATCAGCGCGATCGGTCCGCTGGGCGACGGTGACGTGGCCGGCTGGCAGGCGATGATCGACGTGAACCTTTCCGGCGTGCTGTACGGAATTGCCTCGGCCACCCCGGTCTTCCGCCGCCAGGGCAGGGGCCACTTCGTGACGACGGTATCGACGGCGGGCCTGAAGATCGTTCCCGACATGGGGGTCTATGCGGCCACGAAGAACGCGGTCCGCACCGTGATGGAGGCGTTGCGTCAGGAATCGACCGACGGCGTCATCCGTACCACCTCGATCTCGCCGGGTTTCGTCAACACCGAACTCGACGGTTCCATCACCGATCCGGTTCTGCGCGAACAAATCCGGTCCAGCATGGACAGTTTCGGCCTCGCCCCGGACGCGGTGGCCCGTGCCATCGCCTTCGTCATCGAGCAGCCGCACGACGTGGAGATCGGCGACCTGACCATCCGTCCGACTGTGCAGAATTAGTCCTCGCCGCGCACAGCAGAGAGCCTGCCGCTCGGGGGAAACGGCAGGCTCTCTGAGTGAGGGGGATTACGCGGTGGCCTGAGCGCCCAGGACCCGCTGGATGTCCGGCTTCATCTGCTGCAGCTGCTGTCCCCAGTAGCCCCAGCTGTGTGTTCCCGCGGTGGGGAAGTTGAAGACGCCGTTGGTGCCGCCGGCCGCGATGTAGTTGTCACGGAAGGCGATGTTGGTCCGCAGCGTGAATCCTTCGAGGAACTGCGCCGCCATCAGGTTCGGGCCACCTCCGGAGTCCAGATCCGACGGGGTGCCAGTGCCGCAGTAGATCCAGATGCGAGTGTTGTTGGCCACCAACTGATTGATGTTGACCATCGGATCGTTGCGCTTCCATGCCGGGTCCGACGACGGGCCCCACATGCTCTCGGCGTTGAACTTGCCCGCGTCGTTCATGGCGAGACCGATCAGCATCGGCCACCAGCCCTCCGAGGGGTTCAGGAACCCGGACAGCGAGGCCGCGTAGATGAACTGCTGCGGATGGTAGATCGCATAGGTCAGCGACGCGCTGCCCGCCATCGAGAGGCCGACGACGGCATTGCCGGTCCGCGAGACACCGCGGTTGGCTTCCAGCCACGTCGGCAGCTCCTGGGTCAGGAACGTTTCCCACTTGTAGGTGTAGTTCTGGCCGTTGCCACGCGAGGGCTGGTACCAGTCGGTGTAGAAGCTGGACTGACCGCCGACGGGCATGATCGTCGACAACCCAGACTGATAGAACCACTCGAACGCGGGGGTGTTGATATCCCAGCCGTTGTAGTCGTCCTGTGCACGCAGGCCGTCCAACAGGTAGACCGCATGCGGGCCGCCGCCCTGGAACTGGATACGGATGTTGCGGTTCATCGAGGGTGAGAACACGTCGAGATACTCGACGGGAAGGCCGGGGCGCGAGAACGCCCCCGCAGTCGCCGAACCCCCTGCGAAGCCGATCAGCCCGGGCAACGTAGCCGCAGCCAGAGCGGCAGCAGCCACCCGCCGAAGCGCCCTCCGCGTCGTGCCCTGAAACTTCTCTTTCCACTTCATAACGGCAATCCACACCTTTCTCGTCAACGTCCGCCTGGTTCGCAAACATGCCGTCTGGTTTCACGGGTAATGGAACACGCTCAGACCAGGCGAGCGGCGGCTCGACACAGAGGTTTGCGGTCGCGGTTGGCTAACGATTGCGACTCGGGGCGGACTCGTCGACGACCTAACACGGCTGTGACCAGTGTGAACGTTGTTATTCCTGAGGTTTTGGCTTACGCGGATCACCGCGGCGGAGAGGATGCTCGTGCCGAGCAGCATCAGCAGGTGCTGCGACAGACTGAATTGAACCTGGGTGGCTGAGATGAATCACGAGCAACCGTTCGACCTTGATCGCTTCGTCGGGGCCCAGGAAGGCGTCTACGCAAGCGCCTTGGCCGAACTCAAGGCAGGATCCAAGCGCAGCCATTGGATCTGGTTCATCTTCCCCCAGCTCCGAGGTCTGGGGCGCAGCTCGACAGCCCAGCGGTTCGGCATCGAATCCCTCGATGAGGCGCGGGCCTATCTCGCGCACCCTGTGCTCGGCCCCAGGCTTCGGGAGTGCGCCGAAGTTCTTGCGACGCACGCGGGACGGTCGGCGACCGAGATCCTGGGATATCCCGACGATTTGAAGGTGCGCTCGTCGATGACGCTGTTCGCGCGCGCCACCGATGACTCCGCGCCTTTCCGCGCGGTGCTGGACGCCTTCTACGGCGGCGACGACGATCCGGCCACGTTGGACCTGCTCGCCTGAGCGCTCAGCGCGGCGCGAGGATCAGCCAACCGTGGGCCGGCACCGAGATCTCGGTGACGACCTCTGCGGGTGGGGCGCCCGAGCCGGCGACTACTTCCGCGCGCTGCAGCCCGATGGCGGGAACGGACAGCGGGACGGCCTCGTCGCCCACATTGAGGGCGACCACAAGAGCATCGTCGCCGCGGCGAGTCGAGTACACGTACGACGTATTGGTCACCGCGAGCGGGGCCGTTCTGGCCGAATGCAGCCACGGATGTCTGCGCCGCAGACCGATGAGGTGCTGGTGGGACCGGAAGACCTGATGGCCGTGTTCGCCGACTCCCTCGAAGGGAGAACCGAACTCGGGTCGAACCGCGTCGTCACCGCCGAACCGCTCCTCCTTGACGCCGCGGTAGGCCACCTCGTCGCCGGCGTAGATGCTGGGGATGCCACCGGTGGTCAGCAGGATCACGAGTGCATGCTCGACGTGGTCGGCGTTGGCCAGCTGGCTGGCAATGCGGGTGACGTCGTGGTTGCCGATGAAGGTGAGCGGGGCGAAGGTGTCGAGGAACTCGTTGTGCCGTGTCAACGCCCAGTCCAGCTCGTGGAAGTTCGCGTCGTTGATGCTGCTCCAGATTGCCTTCCACAGTTCGTACTGGGTGACGGAGTCGAACCCGGAATCACGAACGCGCGCTTGGTAATCGCCGTGGATCACCTCGCCGACGAACCACGCCTCCGGATGTCTTTCGCGAACTCGCGGTAGCACCTGGGACCAGAATTGGTCGGGGACCGCGTAGGCGGCGTCGAGGCGCCAGCCGTCGGCCCCGCGGGCGAGCCAGTGGCTCATCACGTCGACGGTGTAGTCGACGACCTCGGCGCTGCGGTGGTTCAGCGCGATGAGGCCACCGTGGCCCTCGAATGTCGCGAACTCGTCGCCGCTTATCCGAAACCATGATCGGTCACCGCCGTCGACGGCTTCGCGATACCGCGGAAAGTCGGTTCCCACGTGGTTGAACACGCCGTCGAGCAGAACCCGGAGGCCGCGGCGGTGCGCTTCGTCGAGGAGGTGGTCGAAGTCGGCGTCGTCGCCGAGACGGGAGTCGATGCGGTAGTGGTCAACCGTGTCGTAGCCGTGGGTTTGCGAGGCGAACACCGGACCCAACGCCAGACCGGAGGCCCCGAGTTCGACCGCATAGTCGAGCCAGTCGGCGATGCGGCGCAAACGGTGCCGATCGGCGGTGGGTGCGGGATCCGCCGGAAAAGCGCCGACGAAGCCGAGCGGATAGACCTGCCACCAGATGACGTGCTCCACCCAGCCTGCCGTCACGGACGAAACGCCTTTGCGTACAACGCCTTCAACTCCTCCGTCAGTTCGGGCGCGGGTCCGTCGGCGACGATGCCAGGAGCGACCGTCGCGATCGGCAGCCCGGCCACCGGGGCGGGCGGGGCATTCCACTCGCCCAGCCACTGCGTCAGCTGCGCTGACGATGCGGCATAGACGACCCGTCCGAGGCCTACCCACGCGTGCGCGGCAGCACACATCGGGCAGTGCTCACCCGAGGTGTAGACGGTGCACCGCGCGCGCTCGGCGGGGGACAGGTGCACCACGGCCCACTTCGCGATCGCGAGCTCTGGGTGGCGGGTGGCGTCGCCATCCTTGACCCGGTTGTGGTCCTCGAAGCGGACTGCGCCCGCACGATCGAGCAGCAGCGAACCGAACGGTTCATCGCCGTCCTCGAGCGCCCGGCCCGCCAACTGCACACAGCGCCGCAAAAGCTCGAGGTCGTCAGCGGTTACTGCCACAGGCGGAGTCTACGCAGGGTCAGTCGCAACAATGCTGAGTGCTGACAGTCAACCTGCACGCACAGGACGCGGTAATCGGCACGTCCGCGCGCGCGGAAGCCAGTTCGAGTTGCTTCACGATGATCACCGCTTCGGCGTCGCGCCCCAATCGGGTGAGGCACTCGTGGTACCCGTGCAGACTCCACACGTTGCCCGGGTGCTGGCACGGTCTGCTCAGTGTCGGATCGAGGCCCAGATCGGCGGCGTACACCGCGGCGGCCTCCTCGACGCGGTCCTGCTCGAGTAGCAGCGCCCCGAGCGCGTGCCGGGTGGGCTGCATCCAGCCCCAGGGTTCGTCGTAGGGCAAGTTGTCGTCGAGCTCGACGGCGCGCCGCAGGTGGGTGAAAGCATCGTCGAAATTTCCTGCCCTGTAGGAGATTTCGCCATCGAGCATGGCCGCCGCCACGGCGAGGATGTCGCGGCTGGTGTTGTTGAACAGGTACCTGGTGTCCGGGATCCGTTCGTAGGCCGCCGTGAAGCGATCCCGTTCTGTGCGAGCCTGGTCGAGGTGCCCACTTGCGGCGTGCGCCACACCGCGCCCGTAGTGGATGGTCGCCGCTGTCGTGCAGTACAGTTCGGTGTCTTCGGGAGGCGGTGTCGCGATCAGTTCGGCCCATCGGCCGAATCGCACCAGCACGTGAATCCGCAACGGCACGAACGCTTCCAGCCAGTCCGCCATCGGTGGCGACTCGATGGCAAGCAGTTCGGGGGTCAGCTGTTCGGCGAGCTCGTCGGCGGCCTGCAGGGCCACGGCCGAATTCCCTTCGAACATCGCCGAATACACGACGAAGTGCAGGTTGTGCGCGCGGTACAGCGAGTAGAAGTTCAGCGGCCCTTGGCGTTCCACGAAGCGGCGATCTACGCCCACCGCGGACTGATTTGCCACCACCGAGTCGCGGTAGTTGCCGCACAGCACATCGATGTGGCTGGGCATGTGCTGGAGATGACCGGCGTCGGGCACCAGGCCGCGCAGGAGATCGGCGGCGGGCAGCGCGGCCTGCGGTGTCGTCGACATCTCCATGGCGTGGAGGTAGAGATGCAGGATTCCCGGATGTTCACGTCCTGCAGCCGTGGCGAGCGCGCCGTCGAGGAGTCGCTTGGCATCGACGACCCGCGACCCGGGCGCGGGTTCGCCGGTTCTGCTGTCCCACAACGCCCAGGCGGTGACGTTGACCAGAGCGTCGGCGGTGAGCGCAACAACGTCGATGTCCTCGGGATAGGCCGTCGCCAACGACGACATGGCGTCCGCGTACGCGGTGTGGCCGGCAACCAGTGCGTCCGCATCTTCGGGATCGTCGGTGGGGAAGCGGGCTGCCAGAGCGTCGATCAGGCCTCGCTCGACAGCCGATGCGCGCCCACGAGCGGCGAGGTCGAGTTCGTTGCGCGCTCGGACCAGCGACGCCCCGAGGTCCACGGGGTCGAAGGCCTCCCACCCCTTGTTGTAGTTCGGTCCGACGGCGTAGGCGACACCCCAACGGGCAAGCGCGAAGTCGGGGTCGAGTTCGAGTGCGCGGTCGAAACAGCGGATCGCTTCCTCGTGGTTGAAGGCGTATGACCACACCATTCCGCGGTCGAACCACACCCGCGCGGCTTCCGACGGTGAGTCAGTCGGTCGGTGATAGGAGCCGAGGTCGTAGTAGGGCTCGCTCATAGAGGGGACGATAATTCACCCGGGCGGCGGTGGCGAGAACTGCGAGAAAACACCCGGACGCCGCCCAGATCGCCAGTGTGACCAGCGGAGTCGCCGCGCCATGGCCGTCGAAATAGGAGATGCTTCGCAGCAGCGACACTCCCGAGCCCTGCGGCACGATCGCCGTGAAGGTCGAGTAGAAGCCCGAAAGCAGCGGCCGTCCGACCGGACCGGCAGCCGCGGCGTTGCCGACGACGACGAGAAACAGGCCGAGCACGATCGACGCGGCGGTCCCGAATGCGGCTGCGACTCCGGTGACGGCGCCGCCGACGGCCATCGCGTAGAGCCACAGCACCCCGAACACCTGCCACGGATGACCGGTCAGCGCGTCCAGCACCGGACCGATGTAAACGGTGACCGCGCCTGCCAGCACCGCGGAGAAGGCGGCGAGCGACACCGTGCGCAACGCGAGTGTCGTCGGCGTGCGAACGCTGCCCATCAAACGTCCGAGCAGAGCGGCGCCCAGTGATGCGCCGATCGAGATGAAGATGACGGCATAGAACTCGACGGTGCCCGACGGATCGCCCGCCGACGTCGGAGCGACATCCTCGACGACCGGTGTCAGGCCCGCGCGCTCGGCCGTGGTGCGGCCGACCGACTCGGCGACCGCGGCCACGCTGCGTCCGCCGCCGCCTGCCACATACACGGTCATGTGCCCGTCTTGGGTGACAGCGAACGCGGTGTCGGCTGTCCGTTCCAGCACCTGGCCTCTTGCCGCAGCGGCGTCGCCAACTTCGTTGACCGTCAACGCAGTTTGGTCTCGCAGCCCGTCGACGAACTGTGCGGGTGCCGACACTGCGACGGTCAGATGGTGCAGTGTCGGTTTGGCGAAGGCACCGGAATAGCTGGCGACCATTGCCAGCACGAACACCGTCAGACCCGCGAGTGCGAGCACCGTGGTGCGGATTGTCGAGCGATTCCGGAACGCCGGAGTGTCTTGTGTCTGATGTCTACCCACGGGAGGGCCCTTTCTGAGCTGATGAGATGCCGAGCAGCGCATCGACCGTGTCGAGCGCAACGCCGATTCGGAGGTGCAGATCGGTGGCGTCCGGGTCCTCCATCCACGACCGCAGGACCTCGGTGAACCCCCCGACCAGAAACCGGGTCACGGCATCTGTGGAAATGGGTGTGATGGTGTCGAGCACGACCATGCCCTGACGGGCGATCTGCTCGCAGGGCGTGCGCAGCGCATCGCGGTAGGTAACCAGAACGTGCTGGTTGACGGTGCTGGGGACGACGTGACGGAACAGTGCTGCATGCTCGGCGGCGAATCGAAACAGGTCGAGGATCCGGGCCTTCGCGTCATCGGCCGAAGCGCGTGGCTCGGCGAACAGATGGCTGAACGCTGCTGCGATCGCGTCATCGCGGTCGCGAAAATGCCGGTAGAACACCTGACGGCTGACGTCGGCATGCGATACGAGGTCGCCCACCGAGATCTCGTCGACCGATCGTTCGCCGGCGAGGGCGAGCGCAGCCTGCCGGAGACGGGTTCTGACCCGCTCCGCGCGGGGATCTGCGCTGCGACCTCGTTCTGCCATGATGACGAGCCTAGAAACTTTGTTTACAGTTGTCCACGACAGCTTAGGTTATCTATCGCACCATCTGGCCACGCTGTGACCGGTCAGATATTCCGCACCTCGACCATATTTATCTACGCGTAGGTCAATAATGGAGCGATCGGCTTGGGAGTCGGGCCGTCGACGGAGAGGGTTCCATGGACATCGCACGGGCATCTGCCACCGGGATGACAATCGCGGCCTTGGCTATCGGCATCGCCATCACAGGCTGCAGCAAGGGTGATGACTCGACGTCCGAGTCGGCCTCGAGTTCGGTCGGGTCCTCGACCTCGTCAGCCGACGCAGGTCCGTCCGAGACGACGGCGGCCGAGACGACGGCGGCCGAGGAGACGAGCGCACCCGCAGAGCCCAGCGATTACGGTTCACTGCTCCTACCCCCATCGGACATGGGCAGCAGTATCGAGACCCCCGGCGGCATTCAGCTGAACCCGGGCGGTAACCCAGGCGCGGCGCAGGTCTACCAGTCCGCCGACAGCGACCAGCGCATCATCGACACCATCCTGGTTTTCCCCGATGTGGCCGCTGCAGGATCGAATTTCGAGAGCAACAGCGCGACCCTCAACAGTGTGGTCACGGGCGCCCCCACCCCCATCGAGGTCGGAGACCAAGGCGTCATGGCTGCGGGCACCTCGCCCGATGGCGCCCGAGAGGTGACAGTCATCCTCTTCACTCAGGGCAAGGCGCTGGTGAGCCTGAACTTCGAGAGCGCACCCGGCGACCCGGTTCCAGCCGAGATTGCCACTGAAATCGCCAACATGCAGGCGGCTGCCATCAAGGGTGGACTCCCCGAGGAATAGCGGTCAGTGGCCCGCCACCACATCTGACTCGTCGACCTCGACGGGGTCTTTGGCCCCCGGCAGGAACGAGAAGATGACACATACCGCCCCGAAGAGCAGATAGCCGAGGGCCACTTGGGGACTCGCTGCCCAGGTGACCTCGGGGGCGTGGATCAGGCCGATGAAAGACAACGCCGCGCCGACCGCCGACGCGATGGCCGCGTAGAGAAACTTTTTCTCCAGGATGAAGGTCACCATTGTTCCCAGGATCAGCCCGACAAGCACCGCACCTTCGCCCAGTGTCTTCAAGCCCTCGTAGACGACGCCGGCGCCATTGAGCGCCTCGGCGGTCACCTCGGTTGCCGTCGTTCCTGCTGCCGCGAGCGCGTTGTCGATCTGCGTCTTTCCCCACTCGGCAAGGTTCGGCAAGATCGCGGCTACCACGGCGATAGCGTGCAGTCGCGGTACAGCCTGGAATGCCTGCGCGCCGATCAGAAGACCGATGTAGAGCAGTATCGGGACGATGGCAGGCACGGGAAGCAGGGCCGCAAGAACACCGAAAAGCCCGACAAAACAGAAGAATCCGATGATCGCGCCGCTGGCCAACGAGTAGCCGGCCCGTCCGCCGGCGTCCTTCCAGCCGGGGTGACCGATGTACACCGCGGGCGGGAAAGGTGAACCGAACGCCGAACCGATCACCGCACCCGCACCGTCGGCGAGAAGAACGCTGCGCAAATTGTAGTTGTCACCGGCAGCCGCGGCGCTCTCGACATTGCTCATCGCTTCGGTGAAGTTGTAGACGCCCAGCGGGATCGCCGTGCCGAGCAGTGGTGCCAGATCGGCAAGACCGTTGAACAGCATGTCGATTCGCAGGTCGGGGATGCCGATGGCGATGTTGCTCACGGCGGCCCCGACGTCGGGGGCCGACATGTAGCCGCCAGCCCACCCGATCGCGGTGCCGACCAGTAGCGCCACCAGTCCGATCGGGATGCCGCCGGGCAGTTTCACATTGGTGAAAAAGCCGATCAGAATGATGGCGAGGACGGGCAGACCGATCCACGCCGCCTCCCACATCTGGGCGGCGGGGCGCATCGAGATGAACGTGATCGAGATACCGGCAAGGGTGCCCAGCATCGCGGCGCGTGGCGTCAGCTTGCGGATGTAGGGGCCGACGAATGCGCCGATCATGACGATGACGCCGATCAGGAACGCCCACGCCAAGCCTGCCTGCCACGCCTGTATCGGGTTGTCGGTGGCGAGATACACCGGCAGCATCACCACGAACACCACGATGAACATGTGCGGGACGCTCGGGCCGTAAGGCAGCGCGGTGACGTCGGTCCGGCTCTCCCGTTTTGCGAGCCGTCGGGCGAGGAACGTGTAGTAGAGATTACCGAGAATCAGCGCGACGCCGAGCGCCGGGAGCACCGTACCGAGGACGTCGTCGGCGGGGACCGCGATCACCCCGATCATCAGCCCGGTCAGGGTGAGGACGTTGACCAGGATGTTGAAGCCCAGCCCGAAGAACGCATTGGTGTCGCCCTTCGTCCACCAGGCGAGCGAGACCGGTTTGGCGATGGCCGGTTCGGTCGGATCGGCAGGAGGCGGGGTGGTGACGTCGGTGCTCATCGGGATCCTCTCAGGCTGCGGTAGTGGTGAGTTTGGAGAGTGCGGGAATCACGGCGGAAGTGTCGGCGACCCAGCCGAAGATGCCGCCCTGGGCCTTGATCATCTCGAGGCCGACGCGTTGGAACTCCGGGAAATACGATCCGACACAGTCGGATACGACGAGACACTCATAGCCGCGGTCGTTGGCCTCGCGTGTGGTGGTGTGTACACACACCTCGGTGGTCACCCCCGTGACGAGCAGTTGGGTGATGCCGGCCTCGGTCAGCAGGTCGGAGAGCTCGGTGGCATAGAAGGCGCCCTTTCCGGGCTTGTCGATGACGACTTCGCCGTCGATCGGCGCAAGTTCGTCGACGATGTCGTGGCCGTACTCGCCGCGGATCAGGATGCGACCGTACTTGCCGGGATCTCCGATGCGTTTTGACGGCGCACCGCGATTGAGCTTCGCCGGCGGGCAATCCGACAGATCGGGCTGGTGGCCTTCGCGGGTGTGGACGACCATGATGCCGGCCGCACGCGCCGCCGCGATCAGCGCTGCCAGGGGCGGAACGACTTTCAACAGCTGGTCCACGTCATTGCCGAGGCTTTCGCCGAAGCCGCCCGGCAGCAGGAAGTCCCTCTGCATGTCAATGACGACGAGCGCGGTGCTGTCCCTGACGAGCCGGAAGGAGGACGGTTCAGCGGGGACCTCGACGATGTGGTTCACAGGCGCTCCTGAGCAGGACAAGTAGTGGTTGACGGTGATACAGAGGGGTGAGACGTACCGGTCGAACGTGGTTCGTCGAGGAGCTGGGCGGCCAGCTGCAACACGGTGTCGTCAGTGAGCGCGTTGCCGAGAAGCATTGCGCTGTAGGGCCTTCCGTCCGCAGTCACGCCCAGCGGTATCGCGACGCCGAGGAGATCGAGCAGATTCCCGAAGTGGGTGTAGTGTCCGAGCATCGTGTTGCAGTCGATCGGCGCTGCCAGCACTTCATCGACGGTGAAGGTGGTGCCGATGGTGGGCACCACCAGCACGTCCATCTGTTGCCACAGCCTCCCGACTCGGGCCTTGAGCTCCTGCAACTTCTGCAGCGCCGCGAAGGCGTCGACGGCGGTGTACTTATGCCCACCCTCGAAGATCTGGCGGACTACCGGGTGGATCGATTCGGGCCGCTCAGCGAGGAAGTCGCCGAACTCGACGAGACGTTCGGCAACCCAGGGCCCCTGATAGAGAAGCTCTCCCGCCGCCAGGAACGGCTCGAGAGACACCTCGACTGTCGCGTGGGTGCGGGCCAGGTGTTCGCGAAACGCCATGTGCGCGTGCCGCATACCGTCGTCCCCGAAGAACTCGAGCTCCGACTCGGGCGGGAGAGCGACGCGGATGGCGCCGCCGGCGAACCGTGGTCCACGGTCGCGGGACCACGGGTCACCGTCGTCGCGGCCGATCATTATGTCGAGCACGCGGTCGACATCGTCGACGGTTCCGGCCATCACACTGAGGCAGTCGAGGGATCTGCAGGCGGGAACAAGTCCGACGGTGCTGATGAGCCCTCGGGAGGGCTTGACGCCGACAACACCGTTGAGTGCGGCGGGAACACGGCCGGATCCGGCGGTGTCGGTGGCTACCGCGAACGGCACCTGGCCCAGTGCGACGGCGAGCGCGGAGCCGGAACTCGAACCGCCGGAGATCATTCCGCCGCCATACACACTCCGCGGGATGGTGTGAGGTGTACGGGTTCCGTTGAGGCCGGTGGCGAATTGGTCGAGGTTTGTCTTGCCGACATACAGCCCACCGGCATCGATGAGTTTCTGGACCGCGGGTGCGGTGGCGGTGGCCACGTAGGAGTAATCGGGACAAGACAGCGTCGTGGGATAGCCCGCGACGTCGATGCTGTCCTTGACGCCGAAGGGCACACCATAGAGCGGCAGCGTGCGGGCGCCGGGCCTGCGTTCGATCTCCTCGGCGGCAGCGATCAGGTCGTCGCGGGTGGACAGCCACGTGCCGTCGTCACCCCTGGCCGCGATGGCGTCGGCGACACGAGCGGCGGTCTTGGCGGGCGAACCTGTGCCGCTCGCGTGCGACGCGAGTATCTCGGACACCGAGGGCCCGATTGCCGGTCCGCGGAGATCATTGGCCATATCTGTCGATTGTCGACAGAATCGTGGCGAATTCGGGTCAACCGTGTGTCGATTGTGTTAGCACTGCGGATGCCCTGCTAGTTGAGGTCCAGGTAGTCGAGATGCCCGTGGTCTCGAATTGCTTCGACGACCACGCCGCGGTCGTTGGTTTCCAGGGCGGCGAGTATTGCCTTGTGGCGGCCGATGCCATCGCCGTCGGCGTGCCGGCGGGCTTCTTCGCGGAGGTTTCTGGCCATCGGCAGCTGCAGTTTGAGCAGGATGGGTTCGAGTGCGATGTCGAGCTGGCGGTTGTTGGCAAGACCCACGACGGCGGCGTGAAACGCACGGTGGGCGTCGTCGCGGTCGAGGGCATCAGTCGCGGCACCCATGCGGTCGAGCGCGGCGCGCACCGGCTCGAGGTCGCGGCCGGGGTCGGGCAGGGGTACGGCGGATTCGATGGCATGACGTTCCAGCACATTGCGCAGTTCGAACAGCTGAAGGATGTCGGAAGGTGACCATTCGGCGACGCGGGAGCCGCGTCGTGGGAGGTGTTCGACAAGGCCCTGCTGCGCAAGCAGCCGGAGAGCTTCGCGCAGCGGAGCCCGGCTGATCCCGATGTCTGCGCACAGCTGCTCCTCGACGATCTTTTCGCCGGGCTCAAGCTCGCCCGAGAGGATGGCGTCGCGGAGCCGGTGAGCGGTGACTTCGACCAGTGTCGCGGGCAGCACAAGCCGAGAAGGACCTTCCGTCGGCGCTGCCATGGCACCCCAGAGTAGGCACTGAAACGTCCCAGCGCAGCAAGGCACCCCGTCGGACGCGCTGACGCCGCCGCCCCGCGAGCGACTTGATGTCGCGTAAACGACTGCACAGCAACATCTCTCACGGATCTGTGTCGTCTTGGTCTCGGGGGAGTAGGTAGCGTTCGGGGTGGTGGTAGCCGTTGATGCGGTGTTGGCCGGTGTCGAGGTCGGGTGGTGGGAGCCATTCGGTCTGGCCTTTGGCGTTCTTGCGGGTGCGCCATTTCGTTGTGTCGAGCATGCGGTGATCGGCGGGGCAGGCGAAGGTCAGGTCGTCGATGTTGCTCTGGCCGTCTTCTTTCCAGTCCGCGGCGGCGTGATGGACCTGGGCCCAGTAGCCGGGCACGCTGCAGCCGGGGCGGGCGCAGCCGCGTTCCTTGCCGTGTAACGCCAGGCGTTGGGCGGCGTTGGCCAGCCGTTTGGCTCGACCCAGACAGCGATTGTTCGGTGTGCTGGTCGTAGACGTAGAGGTAGTGATGGGCCCGGGCGGCCATGCGGATCAGATCCCGCATCGGCAGCAGGGTGCCGCCGCCGGTGACCGCGACCCCGGCACCCTTCTGCAACTCCTGCAGCGTGGTGGACACGATGACAGTCACCGGCAGCCCGTTGTGGGTGCCCAGCCCCGCTTCCAATGCGCGACGGGACATCGCTCCAGGGCATCGTGATTGCGCTGAGCCTGCGAGCGGGTATCACGAGCGCGGCGCTCCAGCGCGGGTGCGTCGGGCTCGGGCCCGACGTCGGACGCCGGCTCCGGACTCCCGGTGGGCTCGGGAGCTGGATCGACGGGGGGCCAGACAGCGGACCCGTCGTCGGGGGAATTAGCCCCGGGTGCGGCTTCTTTGGCCAACACCGCTTCCAACAGCGCCCCGGTCTCGGCGTCGATCACACCACGAATCGAGCGGGTGCCATCAGGTTGTTGAGGCCCCAACGTGACCCCGCATCTGCGGACGATGTCCTGCTCGGTGGGCTCGGGCCCGTCCTGATCGATCATCCCCAACAGCCGGGACGCGGCTTGGCGCAGTTCTTCAGGACCCAACCCCGCGCCCACCTCAGCGAGTTGTCGATCAGCATCGACGCGGGTTCCGGGATCGACCCACGAGGGCAACGCGTCGTGAAAGTCAGCGATGACCTTGACGTGCTCCTCATCCAAATCCCCGCGAGCTTGCGCGGCTGCGGTCGATGCGTACAGCGGCGCCAACGTTTCCCCGCTCATCGCCCGCCGCGGCCCCAGTGTGACTGCTCGCCCGAGGCGGCGTGTGGCGTCTTTCTCACTGCAGCGCAACGCCGTGGTCAACACTTTCTTCCACGACGCCTCTCCCAACGCACCGGGCTCGGTCTCCTCGGTCACCCGCGCCACGATCTGATGCTCGACCGCAGGCACGCTGCGCATCACCGTGGTCAGCTCGGCCAGCAGGTGGATCAGTTCCCGGTGGGACAACTCGTCGCAGGCCTTCGACAGGATGGCGATCTGCTCGCCCATCCCGGCCACCGCCTCCGACACCACATCCACATATCGAACACTAGTTCGAACAAGCGACAATACAGCCGTAAAAGTGACCAGAGAAACCCAAGTGACAGAAGAAAATCCAGTGGGTCAAGACGTCGGAATGAACCACCGCGCAAGCAGCCGCTCCAGCGCGGACACATCACCGGCACTGCCTGCCGCCGCGAGATATCCATCCGGCCGGACGAGCAGCCAGCCTGCGCCGCGGCCGGCACGCGCCGACACCGCACCGTCCCATCGCCGCGCCACATCGAGGACGGCGTCGTCGTCACTGAACAGCGTCAGCGCGTTCAGGTCCAACGCGTCGTACAACCCGTCGGCGTCGGGCACCCGATCACCGTCACCGAACACGCCACCGCGATAGTCGGCTGACAGCTGACCGAACATCGCTGCTGCCGCATTCTGTATCCGATTACGCCTCAACGCTTTCGGCGCCATTCGTATCCTGATGGCGTGTACAAGCGGGTTCGTCGAGTTGAAGACCCGCGTACCGATCTCGGTGAAGCGGACGAGTTTGCGAATCACCGGCAGACGTTCCGACGAATACGTGTTGAGGAGTTCGGTCCTCGCCCGTCCGTCGAGCACCATGGCGAGCTTCCACGACAGGTTGACCATGTCTTGGATACCGAGGTTCATTCCCTGGCCGCCCGCGGGGCTGTGCACATGAGCGGCGTCGCCTCCGAAGAACACCCGCCCCAACCGTAACGACTTCATATGCCTGCTGTTGATCCGGAAGCGCGAACTCCAGTTCGGCGAATGCAATCGAGCGGGAATGTGTGCCACCCGGTCATAAAGCCGTTGAAGGTGCTCAACCGTCGGCTCACCCGCTCCCGAAACCCGCTCCGGGTCGGTGGCCATCACCCGAAAGCGGCCGTCACCCATCGGGAACAGTGCAATGAACCCGTTGGGCGCCAGAAAGATCGACACCTGATTCTGAGCTATGTCGCCGTCGACGTGCAGATCGGCAAGCACGTAGTCGTGGGGAAGGGTCCGGCCCGGGAATTGCAGACCCAGAGCCTTGCGTAACGTGCTGTGCGGACCGTCGGCGGCGATGACATAGGACGCACGCATCGTTTCCTCCGCGCCGTCAGATCTCCGCAACGTCACCTCCGCGCACTTCCCGAGCTCGCGCAGCGCTGTGACCTCCACGCCGCGTTCGACCTTGACGCCCTGGCGCGCCATGCGCTCGGCGAGCAACCGCTCTGTCTCCGACTGCGCGAGCATCAGAATGTAGTTGAAAGCACTTGGCATTCGGTGTAATTCAATCGGAGCAAGGCGGCGACCGCCCGCGTAGAGCGCCGCAGCGTCGGCCCTGTTGCCCAGCGTCAGCATTTCGTCACCGACGCCCCGCACACGCAGGAGTTCCAGTGTGCGAGCCTGCACCGCCAGCGCCCGCGACTCCGGCGACGCCGCGGCCGCCCGGTCGACGATGCGTACGGCTACGCCGAGGCGGGACAGTTCCAGTGCTGCGGTCAGACCCGTCGGCCCTGCGCCGACGATGAGGACGGGGATGGGGACTTCCATCGATGCGTTCACGGTGACTCCTCCAAATAAATCAACATCTGTTGACTTCGACCATAGCCATCACGCCGCAAAAGTCAACAACTGATGACTTAAGTCATTCACCGTCGACCCACCCCCGGGGCCACGCGAAAGTAGACGCGTGTTCTAGTCGAGGGGTGCTGGACTACACCCACGTCGACGGATTGAGCGCCGAGGACATCGCCCGGCTACGAGCCGTCTATGAACCTTTGACCGGGTCGGTGCGCGAACTGATCGATGCCACGATTCGAACCGAGGTGGACGCCGATGTCGTGGCCGCCGCCAAAGCCGATATCGAATCCGCGACGGCTCGACTGCGCGGAGCGCAGCGCGAGGGCTCCTTCGGGATCCAGTTCGGCGCGGAGGGCGAGTCGATGCCGTGGGGAAATGCGGTGATCGGGGTGCGCAATCCGACGGCGCCGCCGCTGGTGATCCACAAGGACCCTGACGGATCAGCCTGGAGCGACTTCTATCTGGGTGCTGCCTTCGAGGGTCCACCGGGGCACGTGCACGGCGGTGTGTCGGCCAAGATCCTCGACCATGTGCTCGGCGACGCCGCGAGCAAACCGGGCGTGCATCGGCTGACCGGAACGATCACTGTGCGTTATCGCCGGCTGACTCCGCTGGGCCGGCTGCACTCGGAAGCCCGGATCACCCACACGGACGGCTTCAAGACCTACGCGACGGGCCACATCGCCGACGACACCGGCATCACCGTGGAAGCCGAGGCCGTGTTCATCGAGCCGCGCTGGGCGCGGGGCTGACCGAGATGGCTGACAGACTGCGCGTGATTGCACCGACCTCGGCCACGAGGACGCGCATCGGCCCGTCGTCGGAACCGCTCCTAGGCATGGCCTCCCGCAATCGCTGCTCGGCGGCCCCCAATTCGGCAGCGTCGACGGTCCACGGCGACGCGGCCGTCGGCGGATCCCCGCACAGTGCCTCGACGTATTCGTCGACGGTGAGCACGAACTCGCGCTCGGCTGTCGCGGGACGAACCGGTAGGTGTGCCTCCAGGGTGGTGCACGAACTTGTGATCGCGTTCAGCGCCGTACGGTAGGACCGCAGCCAGTGGCGCAGCTCGCGCGACTCCAGACGCATCGCTCCCGTCGTCGCCTCGAACGCCGCCCTTGCCCGATAGGCGCGCTGCCATGCCGCGGCCACGTCGTCGGCCGGGCTGTCGAGTTCGTGCACGTAGCCCTTGATCACCGCTGCGGCATAGTCGATCTCGGTTTTTAGCAACTCACCTGCCCGCTGGGCCAGTCGTGTCAGCTCGTCGTCGGGCAGCACCACATGGGCGATCACGGCCAGTCCGCCCCCCACGAGTGCGGCCAACAGCGGATCGCTCATGGAGGGCGGCCCACCGGCGCGGCCCGCGTCGAGAAGGAGCAGCGCCGACGTGGTCACCGCCGCGGACATCGCGACGTAGCCGAAGCCGGCCACCACGTAGGTGATGCCGATGACGACCACGGCCAGCATCGTCGTCGCCGCAACAGAGAAGTCGACCACGAACAGCAGGGCCGACGCGACGACGACACCGGCTACGGTGCCCGCCAGCCGGCCGACGCAGCGGGTGTAGGTGTGAGCGGTCTCGGGGCGCAGCACGATCAGAACCGCCAGCGGAATCCAGTAGCCGTATTGGCCGCCCGCATAGCGGTCGACGGCGCACGCGATTGCGACGGCCACCGAGAGCCGGACGGCATGGCGCAGCACGGGGGAGTTCCACATCAGATGGCCGCGCATACCGCGGATGGCCGAGCTGACCGACGTCGGCAGCTCAGGGCGCCGCAATCGGACGGCGTCGGGTGTCGACGGCACGAAGTCGCCGAGCCGCATCGCCACGACCTCGTGCAGTAACGCCGAAAGCCGTTGAACCACTCCCGATTCGGAACCCACCGCATCCTTGGCCACGCTGTCGAAACGCCCGATGGCGACGTCGGTGCTCACCCGACCTGAGCGGTTGGTGTCGGCCACCGCGGCCATCGTGTCCGCAGCTTCCTCCAGCACGCGCGACAGTGCATCCGATCGTGGCACTCCGGCTGTGTCGGTCAGTGTCGCGGCGATTCGCTCCGGCAGCGCGTACCAGTCGCGGTGGACCGCCGAACGGAGCCGGTTCGCGCCGCCGCGCGTGGTGCCCGTGGTGAATGCCTCGCGCAGTGCCACGAGCGGTTCGGTGTCGACCGCCCACCCGTCGCCTGTGTGGCCGTCGGCGAGTGCTCGGGCGTCAGCGGCGAGCGAGCGGTATGCGGCGACAAGAGCATCGCGCTGAGTGCGGCGGCGTTGGGGCGGCCATAAGGCGATCACCAGCGCCTGGCTCAACCCGCCCGTGACGGCCAGAGCTGTCGTGACAACGGCGGTCGCGATCGTCGGTGCGACGGGAGGCGCCACCACCAGCAGGGCCGCTGACGCCGCGCCGATCAGGCCGGCGTTGGGCCCGTGCGCCCACAGCATCGCCGCGCCGAAGCACCAAACGGCGACCACGACGACAAAGAGCACCGGGTACGCGGACGTCAACGCGCCTAGCAGCACCGCCAGGCCGGACAGCGCCGACACCAGGTAGACGAGGGGCACCCGCGAGCGCGGACTGTCCTGGAACGCGGCTGCGGCGGCGAACGCGGTCGTGCCCACCACAGCGGGCACCGATCCCGTCGGCCCCCACTGCAGGGTGACAGCGGCGACGACCGCAATGCCGGCCAGACTGCGTGCGAGCGCGGCAAGGTCCGGCATTAACGGCGGTAGCGCCAGACCCTTGAACATCACTCCATTCTGACCCGGCTATGTTCGCGGAGTGGAGAAAGTCATCTTCGCTCTGCGGGGCGCACCCGGCGACGACGCCTGGTGTACCCGGCTGCGCACCGAGGCCGCCCGCAGTCTGCTCGACGCCGGCGTCCCCGGACTGATTGTCAACGTCCGCGACGCGGCAGTCACCGACTCCCTGATGACGCTGACGACCCTGGACCCCCCGGTGATCGCGTTCGTGAGCGTGTGGACGTCGCAGTACTACGGTGACCAAATCCATTCCGCCACAACATTTCTGGGCAATATGTGCGAGCAGCTCGCCGCATATCTGGTGACCGAGTCGGTACCGCTTGCCGCCCCGCCGACCGAATCGGGGGAACGCACCCCGGGATTTGCGAACGTCGCGCTGCTGCGCAGGCCCGAGGAACTCGATGAGCGAACGTGGTTGCAGCGCTGGCACCGCGACCACACCCAGGTGGCGATCGACACGCAGTCGACGTTCGGCTACATCCAGAACACCGTGGTGCGGGCCTTGACCGATGACGCACCCCGGGTGGACGCCATCGTCGAGGAACTGTTCCCCATCGAGGCGGTCTCCGATGTGCATGCGTTCTTCGGTGCGGCCGACGACGCCGACCTCAGCGATCGGATGACCAAGATGGTCGCCAGCACAACGGCATTCGGCGCCAACCAGAATGTCGACACTGTGCCGACGAGCCGCTACGTATTGCGCGATCCCTTCGATAAGGTGCAGCCGTGACTCTGCAGATCAGCGACGACAACCGAGTCCGCACCCTGGTCCTGGACCGGCCGGAAGCCCTCAACGCGTTCAATCAGGAGCTCTACCTGGCGACCGCGACCGCGATCCGTGAGGCCGCCGACGATCCCGAGGTCGCCGTCGTGCTCATCACGGGCGCCGGCCGGGCGTTCAGCGCAGGCAATGACCTCAAGGAGATGCAGGCCGGCATCGCAGACGGCTCGCTGACCTCCGAAGGCAGCCATTTCACGACCATGATCGACGCGCTCACCGAACTACCCAAGCCGCTGATCTGCGCGGTCAACGGCGTCGGTCTCGGCATCGGCACCACGATCCTCGGATACGCGGATCTGGTCTTCATGTCGACGACGGCGCGGCTCAAGTGCCCGTTCACCAGCCTCGGCGTCGCGCCGGAAGCCGCATCGTCATACCTGCTTCCGCAGCTGATCGGCAGGCAGAACGCGGCATGGCTGCTGCTCTCGTCGGAATGGATCGACGCCGTAGAAGCCCAGCGAATGGGCATCGCATGGAAGGTGTGCGAGCCTGACGACCTGTTGCCCGAGGCTCGCAGACACGCCGAAATTCTTGCGTCGCGCCCGATTCCGAGTCTTGTCGCGGTGAAGAAGACGATCGTGGCGCCCTACCGCGCCGAAATCGCGGCAGCCACCCAGCGGGAGAACGCGCACTTCCAGGAGTTGCTCGGCGGTGTCGCAAATGAGGCTGCCCTAGCCGAATTCACCAACAAGGGCTGAGGTTCCCCCGGGTCGGCGTGGTCAGCCGACGCTTTCGCGCCTGCTGTCGACGACCTTGAAATGCGCTTCGATCATTGCGCGCAGCGTGCGCCTGCACCGTCCGCAGTCGCCGCCGGCGCCGCAGGCCTCCGCGATCTCGCGCGACGTCCGCGCCCCCTTGGCCACGACCTCGTTGACGACGTGGCTTGTGGTTCCGGTGCACAAGCAGACGAACACCGCTAATCACCCCCGCCGACGCTCATCAGGTGGGCGAACCGGCCGACGAAGCGGGTCGGGTAGGCGCCCATACCCGCGGTGGACATCCACTCCGCGGCAGCGTCCGGGTGCTCGATCCACTGTCTCGCGCTGGTCTCGTCGGCGATCTCCTGCAGGATCAGCACTTCGTGGCCGTCGTCGAGGGCGCGGTACACCCAGATCTTGCGCACTCCGCCGCGCTTGAATCGTTCGAGGCCGTCGTGAACCTTCTCCATCAGCGTTGCGACGTCGTCCACGGAGGACATGACGCCGACGACGACCCGTCCGACGTGACCCTCGGGGCTGCTGCCGTGGAGATCGATCTTCTCGACGACCTCACCGCCGAAAATCGGCGGAATGTCGTCGGCGCCGGAAATATTAAACCACTCGAAAATCGCCGGCGACCGCAGAACGTCCCGGATCGAGCGGGCCTGCCGAATTCCGATGGTTGCCAGTACGCGGCGGGGCTCCCATATCGATTCGTACAGAACAACGTGATGTGCGCCGATTGAGGAAAGGCCGTCCCGGTGTTTTCTCAACCATTCCCACATGACCTCCACATCGTCGACGCGGAAATCGCAGGCGAGGATGAATGAGTGGAGGTCGTACTCACTCATCGGTTACCCTCACCTACTAACACGGCCAAACGGTTAGCGCAGTCTAACCTTACTTAGCATAGGCAGTCCAGAGTGGGGCCCTGATCTGGGACTCCTGGTTGCCGTAGTTTCTGAAAACCTGTGTTTTGCAGGCCCGTCGACGCGCTTCCGCCCCCTCTGATGGACTAGATTGAAAGGGCTTGTACGCAGCCCGTGCAGATAGCGCACACCATCAGCCGACGATGTTCTTAGGAGCAAGCCATGCAAGGCGATCCCGAAGTTCTGAAATTGCTCAACGAGCAATTGACGAGCGAATTGACGGCGATCAATCAGTATTTCCTGCATTCCAAGATGCAGGACAATTGGGGCTTCTCCGAATTGGCTGAACACACCCGCAAGGAATCGTTCGAGGAAATGGTTCATGCGGAGAAGATCACCGATCGAATCCTCATTCTCGACGGATTACCGAATTACCAGAGGCTGTTCTCACTGCGTGTGGGCCAGACTGTCCGCGAGCAGTTCGAGGCCGACTTGGCCATCGAGTACGAGGTCGTCGCACGCCTGAGGCCCGGAGTCATCATGTGCCGCGAAAAGGGTGATGCGACCTCGGCCAACCTGTTCGAGGAGATCCTTGCCGACGAGGAACTTCACATTGACTACCTCGAGACGCAGCTCGAGCTGATGAACAAGCTCGGCGAGGAGCTCTACCTCGCGCAGTGCGTGTCCAGGCCGCCCCAGTAGCAGCCGGCCGGAGGTTCAGGTCCCCGCCCGCGCGGGAATTCCTGCCTGAGTACCGTAACTTTCATAGCTCATCTAACGATGTTCCGGGAGAGTCACGGTTCACCAGGAAGGCAGGTATGTCAGCGTCGCCGGCATCAGATCTGGACACCAGCGGACACCCCGCTCGTTCCGAGCCCGCACCTGTCGGCACCCAGCGCCGAAACGTCATCTTCGTCGCGGTGGTGCTCGGCATGCTGCTCGCTGCGCTCGACCAGACCATTGTGGCAACGGCGCTGCCGACGGTCGTCGCCGATCTGGGCGGGGCCGGCCACCAGTCGTGGGTCGTGACGAGCTACCTACTCGCGTCGACAATCGCCACCGCCATCGTCGGCAAGCTCGGTGATCTGTTCGGGCGCAAGATCATCTTCGCCGTGGCCGTGCTGTTCTTCCTCGTCGGCTCGGTCCTGTGCGGCATGGCATCGTCGATGGAGACGCTCGTTGCCGCGCGTGCCCTGCAAGGGATCGGCGGCGGCGCACTGATGGTCACGGCGACCGCGCTCATCGGCGAGGTGATCCCGCTCCGCGACCGGGGCCGCTATCAGGGCGCTCTTGGCGCCGTGTTCGGCGTCACCACGGTGATCGGGCCGCTGCTGGGCGGCTATTTCACCGATCATCTGACGTGGCGCTGGGCGTTCTGGATCAACGTGCCCATCGGCATCGTGGTGCTCATCGTGGCCCTCGCGACGATCCCTGCGCTGAGCCGGCGGGGCCGACCGGTCATCGACTACGCAGGCATCGTCTTGATCGGCCTCGGTGCGTCGGGCCTGACATTGGCTACGAGCTGGGGCGGCAGCACCTACGCCTGGTCGTCTCCGATGATCATCGGACTGTTCGTCGGCTCTGCGGCCGCTCTGGTCGCGTTCGTCGGGATCGAGCTGCGCGCCAAGGAGCCGGTGCTGCCGATCCGGCTGTTCGCCAGCCCCGTCTTCACCGTCTGCTGCGTGCTGTCGTTCATCGTGGGTTTCGCGATGCTCGGGGCACTGACGTTCCTGCCGACGTTCATGCAGTTCGTCGACGGCGTCTCGGCGACCGAATCCGGCCTTCGCACGTTGCCCATGGTCGGCGGCCTGCTGCTGACCTCGATGGGCAGCGGTGTGCTGGTGAGCCGGACGGGCCGCTACAAAATCTTCCCGGTCGTCGGCACCGCGGTGATGACGTTGGGATTCGTGTTGCTGTCGCAGATGGATGCCACCACGCCGGTGCTGCAGCAGAGCGTGTACCTGTTCATTCTCGGGACCGGGATCGGCATGTGTATGCAGGTGCTGGTGCTCATCGTGCAGAGCACCGCGAGCTTCGCCGACCTCGGCGTCGCGACATCGGGCGTCACCTTCTTCCGGACCATCGGAAGTTCTTTCGGCGCAGCTATTTTCGGTTCCTTGTTCGCGAACTTCCTCGACAGCCGGATCGCGGGTGCGCTGGCCGCGGGTGGGGCGCCGCCCGAGGCTGCGCAATCCCCGCAGGTGCTGCACCAACTTCCAGATGCCGTCGCGGCACCAATCGTGGAGGCGTACTCCGACTCGCTGGGTCTGGTGTTCCTGTGCGCGGCGCCGGTCGCGGTGATCGGCTTCCTCGTGGCACTGACGCTCAGGCAGGTGCCCCTGCGCGACATCGAGACCACCGCCGCGCTGGACATGGGGGAGGGCTTTGGCATGCCGTCCTCCGACGACCCCGAGAAGCTACTGGAGACGGCCGTCGGCCGTCTCGTGCGGCATTCGCCGGAGATCAAGCTGCGCAGCATCGCGGGCACCCATGGCTGCGAATCTGATATCGCCCTGCTGTGGGCCCTGATCCAGATCTATCGGCAGAGCCAGGTCTTCGGCTCGGCACGGTTGACCGAAATGGCCGAACGCCTACGGGTGCCGCCCGAGGTGCTCGCCCCGACCTTCGACAGGCTCGTCGAATGCGGCCACGCATTGCGCACCGGTGACCAGCTGTTTCTGACGCAGTCAGGCGCGCGGCAGGTGTCGTGCGCTACCTCGGCGCTGGTGGGAAGGATCGTCGAAAAGCTGGAGAGATCCCCGACGTTCGAGGGACGACCGGATCGCGCCGACGTGGAGGCGGCACTGGAGCGGATAGCGCAGCGACTCCTCGTTCAGCGCGACTGGAACGACGACCGCGCGGAACTCGCCACGGCAGGAAAGTGAAACACGTTACAATTTTCTCCCATGAGCAGAATCGGGAATTTCGCCGACGATGACGTGACTGCCTTCGCGGTGAAATCGCCCGAGTTGGGTACCGCGATGGCCCAGTTCACGAACGCGGTCTACACGAAGAGCCGCCTGCCGATGCGCACACGGGAAGCGGCGCGAATCGTCATCGCCTACGCCAACGAATGCGTGGTGTGCCAGAACACCCGTGACTCCGAGGGCGAAGCCAACGGCATCAGTGAGGAGTTCTACGACTACGCCACCCAGTGGCGGACATGGCCCGGATACAGCGACGCCGAACGGATCGCGATGGAGTTCGCGCACCGCTTCGCCACCGACCACACCGGGCTGCGCGACGACGAAGACTTCTGGGAGCGCGCCGCCGTGCACTTCGACGACGAAATGCTCACCGACCTGGCAATCTCGTGCGCGATGTGGGTCGGCATGGGCCGGATGCTGCGCACCCTCGACATCGGGCAGACCTGCAAGATCACGCTGTAAGGCGAGTCACTCGGCGGCAGAATAGCTGACATGGCCGCCAAACCACTCGCCGCTGCAGCGATCGCCCAACTCGAGGCCGACGGCGTCGCCACGCTCATCGGCACCGTCGTCAATCCCGCCGGATTGACCCACGCCAAAACCGTTCCGTTGCGCAGAATGGGATCATTCGCCGACCCCGGGCTCGGGGCGAGTCCGGTGTGGCACGTCTTCACCATCGACCAGACGGGCATCGTCTTCGGCGATTCCACCGGCGTCGTCGGCGACCAGCGCATCCGCATCGACCTCGGCGCCCTGCGCATTCTCGGCGACGGATTGGCTTGGGCACCAGGCTCATTCTTCGACCAGGCCGGAAACCCCGATCCGCACTGCAGCCGTGGCGCGCTGCGCCGAGTCGAGAACAGGTTGGCCGAGGCCGGACTCAGCGCCGCGGTCGGGCACGAGATCGAATTCGTCCTGGTCGGACCCGACGGCGCGCGGCTGCCCGCGCACCTGTGGGCGCAGTACGGGTTGGCCGGCGTCTTGGAGCACGAGGGATTCGTATGCGACGTCACCGCGGCGGCGACCGCGTCGGCCGTCGCCATCGAGCAGTTCCATCCCGAGTACGGGATGAATCAGTTCGAGATCTCACTCGCACCGCAGCCGCCGGTGGCAGCCGCAGATCAGCTGACGTTGATGCGGATCATCATCGGCCGCGTCGCGAGGAAGTACGGGATGCGCGTCAGCATGTCGCCTGTGCCGTTCGCTGAGAGCGTCGGTTCCGGTGCCCATCAACACTTTTCGCTTACCCGTGACGGCGTTCCACTGTTCTCCGGAGGGGACGGACCCGCCGGGATGACCTCGGAAGGTGAGGCCGCGGTCGCGGGCGTACTGAGCGGCTTGGAGGACGCACAGGGCGTTCTGAGCGGATCGATTCTCTCGGGACTTCGCATGCAGCCGGGAAGTTGGGCTGGTGCGTACGCTTGCTGGGGCACCGAGAACCGGGAAGCGGCCGTGCGGTACCTGGCCGGTGGTGACGCCAACCCGTACGGCGCCAACGTCGAAGTCAAGATCATCGATCCTTCTGCAAACAGCTACCTCGCGTCAGCGGCGGTTCTCGGGCTCGCGCTTTACGGCATCGAAAGCGGACTATCCCTGCCCGACGAGGTTGCTGTCGACCCGTCGAGCCTGACCGATGCGGCGCGCGCCGCGGCGGGGATCACTGTGCTCGGCACCGACCAGTCGGCAATACTGGACGCCCTCGACGCGTCGACGAAAATGCGCGGCATCCTTGGCGATCCGGTCGTTGACGCGGTGCTCGCGGTGCGCCGCTACGAGAACGAGAACTACGGCGAGCTCACACCCGACGAACTCGCCGAGAAGTTCCGGCTCGCCTGGAGTGTCTAGATGTCCGGGAGTGTGTGAATGACGGCGCTGCGCGAACATGTCGAGACGGTGCCACTGATCGACCATCATGTGCACGGCTGCTGGCTCAACCCGGTGAAGCGCTCGCGATTCGAGAATGCGCTCAACGAGGCCAACACCGAACCACTCGCCGACTTCGATACCGCGTTCGACACCCAGCTCGGGTTCGCGATCCGAGCGCACTGCGCCCCGGCGATCGGCCTCGAACCGCATACCGACCCAGACTCGTACTGGGCTGCGCGCAGCGCGATCCCGGCAGCAGATCTGGCACGGCGGTTGCTCGCCAGTGCCGACGTCTCGGATTGGTTGGTTGACACCGGATTTGCGGCGGGGGTCGCTGATCTGGGGGAATTCACCGAATTAGACGCCGGCCGGGTGCACGAGGTGGTCCGGCTGGAGACAGTGGCCGAAGAAGCCGCCCGAGCGACGGGGGATTACGCCGCGGCATTCGACGAAGTCCTCTGGCGGCGCACCCGCACCGCGGTCGCCACGAAGTCGGTGCTCGCCTACCGCGGCGGTTTCACCGGAGATCTCTCCGAACCGTCAGTGGCCGAAGTCCGGCAGGCCGCTGCGCGGTGGCGCGAAGCCGGAGGCACCCGGCTGACGGACCGGGTTCTGCTTCGCTTCGGTTTACACAGGGCGCTAAGGCTGGGCAAGCCGCTGCAGTTCCACGTCGGTTTCGGGGACCGCGACTGCGACCTGAATGCCGCCAATCCCCTTCACCTGCTGGAATTCTTACGCATCAGCGGTCAGACCCCGGTGATGCTGTTGCACTGCTATCCCTACGAGCGCGAAGCCGGCTACCTGGCGCAGGCATTCAACAACGTCTATCTCGACGGGGGACTGTCCATCAACTACCTCGGCGCCCGCTCGACCGCATTCATCGGTCGACTGCTCGAGATGGCGCCGTTCCGCAAGATTCTGTACTCCTCCGACGGCTACGGACCCGCCGAGCTGCACTATCTCGGAGCCCGCCTGTGGCGCAACGGAATCGCCCGCGTACTGCAAACCTTCGTCGACGCGGGTGAGTGGCGCGAGTCCGACGCGATCCGGGTGGTCGACCTGATCGCCCACCAGAACGCCGGCCGGGTCTACGAACTACAGCCTTGACAACATACAACCATTTGGTTGTATGTTGATGGGGTGATCGAGGACGAGGAACGCGCCGACGCGTTGTTCCACGCGCTCTCCGATCGCACGCGGCGCGACATCATGCGCCGGGTACTGGGAGGCGAGCACTCGGTCTCCACGCTCGCGGCGAAGTACGACATGAGCTTTGCCGCTGTGCAAAAGCACGTCGCCGTGTTGGACAAGGCCGGCCTGCTCACCAAGCGGCGACACGGCCGCGAGCAGTTGGCCAGCGGCGACGTGGCGGCCGTGAGGTCGGTGGCGTCGCTACTCACCGAGCTGGAGCAGATCTGGCGCGGTCGCGTCGCACGCATCGACGAACTCATCGCATCGACCGATCAGGACTCAGACCAGGAGGAGTGACCATGCCCGTAACGGAAGCCAAGCACGATCTGGACAACCGGACCCTGACCATCATCGCCGAGTTCGCCGTGCCCCCCGCCAGAGTCTGGCGAGTCTACGCCGACCCTCGCCAGCTTGAGAAGATTTGGGGCCCACCGGAATACCCGGCTACGGTGGTCGACCACGACCTGCGTCCCGGGGGCCGCGTGACGTACTTCATGACCGGGCCTGAAGGCGACAAGCACGGCGGTTACTGGGACATCGAAACGGTCGACGAGCCGAACAGCTTCAGCTTCGCCAACGGCTTCGCCGACGCCGACCTCAACCCCAACCCGAACATGCCTGTGTCGAAGAACGTCTTCACGTTCATCGAGCAGGACGGTGGGACCCGCGCGACCTTCGTAAGCACCTATGCGAGCGCCGAAGATTTGCAGATGGTCCTGGATATGGGCGTGGTCGAAGGCACGTCGGCTGCGATCAACCAGATCGACGACCTGCTGGCGTCCTAACGGACTCCACGCAGCAGCCGCCCAGGCCTGGCGCCGGTGTCAACCCCGTGGCGCCGCGTCACCACACCGCTGACGACCGTGGCGTCGTAACCGGCGGCGCCCTGGATGAGCCTGCGCCCGCCCGCGGGCAGGTCGTAGACCATCCGGGGCACATCCAAACAAAGCGCGTCCATGTCGATGACGTTGATGTCGGCCTTCTTGCCCACCGCGATCACGCCCCGGTCCGACAGCCCGAAAAGCGTTGCGGTATCGAGGGTCTGCTTGCGCACCACCGTCTCGAGCGAGAACTTCGGACCGCGGTGCCGGTCGCGCGCCCAGTGCGTGAGCAGGAAGGTGGGGTAGGAGGCGTCGCAGATCAGACCGCAGTGGGCTCCGCCGTCGGACAGGCCCGACACTGTGCCGGGATGCGACATCATCTCGTAGATGGCGTCGTGGTTGCCGTCGGCGTAGTTGAAGAACGGCAGCATCAGCATCGCGGTCGCGTTGTCCTCGAGCATGAGGTCGTACAGCGTCGCCAGGGGGTCGCTGCCGGTGCGCTCCGCGATCGCGGCCACCGTCATGTCCGGAGTCGGTTCGTAGTCGGGCGGATTCCCCATCGGATAGATGCGGTCGAGGGCGTTCTGCACCAGCGCGAACAGAGCGTCGAACATCGGCACCGGCTGCGGCGGCAGATCGTCCTCGGCCAGTATTGCCGCGCGCACCGCCGGTTCGGCCAGCTTCGCGGCGAGCTCGTCGGTTCCGTATTTCGCCTTCAGTGCCCGATAGGTCGGCCGGTGGGTGAAGGCGTGATAGCCAGGGAAGCCGAACAGCATTCCGAACGGTCGCGCAGCGAACTGGCCGTACACCCCGATCCCGTTGTCGTGGGCCTTCCCGATCCGGTCGAGCTGTTCGCGGTAGAGCGTCGGAGCCCCACCGGTCTGCAGCAGCGTGAAGGATACGGGGCGGTCGATGTCCTCGGCGATGCGAGTGAGCAGGTCGAGTTCGGTCAGTGACGCGGCGTCGTTCTCACCTGCGGTACCCGCGGGCGAACACTCGAAGACCGCTTGACCACCTGCGGCCATCGCACGGCCGAGACCCAGCAGTTCGGCCTCGACGGCGTAGGTTCCCGGCATCACGGTGCCGTCGAGGGCGCGGTGCGCTTCGGTGCGCGACGTCGAAAAGCCGAGTGCCCCAGCCTCGATGCCCTCTCGCACCAGGCGCGCCATCGCATCGATGTCCTCCGCCGTGGCGTCTTCGTTGCGCGCGCCCCGGTCGCCCATCACGTAGCCGCGGACCGCGCTGTGGGCGATCTGCGTGCCGTAGTCGATGGCGAGTTCACGCCTGCCGATCGCGTCGAGGTATTCCGGAAAGCTCTCCCATTCCCAGGTGATCCCTTCGGCGAGCGCGGAGCCCGGGATGTCCTCGACGCCCTCCATCAGCTCGATCAGCCACTGCTCCTTGCCCGGCCGTACTGGCGCGAAACCGACGCCGCAGTTGCCGCTGACCACCGTGGTGACCCCATGCAGGCTGGACGGTTCCAGCGTTGCATCCCAGCTGACCTGTCCGTCGTAATGGGTGTGGACGTCGACGAATCCGGGGGCGACGATGCGTCCCGTCGCGTCGATCTCCTGCGCCGCCTCGGTCTGCAGGCCGGCGTCGTCCACCCCGGATTCACTGCGGCGGCGGACCTCGACGATTCGGCCGTCCTTGATGCCGATGTCCGCGCGAAACCGGTCGGCGCCGGTTCCGTCCACCACGGTTCCACCGGTGATCTTCACGTCGAGCATGGGTTCCTCCTCAAACCAGTCCGGTCGCGTCGAACACCCACGACATGTCGGCGTTGGCGAAATCGGCCAACCAGGTGGGTGGGGCGTGGTTGGCCAAGGCCGCCATATCCCAGTAGTCCTTCCACAGGGTGATTCTGCCGCCCTCGACGCGATGCACCGTGACGAATTGCAGGACAGCGGATTCGCCTGTGGTCCAATGCCATTCCTCGTGGTGCTCGTACATGACATCGACGCCATTGCTGACCATCAGGCCCGTGAAGTTCTGATACGAGGCCAGCGGTTCGATGCCGATCTTGAGGCGCTTGACGATGTCCTCGGGACCCCGCGCGGCGGCCGACGGTCCCACCGGCATGTCCAGGTAGATGCACTCCGGCGCCAGGAAGGTCTTCAGCGCGTCCCAATCGCGCGCCGAGAGCGCCTCCCACATGCCGTGGACGGCCGCCTCGGCCTCGCCCGTCCGATCCATCTGGTCAACCGACATGTGCGAGCACCTCCTCCTGTGCCTGGGGCCGTGAGGCAAGCGCCGGGGCCTTGTGGGCTGCGCGCAGAAAACGGCCTGTGCGTTGCGATCCCACCGCGGGTGTGAGTTCTCCGTCGAGGAATACCGCGGCGCCGCCGACGAACACCGCCGTCACGGTCTGGTCGTTGCGGTTCACCATCCGCGACAGTCCGCCGTACTGGTCCACAATTTCCTCTGCGTAGTCGTCGAGCGTCGCGTCGAGCCGCTCGGGGTCGAGGATGACGATGTCGGCGCGATCGCCGAGGCGAAGGTGGCCGGCGTCGATCCGGTACCAGTCGGCCAGCTCACCGGTCAGCCGGTGCACCGCCTGTTCGACGGTCATGAACGGTTGCCCGGCCCGCCCCGAATCCCGCACGTGACGCAGCAGGCGCAGACCCATGTTGTAGAACGCCATGTTGCGTAGGTGCGCACCTGCGTCGGAGAAGCCCATCTGGATGCCGGGATCGCATGCCAGCTTCTTGAGGACCTCGGGGCGATGGTTGGAAATCGTGGTGCGCCAACGTAGTGATTTGCCGTGCTCGAGCACCAGATCGAGGAAAGCGTCGACCGGATGTACACCACCACGGCAGCGGCCGACCTCGCCGAACGACTTTCCGATGACCGAGGCGTCGGGGCAGGCGACGATCGTCGCGTCGAAGAAATCGCGATGCCATACCCGCATCCCGAACTTCGCGTCGTAGTCCTTACGGAAGGCGCGGCGGTAGTTCTCGTCACGCAGCAGGTCGTTGCGCTCCACCTCGTCTTTGAGGTGCAGTGCGGCCGCTCCCGACCCGAATTCCTCGAAAATGACGAGGTCGATGCCGTCGGCGTACACCTCGAACGGCACCGGCAGGTGCTGCCATCGGAAATCGCCGCCGAACCGGTTGGCAAGGCGCGCAAGAGGTCCCATGAGTTTCACCGCGAACGGATTGGACTTGACGTCGGCGGCTGACAGCAGGCTCGTCTTGAGCGGATTCCGGATGATGCCCAGAGACTGGAACACCTGCGAGGCGATGTTGAGCGGATTCTCGATGTCGGGACCGGACTGCAGGACCCGTCCGGACCGGCGCAGCAGCGCCTTCAGTCGTCGCAGTTCGCGCGGTTTCGCGTGGGTGGAGGGCAAGGTTCGTGAGCGGCAGACATCGCCGTCCAGTTTGTCGAAAAGCAGTTGCTGTGAGGACATTCCGACGAACCCGGCCCGCAACGCCTCGGTGAGCATCTGCTCCATCTGCACCTGCTCACCTCTGCTCGGACGCTCGTCCTTTCGAGTAGCACGATCGAGTCCCATCGTCGCCGCCCGCATGTCGGAGTGGCCGATGAACGCCGCGACGTTGGGGCCGAGCGGACGGGATTCGAGCGCGGCGATGTACTCCTCACCGTTGGACCAGGTCTTGTGCTGATCGACAGCGGCGATGACGTGTTCACGGGGAATGGCTTCGACCCTTCCGAAGATGTCGCCGGCGTCCAGGCTGTCGACGTACACCGTCGACAGCGAGCACGACCCGAGCAGCACCGTGGTCACTCCGTGCCGCAGCGACTCCGACAGTGAAGGTCCACCGAGCACCTCGACGTCGTAATGGGTGTGGATGTCGAGCATGCCGGGCAGCACCCACTTGCCCTCGGCGTCGATCACCTGCGAGCAGCCGGCGTCGTCGAGCTCACCATCGGCGATGGCGGCGACGTGCCCGTCCCGGATACCGATGGTGCGCACCGCGGACGGGGCGCCCGTGCCGTCGAACCAGCGACCGTTGCGGATGATCGTGTCGTATGTCACAGCATCATCGAACAGTCCGCGAAGTCACGTGTCAACGAAATCGGTGAACAGATTTTCGCGTCTGTCTACTCTTGGCGATGCGCTGGGCAGAGGCGCGTACGTTTGAGTCGTGACGCCGTTGCAGCGCTACATCGCGGAAGAAATCGCCACCGACCATGTGGACGGGCTGCTGTCCAGACGGGAGGCACTGCGCAGGCTTGCGCTGCTCGGCGTCGGAACGGCGGCCGCCACCGCGCTGATCTCCGCGTGCGGCCAGAACAAGGAACAAGCCGAGAGCACGGCGGCCTCGACCGAGTCACCGTCACCGGCGCCGTCGACAGCAGGGCCGGCCGGACCGCCGCCCGGAATGGACAAAGCGGTTCCGACCACGCCTATCACGTGGGCCGGGCCGAAGGGGGAGCTGCAGGGCGCATGGGCCCCCGGGGCGAGCGGAGCGACGGGAGATGGTCAAGCAGAAAGCGCCCGCGGCGGGATCCTCGTCATCCACGAGAACAAGGGCCTCAACGACTGGACGCGATCGGTGGCCGGCCGCCTGGCCGGGGCGGGCTATTCGAGCCTCGCGATCGATCTGCTCTCCGAGCAGGGGGGTACCGCGACATTCGCCGATCCGGCCGAGGCGACGGCTGCTCTCGGCAACCGGGCACCCGAGGATATGGTCGCGGACCTGAAGTCGGGCATCGCCGAAGTGCAGAACCGGACGCCCGGCCTCAAAGTGGCCGCGATCGGCTTCTGCATGGGCGGAGGTCTCGTATGGCGACTTCTGGCGGCAGGCACCCCGGAACTCGCCGCGGCCTTCCCCTTTTACGGCCCGACACCGGACAACCCCGATTTCGCCGGGTCCAAGGACGTCGCGGTGCTCGGCTTCTACGGCGAACTCGACCAACGGGTCAACGCCACCGAACCCGTCGCCAGAGCCGCGCTCGAGAAGGCCGGGCTCGTGCACGAGCTCGTCACCGAACCCGGCGCCAACCACGCCTTCTTCAACGACACCGGCGACCGCTACGACCCGACCGCCGCCGCCGATGCGTGGACGCGAACGCTCGATTGGCTGGCCACCCACGTGGGTTAGCAGTTCTTCGCGCGAGCGCCCACGGCTACCGTCAACCTCTTGTTCAGCGACCCGCTGACTCGCCGTTGCCCTGGGAACACCCCGACAGGCTGTGATGCAGCCATGCGGGTCGTTCAGGTGGCGAACTTTTACGGCCCGCGCTCGGGCGGACTGCGCACCGCCGTGGACCGACTGGGGGCCGAGTACTGCGCCGCAGGTCACAAGGTTTTCCTGATCGTGCCCGGACGGCATCACGAGTGGACCACACTGCCATCGGGCGTCGTCCGTGTCAGCCTGCCCGCACGCCTCATCCCGTTCACGGGCGGGTATCGCGCAGTGCACCCACGGCCCGTGACAGAACTGCTGGAACAGCTTCGGCCCGACGCGCTCGAAGTCTCCGACCGGCTCACCCTGCGGTCCCTGGGACCATGGGGACAGCGACACGGCGTGTCCACCGTGATGATCTCCCATGAACGGCTCGATCGCCTTGCCGCACAGATACTTCCGATGCCGGTGGCCCGCGCGGTCGCCGACGTGGCCAACCGCCGCACCGCGGCCAATTACGACGCCGTGGTGTGCACCACCGCGTTCGCCCGCGAGGAATTCGACCGGATCGGCGCGACCAACCTCATGACGGTGCCCCTCGGAGTCGACCTCGACCAGTACCACCCCCGCTGGCGTTCGGCCGCCGTACGCGAACGGTGGGCAGGGCCCGACCAACTCCTGTTGGTGCACTGCGGACGGCTCTCGGTGGAAAAGCACCCCCATCGGAGTATCGATGCCATTGCCGCACTACGTGATTCAGGTGTCGACGCCAGACTGGTCGTAGTAGGGGAGGGACCACTGCGGGCCCGGCTCGAACGGCAAGCAGGGCGACTGCCGGTCGACTTCACCGGCTACATCGGCTGTCGCGACACCGTTGCCGGCATCTTGGCCAGCGCCGACATCGCGCTGGCCCCGGGCCCACACGAGACGTTCGGCCTGGCGGCACTGGAAGCGCTGGCCTGCGGCACACCCGCCGTGGTCTCGCGAACCTCGGCGCTGGCCGAGATCCTCACCCACGACAGCGGCGCGACCGCCGACAACGACCCCCGCGCCATCGCGCATGCCGTCACCACGCTGCTGGCCCGGCCCGAGTCCCAACGGCGCCACTCCGCGAGACGACGGGCAGAACAGTTCACCTGGCCACGCTCGGCCGCAGGAATGCTAAGCGCACTGCAGGTCCGCTAGCTCAGCCGATCGCCGGTGTCGGTTCCCGGCACTGCTCTACGATCCAGGAATGCTCCGCACCTTCGCCGTACTGGCCGCCGCCGCGTCACTGCTGGGATCCGCCACAGCGATCGCAGGCGCGCAGCAAGAGCCGACGCAACCGGCCAGCGAGGGCTGCAACTATGAGTTGTCCGCACCCAGCGTCGTAAACGTCTCGGGCACCGACATGGTCACCGCCACCCTCGACGTCGGTGCCTGCGACGGGGCCACCACCTTCGAGACGGCGGCCTGCATCCAGCTGCAGGGCGCGGACGGCGCGGGTCAATGCACGCAAGGGCGCGGCATCCTGCCCGCGCAGGTCTTCTTCCAGCCGTACCGTCCAGGCGGCACCTACATCGCGACCGGTCGCGGATGTGCGTCGACGGGCAACCCACCGCAGACGGTCTGCCAGGAGAACGGACCGCTCATCGCCACCCTGTGACCGCTCCGGTTTAGGCCCACCGAGGCCCGGGCATCCGTCGATCGACGGGGTCGTCAACCGCGACCGCCCCCGCGAGCGAAGGAATCGGCATGGATACCAACACCGTCGTATGGATCGTGGTCGCCGTCGTCGCGATCGTTCTGATCGGCGCCGTCGTGTTTGCGGGGGTCAAATCCCGGAATCGCCGCCGTGTGCAGGAGGCGGATCGCATCCGCGAGGAGGTTCAGCACGACACGCAGCGCGTCGAGCGTCAGGCCTCGATCGTCCAGGAGACCGAAGCGAAAGCCCGTGCGGCCCAGGCCGAAGCCGAGGCGAAGGCGGCCGAGGCTGCTCGGTTGGCCGACACCGCGACGAGCCGCCGAGACGCGCTGACCAGCTCGCAGGAACACCTCAACGAACGTCGTCAGCACGCCGACAAGCTCGACCCCCGGGTCAAGCACGACGACGCGACCGGGCAGACAGACACCCGCGACGGGATCCGCGACGACACTGCCGCACAAGGGAATTACCCCAACGCCGACGCCGAGCGGATGCGTCCCGACCTCGGAACCCGCTAGACCGGCGGCGTCCAGGCGACCGGCAGCCGCTTGATGCCGTGTATGAATGCCGAATGCAGCAGATCCGGTTCGCCGGTTGCCTGGATGTCGGGAACCAGTCGGTGCAACTCCTCGAAAGTCACCGTGATCTCGCGGCGCGCGAGGTTGGCACCCAAGCAGAAGTGGGCCCCGCCGCCCCCGAAACCCACGTGCGGATTCGGGTGGCGGCTGACGTCGAATCGCCACGGATCTGCGAACTTCGACTCATCACGATTAGCCGAGCCATACCAAAGCGAAACCTTGTCTCCAGCAGCGATTTTCACGCCCCTCATCTCGATGTCCGCGGTGGCGGTACGCCGCATGTACGCGACGGGGGAGGCCCACCGAACGATCTCTTCCACCGCCGTCGGCGCCAAGGCCGAGTAATCCGACCACCACCGCTGCCGCTCCTCGGGATAGCGACTCAGTGCCAGCAGACCATGGCTGATGGCGTTGCGGGTCGTCTCGTTGCCCGCCACCACCAACAAGATGAAGAAGGACGCGACTTCGGCCGATGTCAGCCGTTCACCATCGAGTTCGGCCGCCACCAGAGCAGTGGTCAGATCATCGCCGGGGTTGACTCGGCGGTCGTCGGCGAGCTCGGTGGCGTAGGCGCCGATACCCATTGCCACGGAAACGAATTCGTCGAAATCGGTGGCGATGTCGGGGTCGCCGAAGCCCAGGATCACATTCGTCCAGTGGAAGATTTTCTGGTGGTCCCGCTCAGGGATGCCCATCATGTCGCAAATGATCTGAAGAGGCAGCGGACCCGCCAGCTCGGCGACAATTTCGCCCTGGCCGTCGGGATGGGCGGCGATCATGTCCTCGACCAGGCTGCGGGCGCGCAGACGCACCGAGTCCTCGATCAGAGCAAGCACCCTGGGCGTGAACGCGCTGCGGACGATATTGCGGAGCCGGGTGTGCCGCGGGTCGTCCATCGCGATCATCGAACCGAAATACTCGGCCAGTTCCGGTGTTTGGTCACCCACCGTGATGCCGAGCGCCGAGCTGAAGAGTTCGGGATGCCTACTCGCATAGAACACGTCGTCGTACCGAGTCAGCGCCCAATGCCCGGCGACCTCGGCCTCTGCGTCGGCCACATAGGACTGATGAAACGAGATCGGCGCCTCGCGGCGCAGCGTCGCGAACGCGCCGTCACGCATCGCATCGTCAAGACCCCAGAAGTCCCACGAGCCCAGGTCGATATCGGCCAGCGGCACCTCCGGCGGGGCGATCCCGTTGGCCCGGGTCACACCACCCAATTCCACACCCATGCGGCAAAAGCGTAGGCCTCAGGGCCGGGCTTCATGACCTTTTCTGCCGTGTGTCCGACGGTCTTCTTTCATCCGCGCCTCGTGCAGATGTCGGGCGCCGCCAAGCAGTTCGTCGCGCACTCGGCGCTCGTGATCACGGAAGACCGACCAGTAGGAATCGTCGAACTCCTCGACAACCTGAAACGTCCACCGGCCCTGCAACACGTTGCGCCCAACCAGTTCGGTGCTCAACCTTTCGGCGACGAGATCGTTGCCCGACTCGCGCAACGCGTCGCAGGCCTCGCCGAGCAACAGGTCAGCGTGCCCCATCAACTGATGGAACGAATACAGATGGCCGCGGGCCCGCTCCACGAATTCCAGCGCTTCGGTCACCTTGCCGACGGCGTCCACCGTGGCATCACTCGCGTCACTCACCGAGGCGAGATACCCGCCCCGACAGAGCGGCAATCACATCTCGACACCTACTGTCGGGCTCGACATCTACTGTCGGGCTCCGCCCTCGACATCTACTGTCGGGCTCCGCCCTCGACCGCGGCCTTGATCCGTTCCAGCGTCTTCCGCATGTCCCTGAGATTTCTCCGCCGACGCAACTGGCCGCCGAGGACCGAGTACACCGCCATCAGCGGACTCTGGCTCAGCCGGAACGACTCTGTGACATCGGTGCCCGCGCCCGCAGGGCTCAGCCGGTAATGCCAATTGTTCACAGCCCGGTCACCGAGGAGGACCTCGAAACCGAACTCGCGGCCCGGTTCGCACGCCGTCACGCGGCACGTCGTCCAATAGACGGGCCCGATCTCGTTGCGGCGGACATGCCCTCGAAACCGCGCACCCAGTGCCGGGCCGGTGGCACCGTCGAGCCACTCTGCCTCGAACACCTCGGGCGAGAACTTGCCGATGTTGCGGACATCGGTGATCAGATCCCAGACCTGCTCGGGCGAAGCTGCCATCGACACGGTCACCGCGCCCTGCATGCCGTGCACCATTGCGCTCCTTCAGCCGGCGTCCGGTGACTGTCGGTCAGCGGTCGAACTCCGTGTCGTCGTCGGGTACGACGAGGGACTGCTCGACGAGGTCGGCCTCGTTGGCCTGCCAGTCGCGGTCCAGGCCGACGCGTTGAATGTCCTGCCAGGATTCCTCGTCGACGTCATCGACAGCCCGCTGCTGCTCGGCGAGATCGGCCTCGGAGGCGTCCGGCACATCACCGAACGGGCTGCGGTCAGGAGTCGTCATCGGGAACCTCCGGTATTCGGGCGGTGCATCACACGATAGGCGCGATCCGGTCCGGCAGTGATGCCGGGGAGCCGGCTGACCTCTCCCATTCGTAGCCTCCTGTCGTTGCTGTGGGGTGTGAGCCCGGGATTCACCCCTTCACGTACCTCTCGGGTACGCTGCGTAAACTGCGCGAACAGCGGGACTGACTAGGCCTCCAAACCCGGGGGTCCTGTAAACCGACCAGTATCTTCAATCCCAAAGGTCTGTACTTTGCCAGAGAATCCGAGCGGCCCTGCGGATCTGCAGCCTCATTTCGAGGACATTCAGTCGCATTACGACTTGTCAGACGACTTCTACCGACTTTTTCTCGATCCCACGCAGACGTACAGCTGCGCATACTTCGAGCGCGACGACATGACGCTCGAAGAGGCTCAGCGTGCGAAGATCGACTTGTCGCTGGGCAAACTGGGGCTCGAACCCGGCATGACGCTCCTCGACATCGGATGCGGCTGGGGCGCGACTTTGCTACGCGCCATCGAGAAGTATGACGTGAATGTCATCGGCCTCACGTTGAGCCGCAATCAGCAGGCACACGTGCAGAAAGCGCTTGAGGCCAGCGACAGCAAGCGCAACAAGAAGGTTCTGCTGGAGGGCTGGGAGCAGTTCGATGAGCCGGTGGACCGGATCGTCTCCATCGGCGCATTCGAACACTTCGGCCGCGACCGCTACGACGAGTTCTTCAAACGCGCCTACCAGGTGCTACCCGATGACGGCGTGATGATGTTGCACACGATCATCAAGCCGAGCGACGAAGAGTTCGCCGAACGCGGGCTACCGCTGACGATGAAGCTCCTGCGGTTCTCGAAGTTCATCATGGACGAGATCTTCCCGGGCGGCGACCTGCCGAAGCCCACCACCGTCGCCGAGCACGCCGGCAAGGCAGGCTTCCGTCTGACCCGCGAGCAGCGGCTACGGGAGCACTATGCCAAGACGCTCGACATCTGGGCCGACGCGCTGCAGAAGCGCAAGGACGAGGCGATCGCGATCCAGTCCGAAGAGGTCTACGACCGGTATATGAAGTATCTGACCGGGTGCGCGGACCTGTTCCGCGAGGGCTACACCGACATCTGCCAGTTCACTCTGGAGAAGTGACACCCCGGTCCAGGTAGGACTTGGCGGGCTGGCCCGGTTCCGCTTTGGCCGCGTCACGTCGCCGCGCCGCCATCCCGGCAAGCGCCTCGAACGCCACGCGGTGCGCCGCATTGACCGTCAGTTCGGCGTGGTCGTAGGCAGGCGCCACCTCGACGATGTCCACTCCGGCGACGTCGTGCTCACGGCAGAGCTGCCGCACCATCCTCAGCAGGTCGGCGCTGGTGATGCCGCCCGGTTCCGGAGTGCCGGTGCCGGGGGCGTGCGCAGGGTCCAGCACGTCGATGTCTACCGAGACGTAGAGTTTCTCCGCTTTGGCCAGCGCCTCGCCCACGGCGTCTGCCATCACCGCCTTGAACCCGCGCTCCCAGATCTCCTGCATGGTGTGCCAGGTCATCTTCTGCTCGAGCATCCACTCGAATGTGTCCTGCGGCGGCCAGTAGCCCCGAAGCCCGACCTGCACGAAATGCGAGCCGGGGACGGCACCGGATTCGATCAGTCTCCGCATCGGCGTTCCGTGGCTGGCGAGGTTGCCCTCGATCTCGTCGGCGGTGTCGGCATGGGCGTCGAAGTGGACGATGCCGACATTGCCGTATCCGTGGTGATCGGCGACCGCGGTGGCTGCGGGCCAGGTGATCGAGTGATCGCCGCCCAGGATCACCGGAATGATGCCGCGGGACGCGATGGTGTGCACGCGTTCACGAATGTTGTTGTGCGACACCTCAGTCTGTCCGTGCGGACAGTAAGCGTCGCCGAAGTCGACGACTTCGAGCCAGTCGAAGATCTCCAGACCCAGATCCATGTGATAGGTGCCGGGCTCGTATGCGGTGGCGCGGATCGCGCGTGGCCCGAAGCGCGCCCCGGGCCGGTTGGTGGTCGCAATGTCGAACGGGGCGCCGACGATCGCGACGTCGGGCTTCCACGCGTCCAGCTGCTCGGCCTCGGTGAGGAACGGGCGGTGCCCGAAGGATGCGACGCCGGCGTACGCCAGCTCCAGCTGTTCGACCATTCCCGGAGGTAGATCCCGCTGGTGCCCGTGATCGTGACCCATGGGCACGACCCTATTCGCTCACCGGTCTCCAGGACCCTCTAATGCGAGTCGCAACGCCTCGGGGACCGGACGCTTGAGCCAGTCGTCGGTCGACACAACGACGTACACGTTGTGTCCGCGGACGGCGACGTGCTCTTCCGTCCCGTCCCGTCGAGCCAGGACCTCGAAACCGAGCGTGAAGCTCGTCGTGCCGATTCGCACGCACTCGGCGGTCACCCGTACCGTATCCCGCCAGCGAACCGACGCGACGAAATCGATCTCGCTGTGCACGACCTGGAAGTCGTAGCCGCCGGCCATCAAGTCCGGATACGCGACACCTCGCGCGTCCAGCAAACCGGTGCAGGCCTCGTCGAACCATGTGAGGTAGTGGCCGTTGAACACGACGCCCTGCTGGTCCACCTCGGCGTAACGGGGCACGATCAGCAGCGAGAAAGGGCGGGAGAGCTCGCTCACCCGCAACACCCTACGGACCTGTTCGCAGCGCGCCGAAGGTAGTGCTCCAGACTTGGGTGCATGGAGCTCGTGACGATCGACGATGTCCGGTCGGCGGCGGAACGGATCCGCCCCCACGTGGTGCGCACGCCGCTGGTGCCCGCGCGGTGGGGCGATGCCGAGCGGCCACTGTGGATCAAACCGGAGAACCTGCAGCCCATCGGCGCGTTCAAGGTGCGCGGCGCGTTCAACGCGCTGGCTGCGGCGAGAGAACGGACCGAAGCCCGCATCGATGTGGTCGCGTACTCCAGCGGCAACCACGCGCAGGCGGTGGCCCATGCGGCGGCGACCTTCGGACTGCGGGCCCACATCGTCATGCCCGAGGAGACACCGAACGTCAAGGTGCAGTCCACGCGCGATCTCGGTGCGCGGGTCGTGTTGTGTGGCGCAGGCGAGCGGGAAAAGGTCGCCGACGAGATCCTCGCCGAGACGGCAGGGGTGATGATCCCGCCGTTCGACCACCTCGATGTCATCGCCGGGCAGGGCACGATCGGCCTGGAGATCGCCGAGGACCTGCCGACGGTGACCGCCGTGCTGATCCCGGTCAGCGGAGGGGGTCTGGCCTCGGGGATCGGGACCGCGATACGCGCGTTGTGCCCGCAAGCGGCAATCTTCGGTGTCGAGCCCGAACTGGCGGCCGACGCCGCCGAAGGCCTACGCGTAGGTGACCGGGTCGACTGGTCGATCCACGACCGCAACAGGACCATCGCCGACGGCCTCCGCTCACAACCGTCGGCACTCACGTTCGCCCACCTGCAGCACGTCCTGGACGGCATGATCACGGTCACCGAGGCCGAAATCCGTTCGGCCGTGCGTGAACTCGCCTACCGCGCCCATCTGGTCGCCGAACCGAGCGGCGCGGTGACGCTGGCCGCCTACCGCAAAGCGCAGACGCCGCCGGGGCAGACGGTGGTGATCCTGTCAGGCGGGAACGTCGAACCGCAGATGCTCGCGCAGATCCTGGCCGAACCGGGTCAACCGCTGATTTGACAGGTGTGCAATTCGGGGGTTCCAGCGGGTAGGGTCACCCGTGATCTGAAGGAGTGTGTTCGTGGGCGCTGTTCTCGGCTTGTCGGTGACGCCCTCCGCCGTCGGCGTGGTGCTGGTCGAAGGCCAGGACGACGACGGGGTCACCCTGGACGGCGAGAGTTTCCAGGTTCGCCGGCGCGGCGGCTCGAACGCGGTGGCGACGTCGGAGCAGGCTGCGGCTGCAGTGCTGCGTACCGAAGCCGTCGCCGCCGACCTCGGACGTCGCGTGCATTCCATCGGCGTGACCTGGAGCGACGACGCGAACACCGAAGCCGCGCTGCTGCTGAAATCGCTCAGCGATTCCGGATTCGACAACGTTGTGCCGGTGCGATTGTCCGAGGCCACAGACGCACTGGCCCGCCGGATCGCTCAGATACTCGGCTTCCGGACCACCGCCGTGTGTGTCATCGAGCCCGAACAGCTCATCGCCCTCGTCGTCGCGTCGGGCGATGACCCGGACAGTGCCAGCTCGGTGCAGACGGCGGTCAATCACACCGTCGTCACCGAGGACGACCTGGTCGGCTGGCTCAGTTCAGTCTTCGCCAGAGCCGACTGGGAACCGGAGGCCTTGGTGCTCGTCGGCTCCGCCGATGACCTCGACGGCCTCCTGCCCGTTCTCGAAGACGCCCTCGCCGTGCCGGTGTACTCGCCGGACGAGGCTCGCCTTGCCCTCGCCCGCGGCGCGGCACTGGCCTGTGCCCAACCAGGCGAGTTCCCCGACTGGGCCACCCCCGCCGCCGGCCCGGCGAAGCAGACCTCCACGAAGCGCTTCGCCCGATTCTGGCCGGCTGCGCTGTTGGGCGCGGGTGCCGTAGCTTTTGTCGCGTCCGTGTCGGTCGCCCTCACCCTGCAGCTGGCACCCGAACCGGCCGCGCCGCAAGCTCGTCCTACCGCCGAAGCCCTACCTGAGGCGCCCGCCCCCGCTCTACGGCCGGCTCGGCTGTCTCCAGCGCCGGCCGCGCCTGCGCCCGCAGTGCCCGCCCCGGTCGTCGAACAGGTTCCGGTGGAGGTGGCGCCGATCCCCGAGGAGGCGCCACTCGTCGAGGTCGCGCTACCCGAGCTCGCGGCGCCGCCGGACGCCGCGGTGCCTCCGGCCGCCGCGCCGCCGATCGCACCACCGCCGGCGGCTGTTCCGCCTGTTCCGCAGCAACGCCCGGGCATCCTGCAACGTATCCGGGATCGGCTCTCCGGCGTCGGCAACGACGACGAGCAGCCGCCCGCCGCCGTCCCGCCGCCCCCGCCGGCGCCGCCACCGCCGCTGCCCTAAAAC
>NZ_LWCS01000037.1 GCF_001650495.1 Mycolicibacterium iranicum | reverse complement strand
CGGCGGTAGTCCTCACGTCCTGCGGGTCGTGGAAGGGTATCGCCAACGTCCCGCTGCCGGGCGGGCCCGGCACGGGGTCGGGAGCCACCACCATCTACGTCCAGATGCCGGATACCTTGGCGCTCAACGTCAACAGCCGGGTGCGGGTCGCCGACGTCTATGTCGGCCGGGTCCGCGCGATCGAGTTGAAGAACTGGGTTGCGACGCTGACGCTGGACCTCGATCAGTCCGTGCAGCTGCCGACGAACACGCTGGCCAAGATCGGCCAGACCAGCCTCCTGGGTTCGCAGCACGTCCAGCTGGACCTGCCTCCGGATCCGGCGCCGGACAAGCTGCGGACCGGTGACACCATCCCGCTGAAGAATGCCTCGGCGTTCCCGACGACCGAGCGGGTGCTCGCGAGCATCGCGTCGATCCTGACCGGCGGCGGAGTCGCGAACCTGGAGACGATCCAGACCGAGATCTACAACGTGCTCAACGGCCGCGGCGACGAGATCCGGGAGTTCCTCGGCCGTCTCGACACCTTCACCGCGGAACTGAACCAGCAGCGCGCGGACATCACGCGGGCGATCGACTCGACGAACCGGTTGTTGACGATCGTCGCGCAACGCAACGAGACGCTCGACGCGGTGCTCACCGAATTCCCGCCGCTGATACAGCATTTCGCCGAGACCCGCGATCTGTTCGCCGACGCCGTCGAAGCACTCGGCCGCATCAGCGGCGCCGCAGAGGACGCGCTGGCCCCCGCAAGCGACAACCTCGACAGGAACCTCGACACCCTGCAGCGCCCGCTGCGGGAACTGGCGAAATCGTCGCCGTACCTGATCGGGGCCCTGAAGATGCTGCCCACCGCGCCCTTTAGTATCACGAACGTGCCGAAGGCCGTCCGCGGTGATTATGTGAACGTGTCGCTCACGGTGGACCTGACGCTGTCGGCGATCGACAACGGATTCCTCTCCGGTACAGGCGTTTCCGGAATGCTGCGGGCGCTGGAGCAGGCATGGGGTCGCGATCCGAACACGATGATCCCGGATGTGCGCTTCACGCCGAACCCGAACTCGGCGCCCAACGGCCCGCTCATCGAGAGGAGTGAGTGAGCGATGCTGACACGTTTCGTCAAAATCCAGCTGATCATCTTCTCGATCCTGACCATCCTCGCGGTCGGGGTGCTGGGCCTGTACTACCTGCGGCTGCCCAGCCTGGCAGGCGTCGGGCAGTACACGCTCTACGCCGACCTGGAGCGCTCCGGTGGTCTGTATGCCACCGGCAACGTGACCTACCGGGGCACCCAGATCGGCAAGGTCACCGAGGTCGAGCCCACCGCCACCGGCGCGCGGGCGACGATGAGCATCGACGAGAAGTACAGGATCCCGGTGGACGCGATCGCGAACGTGCACTCGGTGTCGGCGATCGGCGAGCAGTACCTCGACCTGGTGTCGCCGTCGGGAACAGACCGGTTCTTCAGCCCGGGCTCGACGATCAGCGAGAGCACGGTGCCCGAAGAGGTCGGTCCGGCGATCGACGCCGCGAACGAGGGCCTGGCCGTGCTGCCGAAGGAGAAGATCGACGCGCTGCTCACCGAGACGTCGGCCGCCGTGGGCGGGCTGGGTCCGTCCCTGCAGCGGCTCGTCGACTCGACGACGAACCTCGCTGAGGGGTTCCGCGAGAACATCCCCCAGGTCAACGACATCATCACCAACGCGGCACCGATCCTTGACAGCCAGGTCCAGTCCGGCGACGCGATCGAGCAATGGTCCCGGAACCTGAACGTCATCGCTTCGCAGACCGCCGAGCAGGACGGCGCTCTCCGGAGCGCGCTGCAGCAGGCTCCACCCACGCTCGACCAGGTGAACGGACTGTTCACCGACGTGCGTGACTCTTTGCCGCAGACGCTGGCGAACCTGTCCGTCGTGATCGACATGCTCAAGCGCTACAACAAGGGGCTAGAGCAGGCGTTCGTGATCTTCCCGCAGGGCGGTTCCGCCCTGCAGATGGGCTCGATCTTCGAGGACGGCGGCCTGCTGCACTTCGGTCTGTCCATCAACCAGCCGCCACCGTGTCTGACCGGTTTCCTCCCGGCGTCGGAGTGGCGCTCGCCGGCCGACACCAGCACGGCGCCGCTGGCCTCGGGCGTCTACTGCAAGATCCCGAAGGACTACCAGGGCAACGTCGTTCGCGGTGCGCGTAATTACCCGTGCGCCGATGTGCCGGGCAAGCGGGCGGCCTCGCCGAAGGAGTGCCGCAGCGACGAGCCGTACGTCCCGCTGGGCACCAACCCGTGGTACGGCGACCCGAACCAGATCGTGGCGTGCCCGGCCCCCGGCGCCCGCTGCGACCAGCGCGTGGCGCCCGGTCAGGTGGTTCCCGCACCATCGATCAACAACGGTCGCAATCCGTTACCTGCCGACGAGCTGCCACCACCGGCATCGCTCGCCCCGATCAGTGATCCGTTGAGTCCGCCGGGCTCCGGTACGGTCAGGTGTAGCGGCCAACAGCCGAACCCGTGCGTCTACACCCCGACGCAGGGACCTGCAGGCAGCGCCGCGGCGTACAGCCCCAGCAGCGGCGAGGTCGTGGGACCTGACGGCGTCAGATACAACATTGGTAATTCGAGCAACCCAGGAGACGACGGATGGAAGGAGATGCTGGCACCGGCCGGCTGACCCCCCACATCGAAGACGTCGAGGAAGAGTCGTCGGCGGCCGCCACAGAGGCGGATTCCGCGGACGAAGCCCCGGTCGACACGCGCAGGCCCGCACGGCTGGGCAACGGCTGGGCGGCGAGCATCTGCGTCGTGCTGATCCTGCTGGCCGCCGGCGCCATTGCCGGCGGGTACTTCGCACTCCGCGCCAACGAGCGCGCCGCAGACGTGGCGCGCTCCGATGAGGCGGCGCTGCAGGCGGCCAAGGATTGCGTGGCCGCGACCCAGGCGCCGGACACCGCCGCGATGACGGCCGCGCAGTCGAAGATCCTCGAGTGCTCGACCGGAGACTTCGGGGTCCAGGCGGGCCTGTTCGGCAGCGTCATCGCCGAGGCGTACTCCGCGGCCAACGCCACCGTGGCGGTCGACGATCTGCGTGCCGCCGTCGAGCGGCACAACGAGGACGGATCGATCAACGTGCTCGTCGCGGTCCGCGTCCGGATCTCCAACTCCGAGGCCGCCGACCAGCAGGTCGGGTACCGGCTGCGGGCGACGATGGCCTGGGATGAGGGGCAGTACCGCATCGCGAGCCTGGACCAGGTCAACTCGTGACGGCAGTTCTCGACACGACCCCGGCGACCTCCGAACCAGAGGCCACGGCGGAGCGCGCGCCGGCGTCATGGCCCTCCAGGGCGGGGGCGCTGGCGGTCGACGTGCTCCCGGGTCTGGGTGTCATCGCCACGATGGTGCTCCTGGCGCTGACGTCGCCGTCCGACGGCTGGGAGCGATGGCTGTTCACCGCGCTGGGTGGGCTGACGCTGTTCGCGATGGCGCTGAACCGGTTGGTGCTGCCCAACGCCATCGGGTGGACGCTGGGGCGGGCGCTGTTCGGGATCGCGGTCCAGCGGGGAGGCGAGCCCGTCGGTTTCCTGCGCTTGGCCGTGCGCGATCTGGCGCACCTTCTCGACACGCTCGCGCTAAGCATCGGCTGGCTGTGGCCGTTGTGGGACAAGCGAAACCGCACCTTCGCCGACATGTTGGCGCGCACGCAGGTGGTGCGCGTCGACCCGCCGCGGCGGAACATGCGGCGCGTGGTGGCGAAGGTTCTCATCGCGTCGGCGGTGCTCTCGGTCGCCGCGGCCGGCGTCGGCTACGGCGTCGTCTACCGGTACGAGCGCGCCGTGGACGAGGCGCGCCAGCAGATCGCCGACCAGGGCCCGCGCATCGTCGAGCAGATGCTGAGCTACGGCGCCGACACGATGGGCGACGACTTCGCCAGGGCCCAGGCGCTGGCGACCGACGCCTACCGCGACCAGTTGATCGCCCAGCAGGAGGCGGTGAAGGCGGGACCCGCGACGACGAACGAGTACTGGGCCGTCAACAGTGCGGTGCTGACCAATCCGCCTGTGACACCCGACCACGCGGCGATGCTCCTTGCGATGCAGGGGCAGCGCGGAAACAACCCTGACGACGTCAAGTTCATCACCGCGACGGTGGTCGTGCACTTCGACAAGTCCTCCGACGGCCGGTGGCGCGTCGCGAACCTGACGGTGCTCAAGAAGCCGCTGATGAATCAGGCAGGCCAGTGAGCCCCCGCCGCAACTTCACCGGCACCGACGGCGACACCGTCGAACCCGGCTACTTCGAGTCGAGCCCGAAACGCCCTGTGCGATGGGGACTCCCGTTGGTCTCCGTTCTCGCCGCGCTGCTGATCGCGGTGGCGATCGCGGCCAGCACCTTCATGCTGGTCCGGCACGAGGAGGATCGCCGGGCCGCGGTCAACGACGCTACTGCGCTGGGCTACACCAGCGAGTTCATGGTGATGTACACGAGCCTGGATCCGTTCAACGCCAACGCCTACGCCGACCGCATCACCGCGCAGGCCACCGGCGAGTTCGCGAAGAACTTCTCGGGGCGCCTCAACGAGATCCTGGTCCAGGTCGCTCGTTCCGAGCCGAGCACCGGCGAAGTGCTGTCCGCAGGCGTCCAGCGATGGAACGACGACGGCAGCGCCGAGGTGCTGATCGCCACGAAGGTCACGTCGAAGACGCCCGACGGCAAGTCGACGATGGAGAGCGGAAGTCGCTGGGTGGCAACGACTATCAAGGAAGGGCAGCAGTGGAAGATCAGCAACCTGGTTCAGGTGATCTGACCACCGAGGACGATTCCGCTGCCGGCCGGCCGCGCCGTCGGTTCTTCGGGCGCCGCCCGAAGAAGGAGGCCGAGGTCGAGCAGCCTCCGAAGCAGGGAGCCGAGGTCGTCGACGCCGCGCCCGCTGACGAGGCCCCGAAGACGCCGGTGGGCAAGGCTGCGCGGGCGGCGAAAGCCGAACCGGCAGAGCCGGAACCGGAGCCGGAACCCGCAGCCGAGGAGACGGCGGAGGCGGAGGAGTCCGCGGACGGGCCGGCCGAGGAATCGGCGGAGGAGCCCGCCGAGCCCGCCGAGCCCGTCGAGCCCGTCGTCATGGTGCCGCACCGTCCCGCGAGCAGGGGCATGATCGCGGCGGCGGCCGCCGCGTCGGTGGTCTTCATCGGCGCCAGCGCTTTCGCGGGCGCCATGGTCCAGCCCTACCTGGCCGAGCGGGCGCTGGTGGCCACCAAGCTCGACATCGCCCGCACCGCGACCGACGCGATCACGACGCTGTGGACCTACACCCCCGACGACATGAACACCTTGGCCGACCGTGCGACGGTGTTCCTCGGCGGTGATTTCGCCGACGAGTACCGCCGCTACATCGACGCCATCGTCGAACCGAACAAGCAGGCCCAGGTGACCAACACCACCCAGGTCATGGGTGCGGCCGTCGAATCCGTTTCGCCGCCATCGATCCCGACCGAGGCCACCGCGCTGGTGTACACGAACTCGGTGGCGACGAGCCCGGTCACCAAGAACATCCCCGCGCTGCGTTACCTGTCGTACCGGCTGACCATGCAGCGCGAGGGCAGCCAGTGGCGCATCATCAGGATGTCCACCATCACGTCGTTCGACCTGACACCGCAGCTCTAGCCGGCCAGTCGTGGCCATCGCCTCGCCGGTATCGCAACGTCGGACGGAGACCGCGCTTCTGCTGCTGACGTTCACGACCGGGCTGATCGATGCGGTCAGCGTGCTCGTTCTGGGGCATGTGTTCGTGGCGAACATGACCGGCAACGTGGTGTTCCTCGGCTTCTGGTTCGCCTCACACACCGTCGTCGACCTCACCGCCGCGGTGGTGGCGTTCGCCTGCTTCATGGCGGGCACGATCGTCGGCGGCCGGTTGATGCGGGCCCTCGGCGGCAACGCGCGGGTGTGGATCGTCACGGCCCTCGGCGTCGAGGTGGCGCTGCTGGCGCTGCTGGCGGTCCTGGCCGGGGCCGGCGTGCTGCACTACCACGACGACACGAAACTGGTGCTGATCGCCGGTCTTGCAACAGCTTTCGGGGTTCAGCACTCGACCGCGAGGCAGTTCGGCATCCAGGAGCTGACGACCACGGTGCTGACGTCGACGATCGTCGGCATCGGCGTCGACAGCAGGTTGGCCGGTGGTACCGGCGCCCGGCAGCGGCTGCGCATCGCCGTCGTCGCGACGATGTGTCTCGGCGCTCTGGTCGGCGCGACGCTGACGCGGTTCACCGTGGCTCCGATCATCGCGCTCGCCGCGGTGGTGGTGACCGTCAGCGGTGCGCTGTTCTGGTTCGGTCGGAGCGCGGAGTAGGGCAGGTGGAATTCGTCAAGCGGAACGCCACGGCCCCGAGCGGCTTCTTCGCCTGTGAGGCTTCGGGTTTGCGGTGGCTCGCCGAGGTGGACGCCGGGGTGCCGTGTGCGCGCGTGCTCGCCGTGGACGACGCGTCGCTCACGCTGGAGCGCCTCACCTCGTCGGCACCGACGGACGCCGCGGCCCGTGAGTTCGGTGCGCGGCTGGCACGCACCCACGCAGCCGGGGCGGACGGCTTCGGAGCGCCGCCGTCGGGCTGGGACGGACCGGGCTTCTTCGGTCCGCTGCAGCGGCCGTTACCGATGGCCTACTGCCGCGAATCGTCGTGGGGAGCGTTCTACGCCGAGCACCGGATCGCCCCCATGGCCGAACGTGCCTCGCTCGACACGGAGACGCGCGACGCTGTCGAGCAGGTGATACGGCGCTGCAGCACAGGCGATTTCGACGACGGTGACGTCCCGGCCCGGCTGCACGGGGATCTGTGGAGCGGCAATGTCCTGTGGACGCCGCGCGGGGTGGTGCTGATCGATCCAGCGGCGCACGGCGGCCACCGGGAAGCCGACCTCGCGATGCTCGCGCTGTTCGGATGCCCGCACCTGAACGCGGTGATCGAGGGCTACCAGACCGAGCACCGGCTGCGTGACGGCTGGCGGGATCGCATCGGCCTCCACCAGCTGTACCCGCTGCTGGCGCACGTGGTGCTGTTCGGATCCGGATACCTGGCACAGACGCGGGCCGCCGCCGTCAGCGCATGCCGGCTCTAGTGTGCGTCGGGGGCGCAGCACGCGCGGTCAGTTGAACGCCAGCCACGCGGGTTGGGCCCGCTCACGCGAGTCGCACAGCACCGCCATCGTGTCGCAGGACCCGCGGGGCGAACCGGCGCCCGCCCACATGCCGCCGGTGTCGCGTCGCAGCACGATCGCCGATGATCCGCCGCCGTCGAGCAGCACCGCGGTGTCACTGCCCAAACCGCGGAACAGATCCTGGATCTGGTCGGGGGTGTAGCTGCCGCCCTGGAACACGTACATCTCGTCGCGGTCCTTGACGTAGGCGATCGCCGTGCGCGCCGCGCTGGGACCCGGATCGTTGAGCTGACCCGTCTCGCCCGGTGCCAGCAGGCCGAGGCCGGCGACGGCGACGAACCGGGTGCCGTCGTCGAGCAGGCGGGTGACGACGGGTGTGGCGGCGTCGTAGTCGTCGTCGCCGGTCGGCGGCACCACGAACGGCGCGCCCTGGACGGGAATGATCATGGTGGACAACGCCATCCAGTGCTCGTCACCGCCGGAGAGGCCCTGCTTGCCCGCGTAGGCGAGCGTGCCCGTCACGGCGGCGTTGGTCCGGCCGAGGTTGCGGGTGTTGTCGACGTAGGCGCCCAGCGGTGAGCTGCAGCCGGTCGTCTTCCACGATCCGCCCTGCTGGCCGCGCACGTCGAAGAAATTGGCGTTGACCGCGATCGTCGGCTGGCCGAGCGCCTGCCATGCCTCCAGTGGTGAGAAGGTCTCGGATGCCTGCAGCAGTCCCTCGGACGTCCGGGCGCGGGGATCCCGCTCGCAGCGCGCCTGGTAGCCGGCGTGCGAGTCGGCAAGCAGACGCGGGGCGAGCCGCTGCGACGCGGACTTGATGATCATCAGGCGTCCGCCGTTGTCGCGCTCGTACCAGTCGCCCGCGGCGTTGAGCATCGGGGCGGGGAACCCCGTGCCGAAGTTGTAGACCAGGTAGGAGCCCCTGGTGTTGGCGATCGCCGCGGCGAGGAGTTCGCGGGCACCGGCGGCGTGTGCCGGCGAGGCGGTGGCCGTCGCGGCGAGGACTGCGCACAGGGCCATCGCGGAGACGGACCGGATACCCGCGACGAGACGCCGGAAGTTTGCGGTCGGAGTCGGCACCGGCGGCTCCCATCGGAGGATTCGAATCAGGCGTATCAACAATAATCCCAGCGGACACACTGTCAACTTTCGTCACAGGGGTATCACAGGATGGTTCCGGGCTGATCGCTGCAGCATTTGCTGTGCCCGGATGCCGGGGGATGCAATGGCCGGCCGCGTGTATCCGACCTCGCAGCGGGTAGCAGAGGGCATGCACTTTTCGGCTCGGACCACCCGCACCTCATGAGAATCGTCATCACCGGAGCATCCGGCAACGTCGGGACGGCACTGCTGCGCCGGCTCACCGACAGCGGCGCCGACCACGATCTCGTCGGGGTGGTGCGCCGTCCACCGCAACCGGCAGGCGTCTATCGGTCCGTCGACTGGCATGCCCTCGATCTGGCCAAGCCCGAAGCGCCCCAACAACTTCCGGGCATATTCGACGGGGCCGATGCCGTGGTGCACCTCGCGTGGGGATTCCAGCCCACCCGCAACACCGGCTACCTGCACAAGACCGGTGTCGGCGGCACTATGGCGGTGCTGGACGCCGCCCACGCCGCCGAGGTCGGACAGCTGGTGCACATGTCCTCGGTGGGCGCTTACGCCCAGGGGCGCTACGGCGAGCGTGTCTACGAGTCGTGGTCGACGACGGGCATTGCGTCATCGCCCTACAGCCGCGACAAATCGGAGGCCGAGACGCTGCTCGACGTCTACGAACAGAAGCACGGCGGCGACGGGGTCACGATCGCGCGGATGCGGCCGGGGTTCATCGTGCAGCGCGTGGCCGCCAGCGGGCTGATGCGCTATGCGCTGCCCGGCTACGTACCGATGCTTGCGGTTCCGCTGGTGCCGCTGCTGCCGCTGGACCGGCGCCTGTGCATACCGCTGATCCACGCCGACGACGTGGCCGACGCCATCGCGCGCGCCGTCGAGCGGCGTTCGGGCGGGGCGTTCAACCTCGCCGCCGAACCGCCGCTGACCCGCGACGACATCGCAAAGGTGATGCGGGCCAGAGCGATTCACGTTCCGTCCGGCCTGCTGGGATCGTTGGTCGACCTGAGCTGGCGGGCGCGGCTGCAGCCGATCGACCGTGGCTGGCTGGACTTGGCGTTCAGTGTCCCGCTGCTCGACTGCTCGCGGGCACGGCAACTGCTGGACTGGAGGCCCACCTGGTCGTCGGTCGACGCCCTCGCCGACGTCATCGACGGGGTGGCGCAGGAGGCACACACGGAGAGCCCGCCGCTGCGACGCCGTTCGATGCTCGAGCAGTTGCGTCGCGATGTGACCGAAGGGCTGCTGACCACCCGACAGCTGCCATAGCCGATGACGACGAACGAGCAGGTGGTCGTCGTGGGTGCGGGCCCCTGCGGGTTGGCGATCGCGCAGCGGCTGCGCCACGACCGAGGGGTCGACGCGCTCGTGGTCGACCGCGCCGATGCGCCCGCCTCGACGTGGCGCACGCGATATGACGGGTTCCGGCTCAACACGTGCGGGTTCTGGTCGCATCTGCCGGGCCAGCGGATCCCCGTGCGGTACGGACGCTGGCCGGGGCGCGACCAGATGGTCGACTACTTCGACGACTACGCGCGACGGCAGGAGCTGCGAATCAGATTCGGCTGCAGCGTGATCCGCATCGACCGCGAGGGCGGCGACTGGGTGCTGCACACCGAGGACACCCCGATCCGGTGCGCGGCGGTGGTGATCGCGACCGGCAACTACCACACCCCTACCTATCCGGCGTGGCCCGGAATGGACACCTTCACCGGCGAACTGTTGCATTCGGCGCACTATCGCAACGGGCGGCCCTTCAGGGGCCGGGATGTGCTGGTGATCGGAGCGGGCAACTCGGCGACCGACATCGCCCTGCAGTTGAGCGACGGCGTCGCCTCGCGCGTGCGCATGGCGGTGCGCACGCCGCCGCATCTGGTGCCACGTTCGGCGGCGGGCATCCCTGTCGACGCCTTCAGCCCGGCCTTCGGCATGCTCCCCGTGCCGGTGCTCGACGGGGCCGCCGCGGTCATGCGGCGGCTGTGGTTCGGCGACCTCTCCGAGGCAGGCCTGCCGGCCCCGTCGCGGGGCATCTACACGGCGCTGCTCGAAGACGATCAGATCCCGACCCTCGGCGACGAGCTCGTTCCCCGGGTGCGCGCCGGGCGCATCGGCGTCGTCGCCGCCGTCTGCGCGTTCGACGCGAACCGGGTGGTACTGGCGGACGGATCGGAGATCGCCCCGGACGTCGTCATCGCGGCGACGGGCTACGAACACGGGTTGGAGCCGCTGGTGGGCCACCTCGGCGTGCTGGACGAGCAGGGCAAGCCGACGGCCAACGGGTTGCCCGCCGCGGCGCCGGGGCTGTGGTTCGCGGGGTTCGACGAACCGCTGATCGGGCCGTTGCAGTCGTTCCGACTGGATTCCGGCCCGATCGCCGGGGATATCGCCGGGTGGCTCGCATCGGTCACCGCTTGAGGGCTTGAGTTTGCTGGAGAGCGGGTAATCACGGCAGATGCCCAGCGTTTGCCGCACCTTCACCGTCAGCGCGCCGCCGGAGCGAGTCCTCGCCTACCTCATGGATTTCGAGAACGCGAGGGAGTGGGATCCGCGGACGCAGTCCTGCGAGCGCATCGACCGCGGACCGGTGGCCGAGGGCGCCTTTTGGCACAACGTGTCGACAATTCTCGGCATACGGACCGACTTGACCTACACGCTCGAAGAGCTCTCCGATCACCAGGTGGTGTTCGTCGGCGAGAACCAGTCCTCGCGAACCGTCGACACGATCACGGTGGAGGCCGAGGGCTCGGGCTCCGTCATCACCTACGCTGCCGATCTCGAGATGCTCGGCACCGCAAGGCTTCTCAGCCCTGTGCTGAAGGTCGTGTTCCAGCGACGGGCCGGTGACACCGAGAAGCAGATGTCGTCGGTGCTCAACAGGCTGGCAGCGACGACCGGTTAGCCCGGAGGGGCCAAACGGTAGATGGCGTCGGCTGCGTCGTCGGTGATGTACACCGCGCCGTCGGGCCCGGCCACCGCGGCGACCGGACGGCCCCACCGCGAACCGTCGTCGGCCTGGAAGTCGCCGACCAGCGTCTGCTGGTTGCCCAGCCCACCGTTCTGCCACGGGTAGAACGACACCTCGGGTTCCCGCGGCGGCTGCCGGTTCCAGGAGCCGTGGACGCCGATCAGGGCGCCGCGCGCGTAGGGCTCCGGAAGTTCGCCGTCGACGAAGCTCAATCCCAGGGGCGCCGAGTGCGCGCCCATGCTCTGCTCCACCGGCGGCAGTGCAGCGCAGTCCATCCGATCGCCGCCGGGGTTGGTCTGTACGTCGCGGATGAAGGGCAGGTCGGCGGGCCCGCCCGCGTTGTTGCAGTACGGCCATCCGAGTTCGCGGCCCGGTGTCAGTTTGGCGATCTGCTCGGGCGGGTTCTCACCGACATACTCCGGGAGTACCTGTCCGTACGACGGTCCCGGTTCGGGGAACTGCACGTTGTCGCGCCCGTTGTTGGCCGTCCAGATCGCGCCGTCGGGGGCGACGGCCAACCCGGTGCCGTTGCGCACGCCGGTCGCGAACGGCTCCGCGGGGCCGCCGCCGGGCGGCACCCGCATGATCGTCGCGCGCGGCGGCGTCGCGGTGCGGTCCTGTTCGGAAATGTTTCCCGTGGAACCAATCGAGAAGTACACGGCGCCGTCGGGTCCGACGGCGACGCTCTTGAGCACATGCGAGTACGCGCCGCGCAGATCGGGGCTGCGGTCATCGGGCAGGCCGCCCGCGACGATCCGCGGATTCGTGGCCGCCCCGGCCGCGTAGTCGTAGGCGTCGACCTGATCACTCTGCGCCACGTACAGGGTGGGGCCTGCGAACGCCAGCCCGTGGGGTTCGTCGAGATCGTCGACCAGCACCGACTCCTCGGGTGGCCCGTCGGCGCGCGGCGTGAACTTCAGCACCCGGCCCGCGCTGGGCACCGACACCAGCAGGCTGCCGTCGGGGGTCCACACCATCAGGCGCGGCCGCGACGTGCGCGCCCACACCGACAGCGTCCACCCCTGCGGAACCGAGGCCTGCCGCGGCTCGTCGAACGGCGCGTCGGCGAGATCGTCGGGAACCTCGACGGTCACCGGCACCGTGCCTGCGGGTGCAGCGGCCGCGGAGGTCTGGGCGGAGGGCGACGAAGACGCCTCCGACGAGGACTCCGACGACTGGGTGGACTGCCCGCCGGTGCACCCGGCGAGCAGCGCCGCACTCAGGACCAGTGCAGGAATTCCGTTATGCCGCAGCAAGTCCCGCATGCATCTCCCAGATGAGGATCTCGGCCGGCTCGGTCGCCGTCACGCGCTGACCGCCGGATGCGGTGAAGCGCACCGCGTCGCCTTCGTGCAGCGCGCCCGCGCCTTCGAGAACGACCTCGCCGCGCGGCACGAACAGGTGGAGATACGGGGCCTCGGGGAGTTGGACGCTCTGGCCCTGCTCCAGGCGCGCTCCGTGCAACGCCGCGTAGCGGTTGCTGATGGTGATGGCGGCGGCGTCGCTGTGCTGGGGCATCCCTGACGCGATGGTGACGAGCTTGCCGCGCAGAAGTTCGTCGTCGATCTCGAGCTGCTGGTATCCGGGGGTGATGCCGGATTCGTCGGGAACCACCCACATCTGGACGAAATGCACGGGATCGCTGTGGGTTTCCTGACCGGTGAGTGTCCAGGAGTCGTTCTTCTCCGAGTGCAGGATTCCGCGTCCGGCCGACATCCGTTGCGCCAGGCCGGGATAGATCACGCCCGAGTGACCCGTCGAATCCTGATGCACCAGGGAGCCGCGCAGCACCCACGTCACGATCTCCATGTCACGGTGCGGATGGGTGTCAAACCCGGCACCCGGCTTCACGATGTCGTCGTTGTTGACCAGCAGCAGACCGTGGTGGGTGTTGTCGGGCTCGTAGTGGCCGCCGAACGAGAACGAATGCTTGGAGTCCAACCACGCGATCTGGGTCTTCGCGCGATCGTCGGCACGGCGGACGTCGACGATGCTGGGGGCGGTGGCCATGTGGGATCACTCCTCGGGAGTCTTTGTCAGCCTAGGTGGCTGCTGTGCACACGACAACATGCATGATACGTCATGTATTCCGCCGCTACGCTGGTCTGCATGGAATGGCTCACCGACGAGCAGCAGCGAATCTGGCGCGACTACCTCGCGATGACCAGCAAGCTGCACACCGCGATGCACCGTCAGCTCCAACAGGACTGCGAGCTGTCGCTGTCCGACTACGACGTGCTGGTCGCGCTGTCGGAACGCGGGCCGATGCGGATCAACGAACTCGGGGAGTTGATCGGTTGGGAACAGAGCCGGCTGTCCCATCAGCTGCGCAGGATGCGCGGCCGCGGACTGGTCGACCGGGAAGGCGACGGTGACGACCGGCGCGGGGCGACCGTGGCGCTGACGGACGCGGGGATGGCTGCCCTGCAGACGGCGGCGCCGGGTCACGTGGACCTCGTGCGCACCGTGGTGTTCGACGGGTTGTCCAAGGCCGAGCAACGCGCGTTCGGCGTCGCGATCGACGCCGTGCTCAGCCGGCTGCGTGCGAGCGGTTAGCGCTCAGAGCGTGTCGGGGAGACCGAACTTCGCGAACAGCTCGCGTTCCATGAACGCCACCACGTGCGCGATGCCCGTCGACCGGGTGTCGAGGACCTGCAGCTGGAACGCCTCGTGGACATCGGTCTGCGGATTGCGCATGTACAGCGCGGCCACCGGCTGACCGTTCGCGGTCGTGGTGAGGAACCGCATGTCTCCCGGTCCCTCGGCGGGGCAGTGGTTCTTCGACAGCGTGATGATGTCGGCCGGCCCGGCATACCAGCCGTCGAACGGCGGCATCTCCCAGACGGCATCGGCGGTGAACAGCTCGACGAGCCTGTCCATGTCGTAGCTCTCGAACGCCTCGATGTACTTCGCGAGCAGATCGGCGGCCTCGGGTGACTCCGGCGGTGCGGGCTCGTCGTCACGGGTGGGCTGGATCTCGTCGAGCTGGGCGCGCGCCCGCTGCAACAGGCTGTTGACCGCCGCAGTCGAGGCACCGATGGCCTCGCCGACCTCGGCCGCCTTCCACTGCAGCACTTCGCGCATCACGAGCACGGCGCGCTGTCGCGGCGACAGATGCTGCAGCGCCGCGATGAACGCGAGCCGGACCGATTCGCGGGATTCGGCGATCACGGACGGGTCGGACGGGTCCTCGTGCGGCGAATCGGGCAGGGGTTCCAGCCACGCGACCTCGTGGCGCGGGGTGATGTCGTCGTTGGGGTCGGACGCAGGCCCGCCGAGACCCGTCGGCAGCGGCCTGCGCTTGCGGCCCTCCAGCGAGGTCAGGCAGGTGTTGGTCGCGATCCGGTACAGCCACGTGCGCACCGATGATTTGCCCTGAAAGTTCTTATACGACTTCCAGGCCCGCAGATATGTTTCCTGGACCAGGTCTTCCGCGTCGTGCAGCGATCCGGTCATCCGGTAACAGTGCGCCAGCAGTTCTCGCCGGTAGCGCTGCGCATCGGCGAGAAAAGCGTCCTCGGCGCTGCCTTCTTCAAGAGCCAAGACGGTCACGAAAGGTAGCTTACGCACCGGGTGTGACACGTTCGGCCTTGCGCGGACCGCTGTGACGCAGGGCCGCCCGATAGTCTCCCTGGCATGCCCGCGACCCACTCCGAACGCAGTTTCGACGGCATCGGCGGCGTCCGGATCGTCTACGACGTCTGGACCCCGGACACGACCCCTCCCCGCGGCGTTGTCGTCCTCGCGCACGGCTACGGCGAACACGCCCGCCGCTACGACCACGTCGTCGCGCGCTTCGCGGACACGGGCCTGATCACCTACGCGCTCGACCACCGCGGCCACGGCCGCTCCGGCGGCAAGCGCGTCTACCTGCGCGACATCACCGAGTACACCGGTGACTTCCACACCCTCGTCGGCATCGCCCGTTCGGAGCACCCCGGACTCAAGCTCATCGTCCTCGGTCACAGCATGGGCGGGGGCATCGTGTTCAGCTACGGCGTCGAGCACCCCGACGACTACGACGCGATGGTGCTGTCCGGGCCCGCGGTCAACGCCCAGGAGGACGTCCCGCCGCTGAAGATGCTCCTGGCGAAGGTGGTGGGCAGGATCGCCCCGGGCCTGCCGGTGGAGGACCTTCCTGCCGACGCGGTGTCGCGTGACCCGCAGGTGGTGTCGGCCTACGAGAACGACCCGCTGGTCCATCAGGGCAAGCTGCCCGCCGGTATCGGGCGCGCGCTGATCGGTGTCGGCGAGACGATGCCGCAGCGCGCCGCGGCCATCACCGCACCGCTGCTGGTCGTGCACGGCGACCAGGACAAGCTCATCCCCGTGCGGGGCAGCCGGAAACTGGTGGAGTGCGTCGGGTCCTCCGACGTGCACCTGAAGGTGTACCCGGGCCTCTACCACGAGGTGTTCAACGAGCCCGAGCAGGCCGTGGTGCTCGACGACGTGACCGCATGGATCGAGTCGAAGCTGTGAAATCGATTGCCGCTGTTGTCCTCTCTGTGCTGCTCTTGGTCACCGGGTGCTCGTCGGACCAGGGTTCGGACGCAGCGTCGAACTGGACCGACGAGGACGTCACGTTCGAGTCGGACGGGCTCACGATGCACGGCACCTACCGGTACCGCGCCGAAGGGCAGCCCGCGCCCGCCGCGCTGCTGATCTCCGAGAGTGGCGGCACCGACCGCAACGGCGACAACGTCGTAGCCGGTCCGATCGGCAACATGCGCATGCTCGCCGAGCTGCTGTCCGACCGCGGGGTCGCGAGCCTGCGCTACGACAAGGTCGGGACGGGCCGCACCGGGCTGGGCCCGTTCAAGGACAGGCCCGCCGAGGTGGTCAGCTCGGTGTACACGGCGGGTGCGCAGGCGGCGGTGAGGTTCCTGGCCGGCCGGCCGGCGACCGACCCCGAGAAGATCTCCGTCTACGCGCTGGGGGAGGGCACCATCCACGCGATGGCACTGGCCGGCGACACCTCGCCCGGAGCCCCGAAAGTGCACTCGCTCGGCCTCTTTCAGCCCCTGCCGGGCCGTTACCTCGACATCATCACCAACCGGGTTAAGGCCGACGGGTCGCCGGAGACCGTCGCGACGTGGCAGGCCGCGGTCGAGGAGATCCGGACCAGAGGAACCGTCTCGGACAAGCTGCCCGACGGGCTGAACTCGATCGTCAACGCGGGCAACATCAAGGCCGTCGTCGAGGCGGACAAGGTCGACCCGCTGGCGCTGGCGGCCGCGATCCCGCCGGGCACCCCGGTGCTGGTGACGTGTTCGGACTCCGACAGCCAGGCGCGCTGCGACGCCGTGGCGCCCCTCGTGGACGCGCTGGCGCAGACCGACGTCACCCTGGTCGAGCTCGAGGGCGTCAACCACGTGCTGCGCGACGATCCCACCGACAACATCGCCAACTACGCCAAGCAGGACCCGCTGTCCGGACAGCTGGTCACCGCACTGGACGACTTCGTCAAGAAGTGATTCGGCGCGCTGGGGATGAAAAGCGGTGTGGGGATCGGGGATACTGGCCGCCAGTGAAACGTCGCAGAGAATTCCTAACCTCGCCCTCATGAGTACCGACGAGAAGATGCTGTCCCGGATCGCCGCTCTGCTGCGCCAGGCCGAGGGCACCGACAATCCGCATGAGGCCGAGGCCTTCATGGCGGCCGCGCAGCGGCTGGCGACCGTGACGTCGATCGACCTCGCCGTCGCCCGCAGCCACGGCGACAAGCGGACCAGAGCGCAGACACCGGTGCAGCGCACCATCACCATCGGCGAGCCGGGTGCACGCGGGCTGCGCACCTACGTGCAACTGTTCGTGGTCATCGCCGCGGCCAACGACGTCAAGTGCGACATCGCGTCGAACTCCACGTTCGTGTACGCCTACGGCTTCGCCGAGGACATCGACGCCAGCCACACGCTGTACACCAGCCTGGTCATGCAGATGGTGCGCGCGTCGAAGGACTATCTCGCCACCGGGTCGCACAAGCCGACGCCGACCATCACCGCGCGCATCAACTTCCAGCTGGCGTTCGGGGAGCGGGTGGGTCAGCGCCTGGCCGAGGCCCGTGCGCAGGCCCAGCAGGAGGCCACGAGCGGTCCCGCCAGCATCCCCGGCACGGCGGTCGCGTTGCGCAACAAGGACCTCGAGCTCAAGGACTACTACCGCCAGACGTCCAAGGCGCGCGGCACGTGGCGCGCGACGAGTGCCACTGCGGGCTACTCGTCGGACGCGCGTCGCGCCGGTGACCGGGCAGGCCGGCGCGCCCGGCTCGGCGGCGGCACCGAACTGGCCGGGGCGAGATCAGCACTGGAGCGATGACCCGGGACACCCAGCGCGCAAAGGTCTATGCCGCAGAAGGATTTGTGCGGACCATGTTCGACCGCGCCGCCGAGCGCGCCCATCCGGTGGTCGACTTCTTCGGCACCCAGTTGACACTGCCGCCGGAGGCACGCTTCGGTTCGGTGGAGTCCGTCGCCGCCTACGTCGACGACGTGTTGGCACACCCCGCCGTGCGCCTGCGGTGGCCCGCGGCGGCGCCGCTGCGGGTCAGGCCGCGTCGAGGCGTCACCGCGGCGCACTACGAACGCGCCGGGAACGACGCGACGATCGCGGTTCCGGAGGGCCGAAACACCTGGGCGTTGCGGGAACTGGTGGTCCTGCACGAGATCGCACACCACCTGTGCGACGCCGATCCGCCGCACGGCCCCGAGTTCGTCGCCGTGTACACCGAGCTCGTCGGTGCTGTGATGGGAGCGGAGGCGGCCCACGTGCTGCGGGTCGTCTATGCGAAGGAGGGTGTGCGGTAGTGGAGACGACGCAGGTGGCGGTCGAGGACGTCGTGCAGGGTGACGAGCTGCTGATGACGAGCGACGACGATCCCAACCCCCAGGTGTTCCGGGTCGCCGAAGTGGAACACATCCACACCATGGCCTACGGCGACGAGCCCAGGGTGGTCCTGACCTCCGAGCCGACGAGGGCCGGCCGGGATCCGATGGTGCTCGCCTATCAGCGGGGCACCCGGCTGCGCAAGGTGGTTGGGTAACGTCGGCGCGGTGAACCCGCCCGATGGGATGCCTGACTGGATCGCGCTCGACGACCTGTTCACCCGCGTGCTGCACAGCGAAGACGATGCGCTGCGTGCCGCCAGGGCGTCCGCCGACGCCGCGGGTATGCCTGCCATCGAGGTGTCGGCCCAGCACGCCAAACTGCTGTCGCTGCTGGTGCGGATCTCCGGGACACGCCGGGTGCTGGAGATCGGCACGCTCGCCGGCTACAGCACCCTGTCGCTCGCACGGGCAGTCGGGCCGGACGGATCCGTCGTCACGCTCGAATACGAACCCGCCCACGCCGAGGTGGCCAGGCGCAACCTGGACGCAGCGGGCGTGGCGGATCGGGTCGAGGTCCTTGTGGGAGCCGCCCTGGACACGCTGCCCGGGCTTGCCGGCCGCGAGCCCTTCGATCTGGTGTTCATCGACGCCGACAAAGAGAACAACGTCGCCTACGTCGAATGGGCGGTGAAGCTCGGCAGGCCTGGGACGGTCGTGGTCGTGGACAACATCGCCCGCCAGGGCCGCGTGCTCGATCCGCAGCCGGGCGACGAGCAGGCCCACGCGGTACGCGCGATGTTCGACATGATGGGCGCCCACCCGCGGCTCGACACCGCGGCGATCCAGACGGTCGGAACGAAAGGGTGGGACGGCTTCGCCGTCGCTGTTGTGGAGTGAGAGGTGCGCGCCGAATACGACCCGGACGGCCGGTTCCACAGCTGGATGGGCCGCCTCTGATGGCCGGCCGCTCCTATCTCGGGTACCGCGGCGACGACGCACACACCGCTTTCGGTGAGTTCTTCGACCCGGACATGGCGGCACTTCCCGAGCATGTCGTCGACGCGCTGCACCACGGCCCGCAGGCGGATCAGGCCCTCCTCGAATTCAACAGCGCCGCACGCCTTCTCGAGGACGGCTACCACCAGACCGAGAACGGGTACGGTCACCTGCGTTCCGGCGGGTTCACGGTCGCGGTGCGCACCGACATGCCCGGTGTCACGCCCCAGATGTGGGACTGGTGGTTCGGCTGGCACGGCAGCGACAGCCGTCGCTACAAGCTGTGGCACCCCCGGGCCCACGTCTCGGCGCGGTGGGAGGACGGCGCAGACGCCGACGACCACTACGTCGGACGAAGCTCGATCATCGAGGAGTACCTCGGCTCCTCCTACGCCAAGGCGGCGATTCGCTTCCTCCCGCCGGAACGGATGGGGCTGCCCAGCAACCGGCTCGGCGACTCGGTTGCGGTGTGCGCCCGGCTGGGCTCCTCGGACATGCCCGTCGACATCGGCTGGCTCGTCCATCAGATCCGGCCGACTCGCGACGGCGCCGAGATGCGGTCACGGTTCTGGATGGGCGGCCCCCACGTCCGGGTGCGCCACGGAAACCTGTTCGCGAACACCGTTGTTCGGCCCGTGGCCGCCAGGCAACTGCCCGACCCCCGCGACCTGCTGGTGCACTGCGCGCAGGAGATGAACCATCTCGCCGGGTTCCTGCCCGCCCTCCATGCCAGGTTCCGGTAGCGCCGGGCGGGGTATACCGCCGTCCATGTGGACGGTGGACAGAGAACTCGATGCGCCCGCGGACACGGTATGGCAGATCCTCACCGACCTCGACGCGTGGCCGCGGTGGGGACTGACCGTGTCGAAGGCCGCGCTGAACGGGGCGGCCTTCGAACTCGGCGCGACGGGCACCGTATGGACCCCGGTCGGCGTCCCGCTGCCCTTCGTCATCACCGAGCTGGATCAGGGCAGAACCTGGGGCTGGAGTGTCGCCGGCGTGCCCGCCACCCGCCACGGCGTCGAACCCCGCGACTCCGGGTCGCGCGTGTGGATGAGCGCCCCGGTGTGGGCGCCGGCCTACCTGCCGGTGCTGTCGCTGGCCCTGCGCCGAATCGGGGAGATGGCCCCGCAGTTTTGAATGGGCCCGCGGCGGCTATCAAAGGGCATGGCCGTCACCGAAAAGCGCGAGATCGTCATCGAGGCGACACCCGAGGAAATCCTCACGGTGCTCTACGACCTCGAATCGTTGACCGAGTGGTCGTCGGCACACCAGGAGATCGAGATCCTGGAACGCGACGAGGAGGGCCGGCCGAAGCGGTCCCGTCAGGTCGTCAAGATCGTCGGGGTCAGCGACGAACAGATCCTCGATTTCGACGTCTACGACGACGGTGTGGGTTGGACCCTGGTGAAGTCCAAACAGCAGAAGGCGCAGAAGGCGCGCTACACCCTCAAGCCCGATGGCGACAAGACGCACGTGACATTCGACCTGAGCGTCGACCTGATCGCGCCGCTGCCGGGCTTCCTGGTGAAGAAGGGCGCGAAGGGGCTGATGGACACCGCCACCGAGGGGCTCCGCAAACGCGTGCTGAAGGTCAAGGGGTCCTGACGTCCTCCGGGCCGGTGTCCGTGGGGATCTCCTCGGGCACGTAGCCCGGCAACCCGTGAGCCGGGTGACACCTCGTGCGGCATCTGATTCACTTCAGGGATGAGGTCGCGTACCCGTTCAGTGTGGGCCGCTTTGCTAATTGTGTTGGCCTACGCAGCTTTTCCGATGGCAACCGCTGGCGCGGACGCACCGTCCTGGTCCGGACTGGACGCGCGCTTCTTCGCGGAGCCGATTCCGCCGCAGGGAACCACGATCGCGTCCGTGCCGCTGGATCCCGCTCTGTCGCTGACCGGCGCCGGCCCCGCGTACCGCGTCCTGTACTCGACGGTCGACCAGCACGACCGGCCTGCGGTCAGCACCGGCGCCGTGTTCCTGCCGCCGGGCCCCGCGCCGGCCGGCGGATTCCCCGTCGTCGCGTGGGCGCACGGCACGGTGGGTCTCGGCGACGACTGCACTCCGTCGGCGCTGCCGCGTACCCCGCGTGACGACGAGTACCTGTCCCACTGGCTGCGGGAGGGTTACGCGGTGGTCGCCAGCGACTATGCCGGCCTCGGCACACCCGGATTGATGAGCTACCTCAACAGCGTGACCACCGCGCACGGTGTCGTCGACTCCGTCATCGCCGCTCACGACATGGGGCTGCCGCTGTCACGGCGCTGGGCCATCGTGGGTCAGTCGCAGGGCGGTGGTGCGGCGGTCAGCAGCGCGCGCTGGGCCACCGAGTTCAGCGCCGGAACGGGGTTGGACTACCGCGGCGTCGTCGCCACCGGCACCCCGGCCAACATCGACAAACTGGTCGCGCAGGCCGGCCCCGACCTCGTGCTCCCCGAGCTGGGGCCTATCGCCAACGCCTACACCGCCTACATCCTGGCGGCGCTGCGCGAAGCGCGACCCGACCTGGACGTCAACAGTGTGCTCAGTCCCGCCGGGCTCCATGCCGCACACCGCGCCGAAATCGTCTGCACTCACCCGCTTTCCGATGAATTCGCACACCTGACGCCCGCCGCGTTCTTCAGCGCGCCGCTCAACTCCATCCCGGGTATGGCCGACGCGCTGTACGAGTTCATGGGCACTCCGTCGACCGGTTTCGACCGGCCGGTGTTCCTCGGCGTGGGGCTCCTCGATCGCGATGTGCCGCCGACGTCGACGCTGGCGTTCTACGACCAGCTGGTCGCCAACAACCAGAACGTCACGCTGCGCGTGTACCCGGAAGAAGACCACAGCGGCACCGTGCTCGCCTCGCTGGCCGACTCGACGCCGTTCCTGCGCGAGGTGTTCATCGGCTAGGGAAGCGTTGTTGCACAACCGATCCCACCGAGAACCCCGCTGCGTAACTCTCTTTGACCACGTCCAGGTGTGCCCAGCTCTCCAGCCCGCGCACTCCCGGTAGCGCGCGGACGGAATCGAGGACGTCGACAAGTTGGGCGGCCGAGAAGGCCCGCACCGTCACCAGGACGTCGAACCGTCCGAGCGTGCGGGCCACGAAGATGACCGACGGCATCCGCGTCAGTGCCCCGACCACCTCGTGGTGCTCCCCGGCAAGCCGGATGCCGAATCCCATGGCGCTCTGCCGATCCTGGCCGGAATGCCGCACCACCGCACCGACGCGGATCACCTTCGTCTCGATCAGGCGGACGACGCGACGGCGCGCCCCGGCCGCGGACAAGCCGACCTTGCCGGCCAGGTCCACATAGGAGGCGCGGCCGTCCTCCTGGAGGGCGAGCAACAGGGCCCAGTCCGTGTCGTCGAGCTCGGTGCTCACCTCGCCGACGGGCCCGATGACGTCCCGCATCACCTCGACGTAGGTGAGCGTGTCGACCCCGGACACGCCGGGCTGTGCACGCAGCTCGGACACGGCGCGGTCCACGTCACGCGGTGAGGCGGAGCGAATCTCTGCCACCAGGCCGTGCTGCCCGCTCGTCAACGACAGGAACGGCACGTCGTCGCGCAACGCGAGCTCGGCGGCGACGGGCGCGGCCGGGCCGTGGACGACCACGCTGACGTGCGCGAGCACCGGGCGGCCCAGGACGGCCGGATGCACGGCGCCGCGGATGACGACCTGACCGCTGGCGAGCAGACGCGCAACCCTGGCCGCGGCCGCCGACCGGGACAGCCCGACCTGGCGGGCGATCTCGCGGTGTGTCAGTCGCCCGTCGTCTTCGAGCAGCTCCACGATCGCCTCGTCGACCTCGTCCACAGCGCCCTCCGCACAAATCGATGCAAGATTTTTCGACCTGAGCGGCACGCCAGATCTTTCGCATAGAGTCCGCTGGGCGTCCATTATGCGCGGAATTGCCGGGTACTGCTGGCATATCGTGACCGGAAACGTGCCCGTAACGATTGAACTGCTTGCGAAGGGTCACCTGCGGTTCTACCGTGATCCGCACCACACCCGCGGCTGGAGAGGACCCGATGACAACCGAGAACCTCGCGGCTCCGCCGAAGGTCACCGAGGTGGAGGTGCACGGGGTCGAGCCGATACCCGACGCCGAGCGCACCGCCCGACCGCTCGACCTGTTCCGGCTGACCTTCGGCGGCGCGAACACGATCGCGACCGTGGTGCTCGGCAGCTTCCCGATCATCTTCGGCCTGTCGTTCCGCGACGCCCTGCTCGCCACGCTTCTCGGCGTCTTCGTCGGTGCGGCGATCCTGGCCCCGATGGCGCTCTTCGGCCCCCGCAACGGCACCAACAACGCGGTGTCCTCGTCGGCGCATCTCGGGGTCCACGGCCGCGTCGTCGGTTCCTTCCTGTCGCTGCTGACCGCGGTCGCGTTCTTCTCCATCTCGGTGTGGACGTCAGGCGACGTCCTGGTCGGCGGGGCCAGCAGGGCGTTCGGGCTGCCGGCCAGTGATGGGGCCGTCGCGGTGGCCTACGGCATCTTCGCGCTGCTGGTGCTCGTCGTGTGCATCTACGGATTCCGGTTCATGCTGCTGGTCAACAAGATTGCCGTCATCGCCGCCACCGTGCTGTTCCTGCTCGGCATCGTCGCCTTCGGCGGGACGTTCGACGCCTCCTATGCCGGCATCTACGGACCCGACGCCGACGCCGCAACCAATGCGCTGTACTGGCCCTCGTTCGTCGGCGCCGCGCTGATCGTGATGTCGAACCCGGTGAGTTTCGGTGCGTTCCTGGGGGATTGGGCGCGCTACATCCCGCGGGAGACGCCGGCCTGGAAGTCGATGGCCGCCGCGTTCTGCGCACAGATCGCCACCCTGGTGCCCTTTTTGTTCGGATTGGTGACGGCGTCGGTGGTGGCGACCAACGCGCCGCAGTTCTTCGACGAGGGCAACTACATCGGCGGACTCCTCGAGGTGTCGCCGGGGTGGTACTTCGTGCCGGTGTGCCTGATCGCGCTCATCGGCGGCATGTCCACGGGCACCACCGCGCTCTACGGGACGGGGCTCGATTTCTCCAGCGTCTTCCCGCGTTTCAGCCGCGTGCAGGCGACGGTGTTCATCGGGGCCCTGGCCATCCTGTTCATCTTCGTCGGCCGGTTCGCCTTCAACGTCGTGCAGAGCATCTCGACGTTCGCAGTGCTGATCGTCACGTGTACCGCGCCGTGGATGGTCGTGATGATGATCGGCTGGCTGGTGCGGCGCGGCTGGTACGACTCGGATTCGCTGCAGGTCTTCAACCGCAGGCAGCGCGGCGGACGGTACTGGTTCGCGCACGGCTGGAACTGGCGCGGCCTCGGGGCGTGGCTGCTCTCGGCCGCGCTGTCGCTGTGCTTTGTGAACCTGCCCGGCCAATTCGTGGGTCCCTTGGGCGATCTCGCCAATGGCATCGACCTCTCGATACCCGTGGGACTCGGCCTGGCGGCGCTCCTCTATCCGGCGCTGCTGTTCGCGTTCCCCGAACCCGCCGACGCGTTCGGCCCCGACGGCTCCCGCCTCGTGCCCACGGGAACGGCGGCGGGCATCCCCATCACGTCTGTCGACCACGAGCCCGCGGAGGAAGTCACCGCATGAGCAATCCCATCGGTCCCGTCGACGCGTCGAAGACGCCGCGATTCGCCGGCCCCGCCACCTTCGCCCGGCTGCCGCGGCTCGATCAGGTGCCGCACGCCGACGTCGCGGTGGTGGGCGTGCCGTTCGACTCCGGGGTGTCCTACCGCCCCGGCGCGCGGTTCGGGCCGGCGCACGTGCGCGAGGCGTCGCGGCTGCTGCGCCCGTACAACCCGGCCCTGGACGTGTCGCCCTTCGAGGTCGCCCAGGTGGTCGATGCCGGCGACATCGCGGTCAACCCCTTCAACATTCACGAGGCCATCGAAACCATCGAGGGTGCTGCCGTCGACCTCACCAAGGGCGGAACCAAGCTGGTCACGATCGGCGGCGACCACACGATCGCGCTGCCCCTGCTGCGCGCCGCCGCCGCCGCACACGGACCCGTCGCCCTGGTGCACTTCGACGCCCACCTCGACACGTGGGACACCTACTTCGGCGCCGAGTACACCCACGGCACCCCGTTCCGCCGCGCCGTCGAGGAGGGGATCGTCGACACCGAGGCGCTGTCGCATGTCGGCACGCGCGGGCCGCTCTACGGCAAGAAGGATCTCGAGGACGACCGCCGGTTCGGGTTCGGCATCGTGACGTCGTCGGACGTGTACTACCAGGGCGTGCGCGAGGTCGTCGACAAGCTCCGCGACCGTCTCGGCAACCGTCCCGTCTACGTCTCTATCGACATCGACGTGCTCGACCCGGCGCACGCTCCCGGCACCGGAACGCCCGAGGCGGGTGGCATGACCAGCCGCGAGCTTCTCGAGATCCTGCGTGGCTTCCGGGGTCTGAACCTGGTCGGCGCCGATGTCGTCGAGGTGTCCCCGCCGTATGACCACGCCGAGATCACCGGCGTCGCCGCCTCGCATGTGGCCTACGACCTGGTGTCGCTGTTGGCGATGCGCTGTGAGGAGGCGTCGGTCTAGTGGCCAGGAATGGGGGTGACGTCGTCGTCGAAACTTTGACCGCACTAGGGGTTTCGCACGTCTTCGGTATCCCCGGCCAGAATGCGCTCGCCCTGTTCGACGCGATCCGGCGCAGCGACCTGACCTTCGTCAGCTCACGCGTGGAGAACAACTCGGCGTTCGGCGCGGACGGATACGCCAGGGCCACCGGCGACGTGGGGGTGCTGTTCCTGTCCACCGGCCCTGGCGCCCTGACGGCACTCGGAGCCTTGCAGGAGGCCTATGCGACCGGTGTGCCGCTGCTGGTGATCGCGAGCCAGGTGCCGAGGCCGGGGCTCGGACTGCGGCGGGGCATGCTGCACCAGCTCGACGATCAGCAGCGCAGTGCCGCCAACGTCACGAAAAGTACTGCCGGAGCCCGTAACTCGGCCGACATCCCGTCGCTTCTCGCAGACGCGTGGTCGCTCGCCCAGTCGGCGCCCGCCGGCCCGGTATGGGTGGAGATCCCCCAGGATGTGCTGGAGGCGCCCACCGAGGTGCCGCCCGTCGCATCGGTGGCCACCAGCGTGGTGGCCCGTCCACCGCGGGCCGAACTCGTCGACGAGGCGGCATCGCTGCTGCAGTCGGCGTTGCGCCCCGTGATTCTCGCCGGCGGAGGGGTGCGCCGCTCGGCCGGCGGCGCCGAGGCCGTGCTCGCCGTCGCGGAACTGCTTGACGCTCCGGTGGTTTCGACGGTGGGCGGCAAGGGCGTTATCCCGTTCTCCCATCCGCTGTCGGCCGCGTCGTGGATCGAGGACCGGCACACGACCGAGCTGCTGGAGAACGCGGACGTACTGCTCGCGGTCGGCACCGCGATGGGCGAGGTGACGTCGAACTACTTTTCGTTCGCGCCGAAGGGCCGGCTGATCCATGTCGACGCGGAACGGCGGGTGCTGGAAGCCAACCACCCCGCGTTGGCCGTCCACGCTGACGCCTCGGCGGCGCTCACCGCGCTGGCGAAGCGACTGACTCAGCGCACCGGAGACGGCGCGCGGATCGTCCGCGAGCTGCGTGCTGCCGTGGAGGACAGGTTGGCGGGTCAGGACCTGGCCGACGAGCTACGGCTGATGCGCGACCTGCGCGCCTCGGTTCCCGCTGCGGCACACACGTTCTGGGATATGACGATCGCCGGATACTGGGCGTGGTCGGCGTGGGATCCCCAGGACGGCGAATTCCATTCGGCGCAGGGCGCGGGCGGGCTGGGGTTTGCATTCCCGGCGGCGGTGGCGGCCGCCATCGGATCCGGCCGGCGGACATTCGCGGTCTCCGGCGACGGCGGCGCGATGTACTCGATCGCCGAGCTGGCGACCGCGCGGCAACACGACGCGGACACGACCTGGCTGATCGTCGACGACGGCGGCTACGGAATTCTGCGTGAATACATGACCGGAGCATTCGGTCAGGCGACGGCCACCGAGCTGGCCAGGCCTGACTTCGTGGCTCTGGCAACAAGTTTCGGCGTTCCCGCGCAGCGGGTGACGCTCGACGGCGTCGGCGAGGCCGTCGCCGGCACGTTCACGACCCGCGGACCCGCGGTGGTCGTGCTCCCCGCGCTACTGAAGATGTTCGCACCCACCTGACACAGGAGGCCCGCCGTGGGCAAGCCACTCGATATCGTCATCATCGTCGTCTACCTGCTCGCCATGCTCGCTTTCGGGTTCTGGGGCAAGACGAGAACCAAGGACTCCGCCGACTTCCTCGTCGCGGGTCGCCGGCTGGGTCCCACCCTCTACACCGGCACGATGGCCGCCGTCGTGCTCGGCGGCGCGTCCACGGTAGGTGGCGTCGGTCTCGGCTACAAATGGGGCATCTCCGGCATGTGGCTGGTGGTGGCCATCGCGGTCGGCCTGCTGGCGCTGAGCCTGTTCTTCGCCGGACGGATCCAGCGGCTCAAGGTGTACACCGTCGCGCAGATGCTGCGGTTGCGGTACGGGGTCGACGCGACGTCGGCGTCCGGAATCGTCATGGTCGCGTACACCCTGATGCTGTCGGTGACGTCGACGATCGCCTACGCGACGGTGTTCAACGTGCTGTTCGGCACCAACCGCACGGTGTCGGTCATCATCGGCGGCGCGATCGTGATGCTGTACTCCTCGATCGGAGGCATGTGGTCGATCACGCTGACGGACATGGTGCAGTTCATCCTGAAGACCATCGGCATCTTCGCGCTGCTGCTGCCGTTCACGCTCGCCAAGGCCGGCGGCTTCGCCGGGATCCGCGAACGCGCAGGCGACGCGGTCTTCGACCTCGGCGCGATCGGAATGCCCACGATCATCACCTTTTTCGTCGTCTACAGCTTCGGAATGCTGATCGGGCAGGACATCTGGCAGCGCGTGTTCACGGCGCGTTCGCCGGGTGTGGCGAAGTGGGGTGGCACGACGGCCGCGCTGTACTGCGTGCTCTACGGCGTCGCCGGTGCGGTGATCGGGATGGCCGCGTCGACGTTCCTGCCCGACGTCGAGGTGAGCGACGACGTGTACGCACAGATCGCCGAGACGATCCTGCCGGTCGGCATCAGCGGGCTGGTGCTCGCCGCCGCGGTGGCGGCCATGATGTCGACGGCGTCGGGTGCCCTGATCGCGACGGCGACGGTGGCGCGTACCGATGTGAAGCCGTTGTTGCTGCGGGTCTTCCGTCGGCCGGCCGAGAACGACGGTGCCGAGCGAGACGTGCACTCCGACCGCATGTACGTCGTGGTCCTCGGCATCGCGGTGATCGTGATCGCGGCGCTGCTCAACGACGTCGTCGCCGCCCTGACGATCGCCTACGACATCCTGGTCGGCGGCCTGCTGGTCGCCATCCTCGGCGGGTTCCTGTGGAAGCGTGCGACGGGCGCGGGTGCGCTGTGGTCGATGGGCGTCGGCACGGTGGTCACACTCGGCACGATGTTCATCGTCGGCGACGTGCTCGCCAACGAGCCGATCTACTACGGCCTGGCCGCGAGCCTGATCGTCTACGTCGTGGTCAGCCTGCTTACGCCGCGCACCGCGCCGGAGGTCCTACAGGTGTGGGACGGCCGGCTGGCGGGGCGCGACGAAGCCGAGGCTGCGGTGAGGTGATAGCCATTCACCGGATAGGTGAGCCGAACCGGAAGCACTGATACGTGGCAGCGTCCGCATGGGCCGCAGAAGTGCTGCTCGGTAGTTTTTGAGTTTTGCCCTTGCCGCTGGGCCCGCCGCGCGGAAGTTCGCGCAATCGGCGAGCGGCGCCTCGAATATGGTTGCATCCTGATATTGACGGTCGCGTCCAGAGGTGGGGGTTCCCGTGGGTCGCTTCCTGCGCTCCGGCATCTATGTTGTCGCGTTTCCTGTTGCCTACTCGCTGTCGGTTTTCGCTGGCCGTGCTACCCGATTGGCCGGTGGTGAAGTTTCTCTGGTCTGGCCGGCGGCTGCCGTCGGCATCGTCTGGCTGTTGGCGGTTGCCGGACGCGGACCGTGGGAACGAGCCGCGCATCTGATGCTGCTCGGCGCGGTGGCCTTCGTGACCAATCTCGCGACCGGGGCGTCGGCGAGCCTGAGCGCGTGGTTCGTCGTCGTGAACGTCGCACTCTGCGCCGTGTCGACGGGAATTCTCGTCTATGGGCGACGGCGGGCTGCACTGCGAGACCCCGCTGATCTGGCTCGCCTCGTCGGTGCCGTGACAGCGGGGACGTCCTGTGCTGCAGTGCTGGCCACCATGTACTTCGTGATGGTGATGGACGCTCCGGTGTGGGAGACGTTTGCACTGTTCGCGGTCCGCAACGGCGCTACCGCACTCGTCGGCGTGGCGATCTGGCTTCGGCTGCAGGATGTCACCTGGCGGTCGCCGCGCGTGACGGCGACGGGTGTGGCGGAAGCGTTGTTCGTTGCCGCCGGCGTGGGGTCCGTCTTCTACTGGATCTTCTGGCTGAGCACGGGACTGCCGACAGCATTCCTCGCGCTGGTGCCCGCAATGTGGCTCGCGCTGCGCTACAGCACCACGGTCAGCACGGTGTTCCTCACAGCCGCGGGTACGTGGATCATCTACGCCACGCTGCTGGACAGGGGTTCGCTGATCGTGCCCGACGTACAGACACGGGCCTTGTTGTCGCAGGCGATGGTGGGGAGCCTGACGCTCCTCGTGCTCACCCTGTCGCTCTACCGGGACTCCCGTACGCGGCTGATCACCCAACTCGAGCAGGCGCGGGATCGAGCGGACCAGGACTCCGAGACGCTCAGCGCCGTGCTCGACAGCATCCACGACGGAGTGGTCGTGGTCGATTCCACGGGCACGGTACTTCTCCGAAACGCACGAGCCGCCGCCTCGGGCCTCGCGGACGACATCGTCACGGCCTCACCGGTGAGCGACGTGGCGGGATGTCGTGCCGTCCTGACCCACAACGGTCCTCGCGACGTGACCGTCGGAATCGGTAAAGGCCGCATCGTCGAGGTCGCGACGGCGCCCCTGGTACGGCAACAACCATTGAGCGTCATGGCTTTTCGTGACGTCACGGACGAGCGGCGGACGGCACGAGCACTACGCGAAGCACGTGACCTCTTCGCCGGCGTCCTCGACGCCGCTTCCGAACAGGCGATCATCGGCACCGACCCCGACGGCAGGATCACGGTGTTCAACAAGGGCGCCGAACGACTGCTGGGTTGGACGGCGGAAGAAATGCTGGGCGCTACACCGATGGAGTTCCACCTCTACTCAGAGGTGTGCGCCAGGGCGGCGGAGTTGGGTATTGAACCCGGGATCGAGGTATTCGTGCACAACGTGACTCCGCAGACCGCGGAGGTACGCGAGTGGATTTATGTGCGGCGGGACGGAACGCACGCAGCCGTCAGCCTGGCGGTATCGCACATGACCGATGAGGACGGACAGTGCCGTGGATACATCGGTGTCGCCACAGACATCACGGAGCAACGGGCGGCAAAGCAGGCCCTCGCCGACAGCGAGGAGCGGTTTCGGCTCGCTTTCGACACGGCCCCCATGGGCATGTTCATGTTCAATGTCGCGCCGGCCCGGCGCGGACGCATTACGCGATGCAACAAGGCTATGGCGGATTTGGTGGGGTACACGCAAGCAGAGGTGTTGCGGATGGCCATCACCGATTTCGGTACCGGAGAGACTGCCTCGAATTCAGGTGACTTGACACAGGTGCTGAACCTTCAACCGGGACAGACGTTTACGGCAGAAGCTTCGATACGGCGCGCGGACGGGGTTGCCGTGTGGGGCGCGGTGTCCGCCTCGGTGGTTGCGCCTCGCGGGTCGGAGCCCTACGGCATATGCCTCGTCGAAGATGTCACGAGTCGCAAGCAGGCCGAAGCAGAACTCCTATACATGGCCTCTCACGACCCGCTCACGGGACTGGCCAATCGGTCGCTCTTCACGACGCGGATCGAGGATGCACTCGCCGAGGTCGACGCAGGCCGCTCAACGGGATTGGGGGTGATATTCCTGGATCTCGACGGCTTCAAAGCGGTGAACGACACGTGGGGACATGCCGAGGGCGATGAGGTGCTCACCGAGGTTTCCCGGCGGATCAAGGCGTCGATTCGCCCTTCGGACACCGCCGCGCGCCTTGGAGGTGACGAGTTCGCGGTGCTTTGTCCCGGTATCCGCGAGCTGCCGTGGCTGCAATATCTGGCCGAACGGATCCGTGCGGATCTCCGCCGGCCCATCACACTCAGCGGCGATCAGAGTTACGACCAACTCTCCGTCAGCGCCGGTGTCGTCCTCTCGCAGACCGGGTGCACCGCCGAGACGCTGATGCAACAGGCCGACGCATTGATGTATCACGCCAAACGCGGTGGAAAGGACCGTGTCACCGTCGGTGTCCTCCCACTGGCCGTGGACGCCGGCGCGCCAGGAAACGCCTAGCTCTGTCGGAATGCCCACAGAACTCGCCGACGTTCCCGATGCCTCGCCGCATCCGCTGCATCGTCTGACTGGTGTCAGGTGTGAGGTCATGGTCGCGGCGCAGAACTGCAGGGCAAGCTGCAGCCCTGCGCCGCGATTCTCAAAGGGCCGGGGTCGTGGGTTGCAGCACGGCGGTGGCGACCGCCTCCGCGCGGAGATGCTCGAACGCCTGGTAATCCGGGTCGTTGACCATGTCGACGAAGTGCTGCCGACTCGGATACTTGAACAGCGCCACCAAGTCCCAGTCGCCTCCTTCCGCGGCGACCAGTGACGGGTGTCCGGTGCCGCCGTAGACGATCGTCACGCCGTAGCGCTCCCTCACGCCGGAACTGTCGAAGTGCTCGATGTACTCCCGGTACTTGTCGGCGCCGCCGGGTGCGAACCGCACCAGGTTCAGCATCACGACCGGTCCGGTCGGGTCTGCGTCGACGAAGCGGGTGAGATCGGATGAGTCGAGAAGAGGCATGGGTGCTCCTGGTTCGATAGAAACTTGCTGTACGACACACAACTTAAACTGGAGTACCGACAAGTCGGGTTCGAGGAGAATGTCCGCCATGACCGAAGGGCGAGTCGTGCGGCGCACGCAGGCCGAACGCAGCGCGGAGGCGAGACGCCGCGTACTGGACGCGGCCGCTGCCCTGGTCGCGGCCCACGGCTCCCACGCCGTCTCGCTCGCCGCTGTCGGTGAAGCCGCGGGCTACAGCCGCGGCATCGTCAATCACCACTTCGGCAGCAAGGCCCGGCTGCTGGAAGAACTGATCGCCCACACGCAGCAGTTCGAGGTGGCCACCGACGCCCCGACAGGCCTGGGACGGTTGATCCAGTTCATCGAGGCCTACCTCGGCGGGATGCACGAACGGTCGCCACGTTCGGAGGCCTTCCTCAAGATGTGGGCCGAATCGGCGGGTGCCGAACCGCTGCTCGCGCCTCTGTTCGCCGAGCGAGACGCCGGGTTCCGCGACCACCTCGTCGGGCACATCCGGGACGGGTTGACCGATGGATCCGTCGACCCCACGGTCGATCCGGCGGTGACCGCCGTGGCCGTCATCGGCGTGCTGCGCGGGACCGCGATGATGGCGTTCTCGACGGCTCGGGACATCCCGGTCGCCGAGTTGTGTGCCGGGGTCGCACGAGGCGTCGAACGCGGTCTGGCGGCTCCCCCAGCTCCCTAGGCCCAGGCCGTGAGTCCCCAGTTCGCCATCACGGGCGCCACGAGCGAGGCGTGGACGATGCGGCCGAACACGTCGTCGCTGTGCGCGTACAGGATCGCGACGGCGGCGACGGTTCCGTCGGGATGGCGGGCGTACACGGGCGCGCCGGAGTCGCCGAGGTCGTCCCATGCCCGGAAGGACACCTGGGTGTCGGTGATCGCCGTGATGGGTCCACACGACAATCCGGTGCGCGCGCCCGACTTGCACAGTTGGGGTTGTTCACGGCGCAGATCCTCGGCGTTCATCACGCGGGTCACGCGCATCGCGTCGACGTCGCTGACCAGCGGAACCGAGCTCCCGGCGAGGTCGACCAGGCCCATGTCGTGCACACCCGGAATGACCTCCCACCGGACGTAGCGGCCGATGAACTGGTCGCCCGACGGCGTCCGCTGCAACACGGTGTCGTTGACCGGGTCGCGGCGGCAGTGCCCCGCGGTGAGCATGCCGGGCGCCCCGCTCGGCGTGCGCACGGTGAAGCCGGCGGTGCACTGGTAGGGCTGACCGTTGTTGGCCAGCACAGTGCTCACCAGAAAGGCGCCCGGGCTGGCCACGGGATACTCGCCGAGAGCGTGCGCCGCGGGCATCTGCGCGAACAGCATCGCGGCGAACGCCGCCCCCGCTGCACGACCGGCCACCTTCAACAGGCTTCGCATCAACATCCTTCGTCCTCTCCCCCCGGGGTCGACTATTACGAAGGATTCCGCACCGTGGCAAATTGCGCTGCTCCGGGCGCCACCGAAAAGGAGTCGGCGCACATCCCGCTGGTGGGCAGGATGTGCGCCGACACGCACCTAACTGTCAGAGGCGCCGATCAGTCCGCGGCCCCAGCTGCGTCAGCGCCGGCTCCGCCGGTTCCGCCGTCGCCACCCTGGCCGCCCTGTGTGCCGTCGTTGTCGTCGCCTTCGTCACCGGGCTCGCCGGGCTCGCCGACGTCCCCGCTGCCGCCGAAGCCGCCCGTGCCGCCGCCGCCACCGGCGCCGCCGTCACCGCCGGTGCCGCCTTCCAGCGAGTCGCCACCGGTGCCGCCGTCACCGCCTTCGCCGCCTACGCCCCCCTCGCCGGGGCTGCCGGTGCCGCCGAGACCGCCCGCGCCGCCGGTGCCGCCTTCGCCACCGGTGCCGTTCTGCCCGCCGTCGCCACCCAGGCCGCCGTTGCCGCCTTCGCCACCGGCGCCACCGACGTCACCTTCGCCACCGGCGCCGCCCTCACCGCCTTCGCCGCCTGCGCCACCGGTGGCGTTGTCGTCGAGGTCCTGACCGCCGAAGCCGCCGAGGCCGCCGATGCCGCCCTGGCCTCCGGCCGACTCACCGTCGCCGCCGTCGCCACCGGAGCCGCCCTGGCCTCCCTCGAAGCCCTCCGAGCCCGCGCCGCCGATACCGCCGCTACCGCCCTTACCGCCGACGTCGCCTTCGCCGCCGGTCCCGCCGTCGCCACCCTGGCCGCCGCCGAAGCCGTCGTCTCCCAGGCCGCCCAGACCGCCGTCACCGCCGGTGCCGCCGATGACACCCGCTCCACCGGTGCCGCCGTCGCCGCCGTCACCGCCGACACCGTCGACACCCTGAGGGCCGTCGCCGCCGTCGCCGCCGTCACCACCATTGCCGTCGGGGCCTGCCTTGCCGAACAGGCCACCGGCACCGCCCTCGCCGGCATCGCCGCCGTCACCGCCGTCGCCGGCTTCGAGTTCGCCCAGAGGATCGGAGTAGCCGTCACCGCCTGTGCCGCCCTTGCCGCCCGCCCCGCCGGAGCCGAAGAAGAAACCGCCGGTGCCGCCTGCGCCACCCTTGCCGCCGGCCTGGCCGTCCTCGCCCGGTTCGGTCCCGTTGACGCCAGTTCCGCCCTGACCGCCGTTGCCGCCGTTGCCGAAGAACAGGCCGCCGTTGCCGCCGCGGCCGCCCTCGCCGCCGTTCACGCCCTGGCCGCCGTCGCCACCGTTGCCGAAGTACAGCGCGCCGTTCCCGCCGTGGCCGCCGGCAAATCCCTTGCCGCCGTTGCCGAACAGCAGACCGGCGTTGCCGCCGTTGCAGGCCGCGCCTTCGCAGCCGGCCACCGCGTCGATGCCGTCTCCGATCAGCCAGCCACCCGGGCCGATCACCCGGAAGATGTTGAAGTTGCCGTTGGCGCTCGTCGCGGCCAGCGCTGCCGGACCGAAGAGGGCATTCGAGTTCGCCGGGTCGTTGCCGTCGCGCTGGCCGCCGTGCAGCAACCACCAATCGGTCGGGAGCGCAGCCTCGTTCGACATCAGCGCCACCTCGGGCGCCGCGGTGGCGACTGCGGGATCGTCGAGCAGGCCGGCCGACAGCAGGCCCGCTCCCACGACCGCTGCGCTGCCCATTCCGGCAGTGAGGAACTGACGAGCCGTGATACCTGTCATGCGCTTGCTCTTCGACTTCGTCGACATGAACCGCCCCCTTTGGCGTGATGTGTCAGGCCCCAGCGGCGAATGCTCTGTGAGTTCGCTGACAGCTAACAGCAGCAATGTAGAGCGTTTGCTGACAAGCGGTCAAGGATCGTCGACATATCCGCGGAGCGAAATCGCTATTGACGGAAAGCGCTATTACCGCCGAGGCCAAAACCACACCAAAATAGGGTTTTCACTCGTAAACTGCCACATTTCAATTGTCGCCGAAGCAAATAATGGGCAGTGCCTGCAAACGGCGAGTTTTGTCACAGTGAGTTTGCCACAATGGGGCCCGTCCCGTGCGGTGTCGCTGCGGGGCCGCGTCAGAGCTCGACGGCGCGCCCGCCGTCGACGAGCCATCTCCGGTCGAGGCGGACGTTGTCGAGCATCCGGCGATCATGCGTGACCAGCAGCAGGGCGCCGTCATACGACTCCAGGGCCTGTTCCAACTGTTCGATGGCGGGCAGATCGAGGTGGTTCGTCGGTTCGTCGAGCACCAGCACGTTCGTACCGACCGCCTGCAGCAACGCCATGCCGGCGCGTGTCCGCTCTCCGGGTGACAGGTCGTCGACGGCGCGCTCCACATGATCGGCACGCAGCCCGAACTTCGCGAGCAGCGTACGGACATCGGCCGTCGGCCAGTCCGGCACCCGCTGCTCGAACCGGTCTACCAGACGCGCCGAACCGGTGAAATACGAACGCGCCTGGTCGATCTCGCCCACTGCCACGTTGGCTCCGAGACTCGCGCGGCCCTCATCGGGCTGCTGTCGGCCCAGCAGTAGCCGCAGCAACGTCGACTTGCCCGCTCCGTTCGGGCCGGTGATGCCGACCCGTTCGCCCGCGTCGAGTTGCAACGACACCGGTCCCAGAACGAAATCACCCTGTCGCACAACGGCTTTGTCGAGTGTCGCGACCACCGCACTCGACCGCGGCGCCGCGCCGATGGTGAATTGCAGGGTCCACTCCTTGCGCGGCTCCTCGACCTCGTCGAGGCGGGCGATCCGGCTCTCCATCTGGCGCACCTTCTGCGCCTGCTTCTCGCTCGACTCGCTCTGCGCACGCCGGCGGTTCTTGTCGTTGTCCGGGGCCTTGCGCATCGCGTTGCGCACGCCCTGGCTCGACCATTCCCGCTGAATGCGGGCGCGCGCAACCAGATCGGCCTTCTTATCGGCGAACTCTTCGTACTGCTCCCGACGGTGCCTGCGGTTGACCTCGCGCTCGTCGAGATAGCTGTCGTATCCGCCGCCGAAGACGGTGGTGGTGTTCTGGGCGAGGTCGAGTTCGAGGACGCGGGTCACGGTGCGCGCCAGGAACTCCCGATCGTGACTCACCAGCACCACGCCGCCGCGCAGCTCCCGCACGAAGTTCTCGAGGCGGGTCAGGCCGTCGAGGTCGAGGTCGTTCGTCGGCTCGTCGAGCAGCACGATGTCGAACCGCGACAGCATCAGTGCGGCGAGCCCCACCCGTGCGGCCTGCCCGCCCGACAGCGCGGTCATCGGCGTCGAGTCCGGTCTGATCACGTCGCTGTCCAGACCGAGGTCGGACAACACGGCGGGCAACCGGTCGTCGAGGTCGGCGGCGCCCGTGGCCAGCCAGTGGTCCAGCGCCGCGGAATACGCGTCCGCACTCGCCGACGAATCCGTCAGCGCTGAGGCGGCCGCCTCCATGGCGTCGGTGGCGGCGCCGCAGCCCGTGCGGCGCGCGATGTACGCCGCGACGGTCTCGCCGGGCACGCGTTCGTGTTCCTGTGGTAACCACCCCACGAAAGCGTCTGCCGGGGCCAGGTTGACCGTGCCGTCGAGTGGTTCGAGATCACCGGCGAGGATGCGCAGCAGCGTGCTCTTGCCCGCACCGTTGACGCCGACGACGCCGACCACGTCGCCCGGCGCGACGGTCAGGTCGACGCCTTCGAACAGGGTGCGGTGGGCGAATCCGCCCGCCACGTTCTTGGCGACGAGCGTTGCGGTCATGCGCTCATCGTCGCACCCCGCTCAGATCCAGATCGCCATCGCTTCCACCGGCTTCACCGAGATCCCGTGGCGGCCGATGTCGTAGTAGATCAGCGTCCGGAGTTCCTCGGTCCGGACCGTCCAGCCGTTCACCTTGTACGTCTGGCCGGGGCCGAGCACCACGTCGGAGTCCGGCGGCGGGGTGATGCTCCCCGCCTCGTAGAACATCTCACCCGTTCCCTGCACCGCGACGAGGTTCAGGCTCTTGGGCGAGGTCTGGAACGTCTGGCCGTCGGTGCGCCCGCAGATCGCCATGGGACGACCCTGCCCCTCGAAGTCGGCGCTGATCAGGCAGCGGATCTGCCCGTCCATCACGCGGATGGTCTGGTCGCTGCCCTGAGCGGCCGCCACCGGGGCGGACAGGCCGAAGGCGAGCAGGGCTGCCGAGGTCGCGGTCAACGTACGGATCATGCTGTCTCCACCGGGATGAGAAACGTCTGCAGAACAGCGATGCTCTCACGTCGAGGGGCGCCGGCACGGGGTAATCGCGGTCAGCGCGAGGTGACCGCCATCCGCGCCGCCAGCGCCACGTAGGTCGCCGCGAACGTGCGCCGCATCCACGTGACCACCCTCGGCCGGCGGATGACATGGGTGCGCACGCCCGCCGCGAACGCGCCGTAGGCCGCGAACACCACGAACGTCATCGCCATGAACACGGCACTGAGGGAGAGCATCTGACCCACCGGCGGCCGGGACGGGTCGACGAACTGGGGCAGGAACGCGAAGAAGAAGATGGTCAGCTTCGGGTTCAGCACGTTGACCGCGACGGCCGTCCACATAATCCGCCACGAACTCGGTCGCACGGAATCGCCGGCATCGGCGACCAGTTCGGACTTGTCCCGCCACGTCACCCACGCCAGGTAAAGCAGGTAGGCGACACCGACCCACTTCACAGTCTGGAACGCGATGGCGCTGCTGTGCAGGATCGCGGCCAGGCCGGTGACCGCCGCCAGCATGGCGGGAACGATGCCGAGGGTGCACCCCGCCGACGCCAGCACCGACGCCCGGGTGCCGTGCGCGAGACCGGTGGCCACGGTGTAGAGGGCACCCGTGCCCGGCGTCGCGACCACGATCAGGGAAGTGAGCAGGAACGCCAGCGTCATCGGCTCATTCTGCCCGGGCCGGGACGTGCTAGGTCAAGGGCATGGTGTCCGCAGCTGTGGCTGGAGCGCAGAACAGCCTGACCAAGATCGAGCCGTCGCCGCAATAACGGGGCACACCGCTATCGCCGGACGTCGAGAATGCAGTGAAGGTCGCGTTTTCACGAAAATTGCATCCGCAGTGGCGCTTTCGGTCCCGTAGCCGTTTCTGTCGGACCCCCGGGGCATCATTGACCTATGCGCCCGTCGACTGTTCCGTCCTTCCAATCGAGTCCCCCACGGGGTTTGCGGTTGGAGGCGTTGTTCGATGAGCTGTCGGAGCTCGCCGGACAGCGTAATGCGATCGACGGCCGGATCGTGGAGATCGCGGCGGAGATGGATCGGGACGGGTTGTGGGCCGCGACGGGATGCAAGTCGATGGTCGAGCTGATCGCGTGGAAGATCGGGGTGTCGCCCCACAACGCGACATCGGTGATGACTGTTGCGGGTCGCTCCGAGGAGTTGCCGCGCTGCACCGCCGCTCTGCGGGAGGGCCGCCTCTCTTTGGATCAGGTTCAGGTCATCGCCGACAGGTCCGGTCCTGAGTCAGACGCACACTATCTGCATATCGCGGAACGCATGACGGTGGCGCAGCTCCGGACGGCGGTGGCGTTGGAGCCCAAGCCGGTTCCTGAGCCGAAGCCGGAGCCGGGGCCGTCGATTTCGAAATCGGTGAAGGGCGAGTACACGACGTATCGGATTCGGGTGAACAACTTCGAGGCGGCGAAGGTCGATGCCGCGCTGGCGTCGCATCGGGATGGCCTGATCGCGGACTGGAAACGCGACCACGCAGATGCAGATGCCGACCGAGATGCAGATGTCGGCGCGGCCGACAATGCCGACGCCGGCGCGCAAGTGCCGCCGTTCCCCACTGCCCGGGACGCGTTCATGAGTTTGATCGACACCGGCTGGGACGCTGATGTGGCGCGGCGCCCGCATGGTCAGCACACCACCGTGATCGTGCACCTGGATGTCGAAAAGTCGGTCGCCAACCTGCATTTGGGGCCGGTGCTCACGGAGGACGACCGCCGGTACCTGACCTGCGATGCCACCTGCGAGGTCTGGTTCGAACGCCACGGCCAACCGATCGGCTCGGGCCGGGCCACCCGTACGATCAGCCGGCGTTTACGCCGGGCACTCGAGCACCGGGACGCCTGCTGTGTGGTGCCCGGCTGCGGGGCCACCCGTGGGCTGCACGCCCACCACATCCGGCACTGGGAGGACGGCGGCCCCACCGAACTGTGGAACCTGGTGCTGGTCTGTCCCTTTCATCACCGTGCCCACCATCGCGGCCTCATCGCGATCACCGGCACCGCGACAGCCCTGGTCGTCATCGACGACGAGGGCCAGCCGCTGACCGGCGGGTCGCTTGCCCGTCCGCCGACCACACCGCCGCCGGACGTCGCCCCTTACGCGGGCCCGACCGGCGAACGCGCGCAATGGAAGTGGTATCACCCGTTCGAGCCACCGCCACCGACAACGAACTAGTCAGGTACAGACCGCGCCCACCGCCGCCGAGCCCACCAGCTTGGTGTACTTGGCGAGCACCCCGGTCTTGTAGACCGGGGGCAGCGGCGTGAAACCCGCCTTGCGCGACTCGAATTCGGCGTCGTCGACCAGGATGTCGAGCGTGCCGTTCGCGACGTCGAGACGGATGCGGTCACCGTCGCGCACGAATGCGATGGGTCCGCCGTCGACGGCCTCGGGCGCGATGTGGCCGACGCACAGGCCCGTCGTTCCGCCGGAGAACCGGCCGTCGGTCATCAGCAGCACATCCTTGCCGAGCCCCGCGCCCTTGATGGCGCCGGTGATGGCAAGCATCTCGCGCATGCCCGGCCCGCCCTTGGGACCTTCGTACCGGATCACGACGACGTCGCCGTGCGTGATCGTCCCGTCCTCCAGCGCGTCGAGGGCGGCCCGCTCACGCTCGAAAACCCTTGCAGTTCCTTCGAACACATCGGAATCGAAGCCGGCCGATTTCACGACCGCGCCCTCGGGGGCCAGCGACCCGTGCAGGATCGTGATGCCGCCGGTGGGATGGATCGGGTTGTTCATCGCCCGCAGCACCTTGCCGTCGGGGTCGGGCGGTTCGATGTGTGCCAGGTTCTCGGCCATGGTCTTGCCGGTCACCGTCAGGCAATCCCCGTGCAGCAGGCCCGCATCCAGCAGCGCCCGCATCACGACGGGCACGCCGCCGATCTCGTCGACGTGCTTCATCACGTAGGCGCCGAAAGGCTTCACGTCAGCCAGGTGCGGCACCTTCTGCCCGATACGGGTGAAGTCCGCCAGCGTCAGCTCGACCTCGGCCTCCCATGCGATCGCCAGCAGGTGCAGCACCGCATTGGTGGACCCGCCGAACGCCATCACCACCGCGATCGCGTTCTCGAACGCCTCCTTGGTCAGAATGTCGCGGGCGGTGATCCCGCGGCGCAGCATCTCGACCACAGCCTCACCGGAGCGGCGCGCGTACTCGTCGCGCCGCTTGTCGATCGCAACCGGGGATGCGCTGCCCGGCAACGACATTCCGAGCGCTTCGGCGGCGGACGCCATCGTGTTGGCGGTGTACATGCCGCCGCACGCGCCCTCGCCCGGACAGATCGCGCGCTCGATGATGTCGACGTCCTCGCGCGACATCAGCCCGCGTGCACACGCGCCGACCGCCTCGAAGGCGTCGATGATGGTGACTTCCTTCTCGGTGCCGTCGGTGAGCTTGGCCGTACCCGGCATGATCGAGCCGTTGTAGAGAAAGACGCTGGCCAGGTTGAGGCGGGCCGCGGCCATCAGCATGCCGGGTATCGACTTGTCGCATCCGGCCAGCAGCACCGAGCCGTCCATGCGCTCGGCTTGCATGACGGTCTCGACGCTGTCGGCGATCACCTCGCGTGAGACGAGGGAGAAGTGCATGCCCTCATGGCCCATCGAGATGCCGTCGGACACCGAGATGGTGCCGAACTCCAGCGGATAACCCCCGGCCTCGTGCACACCGCCCTTCACGGCCTGCGCCAGCCGTTGCAACGACATGTTGCACGGGGTGATCTCGTTCCACGACGAACCGACACCGATCTGGGGCTTCCCCCAGTCGTCGTCGGTCATCCCGACGGCGCGCAGCATCCCGCGGGCAGCGGTCCGTTCGAGTCCGTCGGTGACGTCGCGGCTGCGCGGCTTGATGTCGATGTCGGTGGAGTCTGAGGGCATGGGGTGATTATGCGCCAGCGTCATGGGCGCCTAAAACCCTGGTAGATACCCCCGAGGGGTACTAGTACGCTGTGTGCATGACGCCGACCGTCGTTCGCCTGATCGCCGCGCTGGCCGCGATGTGCGTGCTCGCGGGCTGCGGCGGCGACGGCGATGCGTCCACCGGCGCGACGAGCGGACCCCAGATCCCGGAGACAGCCGTCATCACCGGTGACCCGGCCGGCTACAACGCCGCCGACATCGCGTTCGCCGAAACCATGGTGCCGCACCACAAACAGGCCATCGACCTGTGCACGATGGCGTCGGAACGCTCGGCCGACCCCGGGCTCCTGACGTTGGCCGGCCAGATCGTCGCCACACACCAGCCCGAGGTCAACATCCTCAACGTGTTCCTCGTGCAGTGGAACGAGAATCCGGACGCCCGCGCCGACCCCGGCTCCGGTGAGGACCCGCTAGAGCCGTCGGTCCAGGGGATGGTCGACGACGCGACCGTCGCGAGGCTCGAGTCGCTGCGCGGCCCCGAATTCGACAAACTGTGGTTGCAGTCGATGATCGGTCAGCTGCAAGGCGGCGTCGCGATGGCCGACGACGAGATCGCCGATGGGCTCAACGTCGACGCCATCGCCGTCGCCAAGGCGATCACGGCCGGACTGGAACCGCAGATCGCGCAGATGAAGCAGATGCTGGAGGGTATGCCGTGACCGCAGCGAACGATTCGGCCCGGGGTGAGACGGACGCCGCCGTGGGCGAGCACGGCTACTCCGCGCAGAAGGAGAACTACGCCAAGCGGCTGCGGCGTATCGAGGGGCAGGTGCGGGGCATTGCCAAGATGATCGACGAGGACAAGTACTGCATCGACGTCCTCACCCAGATCAGCGCCGTCAACAGCGCGCTGCAGTCGGTCGCGCTCGGGCTTCTCGACGAACACCTCGGCCACTGCGTCACGCACGCCGTCGCCGCGGGCGGCTCGGAGGCCGACGCCAAGCTCGCCGAGGCGTCGGCCGCCATCGCTCGTCTGGTCCGTTCCTAGCGTCCGTTCCCGGCCGCAACAGTTCAGCCGACCGCGCTGATCGTCGCGTCGCAGATCGGCAGGAAGACCTCGAGCACGCGCTGCTGGGTGCCCCCCGGCGGTGTGACGGCCAATGTGCCTGTGCGGCCGCACTTTTCACCGGTGGTGCCGTCGATCGTGGAGGACTGCACGTCCGCGCCCGCGACGTCGCCGGGCTGCAACGTCAGGCGGGGTGCGGCGTTGGCAGGCCGCTTGGCCACCGACACCAGCACGGAACCGGGTGCGCCGAGGAGATCCGCCGTCGGATAACTCACCAGACCGCACGCCGCCGACGAGGTGTTCGTGAACGAGATGTCCACGCGGCGCACGGTGTCGGCCTCCTGCACGGGGCCGGCGGTGACGGTGAGGGCGGCATCCGAGCACGGCGGGAGCACACCGGGCTCCGCCGCGGCGGTGGGCGCCGGGGCAGCCGTCGAGGTCTGCGCCGGGGCGGGCGCCTGCGTCGCCGGGTTCTGCGCCGGCGGCGCTGACTGTGGCGCTGACTGTGCCGCCGAGGGCGCCGAGGGCGCCGCACTCGACGACGGGGTGACGGTGACCGTCGCGGGGGCGGGGGAGTCGGAGTCGTCCGAGCATCCGGTGAGCAGCAGTGCCGCGAGGACGGGCACGGAGATCGTGACGAGGCCCGCGGTGGAGCGTCCGAGCATGGGTGGTCCTTCCAGGTTGGTTCCCGACGGCATGAGTTGACGTGGTCGCAGCGTCTACCGATCCCAAGTTGTTAGAAGAACGCGTCGCCGTGGTACCTAGCCGGGAACCGAGACCTGTCGCCGAAGGAAATGTCGATTGCTGCACGTCGCGCTGATCGCACACAATCACTTTCCGATACGGGAGCCGTTCGCGGGAGGCATCGAGGCACATGTCTGGCATCTCACCCGCGCGCTCATCGAGGACGGGCACGCCGTCACGCTGTTCGCGGCGGCCGACTCCGACCTGGACACGGACCATCCCGCGCTGACCGTCCGCGCGCTGCCGCGGACCGCGGCGGCGTCCGTGGCGTTCCCGTGGCCGGGTGCGGTCAAGGAATCGCACCACCGGGCCTTCGCGGGGCTGATGGGCGAACTCGCCGATCCGGGCAGCGGATTCGACGTCGTCCACAATCACAGCCTCAACTACGTTCCGCTGCTGGCGGCGCCGCGCCTGCGGATTCCGATGGTGACGACGCTGCACACGCCGCCCTTCCCGATGCTGGAGGCGGCGGTCGGCGCCGTCGCGCGATCCGAGGTGCAGTTCGCCGCCGTGAGCCGGCAGTCCGCGGCGGCATGGGACCACGTCGGCATCGAGCGCATGGCAGTGGTTCCCAACGGTGTCGACATGTCCCGGTGGCCGCTGGGACCCGGCGGTGACGATCTGGTGTGGTCGGGCCGGATCGTTCCGGAGAAGGGCACCCACCTCGCCGTGGACGCCGCGATGCGGTCGGGACGCCGGCTCGTGCTGGCAGGACCGATCGGCGACGCCGACTACTTCCAGCGCAGCATCGAGCCCTGGCTCGGCGATGGGGTGGAGTACGCGGGCCACCTCGGTCAGCGAGACCTCGCCGCGCTCGTCGGAGGCGCGGCGGCGACCCTGGTCACCCCGGTGTGGGACGAGCCCTACGGACAGGTCGTCGTCGAGTCGATGGCGTGTGGGACACCGGTGGTGGCGTTCGCCGGCGGCGGCATCCCGGAGCTGGTGGACGAGCGCGGTGGCTGTTTGGTCCCGTCCGGTGACGTCGGCGCGCTCGCGGCGGCCGTTCCCGACGCGGTGCAGCTGTCACGCGCGCTGGTGCGGGAGACCGCAGCCGCGCGGCACGGCCTGACGCGGATGGTCGCCGACTACGTCGGGTTGTACCGGCGCCTGGTCGCCGAGTCGGCCGCCCGCCGCGCCGCGTAGGCACTGTTCACCGTCACACCAGGGGCTCGGGTGTGAAGGTGACGTCGACTCCACCCACGGTCATCGTCACCTGGCCTTCGATCACCACCACCTGTGCCGCCAGCCGGCGATCGACCGACTGCGCCAACTGCTGCACCGCCTCGTGCGGCACCTTGACCACCGAAAGGTTCGACAGCCCCGCCACCTTGGGACCGGTGGTGCGCCACCAGGTCGCCGCCGCTGAGGCGAACGGGAACAGCACCACCCGTTCGGCCTGGCTCGCAGCCTTGCTCAGGGCGCGTCCGTCGGGCTGGCCGACGTCGATCCACTCCAGCGTCCGGCCGGTGTAGTCGGCGAGCCGCAGATCCGGCACGCCAGGGGTCGACAAGCCGGGCCCGAATGCCAAGTCGCCGTCGACCTCGCCGAGCCGGTGCGCGCGCAACCCGAAAGCCAGCAGCCGCACCACCATCCGCTCGTCGTTCTCACTGGGGTGGCGAGCGACGGTCAATGTGTGGTCGGCGTAGTAGCCGTGATCGACGTCGGACACGACAAGGTCGACCTTGAACACGGTTGCAGAAAGAGCCACGCCACAGTGTCCATGCTGGGTCCGTGCCGTCGGCGAGCCGGTCGACCGAATCGCTGTCGACGTCGTCGAGGCCGCCCTTGTTAGCGTGGTTCATGCCGCGGAAACTCAGTGACGAACAGATCGAGACGCTCCTCGACGAGCGGCCGGGCTGGGCCATATTGACCACTCTCGACGGAGATGGGTTCCCCCACACCGTGCCCCTCGGCTATTTCCGATCAGGCCGCGACATCGTCATGGGCGTCCGAGACGGCACTCACAAAGTCACCAACGTCGAGGCCGACTCGAAGGCGAGTGTCATGGTCGAAGCCGGCTCCACGATGGCGGACATCAGGGGAGTGATGGTGCAGGGTCACGCCCGCATCGTTCGCGAACCGAGTGAAACCCTGCAGCTTGCCCGCGAAGGAGCGCGTTCCAGGGGCGTGCCCGAATCCGAATGGCCCACCGAACCCAGACCGGGCGTCGTCTACATCCGCGTGACACCTGTGAGGACCCGGTCCTGGGACTACTCCGACTAAGACGACGTACGGCAGCAGCGGGGCGCTACCGCCCGTCGGCCAGGGCATCGTCGATGCGCTGCACCTTGGCGGTGAGCTGCCCGGTGTAGCCGGGCCGGATATCGGCCTTGAGCACGAGGCTCACGCGAGGGGACACGGCGGCGACCGCCTCCACGGCCTGCTTGACCACGGCCATGACCTCGTCCCATTCGCCCTCGACGTTGGTGAACATCGCATTGGTCTCGTTGGGCAGCCCGGACGCCCGCACGATCCGGACGGCCTCGGCGACGGCGTCACCGACCCCGCCGGTCTCGTCCGCGCCGGATGGACTGATGCTGAACGCCACGATCATGAGTCCAGTCTCACCCGTGCCGCCGTCGACGTAACGCCGCGACCGGCTCAGGCGATGATCAGTGCAGGTCAAGGCCCTCGGTACGGAGGGCACCGGGGTCCGGCGGATACGTTCGCCAGTGAGAACGATCTTGGTGCTGTGCCACACTGGGGTCAGTCGCTGGACTGGAGGTATACGCATGCGGCAGCGAAACAGGAGACGGCTCCTCGCCCTGCTGATGACAGCGGGCGTGGTTGCGGGACTCACGATCGGCGCCCCGTCGGCGCTGGCACAGCCCGCTCCGCCACCGCCACCGCCTGCTCCGTTCGTGTTCCCGAACCCGTTCGCGCCGCCTGCACCCCCGGCCCCCGTGGTGCCGACGGCCAACGATCCGTTCCCGACGATCCCCGGCCAGCCGATGGCCATCCCGGAGGGCACCCCCGTCGGGCAGAACCCGACGCCGTTCGTCGGGCAGCCGCCGTTCGTGCCGCCGTCGTTCAACCCGACCAACGGGTCGATCGCCGGCGCCGCCAAGCCGATCTACATCAACTTCCAGCGCCCCATCGCCAACCGTCAGATGGCCGAGGACGCGATCCACATCTCGTCCGTGCCGCCGGTGCCCGGGCGCTTCTACTGGACCAGCGACACCCAGGTGCGCTGGCGCCCCCAGGACTTCTGGCCGGCGGGCACCGTCGTCAACATCGACGCCGCGGGCACCAAGTCGAGCTTCACCGTCCCCGAGCAGCTGGTCGCCACGGTCGACAACGAGACCAAGCAGATGGAGATCGTGCGCGACGGCGTCGTGGAGAAGACGTTCCCCGTCTCCATGGGCAAGCCCGGCTACGACACCAAGAACGGCACCTACTACGTGCTGGAGAAGTTCGACACCATCGTGATGGACTCCTCGACGTACGGTGTGCCGGTCGACGACCCGTCCGGTGAGGGCTACAAGCTCAAGGTCAAGGACGCGGTCCGTATCGACAACAGCGGCATCTTCGTCCACGGCGCACCGTGGTCGGAGGGCTCCCAGGGCTACGAGAACGTCAGCCACGGCTGCATCAACCTCAGCGCCGAGGACGCGGCCTGGTTCCGGCAGAACTTCGGCAGCGGCGACGCCGTGGTCATCAAGAACACCGACGGAGGGCTCTACACGCAGCCCGACGGAGCCTCCGACTGGCAGATGTTCTGACGGGGTAACCCTTTCGCGCCGCGCGGCGTGCCTCCCGTGCCACGATGGCACTGAGGGGCGATGAGGGTCGATGACAGAGCGGTAGGACGCACGATCGTGGTGATCGTGCTGATGATTCTGGCCATCGTCGCGCTGCGGGGCTATCTGCCCGGCGCGCAACGACGTCCCGAGCCCGAGACCGTCGACACCGGCTCCGGCAGCGTCGTCGCGGTGGCCGTGATGCTCGCCGTGTCCATCGCGGTCATCGCGATCTCGATCCTGTCGCAGGCCATGCGTCGGACCGCCAGGCCCGGACCCGGCGAACCCCCGCGGCAGTGGCGCAGCGAGCGCGGCCGCCTGCCGTGGCGCCCCTTGGTGATCGCCACGATCGTGCTGCTCGCGTGGTCGCTGGTGCTGCTCGCGCTGATGCGATGGGTGACGCCGCCGGTTCTCGACGACGCCCCTGCCGCCGAGCCCGGGCCGGCCGCGCCGCCGGAGACCCCGCGGGACGCCGCCGAGGACCCGCGACAGCGTCCCGCCGAGGACGGCGGCAGCGTGTTCGCGATCCTGGCGACGGCGACGATCGTGCTGGTCCTGCTGTCGATCGCGGCCACTGTGTTCGGCCGCAGGCGCCCTGCCGTCTCGTCACCGGCAATGGAGGGCGCGCCGCCCGCGTCGCCGCCGGTGACCGCGGAACCGGACCTGGCCCGTGCGGCCGAGCTCGGCCTCGCCGAGATGGACGACCCCGACCGGGATCCGCGGGAGGCGATCATCGCGTGCTATCTCGCGATGGAACGCGAACTGGAGAAGTCGCCCGGCACCACGCCGCAGGATTCCGACACCCCCTCGGAGGTGCTCGCCCGCGCCATCGAACGGCACGCGCTGCAGGCGGGCAACGCCACCGAACTGGTCGATCTCTTCGAGGAGGCCCGGTTCAGCCCGCACGTCATGAATGAGACCCATCGCGCCGACGCGGTGCGTGCACTGCGCGCGGTACAGCGCGAACTGCAGGCGCTGTCATGACGAAAGTCGTTGCCGCGGGGCTGGTGCTGGTGATCGCGGTGCAGGCGTTCGCCTTCACCCAGCTGGAGCGCGAACTCGTCGTGGCGGTCACCGGCGGCGCGATCGCGTGCGTGCTGTGCGCAGTTCTGGCGCGACTCGACCACGAAGCAGCGGTGGAGCAGGACACCGTCGATGACGACGCCGCGGCCGCGGTGCGCCGGTGGCTGACACGCACCGAGACGCTGATCTCGTGGTCGGAATCGACACGAGCGGACTGGGACCGCAGGCTGCGCCCGATGCTGGCGCGCCAGTTCGAGCTCGCCGCCGGGCGTCGAAAAGGCAAGGACGCCAGGTCTTTCCAATCGACTGGCCGGATGGTGTTCGGCGACGAACTGTGGCAGTGGGTGGATCCGGACAACATCGCCCGCTCCGGCGGCCAGGAGCCCGGTCCCGGCCGCCGCACCCTCGACGACATCCTCGCGCGGCTGGAGCGGCTGTGAGCACGCCCGCGGTGACGACCGCCCGATGCGAGTCGGTGCTCGACGAGATCGGCCGGGCCGTCGTCGGCAAGCGCGGCGCACTCAACCTGATCCTGATGACGGTGCTGGCCCGCGGGCACGTGCTGGTCGAGGATCTGCCCGGGCTGGGAAAGACGTTGATCGCCAAGTCATTCGCGGCTGCGCTCGGTCTGGAGTTCACCCGCGTGCAGTTCACCCCCGACCTGCTGCCCGCCGACCTGCTCGGTTCGACGATCTACGACATGCAGTCGGGACGCTTCGAATTCCGCCGCGGACCGGTGTTCACCAACCTGCTCCTCGGCGACGAGATCAATCGCACCCCGCCCAAGACGCAGGCGGCGCTACTGGAGGCGATGGCCGAGCGCCAGGTCAGCGTCGACGGCGTCACCCATCGGCTGCCCGAGCCGTTTCTCGTTCTGGCGACCGACAATCCGATCGAGTACGAGGGCACCTACCCGCTGCCCGAAGCGCAGCTCGACCGGTTCGCCATCCGGCTGGAACTGAACTACCTGTCCGAACCGGAGGAGGCCACGATGCTGCGGCGGCGGCTCGACCGCGGCTCGGCGCCGGTGACGGTGCAGCAGGTCGTCGACGCCACCGACCTGCTGCACATGCAGGAGTCGGTGGAGCAGGTGAGCGTGCACGACGACGTCGTCCAGTACGTGGTCTCCCTCGCCGCCGCGAGCAGGCAGCACCCGCAGGTCGCGGTCGGGGCGAGTCCCCGCGCCGAGCTCGACCTCGTCCAGCTGGCCCGGGCGCGGGCGCTGTTGCTGGGCCGCGACTACGTGATCCCCGAAGACGTGAAAGCGCTTGCGGTGCCCACGATGGCGCACCGGATCAGCCTGCGACCGGAGATGTGGGTGCGCAAGGTTCAGGGTGCCGACGTGATCGAGGAGCTGCTGCGGCGCACACCGGTGCCCAGGGCCCGGTGAGCATGGTCGCCGTCGAATTACGTTGGCGTACATCGTCGCTCGCCAGGGCGATCGCGGTATGCGCGGCTGTCGCCATCACCGAGGCACTGGTGACGGGCCGGTGGGATCTCGTCGCGTTCGCCGCCCCGCTGATCGGGGTGCTGTGCTCGATCGGCCGGCAGCGGCACGTGCCGTCCGTCGACGTCAACGGAAACCCGCCGTTCCAACGGTGTTTCGAGGACGAGCAGTCCCGCGTGAGCGTCACGGCGAGCGCCGACGACGGCTCCCAGGTGGCCCTGACATGCGCGGCGGTCGAAGGGATGACGCTCGACGACGACGCAGGGACGGTCACCGTGCGGGCGGCCCGCTGGGGCCGCTACCCGATCAGGGCGACGGTGCGCGTCACCGGGAGGGGCGGGCTGCTCGAAGGCACAGGCACCGCGGACGCAGCGGAGATCTGCGTGTTCCCCGTCGCGCCACCGCAATCCACCGGCATTCCGCGCACCGACCTGCTCGACCGGCTGGGCACTCACCTCACCCGCCACACCGGACCGGGGGTCGAGTTCGCCGACATCCGGCCCTACGTGCCCGGCGACCAGTTGCGCACGGTCAACTGGGCGGTCAGCGCGCGACGCGGCGCACTCCACGTGACCGAGCGACTCACCGACCGGGCCGCCGACGTGGTGGTGCTCGTCGACACCTATCCGCAGCCGCCCGGCCCGGCCACCGCGGCGACCGAGCGGACCGCCAGAGGTGCGGCCCAGGTGGTCCAGAGCGCGTTGCGCTACGGCGACCGGGCGGGGCTCGTCGCCCTCGGCAGCCGCCGCACCCGGTGGCTGGGCGCCGACATCGGCCAGCGCCAGTTCTACCGGGTCCTCGACACGATGCTCGGCGCGGCAGACACCTATGAGACCGCCACCGGCACCCTCGCGCCACGCCCCGCCGTCCCGACCGGGGCGATCGTCATCGCGTTCTCGACCATGCTCGACACCGAATTCGCGCTGGCACTCATCGATCTGCGCAAGCGTGGGCATCCGGTGGTCGCGGTCGACGTCCTCGAAGGCAGCCCGGTCGAGGGCGACCACGACCCGCTGGTGCACCGGATGTGGGCGATGCAGCGGTCGTTCATGTACCGGGACATGGCGACCGTCGGTGTCGACATCGTCGGATGGCCGGGTGACGCCACGCTGGATCAGGCGATGGCGCTGGTCCCCGTCCACAGGTCCCGCCGATGACGAGAACGCTTCTGCCGCAGGCGTTCGGGATCCTGATGGTCGGTGCCGCGGCCTACCGCGCCGAGGGCCCCTCGCTCGTGATCGCCGCTGTCGCGGTGGTCGCCGTGGTGGTATCGGTCTGGTGGCGCCCCGCGGCCACCGCGGCGGTTCTGCTGGTGGTGGCGACGGTGGTCGTCGCCGACTCCGCGCCGATGCACACGCTGCTCGCCGGTCTGGCCGCCGCGGTGTATCTGGTGCTGCGGCACACCGACCCGACGGTGCCGACGATGGCGTTCGCCGTCGGCTTCGCCGGGGCGGTCGCCGTCGCGGTCGCGCTTCCGGTGCAGGTGCCCTGGTTACCGCTGGCCGCCCCGCTGGCCCTGCTCGGGGCCTTCCTGCTGGTCTTGCGGCCGTTCCTCGGCGGGCGCTGACGTCGGCTCAGGAGCCGTCCTGGCCGTCTGTCGTCGTGCCGTCGCCGCCCTTGCCGCCGGCACCCGGCTCGGCCCCCTTGCCGCCGTTGCCGCCATTTCCTCCGGTGCCGACACCGCTGCCGGACGTGCCGTCGCCGCCGTCGCCGCCGTCGCCGCCGGCTCCGGTCAGGCCGTTGCCACCCTGACCGCCCTTGCCGCCGTCGGCGGGGCCGGATACGGAATCACCGTCGCCGCCGGAACCTCCGTTGCCCCCGTCGCCGCCGAGGCCACCGCGGCCGCCCTGTCCGCCCGAGCCGCCTGTGCCGCCCGAGCCCATCCCGTCGGTGGACGCATTGCCGCCGTCGCCGCCATCGCCGCCGTTGCCGCCGAAAACTCCGGCGTTGCCGCCTTTACCGCCGACGTCGGAGAACGTCGTGTTGGCCCCGACCGCGTTGCCCGCGTCGCCGCCGTCGCCGCCGTCACCCGACCCGCCGACGCTGCCTCCGTTGCCGCCGATGCCGCCGGCCGAGACCCCGACGACCGTGAGGTTGGAGTCGCCCCCGGCCCCGCCGTCGCCACCGGTGCCGTTGCCCACCACGAAGCCGCCGGCGCCGCCCGCGCCGCCGCGGATGATGCCGCTGAGCCCCACGGAATCGCCGCCGTCACCGCCCGTTCCGCCGTTGCCGTTCGTGGCGTTCCCGCCACGGCCGCCCGCGCCGCCGGTGACGTTCACCCCGGGGACGGTGACGGCGCTGTTGCCGCCGTTGCCGCCTGCGCCGCCGCTGCCGAGCAGACCGGCGTTGCCGCCGTTGCCGCCTGCGCCACCGTCGCCTGCATCGTTGGAGCCGCCGTTGCCGCCGTCTCCTCCACTGCCGCCGAAGAGGCCACCGTTGCCGCCCTTGCCGCCGGCCGCGCCCGCACCACCGTCGCCACCGTCGCCGCCGCTGCCGAAGAACAGACCCGCGTGACCGCCTCTGCCCCCGGCGACCGCAGCGGTGGTGCTGTTCCAGCCGTTGCCACCGTTGCCGAAGAGCAGACCGCCGTTCTGGCCGTCGGGGTTCTCCTCCGTGCCGTCGGCGCCATCGCAGATCAGCCCGCAGTAGAGCGGGACGGAAGCGGTCTGGACGAATGCGGTGTTGCCCTTTGCGCCGTCGCCTGAAGAAGCGTGCCCCAGGATCCACCATGGCTCCGAGGGCACTGTGCCCCAGGCGGATTCATTCGACAGCAGGGTGATGTCGGGGGCGGGGGCTGCGGGTCCGGATGGGCTCGGAGACGAGCCCAGCAACATTCCGATGCCGATCATCGCGGCCCCGCCGACACCGACGGTGAGCAGATGTCGGGCGGACACCAGCTGTCGCAGTGGAAGCGCGGAGTCTGGGGCTGCTACATGCGGGTTCGACACGGTGATCCCTTCTCTGGACGTTCGCCGGAACTCATGAGGTGTGTACCGCATGGTTGATCCGCGAGTACCGCTTTTCGGCAAATGCGATCGGCCCGGCCGCGGTCGCCGTTCTCTTCCTCACAGTGAGCTTTCGCAGGCTCGATCCGGGGAAACCTCTCACAGGCAACAAGGAGGTGTGCCATGTCCAATCCGCACGCGACAGCATCGGGCGGCCCCGCGCGTTCGGCGACCGAGTCGGCGCCGGTTCTGCTCTACGACGGAATCTGCGGCTTCTGTAACGGCGCCGTGCAGACCATTCTGCGGCTCGACCCGCACGGCAGCCTGCGGTTCGCGCCCCTGCAAGGCGAATTCGCCAAGGGAGTCATCGAGCGGCATCCGTTCCTGGCCGACGTGGACTCCGTCGTGTTCGTTGAGCGGCCGGGCAGACCCGACGAGCAGGTGAGCGTGAAAACCGATGCCGCGCTGCGAGTCGCCGGATACCTCGGCGGTCTGTGGCGGACGCTGCGGATCGTCGGCGTCGTTCCCGCCCCGGTGCGCGACGCTCTCTACGACGGCTTCGCGCGGGTGCGCTACCGCATCTTCGGCACCCACGACACCTGTCCCATCCCGGCGCCCGAGGTGCGCGCCCGCTTCCTGGACTGAGTTATTACGATTCCGTCGTTCCCGGTGTCAGTGCACCCTCGCCGGGTACAGCGCCCGGTATGCACGATTTGACCGAGAAATTCGTAGAGGCCCTGGGAGAACTGCATCAGAGCGGCGACGTCGAACCACTCATCGAGCTGTTCGGCGATGACGCCACGCTGAGCAAGGCGGGCATCCCGCACGAACAGCACGGCAAGGGTGGGGCGCGAACGTTCTGGGAGCAGTACCGCGAGGTGTTCGACGACATCGACGCGACGTTCCGTCACACGGTGGCCGACGACAACGTCGCGTATCTGGAGTGGACGTCGCACGGACATCTGCGCGACGGCGCGGATTTCCAGTACGACGGCGTCAGCGTGCTCGAAGGCGACGACGACGCGATCATCGCCTTCCGCACCTACTACGACACCGCCAAGTTCCTGCCGGCCTGAACCTCTCGATACCGCGGCCCGCCCGCCGGCGCATCAGTTCCAGATGTGGACGCGGCGCTCGGGTTCCAGGTACAGCTCGTCGTCGGTGCCGACCTCGAACGCGTCGTAGAACGCGTCCATGTTGCGGATGACCCCGTTGCAGCGGAACTCCGGCGGTGAGTGCGGGTCCACCGCGAGACGCCGAATGGCTTCGGCCTCCCGGGATTTGGTGCGCCACACCTGAGCCCAACCGAAGAACACCCGCTGCTCGCCGGTCAGCCCGTCGATCACCGGGGCTTCTTCGCCGTCGAGCGAAAGCTTGTAGGCCAGCAGCGCGATGGACAGGCCACCCAGGTCGCCGATGTTCTCACCGACCGTGAACGCTCCGTTCACGTGGTGCGTGGGTTCCAGTCCGCGCGGCACGAACTCCTCGTACTGCTCGATCAATGCCTTTGTCCGGAGCCCGAATTCGGCGCGATCCTCATCGGTCCACCAGTCCACCAGGTTGCCGTCGCCGTCGTACTTGGCGCCCTGATCGTCGAACCCGTGGCCGATCTCGTGCCCGATCACCGCGCCGATCCCGCCGTAGTTCGCGGCGTCGTCGGCCTCGGCGTCGAAGAACGGCGGCTGCAGGATCGCGGCGGGGAACACGATTTCGTTCATGCCCGGGTTGTAGTACGCGTTGACGGTCTGCGGCGTCATGAACCACTCGTCGCGGTCCACCGGTCCGCCCAGCTTGGCCAGATCCCGGTCGTACTCCAATTCATAACCGCGCCGGTAGTTTCCGTACAGGTCGTCGCGCTTGATGACCAGCGACGAATAGTCCCGCCACTTCGCGGGATAACCGATCTTCGGCGCGAACTTGTCGAGCTTGACGAGTGCCTTCTCGCGCGTCGCCGGTGTCATCCACTCCAGCGTGTTGATGCTGACGCGGTACGCCTCGCGCAGGTTCGCGACCAGTTCATCCATCCGCGCCTTGGCCTGCGGCGGAAAGTGACGCTCGACGTAGAGGCGCCCCAGCGCCTCACCCATCAGGGCTTCGGTCACCGAGACGCCGCGCTTCCAGCGCTCACGAATCTCTTCCGTCCCCGACAGCAGCTTGCCGTAGAACGAGAAATCTTCGGCGATCAGCTCGTCGGTCAGCAGGAACGCCCTGCCGTGAATGACGCGCCACCGCAGCCAGTTCTTCCAGTCCTCCAGGTCCTCGTCGGCCCACAGGGCGGCGAACGCTGTCAGGTAATCAGGTTGGCGCACAACGAGTTCGGCGACCTGTTCGTCGGTGGCGCCGAGCCCACGCAGCCATCCCGTCCAGTCGAAGCCCGGCGCCTCGTCGACGACCTCGGCGAACGTGCGCAGGTTGTAGGTCAGGTCGGCGTCGCGACGCTTCACCACGTCCCAGTGCGCCGCAGCGATCTTGGTCTCCAGCGCGACGATCCGGGCCGCGGTCTCGGCATGCTCGCCGCCGTACACCAGCGCGAACATCGCCGCGATGTGCCCGGGGTAGGCGGCGAGGATCGCGGCGTGCTGCTCGTCGCGGAAGTAGGACTCGTCGGGCAGCCCGATCCCGGACTGGCTCAGATGCAGCAGATAGCGGGTCGAGTTCTTCGAGTCGGTGTCGACGTAGACGCCGCTGCCCCCGCCGATACCGCTGCGCTGCAGCGAGCCGAGCACCGCCGCCAGGCCTTCGCGGGTGTCGGCGGCGTCGATGGTGGCCAGCTCGTCCAGCAGTGGCGCCAAGCCGCGCGCGCGCACCGTCTGCTCGTCCATGAAGCTCGCGTACAGGTCGCCGATGCGCTGCTCGTCGGTACCCTCCGGAGCGTTCGCATTCGCCGCCTCGGTGATCAGGTCGCGGATCTGCTCCTCGGCGCGGTCGTAGAGCGTGCGGAACGCGCCGTCGGTCGCCCGGTCACCGGGGATCTGATATTCACGCAGCCAGCGGCCGTTGACGTGACCGAACAGGTCGTCCTGCGGGCGGGCGTCGGCGTCGACGTAGCGCAGGTCGATGCCGGACTTCAGATTCGGGGAAGCTTCTACCGTCACCCCACCAGCGTGCCAGAAACGTCCGGGTACCCTCACGCGCATGCCCGACGACGAGCAGGTCCCCGAGCGTGAACCGCGTGGTGGCGGCGTCTTCAGCAGCTTCGGTGTCGCCTCGGCTGTGCTGGCTGTGGTTTCGCTCGTCGCCGTCGTGCTGGCGGCGATGGTGTGGATCGGGCATCGCGACGAGACCGCCGAACTCCGATACCGCACCCAGGTGCTGCAGGCGGCTGCGGATTGGACGGGCGTCCTGATCAACATGAACAAAGACACCGTCGACGCCGACCTGACCAAGCTCCACGAGGGCACCGTCGGACAACTCAACGCGGACTTCGAGACCAGCGTGGAGCCGTTCCGCAGACTGGTTCAGACCCTGCAGTCGAAAACCACGGGCCAGGTCGATTCCGTCGCGATCGAGACCATCCATCACGAGCAGCCCGACTCCCCGCCGTCGGCCGAGGCGGATCTGTCCGGCTTATCGTCGCGCACCGACACCGTCATGGTGATCGCAACGTCGCTGAGCGAGAACACCGGCACCGAAGAACCCCAGACGGTCCGCTGGACGCTGCGGCTGGACGTCACCGACGTCGACGGCAAGCTGCTCATCTCGCGGTTGGAGCCGATCCGATGAGGAACCGGCTGCGCGTCCTCGCGTTCGATCTGCTGGCGCCGATCGCAGCGTTGCTGGCGCTGGTGTACATAGGAATCGCACTGGCCTGGCCGCTGTGGTGGGTGTCGGTGTGTTCGGTGCTCAGTGTCCTCGTCGTCGAGGGCGTCGTGGTGAACTTCGTGCTGGCCCGCCGCGACGCCGTCACCGTCGGCACCGACGACGACGGACCCGGGCTGCGGCTGGCGGTTGTCGGGACGGCCACGGCCGCGCTGGTGGCCGCGGCGATCGTCGGCTATGTCAAGTGGACGATCCCCGACCGCACGTTGAACGCCGACAGCGCCGAGGTGACCGGCATCGCCAGCAGCGTCGCCGAGGCCTCCGCCACGTTCACGCCACAGAACCCGACCTCGTCGATCGATCGCGCCGCCGGCATGATGTCGCCCGCCAGCGCAGAGCGGTTCAAGAACGAGTTCGCGGCGGTGGCAAAGGATTTGGGTGGCAGAAACGTCTCGGCGCAGGCCAGCACCGTATCGGCCGGCGTGGAGGCCATCGGTCCGGACGCAGCCAGCGTCGCCGTCATCCTGCGCGGCACGCAGTCCTCGCCCGGGAAACAGTCCGACACCGCGGTGCTTGCGCTTCGGGTGGCGCTGTCGAAGACCGACGGCCGCTGGGTGGTCGAGGACGTCTCGCCGATCCACTCCCGCTGACCTCAGGCCCGGCCTTTGAGGATCAGGTTCCAGTAGATCTGCGGCAGCACGTACCGATCGAACGCCCACGCAGCACGTCGCGGCTTGAGCGGGTCGAGGAACGACGGCAGCGACGAGCTGATGGCACCGTCGCGGTCGAACTCGGCCGGTATCAGGTGGTGGGAATCGGTGGTGACGGGCGCGACGGTGTAGCCGTCGTAGCGCGACAGCGGCTTTCCAGCGCGCGCCGCGACGAGGTTGTCGGCCAGTGTCGAGGCCTGACGCCGCAGGGCGCCGCCGGACGGATCGGTTCCCACCTGCGCGACATCGCCGGCCGACCAGATCGTCGAGTAGACGCGGTGCTGCAGCGTGGCAGCGTCGATGTCGACGCGGCCGTGTCGGTCGGTACCGGTGAGGCCGGCGTCCTGCAGCCAGCGCGGCCCGCGGAACGGCGGCACCAGGTGCAGCAGGTCGAACGGCAGTGTCTGTGTCCCGTCCGGGCCGTCGACCACGAGCTCACGCTCGGTCGGCCGCACAGCGCTGACCGCGGTGTCGTATCGGACGCGGGCGCCGACGTCGGCCAGCGCACGGCGCAGGCGGTCGTCGACGTCGGCCACTCCCAGCAGTGAGGGACGGTCGACGACGAGCGTGATCTCGACATCGGCGAGCCTGCCCTGCCTGCGCCAGTAGCCCGCGGCCAAAAACAACGGTTTGAGGGTGGTCCCGGTGCAGCTGACCGGGGCGCACGGAACTGTGAACACCGCGTGGCCGTGCCGCGGCGGCATGGATCGGACGAGCTGCCAGGTGTCCTCGGCGCGGTCGAGGTAGTTGCTGCACACCGCGGGCGATTCGACAGCCTCGGCCAGGCCGGGGAGGGCGTCGGTGTCCGCGACGAGTCCCGGGCACAAGACGAGGTCGCGGTAGCCGTAGGCCCTGCCCGACGAGCCGGTCACCGTGTGCGCGAGCGGATCGACGGCCGTCACCGAGTCCTGCAGCCAGGTGCACCCGGGCGGCGTGACGGAGCGCTGTGTGCGTTCGGCGTCGCTCATCGAGGCCTGGCCTCCGCCGACGTAGGACAGCAGAGGTCGGTAGGTGTGTACGGACAGCGGCTCGACGACGGCGACGTCGTCGATGCCGCGTCGAAGGAGATGCGCGGCCGTACTGATTCCTGCGTTGCCGCCGCCGATGACGAGGACGTCGAAGGACGAGGTCGCGGCCACGTTCGACCTTTACCCGGTTTGGTGGGGACTATTCGGGCCAGCCGTGGGAACACCACACGTTCGAGGAAAGGGGCGCTGCCTTGGCGCAAGTTGTCGAGCTGGACTGTCCGAAGCGCATGCATTTCGGTCCTTGCGGTGGGGTCCGTCCCGACGGGCAATGTGAGATGCGGGCCGGGCCGTGCGTCTTCCCCGACGTCATCCCGTGGGTCGGTCCGGTCCCGGAGACGCGCGCGGTGACCGCGCCGCTGGTCCTGACCGACTTCACCTGCGACCCCTTCGACCTGGCGGACATGACCGCCACGGCGGAAGCCCTCGCCGGGGCCTGCGACGCGGTTCTGGTCGGCGAGCATCAGAACCGCCCAGACTTCCCGCCCGTCCTGACCGCGAGCACCCTGCTCGACAGCGGTGTCCAGCCGTGGATCACGCTGTCGTGCCGGGACCGCAACCGGGTCGTGCTCGAGCAGGAGTTGCGCGGGCTGGCACTCGTGGGCGTGAAAACGGTGCTGTGTGTGACCGGCGACGGGCGCGCATACGACGTGCGCCCCGACGTCACCCAGACGTTCGACCTCGACGGCCCGCGCCTGGTATCGCTTGCCGCGTCGCTTGCGATGACGGCTGCGGTGCCTGAAACACCGACGGCGCCACCGGTTTCGCAGCGTCCGCAGCGGCTGGTGCACAAGCAGCGCGCAGGTGCCGGCCTGGCCGTCCTCAATCATGTGTCTGTCCCGGCGATGGTCGCGGACTTCATGGCCGCCGCACGCAGGGCCGGTCTGACGATTCCGGTGCTCGCCGCGGTAGCGGTGGTCACCGACGAGGCCTCCGCCGCCGTGCTGCAGGGACTTCCGGGGCTCGGGCTCGACGACGCGGTGGTGAACTCGATCCTGACCGCGCCCGACCCTCGGGAGGCCGGCATCGCGGCGGCGGTCGACGAAGCCCGCGCCCTGCTGTCCATCGACGGGGTCGTCGGCGTGAACATCTCCGGTTCGGCCTCCGGGGCGGGCACCCGAATCGGCGCGGAAATCAAAGCAGAAGTGGGACAACGGATTCGAGCATGGGTGCACAGCGATGAGTGAGGCGATGTCGGCGGAGTTCGACACCGTTGCCGAATGGACCGCCGAGGTGGCGCGCGACCTCGGTCCGGAGTTCTTCACCCCCGCGGGCTGTCGCGGCAGCGGCAATCCTGCCGCACTCGACTGGCTCGTCGACGAACTCGGGCTCACGGCCGGCGAGTCGTTCCTGGACTGCGGGGCAGGGGTCGCGGGACCCGCGGCGTACGCGGCACAGCAGCGCGCCGTCGCGCCGGTGCTGATCGACCCCGAGTGGGGCGCGTGCCATGCGGCCCGCTCACTGTTCGGCTATCCGGCGGTCCAGGGCAGTGCGTCGCGGTTACCCTTCGGCGACGCGGCGTTCGACGCGGCATGGTCTCTCGGCGTGCTGTGCACGATGGAAGACCAGTCCGGTCTCCTCGCCGAGCTGCGGCGTGTGGTGCGTGCTCCCGGCCGTCTGGGACTCATCGTGTTCCTCGCCGAGGCACAGCTGTCACCCCAGGACCAGCCCGAGGGCAATCGCTTTCCGACCGAGGAATCGCTGCAGCAGCTCCTGTCGGCCGCCGGCCTGTCCATCGCGCGCAGGCTGAGAACTGCCGAGCTGCCGGAGATCCCGCCCGAATGGGAGTCGAAGGTCGACGCCGTCGAAGAGGCCCTTCGACGCAGGCACGGTCACGAGGAGGCGTGGCGGCTGGCCGAGGAGCAATCCGATGAAATGGGCAGGCTGCTCGGCAGCGGGCGCGTGACCGGGCACGTGCTGAGTCTGCGTTTTCGCGAGTGAGAAGCCAGGGCTGTGGTCGGCGGCCGAACCACAGCCGGGAATGCTATTCCGCGGCTGGGCGAGCTCGGCGCCGCGGCTATGCCAGCAACGCAGCCGCGACGGCCTCGGGGTGGCTGAGTGCCGCCAGGTGCCCACCGGGGATCACCTCGACCTCCAGCCCGAGACGATCGCGGACCACCCGCCGCTGAAACTCCAGTGGGAACAACCGATCCGCGCTGCCCGCGAGCACGCGCGTCGGCACCGCGGGCCAATCGGGTAACGGCCACGGCTCGATGAACGGCCTGTCCGACTGCCCCGGCTCGGGTCTGCTCAGCGCGGCATCGCGCACCGCGGCGGGTACGTCGTGGAAGAAATCCTCGACGGCGTCGAATTCGGTTCTGCCGAGCCCGATTTCGCGGAAGTAGTCGATCTGCGCCTGCTTCTGCCCGGTGTTGGACCACCAGTTACCCGGCGACTCCCCGGGAGCCGGGACCATCGGGTTGAGCAGGATCACCGACGCGGTCGGCAGACGCTCGGCCACGATCGGTGCCGTCATCGCGCCCAGTGACTGCGCGACGACCGTCAGCGGTCCGTCGGCGTCCATCGCCGCGACGGTCGCGACGTCGGCGTAGGTCAACAGGTCGGCTTCGGGGTCGTCGGCGGGCAGGTCGACGGCGATGGCGGCCACCCCGGCCTGCTCGAGAAGGGGGACGACGCGGTGCCAGTACCAGGCGCTGCCGCCCGCACCCGGGATCAGCAGGTGGGCCACGGGTCAGTCGCTGGCGCGCTGGGAACGCATCTTGGCGAACCGGTCCGAAAGCCGGCCCATGCGGATCATCAGCGACGCCGCGGGGCTCTCGCTGCCGCGCAGGTAGGCGCCGAACTGATCGGCGGGCACGCCGATGCGTGACGCGAACTCCTGCTCGCCCAGCCCCGAGCGCTCCAACAGCAGGTGGACGTGGCGGGCCACCTCGGCGCACTCGTTGGCCTCGAGGTGCTCACGGGTGCGGATCAACACCTCCGACATGGCCCGCGACACCCCGTACGGACGGGCGGTCTCCAGTACTTCCTCGACCTGGCGCGCAGTCCTGCCGTAGGGATCACGCTTGATCGCCACGACGATGCGTTGCCACACATTGAGGTCATCGCTTTCGAGCGCGGCCCGGATCGCAGCGGTCGGCCAGAACTCCACCGGCCGGTTGTCGACGGTGGGGGGCACGGCGCGACTGCGCGTCGAAGCGTCCGCAGCCCCTCGAATCTCAGGGGGCTTGGTCAAGTTCGAGGTCACCTCGCTTCATCCAGCATGGCCACCGCAACCGAGAGGCAGCGCTGCCTCACCCTGGCCCATTCGGTCTCTTTGCCTGCTCCAGCCGCCGCGATGTCCGGTCCGTCAGACGGCGCGGGCTCGGCCAGTCGGCGCACCAGCTGCGTTGCCACCCAGTGTCCATGATGGGCGGTCGCTTGCGGCCCGCGCGCCGATGGTCCAGCGTAGTACCGGTCCATGCCGGCCAGCACTTCTGCCGCGGTGTTGGTGTCCATCGAATCCACCAGCTCGGAGAAATCGCTGTAGTCGCGCGCGGCGTTGCGCTCCATGATCAGGAAGCTCTTCAGCCGCAGGGTCTCGGCGCCGGTCGGGATCTGAAGCCGGTCACCGGTGGGCAGCAGCACGTTGGTGGTCTCCATCGGGCTGATCCGCTCGATGCGGGAGGCTTCCGGGGCGGCGCGCTCGACAGCCAGCGCGTCGAGGGCGACATCCAGCCTGCCCCGCCACATCGTCACGGGATGCTTGGGCAGCTTGACAGCGACGGTCTTCCCGTGCGCCCGGTTGGTCACCGCGGCCGTGACCCGTTCGTCGCGCCCGACGCGGGTGCCGGTCATCTTGTGGTACGGCTGGCAGCCGCTGAACGCGAGCGGATCGGCGACGGTGATCGCTTGCGGTGCGAGATTTTTGAACTTGGCGGCGGACTTCACCACGGTACGTATGTCGGATCCGGAGGGGGCCAGCGCCGAGATGTCGTCGGGAATGATCACGAGGTCGCCGATGTCTGCCTTGGGCAGCGGCTTCTCGAAGTCGACCGACGGAAGGATGCGGTCCAGCCAGCGTGGCAGCCACCAGTTCCACTCGTCGAACATCGCCATCAGCGCGGGCACCAGCACCAGGCGGACCACCGTCGCATCCACCGCGATCGCGACGGCGCACGCCACCCCGAGTTGGGCGACCAGCGGCATGCCCGCGAACGCGAAGCCGATGAAGACCGCGATCATGATCAGCGCCGCGCTGGTGATCGTGCGGGCACTCGTCGACACGCCGTAGGCGACGGCGTCGCGCGTGTTGCCCGTCTGCAGGAAACGCTCCCGGATCCGAGTGAGCAGGAAGATCTCGTAATCCATGGACAGGCCGAAAGTCAGCGCCAGCACCAAAGGTGGGATGGTGCTGTCCAGCGACGAGATCTGCTCGAAACCCAGGTCCTGAAGCCAGCCCCACTGGAACACCACCACCAGCGAGCCGTATGCGGCGGCCACCGACAGCACCGTCATCAGGACGCCCTTGAACGCCAGGAACACCGAGCGGATCGAGACCAGCAACATCACGAACGCGATCAGCGCGACGAACGCGAACACCAGCGGCTGGGTTTCGGCGACGCGGTCGTCGAAATCCTTGATCAGCGCCGTCGGTCCACCGACGTCGACGCGAACCCCGTCACCTGCGACCGGTGGCAGCTGCTCGCGCAGCCAGTCGATGGTGTCGCGCGCGCCCATGTCCTCGGGATCGACCGACAGGACCGCCGACAGCAGTGCGCTGCGGTAGTCGGTCCCGAACACCGGCGGCGACACCGAGACCGTGTTGGGCGCCTCGGACATCTTCTGCCGCAGCGACTGCAGCAGGGGCTCCTTGGCGGGTGCGGAGGCGGCGTTGCCGTCGGGGAACGTGACGAGGACCCGCACGGGTCCCAGCGCACCGGGGCCGAGCGCCTCGGCGGCGGCGTTCACCCCGCCGCGGATCTCGTGGGTGGCATCGAACTGCCGCTGCATGCTGTTGCCCAGCATCATCGAGAAGGCAGGCGCCGCGAAGGCCAGCAGCAGCGCCGCGGCGGCCAACGCCGACACCCACGGCCTGCGCATCACCCAGCCGGTCCAGCGCGTCCAGAACTTCGACTGCGTCGCCTCGACGCCGCGGCCCCAGTGCAGATACGACGACCGTTTGGCCGCGCGTCTGCCGAAGGTGGCCAACACCGCCGGCGTCAGCGTCGTCGACGTCAGCACCGCGATGGCCACGGCCAGGATCGCGCCGGTGGCCATCGACTGCAGGACCGGGGTGTTGATCAGGTAGATGCCGGTGACCGACGCGATGACCGTCAGGCCCGACATCAGCACCGCGAGACCGGACGTCGCCATCGCTGCGTCGGCGGCGTCGTCGGGTTCCCGGCCGGCGCGCAGTTCCTCCCGGAAGCGCATCAGGATGAACAGCGAGTAGTCGATCGCGACGGCGATGCCGAACATCGACACCGTCGATGTCACGAACACCGACATCGTCATGTACATCGACAGGACGAAGACCACACCCATCGTCACGGCGACGGTGCAGATGCCCAACAGCAGCGGCATGGCCGCGGCGGCCAGCGAGCCGAACACCGCGAGCAGGATGACCAGGACGATCGGGAAGTTCCACTTCTCGGCCTGCGCTATGTCGTGTTTGGTGGCCTCCGTGGCGGCGGCGCCGAGCGCACCCTGGCCGATGACGTAGAGGCGGACCTTGCCGTTCTCCAGTTCGCCCGGCTCTTCACCGTCGACACCGACCTTCGCGCGCAGCTGCTTGGCGACGTCGACCGCGCCGGTGTTCTCGAAGTCCAGTTGCAGCGTGATGACGTAGGGGCGGTCG
>NZ_LWCS01000036.1 GCF_001650495.1 Mycolicibacterium iranicum | reverse complement strand
GCACAGGGGGGCGGGGGGCGGTGGTCATCCTGCAGGTCTCCCGTCGCTTCAGGACGCTCCCATCACGTCCTCGATGGCCTCACTGTAAGGCGCACAGTCGCCGGCTCCGTTGACCAGTGTCGCCAACGCGCCCGCAGCGCAGGCGCGGGTCAGGGCGTATTCCACCCCGTCGGGCCAGCTGGCCGCCAGGACACCGGCGAATACGTCGCCCGCACCTGTGGTGTCCACGGCTTCGACGGCGGGTGAGGCGATGTCGAAGCGCTGCTCGCCGACGTACCTGGCGCCCCGGGAGCCTCGGGTGATGACCAGGTGGGGCACCGGCCGGCCGGTCCAGGGCGCTGCCTCGTCCTCGTTGACGACGACGACGTCGAACAGCTCCGCCAGTTCTGCGGGGTCGTGCGGCGTGGGCGATGCGTTGAGGATGGACACCGCTCCTGAGGACCGTGCGAGCCGTGCCGCGGCGACGGCGGTGTCGAGCGGTATCTCCAGCGAGACGAGCACCACCTCGCTGTCGGCGACCACCGCTTGAGTAGCTGAGGAAGTCAGGCTCAGATGTCCGTTGGCTCCCGGCGCGACCACGATGCAGTTCTCGGCCCGCGCGTCGACGAGGATCGCGGCGGACCCGCTGGGACCCGGAATTCGGGTGACCCCGTTGACGCCGACGCCGTTGGCGTGCAGATGTCTGCGCAATTGTTCGGCCGCACCGTCGGTACCCAGCGCCGCGACAAGTTCGACCGATGCGCCGGCGCGGGCGGCCGCCACCGCCTGATTGCCGCCCTTGCCGCCGGGCGACGGCAGCAGCGAGGATGCCAGCACGGTCTCACCGGGGCGCGGCAGCGCATCCACGGTGAAGGTGAGATCGGCGTTGAGACTGCCCACCACGCAGAGGCGCGTAGCCATAACCGTCCAACCTAGTGTCTGCGCCCCTCATCAGCGCTAGACACGTGTCGAACGTATCGACCACATTCGATACGCTGGCCGGATGAGTGTCCAGGCCCCGTCCGCTCCTGACTTGCGTGAACAGGTTCATGACGCCGCACGCCGCGCGCGGGCGGCCGCGCGCGGGCTGGCCACGCTGAGCACCGACACCAAGAATCGCGCGCTTCGCACCGCCGCCGATCACGTCCTGATGAACACCCGGGCCGTCCTGGAAGCGAACGAGGCCGACCTCGACGCCGCGCGCGCCGCGGGAACCCCCGCTGCGATGCTCGACCGCCTCGCGCTGACCCCAAACCGGGTCGAGGGCATAGCTGACGGCCTGCGACAGGTGGCCGGACTTCCCGACCCGATCGGCGAAGTGCTACGCGGCCGCACACTTCCCAACGGTTTGCAGCTGCGTCAGCAGCGCGTACCGCTGGGCGTGATCGGCATCGTCTACGAGGGCCGTCCCAACGTCACCGTCGACGCCTTCGGGTTGACCCTCAAATCCGGCAATGCCGTTCTGCTGCGCGGTAGTTCATCCGCTGCGAACTCGAACGCCGCACTTGTCAACGCCCTGCGGGCGGCGCTGGCCACCGAAGGGCTCGACGTCGATGCGGTGCAGTTGCTTCCGAGCGAAAACCGGTCCAGCGTCACCCATCTGATCCAGGCGCGCGGGCTCGTCGACGTGGTGATCCCGCGCGGGGGCGCCGGTCTGATCGATGCCGTCGTGCGCGACGCGCAGGTGCCGACCATCGAGACCGGTGTGGGCAATTGCCATGTCTACGTTCACGAGTCGGCTGACCTCGACATGGCCGAGAGCATCCTGCTCAACGCGAAGACGCGCCGACCCAGCGTGTGCAATGCTGCCGAGTCGCTGCTGATCGACGCCGCGATCGCCGATGTTGCAGTGCCCAGGTTGGCCGGTGCCCTGCAAGCGGCGGGGGTGACCGTGCACACCGATCCGTCGGAGGACGAGCTGCGCGCCGAGTTCCTGTCGATGGACATCGCGCTCGCGGTCGTCGACGGGATCGACGCCGCGATCGCTCACATCAACGAGTACGGCACGGGGCACACCGAAGCCATTGTCACGACGAACCACGCTGCTGCACAACGTTTTACCGAGCGTATAGACGCCGCCGCGGTGATGGTGAACGCGTCCACCGCGTTCACCGACGGAGAGCAGTTCGGCTTCGGCGCCGAAATCGGCATCTCCACCCAGAAGCTGCACGCGCGAGGCCCCATGGGTCTACCGGAACTGACATCGACCAAGTGGATCGTGTGGGGCGACGGCCACACCCGACCGGCCTGAGCCTGAGGAGAGAACTTGACCGTCCCCGCACCCACGGAGCCGTTGTTCGCCGACATCGACGATGTCGCGCGCCGGCTGGCCGAGACCGGCTATCTGCCGGACACCGCCACCGCGACCGCGGTGTTCCTGGCTGACCGGCTGGGCAAGCCGCTGCTGGTGGAAGGACCCGCGGGCGTCGGCAAGACCGAGCTGGCCCGCGCGATCGCGCAATCGACCGGCTCGGGACTGGTCCGGTTGCAGTGCTACGAGGGAGTCGACGAGGCCCGCGCCCTGTACGAGTGGAACCATGCCAAGCAGATTTTGCGGATCCAGGCCGGCAGTGTCGGATCTGCCGGCGGCGGCGACTGGGACCAGACGCGAGACGACGTCTTCTCTGAGGAGTTCCTGCTGACCCGCCCGTTGCTCACTGCGATCCGGCGCACCGATCCCACGGTGTTGCTCATCGACGAGACCGACAAGGCGGACATCGAGATCGAGGGCCTGCTGCTGGAGGTCCTCAGCGATTTCGCGGTGACGGTGCCCGAGCTCGGCACGATCACCGCCGAGCGCAGACCGCTGGTGGTCCTGACATCCAACGCGACACGAGAGCTTTCCGAGGCCCTCAAGCGTCGATGCCTGTTCCTGCACATCGACTTTCCCGACGCCGACCTGGAGCGGCGCATCTTGCTCTCTCGGGTCCCGGAGTTGCCCGAGCGGCTCGCCGAGGAGTTGGTGCGCATCATCGGCGTGATGCGCGGGATGGCGTTGAAGAAGCTGCCGTCGGTCGCCGAGACCATCGACTGGGGCCGCACGCTGCTGGCCCTCGGCATGGACACCATCGACGACGAAGTGATCGCGGCGACACTCGGCGTGGTTCTCAAGCACCAGTCCGACCAGGTCAAGGCCGCGGGGGAGCTGAGGCTCAACTGATGCCGCCCCGACGTACTCGCCCGCCGCAACCGTTGGCGCCACACGGAATCCCCGGCCACCTGGTCGAATTCGTGGAAGCGCTACGTGGGCAGGGGATCTCGGTGGGTCCGTCGGAGACAGTCGACGCAGGCCAGGTGATGGCCGCGCTCGGCCTGGCCGATCGCAGGGTGCTCCGTGAAGGTTTGGCATGTGCGGTGCTGCGCCGGCCCGATCACCGCGAGACGTATGACGCGCTGTTCGACCTGTACTTCCCGGCCGCCCTCGGCGAAAAGACGGTGCTCGAGGATGACGATGACGGCGAGGGTCTCCCGCCCGAGGACATCGAGGCACTGCGCGACGCACTGGTCCAGATGCTCACCGACAACGAGGAGTTCGCGAACATCGACGAGCGCCTGGCGGCGATGATCGCCCAGATCGTCGAGGCGTACGGCAGATACAACTCAAGCCGCGGTCCGTCGTACTCGTCGTATCAGGCACTCAAGGCGATGAGCCTCGACGATCTGGAGGGCAGGCTGCTTGCGGGCCTGCTCGCCCCATACGGCGACGAACCTACCCCGACTCAGGAGCAGATCGCCAAAGCGCTTGCCGCCCAGAGGATCGCACAACTTCGCAAGATGGTCGAGGGGGAGACCAAACGGCGCACCGCCGAGCAGCTGGGCCGTGACCACGTTCAGATGTATGGCGTGCCGCAGCTCGCCGAAAACGTCGAATTCCTGCGCGCCTCGGGCGAGCAGCTGCGTCAGATGCGCCGTGTGGTCGGGCCGCTGGCGCGGATGCTGGCGACCCGGCTGGCTGCGCGCCGCCGCCGTTCGCGCGCGGGGGAGATCGACCTGCGCAAGACGCTGCGCAAGTCGATGTCCACGGGCGGAGTGCCGATCGACCTGGTGCTCAAGAAGCCGCATCCGGCCAGGCCGGAGCTCGTCGTGTTGTGCGACGTCTCGGGGTCGGTCGCCGGGTTCAGCCATTTCACGCTGCTGCTGGTCCATGCGCTGCGCCAACAGTTCTCCCGGGTGCGTGTCTTCGCGTTCATCGACACCACCGACGAGGTCACCGATTTGTTCGGCCCGGACGCCGACCTCGCCGTCGCGGTGCAGCGCATCACCCGCGAAGCGGCCGTGTACACCCGCGACGGACACTCCGACTACGGCCACGCGTTCGTGTCGTTCCTCGACAAGTTCCCCAACGTGCTGTCACCGCGCAGCTCACTGCTGGTCCTCGGCGATGGCCGAAACAACTATCGCAACCCGGAGACGGATCTTCTCGCCCACATGGTCAACGCGAGCAGGCACGCGCACTGGCTCAATCCTGAGCCCAGGCATCTATGGGGCAGCGGCGATTCGGCGGTTCCGCGCTACGAGGACGTCATCACGATGCACGAGTGCCGTTCCGCCAAGCAGCTCGCGTCGGTGATCGACGCGCTGCTGCCCGTCTAGTCGCCGAACGCGGCCGCGCTGCCTCCCTGGGGCGTGATTGACAGCGATTCGGTACGGCGCGGGCGTTTGGACGGCAGACTGCAGGTGAACACCCGAAGTGCGCGACAACAGCCCACGAAAGGACAACATCATGGCACTCGACGATGACGACATGACCACGGCAGGCGGCGGCGGGGAAGGTACCGCCGACGGTGGCTCGAACCCCGAGGGTCACGACGGCGGCGCCGATGGAACTGCCGGCCAGGATTCCGGCGAGGGCACGGCCGACGGCGGCTCCAACCCCGAGGGTCACGACGGCGGCGCCGACGGAACCGCCTGACGCCACCATGCTGAGCCGGTGTGTGACAGCCGATACCGGTGTATTCGCCGCCGAGTATTGGGCCCGCAAACCCCTGCTCAGTCGCACCGCCGCGCTACCCCGCGACTTCAGCGATCTTCTCTCACCAGCTGCGGTGGATGAGCTGATCGCTGAGCGCGGGGTGCGCGCACCCTTCATCCGGATGGCCAAGACGGGGAACGTGCTGGCCCGCAGCTGCTACACCGGGCCCGCCGGGTTCGGCGCCGAGATGCCCGACCAGGTGGATTCGGCCAAGGTGCTGGCCGAATTCGCCGCCGGCACAACAATCGTCCTGCAGGGCTTGCACCGGCTGTGGCCCCCACTGATCGAATTCGTTCGGAGGCTCACCGACGACCTGGGTCATCCCGTGCAGGCCAACGCCTACATCACCCCGCCGGACGCCCAGGGCTTCGAGCCGCACTACGACGTCCACGACGTGTTCGTCCTGCAGGTCGCGGGCCAGAAGCGCTGGACGGTGCACGACCCGGTGCACCAGCACCCGCTTGATTCTCAGCCGTGGACCGAGCACCGCGAAGCCATCACCGCCCGCATCCGCGATGCCCCCACCATCGACACCGTCCTGCAAGCGGGCGACGCGCTGTATCTGCCCCGCGGTTGGGTGCATTCCGCCCGCTCCCTGGACACCACGTCGATCCACATGACGATCGGCGTATCGGCGTTGACATACCTCGACGTGGTGCGCGCGGTCGTCGACACACTGACCGCCGACGAAGAGTTCAGAAAATCTCTCCCCATGGGTATCGATGCCACCGATCGCGATGAAATGGCCGCGACGGCAAGCAAAGTCATGGCACAGCTGGCCGACACCGTACGCGATCGGATCTCCGACCTGAGCGACAAGGCCGCCAGCCGCTTGTCCGATCGTCACGCCGAGCGGACCAGGCCCGTCGCCGTCAGACCTCTGGCCACTCTCGACGCGATGGCCACCGCCGGCGGACTGTCCGTCCGATGGCGCCACGGGTTGGCCGGCGCGCTCGAGCACCTGGGTGCACAGGTCCGCCTGCGGCTGCCGGACCGGACCATCACGTTCCCGACTTCGTGTGCTCCTGCGCTCGAAGCGCTGCAACACGGGCTCGTCGCGGACGCAGAGTCACTTCCGGGACTCGACCAGGCCGACTCAGAGGTGCTCATCCGCCGGTTGTTGCGCGAAGCCGTGGTGGTGTCGGCCGAGGACGGGACGGCACAAGGTTGAGGTCCGAACGCACGCCGTGCAGCGACCAGTCCTTGGCGCGCAACGACCCCCTCTACGGCACGGCCGGCGCAGGACGGTCCTGGGTGATGCTCGAACTTGCCGGCGGCTGGGGACACTCGGCGTTCCTCGACTCTCCCTCCCTCATCTCCCGCGATCTCGGACGCAGCATCTGCCGCCGCATCGAAACCCAGGGCCTGCGGGTTACCGCGATACGCCGACCGGGACGCCGGGAAGGGAAGCCGCGCTGGCGATGGTTCATCGCGAACTGCGAGGAGGGCAGCGAGGCGCTCTACGGCGGAGAGGTCGACGACGCCCGTGGCTACCTGGACATTGCGCTGGACGGCTCTGACGGCGAACTGGTCGAGGGCCCGCTCGTCGCGGTCTGCGCACATGGCAGGCACGACCAGTGCTGCGCCGTACGCGGACGCAGCGCGGCGTCGGCCATCGCGGTCCAGTACCCCGAATTTACCTGGGAATGCTCGCATCTGGGCGGTGACCGATTCGCGGCCACCATGCTGATCCTTCCCGAGGGCCTGTGCTACGGACGTGTCGACTCGACCGACTCCGCCGGCCTGGTGGCCAAATACCTGGACGGTCGGCTGGACCACAGGTATCTGCGCGGACGTACGTGCCTACCTCACCCGGTCCAGGCCGCCCAGTACTTCGTGCGCGAATCTCTTGGCGACGACCGCATCCACGCCCTGTCACCGCTGAAGGTCGAACACGTGCAGCACGACATCCACGTCCGCCTCCGCACGGACTCGGGCTCCGTAGACGTCGTGCTTGCGGAGAAGATGTCGGAGCCGCTGCTGTCGATGTGCCGCTCGACGGTTGCAGGTGCGGTGCGCACGTTCGAACTGGTGTCGATCTCGGCGGACTAAGGAGGCTCTTCGGATGGCGGACATCATCGACCTGATATACGCCGACCACGACTGGATTCGTCGACAGTTCTTCCTGCTGGACAACGCGAAGTCGGATGCCGAGCTTGCCGCGATCTGGGGTGCTCTCGGCGACCGCCTCGACGTCCACGCCGAAGCCGAGGAGGCGGTGTTCTACCCGGCGCTCCTGAAGCACGGTGGCAGCGAGGACCGGGGCAATCCCGAGGGTGACCCGGAAGACGAAACCGAGGACGCCATTACCGACCACAACGCGATCCGCGACGCGATTCGTCGCTCACGCCAACACAAGCCGGGTACGAAAGAGTGGTTCGCCGCAGTCTTTGAAGCCCGCAAGCAAAACGGCGAACACCTCGATGAGGAAGAGCGCGAGGCGATGCCAGACTTCATCAAGAGCGCCTCGCTGGAGCTCCGGCATGAGTTAGCGATGAAGTGGCTGCGGTTCTATGCCGAACGCGAAACGACGATCAACGTCGACAACCGTGACAGAGACGCCGACGACTACATCGCTGAGCATTCCTGACGCAGTGATCAGCTGTCGTCGTCCATCGCGGTGCGCAGGAACGGCAGTATCCAGCCCGAAACTGGCCACACCGCGGCCAGCGCGAACGCGAAAGCCGCGCTGACGATCCCGGCGATAGCGCGGTGCTTGCGGCGATTCGGGTCTGTGAACGCGCGGCTGCGCAGCAGCAGGAACGTGGTGGTGAGCCAGCCCGCCAGGTAAAGGGCACCGAGCGCATATCTCATATGTCACCGTTGTACCCCTTGGTGGGGCCCTCGCGGTGTGCCGGCCACAACTATTTCGGCTACCACCGTCGTGTTGCTGCGCATTGCGCGATCGGCAACCTGGGTATTTCCTGTCAGGAATGCTGAGTATTTCCTGGACGTGGGCAAATAGTCTGAACACCTTTCTTGGAGGGTATCGGCAGGTAATTGACAGGGTTCTTCAAGTTCACTGACAGCTTGAAAATGGAGTCTGCATTTTTTTAAAATCGTTGTTCAACAGGAATTTTCGGTTACAAACGACCCTTGGGTTCTCGAAATATCGGGTCCGCGAAATTCGGGATTTCGGCGCGCGCCTGTCCCGCTGCACTGCTAATCTAGCAATGCCTGAAAAACCATTACTCGGACACTTGTGTCCTTCTAGTCGAAGGGGAAGCCATGGCGAAGCACGCCAAAGCGCCCGCCCGCAGCGGGTCGAAGCTGGGCGCGGTCGGCATCGGTTCGTTCTTGATGGCCGCAGCTTTCTCGGGGCTGAGTGCGGGTACTGCCAACGCCGATGTCGAGGAGATAGCTCCCAGCCCGCAGGTGACGAGCAGGCAGGCCTCGCAGAACGCGGTGATCCGCATCAACGACTTCGGTGTGGCCCGAGGCATCTCGGAGGCGCGCCTCGGGGATGCCGGCGTGGTTTCCGCCACCGGCAGCAGCTCGACCGAGGTGCGCGACACCAGCAAGGCTGTCGTCGGCACCAAGGCCTCACCCTTCGAGGGTGAGTACCCGGTCGGCCCGCCGATCGGCGACTTCTGATCGGTCCAACCTCGACGTTCAACCCGTTTCGCGGCCCTGGACGCGGCGGACCGGGTTGAAACGTGTAGGACCAACACCAACCGTCACACCAATGCGAGCGTGACCGTTCCGCCTTTGGGATCGGCGCCCGCCACCAGCGACCACGGTGCGCGGTAGATCCGCCCCGGTGCCGCAGGCCAGGGCGTGCGTTTGGTGCCGATGACCCTGCCGTCCTGTACGGCGCGAAGCTTCGGGAGCCTCCGGTATTCATCAGTCCAGAGGAGCAGGTCGCCCCGCGCGGGCACCGCGCCGTCGGGGGAGAGCAGTTGTGGTGTCACCCATCGGAACGGCGCCTCGACGCTGATCGCGGCACCCGTCGCGCTCGGTGTGAGTTCGTCCCCGCGACGCAGCCAGGCCTTCACATCCGCTGCGACGTGGCGTCCGTCGATCGCCGCCGCGTCGGCGGTATCCACCGGATGCACCAGGTTGCCGACCGCGAACACCCCCGGACGGCTCGTTCGCAGCGCGGTGTCCACGACGGGCCCGCGGGTGAGGTGATCCATCTGCAGTCCGGCGGTCCGGGCGAGCTCGTGGTCAGGTATCCAGTCCCCGGTGAAAACGACGGTGTCGCAGTGAATCTCGCGGCGCCGGCCGGTACCGATATCTTCGATGGTCACCGACTGCACACGGTGCTTGCCGTGGATGCCGACAAGCCGGCTGCAGGTCATCACGGGCCCGTTGAGCAGCCGGCGACCGACCGCCCGGAATGCCGCATACGCCTCGGCCCGGGGATAGCCGCTGACCATGGCCACCGTCGTGCATCCGGCTTCGCGCAGTGTGAGCACCGCTGACCAGCTGACCAACTCGGCGCCCACGATCACTGCTCGGTTGCCCACTTGGGCATGGTGTAGGTGTACCAGGTTCTGCAGCTGACCCGTGGTGTATACGCCCTTTGGTCGATCGCCGGGGATGAGCCGGGCCGGACGGGGTCGCTCGCGCGCGCCGGTGGCCAGTACGACGGCACCAGCTGTCACGGTGCGGATACCGCGAGGCGACGTCACCTCCATGGCGCGCTCCCCGGACCAACCGGTGACCATCGCCTCCGTCTCGAGCGTCGCACCCGCGGCGACCGCCGACTCGGTGAGCCGTCGTGCATAAGCCGGTCCCGAGATGAAGCGGTGCAGGTCGCGGATCCCGTAACCGGAATGGTCGCTGTGCCGGGGAATTCCGCCGGTCTGCGATTCACGCTCCAGGACGAGGACGTCACCGTGGACGTGTGGCGCCAAAGCTGCGGCGGCGGTCAGACCAGACGGTCCGCCGCCGACGATCGCGACCGCGACGTCGTTCATGCCATCACCCCCGCCCGCAGCAGAGCCTCTGTGTGCGCTCCGCAGTAGAACCCTTGGCATCGACCGTTCATCACGCGGGTGCGCCGCCGAAGCCCGTCCAGGTCGGCGGGCGGTATCGGGGAGTCGAAGGTGTCACGGATCTCGCCCGCGCTGACACGCTCACAGAAGCAGACGATGCGGCCGTACTCCGGGTCGGCCTCGATACGCTTTTGATCCTGGTAGGGGCGGAGCCCGGCCTCGCCGAGATTGGGCATCTGGGTAGGCGCGGGTAGGTCGTCACGTTGAGTCACGTCGACACCGGCATCGGAGAGACGTCCGGTGACGTATTCGGCGATCGCCATGCCCGAAGTCAGTCCGGTGGAACGGATCCCGCCGACGAGGACATAGCGCTGCTCGGCGTCGAGGTCGATGAGATAGTCGTCGTGCTCGGTGGATGCGCGAAGTCCTGCGTAACTCGCCGTGATCTCCTCGTCGAACAGGCTGGGCATCAGCGCACGGCCCTTCGACACCAGGAACTTCAAGCCGTCCTCGGATGTGCTTGTCGCCGTGCGGTCGTCGAGGTTCTCCGACGTGGGGCCGACCATGACGTTGCCGTAGATGGTCGGGCTGACAAGCACTCCTTTCCCTCGCGACGACGGCACGGCCAGCACGATCAGCGGCACCATCGGCCGGGCGAGCTTGTCGATCACCAGTAGCTCGCCGCGGCGCGGGACCACGGTGAATCGCCGGTAGCCGAACTCCTTGTCGAGGTGGTCGGCGCCCAGGCCTGCGGCGTTGATGATCCAGCGGGCCTGCAGATCACCTGCGGTGGTGTGCAACGTCGTCACGTCGGCGGGCCCCGCGACGACACTTGTCACGCGGGTGCCGCGCAGCAGTCGTGCGCCGCGCGCGACCGCGTCGGTGGCTAGTGCCAGGTTCGTGGTCCACGTGCAGATGATCGATTCCCCGGGCACCGTCAATCCACCCAGTGCGCCGGGTCCCAGATCGGGCACCCGGCGGTAGACCTCGTCGGCGCCCACGATCGTGCATGCATGGTATCCGTTGGCTTCGGCCTTCTCTTTGAGTCGCGGCAGCGCCTCCGCCTCCTCGTCGGTCCACGCAACCAGCATGGCGCCTGTGTGCTCGACGGGGATGCCGGCCTGCGAGGCGTACTCGCCGAGCAGCTGATAGCCACGGGCCACCAGCCGCGACTCGAGTGTGCCTGGCGTCGAGTCGAATCCGGTGTGCAACAACGCGGTGTTGGCCTTGCTGGTGCCGTCGCCGACATCGTTGCGGGCGTCCACCAGCGTGACCGAGAGTTTGGTGCCGGCCAGTGCCCTCGCGATCGCGCAGCCGACGATTCCGGCGCCGATCACGATGACATCCGATATCACGCTGAAACCTCCTGCGTCAGAGCGTCGTCCGCTGCGCGCTGCCAGCGGTCGAGGAATTCGGCGGCCCGATCGGGCGACCATCGGGGTTCGTAGGTGTACTTCGGGATCCACGTCCCGACGGCATCGCGGGGGGCGGTGCCCGGTTCGATCGCCAACCGGGCACACACCGCTGCGCCCAGCGCGGTGGCGTGCATCGACGGGTAAACGTCAACGGGGAGCTGAGCCAGATCGGCCTGGGCCTGCATCAGCGAAGCCGAGCGGGTCAGACCGCCGTCGACCCGCAACCGCGTCAACGGGCTGCCCAGGTCGGCGGCAACGAGATCTGTCAGCGCGGTGACCTGAGCCGCGATTCCCTCGATGAGCGCTCTGACCAGGTTGCCCCGTCCGCTGGACAGCGTCATCCCGGTGAACGACGCTGTCGCTCCGGAGTCCCACCACGGCGCGGCGAGCCCGGCGAGTGCGGGAACGCAGATGACGCCCTCGCTGGATTCGGCTGCGACAGAATCGATTTGGTCTGCGGAGGGGACCAGGCCGAGGTCGACGGCCCACCGGACTGCTGAGGCGGCCGTGTAAACCTGGCCGTCGATGCAGTAAGACGTGTCCTCGCGCAGACGCCATGCCACCGACGTGGTCAGACCCGAAGTGGATCGCACCGGGTCTGGACCCAGCTGCGCCAGCAGGAAGGCGCCCGTGCCGTAGGTGCACTTCGCCGACCCAGCTGTGAGACAGCTTTCGGCGAGCAACGCGGCCTGCTGGTCGACGATCAGTCCTGTGACCGGTAGTGAAGGGCCGAAAACCTCTGTGATACCGACGATCTCGTCACTGCCGATGATGTCGGGCAGTGCTTCGTCCTGTAGTCCGAACAATGCCAGCAGTTCGTTGTCCCACGCCACGGTGTCCAGCGCGGTGATCAGCGACCTGCTGGCGGTGGATGCGTCGGTGACGAATGCGCCGCACAACCGGTGGACAAGCCAGCTGTCGGTGGTGGTCACGACGCCGTCGCGGGTCAGATTGGCGCGAAGCCATGCCATCTTCGGCGCGGAAAAGTAGGGGTCGAGGACCAGACCGGTGCGCCGCGCCATGTCCTCGGCATGGTCGGCGAGCCCATCGCAGAGCGACTCGGCCCGGCGGTCCTGCCAGACGATCGCGGGGGAGAGGGGTTTTCCGGTTGTCCGGTCCCATGCCAGAACCGTTTCCCCCTGGTTGGCAAGCGCCACCGCGGCCACCGGGACTGCGGCCTGCTCGAGCGCCTGCCGGCCGGCCGTGACAACGGAATCGAGCATCGCCTCGGGGTTTTGCTCGACTCCACCGCCGGCGAAATAGTCGGGCCGCAGCGCAACTTCGGCGCGCGCGATAACCTGTCCCGCGGCGTCGACCACGACGGCCTTGGTGCCCGAAGTGCCCTGGTCGACAGCAAGGATGTACTGCATCGGTAGCCCCGTCATTCCCGTAATTCAGCGTCGATCGAACGCATGTCCGGCGTCGATAGACCCTGCTTGCCCTCTCTGATGACCAGGTATGCCTGGTAGGTCGCGCCGATCGCGGGATCTCCCATGCTCCGAGATCGAACTTGCTTGGCACCGGCAGCGTCCTGCGTTTGACCAAATAGAGCAGCACGGTCGAGGCCGAAGATCCGGTCGAGACGAACGCGAAAGCAACGGCGAACGATGCGAACTCCCCTGTTTGTCGGCCCGGCGACTGGATGTAACCGAACTGGGCGGATTCGGCGGAATCGTTGCGCATGACTGGTCGGACACGTTTGATCTTCGTTTGGCTATGGTATAGACCATGTGGTTAAACCAATATACCGAACAGCGGTGTATGTGGGTCAACGCAATCACGAAGTGTTTACACCGCGCATGTGATAACCGAAGTCGACTTACGCCGCTACGCTGCTGGGATGCCCTCTGGCACGCCCCTGTATATGACGATCGCCGCCGATGTCCGCGACCGCATCGACACCGAACAGTTGGGGCCGCACACTCTGCTGCCGTCCGAGCGCGAGCTGGCCGAACGCCACAAAGTGAGCCGCATGACGGCGCGTCAGGCACTCTCGCTCCTGGAGAGTGAAGGTGTCGTCTACCGTAAGCCGCCGCGCGGCACATTCGTCGCCGAGCCGCGGGTGCGGTTCCACGTCGGGAGCTTCTCGGAGGAGGTCGCGAGAATGGGGCGCAGGCCCGCTGCGCAACTGTTGTGGGCCGAGCATCAGGTCGCCAATCCCGCGGTGCGCCGCGCGCTGGGTCTGGAGGACGGCGCCACTGTCCACGTGTTCCACCGGTTGCGCAGCGTCGACGATGTGCCCTTCGCGCTGGAAACGACGTTCCTGCCCGCCGCATTGACCCCGGGCATCCTCGACGTGACCGACGACGGTTCGCTGTGGGCCGTGTTGCGCTCCCGCTACGGCATCGAGCTCGCACGGTCAACGGCCGTGCTCGAATCGATCGTGCTCGACGACGCGTCAAGTATGCAACTGGGTGTGCGAGCCGGGTCTGCGGGAACCTTGCTCACCCGCAACACCGTGGACAACACGGGACGCTGTGTCGAGTACGCCCGTGACGTGTACCGCGCCGACCGCGCCGCGTTCGAGGTGTCCGAGGTTCTGCAGTCCCCTTGGCTCTCGGCGGTCTGACTCGGCCGGAACCGCCCGCGGTACTCCCGTAAGCTCGCTATTCGTGCAATCGCGACGTCGGCTGGGTGTGATGGGCGGGACATTTGATCCCATCCACAACGGTCACCTCGTCGCGGCCAGCGAAGTCGCCGCCCTGTTCGATCTCGACGAAGTGGTGTTCGTTCCCACCGGTCAGCCGTGGCAGAAGCGCAGCCGCACCGTCACCGCCGCCGAGGACCGGTACCTGATGACGGTGATCGCGACCGCCTCCAATCCGCGGTTCTCGGTCAGTCGGGTCGACATCGACCGGGGCGGGGCGACCTACACCAAAGACACGCTGCGCGATCTGCACAATCAGAACCCGGACGCCGACCTGTACTTCATCACCGGCGCCGACGCGCTCGCCTCGATCCTGTCGTGGCAGAACTGGGAGCAGATGTTCTCGATCGCCCGGTTCGTGGGCGTCAGCAGACCCGGGTACGAACTCGATGGCAAGCACATCTCCGCTGCGATGGCCGAGTTGCCCGCCGACGCGCTACATCTTGTCGAAGTGCCTGCTCTGGCAATCTCGTCGACCGACTGCCGGATCCGCGCCGAACAGTCGCGACCTATCTGGTACCTGGTACCCGACGGCGTCGTGCAGTACGTCGCAAAGCGGAACCTCTACAGCAAGACCCCCGCAGGTGAAGGAGACCGTCCCTGACCGCCACAGCAGAAGCCATCGATATGGCCACCGTCGCCGCGCGGGCGGCGGCGGGCAAACTTGCCGAGGACATCGTCGTCATCGACGTTTCCGACCAGCTCGTCATCACCGACTGCTTCGTCATCGCGTCCGGCAACAACGACAGGCAGGTCAACGCGATCGTCGACGAGGTCGAGGAGAAGATGCGGCGCGCCGGCTACAAGCCCGCGCGGCGCGAAGGCACCCGTGAGGGCCGATGGACCCTGCTCGACTACGTCGACATCGTCGTACACATCCAACATCAGGACGAGCGCAACTTCTATGCGCTGGACAGGCTTTGGCGCGACTGCCCGACGATCCCGGTCGATCTCGCGGGCGCAGAGGAAGCGGAGGACTCAGAATGACTATCCGGCGTCTGGTCATGCTGCGGCACGGACAGACCGAGTACAACGCAGGCAGCCGCATGCAGGGCCAGCTCGACACCGACCTCAGCGACCTAGGCCGCGAACAGGCCGTATCCGCCGCCGAGGTTCTCGCAAAACGCCAACCCCTGCTGATCGTCTCGTCGGATCTGCGGCGTGCCCTCGATACCGCCGTCGCGCTCGGCGACCGGTCCGGTCAGGCGGTCAGTGTCGACACCCGGCTGCGGGAAACTCATCTCGGGGACTGGCAGGGTATGACGCACCTCGAAGTCGACGCCATGGCGCCGGGCGCCAGGTCGGCTTGGCGCGAGGATGCACGATGGGCTCCGCACGGCGGCGAGAGTCGCGTCGACGTCGCCGAGCGCAGTCTGCCGCTGGTGCGGGAAATCGTTGCCCAGCAATCAGACTGGGGCGTCGTCGATTCGGACCGGCCCGTGGTATTGGTGGCGCACGGCGGATTGATCGCTGCGCTGACCGCAGCGCTGCTCGGGCTGCCGGTAGACAACTGGCCGGTGCTCGGAGGTATGGGCAACGCGAGCTGGGTGCAACTGGCTGGACACACCCTCGCCGATGGCGACCCGGCTGCCTTCGAGGACATCCGGTGGCGTCTCGACGTGTGGAACGCCTCGGCGCAGGTCGCCAACGATGTTCTCTGAGGCCGACTCCGGCCGCAAAACCCTGTTGGTCTTCTGCGACTCGCTGTCGTACTACGGACCGACCGGCGGGCTGCCTGCCGACGACCCGCGGATCTGGCCGAATCTCGTTGCCGAACAGCTCGATTGGGATGTCGAGCTGATCGGGCGGATCGGGTGGACGAGCCGGGACGTGTGGTGGGCGGCCACACAGGACCCACGTTCATGGGCAGCGCTGCCCAGGGCGGGCGCAGTGATCTTCGCGACCTCAGGCATGGATTCGCTCCCGTCACCGCTACCCACGGCGCTGCGCGAGCTCATCCGCTATGTGCGTCCGCCGCGGGTACGGCGATGGGCGCGTGACGGATACGGATGGTTGCAGCCCCGCCTGTCGCCCATCGCTCGCCCCGCGCTGCCTCCACACCTGACGGTGGAATATCTCGAAATGACAAGGGCGGCAATCGACTTCAACCGACCCGGGATTGCGGTCGTGGCATCGCTACCGTCGGTGCACATTGCTCCGACGTACGGAATGTCGCACCGGGGCAGGCCGGGAACCGTCAGCGCCATCACGCGCTGGGCCGCTGAACACGATGTGCCACTGGTCGACCTCAAAGCCGCCGTCGGTGAGGAAGTGATGAGCGGCAGGGGAAACCCCGACGGCATTCACTGGAACTTCGTTGCGCATCAGGCCGTCGCCGACCTGATGATCAAGGGACTGGCCGAGGCGGGCGTGCAAATGTCCGCCTCGGGCGGTTAGCAACACTCATGCCTGTGGTTGTGGTCAGTGACTCGTCGTCGCGCCTGCAGCTGGATGAACGCAAGCGGTGGGATATCCGCGAGGTCCCGCTGCATGTGCTGGTGGACGGGAGGGATCTGCGCGACGGAGTCGACGAGATTCCGTTCGACATCCACGACCGGCCGAAGGTGACGACAGCTGGTGCCTCGCCCACCGAACTCGTCGACGCCTACCGTCAGGCTCTCGCTGACAGCGGAGGTGACGGCGTTGTCGCTGTTCATCTTTCGGCTGCACTATCGAGTACCTACAGTGCGGCCGCGACTGCGGCGCGAGAGTTCGGGGCGTCGGTGCGAGTCGTCAACTCGCGCTCGGCGGCGATGGGCGTCGGCTTCATCGCCAAGACCGCCGCCGCAAGTGCAGTCGCCGGGGCAGACATCGACGCGGTCGAGGCCGCCGCGCGGTCGGCACGGACCCGCTCTCACGTGTTTCTCGTCGTGCATCGTCTGGACAACCTGCGCCGCAGCGGGCGGATTCGCACCACTGCGTCATGGCTGGGAACAGCCCTCGCACTCAAACCGCTGCTGTGCCTTGACGTCGACGGGAGGCTGGTCCTCGACCAGCGGATCCGCACAGTGAGCAAGGCGCACGCCGCACTCGTCGACCGCGTCGCAGAGGTGGTGGGCCAGCAGGCTGCCGACGTCGTGGTGCACCACGTCGACAATCACGATGCCGCTGACCAGCTCGGTGCCGCACTGACACAACGACTTCCGCAGCTTTCGTCCCTCACGGTCGCCGACATGGGCCCGGTGTTGTCGGTGCATGTCGGTGGCGGGGCCGTCGGGGTCGCCGTCCAGGTCGCCTCGGCATAACGAGAAGGGGCGCCCCCCTTGCGGAGGCGCGCCCCTTCTCGGTTGTTCGGACTAACTGACTTTGACGTAGTAGACGTAGCCGGTGATCGTCTGCTGGTAGGTGCGGTCGCTGAAGTCGTCCATGACGGTGCCGCGGATGGGGGCACCGCGGTTGACGCTGACGACGTTGGCATCGGCCAGGGCGGCATCGGACTGCCTCTGAACGATGACGCGGTTGCCGTCAGCTTCCAGCTGGCTGATGGTGGCCTGGGCGTCGCCCGTACCGCTGGGGGCAGCCAGGGCAGGGGCCGCCAGACCGAGCGCCGCGGCGGACAGTCCCGCTGCTACTGCGGTGGTGATGCTGAATCTCTTCATGGTCTTGCTCTCTTCCCTGTCGGGTCGGAGCCGTGGAGCGAGTCACGCGGTTTCGACTTGAGTGTGTCGATCTTGACGATCTGAACGATTAAACCCGCAGCTCAAGCCATTCATTCCGCTGGCAGAAATTGAACGCCGCGGTGGCAGGATCCCACCGCCAGGTCAGACCGAGAACCTTCCCGTGATCGGCGGTAGGTCGGCCAGCGTCACGATTCCCGGCTTCGCGGCGACGACCGCGGGCACGGCATTGGTCACCGGCATCGCGGTGTAGATCATGCCCAAGCCCATGAATCCGGGCTCTGTCCAGTCCCTGGGCGGCAGGCAGTGCACCACGGTGCGCATGTTGGGAAGACCGAACACCTGCACGACGTGCCCGTGCTCCAGAGGCTTGGGGGGTGTGACGTGTTCGCCCATGATCCAGTTGAATCCGACGCTGACGACGTTGCGGTCACCGACCCAACCGCGGTGATACCCCATGACGCCGCCGACCGTGCCGTTCGGGATAGTCATGAAGCCCAGATCGCTGTCGCCCGTCGCTCGGGTGAAGGTGACGTCGAAGGTCATCCGGTCGAGCTCGGCGCCAATCGCATCGGCCATCATCGCCGCGGACTCGGCGAACACCTCGCTCTCGCGACGCACACTTTCGGCGAGTCCCGGAGTGTCGGGGTCCTGGGAAAAGCCCATGGCTGTCTGTGTACCCGCAGATTCGTAGGTGGAGCAGTCGACGGACTCGGTGATGCGGATCTCGTCCACCCTCTCGCATGCGCCGGAGAGCACCATGCCGACGAGGTTGCTCATCCCGGGATGGGCACCGCTGCCGAAGATCGTGGAATTACCTGCCTGACAAGCCTTCCGGATGCGATCGAGATCCTCTGGCGTCTGCTTGCCGCCGGTGATCCACGCGGCGCTCGAACACACATTGATGCCCGACTCCAGGAGGCGCACCAACTCGTCGACACTGGGCCACAGCGGGTTGTAGCAGCAGGCGTCCGGCTTCAGCGACACCAGTTCTTCGATGTCATCGGTGGCTTTCACGCCGGTCGGCTCGGGCCAACCCGCAAGGTCGGCGGCGTCCACCCCGACCTTGTCGGCGCCGTGCGCAAAGACGCCGACAAGTTCCATGTCGTCGCGGCCGATGATCGCGTGCAGCGAGCGTCGTCCGATGTTTCCGGTGGTCCACTGGATGACGCGCAGCGGGTCGGCGGTCCTGGATATGGCGGACATGGCAGACAGGGCCCTCTCGTCGAGTGACGTTCAACGTCGCTTCTTCCTTCATCGAGCAAGCTACTGCCTTTAAGGTGGCCGCATGAGCGACATGGCGCCGGTGGCGGTGGTGACCGGGGCGAGCCGCGGGGCCGGACGTGGCATCGCCACCGCCTTGGCGTCGCTGGGCTGGCGGGTGTACGGCACCGGACGGTCTGTTGCGGACGCGCCCGCGTGGGGCACCGGAATCCGGGTCGATCACGCCGACGACGACGCCGTCGGTCGCGTGTTCGAGCGTGTCGGCGCTGAGGCAGGCCGCCTTGATCTGCTCGTCAACAACGCAGCAGCGATCTCCGATCAGCTGGTGAGTCCGAAACCCTTCTGGGAGAAGCCCCGCGACCTCGCCGACGCCCTCGACGTCGGCCTGCGATCGGCCTATGTCGCTTCCTGGTACGCAGCCCCGCTGCTGGCGGCGCAGCCGCGTGGCCTCATCGCCTTCACGTCCTCACCCGGCTCGGTCTGCTACATGCACGGCCCCGCGTATGGAGCGCAGAAGGCAGGCGTCGACAAGATGGCAGCCGACATGGCGGTCGACTTTCGCGGCACCGGGGTCGCCGCCGTGTCGGTGTGGCTGGGAATCCTGCTGACCGACAAGCTTCGCTCGGCCTTCGACGGCAACACCGACGCGCTGGAATCCTTCGCCCGGCAGGCAGAGACGCCCGAGTTCGCGGGGCGCGTGATCGACGGGCTGTTCCGCGATCCCGACCTCGGCGACCTCAGCGGTCACACGGTGATCGCAGCCGAAGTCGCAGCCCGCTACGGCATCACTGACGACGGGCGGGTACCGCCGTCGCATCGGGACATGCTGGGAGCGCCACGCGTTCCCAGTTCGGTGATCGTTCGCTGACCGCTAGGGGCAGATCAGACTCCACAACCCGCTGGCGCTTGACCGGACCGCCTCGCCGGTCAGAATCTCATCCCAGTAGCGCACCGACCCGTATTCGGAACGCCATGCCAGCGCTGCGCGGGTGTATTCGTGCAGACGATGCTCGCTGGTGGTCCCGATCGCACCGTGAACCTGATGGGCGTTACGCACCACGACGGTCGCCGCATGGCCTGCACACGAACGAGCGGCCGCCACAAGGAATTCCAGGGACGGCGAACGCCAATCCGAGGCTGTCGCGACCGACAGCGCGGACTCCGTCGCACTCCGTGCCAGTGCGGCTTCGGCGGCGATGTCGGCAATCTGATGCTGAACGGCCTGGAATTTGGCCAGCGGCCTGCCGAACTGGTGACGCGATGTCGTGTGCTCGATGGACAGTTCGAGCGCACGGTCCAACGCGGCGCACACCTGAATCGACCGCACCAGAGCAGATCTCAATCTCAGCTGCGCCAGCAGTTCGCTGTGCATCGCTGATCCGTCCAGTGCGGCCAGATCCGCGCTGACGCTGTCTCTCGGCTCGCCGATCATATTGGATCCCGGGGTGATCGCGAGCGCATCACCGGCGACGTCGGCCACGGCGTAGCCGCCGCCCTGTGGCCAGACGACGACCGTCCTTTCGACGCGTGAAGCCCACGGCACGGCGGTGGCGACGCCGCGCTCGTCAAGCACGCACACCGTCCGCACCGCCGCGTCGCACGTCACTCCGACCGAATCGAGAAGCCAGCAGGCCAGTAAGTCATGCTCCGCCAACGGGATCCGGACACCATGGCGTACTGCGGCAGCTAGGAGCTCGGCTGCCTCCATCCAACCGGCGCCGCTGCCGCCGGAGTCCTCGGCGCCTGTCAGGCGCACCAGGCCGAGTTCGTCGAGTCGGCGCCACACGTCGGCGTCTCGGCCATGCTCGGCGAACACCGCATTCATCATCTCCGCGAGCGCGGGCTCAACCCCTGGTGTGGTCACCGCATCCCCAAACCGCGAGCGATAACCCCGCGCAGCACCTCGTTGGTGCCGCCGCGCAACGTGAAACCCGGGCTTTGGTCCACAGCAGCGTTCGACATCGTGCAAAAATCCTGTCCCGCACTAGGTTCAGCGTATAGATGGGCAAATTCGGCGATGTCGCCCTCGGTCGTGGTGCCCAGTACCTTGACGACGGCGGCGGGAACATCGGCGGGTTCGTGCCTCTCCAACGCCCCTGCCACTGCCGACGACATCTGGTGCAACGCGGCGATACGCGCGACCAGGCGGCCGAGATCAGCGCTGTGCGGGATATGTTCCGCTGCCATGCTTTCCGCGCACCTGTCCAACAGGACGAATGTCGAGAGAAACCGCTCGGGGCCGCTGCGCTCGAAGGCCAACTCGGAGGTCACCTGCTGCCAGCCCTCGCCGATCGTCCCGAACACCATGGTGTCGGGTACGAATACGTTGTCCAGGATCACCTCGTTGAAATGATGGGCACCGTTCATCGACACGATCGGGCGGATGTCCACGCCCGGACCACGCAGATCGACGATGAACTGGCTCAATCCGGCGTGGCGATGCGCCGGATCAACGGGCTCGGTGCGCACGAGCGCGATGAACGCGTGCGCGAGATGAGCACCCGAGGTCCACACCTTTGTGCCGCTCAGTGTCCACCCGCCATCCACGCGTTCGGCCTTGGTACGCACGCTGGCCAGGTCGGAGCCCGAATCCGGTTCACTCATCCCGATGCCGAAAAAACATTCGCCACGCGCAATCTTCGGAAGGAACTCCTGCTTCTGAAATTCGGTGCCGTACTTGAGCAGCGAAGGGACGATCTGGCGGTCGGCGATCCAATGCGCGGCTACAGGGGCGCCTGCGGCCAGCAGTTCCTCGGCGACGATGAACCTGTCGAGGACGGAACGACCGTGCCCGCCGTAGGCGGCGGGCACGGTCATCCCGAGCCATCCGCGCTCGGCGAGGGCCCGCGTGAAGTTCTCGTCCCAGCTGCTCAGCCACGCGTCAGGCGCCGGGGTGAACGCTCCCGCGGCGCGTTGCTCGGCGAGGAATTGGCGCACCTCCGCCCGCAGGGACGCACCGTCGGAGGCATCAGCGGTGGACGGTGGTACCAGTCGTGGTAGTGCCATCAGTCTCCTCGGCTTTCTTCGGCGGCAGACATCTCCTCGGTCGGGGTGTCGTCAGAGGGAGGCGCTGGCGCAACCGGTTCGGGCGGTGACAACGCGATGCCCAGCGCGAGGAAGAACGCCGCCGTCAGCGCGCCGCCGAGGTAGTGATTCATCGGGCCGCCGGGTGAGATGAAGCTGCCGGGCGGCGCGATGACCGTGATGGTTTCGATCAGTTGCTCCACTGTGAACACCGCGGCGGCGGTGCCGAGCCAGCGCGGAAGCTGACCTTCGTTGGCGGTCAACAGAATTGGGATGGCGACCAGGATGTGGGCAATCGTGGCGACCGGAAGCCACATGGCTCCGATGTCGTCGATGGCTCGTGCCGTGCCGGCCGTCACCTGCCCCGGGCGCAGCGCAGGCCCGGCGGTGAACCAGACCGAGATGCACAGCTGCGTGACGGTTACGGCCGATCCGATGGCGAACAGGTGGGCGGGCGGCCCGGCAAGGCGGTCTCGGGCGAACGCGAGGACTACGACGACGGCGAGTGCTGCGAAGGTCAGCAGGAGCGCCTGGATGCGGACGAGTCCGGGCTCGGGATTGGGCAGCGCGGGGAGCGCCAGCACGGCTACGGCGTAGAGCACCGCGAACGCGACACCTGCGATCATCGGGGCTCGGCGATTCATATTGAAGAGCAATGGTAGCCACCGCGGACGTGAGGAGCGATCAGGCACCGCGGACGTGAGGAGCGATCAGGTACCGCGGACGTGAGGAGCGATCAGGCACCAGCTGTGCACAATGCCGAATTCATCCACAGGCTGCGCCCCTCGGCGTCGTGACAAGACGTCGCCGTCACCGGGCGGCAATACCGTCGCCCCATGTCCACCGAATTGCCTGCCGATCGCCTCCGGCGCCGCCTCGGATCCGGCGACGGCGCTGACGCTGCGGACGACGACCCACCGGACACGTCGTTGGCGCGGTGGCTGCCGGAGCAGCCGCAGACCGGCCCGTCGGCCTGGTTGTCGAAGTTCCGTGCCGATCCGGGCCGCGCCGGTGTCGTGGCGCTCGGCGTGGTCGGGGCCGTCGCCGTCTTGGTGACGGTTCTGACGCTGATCCGGGACAGCCCGCCCGCGGTCGTCTCGGCCAAGCTCCCGCCTGTCGAGATGGTCTCCTCAACGGCCCCCGCGTCCGGTCAGGCGCCAGCAGGTCAGCCTCAGCCGGTGGTGGTCAGCGTCGTCGGTCTCGTCCACACCCCGGGGCTGGTCACACTCGAACCCGGCGCACGCATCGCCGACGCGCTCGACGCCGCGGGCGGTGCGCTCGACGGTGCCGACGTGCTGGGGCTGAACATGGCGCGCCGCGTCACCGACGGCGAACAGATCGTCGTCGGCATCGGTGCGCCGCCCGGGCAGCCGACCGAGATGGGTAGTTCGATCGTCGCCGAACAGGCTCCACCCGCGGACGGTAGATCGCCTGAAAACGCTGTGGCACCAACGGGTTTGATTGACCTGAACACGGCCACCGCCGAAGCGCTCGATACCCTGCCCGGAGTCGGACCGGTGACGGCCGCGGCAATCATCGCTTGGCGGGATGCCAACGGCCGCTTCGACAGCGTGGATCAACTCGGCGACGTCGACGGCATCGGCCCTGCACGGCTCGACAAGCTGCGTGACCTGGTCCGTGTCTGACGGCAGTGGACCTGCGACTCGTCCCGGCCGCGCTGACCAGCTGGGCGGTGACGGCCGCTGGCATCCTCTGGTTTCAGGCCGGTGCGTTCGCGGCGGTCGTGGCTGCGGTGGCGTCTGCCACCGGCGCGGGCTGGTGGGCCGCGCGTCGCAGCGCGGGCGTTCTCAGCCGCCGGGCAACGACCACGGGTGTGCTGGCGGTTGCGCTCGTCGGAGTCGGCTTTGCGATGGCGGTGACGGTGCGGGTCGGCGCGGTCCAAAGCCATCCGGTCACACAGTATTTCGGCTCGATCACCTCGGTCACGGTGATGCCATCAGAAACGCCGCGGATTCTCGAGGGTGGCCGCACGATCATCCGCGGATCGCTGTTGGTGCTCGACGGCGTCGAGTCCTCGGGAGATGTCGTCGTATTCGCTTCGGGCGCCGATTACTCCATGCTTACGGCGGGGCAGCCGGCGGCATTCCGTGCTCAGGTCGGGCGACCGAAGCGGCGCGACCTGAGCGTCGCGGTACTTTCTGCGACGGGCGAGCCGGTGCGCGGGGAGGCGGCCCCGATTCATCGGGCGGCGCATCACCTGCGCGCGCGATTCGCCGATTCCGCGCGACTCGCGCTCCCTCCCGCCGAGGCTGCCATGTTGCCCGCTCTCGTCCTCGGTGACACCTCCGCGGTGACTGCAGAGACGAAGGCTGATTTTCGAGAGTCCGGCCTTTCACATCTGACCGCGGTGTCCGGCGCCAACGTGACGATTGTATGCGGGGCGGTGCTGATGTCGGCGATGCTGATCGGACCGCGGGCGGCGGTCGGGTTGGCGGCAGTGACGCTGGTGGCGTTCGTGGTGGTCGTGCAGCCCACACCGAGCGTGCTGCGTGCCGCTGTGATGGGTGCGATCACTCTGCTGGCGGTGCTGTCCCATCGACGGCGCCAGGCGCTTCCAGCGCTGTCGGCGACGGTGATTGCGCTGATGATCGGCGCACCGGAGCTGGCTGTTGACGTCGGGTTCGCGTTGTCTGCATCGGCCACCGCGGCGCTGGTGGTGCTCGCTCCGGTGTGGTCGCGACGGCTGACCGGGCGGGGCTGGCCGAAACCACTTGCAGATGCCGTGAGCGTGGCGCTGGCCGCGCAGCTTGTCACCGCGCCGCTGGTGGCAGGAGTATCGGGTTCGGTCAGCCTGGTCGCCGTCGCCGCCAACCTCGCCGTGGCGCCGGTGATCCCGCCGATCACCGTCATCGGGACGGCGGCGGCGGCGTTGTGCGCGCTGTGGCCCGCCGGCGCCGAGCTGGTCATCCGCTTCACCGGTCCAGAGGTGTGGTGGTTGCTGGGCGTGGCCCGCTGGGCTGCGGAAATGCCTGCGGCGTCGGTTCCGGTGCCGTCGGGTGTGGCGGGCGCAATGACCGTCGCGGTTGCAGCGGTGGTGACGGGGGCGGTGTGGCATTGGGCGGTGTCGGCGCGACGTGACACCATCGACCGGTGAGTCACGCGACGGGCCTGCACCTGGTGCTGGGTGACGAGGAGCTTCTTGTCGAACGTGCGGTGGCGGAGGTGCTCAAGAGCGCCCGGGCGTCGGCCGGGACGGCCGACGTGCCCGTCGATCGCATGCGCGCGGGTGAGGTCACCGTCAACGAGCTCGCCGAACTGCTCAGCCCGTCGCTGTTTGCCGACGAGCGGGTCGTGGTGTTGGAGGCCGCCGCCGAGGCGGGAAAGGACGCCGTCGCGCTCATTCAACATGCCGCTGCGGACCTGCCGGAGGGCACCGTGTTGGTAGTGGTGCACTCCGGTGGGGGGCGGGCCAAGGCGCTGGCCGATCACCTCAAGAAGGTGGGCGCCGAGGTGCATCCGTGCGCGCGGATCACCAAGGCGTCGGAGCGCGCCGACTTCGTCCGCAAAGAGTTCCGGGCGCTGCGCGTGAAGGTCGACGATGCGACGGTGACCGCGGTGCTCGACGCGGTCGGTTCGGACCTTCGCGAGCTTGCTTCGGCATGCTCGCAGCTGGTGGCCGACACGGGTGGAACTGTCGACGCGGTGGCGGTGCGCCGGTATCACTCGGGACGGGCCGAGGTGAAGGGCTTCGATATCGCGGACAAGGCCGTGGTCGGCGATGTCGCCGGGGCGGCAGAGGCGTTGCGCTGGGCGATGACCGCGGGCGAACCACATGTGGTGCTCGCCGACGCGCTGGCTGAGGCGGTCCATACGATCGCACGGGTCGGCCCACTGTCGGGGGATCCGTATCGGCTGGCCGGTGAACTCGGAATGCCGCCATGGCGTGTGCAGAAGGCTCAAAAGCAGGCCAGGCGCTGGTCGCGAGAATCGGTCGCGGAGGCGGTGCGGTTGGTGGCGGCCCTCAACGCCGACGTCAAGGGCGCTGCGGCCGACGCCGATTACGCGCTGGAGAAAGCAGTTCGCTCTGTCGCCGAGCTGGTCAGCGAGTAAACAGCCGCCGAGCTGATTAGCGAGTAAACAGCCGCCGAGCTGGTCAGCGACTGAGCGGTTGGAAAGCTGGTTCTGAGTCCGAAGCTCAGATCTTCTGAAGAGCCTTGGCCAGCGCCGACTTGCGGTTGGCGGCCTGATTCTTGTGAATGACGCCCTTGCTGGCGGCTTTGTCGAGCTTACGGCTGGTCGAAACCAGCAGCGCGCCGGCCTTTTCCTTGTCGCCGGCCTCGATCGCTTCACGGAAGCCGCGAACCGCAGTGTGCAGCGACGACTTCACCGACTTGTTGCGCAGCCTGCGGCGCTCGTTGGTGAGGATTCGCTTCTGCTGCGATTTGATGTTGGCCACGCGTGTATTCCTTCTAAATCTCGACAGGTTTGCTGAAGTCTTGGGGCGCCCGCACGGGCGCAGCGACTGTTCAGGGTAGCAGCGTCTGGGTAAAACCCCCAAAGCGTGAGGGACTGGCCTGCCGAAATGGCCGGGATGCTGCAGCATGGCATTTTATGCTCGCGCAACGTGCGCCCGGGAAAGGGTAGGGGACATCTTGGCGACCGAAACAGTACGGCCCGCGAAAACTGCCGCGAGGACAGCTGTCAAGCGGCATGACGGGATTTTCGGCGGATACAACAAGCTGGGGTCGTACGCCAAGGCCTTCGACGAGATGTTCGACTCCCACGGCAACGTCCGCGGACCCTACAAGGGCATCCACAAGGAACTGGCCCCGTCGGACGTGTCCGATCTCGAGGCCCGTACCGAGGCTCTCGGGCGCGCGTTCATCGATCAGGGCATCACGTTCTCGCTATCGGGTCAGGAACGGCCCTTCCCGCTGGACCTGGTACCGCGGGTCATCTCCGCAGCCGAATGGACGAGGCTCGAACGCGGGATCCGTCAGCGGGTCAAGGCGCTGGAGATGTACCTCGACGACATCTACGGCGAACAGGAAATCCTTCGCGACGGCGTCATCCCACGCCGGCTCGTCACCTCCTGCGAGCACTTCCACCGCGAAGCGGTCGGCATCGTCCCGCCCAACGGCGTGCGCATCCACGTCGCCGGCATCGACCTGATCCGCGACGCTCAGGGCAACTGGCGGGTGCTCGAAGATAACCTGCGGTCCCCGTCGGGTGTTTCTTACGTGATGGAGAACCGCCGCACGATGGCCCGCGTGTTCCCGAACCTGTTCGCCACTCACCGGGTGCGTGCCGTCGGTGACTACTCGTCTCACCTGCTGCGCGCCCTGCGTAACGCCGCCGCGAACAACGTCGCAGATCCGACCGTCGTCGTGCTCACTCCCGGCGTCTACAACTCCGCCTATTTCGAGCATTCGCTGCTGGCCCGCCAGATGGGTGTCGAGCTCGTCGAGGGTCGCGACCTGTTCTGTCGCGACAACGCCGTCTACATGCGCACCACCGAAGGCGAACGCCAGGTCGACGTCATCTACCGGCGTATCGACGACGACTATCTCGATCCGATGCAGTTCAAGCCTGACTCCGTGCTCGGCGTCGCGGGGGTGCTCAACGCCGCCAGGGCGGGCAACGTCGTCATCTCCAGCGCCGTCGGCAACGGCGTGGGTGACGACAAGCTCGTGTACACCTACGTCCCGACGATCATCGAGTACTACCTCGGCGAAAAGCCGCTGCTGGCCAACGTCGACACGTTCCGCTGCTGGCTCGATGACGAGCGCGATGAGGTACTCGACCGTGTGGCGGAGCTGGTGATCAAGCCGGTGGAGGGTTCGGGCGGCTATGGCATCGTGTTCGGTCCCGACGCGTCCGAAAAGGAGCTGGCAACGATCACGAAGAAGATCGTCGCCGATCCGCGCGGCTGGATCGCCCAGCCTGTCATGCAGCTGTCGACCGTTCCCACCCACATCGACGACAAGTTGGCCCCCCGCCACGTCGACCTGCGCCCGTTCGCCGTCAACGACGGCAACGACGTGTGGGTGCTGCCCGGCGGACTGACCCGCGTCGCCCTGCCCGAAGGCTCCCTGGTCGTGAACTCCAGTCAGGGCGGTGGTTCCAAGGACACGTGGGTGCTCGCTTCGCGAACGTCGGTCGCCGACCGCGAGCTGGCCGCGGCCGAAGTGGTGCGCTCACTGCCGACGACTGCGAGCAAAAACGGCAGCAAGAACGGCAAAGTCGAGAACGCGCAGGATCAGCAACAGCAGCAGAATCAGCAGTAGGGGGCGCTGAATCATGTTGGCACGAAACGCTGAATCGTTGTACTGGATCGGACGCTACGTCGAGCGCGCCGACGACACCGCCCGGATTCTGGACGTGACGGTTCACCAGCTGCTGGAGGACTCGAGCGTCGATCCGGATCTGGCCTCGCGGACACTGCTCAAAGTTCTCGGGATCGAGTCGCCCGATGAGCGTCTCGACGTATGGTCGCTGACCGACATCGTCGCATTCAGCCGCGAGACGTACGGGGGCTGCTCGATCGTCGAGGCGATCTCGGCCGCCCGGGAAAACGCCCGCGGTGCACGGGAAGTCACGTCGACCGAGATCTGGGAGTGCCTCAACACCACCTACAACGCACTGGCCGAGCGGGAGCGCGCGGCCAAGCGGCTGGGTCCGCACGAATTCCTGTCCTACGTCGAGGGCAGGGCGGCGATGTTCGCAGGGCTGGCCGACTCGACGTTGAGCCGCGACGACGGTTATCGCTTCATGGTGCTCGGCCGCGCGCTGGAACGCGTCGACATGACGGTGCGCCTGCTGCTCTCACGTGTCGGGGACAGCGCGTCCTCGCCCGCGTGGGTCACGCTGCTGAGGTCCGCGGGCGCGCACGACACGTATCTGCGGACCTATCGCGGCGTGCTCGATGCGGGCCGGGTGGTCGAGTTCATGTTGCTGGACCGACTTTTCCCGCGGTCGATCTTCTACTCACTGCGACTGGCTGAACACAGCCTCGACGAATTGATGAATCGTCCGCACAACCGTCTCGGTGCCACCGCGGAGGCGCAGCGCTTGCTCGGCCGGGCCCGTAGCGAGCTCGAGTTCCTCCAGCCCGGGGTGCTGCTCGATTCGTTGGAGCAGCGGCTGGCCGGTTTGCAACAGACCTGTTTCGATGTCGGAGAAGCGTTGGCGCTGCAGTACTTCCACTCCGCTCCATGGGTCGCGTGGACGGATGCGGGACACACCGCGTTGGTGATCGAAGAGGGAGAGATCTGATGTGGCGGATGCGGGTGGTGCATTCGACCGGCTACGCCTACAAGTCCCCGGTGACGGCCTCGTTCAACGAGGCGCGCCTGACGCCGCGGTCTGACTCCCGGCAGAACGTGATCCTTAACCGGGTGGAGACGGTGCCGGCGACCAGGTCCTACCGGTACGTCGACTATTGGGGTACCGCGGTGACGGCGTTCGATTTGCACGCGCCCCACACCGAGCTCGAGGTGACGGCCTCCTCGGTGGTGGAGACGGACCGGCCTGAGGCCCCCAGGGACAAAGTGACGTGGGCCGACCTGGCCACCGAAGCGGTGATCGACAAGTACGACGAGGTTCTCGCCCCCACCCACTACGTCCCTGCGAGCAAGCGCATCGAACGGGTGGGTAGGCGCATCGCGAAGTATCACGAACCCGCGGAGGCCGTTATCGAGGCGGCGCGCTGGGTGCAGGCTGAACTGAAATACGTTCCCGGCACCACGGGCGTGCACACGTCGGGAGTCGACGCGCTGCGGGAGGGTAAAGGCGTGTGTCAGGATTTCGCCCACCTGACCCTGATCCTGTTACGCAGCATGGGTATTCCATCGCGCTACGTCTCCGGCTATCTGCATCCGAAGAAGAACGCTAAAGTCGGCGACACGGTCGACGGCCAGAGCCACGCCTGGGTTCAGGCATGGACGGGCGAGTGGTGGTACTACGACCCCACCAACGACGCCGAGATCAATGAGCAATACGTCAGCGTCGGAGTGGGCAGGGACTATTCGGATGTGACTCCGCTCAAGGGGATCTACTCCGGCGAGGGGTCGACCGACCTCGACGTGATCGTCGAGATCACTCGACTGGCCTAACTGTTCCGGGCGCACACGCCCGGGTGGACCTCGACGCGGTGGAGGTCGTCGCCGATCTCGATCTGGCGGGCGAACTTGGAGGCGGCCAGCGCGCGCCAGTCGTCCTCCTGACCGGGCTGCAGCGCGGGCACGTAGTGGGTGAGAACAAGGATTCCGACGCCGGCCCGGGCAGCGGTCTCGGCGGCCTGCTCGACCGACGAGTGATAATCGCAGATGTCGCGGATCCGCTGTACCGGCATCGCGTCGATCAGATCCCGGCGGATCACCGTATGCACCAACGCCCCTGCGCCGGCAGCCAGTTCGTCGAGGCCCGCGCATGGCACCGTGTCACCTGCCAGCACCACCGACGCGCCGTTGTGCTCGATACGGAAGCCGATCGTGGGTGCGACGGGCCGGTGATCGGTGGGGCCCACGCGAATGGACACCTCGTCACGGCCCCACACGACACCGCCGGTCACCTCCTCGACCTCGACGGGCGGCGGCGCCGTCAGGTCCGCATGATGGGCGATGCGATAGCCGATGTCGAAGCTGAACGCCTTCAACATGTTCTCGACCACCGCAGCGGTTCCGGGGGGCCCGATGATCGGCAGAGGCGGCAGGTCGGGAGCAAAGTTCGACACCCACCGGGTGATCAGCACGTCGCCCAGGTCGGCGATGTGATCACTGTGCAGGTGCGTCAGGAGCAGGGCAGTGATGGCGTTGGCGCCCACGCCGATAGCGGCGGCCCGCTGCAGCACGCCGCGACCGCAGTCGACCAGGAAGACTTGTTCTCCGGCGCGCACGAGCGTCGACGGGCCCGCGCGTCGAGCGTCGGGAATCGGACTTCCGGTACCGAGCAGCGTCACTTCGATCATGCCGCCAGGTATACCGGCCCACAGCGCTCCGCGCGCAGGAATCGCGCGTTGGCCGCCCGTTATTCGCGGCTTGAACCCACGTGGGACATGTCGGCGTAGCGGGCACCGGTGACCGCGTCACCCGCCGCCCCGAGCGCGTCGACCTGCTCGGGCGTGAGCGTCACCGACAGCGAGGCGAGATTCTCGTCGATGCGTGTGGCGCGGCGCGTTCCCGGGATAGGTACCGAAGCCACCCCGAGGTCGTCCGCGCGGTGACGCAACCACGCCAGGGCTACCTGCGCTGGTGTTGCTCCGACGTCCTCGGCGACGGCGACGACAGCGTCGACGACATCTTGGTTCGCATCCAGCGCGGCTCCGGCGAAGCGGGGCATGGTCCGCCGAAAGTCGTTGGCGCTCATGTCGGCGGCCGACCGCACGGTGCCGGCGAGGAAGCCGCGGCCCAGCGGTGAGAACGGAACCAGTCCGACGCCGAGTTCGGCGGCAGTCGGGGCGATGACGGTTTCGATGTCGCGGGTCCAGATCGACCACTCGCTCTGCAGCGCCGCGATCGGGTGAACGGCGTTGGCGGCCCGCAACTCTGCCGCGGAAACCTCTGACAGCCCAAGGTGGCGGACCTTGCCCGCGGTCACCAGTTCGGCCATCGCGCCGACGGTCTCCTCGATGGGGACGTTCGGGTCGCGCCGGTGCAGGTAGTAGAGATCGACGACGTCGGTCTGCAGCCGTTCCAGGCTCTCGTCGATGCACTGGCGGACGTAGGCCGCGTCACCGCGCAGCGCGACGCGACCCGCGGCACGTTCGGCGGGGTTGGAGACGATGCCGAACTTCGTGGCGAGCGTGACCTCGTCACGGCGGTCGGCCAACAGCCGCGCAAACAGTCGCTCGTTGTCGCCGGAGCCGTAGATGTTGGCGGTGTCCAGGAAGGTGACACCGGCATCGACGGCGTGGTTGAGGGTCGCCAGGGACTCGGCGTCGTCGACGGTGCCACCGTATACCGGCGTCAGTGCCATCCCTCCGAAACCCATTGCGCTGACTACTAGTTCATCGCCGAGATTGGTCGATTCCGGCATGGTGTCCTTTCGTGCGGGAATGGATACTGTTTTGCAACCGGGGCAATCGTGGATCTGTTCCGCTGGGAACATCCTGAGTAGTAGCCTGTTGTGAGCCAGGTCACTCAGGGAGATGTCGATGCGGATTTCCGACGTGCTGCGCAGCAAGGGTGCGACGGTTGCCACGATCACGCCCGAGACCTCTGTCGCCGGGCTGCTGACGGAGCTGTCGGTGCACAACATCGGGGCGATGGTGGTGGTGTCGCCCGAGGGGCTTCTCGGCATCGTGTCCGAGCGTGATGTGGTGCGTAAGCTCCACGAGATGGGTGCTGACCTGCTCCGCCGTCCCGTCTCGGACATCATGACGACGCTCGTGGCGACGTGCTCGCCTGAGGATTCCGTGGACAGCCTGAGCGTGCTGATGACCACCAATCGCGTGCGGCACGTGCCTGTCGTCGTGGACGGCCGACTCGCGGGGATCGTCAGCATCGGTGACGTCGTGAAGACCCGTATGGAGGAGCTCGAGCGCGAACACGAGCAGCTCCAGGCCTACATCACCCAGGGCTGATGCCCGACGTTGACGTCCGGTTCGCGCAGAGGCCGGAGGTGGGAGAGCTGTCGCGCGTGCTGGGGCGGGCGTTCTTCGACGACCCCGTGATGATGTGGATGGTGCCCGACGACGCCAAGCGCGCCCGCGCGCTGCCGCTGGTATTCGGCGCGATGACGCGCTACCACTTCCTGGGCAATGGAGCGGTGCAGGTCGCCGGCACTTTGGGTGCAGCCGGCACGATCGGCGCTGCGGCGCTCTGGGACCCGCCCGGGCGGTGGAAGCAGACGCCACGCGAGGAGTTGCGCATGATGCCGAGCTTTCTGCGGGCGATGGGGTTGCGGGTGGGTCGCGGCATGGGCATCTCCGAACTGATGAAGAAGCACCATCCTGAGGAACCGCACTGGTATCTCGCGGTGATAGGCAGCGATCCGGACGTGCGCGGGGGTGGTTTCGGGCACGCGTTGATGTCTTCGCGACTGAACAGGTGCGATAAGGAAGGCGCGCCCGCTTATCTGGAGTCGAGCAAGGAATCCAACGTGCCGTACTACCTGCGGTTCGGCTTCGAGGTGACCGGCGAACTCACGCTCCCCGACGGCGGCCCGACGATGTGGCAGATGTGGCGCCGACCAGGCTGAATCAGGACCACGAGTATTCGGCGCGAAGCCGCGCGGCGACCATGTCGAACACTGTCCGCTCCAGCACGGCTCCTTCGCGCCTGATGCCTTCCTCGGGTACGTCGAGCACCCGGTCGAGGCGCACCCAACTGGCTCTGCCTTCGTAGTCCCAGCTGCCGCTTCCGATACCGACCCAATTGGGGTCGCCGTGGTGGTGGTCCTGGCTGGACAGCATCAGCCCGAGCAGGATGTTGCGGTCGCGACCCACGACGAGCACGGGACGGTCTTTGCCCCTGGTCGGGTCGTCTTCGTAAACCACCCAGGTCCAGACGATCTCACCCGGGTCGGCGCGGCCGTCCAGGTCAGGGGAGTAGGACACCTTGCGGGCGCGGTGTGCGGTGGGGACGAAATTGCTGGTGACGGGACGGCCCGCGGGTAGCGCAGGCGTGCCCTTGTCGGCCGTGCTGGCGAGGACGTCCAGGCCGATCCGGATGCCCTGCTGGATGCCGCGCTGCAGCGTGTCCGATCTCTGCAGTTGACGAACCAGTTTCGGCGCCTCGTTGAACACGAGGTTCTCGGTGCTCTTCACCAAGAAGCGTTGAAACGCCTTGAAAGGCGATGCCGAGGTGGCCATACCCGACAAGCATAGGCGCTGAGGCCCCCAGGCGATCGCGCCTCGATTGGGCTGCGGGGTGCTGCGGTCGATACTCTGGATGGGCCTGATCAGGCTGACAGAACCCGCTCACCAGGAGAAACCCATCAGCAGCTTCGCCGACAAGACGTTCACTGCGCCGGCGCAGATTCGGAACTTCTGCATCATCGCCCACATCGACCACGGCAAGTCCACGTTGGCCGACCGGATGCTGCAGCTCACCGGCGTCGTGGACGAGCGCTCGATGCGGGCCCAGTACCTCGACCGGATGGACATCGAGCGTGAGCGTGGCATCACCATCAAGGCGCAGAACGTGCGGTTGCCCTGGGCCGTCGACGGTGAAGAGTTCGTTTTGCACCTGATCGACACACCGGGCCACGTCGACTTCACCTACGAGGTGTCCCGTGCGCTGGAGGCGTGCGAGGGCGCGGTGCTGCTGGTCGACGCCGCGCAGGGTATCGAGGCGCAGACGCTGGCGAACCTCTACCTGGCGCTGGACCGTGACCTGACGATCATCCCGGTGCTCAACAAGATCGACCTGCCCGCCGCCGACCCCGACCGGTACGCCGGTGAGATCGCCCACATCATCGGCTGCGAACCCGAGGATGTGCTGCGCGTGTCGGGCAAGACCGGCGCCGGCGTCGCGGACCTGCTCGACCACGTGGTCAAAGAGATCCCGCCGCCGCAGGGCGATCCGGACGCGCCTGCCCGGGCCATGATCTTCGACTCCGTCTACGACATCTACCGCGGCGTGGTCACGTACGTGCGCGTGGTCGACGGCAAGATCACCCCGCGGGAGCGGATCGCGATGATGTCGACCGGCGCCACCCACGAATTGCTCGAGGTGGGGATCGTCTCGCCGGAACCCAAGCCGTCCGACGGTCTCGGCGTCGGTGAGGTGGGTTACTTGATCACCGGCGTGAAGGACGTGCGCCAGTCGAAGGTCGGCGACACGGTGACGACGGCGCGCAAGGGCGCGACCGAAGCGCTCACCGGTTATCGCGAACCCAAGCCGATGGTCTACTCGGGGCTCTATCCGGTCGACGGTTCGGACTATCCCGTGCTGCGTGAGGCGCTGGACAAGCTCCAGCTCAACGACGCCGCGCTGACGTATGAGCCCGAGACGTCGGTGGCGCTGGGGTTCGGATTCCGGTGCGGGTTCCTCGGGCTGCTGCACATGGAGATCACCCGGGAGCGGTTGGAGCGAGAGTTCAACCTCGACCTGATCTCGACGGCGCCGAACGTGGTCTACCGGGTGGTGAAAGAAGACAACAGCGAGATCGTCGTGACCAACCCGTCGGATTGGCCCGAAGGCAAGGTCCGCTCGGTGTTCGAGCCCGTCGTCAAGACGACGGTCATCGCCCCGAGCGAATTCATCGGCACGATCATGGAGTTGTGTCAGGCTCGCCGCGGCGAACTCGGCGGCATGGACTATCTGTCGCCCGAGCGCGTGGAGTTGCGCTACACGATGCCGCTGGGGGAGATCATTTTCGACTTCTTCGACTCACTGAAGTCCCGTACCCGCGGCTATGCCAGCCTCGACTACGAGGAGGCCGGCGAGCAGGAGGCCGATCTGGTCAAGGTCGACATCCTGTTGCAGGGCGAGGCCGTCGACGCGTTCTCGGCGATCGTGCACAAGGACGGCGCTTCGGCGTACGGCAACAAGATGACGACCAAGCTCAAGGAACTGATCCCGCGCCAGCAGTTCGAGGTGCCGGTGCAGGCGGCCATCGGTTCGAGAATCATTGCGCGCGAGAACATTCGGGCGATTCGCAAGGACGTGCTCTCCAAGTGTTACGGCGGCGACATCACGCGTAAGCGCAAGCTGCTGGAGAAGCAGAAGGAGGGCAAGAAGCGGATGAAGACCATCGGCCGCGTCGATGTTCCGCAGGAGGCGTTCGTCGCGGCGTTGTCCACCGAATCCGTCGCCGACAAACCCAAGAAGTAGGTCAGGTCGTGAACCGACGCGTGCGTACAGGTGCCGTTTTGGCCGTCGCAGCGCTGTCGGTATGGACGGCGGCCTGCACCAGCGTCGTGGACGGTGCGGCCGTGCGCGGTGACAGCGCCTCGCCCCCAGCGGTTCTGGGGGAACGCGACCTCGACGGCATCCTTCTCGACGACGAGGAACTCAACGGGCTCCTGGGCGGTTCCGGCATCGAAGTCACCGACGAGGTTCATGAGATGACCGACGACTCGGGAGATGTGTCGGATCCCGATTGCATCGGTGCGCTCTACACCGCGGAAGAGCCGGTGTACGCCGGCACCGGGTATGCGGCGGTGCTGACGCGACTCGCCAGCGAGTCAGGTGACGAGTACGCCCACTGGGTGGAGGAGACCGCGGTCATCATGCCGTCGGCAGAGGCTGCCGAGGAGTTCGTCGACAAGTCGGCGCAGCAATGGCAGGACTGCGCCGGACGGACTGTATCGGTCAGCGACGGCGAAGACTGGTACGACTGGGATTTGAGCGACGTGGTGCGCACCGACGGCATCCTGAGTCAGAAGTCGACCGCGCTGGATTCGATCGAATGGCAGTGCGAACATGCCCTCGCCGCCGCATCGAATGTGGTGCTGGAGGCTTCGGTGTGCGCCGAACAGATCACTGACGAAGCGACGACGCTGCTCACCGAGATGGTCGCCAAGGTCGCCGAGCGATGATTCTGCGCGGGCTGATTCAAACTCGTCGCCGTGAAATGGGTTATACGGCAAATAATTTGGTGACAGTGAGACTGGTGGTCCAGCTTTGCAGCTGTGCGCTGTGACCTCGGGGGTATAGCGTGACCGCGTGGAGGACTCGCCCACCCCGTGGCTGATCGCGGAGTCGATCGAATCGTCGGGAATCGCGGTGCTCTGGGTGTGGGTCGGGTCGCTGCTCGGTGCCGCCTTGGTGCTCCTTGCCGGCATCCTGTTCTACGCCTGACGCACTCTCGGGGCAGCACTTGCACCGCGAGCGCGCCTGTCTGCTCGGCGGCGCGCCGCAGGCTGTGGCGTTCGGCGCGTGCTCGATCACCTTCACAGTGCATCGGCTGTACTTTTACAGCGCCCGCTTAAATTCCCGCTGATTGGAAATCTGGGCATGCAGTCGTCAAGAATCCACTGCCGCAGGCCCACTGCGAGAACGCATCCGAGACCGACCGGGCCGCGCGAGGACGCGCTCCTGCAGAGGACACGTCCCACGGCCACCGGGGCGGGGTCTCACCCGGCCTTGCCGCGCAAGCACTTCGACTCGTTGTGATCGCTATGAATGGCTGGTGCCGGTGGTCATCACCTGACCATCGCGGGGCATTGCCCGCATGCCGCCGACGTCGGCAGATAGCTCTGACGGGCAATTGACTTTGTCGACAACGTGATCGCCGTTGCTGAAACTGTCAGTCCGCGTCACGTCGGGCTGACTGGACGCCGGGCCGACGAGCCCTAAACTCCCCTTCATTTCGACGTACCGACGAATCGGAGTGACTTATGGCGGTGAACGTGGCCAAGCCCGTCACAGCCATGGGGGACTTCTTCGTGCTGGCAGGGGAGACCTTCGCCGCGGTGGTACGGCCGCCCTTCGCGTGGCGCGAGCTCATCGAGCAGATCTGGTTCGTCGCGAGGGTCTCGATCGTGCCGACACTCGTCCTGTCGATCCCGTACACGGTGCTGATCGTGTTCACCCTCAACATCGTCCTCATCGAGGTCGGTGCCGGCGACCTGTCCGGCGCGGGCGCAGCGCTGGCGTCCGTCACACAGGTCGGTCCCGTGGTCACGGCCATAGTGGTCTCCGGTGCAGGCGCCACCGCCATGTGCGCCGATCTCGGCGCGCGCACGATCCGAGAAGAAATCGACGCGATGAAGGTGATCGGTGTCAATCCCGTTCAGGCGCTGGTGGTTCCGCGCGTCATCGCGGCGACCTTCGTCGCTCTGATGCTGTACTCGGTGGTCGCTGTCGTCGGCCTCACCGGCAGCTACGCCTTCGTTGTCTACGTCCAAGACGTCACGCCGGGCGCGTTCGTCGCCGGCATGACACTGCTGACGGGTCTGCCACAGGTGATCGTGTCACTGGTCAAGGCGTTGCTGTTCGGCTTGTCGGCGGGCCTGATCGCCTGCTACAAGGGGCTTTCCGTGGGCGGCGGCCCGACCGCGGTGGGTAACGCGGTCAACGAGACCGTTGTCTTCGCGTTCATGGCGCTGTTCCTGATCAACATCCTGGCCACGGCGTTCGGCGTGAAGGTGGCGCCGTGACCACGCGCGAGCGGGCCGTGGACCGCACCCGGAAATTCGGCGAGCAGACGGCCTTCTACGGCCATGCCCTGGTGTCCACGGCGGACGCGGTGCGGCGTTATCCCGCAGAGGTGCTGCGACTGATCGCGGTGATGGGTATGGGCACCGGAGCGCTCGCCGTCATCGGTGGCACCGTCGTCATCATCGGCTTTCTCACGCTCTCGACGGGTGCGCTCATCGCGGTACAGGGCTACAACACTTTGTCCAACGTCGGGATCGAAGCGCTCACCGGATTTCTCGGCGCCTTCCTCAACGTCCGATTCATCGCCCCGGCCACCGCCGGCGTCGCGCTGGCGGCGACCATCGGCGCCGGCGCCACCGCGCAGTTGGGTGCGATGCGCATCAACGAGGAGATCGACGCCCTTGAGGTGATGGGTATCCGGGCCATCACCTACCTGGCGTCCACGCGCATCGTCGCGGGTGTCCTCGTGGTGATTCCGCTGTATACCGTTGCGGTGCTGATGTCCTTTCTGGCAACCCGTTTCGGCACGACTGTCATCTACGGGCAGTCCCGCGGCGTGTACGACCACTACTTCTCCACGTTCCTGCATCCCACCGATCTGCTGTGGTCCTTCGTCGCCGCCCTGTCCATGGCAGCCGCGGTGATGGTGGTGCACACCTACTACGGCTTCACCGCGACCGGAGGTCCAGCAGGGGTCGGTGAAGCCGTCGGCAGGGCCGTGCGAACCTCGGTGACCGCAACCGTTTTCGTGCTCTTGACCATCACGCTGTCTGTCTACGGGCAGTCCGGGAACTTCCACCTCTCGGGATGACGCGATGAAGGAGAACTCTCCCCGCCGCAGCGGGGTCGACCCCATCTGGTGGGCCCCTGTGCTCTTCGTCGTCGTCATCGCGCTCAGCGCGATGACTGTGCTCTTGTTCTCAGGCACGCTGAAACGGTCTGTGCCGGTCACCGTGGTCTCGGACCGGTCCGGTCTGGTGATGGAGAACGGCGCCAAGGTCAAGCTTCGCGGGGTCGAGGTCGGCAGGGTAGACGGCATCGGGGCACAGACGAGCGCTGCCGGCGAGGATCTGTCCACGCTGAAACTCAAGATCGACCCCGGTCCATTCGCGTTGCTCCCGAGCAATGTCGGCGCGGAAATCAAGTCCAGCACCGCATTCGGCGCCAAGTACGTCGACCTGATCGTGCCTGCCGACGATGCCAGCGAGGAACCGCTGAAACCGGGAGCCGTTCTACGGTCGCAGAACGTGACCGTCGAAGTGAACACCGTCTTCGAGAACCTGATGTCGGTCGTGCAATCCATCGATCCCGCGAAGCTGAACTCCGTGCTGACCGCGGTCGCGGAATCGTTGCGCGGCAAAGGAGAAACGATCGGGCAGGCGATCACCGGGGCCAACACCGTGCTGCTCGCCGTCAACCCACGCATGGCCACGGTGCGGGAGGACTGGCAGCTGTTCGGTCAGACCGCGGCGGCATACTCCGACGCGGCTCAGGACATCCTTTCGGTGCTGAATTCCTTCTCCACGACCAGCACGACGCTCACCACGCAGGCGCCGGCACTCGACGACCTCCTGCTGTCGGCGGTGGGATTCTCTCAAGCCGGCATCAACACGGTCGGCGCGAACCAGCCCGCGCTCGTTCGCGCCATGAACATCCTGGATCCGACGACAGCCCTACTGATGAAGTACTCGCCCACCTACACCTGCCTGTTTCAGGGTGCTCAGTGGTTCCTTGAGAACGGTGGCCGAGACGCGTTGGGCGGCAATGGGAAATCTGTCATCATGGATGCGGCGTTGCTGTTCGGTGACGACTCCTACCGGTACCCACAGAACCTACCCAAGACCAATGCCACCGGCGGGCCCGGCGGCAAACCGAGCTGCGGCTCGCTACCCGATGTCAGCAAGAACTTCCCGGTGAAGTACCTCGTCACCGACACCGGCTTCGGCACCGGGCTGGACGTACGTCCCAACCCCGGCATCAGATTCCCGGGTATCGCCAATTACTTCCCGGTCACCAAGGCGATCCCCGAACCGCCCCGCATCCGCTACCCCGGGGGCCCGGCACCCGGACCCCTGCCGGCCTACCCGGGAGCGCCCCCCTACGGGGCACCGCTCTATGCGCCGGACGGTATGCCGCTGTATCCGCCCCCGCCAGGAGGTCAACCATGAGGGGGCGTACACGCCGGGTCGCCGTTCTGGTCGCCGCATTCACCACCGTCTGCATGGTCTTCATGTTCACGCTGGTCACGGTGTTCGGCCAGTTCCGTTTCGACTCCACCTCCACCTACAGCGCGGTGTTCACAAATGTCTCCGGCCTCAAGGGCGGCAACTTCGTGCGCATCGCCGGTGTCGAGGTCGGCAAGGTTCGCGATATGACGCTGCACAAGGACGGCACCGTCACTGTCGAGTTCAACCTGGACAGCAACCTGACGCTGACGCAGGCCACCAGGGCGGTGGTGCGCTACGAAAACCTGATCGGCGACCGCTACCTCGCACTCGAAGACGCACCCGGATCGATACGAAAATTACAACCGGGCGAGACGATCCCGCTCGCCCGCACGGCCCCGGCCCTCGACGTCGACGCGCTCATCGGCGGCTTCCGACCGCTTTTCCGCGCACTGGATCCCGATCAGGTGAATGCGTTGTCCGGTGAACTGCTGCGGGTGTTTCAGGGGCAGGGCGGCACGATCTCGTCGGTGCTGGCGCAGACCTCGACGCTCACCGCCACGCTTGCCGGACGCGACGAGCTGATCGGCCAGGTGATCACCAACCTCAACACCGTGCTCGGCACATTCGCCGCACGAGACGATGAATTCGCAGAGGGCCTGGACAAGCTGTCGGAATTGGTGCAGGCGCTGGCCGACCGCCGCGACGACGTCGCAACCGGCGTGGCCTACATCAACTCCGCGGCAGGCACCGTGGCCGACCTCCTCACGGTGGCGCGCGAACCGATCAAAGAGGTTGTCGCACAGACTGACCGAGTTTCTAACCAGGTGATGGCCGACCGGGATTACATCGACGACCTTGTCAAGACTCTTCCTGACGCCTACCAGATCCTGGCCCGCCAAGGGCTGTACGGCGATTATTTTGGCTTCTATCTGTGTGATGCGGTGCTCAAGCTCAACGGCAAGGGCGGCCAGCCCGTCTTCGTCAAAGTGGCGGGCCAGGATTCGGGACGGTGCACACCAAATTGACCAGACCCAGATTCAAGCCGCTCGCTGAGCGCAACAGATTCACCGTCGGTATCGTCGGGATCCTGATCCTCGTTTTCGCCGTCACCGCCGCGTTCTCCTATGACGATCTGCCGTTCATCAAAGGCACCAACGACTACTCTGCGTTCTTCGCCGAAGCCGGCGGCATCAAACCAGGTGGAGACGTCCGCGTCTCCGGGATGAGCGTCGGCCGGGTATCCGAGGTGGCGCTGGACGGGACGGCGGTGCGCATCGAATTCACCGTCGAGGACGGTGTCGAACTGGGGGACAGAACCGAGGCCGCGATCAAAACCGAAACAGTGCTTGGAACGAAGATGCTGGAGCTGACCCCGCGCGGCGACGGAAAGCTCTCGGCCGCAATCCCCCTCGACCGCACGACCTCGCCCTATGATCTGCCGACGGCACTGGGGGAGCTGACCACCACCATCAGCGCGCTGGACACGACCCAGCTGTCGGAATCGCTCACGACACTGGCCCAGACGTTCGCCGACACACCGCCGCAACTGAAGCAGGCGCTGGGCAGCGTCGCCGATTTCTCCGACACGCTGAACGCCCGCGATGACCGGTTGCGTAACCTACTGGCGAACGCCAACACGGTGACCACCGTGCTCAGCAAGCGCAGCGACCAGATCGCGGCCCTGGTGATGAACTCCAATGCGCTACTGGCAGAGCTTGTTGCTCAGCGTGATTCGGTCGATGCGCTGATGAACAACCTGACGGCCGTGTCGCACGAGATCTCAGGCCTGGTCGCCGACAACAGGACTCAACTCAAACCGGCCGTGGACAAGCTCAACGGTGTACTGGACATCCTCGACAGTCGTAAGCAAGAACTTCAGCGCACCCTGTATCTGCTGCGCCGCTACGCGATGTCATTCGGCGAGGTTCTCGGCTCCGGGCCATTCTTCAAAGCCTCAGTTGTCAACCTGCTTCCCGGGCAGTTCGCGCAACCGTTCATCGACGCCGCATTCTCCGACCTCGGGTTGGACCCCGCCGTCCAGGCGCCCGCCGAGCTCGTCGATCCTGGCGTGGGGCAACCGGCGACTCCCGCTCTGCCGGTGCCGTTCCCGCGTACCGGTCAAGGCGGCGAACCGCGGTTGACGTTGCCCGACGCCATCACCGGCAACCCCGGTGATCAAGGCTGCGGCCCGCCGGGGATTCCGCTGCCGGGGCCGACCGGGTGCTACCCGTACCGCCCGCCGCTGCCTGCGTCGACGCCCGGCGGGCCGCCCCCGGGGCCCCCGGCGCTGGGCCCCGCGGCCGGTGAGTTGCCGCCGCCCACGTTCGGCCCTTCGGTCCCTGACGATCCGCACGGAGGGCAGTGAGATGGCAGTCTCGAAACGCATGCTGCGTGCCGGTACCGCGGTGAGCCTGGTCCTGACCCTCCTGATCGGCATCACGGTCGTGGCCACCCCGTGGTGGGGAAACGTCGGCCGCAACACCTTCGTCGCGTACTTCGCCAACGCCAACGGTCTGTATGCCGGGGACGAGATCCGCATCCTCGGTGTCGCCGTCGGCACCGTCGACCGCATCGAACCGCAGCCGCAGAGCACCAGGGTGACCTTTTCGGTCGACTCGCAGTACTCACTGCCTGCCGATGTGCGCGCGGCGATACTGTCACCGTCCCTGGTGACGGCGCGTGCGATCCAGCTGGTCCCGGTTTACTCCGGAGGACCCGAACTTGCTGTGGGAGCGACGATCCCCCAGGAGCGCACCGCGGTGCCGGTCGAATGGGACGATTTCCGCACGCAGTTGGAAAAGCTCACCGATTCCCTGCAGCCGACAACGCCCGGCGGCGCGAGTCCCGTCGGGGAGTTCATCAACTCCGCTGCGGCCAACCTGCGCAGTGAAGGCGACACTGCACGCGAGACCGTCATCAAACTGTCGCAGGCTTTGTCGGCGCTCGGCGATCACAGCAAGGACATCTTCACCACCGTCCGCAATCTCCAGTTGCTCGTCACGGCGCTGTCCTCGAGTAGCGATCTGCTAGCCGCCTTCAACGAGAACCTGGCAACCGTCACGACTGTCCTCGACAACACTCCCAACGAGTTTGCGAACGCCACAGAGGGATTGGATGCCGCCGTGACGGAGCTGCGTGCGTTCGTCGCCGAGAACCGCGACGGTCTGGGCGACACGTTCGACCGGCTCAACACCATCACCTCGGCGATGCACGAGAGCCGCGGAGACATCAAGCAGGTGTTGCACATCGCACCCACGGTGTTCCAGAACTTCATGAACATCTACCAGCCCGCGCAGAGCGCCGTGACAGGAATCCTGGCACCGGTAAACTTCGCCAACACGGTCCAATTCATCTGCAGTGCAATCCAAGCCGCGTCCCGACAGAACTGGGAGCAGTCCTCCAAGCTGTGCGTCCAATACCTGGCGCCGATCATCAAGAACCGGCAGTACAATTTCCCGCCGTTGGGTGTCAACCCGTTCGTGGGCGCCGCCGCCCGGCCCAACGAGATCACCTACAGCGAGCCGCGACTCAACCCGAACCTACCGCCCACGGTGCCCGTCGCTGCTCCGGCGCCGGCTGTGCTGCCCCCTGCCCTGCCCGCCGAGGCCGCCACCCCGACCGATCCCGCGCTGGGCCTGCCCGGTCTGATGGTTCCGGCGGGGACCCCGTGAAGCGCACCGGGATAACCCTGCTGGTGATGCTCACCCTCACCGGATGCCAATGGCGGGGCCTGAACTCGCTGACTCTGCCCGGCACTGCCGGCGGAGGCGATGGCTCGTACACGATCCAGGCGCAGTTGCCCGACGTCGTCGTCATCGAGGAGAACACCCGGGTCCGCGTCGCCGACGTCAACGTCGGCAACGTGACGAACATCGAGGTGCAAGACTGGCACGCGCTCGTCACGATGCGTATCGACAGGGGAGTCCAGCTGCCGGAGAACGTCACCGCAAAGGTAGGGCAGACCAGCCTGCTCGGCTCAATGCACATCGAGCTGGCACCGCCGGTGGGCGAACCCCCGCAAGGACAGCTGCGCGAAGGCTCGGTGATTCCCTTGTCGTCGGCGAGCACGTACCCGACCACAGAACAAACGCTGGCCGCGGTATCCATCCTGCTCAACGGTGGTGGTCTCGGACAGCTGCAGGAGATCAACCAGTCGCTGGCGTCGGCGTTAGCAGGCAGAGAAGACGAGATGCGGAGCCTTTTGTCGCAACTCGATGTCTTCATCCGTGAACTCAACATTCAGACCGAGGACATCATCACCGCCACAGAGCATCTCAACGAGCTGGCAGGGAAGGTTGCCGCCAAGGACCAGGTCGTGGACCGGGCGCTCACCACGATCCCCCAGGCGCTCGCGGTGCTCGCCGAGCAGCGCAACGAGATCGCCGAGGCCATCGACGCGCTCGGCAAGTTCAGCGCCATCGCGACTTCGACGGTCGATCAGACTAGAGAATCCCTGGTTTCGAACCTGCGCAACATCGCACCGGTTCTGCGGTCACTGGCCGATGCGGGGCCGTCGCTGACGAGGAGCCTGGACTTCCTGGCCACCTACCCGTGGGTGAAAAGCACCATCCCCAACTGGTTCCGGGGCGACTTCGCCAACATCACGCTCGTCGTCGACCTCACGCTGAGCCGTATCGACTCCAGCATCTTCACCGGCACACGGTGGGAGGGCGACCTCACCGAACTGGAGCTGCAGTGGGGCCGCACCATCGGTCAAATGCCCAGCCCGTACACCGCGGGCAACCCGCTCATCGCCCCCTATCGGTGGGGAGCGTACTGACGTGTTGCGATTGTCCCGCACCGTGTGGATCCAGCTCACGATCCTCGCTGTCGTGACCCTTGTGGCCTGCAGCGTCATGGCATTCGGCTTCGTCAACGTACCTGCATTGATGGGATTCGGCCGCTACCACGTCACGGTCGAACTGCCCGCATCCGGTGGACTCTATCCGACGTCAGTGGTGACATATCGTGGCACCGAAGTGGGCAGGGTGACATCGATCGAGGTCACCCGCGGCGGTGTGCGGGCCGACTTGAAGCTGAACTCCGACACCCCGGTGCCTGCCGATGTCACCGCCGCGGTGCACAGCCGCTCGGCAGTCGGTGAGCAGTTCGTCGAGTTGACACCGCCGCCCGACAGCACGACCGGTGACAATCTGCGCGACGGCGATGTCATCTCTGCGAGCCGGACACAGGTGCCGCCCGAGATCGGCGGTCTGCTGGACGCGACGAACCGTGCGCTGTTGGCGATCCCGCCGCAAAACTTGCGCACCGTCGTCGATGAATCCGCCACTGCGGTCGGCGGGCTCGGTCCCGAACTGGGCCGCATCATCGACGGGTCCACCGCGCTGGCCATCGACGCGGGACAGACTGTGGACTCGATCACCCGGCTGATCGACGAGGCGCCGTCCGTCTTGAACTCTCAAGTGCAGACGGCTGATTCGATTGAGACGTGGGCGCGGAGAGTGTCATCGATCACCGGACAGTTGCGGGCGCAGGACGCGGCGTTCGGTGATCTGCTCGGGCAGGGGGGCCCGGCGCTGGCCGAGGGCCAGGCACTGTTCGAACGCGTGGCCCCAGCGCTGCCGGTGCTGCTGGCCAATCTGGTCAGCCTCGGCGAGATTGCGGTGACGTACCGCCCGAATCTCGAACAGTTGCTGGTGCTCTACCCGCAGGGCACCGCGGTGATGTCGGCGATCGCACTCGCCAACTCCGGTACCAAGCAGGACTACCGCGGCATCTACCTGGACTTCAATCTGAACCTGAACCTGCCACCGCCCTGCAATACCGGCTTTCTGCCCGTCCGCCAGCAGCGTTCGCCGTCCGACGTCGACGCCCCGGAACGCCCGGCGGGGGAGTTGTACTGCCGGGTGCCGCAGGACTCTGCGCTCAATGTCCGTGGTGTGCGCAATATTCCGTGCGCCAACGACTCCGCCAAGAGGGCGCCGACGGTAGAGCTGTGCGAGAGCGATCGCCAGTACGTGCCGCTCAACGACGGCTTCAACTGGAAGGGCGATCCGAACGCGACCCTGTCAGGCCAAGGCGTCCCGGAGTACGCGCCCGGCACCGACCCGCGCCTCGCTCCGCCGGCGGGTACGGGTGAGGCGATCGCGCAGCCGAACCCGCCGCCGGCCCTCGGCCCGCCTGTATCCGCGCCACCGATCGCATTCGCCCCCTACGACCCGGCAACCGGTGACTACATCGGCCCGGATGGGCGCCGCTACACCCAGGAGGACCTTGCACACCCGCAGAACAACACATGGCAATCGATGCTGACGGGTCACTCATGACGACACCGTTGACCGTCCTGGACCTGGTGCCGATCTCGTCGGGCTCCAACGCCACCGAAGCGCTGCGCAACAGCATTGATCTCGCGCAACAGGCCGAGCGATGGGGGTACACGCGATACTGGTTCGCCGAGCATCATCTCAACCCTGGAGTCGCGGGCACCTCGCCTACCGTGCTCCTCGCCCTGACCGCCGCTCACACCGTTGCGATTCGGCTTGGTTCCGGCGCGTTGCAGATGGGCCACCGGACGGCTCTGTCTGCGGTGGAGGAGTTCGGTCTGCTCGACGCGATGTATCCCGGCCGATTCGATCTCGGTCTCGGTCGGTCAGCGGGCAGGCCCGCCGTGTCGAATGCACCAGCACCGCCGGGCCGCGCCCCCCGGCGGCCCACGCCGGAGGGGCTGGTCATTCCGACCGCGTTCAATCCGGAGGCGCTGCTGAAATCGCCGCGTACCGCTATGCAGCGGGAGCTTCTGGGGCTGCCCGGTGCCCGACCTCAGAACTACGGCGACCAAGTCGGCGATGTTCTCGCGCTCATAGCAGACACCTACCGTTCTGCCGCCGGCGAACCGGCCCACGTCGTTCCGGGGGCGGGAGCAGATCTGCAGATCTGGATTCTGGGCAGCAGCGGCGGTGAGAGCGCATTGGTCGCGGGCAGCAACGGTCTTCGGTTCGCAGCCAATTACCACGTGGCACCCGCTGGTGTGCTCGACGCGGCCGACGGGTACCGCGCTGCGTTCAAGCCCTCCGCAGAACTGCACCGGCCCTACCTGAGCGTCTCGGCTGACGTCGTCGTCGCCGACGACGAGGCAACGGCTCGCGAGCTGGCCACCGGATACGGCCTCTGGGTGCGCAGCATCCGTTCCGGCCAGGGGGCCATTCCTTTCCCCGCGCCGGGGGAGGCGCGCCGACACACATGGACTGCTGCCGACCGCGAACTCGTCGCCGACAGAATCGCGACGCAATTCGTAGGGAATCCCGTTCAAGTGGGCGACCAACTCGAAAGGCTACGGGATGCGACCGAGGCCGACGAACTGGTGATCACGACGATCACCCATGATCACCGTGATCGGGTCCGCTCCTACCGTCTGCTCGCCGAAGAGTGGTCTCGTCGCTGAGGCTCAGGCCGCGCCGGCGGCGCGGACGACTTTCTCAGACCGGAGATGGCCCTGAGAGACGTCGAAGGCGGCGGTGCGAATGCAGGACGGCCTCGACAACACCGACGCCATTGCACAGGCGATGCTCACACGTGGCGGAGATCTCGGTCCTTGCGGCGCCACCGGATCAGTGCGGAGCTGGAAAGGGTGCCAGCTGCCGACGCCAAAACGTAAGAGATGGTCTTTGTGGACAGAAGTTCCACCGCCGCAACGGAAGTCGCGAGAAGCCCGAGTGCCGCGAGCTGGCGAGCGAAATAGGCGCGCTCGTTGGCCAGCACACCGAGATAGAGGGGCGGCTGTTCTTCCTCTTCATCTGGACACCGGTGCGCGGCGGGGTCTCCACTGGTGCGTTCGGACATGAGCGACGCCGTCAGCCGACATCGAGCCGAGAGATGCTGGACGCCAGGTCGGGATGTTTCAGTCCCAGATGATCGCGCAGGGTCCTGCCTCCGTACTCTTCTCGGAACACGCCCCGCTCCTGCAGCAGCGGAACCACCTTCTCGACGAACGGATCGAGTCCGCCCGGTGTCACGTGGGGCACGAGAATAAAGCCGTCACTGGCGTCGGATTGCACAAGGTGGTTGATCGATTCGGCGACGGTGTCTGCGGACCCGATGAAGTTCTGACGTCCGGTGACTTCGATGATCAGTTCCCGGGTGGTCAGCTGTTGGGCCTCGGCTCGGGCGCGCCACTCGTTCGCGGTGGCGACGGGGTCGCGGTACATCCGCACGCTGGCCCTGCCGCGTGCGATGGTGTTCTCGCCGACGATGGGATCGACCGTAGGAAGCGGTCCGTCAGGGTCGTGGTCGGACAGGTCGCGGTTCCACAGCTGTTCGAGAAACTTGATCGCCGTCGCAGGTGATACCTGTGCCAGTCGGACATCATGAGCTATGTCAGCGGCTTCGGCGTCAGTGTCGCCGAGGACGAAGGTCGCTGCGGGAAGGATGAGCAGCTCGTCATGGCGGCGACCGTATTTCGCCAGCCGGCGCTTGACGTCGCCGAAGAACGTCTGCCCCTCGGTGAGGGTACCGTGCCGGGAGAAGATGGCGTCGGCGCTGGATGCCGCGAACTCGCGACCGCGGTCGGAGTCGCCGGCCTGGAAGATGACCGGCCTACCCTGCGGGCTGCGGGGAACGTTGAACCGACCACTGATATCGAAGTGAGCGTCCTGATGTGCGAAGGTGCCGGCACGTGCATCGGACGAAAACACCCCACGGTCCTTGTCGGCAACGACCTCATCGCCTCGCCATGAGTCGAACAGTGCCCGAGCCGCGCTGAGGAAGCTCTCGGCGCGTTCGTAGCGCTGGTCTTCGGCGAGGAAGCCTCCGCGTCGAAAGTTCTCGCCGGTGAATGCATCCCACGAGGTGACGACGTTCCAGGCAGCTCTACCCGCGGACAGGTGGTCCAGTGTCGCGAATTGCCTTGCCACCTCGTAGGGTTCGTTGAATGTCGAGTTGATCGTGCCGGCCAGGCCCAGGTGCTCGGTGACCGCGGCCAATGCGGCGAGCACCGTAAAGGTGTCTGGGCGCCCGACCACGTCGAGGTCGTATATCTCACCGCCCTGTTCGCGTAGTCGCAGTCCCTCGGCGAGGAACATGAAGTCGAACTTGCCCCGTTCGGCCGTCTGCGCGAACCGCACGAACGAGTCGAATTCGATATGGCTTCCCGACGAAGGATCGCTCCAGACGGTGGTGTTGTTGACGCCGGGAAAGTGTGCGGCGAGATGAATCTGCTTGATCGGCTTGTGCATTGGGTCCTCGTGTCGATCAGAGGGGTGCGTAGCGGTTCGCCGGCCGGGTGAGGCCAAGCGTCTCACGCAGGGTGGGGCCGTAGGCCTTACGGAACAACCCCCGCCTGCGTAACTCGGTCACCAGCCCATTTGTGATCTGGGCGAGGTCGTGTGGAAGCGTGGCCGGCCGCAAACGAAAACCTGCAGCGCCCGCTGCGTGCCATTCCTCCAAATGATCTGCGAGCTGAGTCGGAGTTCCGGTGAAGACCTCGGCATCACTGGTGAACTCCGAGTCGGCACGTTCATCGAGGCGACGCCGACGCGCCCGCGCCGCATCTGCGCTGTGATCAAGCACCACAACGAGATCGGCGAATACCAGAACCGAGCGACCTTCCGTGCGTGCTCGGGCGGAGATGGCGCCGACGATCGAGGTGACCTCGGCCGTGTCGTGCGGTGTGATGAGCCCGACGTCGGCGCTGTGGGCGATGAAGCTATGAGTGGCCTCCCCGTGACTCAACGCAGCGACGATGGGTTGGCCCTGCGGAGGTCTCGGAGTGATCGACGGCCCTCTGACGGAGAAAGTGGCGCCTTCGAAGTCGATGTAGTGCAGCTTCTTCCGATCGATGAAGCGACCGCTGGCCGCGTCGCGGATCTCGGCGTCGTCTTCCCAGCTGTCCCACAGTCGGCGTAGCACCTCGACGTAATCCGCAGCCTCGGTGATGAGGTCTGCCGGCGCCACCCGCGAGATGTCACGGCGGCCGAAGTGGCCCGCCGCTTCGGGACTGGCGGTGACCTGAGCTCGCACGCCCGCCCGGCCTGCGCTCACGTAGTCGAGTGTGGCGATGGCCTTCGACACGTGAAACGGTTCGGTGTGCGTGACGACAGCCGTCGGTACCAGTCCGATGTGGCGTGTCAGTGGCGCTACCCGCGAGGCGATCAGCACTGCGTCGAGACGCCCCTGAACTCGGTCGACCGGGTCGCTCAAATGTGATGGGTCCGAGTCCTGGAGGGCGAGGGCGTCTTCGATCGTGACGAAGTCCAGGAGACCGCGTTCTGCCTCGGCGACCAGATCGACCCAGTATCCGGCGCGGAAAAGGTCGGCGGGCCGCGCATCCGCCTCCTGCCACGACGCCGGGTGCCATCCTGTTCCCTCCAGCGCGACCGCCAGGTGCAGCGGTGATGGATCGCCAGAGGATTCCTTGACTAGCGAGTACTCGACAGACACCGACGCTCCTCACTTTCATTCGCGGTCCTGCACCAGAACTATCGGGGCCCCGGGATGATTCCTGGCGGGATCGCCTGCGAAACAGGTGGTCGATCAGCCGCAAACAGTCTGCGCGCCACGGCGTGGTCCCCGAAGAGATGTGCGCAGCGTGATTCCTCTGTCACGGGGCGCGGCGCAGTGGACCGTCGCAGTGCTACCAAGCGGCGCTTCAGATCTGCATGGCAGGTTCGATATTGGTCGTCGGATCGACGCCTGACTCACGCTGCTTATCGGAGGAGTCAACAAACCAGTGCACGAACTCCTCTGGGCACCAATGAACTCAGCGATGTGGACATTTTGGTGCACTGCGCCAGCAGATACCGGGCGTCGAATGGCCGCGTTACTTCTTTACAGAGCCGGTTACAGAGTGGTGCTCGTCTACGATAAGTTCGACCGAGCCGACGATTTTGCCCTGACGATCTGAGCAGGAATCACAGCATGTACTCGAGCCGAAGCTGACTCTCCTCGGCCACATCGGCGCGCGTCGCCCCCAGCAATGTCTCGGCCGCGCGTCTCGCCTGCACCCGCAGTTCTGGCACTGCGATCGTCTCCCAGTACGTGCCGCGCAATGTCGGTCCAAGCGCGAGCAGCCATGGTGACCGCTCCCCAGCTGCTGTCAGCACGGTGTGGTCGCGGTCGACGTCGATGCCCATGTCGACGTCATCAGGGGCGATGAAGCCGCGGCCGAGCAGGTTCTGCAGGAGGGTCGAGCGGGTCGCAGTGAACTTGGTGGAGGGCCCGGTGGCGTTGATCACCAGGTCCGCGACCACGGGCTTGCCGCCTTCGAGGCCCACACGAATGCGGTTCTGCGCCGCCTGCAGTTCGGTGATCCTGGCGGCCTGGACCTGAAGCTGACCGGTCAGCTGCGAGCTCGTGATCTGGGCGTAGATTTCTGGATCGATCCCGTGCCGCAACACATTCCAGCGCGCCGCATGATGCTTCGCGAACGCCAGCTTTTCGTCGCGGCTGAAGTTTTGCCAGATTCGCTGAGTGTGCGGCCGCAGCTTGTCGACGATGATCGCAGGGTTGGCGTCCTGATCGTTCAGGATCGCGCAATGCTGCTTGATCATCACCTGAAGCTTGTCGAGCCCTGCGGTGGTCACATCCACATCGAAAGGCGGGAACTCTGGGTATTCGATTCCGCGGAAGTGTGCGTGTGGGAACCAGCCGTGGCGGGAGATCGCGTGAATGCCGCCCAGCCAACCAACATCGCGAAGCGTCAGGATGGCGTCCACCGCGGTCAAACCGGTGCCGAGGATGGCAATACTGCCGTCGTGTCGGGGCAGTCGGTGCTCCCACTGCTGCCAAGGGTTCCCGACCCAGCCGGGGTGCGTTGTCAGCGTTTGGGCGCCGGCTAGCGGCGCCGGCGGTCCGTTGCCGGTGGCCAGCACGACACGGTCGGCGGTCAGCGACGAGCCGTCGGCGAGCCGGACCGCCGCGCGGCCGTTACGCGGCTCGATGTCGACCGCCTCACCGGTCACGAATTCCGATGTCACGCGGGTGGTTTCGGTGGGGCTTTCCAGATGGTGCTGCACGATCGAGCGGAGGTAGTCGCCGTAGATCTGGCGCGGTACGAACCGTTCCCGCAGCTCGACGTCGGGGATGAGCTCGAACTCCGAACGCGTGCGGAGCCATTGGAGGAAATGCTCGGGCTCGTCGGGGAAGGCCGACATATTGCGTGCGGCGACATTGAGGAGGTATTCGGGACGGCGGAGACCGTAGGCGACGCCGCGCCCCACGGAGCCCCGGTTGTTGATGACGACGACGTGCAGTGGACGTTCGCTGATTCTGGCAACGTTCACGGCGGTCATCGCGCCGCTGAATCCGCCTCCGACCACGGCGATGCAGGCGGGCGAGCGGCTCAACGTCGACAGGTCAGGCCTCGCCGAGGCGCGACGAGGCGGCTGGCATCGTAGTCCTCGGCGCGGTTGGAGGGCAGCTTCGACAGAACCGTCGCCATTGCGTACGTGTTGCTCAGGGCCGCGACCGTCAATCCACCCCCGATGGCGGCGGCCAGCCACTTCAATCTCGGGATCGCGACGCTGCCGAGCACCGAGCCAAGGACGATCGAGCCTGCCACCAGCCGCACCTGCCGCTCGAGTTCCCAGCGTTGCCTGCCGCGGGCCACGTTGAATCCATTCACCTGCCAGTCATCGATTCCGCCTTTGAGCACAGACCCGGTTCCAGCCCTTCACCGCGCAGCACCTCTTCGGCCTGGGTGGCTCGCTGCCCAGAGCGGCATACGAATACCACGTCCCCGTCCAGACGTTCACGGATCTCGGCGCGGTGCTGTCGGACCACGTCGAGCGGGACGTTGTAGGCACCCACGATGTGAGCGGTCTCGTACTCCGCGGGAGTTCGTACGTCGAGGAGCGTCGGTGGTGCCCCTGAACGCAGACGGTCGTGGAGCTCGACCGAAGTCAGGACGGGTGTGCTCATGGGGCCCTCCTAGTCCGTCGGTGTGCACCTGCGCCCACACCTCGGTTTCCATTCTGCGCCGAGACCGTTTCGAATCGCCCGTTTAGAATCGCCGCGCACGGAACCTGGGCGCTGCTCAGTGGTGACACTAGGACCGCGGCCGTCGGGGCGCCGATATGCGTCGTAAAGCTCACGCGGAGTTGATGTCTGGGCCAGACTGCGGTTCTGCGCGAGAATCCGCTCATGACAGCGGTCTGGCAGGCAGCCGAACTCGAGACGGAGGACTACTGGAGTTGGCAGCTGCGAGGCAATTGCCTGGACTCTCCGGCAGACTTGTTTTTTCCGGACGGCGACCGCCGAGCGGACCGCCGCGAACGCGAAGAGAAGGCCAAGCGGATCTGCCGAGACTGCCCGGTGCTCAATCACTGCCGGGAGCACGCGTTGCGGGTCCCTGAGCGATACGGAATCTGGGGTGCGACGACTCCGCGTGAACGGGGTGTGCCGCCGCCGCACCGGCGCAGGTAAAAGAATTCACGCTGACTGCAATAATTGAGCAACGAGGCTCTCGTCCCTACGGTGCGTTCAGCATCATCCGATGACACCAGAAGGACGACCCCAAAATGTCTGAAGCAACGCTGTCCGGTGAGGGATTGGTAGCAAAAGCAGATACACCACCCGAATCACGCAGGCTACGCGGCAATCTCGGCGTGGTGTCCATCGTCTTCATGGTCGTCGCGGCGGCGGCACCTCTCGGCGTGATCGGGGGCGTTGTACCGCTGGGTCTGGCCTCGGGCAACGGTGCGGGTTTTCCGGCGACGTTCATCGTCGCGACCGTCATCCTGCTGCTGTTCTCGGTGGGCTTCACCGCGATGACGCCGTACGTCGCAGAGGCAGGAGCTTTTTTCTCCTACGTTCGCCAGTCGCTGGGTAACCCTGTCGGCATCGGTATCGCATTCGTGGCAATCGTGAGCTATGTGGCGCTCGAAGCAGGCGTCTACGGCCTGCTCGGCCCGGCCGGCTCGGGTGTGGTCGAGCTGTTCGGCGGGCCCACGATCGCATGGTGGCTGGTTGCTACGGTCGCGTTCGCCGTGACGACGTACCTCGGCTACCGCAACATCGAGTTGTCCAGCCGTGTGCTCGCGGTGCTGCTGACCGCCGAGATTGCCATCGTCGCGGTCCTGGACCTAGTGATCGTTGTGCGCGGCGGTGACCACGGACTGTCGTCGGGCATCGTCAACCCTGACGCGATCTTCTCCGGGTCCCTCGGCATCGGCCTGCTGTTCGCGATCATCAGTTACGTCGGTTTTGAGGCCACCGCGATCTTCCGCGACGAGGCGCGCACCCCCGAGCGCACGATTCCCCGCGCCACCTACGCGTCATTGCTCCTCATCGGCATCTTCTATGCGATCACCAGCTGGGCACTGGTCTCGGCATGGGGTGACGACCAGGCCGTCACTCAGGCGACCGACAGCGGCGCGACGTTCCTCGGTGACACAGCGTTGCGCTACATCGGGGTCTTCGGTGCCGACGTCATCACCGTGCTGTACTTCACGAGCCTCTTCGCATGCATCCTGGCGTTCCACAATGTGGCCTCGCGCTACATTTTCGCGCTCGCGCAGCAGGATGTTCTGCCCGCGTCGCTGAGCCGCCCGCACACCAAACATGGATCTCCGCACACGGCCTCGCTGTTGATCTCTGGCGTCGTGGCAGTCAGCGTACTACTGGCGGTGGTGTTCCAGCTCGATCCTGCCGCGCAGTTCTACACCTGGTTCGCCGGGGCGACCACGGTGGGCATCGTGGTGTTGCTGATCGCGACGAGTGTGGCGGTGCTGGTGTTCTTCGCCAAGGACAGGCGTGGGCAGTCTTATTGGCGGGTGCGCATCGCGCCGGCGCTCGGCCTCGTCGGGTTGCTCGGATCGCTGGTTCTGATTTTGACCAACCTCAGCGATCTCGTTGGTGGCTCAAACGTGTTGGCGTGGGTCATCGTCGGATTGCTCGTCGGCGCGTTCGTCGGTGGCATCGTGGTCGGCCGCAAGGTTGCGGCATGACCCAGGTGTCCGAGCGTGCCCTAACTGAGGGCTCCGACGAGATTCGGAAGGCCATCGCCGACGGCACTCTGACCGAGGTCGAGGTCGCCTGGAGCGACCCGTTCGGGCATGCGGCAGGCAAACGCATCCCGGCCGCCCAGTTCCTTGATCGGGCCACAGGTGCGGGGTTTGCATTCTGTGAGGCGGCGCTGGGCTGGAATACCGACGGAACGGTGGTCGGCGGTCTGGCCTTGACCAACTGGAACGGCGGGTATCCGGATGTCTATGCTGTGCCCGACCTTTCGACGTTCACAAGGGTGCCGTGGCGGCCGGGCGTCGGGCATGTGATCTCCGACATCGTCACTCACCAGCGCACTCCGTCGCTACTGGACGCCCGCGGTGTGCTTCGTCGCGTGCTGAGCCGGCTGGAAGGTCTCGGTCTCACGGCCAAGGTCGGCGTGGAGTTTGAGTTCTATCTGCTGAACACCGACGGTTCTCCGATCATCGACCGGATCCAGGCGTACTCGCTGGAGAATGCGAACGCACTCGATCCGCTGATCGCCGATCTGTATGAAACCCTCGGTGCCTTCACGCGTTTGGAAGGCATTCAAACCGAGTACGGGCCGGGACAGGTGGAGACCAACCTGGTCTACACCGGCGCCTTGGCGGCCGCCGACGACAGCGCCCGGCTGAAGTATGCGGCCAAGGAGGTCGCGCGCAGGCACGGCAAGCTCGCAAGCTTCATGCCCAAACCGTTTTCGGAGCATTCGGGAAGCTCGGCGCACCTTCATATCTCGCTGTGGCGCGACGATCAGCCGGTCTTCGATCCGGAGAATGGTGACGAGAGTCAGGATGCGCGCTACGCCATCGCCGGGCTACTCGAACACCTGCCGTCGATCACGTTGTTTGGCGCGCACTCAGTCAACGCGTACCGCCGCTTCGCGCCGGACACGTTTGCACCCGACACCGTGAACTGGAGCCGCGACAACCGCAGTGCCGCGATCCGCTCACTGATTGAAGATAAGCGAGGATCCTCCCGTATCGAGTTACGTTCCGGCGCAGCTGATTCCAACCCCTACTGGCTGATCGCGTCGGCACTGGCGGCGATCATCGCCGGGCTCGAAGCGCGCCGTGAGCCCCCGGAGGCTGCGAAGGGAAACCTCTACGGCAAGGGCGCCCCGCTGCCAGACTCGCTGGGGACCGCGGTGGCGCTGGCAATTCAGGACGACACGATCCTCGACATCCTCGGTGAGCAGTCGGTACTCGACTTCGCCGCAATCGCCCGCAGCGAGTGGGATCAGTACGCCGGGCACGTCAGCGACTGGGAACGCCACCGCTACCTCAGTTCCTCATGACGGCCCCACGATTTGGGATCTGGGCACCCGTGTACGGCAATCATGGTGCCCGCAGCCACCCGCTTGACGTGCCGGATGCCAGCTACCGCCGCAACCGCGACCTCATCGTGCATGCCGAAAAGGTCGGATTCGACGCGACGTTGGTGGCCCAGCACGTGATCCATCCGAGTGACGTGGAGGACGACGTGCTCGAAACGTGGTCGACGTTGGCAGCCCTCGCGGAAGCCACCGAGACCATCGAGTTGATCGGCGCAATCAAGCCGCTGCTGTTGAATCCTTTGGTGTTCGCGAAGATCGCCGCGAACATCTCCGACATCTCGAGCGGCCGGCTGTCGATCAACGTGGTCAGCGGGTGGTTTCTGCCCGAGTTGGAAGCCCTCGGTGTCGGCAGTCTCGACCACGACGACCGCTATGCCCACACCAGGGAGTGGCTGGACCTAGTGACCGCGTTGTGGGCCGGAAAGCAGGTCGACACCGGCGGACGCCAGTTCGCGCTGGTACGCCCGGTGCCGCGCTTCGTGCCGCCGGTGTACGTCGGTGGCGAGTCGGAGCCCGGTCGTGCGCTCGCAGCGGCCACCGCCGACGTCTTTTTCATCAATGGCAGACCGCTGGCCGACACCGAAGACGTCATCGCCGATCTGAGATCGCGTCGTACCGGCGGCCCGCCGCTGCGATTCGGCCTGTCCGCGTTTGTCATCGCGCGTGCCACTGATGCTGAGGCGCAGGCCGAGGCAGCGTATCTGCAGGCCCTCGTCGACGCGGAGGCCCGCCCGGAGATCTCCGGCGGTACCGATCCGAAGACCCAGATGTACAAGGTGCTTGCGGGAACCAGCCGCGTCGGCTCCAACGGTGGCACGCTTGCAGGCCTCGTCGGCAGCTACGACACGGTCGCCGAAAGGATCTCAGCGTTCCACGCCGCGGGCATCGAGCTGTTCATGCTCCAGTTCCAGCCGATCGAAGCCGAACTGGACCGGTTTGCCGAACACATCATCTCGCGCTTTCGCTGACGAACAAGGAGAAACGATGACCCTCGCAACCGCCGGCGAAGTGACCGGCGATGTCGCAGAGCGCCTTGCGCGCCTCACCCCGATCGTCGCGGCGCTGCGCGCCGAGGATCCGTCTGCCGAGCGGGAGCGGATCCTGCAACACGACGCGTTCGCCGAGCTGCGTCGCACCGGAGTCCTGAGCCTGCGGGTTCCGAAGCGGTATGGCGGCCCGGGGGGAAGCACGCGGGATGTGCTGTCAGCTGTCATTCACATCGCTTCCGGCAGCTCCAACTTGGCGCAGGCGCTACGACCCCACTTCGGTTTCGCAGAGCGGCTGTTGAGCAACCGGGCGACCGAGTCCGAGCGAGTCGAGTGGTTTCCGAAGATCAACGCTGGACTGGTATTCGGCAATGCCATCACGGATGCCAAAGGCCGGGCGCCGGGCAGTTCGGACACCTCCGTGCTGCCCGACGCCGATGGCGTGCTGCGGCTCAACGGCCACAAGTTCTATTCGACGGGAACGCTGTACGCCGATGTGATCGCCGTATCGGCGAGCGATTCTCGGGGCAACGACGTGCAGGTCATCGTGCCCACCGACCGTGCCGGTGTCGAATTGTTCGACGACTGGGACGGGTTCGGGCAGCGCACGACTGCCAGCGGTGCCACGCGCTTCACCGACGTCGAGATCGCACCGATCGAGGTGACGACGGTGTCCGACGGTAACCACCTCGGGCACAGCACGACGTTCCTGCAGCTGTACCTCGCCGCGGTGGCCGCGGGGATTGCCGTCGCTGTGCGCAACGATGCTGTCGAGTATGTCCAGACGCGGGCGCGGCCGGCGGCTCACTCGTTGGCCGACCGCGCCGCCGAGGATCCGTTCGTACTGCACGCTGTCGGTGAGATCGGAGCTGCTGCAGCCGCTGCGGAGGCACTGGTGCTCTCGGCAGCCGACTCCCTCGATGCGTTGGTCGACAACGGCTCTCAGGGCGACCAGGCCGCGCTGGCGGATGCCGCCGTCGTGGTCGCACAGGCGCAGCTGGTCGCCGAGCGCCTCACACTGGACGCGGCGCAGCGGCTGTTCGACACCGGGGGAGCGTCGGCGACCTCGCGAAAGCTGAACCTGGACCGGCATTGGCGCAACACACGCACCGTCGCGAGCCACAATCCGCTCGACTACAAGGCGCACGTGGTGGGCAACTACCTCGTGAACGGCGCGACACCTCCGGCCAACGGCTACTTCTGATCCTGGTCAATTTGCGTCGCGCTCGCGGTGCGACTAGGTCGCCGCTTCCAGGGCACGCCGAGCATAGGCACGCACGTCGGCGTCGCCGTCTTCGAGCGCTCCGGCGAGTGCCTCCCGCGCCGCATCCACCGCGGACGCCCACCGCGTCAGGCTGAGCACCGCGGCCTTGCGCACGTCAAGGTGGGGATCCGAAAGCGCCTGCGACAGTGGTGGAACAGCGGTCGACGGTGACGGCGCACCCGCAAGCGCGCGCGCCGCGCCCTGGCGTATCTGCCACGCCGACGCCGCCAATGCCTTCTCGACCGCCGACACGTCGGCATCATCCCAGCCGATCGCACCCATCGCCGCCAGCGCTGCGGCCCGAACCAAGGGATCCGGGTCGTCGATCAGAACCCGCACCGTGTCGGCACCTGCGCCCAATGTGCCGAGGCCGTTGGCGACGGCGATGCGCACCTCGCGGTTGGTATCGCTGTGGGCGCCGGCCACTCCGTCGACGTCGTCGACGGACACCAATGCGCGCACCGCGTCAATGCGCACCCGGTGATCGCGGTCGGCGACCAGGCGCCGGTACAAGTCGCGGTCACCGGCGCGTCGCGCGGCCAGCACGTACACCGCAGCGCCGCGCACGACCGGATCCGGGGAATCAGTATGCGGAAGCACGGTTTCCGGACTGGGGATGACTTCGACCAGTTCACGGATCCCGTCCGCAGCGACCTGTCGCACCTCGACGTCCTCGTCGCCGAGTGCGGCGATCAGCGGTTCCGAGTACCCATCGCACAACGTCTCGGTGAGCACGTCCACAGCGGTGCGGCGAACACCGGCATCGACGTCGCCGAGGTAGGGTTCCAGGTCGGCGACGGAGGGTTCGTCCATGGCCAGCACCGCCGCGATACGGGGAGACGGTGGCTGCGCGGCCGGTGCTGCTATGCGCGACACCTCGGAGGCCGGTGCCCGCCCTCCGGCCAGTTCCGGCTCGGCTACGGCGACGGGTTCCGTTTCGCCACTTGGTAATCCGTCCAGTCCGGGGACTGGTACGAAGTACGGCGCGACTGGACGTTTGAGGAACTCGATGTCGCCGTCGGCAGTCTTGCGCAGGTTGAGGTGATAGCGCCACAGGTCGTCGTCCCGCTCGGGCATATCGCTTCGGTCGTGATACAAACCCCAGCGGGACTCGGTGCGGGTCAGCGACGACCGTGCCGCCATCTCGGCGCAGTCGCGGATGAACGATACCTCTACCGCACGCATCAGCTCATGCGGTGTGGTGGCGCCGATCCCGGCCACCTCCTCCCGCATGCGGTGGAACGTCTCCACGGCCAGGGACAGCTTCGTCGCGGTCTTCGGAGGCGCTACATAGTCATTGACGAAGCGACGCAATTTGTACTCGACCTGCGGTTGGGGCGGGCCGTCGGGGTTGCGTAGCGGACGGTAGATCAGCTCGTGCGCGGCGGCGATCTGCTCAGCCGGAAGGTCCTGCGGCGCTGTCACATCGGCGAGGGTTGACGCCGCGTGCGCGCCCGCCAGGTCGCCGTAGACGAAGGCGCCGATCATGTAGTTGTGCGGCACGCAGGCCAGATCACCTGCCGCATACAGGCCCGGCACGGTCGTGCGGGCGTTCTCGTCGACCCATACCCCCGACGCGGAATGGCCGCTGCACAGACCGATCTCGGAGATGTGCATTTCGATGTCATGGGTGCGGTAGTCGTGACCCCGGTTGGCGTGGAACGTGCCGCGGGTGGGGCGCTCGGTGGTGTGCAGAATGCCTTCGAGCGCGCTGAGCGTCTCGTCGGGCAGATGGCTGACCTTGAGGTAGATCGGCCCGCGCGCTGACTCGATCTCGCTCTTGACCTCGGCCATCATCTGGCCGGACCAGTAGTCGGAGTCGACGAAACGCTCACCGTGTGCGTTGACCTGGTACCCGCCGAAGGGGTTTGCGACGTAGGCACACGCCGGCCCGTTGTAGTCCTTGATGAGCGGATTGATCTGGAAGCACTCGATCCCGGACAGCTCAGCACCGGCGTGGAAGGCCATCGAGTAGCCGTCGCCCGCGTTGGTCGGGTTCTCGTAGGTGCCGTAGAGGTAACCCGACGCAGGCAGTCCCAGCCGTCCGCAGGCCCCCGTCGCGAGGATGACAGCTTTGGCCGCGACGACGACGAACTCGCCGGTGCGGCTGTTCAGCGCGGCGGCCCCGACCGCGCGGCGAATAGGTTTCCCGTCGCTTCGCTCGCCCACGTCTTCGGTCAGCACCCGCACGGGCACCAGCCGGTTCTCGATGCGGATCTTTTCGCGCATCGATCGTTGCCGCAGCACCCGGTAAAGCGCCTTCTTGACGTCTTTGCCCTCCGGCATCGGCAGCACGTAAGAGCCCGACCGGTGCACGCGGCGCACCGCGTACTCGCCGTGCTCGTCCTTCTCGAACTTCACTCCGTAGCGCTCCAGCCGCTGCACCATCGCGAAGCCCCGGGTGGCGGTCTGATAGATGGTGCGTTGGTTGACGATTCCGTCGTTCGCGCGCGTGATCTCGGCGACGTAGTCCTCCGGTGTCGCCTTGCCAGGGATCACTGCGTTGTTGACGCCGTCCATGCCCATCGCCAGTGCGCCGGAGTGCCGCACGTGAGCCTTTTCCAACAGGAGGACACGTGCGCCGTTCTCTGCCGCCGTGAGTGCGGCCATCGTGCCTGCGGTGCCGCCGCCGATGACGAGGACATCGCAGTCGAGGCGCACGGCATCGTCGAGGGAAGGAATCTGCATCAGGAAACAAGCTCCGAATGATCGAGTGCGGCAATGACGTCGGCTCGCAGCACAGCGCGCGAGACAGCGGTGTCGCGGGGGGACGGGACATCGAGCAGGGCCCGCAACGGCTCACCGGCCCGGCCGAGCACGGCGATGCGGTCGCCGAGCAGTAGTGCCTCGTCGACGTCGTGGGTGACGAAGACGATGGTCGTCGGATGCGCCCGCCAGGTGTCGATGAGCAGTCGTTGCATGGTCGCCCTGGTCTGGGTATCCAGCGCGCCGAAGGGTTCGTCCATCATGACGGCGCGGGGAGCTCCTGCCAGCCCGCGCGCGAGCTGGACGCGTTGACGCATCCCGCCCGACAGGCTCTTGGGCAGATACTTTTCGAATCCGGTGAGTCCGACGTCGCCAATCCACTTGAGGGCCTCCTCGCGGCGCCCCTGCCGGGGCCGGCCTGCCAGTTTGAGAGCCAGCTCGACATTGGACTGCACTGTGCGCCAGGGCAACAGGGCATTGTCCTGGAACACCATGGCTCGATCCCGGGAGGTGGTGGCGACCAGTGTGCCGTCGGCGACGACGTCCCCGCTGTCGGGAGCCAGCAGCCCGGCCAGCGCCCGCAGCACCGTGGACTTCCCGCAGCCGGAAGGTCCTGTGAGCACCAGAATTTCGCCGGCCCGTACGTCGAGGGTCAAGCCGTCGACCACCGGGGCGCCGCCATAGCTCAGGACGAGGTCCCGCAATTCGAAAGTCAGTCCCGTCATTGCGATTTCTCCTCACCCCGCGGCAGCCAACGCGTGACCCGCCGACCGATCACTTCGACCGAAGCCGACGTCACGAACCCGAGCACGCCGATCGTGATGATGCCGACGAACACGTCGGGATAGGCGAGCACGGTGTAGGCCTGCCAGGTTCGGTAACCGACGCCGAGGCGTCCGGAGATCATCTCTGCGGAGATGACACAGATCCACGCGACGCCGATCCCGACCGACAACCCACCGAAAACGCCGGGAAGTATTCCGGGTAACACGACTCGCACGATCACGTCCCAGCGGCTGCCGCCGAGAGTGCGCACCGAATCCTCCCAGAGCGTCGGCAACGCACGGACGGCGTGACGGGTGCTCACCATGATCGGGAAGTACGCGGCAAGGAAAGTGATGAAAACGATTCCCGCTTCGTCGCTGGGAAACAGCAGGATCGCGACGGGCACAATGGCGATCGCGGGGATGGGACGCGCCAGTTCCGTGAGGGGCCCGAACACGTTGGCGAACTTGGCTGACCGGCCGAGGAGGATTCCGGTGACGACTCCGGCCACCGCAGCGATCGCGAACCCGGTGAGGATGCGAATCAGCGACTGTCCGAGGTCGAGCCAGTACTCCGGCGTCGAGATCCGGGCACCGAGGGCTGCGACGATGTCGGTGACGGTGGGCAGCGTGTCGAAGCGCAGCCAGAGCCGAACATCGTTGGCGGTCAACACTTGCCAGAGTCCGACCGCTGCCGCGACCGACCCGATGCGCACCAGCCACGACAGCCAGGGCGTCTTACGCGTCGCCTTCGGTGACGTCTTGAGCGGTGTCACGACGACGGGTGCATCGACGGTCAGGACCGCCGGCGGGGTCGTCATACCGCACCCGCCAGCGCCTGCTCGTAGTCGACGACCGCAGCACCAGGGTGTGCCGTCGTGTACCGCTCGGCCCCTGCAGCCGTGTCGAACGGCAGATGCTTCTGACCCTCCCTGACCCAGAAGGACTTGTCGGCATACCAGCGGGTACCGAACTCGGTGTCGGGAATGTATGCGGCACGAACGGTCCGGCCGGCGGCGGTGGCTTCCCTCACGGCACGCAGCAGGCAGTCCGGGTTGGCGGCCGGCTGTGTGGCCGAGGCGCCTTCGATCCACAGCTCACCGGCGAGCTTGGCGTCGGTCACGGCGACGTTGCAGACCGGATCCTGTCCGCGCAGCGCGGAGGGATTGGCGGCGTCGCTCAGCGCGGCCTCGTAGTCCTGGCCGCGCTCGGCGAAGGCCTTCCGAATCGCAGTGTCGGACACGAAGCCGTCGACGTCGAGGGGTGCAAACTCACCGATGGACTGCAGGTAGGGCACGTCACCCTTGAGGGCTTCGACCAAGGACGGCTTCAGCGTGGTATCGAAGCTGGTGCCGCCGGGACCGTTGTAGAGATACACGACCTCCTGGGGCAGTCCGCTGCCTTCGGCGACGAGTTCGGCCGACTCCAGCGGGTTGTCGTTGAGGAACTCCGTCGCGTCGAGCTGCGCCTGCAGGAACGCGTCGAGCACCTCGGGGTGCCGCTGTGCGTAGTCCTGCCGCACGACCACACCGTGGAACGTTGGATAGTTGCCCTCCGCGCCGTCGTACAGCAGCGTGGCCTTGTCTTGAAAAGCGAGCAGCCCGGGCCATGCTACGAACTGTGAGAGCGCCTGTACCTGGCCGGATTCGAGTGCGGACGCGCCGACCTGCGGCTGCTGGTTGAGGACCTCCACGCCAGTCTTCGGGTCGATGCCGGCGTTGTCGAGGGCACGGACCAAGGTGCCATGCCCTGCCGAGCCCACACTGGCGGACACCTTCTGTCCCTTGAGGTCGGCGATGGTGCGGGCGGGTG
>NZ_LWCS01000035.1 GCF_001650495.1 Mycolicibacterium iranicum | reverse complement strand
GTATTCGAGGACGCCGTCGAGTTCGGACAGCGGATCTGCACAGCCGGTGACGTCGACATGGACACCGCCGACCGATCCGCAGACCGCAGACCCACCGATCGGGGCGGGGGTTACGCACACTCCCAGGAACGTCGTCGCCACCGCAACGAGCCAACTTCTCCGCAAGGCCACTCCTTCGCTTCCCGGCGACCGTCGCCGCCGATCTATTGGTGATTGTGGCAGTCGCGGTGTTGTCCCGTGCTTCAACTCGCACAACGTGGCGACGCCATCCCGGTTGGCGGCCCGCGACATTCGTCAGCGCGAGATATTTGCCGCACTTACACGATCGGGACACCTTTTCGTGCATTCGCACAGCATCTACGGCTTTCGCAGCCCGGCACCAAAACCGTGCGCCCGTAGCCGAAATTGCATTGCTGCGCAAAGCGCCCATACACCTGACTTGCCAGAGCTTTGGCACGTCAGGCAGGAGATTGACGACTGTGACGAATTGGCCAGCGAACTACTTGCGGATGCAGTAGATTTCCCTGTGCGCGGAGTCGGGGCCGCGCAGCCGCAGGAACGGAATGTCGCTGCACTTCCGGCGTGCGCTCAGATCGCGATCATGCATGATCGACCGAGGGGAGTCGCGATCTGAGCGCACACTACTTTCAGGCCACGTGTCGCTCGCTCGTGAACCGGCGGTGCACGCCGGAGATCGGGTCCTCGAACTCAAGCGAGTACGCGAGGAGCGCCAGAGGCGTGGAAAAGTCCGCAGGATCGACATCGACGACTGTGGGATACAACGGGTCACCGGTGATGGGCACACCCAAGCCCGACATGTGCAGACGCAGCTGATGGGTACGTCCCGTCCGTGGCGACAACCGGTATCGCCCGTCGCCGACACACTCCACGAACGTCTCCGCGTTCGGCTCGCCCGGCACCTCCACTGCCTGTAAAAGCCCTCGCCGCTTTACTATTCGGCTTCGGACGGTGACGGGAAATTCCCGCTCGGTGTCCACCGACGAGTGCGCGAGGTAGGTCTTCGTCACCTCTCCGCGCGCGAACATGCTCTGATAGGCGCCGCGGACCTCGCGCCGAGCGGTGAACAACAGCACCCCCGCGGTCAATCGGTCGAGCCGATGAGCCGGAGTGAGTTCCGGGAGCGCCAATTCACGACGCAACCGGACCAGCGCGGTCTCGACGACATGGCGGCCACGCGGCATGGTGGCGAGAAAGTGCGGCTTGTCCACCACGACGATGTCGTCGTCACGGAACAGGATCGGTAGGCCAAAGGGCACCGGAACTTCGTCGGGCAGGTCCCGGTACAGATACACCACCGCACCGGCGGGCAGCACCGTCGTCTCGTCGGCCGCCGTACCGTCTGCGCAGAACACCTCCCCAGCAACGACTTTCGCGCCGGAACCCCACCTGCGCTGAAACTCGTCGACCAGCAGACCGCCCTGCACCCGCACCCGCGCCGGCCCAAGGCCGTCACGCACAGGTAGCGGCGGCAGACGATTCAATTCAGCGGCACCGGCTCAAGGATCTCCGCACGCGCCTCCGGGGCCGCAGCACGCAACGCATCGGCGGACGCGTCGTCGGGCTGGGTCTGGGATCGGACCTCCGCGTCCACCCGGGCCTGATATGTCTGCACCTCACGGTCGATGTCCTCAGGACTCCAACCCAGCACAGGTGCGACGACCTCAGCGACTTCGCGTGCACAGTCGACGCCACGGTGCGGGTACTCGATGGAGATCCGCATCCTCCTGGCGAGGATGTCTTCGAGATGTAGAGCACCCTCAGCGGCAGCGGCGTAGGCGGCTTCCACCTTGAGGTACACCGGCGCATCGGTGATGGGCCCCAGCAATTCCGGTTTGTCCTCGGCAAGCTTGAGAACATCGCCGATCAGGGAACCGTACCGGTCCAGCAGATGTCGCACCCGATACGGATGCAAGCCGTAATGCGAACCGACACTGCCGGTTTGATTCACCAGCGCGAAGTATCCGTCGGCGCCCATCAGCGGCACCTTCTCGGTGATCGACGGTGCCACACGGGTCGGAATGAACTCGGCGGCAGCGTCGATCGCGTCCTCGGCCATCACCCGGTAGGTGGTGTACTTGCCGCCGGCGATCGCCACCAGCCCGGGCGAGGGCACTGCGACCGCATGTTCGCGTGAGAGCTTCGAGGTCTCTTCACTCTCCCCCGCCAGCAGCGGCCGCAACCCGGCGTAGACCCCGTCGATGTCGTCGTGGGTCAGCGGCGTCGCCAGCACCTTGTTGACGTGGCCCAGGATGTAGTCGATGTCGGCCTTGGTAGCGGCGGGGTGGGCAAGATCGAGATTCCAGTCGGTGTCCGTGGTTCCGATGATCCAATGTGTGCCCCACGGAATGACGAACAGCACCGACTTCTCGGTGCGCAGAATGATCGCGACCTCACTGACGATTCGGTCGCGCGGCACCACGATGTGGACTCCCTTGGAGGCCCGCACGCGAAAACGGCCGCGCTGCTTCGACAATGCCTGGATTTCGTCGGTCCACACCCCGGTGGCGTTGACGACCACGTGGCCGCGCGCCTCGGTGACCTCGCCGTCTTCGGAGTCGCGCACACGCACGCCGGTGACCCGGTCCCCCTCGCGCAGCAGCGCGACGACCTGCGTCGACGTCCGCACGACGGCGCCATAGTGCGCTGCGGTCCTCGCGACGGTCATCGTGTGACGAGCGTCGTCGACGACGGTGTCGTAGTAGCGGATTCCGCCGACGAGTGAGGACCGCTTCAGTCCGGGCGAGAGCCGCAGAGCTCCGGCACGGGTCAGATGTTTCTGCGCGGGAACGGATTTCGCGCCACCCAGCTGGTCGTAGAGAAAGATACCGGCGGCGATGTAGGGGCGCTCCCACAACCGGTTGGTGAGCGGGAACAGAAATGGCAGCGGCTTGACCAGGTGCGGCGCCAGGGTCGTCAACGACAGTTCACGCTCGTGCAGCGCCTCGCGCACCAAGCCGAACTCGAGCTGTTCCAGGTAGCGCAGACCGCCATGGAACATCTTGCTGCTGCGGCTGGACGTTCCTGACGCGAAATCGCGAGCCTCGACCAGCGCCACTTTCAGGCCGCGGGTCGCCGCATCGAGTGCGGCACCCGCACCGACAATCCCGCCGCCGATGACAATGACGTCGAATTGTTCGCTACCAAGCCGCTGCCACGCACGAACTCGCTGCTCAGGACCCAAGAACGTCTGCCTGCTCGCCCCGGATACATTTCCCGTCGCTCCGCTCGCCCCGGATACATTTCCCGTCGCTCCGCTCGCCCCGGATACAGTTCCCGTCGCAGGTGCTGGGATCGGGTCACTCACGCTGGACCGCTCCTCGGTTACTCGTCAGTACGCGTTGTCGAACCCCAGGCTAGCCGGATGACCACTACGCGGCGAGGAACGATCCGCGTCGAGGAGCCGGTGGTGGATTCAGTCGAGATCGTCATGTGCCATGAGGCGCCGCGCGGCCTCCACGATCGAACCCGACAGCGACGGATACACCGAGAGCGTCTGCGCCAGATCGGTCACCGACAGGTTGTTCTGCACCGCCAGCGCGATCGGCAGGATCAGCTCCGACGCGATCGGTGCCACCACGACCCCGCCGATCACCACCCCGGTGGCGGGTCGGCAGAAGATCTTCACGAAGCCGTGCTGCAACAACGACATCTTCGCGCGAGCGTTGGTGCTCAGCGGCAACATCAACGTGCGGGCCGGCACACTGCCGTCGTCGATCGAGGACTGCGGGATCCCGACCGCGCCGATCTCAGGCCTGGTGAACGTCGCGGCCGCCACGGTGCGCAGCCGGATCGGCGACACTCCCTCGCCGAGCGCGTGATACATCGCGATGCGACCCTGCATCGCGGCCACCGAGGCCAACGGCAGCAGACCCGTGCAATCGCCCGCGGCGTAGATGCCAGGAGCCGGGGTCCGCGAGACCCGGTCCACAGGGATGTAGCCGCCGGGCTTGAGCTCGATTCCGACGCGCTCCAAACCCAGGCCGGAAGTGTTGGGAACAGAGCCGACCGTCATGAGCGCATGGCTGCCCTCGATGACGCGCCCGTCGGCGATGGCGACCTTGACGCCGGTTTCCGTGCGCGTCACCGAGTCCGCGCGCGCGTTCTTGACGAGCGTCACGCCGCGCTGTTCGAAAACCTGTTCCAGCACTGCGGCGGCATCAGAGTCCTCGTGGGGCAGGATCTGGTCGCGGCTGGCCACGACCGTCACGGTGACCCCTAGCTCGGTATAGGCGTTGCAGAACTCGGCGCCGGTGACACCGGATCCGACGATGATGAGGTGCGTAGGCAGCTCGTCGAGCTCGTAGAGCTGGCGCCACGTCAGGATCCGCTCCCCGTCGGGTACCGCGTTCGGCAGCACCCGAGGCTGCGCCCCGGTCGCGATGAGCACCACGTCGGCTTTCAGCACGCCGACCTTGCCGTCGGAGGTGGTGACCTTGACGCGATGGTGAGCCATACCTGCCACGTCGTCGACGAGCTCACCGCGCCCTCCGATGATCGTCACGCCCTGGTTGAGCAACTGGCTGCCGATGTCGGCCGATTGCGAAGACGCCAGCGTCTTGGCGCGGTTGTTGATCTTCGGCAGCTCGATCTTGGCGGCGTCGATATCGATGTCGAAGCCCATGCCACCTGCGCGGCGCAGCTCGGTACGCACACCCGTCGACGCGATCAGAGTTTTCGACGGTACGCAGTCGTACAGCACGCACGCGCCGCCCAGCCCGTCCTCGTCGACGACGGTCACTTGCGTGACGTCGCGTCCTCGTGCCGCGGCCACCAACGCCGCTTCGTAGCCCGCCGGCCCTCCACCGATGATCACGATGCGCGTTACCACGGTTCCAACCTAGGCCACCGAGGTAACGAAGGTTGGCAGCCGTCTCAACACAATGCGTTTAAGCTTCTCGCGTGCCGATCTACGCCGCCTACGGATCGAATATGCATCCCGAGCAGATGCTTGAGCGCGCTCCGCATTCTCCGATGGCGGGAACGGGCTGGCTCCACGGTTGGCGCCTGACCTTCGGCGGCGCCGACATCGCGTGGGAAGGTGCGCTCGCCACGATCGTCGAGGATCCGACGTCGAAGGTGTTCGTCGTGCTCTATGACGTGACGAAGGAGGACGAGGAGAACCTCGACCGCTGGGAGGGCTCCGAGCTCGGCTTCCACAAGAAGATCCGCTGCCGGGTGGAGCGGACGTCGTCGGACACCGATACCGACCCGGTGCTGGCATGGCTGTACGTGCTCGACGCGTGGGAGGGCGGCATCCCGTCGGCGCGGTATCTAGGGGTTATGGCCGACGCCGCCGAAATCGCAGGCGCACCAGCCGAATACGTGCACGACCTCCGTACCCGCCCGTCAGGAAACGTCGGCCCGGGCTCATAGGGGTGGGTTCGGCCGCCCGCAATCGCCCACCCTCCGTCCCTCAAGTCCTCGGACACGATGGGGACGACCCCCACGGCCAGCCGTATTTCCTCGTCCGGTTCGCCGTTGCACCAGATGCCCAGCCAAAGACGTTGCAGCACAACGTTTTCGACGAATCTCTCGGACCGACGACGGGGCAGGTGGTTGAGAATCTGGGCGGTGGTGGCCACACCGTGCTGGACCTCGAGGAGTGCCTGCAGTTCGTCGTCCGTGACGACGATGCTTCGGCGTTCGCCGCGCCAGTGGCTAGACGCCTCCGCGGATCTGGGGTGGACGAGTGTGTGTGGACAACCCGACCGCAGCGAGCGCGCCCCAAATGCCAGGCGCGGCGGCGTGTCAGCCCTCAGACACGCGCGCTCGCGGTGCGGCGACCCCCCACGGGACCGGGCGCGGGCGGGTGCGGATTTTCTGCGGCCACCAGAACCAGCGGCCCAACAGCGCCGCGATCGACGGCGTCATGAAAGACCGGATCACCAACGTGTCGAAGATCAGTCCCATGCCGATCGTTGTGCCGACCTGACCCATGATGGTCAGGTCGCTGACCGCCATCGTCATCATCGTCAGGGCGAACACCATGCCCGCAGCGGTGACCACCGAACCGCTGCCGCCCATCGTGCGGATCAGCCCGGTGTGCAGGCCGGCGCCGACCTCTTCCTTGAGTCGCGACACCACGAGCAGGTTGTAGTCCGCGCCGACGGCCAGCAGGATGATCACCGCCATCGGCAACACCATCCAGTGCAGCTCGATGCCGACGAGATGCTGCCAGACGAGCACCGACAGACCGAACGACGCACCCAGCGACAGCACCACGGTACCGACGATCACCGCGGCAGCCACGATGGCTCGGGTGAGGATCAGCATGATGATGAAAATCAGCCCGATGGCGGCGATTCCGGCGATCAGCAAGTCGTACTGCGTGCCGTCGGCCATGTCCTTGAACGTGGCCGCGGTGCCGCCCAGATAGATGGTCGATCCCTCCAGCGGCGTACCCTTGATGGCTTCCTTGGCCGCATTCTTGAGGGCGTCGATCTTCTCGATGCCGTCGGGACTGAGCGGGTCACCCTCGTGGGCGATGATGAATCGCACCGCATGCCCGTTGGGCGAGATGAACTGCTCCATACCGCTTTGGAAGTCCTTGTTCTGGAAGGCTTCCGGCGGCAGATAGAACGTGTCGGCGTTCATGGCGTCGTTGAAGGCGTCGCCCATGTCGGTGGCGTCGCCACCCATCTCGGCCGCCGCCTTGAGCTGCCCGCCCTGGGTCTGCTGCATCGTCAGCATCATGTCGCGCTGCGACCGCATCGACTCGATCTGAGACGGCAACAGCTCGATCAGCTGGGGAATGACCGCCGCGAGCCGCTCCAGTTCCGGGACGAGGTCCTGCACGTTGTCTGTCAACAGGTTGGTGCCGTCGATCAGGTCGAAGACCGAGCGCATCGCGTTGCACACCGGGATGTTGTAGCAGTGCGGTTCCCAGTAGAAGTACGCGCGGATAGGGCGGATGAAATCGTCGAGATCGGCGATGTGGTCCCGCAATTGGGTGATGTCCTCGGCCATGATCTTGGTCTTGCCGACCATGCTCGTGGTGATCTCGGACATCTGCGTCATCAGCGACTGCATCTTCTGCATCGTCGCGATGGTGTTGTCCAGCGACGCAGCCTGGACGGACATGTCGTCCATCCGGTCGAGCATGTACTTCTCGTTGAGCTTCTGCGTGCCGCTCTGCCGGCTCATGATGTACGGGATCGTGGTGCCCTCGATGGGCGTGCCGTCGGGCCGGGTGATGGTCTGCACGCGGCCGATCCCCTCGACGGCGAACAGCGCCTTGGCGATCTTGTCGATGACGATGAAATCGGCCGAATTGCGAAGATCCCGATCGGTTTCCACCATCAGAATCTCGGGGTTGAGCCGCGCCGGGGAGAAGTGCCGCTCGGCGGCGGCATACCCGACGTTGGACTGGATGTCGGCGGGCAGATAGTTGCGGTCGTTGTAGCTGGTCTGATAGCCGGGCAGCGCAAGGAGGCCGATCAGCGACACAGCGACGCTGGCCACCAGGATCGCGCCGGGCCAGCGGACCGTCGCCGCACCGATCTTGCGCCACCCGCGAACACGCATGGCCCGCTTGGGTTCCAGCAATCCGAAGCGGCTCGCCACGACAACCACAGCCGGCCCGAACGTCATCGCAACGCAGATCAGCACCAGCATGCCGAGCGACAGCGGGACGCCGAGGGTCTGGAAGTACGGCAGCCGGGTGAAGCTCAGGCAGAATGTCGCGCCGGCGATGGTCAGGCCGGAGCCGACGATGACGTGGGCATTGCCGCCGAACATCGTGTAGTAGGCGTCTTCTCGCGTCTGACCGCTGCCTCTGGCTTCCTGATATCGCCCGATGAGGAAGATGGCGTAGTCCACCGCGATCGCGATGGCCAGGGTGACCAACAAGCTCGTCGCGAACGTGGACAGCCCGATGATGTCGTGAAAACCCAGGAACGCCACCGCGCCGCGCACCGTCATCAAGCTCAGGCCCACCATGACCAGGATCAGCAGCGTGGTGACGATCGAGCGGAAGAACAGCACCAGCATGATGGTGATGACGAGGAACGTCAGCGCCTCGACCATCCGCAGGCTCTCGGTGCCCGCGGTCTCCTGTTCGGCCGCCAGCACCGACGCGCCCGTGACATAGGCCTGAACTCCCGCGGGCGGCTGGCTGTCGGCGACCAGTTTCTGCACGGCCGCAACGGATTCATTGGCCAGCGCCTCACCCTGGTTACCGGCGAGATTGACCTGGAAATACATCGACTTGCCGTCACCGCTCTGCGCGCCGGCGGCGGTCAGCGGATCGCCCCACAGATCCTGAACGTGCTCGACGTGGACGGGATCAGCCTCGAGCGCGTCGATCAGCTTGGCGTAGTAGGCGCGTGCTTCGTCGCCGAGGGGTTGCTCCCCCTCGAGCACGATCATCGCCGAGCTGCTCGACTCGTACTCTTCGAAGACCTCACCGATGCGTTCCATCGAGATGACGGCCGGCGCCTCGTCGGGGCTCATCGACACCGATCGCGATTTGCCCACGGCTTCGAGCTGCGGCACCGCAACGTTGAGGAATGCGGCGACGGCGACCCAGATCAGGATGATGGGCACTGACGCCCGCCGAATGAACCGAGCAATGCCGTAGAAGTGCGGCTTCGCTCGATCCTCGTCGCGCGAGCGGCTCATCGGCGGTTGTTGCTCTGTCGCCGAAGCCCCGTCCACTGTCGCGACTCCTCCGCTCCAAAGTCGGTACGGCGCGGCCGCGTTCGACAGGGATTATCCGGTTAGCAGGGCTAACCTATCCAATCGGCAAAGTTCGCACAAGCCGGTCGACTAACTAGTGATCTGCCTCCAGGGTCAACACCGGGCGTGACCTGGGATACAGTTCCGCGAACCGGGCGCGAACGGGGGTGACGATGGCCAAGCCGGTGGCGATGCGCGGCTTCGCGCGCGAGCGCGTGCTGGAGGCCGCCCTCGAACTGTTTTCCGACCACGGTGTCAGTGGCACCTCACTCCAGATGATCGCCGACCGCCTCGGAGTGACGAAGGCTGCCGTCTACTACCAGTTCCACTCCAAGGACGACATCACGCTGGCCGTCGTCAAGCCGGTGTTCAACGACATCGAACACCTCCTGCGGATCGCCGACACCTTGCCGACGACCGAGGCACGGCGCAGCGTGACGATGGGTGGCATGGTCGAGCTGATCATCCGGCACCGCCGCATCTCCAGCGTCTTCTACGGCGACCCCACCGTGCACCACCTGCTCGAAGGCAACGATGAGTTCCGAGTCGTCGGCGACCGGCTGGCCGACGTGCTTCTCGGCCCACATCCCGACAATGCGACCCGGGTGGCTATCTCGATGTTCAGCGCAGGGGTTCACGGCTGTGTCACCGACCCGATGATCAGTGAGCTGGACTCCGCGGAATTGCAGGAGATACTGCTGGACCTGACGAAGAGGTTCCTGGAGGCCTGCCTGCCGCAGGGCTGACTCGCCGGGCGCGAGCGCGCGCAGAATGCCAGGATTTGCGGCGCGCCGGTGTGCAGACACGCACGCGCGCGGTGCGAATCTCAGGACACTGACGCGCTGTTCTCGACCAGGTTCACCAACAGCCGCACACCCACACCGAGCGCCCGTTCGTCGAGATCGAAGGTGGGCTGGTGCAGATCCAGCTGCGGGCCGCGACCACTCCACACCCCGAGGCGGGCCATCGCGCCGGGCACCTCTTCCAGGTACCAGGAGAAGTCCTCGCCGCCGCCGGACTGCTGGGTGTCGGCGAGCACGTCGGGACCGATCGCCTCGATCGCGTGGGTCATGATGCGCGTGGCGATCTCTTCGTTGACCACCGGCGGCACCCCGCGCCGGTACTGCACCACATACTCGATGCCCAGCGGGGCGAGCAGCGAGGCAATTGCTTCCTGCACAACGTCTTTTAGCGTCAACCAGGTCTCACGGCTGGCTGTGCGGATGGTGCCCGCCATCGTCCCGGTCTGCGGGATCGCATTGGCCGCGACCCCGGCATGCACTGCGCCCCACACCATCACCGTGCTGTGGCGTGGATCGATGCGGCGCGAGAGAATCCCCGGCACCCCGGTGATCAGCGTTCCCATGCCGTAGACCAGATCGCCGGTCAGATGCGGTCGCGACGTGTGCCCGCCCGGCGAATGCAGCGTCACCTCGACGTGGTCGGCGGCCGACGTGATCGGGCCAGGCTTCACCGCCACCCTGCCCACCGCCAGGTGCGGATCACAGTGCAGCGCATAGATCCGCGACACCCCGCTCAGCGCACCGGCGGCGATCGCATCGATCGCACCGCCGGGCATCAGCTCCTCCGCGGCCTGGAAGATCAACCGCACGCCGACAGGCAGTTCAACCTCCGACGCCATCGCAAGCGCCGCGCCGAGCAGCACCGCGGTGTGCGCGTCGTGGCCGCACGCATGCGCGACATTCGGCACGTCCGACGCGAACGGCAAACCGGTGCGCTCGGCCATCGGAAGCGCATCCATGTCGGCCCGCAGAGCGACGCGCGGGCCGTCTTCGGGCCCGAAGTCGCACGTCAACCCCGTCCCACCGGGCAAAACCTTCGGGTTCAGCCCCGCGTCGGCGAGCAACGAGGCGACGAACTGCGTCGTCCCGAACTCCTGCCTGCCCAGCTCGGGATGCCGGTGGATATGCCTGCGCCACTCGACGAGGTCGTCGTAGTGCCCGCTCAGCCAGCGCGCGGCGGCATGCTTCAGCACGCTCATGACGCCCGCCTCTGCCACTGCTCCAGCACCCGGCTCCTCTCGACATCGGATTCGGCCAGCGCCACGACGGTACGGGCCAGCATGATCGCCCCTTCGACCACAGCGGCGTCCGCGCTCGCGTTCACGGCGGCCGCGGTGAACTCCGGTTGATGGATGGAGGCCCCTCCGGCGTCGATGCCGACGATCGGATGGATGCCGGGCATCACCTGCGTCACGTTGCCCATGTCCGTACTGCCCAGCGGCAAGGTCGGCTCCAGCTCAGCGGGCACCGGCGAGCGGCCGATGCGCACCATCTCGGCGCGCACCATCTCGGCCAACCACGGGTCCGGTGACAGTTCCGCGTAGGCAGGCGCGGTCTCGGCGACGACGTGCTCGCAGCCGGTCGCCACGGCGCCCGCCGCGAAACACCCCGCCATCCGGGATTCCAACTCCCGCAACGACTCCGAGTTCGTCGCGCGCATCGTGTACCGCAGTTCGGCGTGCGCCGGGATGACGTTCGAAGCCTGGCCGCCGTCGGTCACGATGCCGTGCACCATCTGTCCCGGCACCAGCTGCTGGCGCAGCAGCCCGATGGCGACCTGCGTCACCGTCACCGCATCGGCGGCGTTGATACCGAGGTAGGGCGCGACGGCGGCGTGCGACTCGCGGCCGGTGTACCCGATGGTCACCTCCGAGAGCGCCAGCGACCGCGCTGCGGCGATGTCGATCGGGCCGGGGTGCAACATGACGGTCGCGGCGATGTCGTCGAATGCTCCTGCGTCGAGCATCAGGGCCTTGCCGCCGCCCAGTTCCTCGGCGGGAGTGCCGAGCAGCACGACCGTCAGCCCGAGGGTGTCGGCGACGTCGGCGAGGGCGAGCGCCGTGCCGACCGCCGACGCGGCGATGATGTTGTGACCGCAGGCGTGCCCGATACCGGGCAGCGCGTCGTACTCGGCGCAGATCCCGACGACGAGCGGGCCACCGCCGAAAACTGCCCGGAACGCGGTGTCCAGATCTGCCACTGCGGAAATCTCGAAGCCCCGCTCTGCGACCAGCGCCTTGGTCTTCGCGCAGCTGCGGTGTTCGGCGAACGCGAGTTCTGGTTCGGCATGAATGGCATGCGACAACTCGACCAGGTCACCGCGGCGACTGTTGACTGCGTCTTCGACGCACGTCGACGCGGTGGCAATGGGCATGCAGGCCAGTATCTCACTGCGCAAAGCCCCACTAAGCTGCCGCCTGTGGACGATCCGGCAGCAGCTGCGCAGCTGGCAGCGAATGCACTCAGTGAGCGGACCGGCGTCGATGCACACGACGTCGCCGTCGTCCTGGGTTCCGGGTGGGCGCCTGCGGCAGCGCAGATCGGCGAAGCCGGACACCCTGGGGCCATCGTGCCGATGGCCGAACTGCCCGGTTTCACCCCGCCCAGCGCGCAGGGGCACGGCGGCCAGGTGCTGTCTCTGCGCGTCGGACCGCACCGCGTCCTTGTTCTTGTCGGCCGCATCCACGCCTACGAAGGACACGACCTGCGCCACGTCGTGCACCCGGTTCGGACGGTGTGCGCGGCCGGTGTGCACACCGTGGTCTTGACGAACGCGGCCGGTGGTCTGCGGTCCGAGTTCTCCGTCGGCGAGCCAGTGCTGATCAGTGACCACCTCAACCTGACCGCCCGCTCGCCACTGGTGGGTGCGCAGTTCGTCGACATGGTGGACGCGTACTCGCCGCGGCTGCGCGCGCTCGCGCGCGAGATCGATCCGTCGCTGGCCGAAGGCGTGTACGCGGGGCTGCCGGGTCCGCACTACGAGACACCCGCCGAGATCCGAATGCTGCGCACACTGGGCGCCGACCTGGTGGGCATGTCCACGGTCCACGAGACGATTGCGGCTCGCGCTGCCGGCGCCGACGTGCTCGGGGTGTCGCTGGTGACGAACCTCGCGGCCGGGATGACGGGCCAGCCGTTGAGTCACGACGAGGTCCTCGAGGCGGGTCGTCAGTCGGCGACGCGGATGGGTTCCCTGCTGTCTTCTGTCATCTCCCGGCTCTGACCCCGAGTGAGCTTGCGGCTCGCCCACACCACGCCGCGCGCCAGAAGCGGCGCCGCGAACAGCATCAGCAGAATCCGCACCACCTGCGCGGCGATGACGAAGGTGACGTTGGAGCCGGTCTCCACCGCGGTGGCCAGCACCGCGTATATGCCGCCGGGACTGGTCGCAAGATAGCCCTCCAGCGGGGTCAGCCCGGCGACATCTGCCAGGAGGATGCCCAGGCCGGCGGTCGCGACGCCGATGAACACGATCAAGGCGAGCGCGGCAGGCAGCAGCCTGCCGATCGTGCGCAGCGATTCCCGCGTGAAGGCCAGTCCGGCCTGCCAGCCGATCAGCATGTAGCCGGCCTGGACCAGGACCATCGGCACCGAGAGCCCGGAAGACCATCCGCTGACCTGGAGGGCGACCGTCAGGGCGAGAGGACCGAGCAGTCCGGCGCCCGGCAGCCGGATCAGTCGCCCGACCACGGACCCGACGATGATCAGGGCGGCCATCATCAGGAGGCTGAGATACCAAGGCGCGATGTGATTTTCAGCGACAGGAGCCGCGCTGTGAGACCGGTCGGCGTGGTAGATCAGCGTGACGACCACTGGCATCGACGCCGTGACCAGCGCGACCCGCAAATACTGCACCACAGCGACCACGCGGTCGTCGCCGCCGAGCTCTCGTGCGATCGCCACCAGACCGGACGCCCCGCCGGCCACGAGCGCAAGGGATCCGGTCAGGGGCGTCACGTCGCGGCGCAGACCGAGTAGGGCGCCCGCGATGATGCTGAGCAGCAACGTCCCGACCGCGACCGCGACCACGATCACCCAGTCACCCTTCAGGGTGGAAAAGGCGTCCTGCTGGACCATCGTGCCGATGTAGACGCCGAGGACACCCTGGGCAGCTTGACCCAATCTCCGGGGAACACGCTCGGGACCCGCCGCCATCAGGGCCAGCACGACTCCGACCGCGAGGGCGGCGAACAGGGCCGCCGAGGGAACACCGACCTTCGTCAGCGGAACGGTGACCGCGACGGTCACCGCGAGGAGAATCGACCACCTGAGTATCTGCTGCCACCACTTCATGCTGATGACAAGTATGCTCTTACCAATTCAAGATCTCAACAAGGAGCGATGTTCGATGAAGCACATCAGATACCAAGGGTGGTCTTGGTAATGGCTGTCGAATCGAGCCTGTCCGCGGCGACCGAGCTGCGTGAATCGATGATGGCGGTGACGCGGCAGCTGCGCCGGCACCGCCCAGACAACGGATTGACGCTGAGCCAGATGCAACTGCTGGGCGAGATCAGCCGCGCCGGCGTCACCACCCCGGCCGAACTGGGCGTCCGGATGCACGTCAAAGTCCAGTCCCTGACCGACTCGCTCAACGAACTGGAGTCCCGGCGACTCGTCGCACGCCGGCCCGACGAGACGGACCGCCGCCGTCAGCTCGTCGAGATCACCGCGGCGGGCACCGCCCTGCTGGAGGCCGACCGCGCCGAACGCGACGCATGGCTGCACGCGACCATGCGCGACACGCTCTCCGAGCTGGAGTTCGACCTGTTGATGCTGGTGGCGCCGATTTTGCGCAAGCTGGCGTCGGCAGACGCGAATCCGGTGCGCTGACGGACCGCTGCGGTGTGTTTGCGCGCCGAATCCACGTCTGATGAGGTGACTGCGTGACGTCAGCGGCCGTGCAGGAGTGGATCGCTCACGATCCCGACCCGGGCGCGGCGGCCGAGTTGGCCGCCTGCAGTCCCGACGAGCTTGCGCTGCGGTTCGCCCGGCCCCTGACATTCGGAACCGCCGGCCTTCGCGGCCCCCTGCGCGCAGGACCCAACGGGATGAACCTCGCGGTCGTCCTCCGCGCGACGTGGGGCGTTTCGCAGGTGCTGGCCGATCTCGGATTGAGGGGGTCAGCTGTCGTGGTGGGCTACGACGCCCGGCACCGCTCGGCGGAGTTCGGGCACGCAGTCGCAGAAGTGTTTGCAGCGCAAGGGTTCTCCGCGACCCTGATGCCCGGCCCCGTGCCGACCCCCGCGGTCGCGTACGCCGTCAGGACCATGAATGCGGCTGCGGGTGTCCAGATCACCGCCTCGCACAATCCGCCGACGGACAACGGGTACAAGGTCTACTCCACCGGCGGGATGCAGATCATCTCCCCCACCGACCGCGATATCGAGACCGCGATCGCCGCCGCGCCGCCCGCCGACGAGATTCCCCGCACGCCCGTCGCAGCATCCGACCCCGAGCAATTGCGCGCCTATCTGGAACGCGCCGCCTCGGTCCGGCGCACCACCGGCTCCGCGCGTATTGCACTGACGCCGATGCACGGTGTCGGCGGTGAATTCGCGCTCGATGCGCTGGCGTTGGCCGGTTTTGCCGATGTGCACGTCGTCGAACGGCAATTCCTGCCGGACCCCGACTTCCCGACCGTCCCGTTCCCGAACCCGGAGGAACCCGGCGCGACGGACGATTTGCTCGCACTCGCAGCCGACGTCGACGCGCACATCGCGATCGCCCTCGACCCCGACGCTGACCGCTGCGCGATCGGAGTGCCGACACCGAGCGGTTGGCGAATGCTCAGCGGTGACGAAACCGGTTGGCTTCTCGGCGAATACATCCTGTCGCACACTTCCGGTCCTGCCGTGGTCGCCAGCACCGTGGTGTCGTCACGGATGCTGGCTGGCATCGCCGCCGCCCACGGCGCCCATCACGTCGAGACCCTGACGGGCTTCAAGTGGCTGGCGCGCGCCGACGACGGACTCGATGCGCCCCTGGTGTACGCGTACGAGGAGGCCATCGGGCATTGTGTGGACCCCGCCGCGGTTCGCGACAAGGACGGCATCAGCGCCGCGGTGCTGGCCTGCGATCTCGTTGTCGCGCTTCGACAGCAAGGCCGGACGATCCTCGACGCACTCGACGATTTGGCCCGGCTGCACGGCGTACACATGACGGCCGCCGTCACGCGTCGTGTCGCCTCCCCCGAAGACGCTGCTGCCGAGATGACCCGACTCCGCGCGGACCCACCCTCTCAATTGGCCGGATTCACGGTGTCCGCAACAGATCTGGCACCGCGCACCGACGCGTTGATTCTCACCGGCGGCGACGGCGCGACTTCCGTGCGGGTGGTGACGCGACCGTCGGGAACCGAGCCGAAACTGAAGTCCTACATCGAGATTCGCCGCGGCGGAGAACTGGACCGGGCGCGCTTGCGGGCGGCCGAGCTTCTAGCGAGGACCGAACTGGCGGTCGCCGGCATCACCCAATCCGGGCACGATGTAGGCGATGTCGTTGAGCCCCGCGTCGATCGAGGCAGCGAACAGTCGTAGCTCCGGCGCAGCTTTCTCCAACGCCGCAAGGCCTTCCGGAGCGGCGACCACGCAGATGACGGTGACATCGACGGCATCACGTGCGAAGAGAAGCTCCAGGGTGTGCACCATCGACCCACCGGTGGCGAGCATCGGGTCGAGCACAATCACCGGCTGTCGGCTGAGGTCGTCAGGCAACGACTCAAGGTACGGCGTGGGCTGGTGGGTCTCCTCATTGCGGGCCACCCCGACGAAGCCCACCCGCGCCTCGGGAATCAGTTCGTGCGCCTGGTCGACCATGCCCAGCCCGGCGCGCAGCACCGGAACCAGAAGTGGTGGCACGGCGATCTTTGCTCCCGCGGTTTCGGCCAGCGGGGTGCGGACGGAGACGGTCTCGGTGACCAGGTCACGGGTGGCCTCGTAGACAAGCATCAGTGTGAGATCGCGCAGCGCTGCGCGGAAACCCGCATTGTCGGTGCGCTCATCGCGCAGGGTGGTCAGCCGAGCAGCGGCGAGCGGGTGGTCGACGACGCGCACATCCATGGGTCACGACCTTATGGGAACCGACGGACGATGTCCGGCGTCATAACCATATGCACGCGCGCCTGTCGGCAGAAACCGGCCTGATCAACGACTACGCCGCCGCCTGCGCCACCCACGCCGCTGAGCTGAAGCAGGCGGCGATGGCTCTCTCTTCGGCAGGCGCGGGATCGGGCGCAATGTTCGGTCCCATCGGCGCGCGGTTTCTCGCCTCGTTGTCCAGGGCTGCACGAGACGACGCCGACGGGGTCGCCCGGCTGAGCCGGGTACTGGCGGCAGGTACCGACGCGGCAGCTGGAACTGCGCAGGCCTACACCGTCGCCGATGACGCTGCGGCAGAACGGATCGCCCGCTGATGACGGTGGAGGCGCTGGCGGCGCCCCTTCGGCGTGTGCAGGCGCTCGTAGGCCCGGGATGGAGCGCCGATCCGTTGGGGGATCCGGTTGCCGAGCTCGGCAGGGTGCGCGATGTGCTGGAGGACGTCGCCGGGGCATCCGGTCAGGCGTGGCGGCGTACCGGTGATGGATGGTCGGGCGCCGGAGCCGACGCCGCCGCGGAGTTCGCGACGACCACTGCCGCCGCGATCGATGGAGCTGCCGACCGCGCCGGCCGGTTGGGCGGTGTGGCCGACGGTGCCGCGCAGTCCGTAGCCCGCGCACACCGGCGCCTGCAGGATCTCGTCGACGAATTCGAGGCGAAGGCCGCCGCGCTGGAACCGCACCTCGATTCACCAGGGACCGCGCGGGAGCTCCTGGCCGCAGCACGCGACGCGCTCGCCCACGCCATCGCGATCGTCGAGGAGCTGGAGGCCGAGCTCAACGGTCATGCCGAGGCGCTGGACGCGCGGGCTCCTGCGGCGGCGCCCACGACACCGTCGGGGTTCTCCGGCGGGGCCGCGGGGGCGCCGATGGGATTGCCCGGTGGCGGCTTCGGCCCCGGCAGCAGCACCGGTCTCGGAAACTTCGGGGGCGGTGCGGGATTACCCGCCGAACTGGCCTCGCTCACACGACCCGACGGAACCGACACGCCGGATGCGGCGGAGTTCGGCGAAGGCGTGGCGATTCGACTACCCGACGGAAGCGTCGTCATGGCGCCGAATGCGACCGCCGCCAGCGCTGTTCGGCATGCCCTGACCCAGCTGGGCGTGCCCTACCAATGGGGCGGTACCACGCCGGGCGTCGGCCTGGATTGCAGCGGGCTGACGCAGTGGGCGTATCAGGAAGCGGGCCTCACCATTCCGCGGCTCGCCCAGGAACAGGACGTCGGCGCGTCGGTGTCCTCCGGTGCGTTGCTGCCGGGCGACCTGGTGGTGTGGGACGGCCACGTCGCGATGATCGTCGGCGACGGGCTCATGGTGGAGGCAGGCGACCCGGTGAAACTGTCGCCGATTCGGACCGCGAACGCGGGTCAGGGATTCCAGGGATTCTGGCGGCCGACGGGGTGAACACTCACGCGCGGACCCGCATCCATTTGTTCGCCAGATCGGAGATCCACGCCTCGGCCGCGATCGGGTCCGCGGGTGGGCCGGCGACCAGCACCAGTTCATCGATACCTGCGTCGGCCAGCCTCGTCGCGTCGCTGGGCACGGGGTCCTGCAGTGACACCGCCAGTCTCACATCGGTGGGGTCGCGGCCGACCTCCCGGCACAGAGAACGCAACTTGGAGGCGCGGTACGCCGCTTCCTCCACGTCGGCGAGGTTGAAGCCGTACCAGCCGTCGCCCCATTCGGCGACACGGCGCAATGCGGTGTCGGAATTGCCTCCCAGCACAATCGGAATCGAGCGACCGTGCGGCTTGGGATTGATCCGCACCCGGTCGAACGAGACGAACTCCCCGGAGAACGACGCGACATCGTCACGCCAGAGGGTCCGCATCGCGGCGACGTACTCGGTGAGGCGACGCCCGCGTCCCTCGAACGGGATCCCGAGCGCGTCGTACTCCTCCTTGGACCATCCGACACCGACGCCGAGGGACAGCCGCCCACCTGTCATCCGGTCCAGAGACGCGGCCTGCTTGGCCGTGATCACGGGGTTGTGTTCGGGCAACAACAGCACGCCCGTCGCGAGCTCGATGCGGTTGGTCGCCGCCGCGGCGAAACTGAGCGTGATCATCGGGTCCAACCAGTCGGCGTCGGCGGAGATCGCGATGCGGCCGTCGTCGCTGTAGGGGTAGTGCGAATCCGATTCGTCGACCATCACGACGTGCTCGCCCACCCACAGCGTGGCGAAACCCGAGCGCTCCGCCGTCGCGGCGACGGCATCGATCACGGTGCGTTGCGCGCCCGCGGCGATGCCGAGTCCGTGGAGGCCGAGTCTGATCATTCGGCGATCATGGCAGGCCTGACGAACACTCCGAGCGACGAACGGGTTGCGGTACGGCAACAGTGAGCCGACCTTCCGACAAGCGACGCCTTACCGCAACCATGCCCCCTGCCCGGCCAGGACCGGTGGTTAGGCTGTGCCGCATGGCTGCTGACATCGTGCCGATCGGGCTGACGCTGACCAAGGGCGACGTATATACCCTGTGGGCGCCGAGGTGGCGTGCCGACGGCGACGAGTGGGAGGCCTTCCTCGGCAAAGACGAGGACCTCTACGTGCTCGACTCAGTCGCCGACCTGGTTGCCTTCGTGCGCACCAACAGCGACAACGACCTGGTCGATCATCCGGCGTGGGAGAAGCTGACCCAGGCCAACGCCCACCGGCTCAACCCCACCGACGAGCACACCCACGACCTGGTCGTTCTGGAGGAGCTGCTGTCGCAGAAGCCCACCGAGGAGAGCGTCCGCGCACTCCACGGTGCGTTGGCCGTGGTCTCCTCGATGGGATCGGTGTGCGAGCTGCCCGCCGTCACCAAGTTCTTCAACGGCAACCCGGTACTCGGCACCGTCGGCGGCGGCGTCGAGGTCTTCTCCGGCCGCGCCGGCCGCAAGCGCTGGGCCGAGATCGAAAAGATCATCGCCAAGGGGTGGGACAACGTGATCGAGGCGCTGGATGCCGTCATCACCACGCCCGAGGTGGACAACGCCGCCGCGGAGAAGGCCCAGGCCGAACTCGACGAAGACGCACCCGAGCCCGACGAGGACGATCTCGTGATCGACGACATCGTGGATACCGAAGAGGAGTCCGACGACCTCGCCGCCGTGGCCGAAACCAAGGTGCTGGGCAGCGACGAGGACTTCTGGGAACGGGTCGGCATCGACCCGATCCGCATCATGATGACCGGCGGCACCTACTTCACACTGCGCTGCTACTTCGACGACCGGCCGATCTTCCTGGGACGCAACGGCCGGATCAGCGTGTTCCCCTCGGAGCGCGCGCTGGCCCGCTACCTCGCCGACGAGCACGACCATGACCTCGCAGATCTGGCGACCTACGACGACATCCGGACCGCCGCGACAGACGGTTCTCTGCGCGTCGACGTGACCGACGACAACGTCTACGTGCTGACGGACATCGTCGACGATCTCGCCGAGGGCCCCGACGCGCTCGACCGCGACCAGATAGAGCTGGCGGTGGAGTTGCTGCGCGACATCGGCGACTACTCCGAGGAGACGACGGTCGACACCAAGCTGGACCCGAACACCGCGCTGGGCCGGGTGATCGGGCACGTTCTCGATCCCGACAAGGTCAGACGCCCGAGCGCGCCGTACGCCGACGCGGTGACGCAATGGGAGTCGCTGGAACGCTTCGTGGAGTCGCGACTCCGTAGCGAGTAGCCGGGGCCGGCATTGAGCGCGCGCTCGCGGTGCCGGGGTGAGGTTCGTGCTTACCCGACCAGGACCGCGTAGCGGGGCTTGATCACCTCGTCGATGATTGCCAGCCGCTCATCAAAGGAGATGAACGCCGACTTCATCGCGTTGATCGTGAACCGCTGCAGATCGCTCCACCCGTAACCGAACGCCTCGACCAGACGCAGCATCTCCTGGCTCATCGTGGTGTCGCTCATCAGCCGGTTGTCGGTGTTGACGGTGACCCGGAACCGCAACTTCGCGAGCAGTGCGAACGGATGCTCGGCGATGCTGGCGACGGCTCCGGTCTGCACATTGCTGCTGGGACACAGTTCCAGCGGAATCCGCTTGTCCCGCAGCAGGGACGCCAACCGGCCGAGCGTCGCATCCCCGTCATCGTCGACGACGATGTCGTCGACGATGCGCACGCCGTGGCCGAGACGATCGGCGCCACAGAATGCGATCGCCTCGTGGATGGACGGCAGACCGAACGCCTCGCCCGCGTGAATGGTGAAGCGCGCGTTGTTGCTTCGCATGTACTCGAATGCATCCAGATGACGGGTGGGCGGGTAGCCCGCCTCGGCGCCCGCGATGTCGAATCCGACAACGCCCTTGTCCCGGAAGCGGATCGCCAGCTCGGCGATCTCCCGCGACCGCGCTGCGTGCCTCATGGCCGTCACCAGACAGCGCACCGTGACCGAGCGCCCCTCGGAGGCCGCGGACTTCTCACCGTCGGCGAAGCCGGCGAGCACAGCGTCGACGACGGCGTCCAGCGACAGTCCGCCGTCGATGTGCAGTTCCGGGGCGAACCGGACCTCGGCGTAGACGACGTTGTCGGCGGCGAGGTCTTCGACGCACTCGCGCGCGACGCGATGCAGCGCATCGGGGGTCTGCATGACGCCGACGGTGTGCGCGAACGGCTCCAGGTAGCGCACCAGCGAGCCGCTGTGGGCGGCAGTGCGGAAGAAGGTCGCAAGACCGTCGACGTCGGTGACGGGTAGCTCGCGGTACCCGTACTGCTCGGCAAGGTCGAGAACCGTCGACGGGCGCAGACCCCCGTCGAGGTGATCATGGAGCAACGCCTTGGGTGCCCGCCTGATGTTGTCGAGAGTGAGCGGTGTCGTCACTGATCCCCCTCAGAGGTGATCCGGTCGATGATGAGCGGCCGCACCGGCGGCGCCGACGGGCCGACGCTCCACGCGCCGTCCAGTTCGCCTACCGCGGACGGGAGACGCTCCGGTGTGTCGGTGTACAACGTGAACAGCGGCTCGCCGGCGGCGACGGGTTCTCCGGGCCTGCGGTGAATGCGGATCCCTGCGCCGAACTGCACCTGCTCGCCGGGGACCGAGCGGCCTGCTCCGAGCCGCCATACCGCCAGTCCCACCGCCATCGCGTCGATGTCTCCCATCGTGCCACCCTGGGCGGCGTTGACGGTTTCGCTGTGTGAACCCAGAGGCAGCGGGGCGGTCGAGTCGCCCCCCTGAGCGGCCACCAGGTCGCGGAAGCGGTCCATCGCGGTCCCGTCGCGCAGCGTCTGCGCCGGATCGACGGCGTCCAGACCGGCCGCGTCGCACATCTCGCGGGCCAGCGCCAGCGTCAGCTCCACCACGTCACCGGGTCCGCCCCCGGCCAGCACCTCCAGCGATTCGACGACCTCGATGGCATTGCCCACGGTGCGTCCCAGCGGCACGTGCATGTCGGTGAGCAGTGCCCGGGTATCGACACCGTGCTCGGTGCCGAGTTCGACCATGGTGCGCGCCAGCTCCCGCGACTCGGCCTCTGTGTCGAGAAAGGCGCCCGACCCCACCTTCGAGTCGAGCACCAGAGCCCGGGTCCCCTCGGCGATCTTCTTGCTCATCACCGAACTGGCGATCAGCGGCAGCGACTCCGTCGTGGCGGTGACGTCGCGCAGGGCGTAGATCTTGCGGTCGGCGGGCGCGAGCTCACCGGCGGCGAAGATCGCCGCGCCGAGGTCGCAGAGTTGTTGGCGTATCTGAGCTTTCGCGATCTCGGCGGTGAACCCCGGAATGGCCTCCAGCTTGTCCAGGGTGCCGCCGGTATGGCCGAGTCCGCGCCCAGCCGCCTGCGGGACCGCACCGCCGCAGGCCATCACGATCGGCACCAGAGGGATGGTGATCTTGTCGCCGACGCCCCCGGTCGAGTGCTTGTCGACCAGCGCCAGGGGTTTGCCGCCGCGGCGCAGGTCGGAAAAGTCGAGCCGCTCCCCCGACGCGATCATCGCTGCGGTCCAGCGCGCGATCTCCCCGTTGGTCATGCCGCGCAGGAAGATCGCCATCAGTAACGCCGACATCTGGGCATCGGCCACCCGGTCGTGGGTGTAGGCGTCGATCACCCAGTCGATCGCCGCGTCGGAAAGCACCCCACCGTCGCGCTTGGTCCGGATCACGGTGGGCGCGTCGAAGGTCATGGCGTCTCTCCGACCGGATCACGGCGCCGGTTCAGGTCGTCGGGTCCGAACGCGTCGGGCAGAAGCTCGCGCAACGGTTTGGGGCCCAGCGGATGGTCGATCAACATGGCCGCGCCGCCGTGCTCGAGCAGCACCTGCCGGCACCGGCCGCACGGCATCAGAACCTCGCCGTCGGGGCCGACGCAGGACAGCGCCAGCAGGCGTCCGCCGCCGCCGGAATGTAGGGCGCAAACCACTGCACACTCGGCACAGAGACCTACGCCATATGAGACATTTTCCACATTGCATCCGGCCACGATCCGGTCATCGTCGACCAGGGCCGCCGCCCCGACCCGAAAGCGCGAGTACGGCGCATAGGCGTTGGCTGAAACATCAATTGCCGTGCGACGCAACAGTTTCCAATCAATATCAGATGTCATGGCATTCCGCCCGGCATGATTCTGAATGCATTCCGAACCACCTGCACAGAACGGCGAAGTCGCAGATAGGGCACCCTAACTCGGTGTTCATTCGGTGACATATCGCCACACGCTAGTTCGTTGAGGAGTACGAAGGGGATTAGAGTCGCCCCGAGGTTTGGGGGCCGGTAAGCAACACCGTGTTCGCAAGCCTCCACCGATGCCGTTGGAGGGACCTATGAGTACGGCAACACCAGCCGATACCGATGTGCCGGCACCGCGCTCGAAGCCCGCGCGCCGCCGCACGTTCTACCGTGGCGACCCGGGCATGTGGTCGTGGGTACTGCACCGCATCTCCGGTGCGACGATCTTCTTCTTCCTCTTCGTGCACGTGCTCGACACAGCTCTCGTGCGCGTGAGCCCTCAGGCCTACAACGAGATCATCGAGACCTACAAGACGCCGATCATCGGGCTCATGGAGATCGGGCTCGTCGCCGCCGTTCTCTACCACGCCCTCAACGGCATCCGGATCATCCTCGTCGACTTCTGGTCGGAGGGTCCCCGGCACCAGCGCACGATGCTGTGGGTGGTCGCCGGCGTCTTCCTCGCCGTGTTCATCACCTCGCTGGGGATCATCGGCATGCACATGGCGGAGAGGTTCCTGTAGATGCCTGAGAATCCGTACGACCACATCACCGATCGCGGCGGACCCGCGCCGGTCATGCAGCGCAGCTACGACCGTCCGCCAGGACTGGACAACCCGCGCGCGCCGCGCCGCGCCGGTGGCATGCCGAACTTCGAGAAGTACGCCTGGCTGTTCATGCGGTTTTCCGGAATCGTGCTCGTGTTCCTGGCGCTCGGGCACCTCTTCATCATGTTGCTGTGGGAAGACGGTGTGTACCGCATCGACTTCAACTACGTCGCCGAGCGGTGGTCCTCGCCGTTCTGGCAGACCTGGGATCTGCTGCTGCTGTGGCTGGCCCAGCTGCACGGCGGTAACGGCATGCGCACGATCATCGCCGACTACACCCGCAAGGACACCACCAAGTTCTGGCTGAACACTCTGCTGGCGCTGTCGATGGCGTTCACGCTGGTGCTCGGGACCTACGTCCTGCTGACGTTCGACGCGTCGATTTCCTGAGAAGGAGAAGCCCAATGATTGTTGAACACCGCTACGACGTCGTGATCGTCGGCGCCGGTGGAGCGGGCATGCGAGCTGCCGTCGAGTCCGGGCCGCGCGCCCGCACCGCGGTGCTGACCAAGCTCTACCCGACCCGGTCGCACACCGGCGCCGCCCAGGGTGGCATGTGTGCCGCACTGGCCAACGTCGAGGAAGACAACTGGGAATGGCACACCTTCGACACCGTCAAGGGTGGTGACTACCTGGCCGACCAGGACGCCGTCGAGATCATGGCCAAGGAAGCCATCGACGCGGTGCTCGACCTGGAGAAGATGGGGATGCCGTTCAACCGCACCCCAGAGGGCCGCATCGACCAGCGCCGGTTCGGTGGCCACACCCGAGATCACGGCAAAGCGCCCGTGCGCCGCGCCTGCTACGCCGCCGACCGCACCGGCCACATGATCCTGCAGACGCTGTACCAAAACTGCGTCAAGCACGACGTCGAGTTCTTCAACGAGTACTACGCCCTCGACATCACGCTGACCGACACCCCGTCGGGCCCGGTGGCCACCGGCGTCATCGCCTACGAACTCGCCACCGGCGACATCCACGTCTTCCACGCCAAGTCGATCGTCTTCGCCACCGGCGGCTCGGGCCGGATGTACAAGACCACCTCGAACGCGCACACGCTGACCGGCGACGGGCTGGGCATCATCTTCCGCAAGGGACTTCCCCTGGAAGACATGGAGTTTCACCAGTTCCACCCGACGGGCCTGGCCGGCCTGGGCATCCTGATCTCCGAGGCCGTGCGCGGCGAGGGCGGGCGACTGCTCAACGGAGAGGGCGAGCGCTTCATGGAGCGCTACGCACCCACGATCGTCGATCTCGCACCCCGCGACATCGTGGCGCGCTCGATGGTTCTCGAGGTGCTCGAAGGCCGTGGCGCGGGCCCCAACAAGGACTACGTCTACATCGACGTGCGTCACCTCGGCGAGGACGTCCTGGAAGCCAAGCTGCCCGACATCACCGAATTCGCCCGCACCTACCTCGGGGTGGATCCGGTCAAGGAGCTGGTACCCGTCTACCCGACGTGCCACTACGTGATGGGCGGCATCCCGACGACCGTCAACGGCCAGGTTCTGCGCGACAACACCACCGTCATTCCCGGTCTCTACGCCGCGGGCGAATGCGCATGCGTGTCCGTGCACGGCGCGAACCGGCTGGGCACCAACTCGCTGCTGGACATCAACGTCTTCGGCCGCCGCGCCGGTATCGCCGCCGCGAATTACGCACTGGGACACGACTTCGTGGACCTCCCGGAGAATCCGGCCGAGATGGTGGTCGGCTGGGTCGGCGACATCCTCTCCGAGCACGGCAACGAGCGGGTGGCTGACATCCGTGGCGCGCTGCAGCAGTCGATGGACAACAACGCCGCGGTGTTCCGCACCGAAGAGACCCTCAAGCAGGCGCTGACCGACATCCACGCCCTCAAGGAGCGGTACTCGCGAATCACGGTGCAGGACAAGGGCAAGCGCTACAACAGTGATCTACTGGAGGCGATCGAACTGGGCTTCCTGCTTGAGCTCGCCGAGGTCACCGTCGTCGGTGCGCTGAACCGCAAGGAGTCTCGGGGCGGGCACGCTCGCGAGGACTACCCCAACCGCGACGACACCAACTACATGCGGCACACGATGGCCTACAAGGAGGGGTCGGACCTGCTCAGCGACATCCGACTCGACTACAAGCCCGTGGTCCAGACGCGCTACGAGCCGATGGAACGGAAGTACTGACCCATGAGCGCACCAGTTCTCGACAAGCAGGACACTCCCCCCGTACCCGAGGGTGCGGTGATGGTGACCCTGAAGATCGCCCGCTTCAACCCGGAGTCGCCCGACGACGCCGGATGGCAGAGCTTCCGCGTGCCGTGCCTGCCGTCGGACCGTCTGCTCAACCTGCTGCACTACGTGAAGTGGTACCTGGACGGGACGTTGACGTTCCGCCGGTCCTGCGCCCACGGCGTGTGCGGTTCGGATGCGATGCGGATCAACGGCGTGAACCGGCTGGCGTGCAAGGTGCTGATGCGCGACATGCTTCCGAAGAACGCGAAGAAGCAGTTGACGATCACCATCGAGCCGATCCGCGGACTGCCGGTGGAGAAGGACCTCGTCGTCGACATGGAGCCGTTCTTCGACGCGTTCCGCGCCATCAAGCCGTATCTGATCACGTCGGGCAATCAGCCGACGCGCGAACGTATTCAGAGCCAGACCGACCGTGCCCGCTACGACGACACCACCAAGTGCATCCTGTGCGCGTGCTGCACGACGTCGTGTCCTGTCTACTGGAGCGAAGGGTCCTACTTCGGCCCCGCGGCGATCGTGAACGCGCACCGGTTCATCTTCGACTCGCGTGACGAGGGCGCCGCCGAGCGCCTCGACATCCTCAACGAGGTCGACGGAGTGTGGCGCTGCCGCACGACGTTCAACTGCACCGAAGCCTGCCCCCGCGGCATTCAGGTGACCAAGGCCATTCAGGAAGTCAAGCGCGCGTTGATGTTCGCACGCTAGCGCCGTGTCGCTGCTGTCCTGGCAGCCCGTCGCCGACGCGGCGGCGCGACTGTTTGCGTTGACCGTCAATCCGGGGCCGCGCACCGACGTGCGCTTTCCTGAGATCGACAGCACCGTCGAAAGCGATACTGTCGCCACCCGGCACGGAACGACCCGCGTCACGATCTATCGTCCACCCCGATCCACCGGCCGTCCTGCGGTCTATGTCAACGCCCACGGCGGCGGCTTCGTCGTCGGCCACCCTGAACAGGACGACCCGTGGTGTCGCTACCTTGCCGCCCGTGCGGGTGTGGTCGTTGTGAACGTCGACTATGCCCTGGCCCCCGGTCGCCGTTTCCCGGCCGCGGCGGAGCAAGTGTTCGACGTGGTCTGCTGGGCCGGCGCCGCAGAACGCGACTGGGACGGCAGCCGACTCTGCGTCGGCGGGCAGAGCGCCGGCGGAAACCTGTCAGCGGCGGTGTCGCGGATGGCGCTGGAAGCCCGCGGACCGCACATCTGCCTGCAGGTGTTGCACTACGCCCCATTGGATTTGGTGACGCCCACATCGGAGAAGAAGTCTGCCATCGGCTCTCGGGCGATCCTGACGCCATGGATGGGTGAAGTCTTCAATACCGCCTACATCCCACGCCCCGAGGACCGGAAGCACCGATTCGCCTCGCCCGCTTGGGGATCCAATGCCGACGACATCTCCGGCATCGCACCCGCGATCGTCGTCACCACCGAGTACGACCGGCTGCGCGCCGAAGGCGTGCGCTACGCGGCGAAGCTGGCTGAGGCAGGCGCGCTGGTGCACCATTACGACGTGGCGGGAGTCGACCACGGCTACAACATCATGAGCGACGACGTCGACACCACGCGGCGGATGTACGACGCGCTGGCGGCCGACGTCGTCGCGGCCACCGCTACCGTCTAGCGATTACGTCGTTCCAAGAAGTCGCGAATCAGATCCGTGACCGCAGAGAAATCGCTCTCCAGCAGGAAGTGGCCGCCGTCGCGCAGATGGATCTCCGCGTCCACCGCGTCGTCGGCGTAGGCGCGCGCCCCATCGGGCCCGAAGAACGGATCCTTGTCGCCCCACACGGCCAACAGCGGAACGCCACTGGCGCGCAGGTAGTCGTGCAGGGCGGGGTAGAGCTTCGGGTTGGTGGCGTAGTCCAGGAACAGCTTCAACTGGATCTTGTCGTTGCCCGGGCGCGACAGCAGCGCATAGTCGTGATGCCACGTGTCGGGACTGACCACGGATTCGTCGGGAACACCGGCGAGGTACTGCATCTTCGTCGTCTCGAAGGTCAGGATCTGACGCAGCGCCGATTCGGTCTGCGGCGTCTGCTCCCGCTGGTAGTCCCAAGCCGGCTGCCAGCCGTCGGCCACGAATCCCGCGTCGTACCCGTTGCCGTTCTGCGTGATGATCGCCGTGATCGCCTGTGGGTCACGCAGAGCCAGGCGCCAGCCGACCGGCGCACCGTAGTCCTGGACGTAGATCGCGTACCGCACGACACCGAGCTGATCGAGCAGGCCCGCGACATGCGCGGCGAGAGCGTCGAAGGTGTAGTCGAACTCGTCGACAGCCGGTGCGTCGGAGTAGCCGAATCCGAGATAGTCGGGAGCGATCACGCGGTAACGGTCGGCCAGCGCCGGGATCAGGTTGCGGAACATGAACGAGCTGGTCGGGAATCCGTGCAGGAGTACGACAACCGGCGCGTCAACGGCTCCCGCTTCCCGATAGAAGATCTGGCGGCCGTCGACGGTGGCATAGCGGTGGTGAACATCGAGCACGGCTAACTCCTATAAATAGTTTTGATGGTTATAGGCAGTCAACCCGTCATTGTGTAACCTGTCAATAGTCTTTTGGAGGTTAGTTATGGAGCTTCGCGTCACGACCGGGCCCGACGAGGCATTTCTGCTCGATCTGCTCAACACCACGCCGGTCGTCGACGGCGTGCCCACCGACGCATTGCCCGACCTCGCCGCCGCCGCCGAATGGTTGGCCGCACACGAGGTGCCTGTGCGCACCCAGGAGTGGGCGGCGTTGGTGGAAGCCAGAGCTGCACTGCAGGCGGTGATCCGAGGGGACGCGTCGCCTGCCGCCCTCCAACCGTTCGTGGCCGACGTGGTCATGACGCCGACCGCCGGTGACGACGGGGTGACATGGCAGCCGCACGGCATGGGCGGCGCCGCGCGGGCCGTACTGGCCTGGGACGGCCTGCGGGTGCACAGCCCCGGCCGGTTACGTCCGTGTGCGAACACCGATTGCCGGCTGTTCCTGATCGACAGGAGCAAGCCGAACACCGCCCGGTGGTGTTCGATGGCGATCTGCGGCAACCGGATGAAGGCCCGCAGGCACTACCACCGTTCCCGCGGCTAGGTCGTCACTCGCGCTGCTTCTGCTGGCCTGCGGCCCCTGCAGAGTCGGGGTCGGGGTCGTCGTCGGCAGGCGGGGACTCCTCTTTTTCTCCGGCCCGTTGGCCGACCTGCTCGTCGTAATAGCGGACGACGACTGCCAACGCCGCCGCGACCGGGACGGCCAGAAACGCACCGATCACGCCGAAGGCCGACGCGCCCAGCGTCACGGCCAACAGCACGATCACGGCGTGCAATTTCATCGACTTCGACTGCAACCACGGCTGCAGCACGTTGCCCTCAAGCTGCTGCACGGCCAGGATGATTCCCAGCACGATCAGCGCCGTCACCGGACCGTTGGCGACCAGAGCGACCAGCACGGCCAGACCGCCGGCGACAAAGGCACCGACGATCGGCACGAAGCCGCCGATGAACGTGATGACTGCCAGCGCATAGGCCAACGGCACGCCAAGGATGACCAACCCGATGCCGATGAGTACCGCGTCGACGAAACTGACCAGTGCCTGCGTGCGGATGAAACCGCCCAGCGTCGCCCACATCCGCTCCAGAACGGCGGCCAGATGCGGCGCCGCGGGATGCCCCACGGCGCGCCGCAGCCACGGAATGAAGCCGGGCCCGTCCTTGAGCAGGAAGAAGGTCACCACCACGGCGGTGAAGAACGTGACCAGTGCCGACGTCGCAGCGCCGACCCCGGTGAACACGCCCGACGCGATCTGCGCGCTACTGGAATTGAGCCGGTCGGTGATGGCGGCGACAGCCGAATTGAGTTGCGCCTCACTGATGTTCAGCGGCGGTCCACCCAGCCAGTCCCTGACCTCGACGACGCCCGCGGTGGCCTGTTCGGCCAATTCGGTGGATTGCTCGACGATCGCCGGAGCGATCGCGGCGACCACACCGCCGATGACGCCCATGGCCACCAGAAGCGCGAGCAGGACCGCCGCGGCCGGGGGCACCCCCTTGTTGCGCAGCCAGCGCACCGGCGGCCACAGCACGGTGCACACGATGAGCGCCAACGCCACCGGAAGCAGGATCACCCAGGTCTCGCCCACCACCCAGGCCAGCACCCACAGCGCCGCTGCGATGGCAAGGAACTGCACCGCCACGACGGCAGTGGCCCGGAGATGGTCAGCGTAGACCGCACCGCGGCTGGGCGATGTGCCCGATTCGTCGTCCACGCCTCCTTCGTACCCCGCGGCGGACGTTTCACGTGTCAGAGCGCGCCGATCGGACCGATCTGCGGGGTTACGCACGGGTACCGCCGTGCGACAGGTCACAGCTACGCCACATTCGGTTTCGGCCCTTCGCCCCGTCGGTACATACAACCGACAAACATCTGTCCGCAAGCCAGGGACGGCGCAAAGGAGACACGACGATGGCTGATCTTTCCAACGGTGGCGAAGAGCGGAATGACGTGGCCAAAGATGCGGCCGGTGGTTTTGACCAGGCCAAGGATGCGGCCGCGGACAAGGCCGAGGAGGTCGTCGCCGTCGCGTCCGACAAGGCGCAAGACGTCAAGCAGACCCTCAGCAACACCGCCGACGACCTCGCCGTCAGAGTCGACAAGGCCAACGGCAAGGGCGTGGCGTTCGGCATCGGGGCCGCCGCCCTCGCCGTGGGAGCCGTCTGGATCGCCTATCGGGTGACCAAAGCCTCGGTGAAGCGCCACCCGGCTGTCCGGGTCGCTCGGTCGGCGGTGCACGCGGTACGCGAACGCTGACGAAGCCAGGCGGCGCCGCGCGCGCTGTCACATTCATCCGCGCTGCGCCGTCTCATCGGTATGACGAGAACACGCATCGAACCTGTGCCTCCGCAACGTGCATCACTGATGACCCGGCTGATGTGGCGTTACGCCAAGCGCCGTTTCGGCGAGGTGCCGGAACCGTTCGCGATCTATGCCCATCATCCCGGCCTGATGATGGCCGGCGCGATGCACGAGGGCATGCTGGAGCGTGCGTCCACGGAGTTGCCACCCAGCGTGCGCGAACTGGCCGTCTACTGGGTCGCCCGCCAGATCGGCTGCTCGTGGTGCGTCGACTTCGGCTCGATGCTGATGCGCCTGGACGGCCTGGACTTGGCCCGGCTCAAGGACATTGACGACTATGCGACGTCGCCGAACTTCTCCGACGACGAGCGTGCCGCCATCGCCTACGCGGCGGCGGTGACGACGGACCCGCACAGCGTCACCGACGAACAGGTCGAGGATCTGCGCCGCCGCTTCGGCGACAAAGGCGTGATGGAGCTGACGTATCAGGTGGGCGTGGAGAACATGCGGGCCCGGATGAATGCCGCTCTGGGGATCACGGAGCAGGGCTTCAATTCGGGCGACGCCTGCCGAGTGCCCTGGAGTACCTGAGGCCTCGACACGCGGAACGGTGACCGACAGACACGTCACCGGCACCCACCGGGTGTTAGCGCAACGGTGAGCCGGTGAACTTGTCGGGGTTGGCGACGTCGTAGATCGCCACCACTGTCCCGTCACGCACCGTGAGGGCCTGGATGCGCGGCATGATGGCCGGCGCGTCGTCGGTAGCGCCGGCGCCCGGCGAATAGACACCCAGTTCGCCGTTGACCAACGCCGGCACGCTGCTGCCCAGCAGGCGGTCCGGCCCGTACTTGGCAGCGAGGCCCAGCAGGAAGCGGGCCACCTTGTCCCGCCCGTGGATGACACGGGCCGCCGTCGGCGCCTTGCGATTGGAGTCGCCGGTGAAGGTCACGTCGGGATGCAGCAGCGACACCACGGCGTCCAGATCCGCCGAAGCCATCGCCGCCAGCAGCCTGCCGACGACCTCGGCATGCTCAGGGGCAGGAGGCGGCGCCGACGACACCGCCCGCCGTGCCCGCGATGCCAGCTGACGGGCCGACTCCGGCGTCGACCCGAGAATCTCGGCGATCTCGGAAAAGGGCACTGCGAAACCGTCATGCAAGACGAACGCGACCCGCTGGTCCGGCGTCAGGTTCTCCAGCACCACCATCGCTGCGAAGCGTGCGTCTTCACCGGCCACCACCGCGGCCAACGGGTCATCTCTGTCAAAGCCCGTCACGACGGGTTCAGGCAACCACTCGCCGACATAGGTCTCGCGGCGGTGCGCCGCCGACCGCAGACGATCCAGCGCGAGCCGGCTCACCACCGTCGTCAACCACGCCTTCAAATCGTTGACCGCGGTACCCGGATTCGCCGCCCATCTCAGCCACGCATCCTGAACAATGTCTTCAGCGTCGGCGACGGTGCCCGTGAGTCGATAGGCGACGGACAACAGATGCGGTCGCATCTGCTCGAACTCGCCGACACGCGCGGTCGCGGTCATGAATTGAGTCTAGAACCGACGATCCGACGCTGCCCCGACGCGAAATCCGTCGTCAAGTTTCCTCCGTGCAACGATTTCCGCGTACGAGACGCAGAGGCACTACCGGAACCGTATATTTCGCCCATGGCTATCACGGAGGATCCGTCGACCCCTGCTGTCGGCGCCAAGGGGTTGCAGGCAGGCGCCCTGGGCCTCGTCGGCAACGTCGTCATCGGCCTGGCGGCCGTAGCGCCGGCCTACAGCCTGGCCGCGACCCTGGGCTATGTCGTGCTCGGAGTGGGCGAGAAGGCGCCGTCGATGTTCGTCCTGGCCTTCATCCCGATGCTGCTCGTCGCCTTCGCCTACAAGGAACTGTCTCAGGACACCCCCGACTGCGGCACGACCTTCACCTGGGGCACCAAAGCTTTCGGGCCGTGGATCGGCTGGATCGGCGGCTGGGGCCTGGCGGTATCGGCGATCATCGTGCTGGCCAACGTCGCCGAGGTGGCCGCCATCTACCTGTACGCATTCCTCGGGCTCGACACCCTCGCCGAGAGCGTGCCGGCGACCGTCGGCCTGGGATGCTTCTTCATCATCGCGATGACACTGCTGTCCGCGCGCGGGATCGTGGTGAGCGAGCGCGTTCAGAACGTCCTCATCGTCATCCAGTTCGGCGTGCTCATCGTTGTCAGCGTGATCGCCCTGGTTCGGGTGTTCAGTGACAGCGCCGGGGCCCAAGCCATCACACCCGAACTGTCGTGGCTGTGGCCCAGCGGCCTCGACGTCTCGCAGATCGCCGCCGCAGTCATCCTGTGCATCTTCATCTATTGGGGCTGGGACGCATGCCTGGCCGTCGGCGAGGAAACGAAGGATCCGGGAAAGACCCCGGGCATCGCGGCGGTCATCACCACGCTGATCCTGGTCTGCACCTACGTGCTGGTGGCCTACGCGCTGCAGTCGTTCGCCGGTTTCAGCGAAGTCGGCATCGGCCTGAACAACCCGAACAACACCGACGACGTGCTCACCGTGCTCGGGGAACCCGTCGCCGGGCAGATCGCCGCATCGGCACTCCTGCTGACCGTGTCGGTGTCGGCGCTGTCCTCGACGCAGACGACCATCCTGCCCACCGCTCGCGGCATGCTGTCGATGGCGGTCTACGAGGCGATCCCCAAGCGGTTCGCCAGCGTGCATCCGCGCTACATGACCCCCGCGTTCGGCACCATCGTCATGGGCATCTCGGCGCTGTTCTTCTACCTCGTTCTGAAGGTGCTGTCGGAGAACGCGCTTCTCGATTCCGTCGCCTCACTGGGCCTGGCCGTCGCGTTCTACTACGGCATCACCGCGTTCGCGTGTGTCTGGTACTTCCGCAGGACGCTGTTCACCTCGGTGCGAAACCTGTTCTTCCGCGGCGTCTTCCCGCTGCTCGGCGGCATCGCCATGGCCACCGCGTTCGGGATCAGCGCCAAGGACATGCTCTCGCCAGACTACGGCTACACCGCGTTCGGCCCCATCGGCGGCGTGTTCGTCCTCGGAGTGGGCATGCTGGTGCTGGGCATCCCGCTGATGCTGGCGTGCTTCGCCTTCGGCACCAAACGGTTCTTCCGCGGCGAGACGCTCGACGCGTCGACCGAGGTCAAAGTACTGGACAACTTCTAAAGAGAGAGTCCCGCAATGCATTTGACAGTCGGCTATCTCGCCACACCGACCGGAGACGACGGTATCGCGCTCGCAAGTGCGCTTGCCAGGACCTTCGACGCGACAGTGGACGTCGTGATCGTGGTTCGCGAAGAACTCCCCGACGGTCATCCCGGCCGCGCGGAGTACCAGCGGATGCTGGTCGTGCGAGGCGAGCAGTGGGTGGCCAAAGCCGTTGCCTCCCTTCAGGCTGACGGCGTGACTGCCGGATCCGAAGTCATCGTCGGAGAGTCATTCGCCCAGCAGCTCGTCGAGTTCGCCGAAAGCAAGTCCTCCGACCTGATCGTGGTCGGCGGCGCGCGCGACGGGTTCTTCGGCAGGCACACCATCGGCCCGGTCACCGGAGCGCTCCTGCACATCTCGTCCATCCCGGTGGCGCTGGCCCCGCGCGGCTACGCCGAGGACCCGGACGAAAGAATCCACGCGGTGACGGCGGCGGTGCCCACACGGCCCGGTGACGACAACCCGCTGCCGTTCACGATCACGCTCGCCAGCGCTGCGGGTCTCCGGGTCCGGATGCTGTCGCTGGTGTCGGCCGAGAACCTCGCCGAAGCGGGCAGCGCCAAGGAGGTGCGGGCGTTGCAGCGCGCCGCCGCCGAGGAGAACCTTGCCGTCGCCGCCCGCGCGCTGCCCGATGCCCCGGAGATCGAGTCGCTGGTCGCCGACGGCATGACGCTGGAGTCGGCGCTCAAGAAGCTGAAATGGGACGACGGCGACCTGCTTGTGGTGGGTTCGTCACGGTTCGCCGCGCCGCGCCGGATTTTCCTGGGTTCGACGGCGTCGCGCATCCTCGCCGGCGTCGACGTGCCGGTGATCGTGGTGCCACGCGACGCCGAGGAATAGCTGTTCGCGGGGCAGGGCGTCGCTCGCCGCGAAATATCATTCCGGGCTGCGATTCCAGGCTCAACCACAACCCGGAATGATATTTCGCGGGGGGCTAGCGCCGCTTGGTGAAAATCGTTCGGTGCCAAGCCTTGTCGGCCACACCGGTGATGTCGCTCATCACGTGCTTGATGGACAGGTACTCCTCGAGCGAGTACTGGCTCATGTCCTTGCCGAAGCCCGAGGCGCCGAACCCGCCATGCGGCATCTCCGAGATGATCGGGATGTGGTCGTTGATCCACACACAGCCGGCGTGAATCTCGCGTGAAGCCCGTTGTGCGCGATAGACATCCCGTGTCCACGCCGACGCCGCCAGCCCATAGGCGGTGTCGTTCGCCTGCCGCAGCGCGTCGTCGTCGTCGGTGAACGACCGCACCGCCAGCACCGGCCCGAAGATCTCGTCGCGCCACACCTCCGAGGACTCTGACACGTCGGCGATCAACGTCGGCCGGTAGAACGACCCCGGCCGCTCCGGCGCCTCGCCGCCGGTGACGATCCGGCCGCCCTCACCGGGAGCGCGCGACACCATGCCTGCCACCTTCTCCCGGTGCGCCGTCGAAATCAGCGGCCCCAGATCGGTGTCCGGATCCGCCGGATCCCCGACGACGATCGACGACATCACTTCTGCGACCCCCGCGACGAAGTCGTCGTACAGATCTCGGGCCACGATCGCGCGCGTCGCCGCCGTGCAGTCCTGCCCCGTATTGATCAACGACCCCGCTACGGCCCCGTATACCGCCGCATCCAGATCCGCATCGTCGAAGACGACGAACGGCGCCTTGCCACCCAGTTCCAGCTGCGTCCGGTGCCCGTGTGCCGCGGCCGCCAGCATGACGCGACGCCCCACGGGCGTCGACCCGGTGAATGTCACCATGTCGACATCGGCATGCCCGGCCAGCGCGGCCCCGACGTCCGCACCGGCTCCTGTCACCACGTTGAAAACCCCGTCCGGCAGTCCGGCCTCCGATGCGAGACGCGCCAGTGTCAGCGTCGTCAGCGGCGTGATCTCGGCCGGCTTGATCACCACCGAGCATCCCGCCGCCAGCGCCGGCAGGACTTTCCACACCGCCATCTGCAGCGGATAGTTCCACGGCGTGATGGTCGCGACGACGCCGACGGCCTCGCGACGGATCGACGACGTGTGGTCGCCGGAGTACTCCGCGGACGCCTTACCCTCCAGATGCCGCGCTGCACCGGCGAAGAAATCGATGTTGTCGACGCTGCCCGGCACGTCGAACTCGGTCGCCAGCCGCACCGGCTTGCCGGTCTGGCTGACCTCCTCGTCGACCAGGGCCGACGACGCCTCGTCGGCCAGCTTGGCGAGCTTGGCCAACACTGCCGACCGCTCGGCCGGGGTCGCCCCGGCCCAGCCACCCAGAGCAGCGCGAGCCGACGCCACGGCCGCATCCACATCGGCGGGTTGTGCCAGCGCGTACTCGACGACCGCGTCCCCGGTCGCCGGGTTGATCACCTGATGAAGGGGTCCTCCGGTCTTCACCGGGGCACCGTCGATCCAGCTGCTTGCGACAGTCATACGCCAACGCTATCGCGCCCGGCACCACCCGAGCTACGCATTACCGCATTGGCGGCTGGTTGTAACGATTGATTTCGCCGTCATGGTTGCTTGTCACGACGAATTCCGTGCACAATCTCAGGCATGGCTAACCCCGGGTTACCGCATGCCGTCGGCCCCGTCTCGTTCCGTGTCAATCAGTCTCGCCCGGGCGCCGCTTTTCAGCTCGATGAACTCTCCAAGGCGATCATCGAGAAGCTGCAGCAGGACGGCCGGCGCTCCTATGCAGGTATCGGCAAGGCCGTCGGCCTCTCGGAGGCCGCCGTGCGCCAGCGCGTCCAGCGCATGGTCGACGCCGGAGTCATGCAGATCGTCGCGGTCACCGATCCTCTGCAGCTCGGGTTCGCACGACAGGCCATGATCGGCATCAAGTGCACCGGCGACACCACCAAGGTCGCGCAGAAACTCGCCGAGATCGAATCGGTCGACTACGTCGTGCTGACCGCGGGCTCATTCGACGCCATCGTCGAGGTCGTCTGCGAAGACGACGACAGCCTGCTCCAACTTCTCAACACCCAGATCCGCGCACTACCGGGAGTGATATCCACCGAAACCCTTGTCTACTTGAAACTGGTTAAGCAGCAATACAATTGGGGTACACGATGACCATAATCTCCGAAACCGAACAGTCCACGACCTCCGCCATGGGCGCCAAGGCGAATCGCCACCTGTGGGGTCACTTCGCACGCCACGGCGCAGGCATCACCCCGACGATCATCACTCGCGGCGAGGGCGTCCACATCTGGGACAGCGAAGGCAACAAGTACATCGACGGACTTTCCGGCCTGTTCGTCGTCCAGGTCGGGCACGGCCGCGCCGAACTGGCCGAAGTCGCGGCCAAGCAGGCCGAAACCTTGGCGTTCTTTCCGCTGTGGTCCTTTGCGACTCCGCCCGCCATCGAACTCGCCGAGCGGATCGCCAATTACGCTCCCGGTGATCTCAATCGCGTCTTCTTCACCACCGGCGGCGGCGAAGCCGTCGAGAGTGCCTGGAAGCTGGCCAAGCAGTACTTCAAGCTGACCGGCAGGCCCGGCAAGTACAAGGTGTTGTCGCGGTCCATCGCCTATCACGGCACCCCGCAGGGAGCGTTGGCCATCACCGGCATCCCGGTGTTCAAGGCACCGTTCGATCCGCCGACCCCCGGCGGGTTCCGCGTGCCCAACACCAACTTCTACCGGGCCCCCGAGCAGTTCAGCACCGACCCCAAGGCGTTCGGCCGGTACTGCGCCGACCGAATCGCCGAGGCCATCGAATTCGAAGGCCCCGACACCGTGGCCGCGGTGTTCCTGGAGCCGGTGCAGAACGCAGGCGGCTGCTTTCCGCCGCCGCCCGGATACTTCGAACGGGTCCGCGAGATCTGCGACGAATACGACGTGCTGCTGGTGTCCGACGAGGTGATCTGTGCCTACGGCCGCATCGGATCGATGTTCGCGTGCAACGACTTCGGCTACGTCCCCGACATCATCACCTGCGCCAAGGGTCTGACATCGGGCTACTCACCGATCGGTGCGATGATCGCCAGCGACCGGTTGTTCGAGCCTTTCGACGACGGGCATACGGTGTTCGGGCACGGTTACACCTTCGGCGGGCACCCGGTCTCGGCGGCGGTGGCGCTGGCCAACCTCGACATCTTCGAGCGCGAGGGCATCAACGACCACGTGAAGCAGAACGCTCCGGCCTTCCGGGCGACGCTGGAGAAGCTCCACGACCTGCCGATCGTCGGCGACGTCCGCGGCGAAGGCTTCTTCTACGGAATCGAACTCGTCAAGGACAAGGCCACCAAGGAGACCTTCAACGACGACGAGTGCGAGCGATTGCTGCGCGGCTTCCTGACCCCCGCTCTGTTCGAAGCGGGACTGTACTGCCGTGCCGACGACCGCGGCGACCCAGTCGTGCAGCTCGCGCCGCCGCTGATCAGCGGGCAGGCCGAGTTCGATGCCATCCACGACATCCTGCGCAACGTCCTCACCGAGGCGTCCGCACGGATGTAAGACCGCCGCCGAAAAGACCGCCGCCGAAACTGCATTCCATGCGCTCGAAACACGCTCGGGACCGCGTGGAATGCAGTTTCGGCGATTGACGGGTCAGGCGGTGAAGCCGCCGTCGACGTTCCAGTTGGCGCCGGTCACATAACCGGATTCGGTGCCGGCGAGGAAGCTGACCACGGCGGCCACATCGTCGGTGTGTCCATACCGACCGAGCGCGACGACCTGCGTCTTGAGTGTCTCGGCGAAGTCACCGCTGTCGGGGTTGGCGTCGGTGTCGATCGGGCCGGGCTGGACGTTGTTGACGGTGATGCCGCGCGGCCCCAGCTCTCGGGCCAGTCCGCGGGTCAGCGACGACACCGCACCCTTGGTCATCGCGTAAGCGGTGATGCCGGGACCGGGTACCCGGTCGGCGTTGATGCTGCCGATGTTGATGATGCGCGATCCCTCGCCGAGGTGGGCCAGCGCGCTGCGGGATGCCCAGTACACGCCGTTGATGTTGATCGCGACAAGGCGGTCGTACTGCTCGGGGGTGGTGTCCTCGAAACGTGAGAAGTGGCCGATTCCGGCGTTGTTGACCAGCACGTCCAACCCGCCGAGCGCGGTGACTGCCTGCTCGACGGCGGCCGCGACCTGCCCCGGATCGGCGGCGTCGGCCTTGATCGCCACAGCGGATCCGCCGTGGGCCGCGACCTCCTCGGCGAGCGCCTTCGCCTCGACCTCGGCGGCGGAGTAGGTGAACGCGACCGCGGCGCCGTCGGTGGCCAGCCGTCGAACGATTCCGGCGCCGATGCCGCGCGAGCCTCCGGTCACCAGTGCTCGTCGTCCGGTCAGTGGTGGTGTGCTCATTGGTGTGGCCTCCTGTGAAATACGAACCGATATGTTCCTAAGTACGCTCAGGTCAAGGCCTGGTTCGGCCGATTCATTCCCGGCGCTTCAGAAAGGCGAGGTCCCATGGCAGTCGGTCGGCCGCGCGAATTCGATCCAGATGCGGTCGAAGACGCGGCGATGCTCCTGTTCTGGGAGCGGGGGTTCGACGGCGTCTCGATCTCCGACGTGACGGCTGCGACCGGCGTCAACCGGCGCAGCATCTATGCGGAGTTCGGCTCGAAGGAGCACCTCTTCGAGCGCGCGGCAAACCGCTACGTCGCCGGCCCCGGAGGCTATCTGCGCGACGCTGTCCGGCAGCCGACCGCCCGTGCGGTCGCCGAGGCCATGGTGCACGGTGCGGCCGACACCGTGAGCGGCGAGCCGCGGGGCTGCTTGACGGTCGGCAACGCGCCAGGACTTGCCGACCTGCGCGACGCGACAGTCCGTCAGCTGGCCGCACGGTTCGAGACCGCAGGCGCCGACGAGGGGTTGGCAGGGGTCGACACGCTCACCCTGGCACGCTGGATTGCCGCGGTGTGCCAAGGGATTTCGATCCAGGCGCGCAGCGGGGCCAGCCGCGAGGAGCTTCACGCGTTGGCCGACCGCGCCCTGGCCGGCTGGCCGGTCTAACGTCGGTCCCGTGAACTCTGCGAAACCGCCGATCGATCCGGTGCGTTGGCACGCACCACCGGTCGAACCGCTACCTGAGTTCCCCGGCGCCGACCTCACTTTGGTGGATGTGCCCGGCGGCGACCCCGAAGACGTCGTCGTCGACGCCGACGGTCACCTCTGGGTCGGCGCACGCAACGGGAACATCGTGCGGTTTGCGCCCGACGGCACGGCACCCGAGGTGATCGCCAACACCGGCGGGCGTCCGCTGGGCCTCGCTTTCGCGCGCGACGGGCGACTTCTGATCTGCGACAGCCCACGCGGACTGCTCGCCCTCGAAACCGCGACCGGCAGGCTCGAGACGCTGGTGACGTCAATCGGGGGACGCCGGCTGACATTCTGCTCCAACGTCACCCAGACAGCCGACGGCACTGTGTATTTCACGGAGTCGACGAGCGCGTTCACGATCGACCGTTACATGGGAGCGATCCTGGAGGCGCGGGGACGCGGAGCGTTGCACCGCCTCAATCCCGACGGCGGCGTCACCACGTTGGTGGACGATCTGTACTTCGCGAACGGCGTGACGCCGACGGCCGACGGTTCGGCGCTGGTCTTCGCCGAGACGCAGGGTCGCCGATTGTCGAAGTACTGGCTGACGGGACCTCGGGCCGGATCTGTGACACCGTTGGCCGTGCACCTGCCCGCGATGCCCGACAACTTGTCGACCGGTGCCGATGGCCGGATCTGGTGCGCGATGGTCACACCGGCCAATCCGCTGGCCGACCGACTCGCCGCGGGGCCGCCCCTCCTCCGGCAGCTGATCTGGCGCCTGCCCGATCGACTGCAGCCCAAGCCGGAGGCCGTGGTGTGGGCCGTCGCGTTCGACCCCGACAGCGGGCATGCCGTCTCAGGAATCAAGATGACCCATCCCGACTTCAGTATGGTGACGGGCTTGGTCGAGGCGAACGGGCGACTCTGGCTCGGCAGTATCGGGGGTCCGCATCTCGGGAGCGTGCCGCTCCCTTAAGGCCCGAGGTCGCTGAGTCTGGGATGGTCGACGGGCGCGGGCCGGCCGCGTCCCACCCGTCGGACGACGGTCGCCAGCCGGGACCGAACGCGATGGACTGCCCGGAACCCCAATCCCGGGTAGGGGATGGCTGTGCTGTCGGTGGAGGTCAGGATGCTCATGCGAACCCTTCGTCCCGGCGTCTTCGCGCCGGCCGCCACCACATCACGGGGATAACCCCCAGATCGATTACTGCCAAGCGACATTCAAATCCTGCCAGGTGAAATGAACCCCACGCGTCAAGGGTTTAACACAGCAGAACCGATCAAAAGGGAAGAGCAGGAACCGAAATGAAGAACTTCGCGATAGCCACCGCAGCCGGAGCCGCCCTCACCGCCGGGCTTTTCGCCCTGGCCGCCCCCGCCGCGGCAGCACCCACGGGCGGCGACGCCGAGGAAACCATCAGCCAGCTTGAGGCAGAAGGCAACCGCGTGATCGTCAACCGCCTGTCCGACACTCCGTTGTCACAGGCCACGGTGGTCGGCGTGAACCCGGGCGCCGACATTCGTTCCACCGTGCAGGGCACCAGCGGCGACGACAGTGCTCAACAGCAGACGATCACGGGCAAGGTCTACTACGTGAACGTCCGCTGAGCGGACAAATCAGCAGAAGTCCGCTGAGCGGACAGTCCAGCAGAAGTCCGCTGAACCCAGACTCAAAGGGGCGCCTCCTACTCCCCCGCCGGAGGCGCCCCTTTGCCATGTCTAGGGGATCAACCGCAGGCGCCTGGCCTTGGATACCGATTCGTAACGCGTGTGCGCTCCGAGTTTGGTTGCGGCGCTGCGCAAATAGCTCTTGACGGTTTCTGGCTTCAACGAGAGTCGCTGGGCCGCCTCGGAGTTGGTGCAGCCGAGCGCCACCTGAGCGAGGACATCGAGCTCTCGCGGTGTCAGATCTGGACCACTCGGGGCGGGGTCGTCGGATCCGGACAGCTTGTCGGCCAGCACACGCAGCCGATCCTGCAGTGCGGCGGGCGCGGAGACGGCCAGCACACGCAGTTCGGCATGCACCTCGCGGATCTGCTCGGCACTGACCTCACCGTTGTTGGCCAGGTGCGCCTCCCGCAGCCGGAGCCGGCGGTCGACCTCGTCGCGAATGCGCAGCTCCTCGCCGAGCCTCTGCGCGGACTCCACCACAAGGTCGGCCACGCGCCCGCCGAACGGCGCCCCGGTGCGGTACGCGCCGTAGAGCATCGCGCGGGCCCGCCCGTCCACCAGGACCGGGACAGCCAGCACCGACTGGATGCCTTCCGAGAGCACCGGACCGTCGTAGTCGTGGGTGATCGACGACGCGGTGCGGTAATCAGCCACTGCCAGCGGACGGCCGGCGACCATGCTGGCTCCGCCGAGGCCGGAGTTCGAGTGCACCGCCAGCCCGCGCAGCCCCCCGGTCCGCACCCCCTGGTATTCGGTGATGAGCAGCGTGTCCCCGTGCACCTCCCCGCCGAACATGACCGGGACGTCGCCGAGGACTGCGACTCGCCGCAGCTCCGCGCGCAGCGCATCACCGTCGCGGGGCCGCAGGAGAGGCATCGGGCGCTACCCACTTTCGGGGGTGGTGGACGGACGAGTGTGACCTGGATCCTATTAGGCATGGCGACCAACACCGATCTGTTTCGCACCGCCCGCAACCACCTGGTCGACGTGATGGCCGACTACGACGAGGCCGTCGCCACCTTTGCGTGGCCTCGGTTGACGGGCACCTTCAACTGGGCGACGGACTGGTTCGACGTGGTCGCGCGGGGCAACGAGCGGATCGCGCTGTGGATCGTCGAGGAGGACGGCAGCGAGACGAAGGTGACGTTCGACGAGATGGCCCGGCGCTCCGACCAGGTGGCGACGTGGCTCGCCGGACTCGGGGTCGGGAAGGGCGACCGCGTCATTCTGATGCTCGGCAACCAGACCGAACTGTGGGAATCCATGCTCGCCGTGGCCAAGCTCGGCGCTGTCATCATGCCGACCACGGGCGCGCTCGGCCCCGCCGATCTCGCGGACCGCATTGAGCGGGGCGGCGCGGGCTTCGTCATCGCCAACACCGCGGACGCCCCGAAGTTCGACGACGTACCCGGGGACTATGTGCGCATCGCGGTCGGCGACGGGGCGCCCGGCTGGCACTCCTACCGCGATGCCGCCGCCGTCGATGCCACGATCCACGACCCGAAGACCACGGTCGACGATCCGCTGCTCGTCTACTTCACATCCGGCACCACCAGCAAGCCCAAGCTCGTGGAGCACTCCCAGATCAGCTACCCCGTCGGCCATCTGACGACGATGGCGTGGATCGGCGTGAAGCCCGGCGACGTGCATCTGGCGATCAGCTCCCCCGGCTGGGCCAAGCACGCGTGGAGCTGCTTTTTCGCGCCCTGGATCGCCGAGGCGACGATCTTCGTCTACAACTACGGCCGCTTCGACGCGCGCGAGCTGCTCGACCAGATCCGGCGAGCGGGTGTCAGCACGTTCTGCGCACCGCCCACGGTCTGGCGCATGCTCATCCAGTCCGACCTCGGAGAGCGTCCCGCCGGACTGCGTGAGGTGCTCGGCGCCGGAGAGCCGCTGAACCCCGAGGTGATCGGCGCCGTGGAGCGGGCATGGGGATTGACGATCCGCGACGGGTTCGGCCAAACCGAGACCACCCTGCAGATCGGCAACACCCCGGGTCAGCGGGTCAAGGCGGGATCGATGGGCCGGCCGATGCCCGGCGTACCCGTCGTTCTGGTGGACCCGCTCACCGGGGAGCCCTCCGACGAGGGCGAGATCTGCCTCGACCTCGAACACAGACCGCTGAACCTGATGAGCGGATATCTGGGCGACGACGACCGCAATGCACTGGTGATGCGCGACGGCTACTACCACACCGGTGACGTCGCCAGCCGCGACGCCGACGGCTACATCACCTACATCGGCCGCACCGACGACGTCTTCAAGTCCTCGGACTACAAGGTGTCTCCGTTCGAACTGGAGAGCGTGCTGATCGAGCATCCGGCTGTCGTCGAGGCCGCGGTGGTGCCTCAACCCGACGACACCCGGCTGGCGGTGCCGAAGGCGTACATCGCGCTGGCCGAGGGATGGGCCGCCGATGTCGAGACCGCGAGAGCGATCCTCGAGCATTCACGGGATCACCTCGCGCCGTATCTGAAGGTGCGGCGTGTCGAGTTCTCCGAGTTGCCGAAGACGATCTCGGGCAAGATCCGCCGAGTGGAGCTGCGCCGCCGCGAAGAGGAGGCACATCGCGGCGGTCAGCCGATCGACACCGAATACCGATACGAGGATCTGGTGCAGTGATGAAGTCCTATGACGCGGGCCCCACGGAGACCCCGATTCTCGAGGAGACCATCGGGGCCAACTTCGAGAGGATCGCCGCAGCCTATCCCGACCACGAGGCACTGGTTGACGCCCCCAGCGGACGGCGCTGGACCTACGCCGAACTCGATGCCGAGATCGACACGGTGGCAAAAGGTTTGATGGCGCTGGGAATCGAACGCGGAGACCGGGTAGGCATCTGGGCGCCGAATTGTCCGGAGTGGACGATCGTCCAGTACGCGACCGCGAAGATCGGTGCGATCCTGGTGAACATCAACCCCGCGTACCGGACGCACGAGCTGCGGTACGTGCTGGACCAGTCCGGGGTCTCGACCCTCATCTCGGCCACGCGATTCAAGACGTCGGACTACATCGCCATGGTCGACGAGGTGCGATCTGATGTCGTTGCGCTGCAACGCGTTCTGTTCCTCGGCACCGACGACTGGGAGACGTTGGCCATCGGGGCCGACGGTGTCGATGACCGCGCGCTGCGCGCGCGGAGCGCCGAGTTGTCGAACACCGACCCGATCAACATCCAATACACCTCGGGCACCACGGGATTCCCGAAGGGTGCGACGCTGTCGCACCGCAACATCCTCAACAACGGCTTCTTCGTCACCGAGCAGATCCGCTTCGGCCCCGGGGACCGACTGTGCATCCCGGTGCCCTTCTACCACTGCTTCGGCATGGTGATGGGCAATCTGGGTTGCACGACACACGGCGCGACGATGGTGATCCCGGCGCCGGCCTTCGACGCCGGACTGACGTTGCTCACCATCGAAAAGGAAAGGTGCACAGGGCTTTACGGTGTGCCCACAATGTTCATCGCGATGCAGAACCACGCCGACTTCCCGCAACGCGATCTGTCGTCGCTGCGCACCGGCATCATGGCGGGTGCCGTGTGCCCCGTCGAGGTGATGAAGCGCTGCATCGAGGAGATGCACCTGACCGAGATGTCCATCGCGTACGGCATGACCGAGACGTCACCGGTGTCGTGCCAGACCTTGTTCGACGACGACCTGGAGCGGCGCACATCGTCGATCGGTCGTGTTCATCCTCATGTGGAGATCAAGATCGTCGACCCGGACACCGGCGAGGTCGTCGAGCGGGGCAGCCCGGGTGAGTTCTGCACGCGAGGCTATTCGGTGATGCTGGGGTACTGGCAGGACGAGGAGAAGACCGCCGAGGCCATCGACGCCGACGGCTGGATGCACACCGGGGACCTGGCGGTGATGCGTGCCGACGGGTACTGCAACATCGTCGGCCGCATCAAGGATCTGGTGATCCGCGGCGGCGAGAACATCTATCCGCGGGAGATCGAGGAGTTCCTCTACACCCACCCCGACATCGAGGACGCCCAGGTGATCGGTGTGCCCGATGAGAAGTACGGCGAAGAGCTGTGTGCCTGGATCCGGATGCGGCCGGGCCGCGACGCACTGGACGCTGCCGCGCTTCGCGAATTCGCCCACGGCAAGCTCGCCCACTACAAGATTCCCCGCTACGTGCATGTCGTCGACGAGTTCCCGATGACCGTCACGGGCAAGATCCGAAAGGTCGAGATGAGAGAGGTGAGCGCGCGCCTGCTCGGGCTGTAGACACGAAGAGGGGCGCCCCCACCACCAGGGGCGCCCCTTCCGCGCGGCTAGACCACCTTGAGAGGTGGATTCAGCGTGCGGGACTGAAAAGCCGGATGCCGTCGCATCGCTTCTTCACGTTCGCGGGAGCGCCGCTCGGCGGCTTTCCACGCCGGATGGGTGTCGAGTCGAACAACAACGGCGCCTGTTTCCGTCATCATCCAAGCCCCTCTCATTGAACGCTGTGTCTTATGCAACGCTGTGTTCTCTAAGGGTGCTGGCCTCTCCTGAGCGTGATGACCAGGATTGACCGTGAAGTTGCTTAGAAATGCCCCCTCAGATGCACATGTAAACCTCAGCCACCGACAAGTTCGATCACGCTGATGTCGGGCGGGGCCCCCACCCGCACGGGCGGACCCCAGAACCCCGCTCCACGGGAGACGTAGAGCTGAGTGTCCTGAACTGTCGACAGTCCGGCCAGCGACGGCTGAGCCAGCCCGACGGCGTAGTGAAAGGGCCACATCTGGCCGCCGTGGGTGTGACCGGACAGCTGCAGGTCGACCCCGTGCCCAGCGGCCTCGTTGACCTGGATCGGCTGGTGGGCCAACAGTACGGTCGGACCGTCCGGGTTCACACCGGACAGCGCTCGGTCGAAGTCCGGCGGATCGTTTCGTTCCCCGCCGGACACGTCGTTGACCCCGGCCAGATCGAACGCGGCGCCGCCCCTCGCGATCCGTGTGTTCTCGTTGCGCAGCACATCGAGACCGAACCGTTCAAGCTCCCGGATCCACGAGGCGGTGTCGTCGACGAAGTACTCGTGGTTGCCGGTGACGAAGAACGCGCCTTCCCGCGTCACCAGATCCTGCAGTGGTTCGGCCGCCGGCCCGAGTTCCTCGACTGTGCCGTCCACCAGGTCGCCGACGACGGCTACCAGGTCGGGTTCGGTCTCGTTGATCATCCGAACGATCCGTTCGGTGTGCGCACGCCCCAGCAGCGGACCAAGGTGGATGTCGGACACCACCGCGATGCGGAAGTCGTTGAACGCCGGATCCAGGCGCCGCAGCCGCACCGGGATGCGAAGCACGTCGGGCGGCCCGAGAGCGCGGGCAGCGCCGAACCCGGTCACTCCGACCGCGGCCACGCCGGCGGTCACCGCGGCGGTGCGTGCCAAGAACATTCGCCGGTCGACAGCGGGCCGCTCCGACGCGCCGGATGTCTCGGGTGCCTCAGGGTCGGTGGCCGCCGTTTGCGTCCTCTGCCCGGCACCGCGCTTGACCCATCGGCGCAAAATCAGCCGCACCGGTTCGAGGACGAGCAATGCGAGGAACAGATACGCCAGCAACCCGAACCACAGATAGCCCGGCCACGCGAACCACCCCGCTTCCTCGACACCGAAGAAGCGGGGGACGAACAGCGTGGCGATCAGCAGCAGCATCAACGCCGCCACGAGCGCGGACAGCAGCCGCCGGGAACGGCCGGGACGCGTGGTGTCCCTGACCATTCGTTTCCAGATGAAGGCGTGCATCAGCAAGAGAACCGAACCGAGAACAAGAATGAACATGCACGCCCTTCACGCGGCTCACAGGAAATCACCAGCCTAGCTGGGCTAACCACCTGCTCCGGAACTGCATTCCAGCAGGCGACTTGCGAGTGCAGGCCTGCCGGAATGCGATTCCGCCGGGCGCGGCGCTACCCCCGCGAGTCACATTTGAAACTCTGACCACACCAGTCACCGCGTGGCTCCCGGACCCAACCCCGCCGATCGCCTACTCTGCGCAGACGATGGGCACCACACGGACTGTCTTGACGCGGGCATCCGCGCTGGTCATAGCGTCGATGCTGGCACTGGCGCCGACCGCGGCCGCTCAACCCGACCCGGCGGTCGACGCCAACACGTGCCCGTACCGGGTGTCGACGCCGCCTGCGGTCGACGCGTCCGAAGTCCCCAAGCCGGGCGACCCGACCCCCGGACCGCTTCCGGTTCCCGCGACGCCGATGGGCGGCGACGCGATGGCCGGTTGCGGCGTCATCACCGCACCAGGGGCACCGCCGGCGCCCGGCGATGTCTCCGCCGAAGCATGGCTGGTCGCCGACCTCGACACCGGCGACGTCATCGCCGCCCGCGACCCGCACGGCAGGCACCGACCCGCCAGCATCATCAAGGTACTGACCGCGATGCAGGCGATCACGGATCTGCCGCTGATGAAGACGGTCCCGGGTACCGCGGAGGACGCCGCGCAGGAAGGCACCAAGGTCGGCGTCGGCGAGGGCGGCGTGTACACCGTCAACGACCTGCTACACGGGCTGCTCATGTACTCCGGCAACGACGCCGCCCACGCGCTTGCCATGCAGATGGGTGGCATGCAGACCACGTTGAACAAGCTCAACGTGCTGGCAGGCAAGCTGGGCGCAAAAGACACCAGGGTCGCCACCCCGTCCGGGCTCGACGGTCCGGGCATGAGCACATCCGCCTACGACATCGCACTGTTCTACCGATACGCATGGCAGAACCCGGTCTTCACCGACATCGTCGCCACACGTGCATCGGAGTTCCCCGGCCGCGACGGAGCCGGCTATCCGATCGAGAACGACAACAAGCTGCTGGCCAACTATCCCGGGGCGATGGGCGGCAAGACCGGCTACACCGACGACGCCGGCCAGACATTCGTCGGCGCCGCCAACCGCGACGGACGCCGACTGGTCGCGGTCCTGATGCGCGGCACCCGGCAGCCGATCGCTCCGTGGGAGCAGGCTGCGCGCCTGCTCGACTACGGCTTCGCGTCCCCTCCCGGCACCAAGGTCGGCACGCTCGTCGAGCCCGATCCGTCGCTGCGCGGCACCGATGCGGACGCTGCCGCAGCGACATCGGCGACCAAGACGAATGCCAACGCCGCGCTCCCCGACGTCGACGCGATGCCGGTCCGGATCGGCGTCGCCGTCATCGGTGCGGTCGTCGTGTTCAGCCTCATCATGGGCGCGCGGGCACTGAACCGGCGCCCGGCCCGCTAGCGCTTACGTCGCGAAAAGCTCAGCGCACCAAGCGCTCCCAGTGCGGCTGCGGTGACAGCTTGCCAGATCGGCAGACCCGGCCGGGCAACGATGCGGTTGTTGATGATCGCTGGCGGCGGCGCCGGAACCTCGTCCTCACGTATGTTCTCCGGCGTCGTCGCCGCCCAGCACGTCGAGAACAGGATGAGCCGAGACGTGATGTAGGCGAACACCATCAGGCCGAGCACCGGGCCGAACGTCGCACCGGCCGGCCCGGTCAGCACCGACCGCAAGTAGATCGACGCGACCAACTTGAACACCTCGAACGCGACAGCGGCGAGCAACCCAGCACGCACGCTGCTACGGAAGCTGATCGATTCCCTGGGCAGCCTGGCGATGATCCATGTGAACAACAGCCACGACACCAGGAGCGACACCGCGATCGAGGCCATCCGCAGCACCACCGACAGGACCGGCGAATCCGGAAAACCCAACCAGTTCAACAGGTTTTCCATCACCGACGAGTTGCCCAGCGCGGACAGCGCCAAGGTGAGCACGATGGCCAGGAACGTCGACAGCAGTGCACCGAGGTCCGAGAGCTTCGTTCGGATGAAGCCGGGGGCCTCGTCGCGGAACCTGCCCCACATCTGGCTCAGGGCCTCACGGAGATTCGCCATCCAACCGAGGCCGGCCCACGCCGCGGTGGCCAGTCCGATGACGCCGACAGTGCTGCGCGACTCGATCGCCGAATCCATCAGGGTGATGACCTGCTGGCCGAGATCTCCGGTGAACGTCGTGCGGATTCGCCCCTCCACGTCGTCGAGCAGTTCGGGCTGGTTGGCCAGCACGAAGCCGGCGATCGCGAATCCGACCATGAGCAAAGGGAACAGCGCGAAGATGGTGTAGTACGTGATGCCCGCGGCGTAGAAGTCGCCCTTGCAGTCGTTGTAGCGCCCCTGGGCGCGCATGACGTGGTCGAACCACGGCATCCGTGCCCGCAACCTGTCGAGGATGCCCGGCTTGTCGGCGGGGTCGGTCGCCGCGGGCTGCGCTGTCATCCGACCCCCTGTGTGGCTACTGAGACGCTAGGAACCCTAGCCGGTCATATACCCGGCGCAACGTTTCCCCAGACACCTCGCGGGCCCGCTGCGCTCCCGTGGTCAGCACGCCCTCGAGTTCTGCCGGGTCACTGAGTAACTCGTCGACCCTGGCCTTGATCGGTGTGACGAATTCGACGACGGCCTCGGCGGTCTCCTTCTTCAGGTCTCCATAGCCGCGGCCGGCATATCCGTCGACGAGCTTGTCGACCTCGGCGCCCGTCACCGCCGACTGGATGGTGAGCAGGTTGGACACGCCGGGCTTTGTCTCGCGGTCGAACCGGATCTCGCGCTCACTGTCGGTGACCGCGGCGCGGATCTTCTTGGCGGTCTTGGCCGGATCGTCGAGCAGGCTGATCAGGCCCGCGTCGGATTCGGCGGACTTGCTCATCTTCGCCGTCGGATCCTGCAGGTCGTAGATCTTCGCCGTGGCCTTGGGGATCATGGCCTCGGGCACCACGAAGGTGTCGGGGAATCGGGCGTTGATGCGTTGCGCCACGTCGCGGGCCAGCTCCAGGTGCTGCCTCTGGTCCTCGCCGACGGGCACGAGCTCGGTGTCGTAGAGCAGAACGTCGGCCGCCATCAGGACGGGATAGGTGAACAGCCCCACCGTGGTGGCCTCGGGCCCCTGCTTCTGCGATTTGTCCTTGAACTGCGTCATCCGCGATGCCTGGCCGAAGCCGGTGAAACACCCCAGCACCCAAGCTAATTCGGAGTGGCTGGGGACGTGGCTCTGCACGAAGACCGTCGCCCGCGCCGGGTCGATCCCCAACGCGAGATACTGGGCCGCTGTGACGAGGGTGCGTCTGCGCAGCGTCACGGGGTCCTGCGGAACCGTGATCGCGTGCAGGTCGACGACGCAGAAGTAGGCGTCGTAGCCGTCCTGCAGGCTCACCCACTGGCTGACCGCGCCCAACGCATTTCCCAGATGCAGCGAGTCAGACGTCGGTTGTGCGCCCGAGAAGACGACGGGCCTGGGTGTGTTGCTCATGGTGAGACCATCTTTCCACTGGCCTCCGCGCCGTCATCCCGGGGTCAGACGCCGCAGCGTGCGCAGAAAGACGGTGCGCTCCTCGGGACTCAGCTCGCCCAGCCATCGTTCCTCACCGCGTTGAATCTCGGCCTGCACCGCATCCTTGACCCGGCGCCCCTTCTCGGTGATCGCCAGCAGCCGCACACGCCGGTCGTCGGGGTCGGGATAGCGCTCGATGTAGCCGTCGTCCTGCAGTTCGTCGAGCGTACGGATGATGCGGGTCTTGTCGGCGTTGATGGCTTCGGCGAGCGCTGCCTGCGTGCGGAACGCGCCGCGGTCGAGCGTCGAGAGCACCGCGTAACCCCACATCGTGAGGCCGTGCCTGGCCAGAATCGGTTCTTCTGCTGCGATCAGCTCTCGCACCAGGGGCACCAGCATCGCCGCCAGGTCGGCACGGGGTGTGGACGCCACCGGCCCAGCGTAAGCACCCTATATTCGTATGCGTGTGATTACTATATGCACATGCCTACGTTTCTAGCTCAGCACCGCATCGCCGTCGACGCCTCGGTCGACATCGTCGCCGCCGTCCGGTCCGAACATCTGACCCTGGCCACCCCGTGCGCCGGGTGGGACCTGGCGGACCTCCTTATCCACATGACCGCCCAGCACCATGGATTCGCCGCGGCTGCGCGGGGCGACGGTGCCGATCTCAACGCCTGGAGTGGTGCACCATTCCGCGAGGCCATCGCCGCCGATCCGGCCGGAACCTACGCAGCGGCGGCCCGCGACGTGCTCGATGCGTTCACCGCAGACGGCATCGACGACGCCCCGTTCGCGTTGCCCGAGTTCGGGGCCGACGTCACAGTCCCCGGCGCGACCGCGATCGGGTTCCACTTCGTCGACTATGTGGTGCACGGCTGGGATGTGGCCGCCGCTCTCGGACAACCGTTCTCGCTGCCCGCCGACGTCGTCGCCGCTGCGCTGCCGTTGGCGATGAGCGTGCCCGACGGCGAATTCCGAGACACCGACAACTCACCGTTCGCCCGAGCCGTCCCGGCTGACGACACCGACGGCTTGGAGCGGATCCTGCGCCATCTGGGCCGCCACCCCGAATACCGTTAGGGCGTGCGTCAACTTTCGCTCGCCCTCGCCGTCGTGGCGGCCTCTTCACTGCTCGGCGCCGGAACCGCTGCCGCCGCCCCGCCACCCACAGCCCGCGCCGTCGTCATCGTGTCAGGCGGAGACGCGACGAGCCCGTTCACCACCCCCGACGACGCGTGCGCGTCCGGGCTGGCGGCGGGCAACACCGACACAGCACTGCGACAGGACCTGCTGGGCCACGGCTATCGGGTATTCACGTCGCCCGCGCTGGCGGGCCGCGGCCCGGTCGTCGACCAGGACGGTTTCGGCTCCTTCGGGAACTGCCCGATCACGTTGCCCGAGAACATGACCGTGAACTCCACCGGGAGCATCGACACCGCGGGCGAGCATCTCGCCCGGTTCTTCACCCATCTGCACGACAGCTACGGCGTCGACGAGATCGATGTCGTCGGACATTCGATGGGCGGGCTGTACTCGCGGGCGGCATTCCGCGTCCTGCAGGGCCTCGGCTCGCCCATCCGCATCAGGTCGTTGACGACGATCGGCACGCCATGGCAGGGCTCGTATCTGTCTGACTACGCCAACGGCGTCACCCCGAAAGCGGACTGCCTCGGCGACCAGTTCTGCGAAGTCGCGATGGACGGAATGAAAGCCGAAGTGGAGCGGTTGATGGCCGGATCCGGGCGCGAGGTCAACCAGGCGTTTCTGATGGGCCCCGACGGGTGGAACGAATACCAGGCCGGCGTGCTGGACCGGATTCCGGTCACGCTGATCGGCGGCAACCGCTTCGCCGCGCCGTCGAGCCCGGCGAATCCGACCGTATGGCCCAACGACGGCATCGTTGCGCTGCGGAGTGCCCTGGCCACCGACATCAGCGCACGGGTGCTTCCGAACCGACGGACGTTCACGTTCGACGACACGCACAGCATCTACGTCTCCAACGAGGCCGGCCTGCCCTGGGAGACGGGCCTGACGTGGGATCCGCGGGTATTCGAGGTGGTTCGAGGGGCAATCGACGCCGCGTGAGCGCGCGTGAAATGCCACGAGTTGCGGCGCGTCGGCGTGCAGACCCGCGCGCTCGCGGTGCGTATTCAGCCGTAGACGACTGTCACCGGGCAGTGGTCCGACCACCGCAACGCATATGCCGACGGCCGTTCGGTGGTCACAGACACGACGCGCCCCGCCAGCGCAGGCGTTGCCAGCTGGTAGTCGATGCGCCAGCCGGCGTCGTTGTCGAACGCCTTGCCGCGCCATGACCACCACGCGTAAGGACCCGCGACGCCGGGATGAGCCGCCCGCACCACGTCCACCCAGCCGGTGTCCAGCAGGTCGGTCAGCCACTGCCGCTCCTGCGGCAGGAACCCCGCCTTCTTGAGGTTGCCCTTCCAGTTCTTGATGTCGTTCTCGGTGTGGGCGATGTTCCAATCCCCACAGAGCACCGCGTCTTTACCGGCCGCCAGCAGCACCGCCATACGCGCCGCCACGGCAGCCATGAACCGCTCCTTCTCCACCTGCCGAGCCGTCTCCGCCTCGCCGGTCGGGAAGTACACGCTGCCCACCGTCAGCCCGGCCGTCTCCACCTCGACATAACGTCCATGCGTAGCGAATTCTTCTGCGCCACAACCGATCCTGATGTCACCGAGCGGAGTGCGCGAGAGCACGGCCACCCCGTTGCGACCTTTGACCGACGGCTCGGCCGACGCCAGATGCCAGCCGTCGGCGAGCACCGGCGCCAAGGCGTCGGCCAGCTGATCGTCGCCGGCGCGCGTCTCCTGCAGGCACACGACGTCGGCCGTCGTCTCCTTGAACCAGGGCAGCATCCCGAGGTTCTCCGCCGACCGCTCCTTGACCGCGGCGCGGATGCCGTTGACGTTGACCGTGCTGACCGTGATGGGACGCGTCACGTCCGCAGACCCTAACCGAACCGCACCACTGGTTCTTGCGGTACCGGCGGTATCACCTTATGGTCGGCCCATGGCACCACGAGAGCCGATCCACCAGGGTTCCGGAGAACCGATTCTTTTGCTGCACCCGTTCCTGTGCTCCCAGAACGTCTGGCGCACAGTGGGCAGACAGCTTGCCGACACCGGCCGCTTCGAGGTGTTGGCGCCGACCATGCTGGGCCACCACGGCGGCCCCAAGTCGCCGACGTGGATGCTCCACACCGAGATGCTCGTCGACGACATCGAGCGGCGCCTCGACCAGCTGGGATGGGAAACCGCCCACATCGTCGGGAACTCGCTGGGCGGTTGGGCGGGCTTCGAGTTGGAGCGCCGCGGGCGCGCCCGCACCCTCACCGCGATCGCCCCGGCGGGCGGATGGTCGCAGCACTCGTTAACCAAGTACGAGACCGTGCTCAAGTTCATCGCAGGCGGGCCCGCGCTCATCGCCGCCCGCGTGCTCGGCCCACGCATCCTGAAGCTGCCCGGCGCGCGCAGGCTCGCGACACTTCCGGTCAGCGGGCCGGCGGACGGCCCGTCCGAAGCCGACCTGCTGGCGTTGGTGGAGGACGCCACGCACTGCAGCGCCTACCTGCAACTGCTGGTCAAGACGCTGCGGCTGCCCGGCCTTCTCGAGCTGGCCAGCCTCGGCGCACCCACCCAGCTGGTGCTCTGCGAAAAGGACCGGGTGTTCCCCACCCCGCGCGGCAACCGCTACTTCCTCACGCACATGCCCGACCACGCCCGCGTGGTGCGACTCGACGGGGTCGGGCACATCCCGATGCTGGAAGCCCCCGGTGTCATCACCGAACTGATCGCAAGCTTCGTCGACGAACACACCGCCCCGGACTCCAAAGCCATCAGCTGAGCGCCGAGCCACCTGGTGGCACGGTCCGCGCCGCGTGCGCTAGAGTTCGATTCGGTCATGAGTGCCAGCGAATAGCCCCGGCTTGCTGGCCGGCAACCCTCCAACCGCGGTGGGGTGCCCCGGGAGACGACCAGGTTGAGTAGCCGATCCCGGCTATAAGGCAAGCGCGGGTCCGCCGTGAAACGGGCCCCCCGGTTTCATGGAGGAGTACGGCAGTGACCGAAGTCGATACTGGAGCAGATGGCCGCTCGGGCGAGCCTCGCTCCGCCGCCACGTGGGCGTTCGAGACCAAGCAGGTACACGCGGGGCAGACCCCCGACATCGCGACCAACGCGCGCGCCCTGCCGATCTACCAGACCACGAGCTACACGTTCAACAGCACCGAGCACGCCGCGGCGCTGTTCGGCCTGGCCGAGCCCGGCAACATCTACACCCGCATCATGAACCCGACGCAAGACACCGTCGAGCAGCGCATCGCCGCGCTGGAAGGCGGTGTGGCGGCGCTGTTTCTGGCGTCCGGCCAGGCGGCCGAGACCTTCGCGATCCTCAACATCGCCACCAACGGCGATCACATCGTGTCCAGCCCCCGGCTCTACGGCGGCACCTACAACCTGTTCCACTACACGCTGCCCAAGCTCGGTATCGAGGTCACGTTCGTGGAGAACCCCGACGACCTCGACTCGTGGCGCGCGGCAGCCCAGCCGAACACGAAGGCGTTCTTCGCCGAGACGATCTCCAACCCGCAGATCGATGTGCTCGACATTCCCGGCGTCTCCGGCGTGGCCCATGAGGTCGGCGTTCCACTGATCGTCGACAACACCATCGCCACGCCATATCTGATCCAGCCGCTGAACCACGGCGCCGACATCGTCGTGCACTCGGCGACCAAGTACCTGGGCGGACACGGTACGGCCATCGCCGGTGTCATCGTCGACGGCGGCACGTTCGACTGGACCAATGGCCGGTTCCCCGGCTTCACCGAACCGGACCCGAGCTACCACGGCGTGGTGTTCGCCGAACTCGGCCCGCCCGCATACGCATTGAAGGCGCGCGTTCAGTTGCTGCGCGATCTGGGCTCGGCCGCATCCCCGTTCAACGCGTTCCTCGTCGCGCAGGGCCTGGAGACGCTGAGCCTGCGGATCGAGCGCCACGTGCAGAACGCGCAGAAAGTCGCGGAGTTCCTCGAGGCCCACCCCGACGTGACATCGGTGAACTACGCCGGCCTGCCGTCCTCGCCGTGGTACGAACTGGGGAAAAAGTTGGCGCCCAAGGGAACCGGAGCTGTGCTGGCCTTCGAGCTGGCCGGTGGCATCGAGGCCGGCAAGGCTTTCGTGAACGCGCTGACGTTGCACAGCCACGTCGCCAACATCGGCGACGTACGGTCGCTGGTGATCCACCCGGCGTCGACGACGCACCAGCAGCTGTCCCCAGAAGAGCAACTCGCCACCGGCGTGACACCCGGCCTGGTCCGTCTCGCCGTCGGCATCGAAGGCATCGACGACATCCTCGCCGACCTCGAGCAGGGTTTCGCGGCCGCCAAGCCGTTCGCCGCGAAGACCGACCCGCACGCCGTGGCGTCGTTCTAGGGATCCGTGACGTGACAATTGTGGATCTGACAACAGATTTGGTGACCTTGCCGCCGGAAGGCGAAATCGGCATCGTCGAGATCGGCAACCTTACGCTGGAGAACGGCGAGGTCATCGAAGACGCGTTCATCGCGGTGCAGCGATGGGGTGAGCTCTCACCCAACCGCGACAACGTCGTCGTCGTCCTGCACGCACTGACCGGCGATTCACACATCACCGGTCCCGCCGGCCCCGACCATCCGACGCCGGGTTGGTGGGACGGTGTCGCGGGCCCGGAAGCGCCGATCGACACCGACAGATGGTGCGCGATCTCGACCAACGTCCTTGGCGGCTGCCGTGGATCGATCGGCCCGAGTTCTGTCGCATCCGACGGAAAGGCGTGGGGATCAAGGTTTCCGGTGATCTCGGTGCGCGACCAGGTGACTGCCGACGTTGCCGCGCTTGAGCGTTTGGGCATCACCGAGGTCGCCGCGGTGATCGGCGGATCGATGGGCGGTGCGCGAGCCCTGGAGTGGGCCATCAGCTGTCCCGAGAGCGTCCGCGCCGCGCTGGTGCTGGCCGTCGGGGCACGAGCGACGGCCGACCAGATCGGCACGCAGAGCACCCAGGTGGCGGCCATCAAGGCCGACCCGAACTGGAACGGCGGCGACTACTACGACACCGGTCAGTCCCCCGACGCAGGGCTCGAGATCGCCCGCCGTTTCGCCCATCTGACCTACCGCGGGGAGGCCGAACTCGACGAGCGTTTCGGCAACGACGCCCAGCCCGGGGAGGATCCGGGCAAGGGCGGCCGCTACTGCGTGCAGAGCTACCTGGAGTACCAGGGCCGAAAACTGCTGGCACGATTCGATGCAGGCACTTACGTCACACTCACCGATGCGTTGTCCAGCCACGACGTGGGACGCGGCCGGGGTGGGATCGAAGCGGCACTGCGCGGCTGCACAGTTCCGACGGTTGTCGGAGGTATCACCTCGGATCGGTTGTACCCGTTGCGGTTACAGGCCGAGATCGCCGAGCTGCTCCCCGGTTGCGACGGCCTCGACGTAGTCGATTCGGTGTATGGGCATGACGGGTTCCTGGTGGAAACCGACGCCGTCTACGCACTGATCCGGCGGACGCTGGAGCTGGCGTCACGGTGAGTCGCTCACCTGACCCCCGCCCGCTGTCGTTCGGCGCGGAGGCGGCCGCTTACGAGCGGGGCCGACCGTCTTACCCGCCGGAAGCCATCGACTGGCTGCTTCCCGACGGAGTTCGCGAAGTGCTCGACCTGGGCGCGGGCACCGGCAAGCTGACCACCCGGCTCGTCGAGCGCGGCCTCAATGTCATTGCCGTCGACCCGATCCCGGAAATGCTCGAGTTGCTGACCTCGTCGCTGCCCGAGACCCCAGCACTGCTGGGCACCGCCGAGGAGATCCCGCTGCCCGACGACAGCGTCGACGCCGTCCTGGTGGCCCAGGCGTGGCACTGGTTCGACGAGGAACGGGCGGTCAAGGAGATCGCGCGGGTGCTACGCCCGGGTGGACGTCTCGGCTTGGTGTGGAACAATCGCGACGAACGGCTGGGCTGGGTCAAGGATCTCGGCAAGGTGATCGGTCACGAGGTGGACCCGTTCAGCCAGATGGTCGAGTTCCCCCCGCCCTTCGGGGACTCAGAACGGCATCTCGTCGAATGGACCAATTATCTGACACCGCAGGCGCTCATCGATCTGGTGGCTTCGCGCAGCTACTGCATCACCTCGCCCGAACAGGTGCGCATCCGCACGCTGGACCGGGTGCGGGAACTGCTCGCCACCCATCCGGCACTGGCCAACGCCAGTGGACTGGCGCTGCCCTACGTCACGGTGTGCATCCGCGCGACTCTGACCTGAAGCGCACCCAGTTTCGCGAGACGGCCCCGTCAGCTGGTGCCGAGCGGATCGATCGTCCACGCGATGTAGAGCATCGCGGCGCTGACCGACGCGGTGGTAACGAAATCGACTGTGCGCGTGCGCACCGCGAGCAGACCCACGCGGTCCTCGGACAGCGTGAGCCGCAGCGCTGCAGCCACCGCGACACCGATCGCCATCACGAGGGCGCCGCGGCGCCAGTAGCCGGCGGCCACCAGAGCGAACGCCGCGATCAGGAACAGAGCAACCACCAGGATGGGCCACTGGCCCGCGAAGACCTTGCGCGCGAACTCCCGTACCGTCACGCGCCCGCTTCGGCCCGTTCCACCACGTTGGTCAGCAGGAACGCCCTCGTCAGGGGGCCGACACCACCGGGGTTCGGCGATACGTGACCCGCGACGTCCCACACGCCGGGGTGGACGTCTCCCACAAGCTTGCCCGCATCGTCGCGGCTCACCCCGACGTCGACGACAGCCGCGCCGGGCCGCACCATCTCGGCAGTCACCATGTGGGGCACGCCCGCGGCGGCAATGATGATGTCGGCCTCCCGCGCGATCTCGGGTAGGTGGCGGGTTGCGGTGTGGCACAACGTGACCGTCGCGTTCTCCGAGCGGCGAGTCAGCAGCAGACCCAGCGGCCGGCCGACGGTGACACCTCGCCCGATCACGACGACGTGCGCGCCTGCGATCTCCACTTCGAAGCGGCGCAGCAGATGCACGATGCCGCGCGGCGTGCAGGGCAGCGGCGCGGGTTCGTTGAGGACCAGCCTGCCCAGGTTGGTGGGATGCAGACCGTCGGCGTCCTTGGACGGGTCGATGCGCTCGAGCGCGGCGTTCTCGTTCAGATGCTTCGGGAGGGGCAGCTGCACGATGTATCCGGTGCACTCGGGGTTGGCGTTGAGCTCGTCGATGGTCTCTTCGAGCGTCGCCTGGGTGATGTCGGCGGGCAGATCGCGGCGGATCGAGTTGATGCCGACCTTGGCGCAGTCGGCGTGCTTGCCGCGCACGTACGCCTGCGAGCCGGGGTCGTCGCCGACCAGCACCGTGCCGAGTCCCGGCGTCCGACCCGCCGCGGGCCCGTTCCCCTCTGCTCCTCGCGTGCGCAATGCCGCGACGCGCTCCTTGAGATCGACGAAGATCTCGTCACGCGTGGCCTTGCCGTCCAAAGTGATCGCACCCACGGGCCTCATTGTGACAGGCTCCGTGACATGACAGCCCAGCCCGATGTGTTCACCCCGGCCACACTCGGCCCGGTGACGCTGCGCAACCGCATCATCAAAGCCGCCACGTTCGAGGCGTCCACTCCGAATGCGCTGGTCACCGACGATCTGATCACTTATCACCGGCTGCCCGCAGCGGGCGGCGTCGGGATGACGACGGTCGCCTACCTCGCCGTGTCACCGGGAGGCCGAACCGAGGGCAAGCAGATCTACTGGCGCCGGGAGGCGATGCCGGGGCTGCGCCGACTCACCGACGCGATCCACGCCGAGGGTGCTGCGATCTCCGCGCAGATCGGACACGCGGGGCCGGTCGCCAACGCCAAGTCCAACAGGGCCAAGGCCCACGCTCCGGTGCGATTCTTCAATCCGCTGTCGATGCGGTTCGCCAAGCACGCCACCCGCGACGACATCGACGACATCGTCGAGGCCCATGCCAACGCGGCGCGGATGGCCATCGACGCCGGATTCGACGCCGTCGAGATCCACCTCGGGCACAACTACTTCGCGAGCTCGTTCCTGTCCCCGCTGATCAACCGCCGCACCGACGAGTTCGGCGGGTCGCTGGAGAACCGGGCCAAGGTGGCGCGCGGCACGGTGCTCGCGGTGCGGCGGGCGGTCGAGAAGGCGGGGACGCCGATCGCGGTGACGGCCAAGCTGAACATGGCTGACGGCGTACGCGGCGGCATCTCGACCGAGGAGTCGCTGCAGACCGCCAAGTGGCTGGAGGAGGACGGAGGTCTCGACGCCATCGAGCTCACCGCCGGCAGCTCGCTGGTCAACCCGATGTACCTGTTCCGCGGCGACGTACCGATCAAGCAGTTCGCCGGTGCTTTCAAGCCGCCGCTGCGGTGGGGCATTCGGATGACGGGCACGAAGTTCCTGCGCGAGTACCCGTACCGGGAGGCCTACCTTTTGCGTGACGCCAAGCTGTTTCGCGCCGAATTGAAGATGCCGCTGATCCTGCTCGGCGGTATCACCAACCGCGACACGATGGATCTCGCGATGGCCGAGGGCTTCGACTTCGTCGCGATGGGACGCGCGCTGCTCGCCGAGCCGGACCTGATCAACCGCATCCGGGCCGACGGCGCTGCGCGCTCGGTCTGCAATCACTGCAATCAGTGCATGGCAACGATCTACAGCCACACCCACTGTGTGGTGACGGGCTCGCCGTCCCCGGTCAGTTCGGGGATATGAGCGCGCGGGCACAGGTGGCGACGATCTCGTCAGCGCTCGGCGGAATGGCCTGACGCGCCCGCAAGTGGCGCCGCACCACCGCTGCGGGCACGTCCATGATCGCTGCGGTGACTCGGCCCCCCTCATCGGGGAGCTCGGCGAGGACCTTGCGTAGCTTGCGCTGCAAGCGTTTCCGCCGCCCAGCCACCGTTTCGGGCCACTCACCCATGCCGAGTTCATTCGGGCCGGCGAGCAGTACCTGAGCCTCAACGGGATGGTCACGGCACCATTGCACGATCCGCAGTGCACCGGCCACGCAACGCCGCTGAGGGTCGTCATCGCCGGAGAGTGCTTCGAGCAATCCCTCCTGGAAGCGCTCCTCGGTGCGCACCCACAGCTCGCCGCACAACGCCGCTCTCGTCGGGAACCGGTGATAGACCGAGCCACTCGGTGCGCCGGTGCTACGGGCCACCGCCGACATCGTCACCGCCCCAGGCCCTTCGGCGGCGAGGAGTTCCGCAGCTGCGTCGAGCAGGACGTCGGCGGTGTATCTGGCGGGCCGCGGCATTGCTCCACCCTAAAATAGAGGATACTCTCTAAAAGGGGAGGAGACGCCATGAACACCACTCAGGACGTCGCGCGGCGCTTCTATCGCGCGCTGTCCGACGGTGACGGAAACGCGTTATTCGACTTGCTCACAGAGGATTTCGAAGGAGTGGTAAGCGCAGGCATGCCCCGCGGCGTAGGTGGTGAACATCATGGGCGTGTCGCGATGATCACCGAGGTGTGGGGGCGTATCGACGCGGCATACGACATCGAGGTGGTACCGCGCGAGTACCTGACGACAGCCGAACAAGATCAGGTCGTCGTTCTGGGCACCTACCGCGGATCGGCACGCCACGCGGACGAACGCGTCGACGCGGCGTTCGCACACGTCATCACGGTGAAGAACGGCCACATAACGGCGCTGCAACAGATCACCGACACCGCCAGGTGGCACATCCCCGTATAGGCCGATACCGATACAGTTGTCCGCGATGTCTACTGTCGCCGCCGGAGCGGCTCTGTGAGCCGACCAGCATCCCCCGCGCTGACCGTTCGGTACGACGGATCCACACGCACCTTTGCCGCGGGCAACGACGTCGTCGTCGGCCGAGACCTGCGCGCCGACGTACGGATCGCCCACCCGCTGATCTCACGCGCCCACCTGGTGCTGCGCTTCGACCAGGGCCGGTGGGTCGCCATCGACAACGGCAGCCTCAACGGCATGTTCGTGGGCGGCAGGCGCGTACCCGCCGCCGACATCGCCGACGGGGGCCAGATCCACGTCGGCAATCCCGACGGCCCGCTGCTGACATTCGAGGTCGGCAGGCATCAGGGGTCAGCGGGCACGCCGCCGCCGACGGCCGCGGTCCCCGTGGCGTCGCCGGGCCGGCCGAGCACCACGTGGCCGTCCCATCAACCGCCGCATCAGGCGCCGCCCACGGGTCGCCCGCCGGCGTACCGGCCAGCGACGCAGGGCCCGTACCCGCCGAGTCAGCCGCAGCACGTACCGCCACCGCCGCCGAGCCAGCCACGTCCAGTGGCGCAGTCCCACTCCGCTCCGGTCCGGCAACCCATCTCCGCACCGGCGATGGATCCGGTGACCGTGATGGGCCCCGCCGCGGCACCGCGGTCCGGCGGCGACGGCAACCTCGCGACCAGCATGCTGAAGATCCTGCGGCCCGGCAGCCCGCCGAAAGCGCCGCCGGGGTCTATCAAGATCGGCCGCTCCAGCGACAACGACATCGTCATCCCCGATGTGCTGGCCTCGCGTCATCATGCGACTCTGGTGCCGACCCCCGGCGGCGCCGAGATCCGCGACAACCGCAGCATCAACGGCACATTCGTCAACGGCGCCCGCGTCGACAGCGCGCAGCTCAACGAAGGTGACACGGTCACCATCGGCAACGTCGACCTGCTGTTCCGCGACGGCACCCTGGTCCGCCGCACCGAGACCGCGGCGGCGACCGCCACCGGCGGCCTCGAGGTCCACGGCGTCACCTGGACGATCGAGAACAACAAGACCCTGCTGGACAACATCTCGATCTCCGCGCGGCCCGGCACGTTGACCGCGGTCATCGGCCCATCCGGTGCAGGCAAGTCGACGTTCGCGCGGCTCGTCGCGGGCTACACCAGCCCGACCACGGGGCAGGTGTCGTTCGAGGGCCACGACGTGCACGCCGAATACGCCTCGCTGCGCTCCCGGATCGGCATGGTGCCGCAGGACGACGTCGTCCACGGCCAGCTCACCGTCCGCCAGGCGCTGATGTACGCCGCGGAGCTTCGGCTGCCGCCCGACACCACCAAGGCCGACCGCGAGCAGGTCGTCGGCGAGGTGCTCGAAGAGCTGGAGATGACCAAGCATCTCGACACCCGCGTCGACAAGCTGTCGGGCGGGCAGCGCAAGCGCGCATCCGTCGCCCTCGAACTGCTCACCGGACCGTCGCTGCTGATCCTCGACGAGCCCACCTCGGGACTGGACCCGGCTTTGGACCGCCAGGTCATGACGATGCTGCGCCAACTGGCCGACGCCGGCCGCGTCGTGCTCGTCGTGACGCACTCATTGACCTACCTCGACGTCTGCGATCAGGTGTTGTTGCTGGCACCCGGCGGCAAAACAGCGTTCTACGGGCCGCCAAGCCAGATCGGCCCATCCATGGGTACGACCAACTGGGCCGACATCTTCAGCTCTGTGGCAGGCGATCCCGAGGCCGCGGCCCAGCGCTACCTCACCCAGCACGGGCCGCCGCCGCCCCAACCACCGGCGCTCACGCCGTCGGAACTGGGCAACCCGACCCGCACGAGTCTGCGACGCCAGCTCTCCACCATCGCGCGGCGCCAGATCCGGCTGGTGGTGTCCGACCGCGGCTACTTCCTGTTCCTGATGCTGCTGCCGTTCATCATGGGTGTGCTGTCGCTGTCGGTGCCCGGCGATGTCGGGTTCGGTGTCCCGAAGACCGCGCTGGAGGGCGGTGAGGCGCCCAACGAACCGGGGCAGATCCTGGTCATGCTCAACGTGGGCGCCATCTTCATGGGCACGGCGCTGACGATTCGCGCGCTGATCGGTGAACGCGCGATCTTCAAGCGCGAGCAGGCGGTCGGGTTGTCCACGTCGGCGTACCTGCTGGCCAAGGTTGTCGTGTTCACGGCGTTCGCGATCATTCAGGCCGCGATCGTCACGTCGATCGCGATCCTCGGAAAGGGTTGGGGCCCAGGCGCTGTCGACAGCGGCACCGTGATCGGCAACCGCAGCATCGAACTGTTCACCGACATTGCGGTGACGTGTGTGGCGGCGGCGATGGTCGGCCTGGCGCTGTCGGCGCTGGCCAAGTCCGCCGAGCAGATCATGCCGCTGCTGGTGGTGGCGATCATGTCGCAGCTGGTGTTCTCCGGCGGCATGATCCCGGTCACCGATCGCATCGTCCTCGATCAAATGTCGTGGTTCACCCCGGCCCGGTGGGGATTCGCTGCGTCGGCGTCCACCGTCGACCTCATCCGGCTGGTACCGGGTCCGTTGACGCCGCAGGACCGCCATTGGGAACACACCTCGGGTGCCTGGCTTTTCGACATGGGCATGCTGGTGGCGATCAGCGTCGGCTACCTCGCGCTGGTGCGGTGGCGCATCCGCCTCAAGGCCGCCTGACTCTCAGGGCTTCTCGTACACCGACGCGTCGACCGGTCGGCCCGTCACCATGCTGACCGCGTCGAAGACGAACTCGTCGTCGGTCATGCCGGACTCGGCGGCGATCTGCGACAGCGTGTCGTTGATCAGCGGGAACCCCGCGGCCAGATCGAACGTCCATTGCGGTCCTACCCGCACGAACTCCCAGTCCACGCCGCTCGGCTCGCCATCCACCAGCATTTCGGCGTATCCACGGTCTCCCTCTACACGGATCTCGCCGAGGCTGTTGCCGTCGACCGACGACGCATCGATCATGCCCTCGTCGACGCCGTAGGCGAGCAGTGCGGCACCGTCCATCGAGGCGAACTCGGGTGGGGTTTCGACGCGCAGCCGGGCGATCATGACCCGATCCATGATCCCGGTGCCCGCGATCTCCTCCGGGCCCGCCGTCCTGGCGAGGTTCATCACCTGGTCGTAGTGCTCGATCGTCGACGGGCTCACCACTGCCGGCACGCCGCCACCGTTCTGGGCGAGCAACTCTGACCGGTACCGGTCGAAGGTGGCCCTGATCGCCTCGGCGTCGGCGGCAGGATCACCAGCGACCTCGACGCCTGTCTGGGCTGCCGCGGTCGGACTGCCCGGCACCTGCCGCTCGCTGCCACAACCGGCGAGTAGCACCGCCGACAGAACCACCAGGCTTGCTGCTTTAGGCCGCCGCACTCCGACCACCCTAGTACGTCACCGAGAGAAGGAGGCGCCCACGAAAATGGTTGAAATGCACAGCAAATCTGTGCCATTTCCGTACGCTTTGCCTCGGGCAAGGGGGTGACATGTCGGACACCGAGACCACACAGCGCGCGGCGGCACTGGAGGCTGCCCTCGCGGAGGTGCAGCAGTGGGGTGTCGACCGATTCCGCCTCGAAGGCGTAGCACACCGCGCCCGGCTCGATCCCGACTATGTGCGGCAAACATGGGCCACCGAGCATGAACTGATCGCCGAGGCGCTGCTGGACTACAGCAAGACGATCGTCCAGCTACCCGACACCGGTTCGTTGCACGGCGACCTGACCGAGCTCGCCCTGGCGCTGGCCAGGTATCTCAACGAGCCGGTCGGACGCAGGATCGCGCGCATGCTGGTCATCGACAGCAAGTCCGAGGCCATCGACCCCAACACCCGGGGCCACTTCTGGACGATCAGGCGGGAGAGGGTCGAAGGCATCTTCCGGCGCGCGGCTGAGCGAGGCGAGTTGCGTCGCGATGTCAAACCGATTGTCGCACTGCAGCTGCTGACGTCGCCGCTGCACACCTTCGCGCTCTATTCCAACGACCCGATCGACCAGGACTACTGCCGCACGATCGCGACATTGGTGACCCGCGCGATCAGTCACTAACCACCGATGTCGAGGCCGTGCGCGGCGGCGAACGCGACCGCCTGCTCGACATCGACCTTGGCGCCCCGGAGCTTTGCGGTGGTCCAGAAGGTGGGGTCGACGCGGGCGCCGCGCAGATCGGCCTGCTCCAGGCGGGCATCCTGCACGCGGGCTCCGGCCAGGTCGGCGCGCTCCAGCGTCGCTCCGCGCAAATCCGTTCCCACCAGGCTGGTTTCGCGCAGGCGGCAGTCCGACAGGTCTGTCTTGCGTAGGTCCGTGCCAGCGAGCACGGCGAGCGTGAAATCCGACTCGATGATCGTCAGTGGCCGCAGTCGGCATTCCGTGAACGTCGAACCCAGGAAACTGCAGTGACGAAATATGCTGTGCCACAAGGAGGTACGGCGAAAGATGCAGTTACGGAAGGCCGATCCGGTGTGATCGGAATCCGACAGGTCCGCACCGGTGAAGTCGCACTCGGTGAACACCACCCGCTCGGTGCGCACACGGCTGAGATCCTCGTCTCGAAAGCTCCGCCCCTCGAATTCGCGATCGGCTTCGTGTGCATCCATCGGCTCAGCCTATGGCCGCGAGCCGGCTCAACGCGTATTCGGCGACGGCGATCAAAGCCGCCTTCGCCGATTCACGGCTGCGGGCGTCGACGGAGATCACCGGGATGTGCTCGGCCAGTGCGAGCGCTTCGCGTACCGCGGACGACGCATGGCGCGGCGCGCCGTCGAACTCGTTGACGGCAACCAGGAACGGCAACTTGCGCGCCTCGAAGAAGTCCACCGCCGCGAAGCTGTCCTCGAGCCGTCGGACGTCTACCAGAACGATGGCGCCGATCGCACCTCGTACCAAATCGTCCCACATGAACCAGAACCGGCGCTGCCCCGGCGTGCCGAACAGGTACAGCACGAGGTCGTCGCCGAGGCTGATCCGCCCGAAGTCCATCGCCACCGTTGTCGTCGACTTGTTTGGCGTGGCCTCGAGACCGTCGAACCCCTCCGACGCGTCGGTCACGAGCGCCTCGGTCCTCAGCGGGACGATCTCGGACACCGCGCCGACGAAGGTCGTCTTGCCCGCGCCGAAGCCACCGGAGACCACGATCTTGGTCGACGCCGCATTAGAGTGCCCTGAGGCCACGCAGTGTCCTTCCGATCAGTTCTCGCCGTTCGTCGGCCGTTGTGGCCTCACCCAGGGTGGCGTGCACCCGGAGATAACCCTGCACCACCAGATCCCCCACCAACACCCGCGCCACGCCGAGCGGCAGACCAAGACGTGCGGCAATCTCGGCAACCGACGGACGCTCGGCGCACAGTGCAAGGATCTGCCCCTTGACGTCGCCGGCCGGCCAGCCCGTGGGCCCCGCCGGGGTCACGATGCCCACCGGGGCCTCCAGCGGAAGCTGCACGCTCGCATCGGTGCGGCCCGCCGTGAGTGTGTACGGGCGTACCAGATTGGGCGCTGCACGCGCCTGCTCTTGGCCGTCGTGTGCACCCATCGGTCACTCACCGATGCTGCGGGCGGCGCCGCTGCGACTGCACGACCGCGCCGACACGTTCCACGAGAATGGCCATCTCGTAACCGATCTGGCCGATGTCGCAGTGACGGGAGGCCAGCGTCGCGAGGTTGGACCCGTCGCCGACCCGCATCAGCAACAGATAGCCGTTGTCCATCTCGACCACCGACTGCAGCACCTGTCCACCGTCGAACAATTGCGCCGCGCCCGTCGACAAGCTGGCCAGCCCCGACGCGACGGCAGCGAGCTGGTCGGCGCGCTCCCCCGGGATGTGCTCGCTGGCAGCTACCAGCAGACCGTCCGCCGAGACCAGGATCGCGTGCGACACCCCTGGCACCTCGCGCGCGAACCTGGCGACGAGCCAGTCCAGCGAAGATCCCGAATCTGGCGGCGCCGGCTGAGCAGTCACTGGTGGTCGATTCCTCCCGTTTCCTGTGCCTGGCGGCGACCGGCGTGCACGCCACCGAAGTGACGACCGATGCTGGTTCGCACGGCGTCCGGATCGCGGCCGGGCAGCACATGACCGCTCTCGGGCCCGTCAGCCGATGCTAACGCCCGCTCGTCGGCGTGACCGGGGACCAGACGGGCACCCGGCTGCCGGACGGGCAACCCTTCGGCGGTTCGGTCGCGCACCGGGGTGGCCTCCGCGGCCTGCGCAGCTGACCAGCCGTTGTCCCACACAGACTTCCAGTTGAGGTCGGAGCTGTGCGACAGCTCGTGCGGATCGACCAGCCATTCCGACAGCATCTTCTGGTAGATCGCGTCGTCGTCATTGTCGAGTGTGGTGTGCCCCGTGCGTGGTGATTCAGGCTCCGGTGGGGCCGGCGGTTGCGGGCGCACCGAGAAGAACGAGGCGACGCTCGGCCGGGCCGGTTCAGGACGGCTGGGCTCGGGCAGCGGGGCTTGCGGAGTGGGGGTCGGCTCGACGATCCCGCTCGCGCCGGGCCGTCGTTGGGGC
>NZ_LWCS01000034.1 GCF_001650495.1 Mycolicibacterium iranicum | reverse complement strand
CCCCGCCGGAGACCCCGCCACCACCGCCCGAGGACGACGAAGAGGACATGCTGGCCGAGGCGAGCAACGCCGATCCCGCCACCCCCCGGAGGGATCCCGAAGAGGTGGCACTGGAATTGCTGCAGAACGAGCTGGGAGCACGCCGCATCGACGGTTGAGTCCCTCGGCTTGCGCGACGTTCGCGGAATGTTCACGCTGCGACCGCTTCTCGTTGAAATTGACGGGTGCTACATTTACCGCGCCTTCCGGGATATCCGGACCATCATCACCGAATGCCGTTCTCAGACAGCGGCATTGGCGTCTCGGCGAGGAGTGAAGCGTGAACAAGGCGATGTCGGTGAAGTCCACCATGCATGCCCGCTACATCGGTCGGGTCGGCGGCCTGGCTGTGCTGCTGGGGGTCGGTGTCGCCGTCGCGACCGGCGTGGCCGCCGGAGTCGCGGACGCCGACACAGGTTCGGACACCACGTCGGTTTCGCAGAGCAAATCCGATCATGAGGCACCTTCACGCCGTACCGACGAGTCGGTCGCGGGCAGCCCTGCCGGCGCGAACGGCCAAGACGCCAAGGACAGCGAAGACCGCCGAGACGCTTCGCACAGCACAGACGGCGAGGACAGTAGAGGCGCCGACGGCAGTGAGGACGCCGAAGACACCGAAGGCGCCGCCGGTGAAGACCTCGCCGATGTCCGGGCTGACACCGGCGTCACAGTCGCCGCGGACGAAGACGAACCCGCCGGAGTCGAGACAACAAGCAAGACGTCTGGCGACGCCGAGATTTCCGCCGTGGACGGTAACCCCGCTGCAGAGCACTCCGCAGCGCCTCGAGTCCATGCCGAGGACGCCAGAACCACTGCAGATGTCGATATTCCGCCGAGCGATGCAATCGTCACAGGTCTGTTCCGTGAGATCCTTCGCGAGGATCCCACCGCCGAGGAACTGACCCGGTACTCCACACTGCTGAACTGGTTCGGTACCCGGGCCGTGGTCGCAAACCTCTACAACTCGACGCCGTTCCGCGAGGATCAGGTGGAGAGCTACTACCTGGAGCTGTTGGGCCGCACGCCGTCGACGTCCGAGATGGCGCTGGGGACCTTTCTGCTCAAAATAGGTGTCCCCGAGACGAGGGTTGTCGCCCGCGTGGCGGGCAGCGACGAGTTCTACCAGGAAAGCGGTGGCACCGCAGACTCGTTCGTCAATCTGCTCTACCGCAGCGTGCTCGGCCAGGCCGCCGACCCCGACGAAGCCGATGTGTACGTCCAGCAGCTGCAGGCAGGCTGGTCGACGCGGTGGGTTGCTTCGCGGTTCCTCGCCAGCGACCCCTACCGCGAGGTGAAGATCCAGGAGTCCTACTCGATCGTCCTGGGCCGCAGCGCGACCGCGGCGGAGGTCGACGCGTACCTGGACTCCTGGTTCTTCCGCGGGGGTCAGGCCGGCATCGCGAAGTCCCTGCTCTACAGCGACGAGAACATCGCCCGGGTACTGAGCACGGCGGGTATTCCGCTTCCCGACTTGGTCGCCGTCACGCAGCTGAAGCAGCTGCTGATGGCGCCCTACACCGAAGATGAAGACGGATTCGTCAGGCTGTTCAACACGTTGATCCAGTGGACGCCAACCGGCGATTCCTGTGCGCCGCAGCAGGTCTGCAACACGGCCCTCTATGAGCTGCTTCGAAGCGGAGGTCTGACTCGCGGTATCCCCAACGAGAGCATCGACATCAACCCGATCACTGCGGAGGCGTCGTGGCTGCTGCCCACGCAGAACGAGATCGGGGTCGACAATTCACTCGGCTTCCCTCTGACTCACGCGGACACCCTTGCGCAGTACCTCGCCGGCGGAACGGTTCTTGCGGGCTCGGTCATTCTGACCGCCAATGACGGGACCTACATCGTCGACGGGCACCACCGGTGGTCTTCGCTCTACGTCATCAACCCATATGCCCAGATCTCCGCAGTTGACTTGGGTTACGTGCCGAATGCGCAGGGGGCGTTGAAGGAAACGCAGCTTGCGATCGGCGCGCAGCTCGGCTATCTACCGGTCCAACAGATCCAAGGACCCAACCTCTTCACCATCGGGCGGCCTGAATTCGACGCGGCTGTCGAGCGGCTGATCAACTCGGGGTCCGATCCGGCAGCAGTCATGAAGGTGTTCAAGGACGTCAAGAAGCTCGACGATATGGCGGCCGTGCAGGATTACCTGTGGGCGAATGTACTGCGCATGCGCGAATTCAACCGTCCCGTCGCAGGAGCAACGGGACGCGGCTACATGCCCCAGCCGACCGACCTGCAGATCACGTTCCACATCATGGAGGGCGGCGGCCTGATCTACACGCTGCCGACGCTGGCATACCTGGGCTAGCGGCGAGCCTGACCAGTTTGCTGAATGTTCATCTGACATCGGCCACGCTGCCAAATTGACGGATGCTACATTAACGGCGCCTTGCCGGTCTTCGCGGTGGGCGACATCGAAACTGTTGTTTGGCAACAGTTTGCGTGGCCTCGGTGACGGAGGGACCCATGGACGACGCATTGCCCGTGCACGCGGAGACTGGGAGACCGGCGCCCACCAGATACGCCCGATGCATGGGTCGAGTCGGCGGCTTGGCCGTCTTCCTCGGACTCGGCGCGGCGCTCGCGGCGGGGCTCACGGCAGGCGAGGCGGGCGCGGAGACCGGCTCGGAGCGCACCTCCGTCTCACAAGACGCGCCGACTGCGGGCACAGAAGCTCCCGACGAGTCCGGTGACGAAGAATCCGCCGGCGACGAGGGCGGCGACGGCGCCGATGCCGCCGACGAGTCCGCTGATGAAACACTCGCCGACGAGGACGAGGCCGAGCAGGAGTCCGCGGTCGCGGAGGAACCCGACGACTCCGCGTCTTCCGACGACACCGCCTCTTCTGACGACACCGCCTCTTCTGACGACACCGCCGGTGGTCACGGACCGGGGCCGGGCACCGTCGACGGCGAGGCGGCCACCGACACCGAACCGCGCGACGACGCCCCCGCACGTGTCGACGAACCCGTCGCGCAGCTGTCGCATCGCCAGTCTGCTTCCACCGAAAACGTGGGTGCCACAGCAGAGTTCAACGAGTCCGAGACCATCGTCACCGGTCTGTTCCGAGAGATTCTGCGTGATGACCCCACTGAAGACGAACTCCTCCGATACACGACGATCCTGGATCGGTTCGGCACCGACGCCCTGGTCCGCCGGCTCTACAACTCGACCGGCTTCCGTGAAGACCAGGTCGACACCTACTATCTGGAGCTGCTGGGCCGCGACCCGTCCGACGCGGAGCTGAGATTGAGTACCTTTCTTCTGAAGATCGGCGTGCCGGAGACGAGGGTGATCACACGGATCGCAGGAACTCGCGAGTTCTGGGTCGAAAGCGGAGGTACAGCAACGTCCTTCGTGAACCTGCTATACCGCAACCTGCTCGGTCAGGCCGCCGACAAGAACGAGGCGCCCATCTACATTCAGCAGGTTCAGGCCGGTCGCTCGCTACGGTGGGTCGCGTCGCAGTTCGTCAGGAGCGACGACTTCCGGGCGACGAAAGTCGACGAGACTTTTCAGATCGTCCTCGGCCGTGACGCCACCGACGAGGAACTCGCAACCTACGTGAGGTCGTGGGTCGTCCGCGGCGGTCAAGCCGGGATCGCCAAATCCCTTCTGGGAAGTGACGAGAACATGGCCAGGGTGGAGAACGAGGAGATCCCGCTGCCTGATCCGGTGGCCGTCGCACAACTCGAAGAACTGCTGAGGGCCCGCTACACCGAGGACCCGGACGGCTTCGTCGCCACCTTCAACAGGTTGATGCAGTGGACCCCCACAGGGGAGTCCTGCGAACCCCAGGAAGTGTGCAACGCGGCGCTGTACGAACTGCTGAGCGTCGGCGGTTTCACACGGGAGATGCCGAACGAAAGCATCGTGATCACTCCCACCAGCGCTGAGACGAGCACGCTGCGCCCGAGCCAGAACGAGATCGGCGTCGAAGACTCACTCGAAGACCCGCTGACCAAACCCAAGTTGCTGGAGGACTACTTGAAAGGCGGTGCGGTCCTGGCCAAGTCGGTGATCCTGACAGCGAACGACGGGACGTCCATCGTCGACGGGCACCACCGCTGGGCCGGTCTGTACGTCACGAATCCCTACACCCAGATCTTCACCAACGATCTGGGGTACGTGCCCGATGCGATGGAGGCGCTGAAGGAGACACAGGTCGCCATCGGCGCTCAGCTCGGATACCTCCCGACACAACAGGTGTCTGGACCCAATTTGTTCACCATCGATCAGGAAGACTTCTACGACTCGGTCGAAGACATCATCGAGTCGGGCGATGACCCGGACGAAGTGATGGAGGTCTTCGAGGACGAGGCGGGCCTCGACTCGATGAAAGAGGTGCAGGAATACCTCTGGCAGAACGTCCTGCGAATGCGGCAGTTCAACCAGCCCGTCCTGGGAGCGCCCGGCCGCGGAGTGATGCCCCAGCCGCCGGACGTGACCGAGATGTTTCACCTCATGGAGGGTGGCGGGTTGATCTACACGCTCCCGGTGCTGGCCTATCTGGGCTAGCCGGAAAACAGGTATCCGACTACGCAGGCATGTGCCGTGCGGAGGCGTCATGATCAACCCATGGTGCTCTCCGACATTGCACGCAAGGTGCTCGCGACGATCCGGATCCTCAACGGGGCCGCAGGCCTGCTGATCCCGGAGAAACTTCTCGGCCGGCTCGGCGTCGACACCGCGACGGATCGTTCGGGGACCTACCCGTTCCGGATGTTCGGCATCCGCACGGTGCTCATCGGCCTGGACCTTCTGCTGCTGACAGGCGACGAGCTGCGCCGGGCGGAGAAGCTGGCCGTGCTCATCCATGCCGCCGACACGGCGTCGGCGACCGTCACCACCGCGCGCAACGAACTACCCCGCAAGCAGGGCCTCACCGCTGTCGGCATCTCTGCCGTCAACACCGGTCTGGCCGTCATCGCCTGGAGAGGAGGGCGAGATGTCCAACCGCGGCGCACAGCTGTTCATTAAGCTCGCCGAGATTCTCGATCGCCGGTGGGGCTGGGACAACCTGCCACCGACGCTCGGTCTGCTGTCGCTGGTCGGGATCCGCAATCGGCTGCGCGAGGACAATCTGTACGACACCTATGACGGGCACCCTCCTGCCGCACCTGCGCGGGAGCCCCGCGAGTATCTGACGGTGCGCACCGTCGACGGCTCCTACAACGACCTGTCGGCACCGTCGATGGGCATGGCGGGCACACGCTTTGGGCGCAACCTGCCGCCCGACTCGGCGCCGGCCGAGCCACCGCCCAGACTGTTCGACCCGAATCCGTTGACGATCAGCACCGAACTCCTTCGACGCGAGACCTTCAAAGGGGCCGGGCAGGTCAACGTGCTGGCTGCGGCGTGGCTGCAGTTCGAGGTGCACGACTGGTTCAGCCATGGCACCACCACCGACCGGATGATCGAGGTACCCCGGCCGGCAGGCTACGAGTGGCCGACCGATCCGGTCCGCGTCCCGGCCACGCCCGACGACCCGACCGCGACGGGCGACACCGCGTCCAAGACCTACCTCAATCTCGACAGTCACTGGTGGGACGGGTCGCAGATCTATGGCAGCACCGTCGCGGCACAGGAGGCGGTGCGCAGCGGTGAGTGCGGCAAGCTGACCCTCGACGACGACGGATTCATCGGCACCAATCCCTCACCGAAGGATCCTTTCCTGACCAACGAGGGATGGTGGCTTGGTCTGGAACTGCTCACCACGCTGTTCATGAACGAGCACAACGCAATCTGCGACAAGCTCGCCGCAGCGTATCCACGGTGGTCCGACGATCTGCTCTTCGAGAAGGCCCGCCTCGTCAACACCGCCCTCATCACCAAGATCCATACCCTGGAATGGACTCCGGCCCTGCTCGGCCACCCGGCGCTGGAGCAAGGCATGCGGGGGAACTGGTTCGGTGCCGCCGGCGAGCGCGTGAAGAGACTGGCCGGCCGGTTGAGTTCCAGTGACTTCATCAGTGGCATCCCGGGTTCGGCGACCGATCATCACGCGGCGCCCTACTCGGTCACCGAGGAGTTCGTGACGGTGTACCGCATGCATCCGCTGCTGCCGGACGACTTCGGGTTCGTCACGCTCGACGGCACCCCGTCTCTGTCGTGTGCATTCGACGACATCCGCAGCGCCCAGTCGCGGGGTGCCCTGGAAAAGATCGGCCTGGGCAACGCGATGTACAGCTTCGGTATCAGCGAGGCCGGAGCGCTTGCGCTGCACAACAGCCCGCGTTTCATGCAGCGATTCGACCGGTTGGACTCCTTGACCATCGACCTCAATGCCGTCGATGTGCTGAGGTCACGGGAGCGGGGAGTTCCCCGCTACAACGACTTCAGGGAGAGTCTGCGGCTGCCGCGCGCGCGCAGCTTCGAAGAGATCAGCCGGGGGAGCCTTGAGACGGCCGAGAAGCTGCGCCACATCTATGGCGACATCGACGAGGTCGACACGGTGGTCGGCATGTACGGAGAGCGCCTTCCCCGCGGATTCGCCTTCGGCGAGACAGCATTTCGGATCTTCGTGCTGATGGCGACACGCAGGCTGAAAAGCGACCGGTTCTACAGCGTCGACTTCACCCCGCGGATCTACACCCCCGAGGGCATGGCCTGGGTCGACGACAACGACATGACGTCGGTGCTGACCCGCCACCATCCCGAGCTCGCGCCCGCGCTGCGCGGACAGGGCAACGTATTTCTGCGCTGGAAACCCGTGCGCTAGAACGTCACGCGTTCCACCACGGCCGCAACGGAAGTCCGCCGTCCCTGCCGCGCTCGTCGAGCTTGACCGCGAGCACCTGATGCAGCTGAATGGCGTTCTGTTCGAAGCCGACCCGTGAGCCCGCCATGTAAAGACCCCACACTTTCGCGGTGGCCAACCCAACTTCGGCGACGGCTTCATCCCAGTGCTCGACGAGGTTGCGGCACCAGTCGCGCAGCGTCATCGCGTAGTGGTGGCGCAGGTTCTCCTCATGGACGACTTCCAACCCGGTGTCCTGCATCTCGGTGATGATTCGTCCTGAACCGGTGAGCTCCCCGTCCGGGAAGACATACCGGTCGATGAATCCGCCTGCGGCGGGGCCGGTCTTGTTGTCGTGACGGGTGATGCAATGGTTGAGCACCAGTCCTCCGGGACGGAGTTTCGACTTGATGAACCGGAAGTACGAGGGATAGTTCGCCACTCCGATGTGCTCGGTGAGGCCGATGGAAGACACGGCGTCGAACTGTGATTCGCGCACGTCTCGGTAGTCGCTGTGGCGTACTTCGGCCATCTCGGCCAGACCTTCCCGCACGATGGCGGCCTGCGCCCACTCAGCCTGCTCTTTCGACAGCGTCGCCCCGATCGCCTTGACGCCATGCCGCGCGGCGTACCGGACCATTCCGCCCCAGCCGCAACCTATGTCGAGCAATCGGTCGCCTGGCTTGAGGCGCAGTTTCTCGAACACCAAGCGGTACTTGTTCTCCTGCGCCTCCTCGAGGGTGGCGTCGGCGTGCGGATAACACGCACACGTGTAGGTCATCGACGGTCCGAGCACCCACTCGTAGAAGGCGTTGGACACGTCGTAGTGGTGGTGGATGGCGTCTGCGTCACGAGTCTTGCTGTGTCGTAGGCCTTCCGCGATTCGCCGCCACCTCGGCAGAGCCTCCTGCGGCGGTGGCGCGATCGGCACGAGGTGCTCGATACCGATGGAGCGCACGATGTGGGCCAGCACGCGAGCCGGCGGCCGCTTGAAGTTCAGTTTCTCCACGAGCGCGGTGAGCAGGTTGTAGGGATCGCCCGGGTGCACACCGAACATCTCAAGATCGCCTGACACGTAGGCCCGCGCCAAACCGAGATCACCGGGAGCCGTTGCCAGGTATGTCGTGCCGCGCGGGGTCAGCAGTTCCAGCCCGAGTGGCGCGTCATCGGGTCCGGTGCTGCTCCCGTCGTATGCCGTGAACTTCAGCGGCATACGGCCGCTGGCGAAGATCTCCAGAACCTCGGCCAAAGTCAGCCGGCGGTCCGGGTCGTGTGAGGGACCGCCGGCGCGCTCCCGAAAAGTGGTCACTGCCCTTGCACCGCCTTCGCATAGAGGTCGAGGAAACGCGAATCTGGGTCATAGGTCTTCTTCACGGTCCGGTAGATCTCCCCTCCGTAGAGGGCATCAAACTCGTCTTCGGAGTAGTAGGCATCGGAGTACAGGGATTTGTGCCCGTCGAGCTCGCTGACCTTCTGCTCGATCATCTTGTTGGTGTGCCCGGCCTCGGGGCCGACCGGGACGGAGGACCAGAAGCCGACGTTGACGTAGGTGTGGTTCGGCCGGATCGGGTAGAGCGACCAGCTGCGATCATCGCGCAGGCGCAGCGGGCACAGCCAGATCGGCTCGATCGGAACGGTATCGAGGAACCAGTGCAGGAACTCCACCGTCCGTTCGATCGGGACTTCGACGTCCTGGACGACGCGCTCGCGCGGGGGGCGGCCGTTGCGCTTCTCGATGCGGTCGGCGATGTCGAACCTCTGGTCGTACCCGATGAGCTTCCAGTAGAAGCTGCTGCGCCGGTACCGTCTCGGCCACCACCGCCGGATCCGGGGATTCTGCGCCCCGAATGCCCTTGAGCACCAGAACCAGTCGGTGTCCCAGCGCCAGAGATAGTCGTGGATGGTGAGCCGGTCGTGCTTCTCGCCGTCGCTGTGCTGGATGGAACGGTAATAGATGTCGCTGCCGGTGTAGTCGCTGACAGGCCCGGGTGTGCCGGTCTGGGTTCCGACGCACAGGTAGCTCTCGTAGGCGCTGAACACCACCCCGTCGAGGTAGTCGACGCGGTCGCCGTGCAGTCCGCCCGTCTCGATGATCCGGTCCATGGCTTCGATCAGGTCGGGCACGGAATGGAAGCGGAGGTGGCGTAGCGACACGAACGGTTTGACCGCTTCCAGATCGATTTTCAGGCGTACCGAATAGCCAAGCGTGCCATAAGAATTCGGAAACGCGCGGAACAGGTCGGGATTCTCGTCGCCGGAGGCCCGCACGATGTCACCGGTGCCGGTGAGGATGTCCATCTCCAGCACGGACTCGTGGGGAAGTCCGTTGCGGAACGATGCCGATTCGATGCCGAGGCCGGTGACGGCGCCGCCGAGGGTGATGGTCTTGAGCTGAGGCACCACGAGTGGTGAAAGTCCGAAGGGCAGGGTCGCGGCGACGAGATCTTCGTATGTGCACATGCCCGCGACGTCGGCGGTGCGCGACGCCGGGTCGACGGCGATGACATCGGTCAGGCCCGAGGTGTCGAGGCCCTTGGTCCTGGTTTTCGCGCGGGCGCGGAACAGGTTGGACGTGGGTTTGGCGAGGCGGACGGCGGCATCGGCGGGGATCGCCCGATAACTCGCCAACAACCGCTGCACGCCGTCGGCATGAGCGGCCCGTGCGTCAGTCGAGGCAACAGACACGCATATACGCTAGTCCCCGGTAGCAGTGGATGCGACCGCAACGCACTGCTCACAGCTTTCTGTGCCCCAACTGACACAAGGAGTTTGCACTGATGGGACAGGTCAGCGCGTCCAGCACGGTCCTGATCGACGCCGATCCGGCGACGGTGCTGGCCGCCGTCGCCGACTACGAGGCCATGCGCCCGAAGATCCTCTCCGAGCACTACAGCGGCTACCGCGTGATCGAGGGCGGACAGGGCGCAGGCACGGTCGCGGAGTGGAAGCTGCAGGCCACCAAGTCGCGCTCCCGCGATGTCAGAGCCGATGTCGACGTCGCAGGGCACACCGTCATCGAAAAGGACGCCAACTCGTCCATGGTGACCAACTGGACCGTCGCACCGGCGGGCCCGGGATCGTCGGTGACTGTCAAGACTTCCTGGCAGGGTGCGGGCGGCATCGGCGGCTTCTTCGAGAAGACGTTCGCCCCGCTCGGGCTGCGCAAGATTCAGGCCGAGGTGCTCGGCAACCTCAAGCGCGAGGTCGAGGGCGGCAAGCCCTGACTAGCCCTGCTGAAGGAACGCGACGATGCCGCGCACGACGGCGTCTGCGTACTTCTGCCTGCCCTCGGGACTCTTCATCAACGCCGAGTCGACGGGGCTCTTCATGTTGCCCAGCTCGACGAGGATCGACGGGTATTGCGCCAGGTTGAGACCGGCGATGTCTTGACGCGGATTGAGCCCGGAGGTGCCGATGTATGTCGCGGGTGGGATACCCGACCCAGCCAGCTGATCGCGCATGATCCGCGCGAACTGCACCGACGGCCCGGCCTGTGCGGCGTTGAGCGGGGGCGACGAATACAGCACGTGGAAGCCCCGTCCGGTGGGCGGGCCGCCGTCGGCGTGGATCGACACGACAGCGTTGGGGCTGATCGAGTTGGCCATGGCGGCGCGCTCGTCGACACAGGGCCCAGGCCCGGTGTCGTCGCCCCGCGACATCGCGGTGCGCACCCCGAGTGCGGTGAGCGCCTGACGGATGCGCAGGGTGGTGTCCCAGGCGAAGGTGTGTTCGGCGAAGCCGTCCTCGGTGGAGGTACCGCTGGCCTGGCAGTCTTTGGTGCCACCGCGGCCGGTGGGCACCTGACGGCTCAGCCCTTCCATCGAGCCCTGATGGCCCGGGTCGAGGAACACGATCTTGCCCGCGACGTTGGACGGGGCGGCCTGCGCGGGGGAGGCAGGGATCGCGGCGACGAGTACTGCGGCCACCGCAGCGGCCCCGACACGCAGGCTGGCTGGCATAGGCACGGCGCCACGGTAGCCCGAGCGCCGACTAGGCTGAAAGCCCGAAGTGCCGCTTGAAGGGCGAGCGCAACCAAGTCGATACCGCACTGCAATGAATACGTAGAGGATCAGTCATGGAACCTGGTGGCCAGCCCGACATGTCAGCACTGCTCGCTCAGGCGCAGCAGGTGCAGCAGCAGCTGATGGAGGCCCAGGAAGCACTGGCCAACGCCGAACTGCACGGCCAGGCCGGCGGCGGCCTCGTGCAGGTCAGGATGAAGGGCAGCGGCGAGGTGGTCGGGGTGTCGATCGACCCGAAGGTGATCGATCCATCCGACCCGGAAACTCTGCAGGACCTCATTGTCGGTGCGATCGCCGATGCCGCCAAGCAGGTCACCATCCTCGCCCACGACAAGCTGGGACCGCTGGCGGGCGGAATGGGCGGGCAGGGATTCCCGGGCCTGCCGGGGATGTGACTTTTTGTTCGAGGGACCTGTCCAGGATCTGATCGACGAGCTCGGCAAGCTGCCGGGTATCGGGCCCAAGAGCGCCCAGCGGATCGCGTTCCATCTGCTGTCGGTTGAGCCGCCCGACATCGACCGTCTCACCGCCGTGCTGAACAGGGTGCGCGACGGCGTCACATTCTGTGCCGTGTGCGGCAACGTCAGCGACGCCGAGCGGTGCCGGATCTGCAGTGACCCGCGCCGTGACGCGTCGCTGATCTGCGTGGTCGAGGAACCCAAGGATGTCCAGGCGGTCGAGCGGACCCGCGAGTTCCGCGGGCGCTATCACGTGCTGGGGGGAGCGCTGGACCCGCTGTCCGGTATCGGCCCTGACCAACTCCGAATCCGCGAGCTGCTCAACAGGATCGGGGAACGGGTCGACGGTGTCGATGTCGCCGAGATCATCATCGCGACCGACCCCAACACCGAGGGTGAGGCGACGGCCACGTACCTGGTGAGGATGCTGCGCGACATACCCGGGCTGACGGTGACGCGCATCGCGTCGGGGCTCCCGATGGGTGGGGACCTGGAGTTCGCCGACGAGTTGACGCTGGGGCGCGCGCTGGCGGGTCGCCGCGCGATGGCCTGACGCGCTGACGTGACGCGCTGGCGTGACGCTTGAACGTTTTGCAGAGGTTTCCTCGTACTTTCGCTGCAAAACGTTGGAGTGTCGGGTTTGTCGGTAGGGCACGGCACCATGTGGCCCATGGCCAAAGTCATTCTGGGCGGTGAAGCCGTTCGCGCCGGCGTGGTCACCCGACATGAGCTCGCGCGTTGGTACACCCCCTTGTTCCGAGGCGTATTCATCGGCAAGAGCGTCGAGCCCTCGCTGCGTGACAGGGCGATCGGGGCCTGGCTGGCAACCGGCCGCAAGGGAACAATCGCAGGGTTGGCGGCCGCAGCGTTGCATGGCGCACCGTGGATCGACGCAGACGTCGCCATCGAAGTGGCCGGTGTGACGAACCGGTCCCAAGCTGGACTGGTCACCCGAACCGACGCGCTCTCCGACGATGAGGTCGTGCTCCGCTCAGGGCTTCCGGTCACGTCGCGGGTTCGGACGGCGTTCGACCTCGGCCGCTTGCTCGGCCGAAGTGACGCGTTGGCGCGCCTGGACGGGCTGATGTGGAACCAGCACTTCGAGATCGACGAGGTGGTGCGGCTGGCCGACCGGAGGCCAAGACTTCGAGGTATCCCGCAACTGCGCGAGTTGCTTCCACTCGTCGACGGGGGAGCAGCGTCGCCGCGGGAGAGCATGCAGCGACTGTGGTTGCTGGACTCCGGGTTTCCGCGACCGCAGACGCAGATCCCGGTTCTGAAGGGCACAAGACCCATCGCGTTCCTCGACATGGGATGGCGCAAGTACAAGGTGGCGGTCGAATACGACGGCGACCGTCACCGCAAAGATCGGCAGCAGTACGTCAAAGACATCGCGCGGCTGCGAATGCTGGAGCAACTGGGCTGGATCGTCATCCGAGTCATCGCCGAAGATCGGCCAGGCGATTGGCTCTTGCGAACAGAGAAAGCCTTGGCCAGTCGCGGATGCCACCTCGAGATCAGCGACGTTCAGAGATTCGCTCGGACGCGCGCGGCGTAAGGAGAGCGGGCACTCGCGGTTCGCGCTGCCATTTGCAGTGGGCTGTCATATAGGTGTACGAGAAAGGCATCGTCGTGGCCGGTTAGACACGCCGCGGCGCTGCCAGCCGTTCCTTGCGTAGTTGCGTGACTTCGGGAAGTTCCAGCGGCGCAAGGGGGCCCACCACCTTGCCGAGAAGGTGGTCGGCGAGCTGTGGGTTGCGGGCCAGGCAGCAGCCGTGCAGATAGGTCGCGACGATGCTGCCCTGCACCGCGCCGTCGATGCCGTCGCCGGCGCGGTTTCCGGCGCCCTTGGTCACCGCTGCCAGTGGTCGTGCCTGCGGCCCGAGAACTGTTCCGCCACGGTGATTCTCGAATCCTGTCAGCGGTTCGGTGAGGCCTTGGACCAGTGGCGTGGAGGCGACCTCTCCGATCGTGCGCTCCGGCTGCGGCGACGTCGTCACGTCGAGAACCCCTACGCCGTCGACGCGCTCGCCGGCCGAGGTCTCGTACCAGTGACCCAGCACCTGGATGGCCGCGCAGATCGCCAGCACCGGCGCGCCGCGTGAAACCGCCTGCTGTAGACCGGGATATCGAACCAGATGCTTCGTGGCCAGCCGCTGGGCGTAGTCCTCGGCGCCGCCGAGCGTGTACAGGTCGAGTTCCGCAGGCACTGGATCGTCGAGGGTGATCTCGATGATCTCAGCGTCAATTCCTCTCAGCCGCAGGCGCTGTCGCAGCACCACGGAGTTCCCGCTATCTCCGTAGGTGCCCATCACGTCGGGCAGGACGAGCCCGATCCGCACCGCCGACTCTGTCATGGCAGCCGCCTGTTCAGCTGCAGGAACGCGGTGTAGTTGGCGAGCACCTCGACGTGTCCCGGCGGGCACGAGGCGATGGCGTCCACTGTGTCGTGCACCAGGGTGTGTTCGACGCCGGCGTAGCCGAGCCGCACCGCGAGGTCGGTGCCGCGCTCACCGGCTGCCACCACCTTGACCGTGTCGAAGTGTTCGAACCGCACGTCCCACAACCACGACAGGTCTTCACCGTCGGGCACCTGGCCGTTGACCGCGATCACCACACCCGCCGCGTCGCGGTCCACCATCGACAACGCCTCCTGCCACCCGGCCGGATTCTTCGCCAGCAGCACCCGCACCGTGTGGCTGCCCACGCGGACGGTGCGGTAGCGGCCGGCCACCTCGTCGACGGCGGACACCGCGGCGACTGCGGAAGCGGGGTCGGCGCCCAGTGTCACCGCGGCGGCCACCGCCTGTGTCGCATTGCCGCGGTTGACGGTGCCGGGCAGCGTCAGCGTCATCGGCAGGGACAGCCCATCGGGACCATGGATGTGAGTGTCGTCGAACCACCAGTCGGGGTCCGGCCGCTTGAAATCCATGCCGGTCGAGTACCAGTGCCTGCCGTCTCGCACGATGACCTCGCCGGAGCGCGGGCAGCTCACCGAGTCGCCGGCCCACCCACCGCCTGCGGCCACCCACACCACGTGCGGGTTGTCGTAGGCCGCCGAGGTCATGAGCACGTCGTCGCAATTCGCGACGACCACTGTCGAGGGATGACGTGCCAGCCCGGCGCGCAGGGTGCGTTCGATGTGATTGATCTCGCCCACCCGGTCGAGCTGGTCGCGCGACAGGTTCAACAAAACGATGACCGCGGCCGGTATGGCATCGACGACGTGCGGGACGTGCATCTCGTCGACCTCGAGGGCGGCGAGGGTCGCGTCGGGTTTGGCGGCCAGCGCCGCCACGAGGCCGGCATCCATGTTGGCGCCCTCGGCGTTCGTCGCGACGGGGCCCAAAGTCGCCAGCGCAGCCGCCGTCATCCGGGTCGTCGTCGACTTGCCGTTGGTGCCGGTGATGACGACGGTTCGCCGGTCGCGGCCCAGCTGGCCGAGGATCGACCTGTCCAGCGTCATCGCCACCAGGCCGCCGATCATCGCGCCTGCTCCCCGGCCGGTGACGCGGGACGCCCAGCGTGCGCCTGCGCCCGCGGCGAGCGCGACGCGCCCACGCAGCGACATTCCCCGCTCGCGGCGCTTCTGCCCTCCGACGGTGACCATGCCCGGCAGTTTAGAAGAGGCGCCGACACGCGGCCGATGGAGCGAGGCTTGTCAGCGGTGCGTGCCATCCTCGGTTCATGAGCTCAACCGCCGAACGTCGCTGGGGCAGGCCCGCCGACACCGACGGCGCGGGCTGGGCCGTCGTCGACGTCGAGACCTCCGGTTTCCGACCGGGGCAGGCCCGCATCGTCAGCATCGCCGCGCTCGCCCTCAGCGACGACGGCAACGTCGAGAAGAGCCTCTACAGCCTGCTCGACCCGGGTGTCGATCCCGGGCCGACCCATGTGCACGGGCTGACAGCGGAGATGCTGGCGGGCCAGCCCACCTTCGGCGACCTCGTCGGCGATCTCTGCGACGTGTTGCGGGGCCGCACGCTGGTCGCCCACAACGTCGGTTTCGATTACTCGTTCCTGGCTGCCGAGGCCGAGATGGTGTCCGCGGAGCTGCCGGTCGACACCGTCATGTGCACGGTCGAACTGGCGCGGCGCCTCGACCTCGGCCTGAACAATCTGCGCTTGGAGACGCTGGCCGCCCATCACGGCGTCACCCAGATGAAGCCGCACGACGCGCTCGACGACGCGATGGTGTTGGCGCAGATCCTCAAGCCGGTTCTGGTGCGCGCGCAGGAACGACGCAAGTGGCTGCCGGTGCACCCCGTGACGCGACGTCGTTGGCCCAACGGTCGTGTGACCCATGACGAACTGCTGCCGCTGAAGGCGACGGCCGCCCGGCTACCGTGCCCGTACGTCAACCCGGGCCCGTTCGTCCAGGGTCGCCCGCTGGTCCAGGGCATGCGCGTCGCGCTGTCAGCCGAGGTCAGCTACACGCACGAAGAGATGGTCGAACGAATCCTGCACGCCGGGCTGGCGTTCACCGACGCGGTCGACCTGAACACCTCGCTCGTGGTGTGCGACGTCGAAGCCCCCGAGCAGGGCAAGGGGTATCAGGCCCGGGAACTCGGCGTCGCCAAGCTCACCAGCGCTGCGTTCATGCAGCACATCGACTCCGTCATCGGCGGGTCGGCCATCGAGGCGTTCGCCGAGCAGTCCCCGGCCGGGGATCAGTTCACCTTGTTCTGAGAGCGTTAGCCGGTCAGGGCCTTCGTCTTCAGGGTCTGGTACTCGGCGTCGGTGATGGTGCCCGCGTCCAGCAACGCCTTTGCATCGGCGATCTCCTGCGCCGGGTTGCGGCCTGCCGCCTCCCGGATGTACTCGTCGGTCTCGCGTTTCGCCTGGAGTGCCTGCTCACGTGCCCTCTCCGCCATCCCCTTGCCGCGCGCGACCAGGTAGATCAGCGCGGTCAGGTATGGCAGCACGATCAGGAAGACGACCCAGACTGCCTTGACCAACCCCGATGTCTTGTGGTCACGCCAGAAGAGGTCAGCAAGGATGTTGAACAAAATGATCAGGTAGGCGATGAAAGCGAAGATGACGATCATCGACCAGAAATAGTCCCAGAACGAATCCCACATGTTTGGCTCCTCGAACACAATGGCGCGGTCCACGCGACAGTCAGTCAACCAACCACGGCGGGCCGAGATCAGAGTCCAAAGACCTCGAAGTGCGGACTAGAGGCCGGCTTGCCGTGCCGCCCGGTTGACCGCCGACACCACTGCCCGCAGGGACGCGGTGGTGATCGACGTCGCGATGCCGACACCCCACACGGTGCGACCGTCGATCTCGGCCTCTACGTAGGCCGCGGCCTGGGCCTCCTCGCCCGCCGACATCGCGTGCTCGGAGTAATCGAGCACATTGACGTCGAAGCCGACGGCGCCGATCGCATCGACGAAGGCCGCCAGCGGGCCGTTGCCCGCGCCGACGATCTCGCGCTCCTCGCCGTTGACCTTCACCACCGCGGTGATGGTGTCGGTGCCGCCGTCGACCTCGGCCGCGTCGACCTTCTGGCGGATCCGCTCCAGCGGGCTGATTGGCGCCAGATACTCCTCGTAGAACGCGTCCCACATCTCCTTCGGGGACACCTCACCGCCTTCACCGTCGGTGATCCGCTGGATGGCCTGGGAGAACTCGATCTGCAGTCGGCGCGGCAGTGCCAGACCGTGGTCGGCCTTCATGATGTAGGCGACACCGCCCTTGCCGGACTGCGAGTTGACGCGGATGACGGCCTCGTAGGTGCGGCCGACGTCCTTCGGGTCGATCGGCAGGTACGGCACCTGCCACAGGATGTCATCGACGTCTGAATCCTGTTCGTCGGCAGAAACTTTCATCGCGTCCAGGCCCTTGTTGATGGCGTCCTGGTGGCTGCCGGAGAACGCGGTGTAGACCAGATCGCCGCCGTACGGGTGCCGCTCGTGTACGCCCAGCTGGTTGCAGTACTCGACGGTGCGACGGATCTCGTCGATGTTCGAGAAGTCGATCTGTGGGTCGACGCCGCGGGAGAACAGGTTCATGCCCAGCGTCACCAGGCATACGTTCCCGGTGCGCTCGCCGTTGCCGAACAGGCAGCCCTCGATGCGGTCCGCACCGGCGGCGTATCCCAATTCGGCTGCGGCGACCGCGGTTCCGCGATCGTTGTGCGGGTGCAGGCTCAGGATTATCGAGTCGCGTGGCGTCAGGTGCCGGTTCATCCACTCGATCGAGTCGGCGTACACGTTGGGGGTGGCCATCTCGACCGTCGCGGGCAGATTGACGATCAGCGGCCGCTCCGGAGTCGGCGCCACGATGTCTGCCACGGCGTTGCACACCTCGACGGCGTACTCCAGCTCGGTGCCTGTGTAGGACTCTGGCGAATACTCGTACCGCCACAGGGTGTCTGGGTACTTTTTGGCCTCCTCGACGCACATGCGGGCGCCGTCGGTGGCGATCTTCTTCACCGCGTCACGGTCGGCGCGGAACACGACGCGCCGCTGCAGGATCGAGGTGGAGTTGTAGAAGTGCACGATCGCGCGGGGTGCGCCTTGGCATGCCAGGAAGGTGCGTTCGATCAATTCGGGCCGACACTGGGTCAGCACCTGGATCGTGACGTCGTCGGGGATCGCGCCCTGCTCGATGATCTCGCGGACGAAGTCGAAGTCGGTCTGCGATGCCGACGGGAAGCCAACCTCGATCTCCTTGTAGCCCATCCGGACCAGCAGGTCGAACATGCGGCGTTTGCGGGCGGGGCTCATCGGGTCGATCAGCGCCTGGTTGCCGTCCCGCAGGTCGACGGCACACCACATGGGTGTGGTGCTGATGACCTTCTCGGGCCAGGTGCGGTCGGGCAGCCGAATCGGCTCGACCTCTTCATCGAAGCTGCGATAGCGGGCGACGGGCATCTGTGAGCCGCGCTGGGTGTTCCAGGCGGGCTGGCCGGGATGGGGTGCACCGGCGGGGGTGGAGATGGTGCGGACCGAGCTGAACGCGTCTGTGGAGGGATTGAAAGATTCAGTCATGATGTGCTCCGGTTGGGTCTCTGGGGGACTTCAGACCGGCGCATCGCGAAACACCCGCGACGGGAGGCCAGTCTGGATCAGACCCCGTCGCGGCGTCCGAGAAGGAGCACCCGCTGCACGGGGGTTACCTTACTCCCGCTCGTGCGAGCGTCAAAACCCGTCAGACCTGGGAGTCAGGGAAGGCGATCACCGACAGGAAGCGGATGGGCAGCTCGACGAGGTCGACGGGACCATGCGCACCCTCACCGTCCATCTGCAGTGCATCGCCAGGGTGCAGCCGGTACACCGAGCGACTGTGGCTGTAGTCCATGACGCCTTCCAGCATGTAGATGAACTCCGTGCCGGGATGCTGGAACAGCGGATAGGTCTGGCTCTTCTCCGACAGCGTGACGTGCAGGCATTCCAGCCGCTTGTGCTCGCCACGCAATGACCCGAGCAGCTGGTATTCGTGGCCCTCGCGGGTGCCTTCGCGCACGATGGCGGCGCCGGTGCCCGATTTGACGAAGGCGGCGGGGCGTTCGACGTCTGCGCCGCGGAAAAGGCTGGTCACGGGCACGTCGAAGCCCTTGGCGAGTAGAGCCAGCGTTGACAGGCTGCATGAGGTCTGCGCGTTCTCGATCTTGCTCATCATCGCTTTCGAGATGCCGATCCGGGTGGCGGTCTCGGCGACGGTCAGACCCTGCTGTTGCCGCAGCAACCGCACGTTGCGGCCGATCGCCGACTCGATCTCGAGCTCTTCGACCGGGGCGGCGGGGTCGCGGTCCCGCGCAGTTCCGGAGGTATTGCGCAGCAGATCGTCAGGAGAAGCCACGGTGTCTGTCTAGCGCATCTGCCCCGCGCCGACGTACGGGTAGGGCGTCTTGAGCGGGTCGTCCTCGGCGAAGCGGGAGAACCGGAAGTCCGACGCGGGTATACGGGGGTCGCTGCTGTGGCCGTCGATCACGATGTCGGCGACGAGTTTGCCGACGGCGGGAGCGATCTTGAAGCCGTGGCCGCTGAACCCGGCAGCGATGACGAGGCCGTCCAGGGGGCCTTGCGAGATGACCGGGTTGTAGTCGGGGGTGACGTCGTAGCAGCCGGCGTAGCTGCTGGAGATCGACGCGTCGGCGAAGCCGGGGAAGCGGGTGCCGACCTTGTCGACGGTGACGTCGACGAAGTCCTCGGTGGCCCGGTTGAGATAGCTGTCGGGATCGGCCTGATCGATGTCCACGTAGCCGGGCAGGTCGCTGTTGCCGAACAGGATGTCGCCGCCGACCTCTGGGCGTACGTACTGCAGTGAGACCAGGTCGGAGAAGACGGGCACGGGACCCGTTTCGGTTCCGGGGTCGATCATGACGATCTGTTCGCGGATCACCCGGATCGGCATGTCGATGCCGTAGGGCGCCAGGAACGGCCTGGTCCACACGCCGGTGGCGACGACGACGGTGTTCGCCGAGATCTCGGTGCCGTCGGCGAGGCGCACTCCGGTGACCCGGTCTGCGTCGAGGAGCAGTCCGGTGACGGTGGCACCCTGGCGGACGTGCGCTCCTGCCGTCCGCGCGGCTGCGGAGAACGCCTGCGCGGTCTGGTAGGCGTCCCCGTAGCCACCGCGGGCCTCCCAGCCGAACGCCGCGAACGGGGTGAGATCGGCGAACGGCCACAGTTCGGCGACGTCGGCTTTGTCGATCTCTTCGGTCTCGACACCGACGGACTGTTGCGCGGCAAGGCTTTTGCGCAGCGCTTCGACGTTCTGCTCGCCGACGCCGACGACGTAGCCGGTCTGCCGGAACCCGATGTCGGTGCCGAAGATGTCTGCTGCTCGTTCGAAGACCTTCAGGCCGTCGGCTGCCATGGCTGCCAGCGAGCTGACGCCGTAGTGGCAGCGCACGATCCCGCTGGACTTTCCCGTCATCCCGGAGCCGACCGTATTTCGCTCCAGCACAACGACATCAGTGACACCGCGCCGACCCAGGGCCCACGCCGCCGCAGACCCTTCGATGCCGCCGCCGACGATGACGACGTCAGCGGTTTGATTCACCATGAGCCGCCGCGTCCCGGAATCCAGTCCGTCCCGGCGAGGGGGACCTTGGCCATCGCGGCGGCTTCGATGCTCACCGCGACGAGGTCGTCGGGCTCGAGGTGACAGACGTGCGATTTGCCGCAGGCGCGTGCGATGGTCTGCGCTTCCATCGTCAGGACGCGCAGGTAGTTGGCCAGTCGCCGTCCGCCGGCGACCGGGTCGAACCCTGCGGCGAGCTCGGGGTCCTGCGTGCTGATCCCCGCGGGATCTCGGCCGTCCTGGTAATCGTCGTAGAAACCGGCTGCGCTGCCGAGCTTCTCGTACTCCGCCGCGTATCGCGGATGGTTGTCACCGAGGGCGATCAGCGCCGCGGTGCCGATTGCGACGGCGTCGGCGCCCAAGGCGAGTGCTTTCGCCACGTCGGCGCCGTTGCGGATGCCGCCCGAGACGATGAGCTGCACGCCTTTTCTTCCCGTCGCTCCGCTTGCCCCGGTCCGGTGCACGCCGAGCTCCTGCAGCGCCTGCACCGCTTGCGGAATCGCGGCCAGCGTGGGGATGCCGACATGCTCGATGAACACGTCCTGGGTCGCGGCGGTGCCGCCTTGCATGCCGTCGACGACGACGACGTCCGCCCCTGCGTGGACCGCGAGCTTGACGTCGTAGTACGTGCGGGTGGCGCCCACCTTGACGTAGATCGGTTTCTCCCAGTCGGTGATCTCACGGAGCTCGTTTATCTTGATGGTCAGATCGTCGGGGCCGGTCCAGTCCGGATGACGGCACGCCGAGCGCTGGTCGATGCCCTCGGGGAGTGTGCGCATCCCCGCGACCCGCTCGGAGATCTTCTGGCCCAACAGCATTCCACCCCCGCCGGGCTTGGCGCCCTGGCCCAGTACGATTTCGATCGCATCTGCCTTGCGCAGGTCGTCGGGGTTCATGCCGTACCGCGACGGCAGGTACTGATAGACGAGGTACTTGCTCTGGCCGCGTTCCTCGGGCGTCATGCCGCCGTCGCCGGTGGTCGTCGACGTGCCGACCTCGCTGGCTCCGCGGCCCAGGGCCTCTTTGGCGGGGCCGGACAGCGCCCCGAAGCTCATGCCGGCGATGGTGACCGGGACATCCAGGTGCAGAGGATGTTTGGCGAACCGGCCGCCCAGCACGACATCGGTGGCGCAACGCTCGCGGTATCCCTCGAGCGGATAGCGTGACATCGAGGCACCGAGGAACAGCAGGTCGTCGAAGTGGGGCAGCGGACGCTTGGCGCCCCACCCGCGGATGTCGTAGATGCCGGTGTCGGCCGCGCGCTGGATCGCGGCGATGGTGGTCCGGTCGAAGGTCGCGGATTCGCGCAGGCCGAGACGGGCCCGTTCGTCACTCGTGTAGCTCATCAGTAGCTGCTCGCATTGTCGACGTGGAAGTTGTACAGATTCCGTGCGGATCCGTATCGCGTGTAGGCAGCTGTGTCATCGCCCTCGAACCCCGCTGTCTTCAACAGTTGCCCGAGTTCCTCGTGGTGCTCGTCACGCATCGGTTTCGCGACGCAGTCCGCGCCCAGCGAGGCCACGTCTCCGCGGACATAGATGCGGGCCTCGTAGATGGAGTCGCCGAGTGCTTCGCCTGCGTCGCCGCGGATGACGAGCCGACCGGCCTGCGCCATGAAGGCGCTCATGTGGCCGACGTTCCCACCGACGACGATATCCACACCCTTCATCGAGATGCCGCAGCGCGCAGCGGCATTCCCGTCGATGATGAGCAATCCTCCGTGGGCGGTCGCGCCGGCGGACTGTGAGGCGTCGCCTCTCACCCAGACCGAGCCGCTCATCATGTTCTCGGCGACACCGGTACCTGCGTTGCCGTTGATGAGCACGTCGGCCTTTTGGTTCATGCCGGCGGCGTAGTAGCCGACATGTCCGTCGACGGTGACCATCACGGGTGCGTTGAGACCGACGGCGACGTTGTGCGCGCCCGCGGGGTTCTCGATGACGAATTCGCCGGCGAGATCCGGGGCGTGCAACGCGGCGTTCACCTCGCGAAGGGGGATCTCGGTGAGATCGAACATCGTCGCTACCTGCTCCATGCGTACACCACCTCGGGTTCTGGCTCCCAGATCTTGGCCTTCTCGACGCCGGGAAGTCCTGCCAGAGCGCGGTATTCGCTGCCCATGGCGACCCATTCGTCCGTCTCGGCGATCACGGCGGGTTTGCAGGCGATCGCGTCACGCACCACGGCGAACGAATCCCGGTTGGACACCAGGAGGGTGTAGAAGCCATCAAAGGTTGCGCACAGCTCCTTCAGTGCGCCTTCGACGTCGCGGCCCTCCGAGAGCTGCTTGGCGATGAACCGCGCCCCGACCTCGGTGTCGTTCTCGCTGTCGAACACCACACCGCCGGCGCGCAACTCGCGACGGATGGTGGCGTGGTTGGCGAAAGACCCGTTGTGCACCATGCACTGTCCCGAGCCGACCGCGTACGGGTGGCAACCTGAAGGTGTCACGGCCGATTCGGTGGCCATCCGGGTGTGCCCGACTCCCTGCCACCCCGCAGCGTTCGCCAGACCCCAGCCGTGGGTGAGGACACGTGGATGGCCGACACCTTTGAGAACCGCCATGTCAGAACCGAATCCGGCAATGAGCGCGTCGGGATACGCGGCACGGACCGCGGACAGCAGCATCTCCGAATCCGCTGCCGCTGAGAGCACGTGGCTGACCCCGACTGCGGAACCGACGACATCAACGCCCAGAGCCGCGCCGACCGATGCGGCGACCTGGGTGGTGGTCTCGGTCAGTCCGGTGCCGAGGTCGGCCACCGAGACGCAGCCGTGGCCGGGCGGCGACCAGTTCGGGTCGCCGTACACGGCGACACCGGCCGAGTCGCCGCCGCGATCGCCCATCTCGCACAGCATTCCGGTCAGAAGCTGACCGAGTCGGGGATAGAGCTCGGCCGTCCGAAGATGCAACCCGACGATCCCGCACATGGCTTGACCTCTTTCCTGTGAAGCGAATTCGTCTCAGAACGCGGTGAGGTAGCTGTCCAGCTCCCACGAGCTGACCGAGCTGTGATAGGCGAAGAACTCCTCGCGCTTGATGGTGGCGAAGTAGGCGGCCACACCGTCACCCACGGCGTCGAGCACACCGGTGACGATCGAATCGGTCTCGAACTCGTCGACGGCGTGCAACAGGGTGGGCGGCAATGCGCGTGTGTTGAGACCCGATCCGACTGCTCCCGGATCGGTGCTGCGCTTGATGCCGTCGAGGCCCGCGCCCAGTGCCGCCGCGATCGCCAGGTAGGGGTTGGCGGATCCGTCTCCGCCGCGCATTTCAATCCGATCGGAATCCGGGACCCGGATGTAATGCGTGCGGTCGTTACCGCCGTAGGTGGGCAGCCGTGGAGCCCATGACGCCCCGGAGGACGTGCTGAGGGCTCCGGTTCGTTTGTAGGAGTTGACGGTTGGCGCGACCACTGCCTGCAGGGCGCATGCGTGTTCGAGGATTCCTCCGACGAACCCGTACGCGGTGTCGGAGAGCCCGAGACCCCGTTCATCGAGGCCGTCCCCTCCTGCGGGGAAAACGGGGGTGCCACCACTGGTGAGTGACAGATGCAGGTGCAGCCCACTGCCCGTCTTGTCGCCGAAGGGCTTCGGCATGAAGGTGGCGATCATGCCGCGCTCGGCGGCGATCATCGACAGCAGGTAGCGCAGCGTGATCACCCGGTCGGCGGCGGTGAGAGCCTCGGCGAACTTGAAGTTCTGCTCGAACTGCCCGTTGCCGTCTTCGTGGTCGTTGGCGTAGTTGGACCAGCCGAGCTGGTTCATCGCAGTAGACACTGCGGTGAGGTGGTCGTACATGCGTGTGACGCCGCGGGCGTCGTAGCACGGCTGGGACGCGGTGTCGGCGGTGTCGGCGACCGAGACGGAACCATCGTCGTTGCGGCGCAACAGGAAATACTCGACCTCGGCTCCCACCCACGGTTCGAATCCGGCGTCCGCGCATCGCTGGATCAGTGACTTGAGGATGACGCGCGGGGCGTAGGGCCAGGGTTCGCCGTTGACGTGGGGATCGCAGTGCACGATCGCCAGTCCGTCCTTGATGAACGGGACCGGTGTGAACGAAGCCGGGTCGGGAATAGCCATCAGGTCGGGATCTTTGGGCTCCTGTCCCATGGCGCCGACCGCGTAGCCGGCGAAGCCGACGCCCTCGGTGGCGAGCAGATCGACCGCTTCGACGGGCACGAGCTTGGCGCATGGCTTGCCGCGGAGGTCGACGAACAATGCGAGGACGAACTTGGTTCCGGCGTCCGTCGTGAGTTCCTGGAGCGTGGGGGCCATCTCAGTCCTTGTCTCTTGTTGGGAATCAATGTATCACGGAGGGAAACACGGCGCGCAACGAAAACGGCCGGTGTGGGCCCCGGACCCGCACCGGCCGTCCTACGCCTTAAGCCGACGCCGGCTGGAACTCGTACGAGGCCTCGCGATGGAACGCCGCGTCGATGCCCTTCTCCTCGTCGTCGGGCGAGATGCGGATGCCCACAGTCTTTTTGAGCGCGAAAGCGATCAAGAACGCGACGGTGAACGAGTACGCCATGACTGCGCCCGCGGCGACCGCCTGCTTCCAGAGCTGCTCGACACCGCCGCCGTAGAACAGGCCGTTGGTGGCGTTGGGCATCGAGTCGCTGGCCAGGAAACCGATCAGCAGCGTGCCGATGACACCGCCCACGAGGTGAACCCCGACGACATCGAGCGAGTCGTCATACCCGAAGCGATCCTTGAGTCCGACGGCGTACACGCAGATCGCGCCCGCGATGGCGCCGAGGATGATCGCGCCGACCGGCGTGACGGCACCGCAGGCCGGAGTGATGGCGACAAGGCCGGTGATGGCCCCGGATGCCGCGCCGACACCGGTGACGTGGCCGTCCTTGAACTTCTCGACCGCAATCCAGGCCAGGGTCGCGGCGCACGTCGCGACGAAGGTCGTCACCATGACGATCGCGGCCGAATTGCCTGCGGCCAGTGCGGAACCGCCGTTGAACGCATACCAACCCGCCCACAGCAGGCCGGCGCCCAACAGCGTCAGCGGCACGTTGTGCGGCTTGCGCAGCTGTCCCCAGTTCTTCGACTTGCCCAGCACAATGGCCACCGCGAGGGCCGCCGCGCCGGCGTTGATGTGGACCGCGGTACCCCCGGCGAAGTCGATCGCCTTCAGCTTGTTGGCGATCCAGCCGCCCACCGAGTCCTCGGTGACGACCCCGTCGAACGCGAAAACCCAATGGGCAACCGGGAAGTAGACCAGTACCGCCCACAGCGTCGCGAAGCCCATCCACGCACCGAACTTCATCCGGTCGGCCACCGCACCCGAGATCAGCGCGACCGTGATCGCGGCGAACAGGGCCTGGAAGATGGAGAAGAGGCTGATCGGCAGGCCCGAGATCGTGGTTTGTGACTCCAGCAGATCCTTCATGCCGGCGAACTCCGTGAGGCTGCCGAGGTAGCCACCGTAAGAGGTGCCGAAGACCATCGAGAAGCCGAAGAGAACCCAGATCACGCCGACGACCGCCACAGCGCCGAAGGTCATCATCATCATGTTGGTCGAGCTCTTCACCGAGACCATCCCGCCGTAGAACAGCGCGAGTCCGGGAATCATCAGGGTCAGCCCGATGATGCAACACAGCATGAAAGCCGTGGTGCCGGTGTCCACTACATCCATTTCGAATCCATTCCGACCAATCCCTCTCGGGAGATGTGCGGCTGCTAGACGAGCCGTTCACCGGACAGTTACCGACGCTTCTGTTACGACCGTGGTCGCGTTGCGTTTCCGGGGAGTAACGACCTGCTGTGTGTCGACGGCGTTAGGTTGATCGCATGTGCACACGCGTCGTGTATCTGGGGACCGGTGAGCGGATCGTCACTGGGCGGTCGATGGACTGGGAAGTCGAGATCGGGACCAATCTCTGGGTGCTCCCGCGGGGTGTGGCGCGCACCGGCAGCGCGGGGCCGGGTTCGCTCAAGTGGACCTCGAAGTACGGCAGTGTCGTGGCCAGCGGATACGACATCTCGACCACCGACGGCCTCAACGAAGCCGGTCTGGCCGCCAACCTGCTGTGGCTCGCGGAGTCGCAGTACCCCTCGGGAGACGGCGGGCAGCTGTCGCTGTCGCTGTGGGCGCAATACGTCCTCGACAACTTCGCAACGGTCGCCGAAGCGGTCGCTGCGCTCACCGCGTCACCGCTGCACATCGTGACCATCGAGGTGCCCGGCCAGCAGCGGCTGGCCACACTGCACCTGGCGCTCTCGGACGCCACCGGCGACAGCGCCATCGTCGAGTACATCGACGGCGAACAGGTGATCCATCACGGCCGCCAGTACCAGGTGATGACGAACTCGCCGATCTTCGACAAGCAGCTGGCGATCTCGGAGTACTGGAAGGAGATCGGCGGGACGGTGATGCTGCCGGGCACCAATCGCGCCGCCGACCGATTCGTCCGTGCCTCGTTCTACATCAATGCGGTTCCCAAGACCGCCGATCCGCTGGGGGCCGTCGCCGTCGCCCTCGGTGTCGTGCGGAACGCGTCGGTTCCCTACGGCATCACCACCCCTGAGGCGCCGAACATCTCGTCGACGCGGTGGCGCACCGCCATCGACCATGTGGCGCTGCGGTACTTCTTCGAATCGGCGTTGTCTCCGAGCACCTTCTGGGTCGATCTGAACAATCTCGACCTCGGCGAGGGGGCGCCGACACTGCGCCTGGAGCTGGGGGAGGGGCAGAAGACCGTCTACACCGGTGAGACGAGCGCGCAGTTCCAGAAGGCGGAGCCGTTCACGTTCCTGGGCGTGGATTGGAACCGGGGCCGGTGAGCACCACGTCGGACAAGGGCAACCGTTCGCGGGGTCTGGCGTCGCGCTCGGCGATCTCGGGGGAGATGTCCGCATAGTCACCGAGCCGGCCGACGGCGACGGTAACGATCGGGTGCAGGGTGGCGGGCAAGCCGAACGCCGCGGCTGCGCCTGGAACGTCGAATCCGGCCATCGGATGCGCGATCAGTCCGCGCGATACGGCCTCGATGAGCATGTTGGCCAGCGCCGAGCCGGCGTCGACCGCGGAGTACAGCTTCGTCCGGTCGTCCTCGCCCTCGTCTGCGCACAGCAAGATGAGGGCGCTGGCCGCCCGTGCGTAGCTGTTACCCCTTCTGAGCAGGCCGGAAAGGGTCTCGAAGGTGTCGTCGCCGCGATGCCCGACGAGGAACCGAACGGGCTGACGGGCCCCCCACGTGGGTGCCCAGCGGGCAGCCTCCAGCAGCGCGATCACGTCTTCTTCGGGCACATCTGCGGCTGCGTCGAACGCCCGCGGACTCCAGCGGGCGGCGATCGGGGGATGGATGGGTACCGAGGTGTCGGCGAGCCGATCGGGCATGTGGTGCACGTTACCGACGCGACCGGCGGGAAAAATCGCGTGCGCGCAGCCCTTATCCTTGATCGGAATTCCCCGATTCGAAAGGCATGGCCTAGTGGCGCTCGTCGTACAGAAGTACGGCGGATCCTCGGTGTCGGACGCCGAGCGGATCCGCCGTGTGGCCGAGCGCATCGTCGAGACGAAGAAGGCGGGTGACGACGTCGTCGTGGTCGTCTCGGCGATGGGCGACACCACCGACGAGCTGTTGGACCTCGCCAAGCAGGTGTCCCCGGCCCCGCCGGCCCGTGAACTCGACATGCTGCTGACCGCCGGCGAGCGCATCTCGAATGCGCTCGTCGCGATGGCGATCGAGTCGCTCGGCGCGCAGGCCCGATCGTTCACGGGATCGCAGGCAGGCGTCGTCACCACCGGCACCCACGGCAATGCCAAGATCATCGACGTCACCCCGACTCGCCTGCGCGCGGCGCTCGACGAGGGCCAGATTGTCCTCGTCGCGGGCTTTCAGGGCGTCAGCCAGGACACCAAGGACGTCACCACACTCGGTCGCGGCGGCTCCGACACCACCGCTGTCGCCGTGGCCGCCGCCCTCGACGCCGACGTGTGCGAGATCTACACCGACGTCGACGGCATTTTCACCGCCGACCCGCGTATCGTGCCGAACGCCCAGAAACTCGACACCGTCTCTTTCGAAGAGATGCTCGAGATGGCCGCCGCGGGCGCCAAGGTGCTGATGCTGCGCTGCGTCGAGTACGCACGTCGCTACAACCTGCCCATCCACGTCCGGTCGTCGTACTCCGACAGGCCCGGCACCATCGTCAAAGGATCGATCGAGGACATCCCTATGGAAGACGCCATCCTCACCGGAGTTGCCCACGACCGCGGCGAGGCGAAGGTGACGGTCGTCGGCCTTCCCGACGTACCCGGCTACGCCGCACAGGTCTTCCGCGCCTGCGCCGACGTCGATGTCAACATCGACATGGTGCTGCAGAACATCTCCAAGGTCGAAGACGGCAAGACCGACATCACCTTCACGTGTTCGCGGGAGAGCGGCCCGGTCGCGGTGGAGAAGCTGACGTCGTTGCAGGACGAGATCGGTTTCACCCGGGTGCTTTACGACGACCACATCGGCAAGGTCTCGCTGATCGGCGCCGGTATGCGATCACACCCCGGTGTGACGGCGACCTTCTGCGAGGCGCTCGCCAACGCGGGCATCAACATCGATCTGATCTCGACGTCGGAGATCCGGATCTCGGTACTCATCAAAGACACTGAGCTCGACCGCGCCGTGGCGGCGCTGCACGAAGCCTTCGGGCTCGGCGGCGACGAGGAAGCCGTCGTCTACGCAGGGACAGGACGCTGACCATGGGGCGAGCGAAGCGACGGGGGAAATAAATGGTTCGAATAGGTGTCGTAGGGGCGACCGGCCAGGTCGGCCAGGTGATGCGAAACCTGCTGGCGGAGCGCGACTTTCCGGCCACCGAGGTGCGATTCTTCGCGTCGGCCCGCTCGGCGGGCAAGAAGCTGGAGTTCCGCGGTCAGGAGATCAAGGTCGAGGACTCCGAGACGGCTGATCCGTCGGGTTTGGACATCGCCCTGTTCTCCGCGGGTGCGACGATGTCGCGGGTGCAGGCACCACGCTTCGCCGCCGCGGGAGCTGTCGTCGTGGACAACTCCTCGGCCTGGCGCAAGGACCCCGAGGTTCCGCTCGTCGTGTCCGAGGTGAACTTCGACCGCGACGCCGGTAACAGGCCGAAAGGCATCATCGCCAACCCCAACTGCACGACGATGGCCGCGATGCCGGTCCTCAAGCCGCTGCACGACGAAGCCGGTCTGACGCGGCTGATCGTGTCGAGCTACCAAGCGGTTTCGGGCAGTGGCCTGGCCGGCGTGGAGGAACTCGCCACCCAGGCGCGCGCCGTCATCGACGGGGTCGAGCAACTGGTGCACGACGGGTCCGCGCTGGACTACCCCACCCCGAACAAGTACGTCGCGCCGATCGCCTTCAACATCGTTCCGCTGGCCGGCTCGCTGGTGGACGACGGCTCCGGCGAGACCGACGAGGACCAGAAGCTGCGCAACGAGAGCCGCAAGATCCTCGGCATCCCCGAGCTCCTCGTCTCCGGGACCTGCGTGCGCGTTCCGGTGTTCACCGGGCACTCGCTGTCGATCAATGCGGAGTTCTCTCAGCCTCTTTCGGTGGCGCGGGCGACGGAGATCCTCGGCGGCGCACCCGGGGTGACTTTGACAGATGTGCCGACACCGCTGGCCGCCGCCGGCGCCGACGACTCGCTCGTCGGCCGCATCCGGCAGGACCCCGGCGTACCGGACGGTCGCGGGCTCGCGCTCTTCGTCTCAGGTGACAACCTGCGTAAAGGTGCGGCGCTCAACACGATTCAGATCGCCGAACTGCTGGCCGCGCAGCTCTGACACGCCCTTGCGCCGGAATTGCATTCCCGCAGCTGTACTCTCGGCTTTTCTCTGCTGGTGCGCAATTCCGGCGGCGTGGGCTACGCCGGTGCAGCTGCCGCCGCTGATGCCGGGGCAGGTGCTGCGACTCGGGGCGGCAGCCGGAACGGGCACCCCGACGGCCGATTACGGGATCGGCGCCACCGACCTGTGTGAGTTCATGGAGTTCCCGAGCGGCACCCTGCAGGTGTGCGGCGACAGCTTCGCCGGACAAGCGGTGGGATTCGGCGGGTGGTACTCGCCGATCGCTCTGCACGTGGTGGGCGACTCGCTCGAAGATGCCGGCGGTGTGCGCTACGACGGGGTGACCGGCGTCGACACACCGTTGCTCGCCGATCCCACACCGCCCGGGCAATCCCAGCTGCCCGCGGGCATCATCGAGATCAACCGCGAGAACTGGATGATGGTGACGACCACAAAGGATCTGCGGCCACAGACCTCAAGACTGGTGAAAGCCGAAGCAGGCAAGGGTAACTGGGAGACGGTCCCGGACTCCGAACGAGACGCTGGGTACGCCGGTGGCATGCAGACGCAGATCAGCGGCTACTACGACCCGATCCCGACGGCCGAATCGGAGCGCGGCTGGGTGTACATCGTGGCCAACAACTTCGACCGCAGCGGCCCGGTGGTGCTGTACCGGGCAACGCCGCAGACCTTCACCGACAGGGCCGCATGGCAGGGCTGGACAGGCACAGGGTGGGGCGGTGAGCCGTCGCCGCTGTGGCCCGACAAGGTGGGTGAGATGAGCGTGCGGCAGATCGACGGTATGACGATGCTGTCCTACTTCAACGCCACCACCGGCAACATGGAGATCCGGGTCGCCAACGACCCGACACAGCTCGGGACGGCGCCCATGACCACCGTCGTCGTCGCGGGGCCCTGGCCCGAGCGGGCCGAGGACCTGCCACCACCGTTCGACAACCGGCTCGCTCAGCCCTACGGCGGCTACATATCGCCGGGGTCGACGCCGGATGCCGTAAGGGTGTTCGTGAGCCAGTGGAACACCATGCCTCGCGGCGGCACGCCCTACCGCGTGATCCAGTACGCGGTGAACCCGATCAAGCCCTGGTGAGCTCATAGCTCATTCACAGCTCACGCCTAACAGGCGCTGTGGATCGGAGCGGAGGATCACCGCATGAGCGACGTCAGACCCGAACAGTCCGAGCAATCCGAACAGGTCGAACCACCGACGGGGCCTGTGCTGACCGCGCCACCGGCGGCGGCACCCCCTCCGCCGCCGGTGGCGCCCCAGACGATCTACGTCCCGCAGCCGCCGAGCCGGCTGAACAAGGTGGCCGCCTGGGTCGGCATCGTCGCCGGCTCGGTTTTCACGGTCGCCGTCATCTTCGGCACCGGCTTCGTCGTGGGCAAACATGCAGGCGACGGACCCCGGCACCACTTCCGGGGTCCCGAGATGGTGATGCGCCCCGGGCCCGCGATGTTCCCCATGGGTCCGCCGGGAGGGTTCGAGCGCGGCCCGGGCTTCGCCGGCCCGTTCGGCCCCGGCGGACCGCTGATCGACGTCCCGCGGCCGCCCGGCCCGCCGGCCCCGGCGCCGACACCGCAACCCCGGCCCTGACCGTTTCGCTTTCGGGATGTTCCGGGTACTCGGGCCTCGTGATCGACGGCCCAGCCCGGAAGCCGCCCCTCCCCGAGGAGAAACATGTCTGACAAGTACGCCACGACCGACGCGGGTGCCCCAGTCCCCAGCGTCGAGCACTCACTGACCGTCGGATCCGACGGTCCGATCCTGCTCCAGGACCACTACCTGATCGAGCAGATGGCGAATTTCAACCGCGAGCGCATTCCGGAGCGTCAGCCACACGCCAAGGGCGGCGGCGCCTTCGGCCAGTTCGAGGTGACCCACGACCTCAGCGCGTACACGAAGGCGGCGTTCCTGCAACCCGGCGCCAAGACCGAGATGGTGGCACGCTTCTCGACGGTGGCCGGGGAGCGTGGTAGCCCAGACACCTGGCGCGACCCCCGTGGTTTCTCGCTGAAGTTCTACACCTCCGAGGGCAACTTCGACATGGTCGGTAACAACACGCCCGTGTTCTTCATCCGCGACCCGATGAAGTTCCAGAACTTCATCCGCAGCCAGAAGCGGATGGCGGCCAACAACCTTCGCGATCACCACATGCAATGGGATTTCTGGACACTGTCGCCGGAGTCGGCGCATCAGGTCACATGGTTGATGGGCGACCGCGGCATTCCGAAGACGTGGCGCCACATGAACGGATACTCCAGCCACACCTACAGCTGGCTCAACGACAAGGACGAGCTGTTCTGGGTCAAGTATCACTTCAAGACCGACCAGGGCATCGAGTTCCTCACCCAGGACGAGGGCGACAAGCTCGCTGGTGAGGACGGCGACTACCACCAGCGGGATCTGTTCACCGCGATCGAGGACGGCAACTTCCCGAGCTGGACGCTGCACGTGCAGATCATGCCTTTCGAAGACGCAAAGACATACCGCTACAACCCGTTCGACCTGACGAAGGTGTGGCCGCACAGCGACTACCCACTGCACGAGGTCGGCAAGATGACACTCAACCGCAACGTCGTCGATTACCACACCCAGATGGAGCAGGCCGCGTTCGAGCCGAACAACATCGTGCCGGGTACCGGGTTGAGCCCCGACAAGATGCTGTTGGCTCGCGGCTTCTCCTATGCCGACGCCCACCGACACCGACTCGGCGTGAACTACAAGCAGATTCCGGTCAACGAACCCCACGTCGAAGTGAATGCGTACTCGAAAGACGGGGCGATGCGAATCCGCAACGCGACCGATCCGGTGTACACGCCGAACTCGATGGGCGGGCCGGAAGCCGACCCGCGTCGTGCGTCCGAGGTCCACTGGGCTTCAGACGGCGACATGGTGCGCTCTGCATACGCGCTGCGCCAGGACGACGATGACTGGGGTCAGGCGGGCACCCTCGTCCGCGAGGTGCTGGATGATGAAGCACGGGATCGCCTGGCCAACAACATCATCGGGCATGTGCTCGACGGCGTGAAGGAGCCGGTGCTGTCTCGGGTCTTCGAGTACTGGAAGAACGTCGACCCGGACCTGGGCAAGAAGGTCGAAGAAGGCGTGCGCGCGGGAGGCTGAGGCCTCGGCTGCGCCGAGTGCACGGAAGATGACGAAAAACGCAGGAATTCCGTCACCAACCGTGCACTCGGCGCAAACGTCAGCCCTGACCGGGGTACGGCAGCAGCGCCATCTCGCGCGAGTTCTTGATCGCTTGCGTCACCTGGCGCTGCTGCTGAACGGTCAGTCCGGTCACCGTCCGCGATCGGATCTTGCCGCGTTCGGAGATGAATTGGCGCAGCGTCGACGTGTCCTTGTAGTCGACGCGCTCGATCCCCAGTTGCTTCAGCAGGTTGCGGCGCTTCTTGGGTGCTGCCTTCTCCGGCGGCCTGCGCTTCACCAGCTCGACTTCCGGACGCCGGGAAGCTGGCCCTGGTGGGCGAGTTCGCGCACCCGGACCCGGGACAGGCCGAACTTGCGCAGGTGCCCACGGGGCCGTCCGTCGACCGAATCGCGGTTGCGTACGCGCACCGGACTCGCATCGCGCGGTTGACGATTCAGCTCCGACTGCGCGGCCAGTCGGGCCTCGTCCGACGACGCCGGCGACTTGATGATGCGCTTCAACTCAGCCCTGCGCAGTGCGTAGCGCTCCACAACTTCGCGGCGACGCTCGTTCTGGGCGATCTTGGATTTCTTCGCCATCAGCGCTCCTCCCGGAAATCGACGTGCTTGCGGAGCACGGGGTCGTACTTGCGCAACACGAGTCGATCGGGATCGTTGCGGCGGTTCTTGCGGGTGATGTAGGTGTAGCCGGTGCCCGCGGTCGAGCGCAGCTTCACCAGTGGGCGAATCTCGTTGCGAGCCATCAGACCTTCCGTCCCTCCCGGCGGAGACGTGCCACCACGGACTCGATGCCGTCGCGATCGATGATCTTGATGCCCTTGGTGCTGACGCGCAGCGTCACGCGTCGTCCCTCGGACGGCAGGTAGTAGGTCTTGCGCTGAATGTTGGGGTCCCAGCGGCGGCGGGTGCGGCGGTGCGAATGCGACACCCTGTTGCCGAAGCTGGGCGCACGCCCGGTGACCTGGCAGTGGGCGGACACGAACCCTCCTTTTGTGCAGTTGAAAATCATTTTCGACAAGCGGACGGTCAGACTGTAGCGTCAACGGCCAGTTAATGAAAATCATTCCCGTTAGAGGAGGCGTGATGCGTACCCCAGTTGTCGTCGTGACCGGTCGAGGTGATGTCGATGACGTCGTCGGTGTGCTTCTCCGCGTCACAGGGACGGCACTGGTCGAGCACCACTTCGACGGACATGTCGTACATCGGAAGACGACGACCCTGCAGCGGGGGATCGCCGTCAGCGCCGACTCGGTCCTGGAGCTCACCAATTGCTGCATGTCGTGCACCGTGCGCAACGACCTGCTGGAACATCTGCGGCGACTGCACCGCAGGCCGGACATCGATCGCATCGTCGTGCGGCTGAGCCCGTGGATGGAGCCCGAGCCTGTCTGCTTCGCAATCGCCCACTCACCCGCGGCGCGTGATGTGTCGATCTCCGCGGTCGTCACGGCCGTCGACGCGTCGTCCTGGCTGTCGGAAGCGCTGGGCGAGGACGAGCTCGACGACGGCCGCACGGTGGCGCAGGTGGTCGTCGCGCAGGTCGAATTCGCCGACGTCCTTGTCCTCACCCATCCGGATGCAGACACCCTCGCAGTCGCACGGCGGCTCGCGCCTCGGGCGCGGGTCACCGTAGGGACCGAACGGCTCGAGCTGGCGTTGGCGAATCTTGAGTCCGATGCCCGACGGGGACGCAGCGACGATCCGCACGGATCTCTGCTTGCGGGTCAGCCGCCGCTGGACCCCGCCGGTTCGGTGCGCCTCTTCGAGTTTCAGGCTCAGCGGCCGTTCCACCCGCAGCGGCTTCACGCCGCGGTGGACTCGCTCCTCGATGGCGTCGTGCGCAGCCGGGGGCGGCTGTGGGTGGCCAGCCAGCCCGATCAAGCGATGTGGCTCGAGTCGGCAGGCGGCGGCCTGCGGGTCGCGCGTGCGGGAAAGTGGCTGGCCGCCATGTCGTCTCGTGAAGTTGCCTACGTAAGCCCGGAGCGGCGCGCGATGGCCGACCTGATCTGGGACGACCGGCACGGCGATCGGCACACGTCGATGACGGTGCTGGCGTGCGGTGCCGTTCCCGCCGAGATTCTGGCGGCTCTGCAGAGTGCGGTGCTCACCGATGTCGAGATGCGGCGTCCCGAGGACTGGTGCCGCTACGACGACCCCTTCGGCGACTGGCATGCGGAGGAAGCCCGGCTGGCATGATCGGGTGAATGAGCATCGAAGTCGTCTACACCGCAGAGTCCACTGCAACCGGGGGCGGCCGCGACGGTCACGTGAAGTCCACCGACGGCAGAATCGACCTCGACACCCGTCCGCCGAAGGAGATGGGCGGCAGCGGTGAGGGTGTCAACCCGGAGTTGTTGTTCTCGGCGGGCTACGCCGCGTGCTTCCTCGGTGCGCTGCGCCTCGTCGCCAAGAACGAGAAGGTGAACCTCGACGAGGCCAGCGGCATCACGGCACGGATCGGATTCGGGAAGGTCGTCGGAGATGGCGATTCGGACGGCGGCTTCGGTCTGACCGCTGAGTTGATCGGCTATCTACCGGGTCTCGGACAGGACGTCGCGGACGGCCTCATGGAGAAGGCGCACCGCGTGTGTCCGTACTCGAAGGCGACCCGCGGCAACATCGACGTCACGCTCAAGGCCAAGGTCCTGTGATTCGGTTCGTCGCGTCAGGATTGGCGGTGGGCGCCGCACTCGCGCTCGCCGCACCTGCGGCCGCTCGCCCGTCCGATCCCGGCGTCGTCAACTACGCCGTGCTGAACAAGGGCTCTGTCGGCAACATCGTCGGGGCCCGAATGGGTTTCGAGTTCACGTTCACGGATCCGTTCCAGGCGTTCTACGTCGATAACCCCGTCTGCAACAACTGGGCGGACATCGGGCTGCCCGAGGTCTACAACGACCCGGATCTGGCGTCGTTCAGTGGCGCCGTCGCACAGGAGTCGCCGACCGACATGACGCATCTGGTCAAGCAGACAGTGGGGGTGTTCGCCACCACCGATGCTGCCAACCGGGCGTTCTACCGGCTCGTCGATCGGACGGTGGGCTGCAACGGCCAGACCACGGCGATGCACCTGGAGAACTTCACCACTCAGGTGTGGACCTTCACCGGCGGCCCGACGTCGGCGACCGACGCGAACTGGGTCAAGCAGGAAGCCGGTACCGACCGACGATGCTTTGTCACCACGCGGCTGCGTGAGAACGTTCTGCTGCAGGCGAAAGTGTGCCAGTCGGGCAATGGCGGTCCCGCGGTGAACGTGCTGGCCCAGGCGATGCAGAACACGCTGGGGCAATAGGGCCTCTCAAATGTCACGGGCAAGTCACTGATTAAAACCGGCGACTTTGTCGGTCGGCTCTGGAAGATGGGTACAGACGCAGCGATCGATGCACACCCGGAGGGGGTGGCTGATGGCCCGCACCATGGCGTCCAATGATGCCGTCGACCAGCGCAAAGGGGCTTTGACCAGCGCGGAAGCAGCCGCGCAGCACATCGTCGAGTCATGTCTGAAGGACGGTCCGGTGGGACCGGTCGGTCTTGAGATCGAGGCGCACTGCTACGACATGGCCGATCCGTCCCGACGACCCGGCTGGGACGAACTGTCGGCCAGGATCGCAGAGGTGCCGCAGCTGCCGGGCGGCAGCGTCGTCACGGTCGAGCCCGGCGGCGCGGTCGAGCTGTCGGGTCCGCCGATGGCCGACGCAGCCGGCGCGGTGTCGGCGATGGCTTCCGACCGCTCCGTGCTACGGGCCGCGTTCGCCCAGAACGGGCTCGGGTTGGTGCTGCTCGGCGCCGATCCGTTGCGGCCACCCGCCCGGGTGAATCCCGGTGCCCGGTACGCGTCGATGGAACAGTTCTTCCGGGACAGCGGTACCGGCGAGGCCGGGGCCGCGATGATGACGTCGACAGCGTCGGTACAGGTCAACCTCGAAGCGGGACCGCGTTCGGGGTGGGCGGACCGGGTGCGGCTCGCGCACGCGCTGGGCCCGACGATGATCGCGATCGCCGCCAATTCGCCTCTCCTCGGCGGCGGCTTCACCGGATGGCGCTCCACCCGCCAGCTGGTCTGGAGCCGGCTGGACTCGGCACGTTCCGGACCGATACTCGGAGACAACGGGGACGACCCTGGAAACGACTGGGCGCGCTACGCGCTGAGGGCACCGGTGATGCTCGTCCACCGACCGGATCCGACGCCGGTCTCGCAGTGGGTGCCGTTTGCGGACTGGGCCGACGGCCGGGTGCTGCTCGGTGACCGGCGACCCACCATCGCAGACCTTGAGTATCACTTGACCACGCTGTTCCCGCCGGTGCGGCCGCGCGGTTTCCTCGAGATCCGGTATCTCGACAGCGTGCCGGATTCGCTCTGGCCGGCGGTCGTCGCCACGCTCGCCACGCTCCTCGACGACCCCGCCGCCGCCGACATCGCCGCCGAAGCCACCGAATCGGTGGCGACGTCGTGGGACCGTGCCGCCCAGCTCGGACTGGAGGACCGGCGGCTGTACGCGGCCGCCACCCGGTGCGTCGAAGCCGCAGCTGAACGCGTGCCTGCCGAATTCGAGGAATCCATGTCGCTGCTGGTGCGTTCGGTGGAGCAGGGACGCAGCCCGGCCGACGACTTCGCCGACCGGGCGGTGAAGTATGGGATCGCCGATGCGGTCAACCAATTGGCGCGAGGAGAATTGTGACGACGCGCGAGACGCTCGCCCGTGAACTGACCAAAGCCAGGAACCGTACGCTGCGGCTCGTCGATTTCGACGACGCGGAGCTGCGCCGCCAGTACGACCCCTTGATGAGCCCGCTGGTCTGGGACCTCGCGCACATCGGCCAGCAGGAGGAACTCTGGTTGCTGCGGGGCGGCAATCCCGATCGGCCTGGCCTGCTCACACCGAAGGTCGACCAGCTCTACGACGCGTTCGTGCATTCGCGCGCAGCCCGGGTCGACCTGCCGTTGCTGCCGCCGACCGACGCTCGCAACTACTGCGCGACGGTCCGGGGCCGGGCGTTGGACAAGCTCGAGGCGCTGCCCGACGGCCACCCCGATGCCTTCACCTTCGCGCTGGTGACCAGCCATGAAAACCAGCACGACGAGACGATGCTCCAGGCACTGAGCCTGCGTACCGGGGCTCCTCTGCTCGACGACGGAACGGTTCTGCCACAGGGTCGATCCGGCCTGGCGGGCACCTCGGTCCTGGTCCCGGCAGGAGAATTCACACTGGGGGTGGACGCCGCCACCGAGCCGTTTTCGCTGGACAACGAACGTCCCGCGCACACCGTCGACGTTCCGGCGTTTCGCATCGGACGTGTGCCGGTGACCAACGGCGAATGGAAGCAGTTCATCGCCGAGGGCGGATACCGAGAGCCGCGCTGGTGGTCGGCCGCCGGGTGGACGCATCGACAGCAGGCCGGACTGACAGCACCGCTGTTCTGGAACCCCGACGGCACCCGGACCAGGTTCGGTCATGTCGAGGACATCCCCGCCGACGAACCGGTCCAGCACGTCACCTACTACGAAGCCGAGGCGTATGCAGCCTGGGCTGGGGCGCGCCTGCCCACCGAGGTCGAGTGGGAGAAGGCATGCGCGTGGGATCCCGAATCGCGCAGCCGTCGCCGATACCCTTGGGGCGCAACACAACCCGATGCCGAGCTGGCCAATTTGGGTGGCGACGCCCTGCGGCCCGCGCCGGTCGGCGCCTATCCGGGTGGAGCGTCCGCCTATGGGGCGGAGCAGATGCTGGGCGACGTGTGGGAGTGGACGACGTCACCGCTACGGCCGTGGCCCGGCTTCACGCCGATGGTCTACAGGCAATACTCCGAACCGTTCTTCGAGGGCATCACTTCGGGTGACTACCGGGTGCTGCGCGGAGGGTCGTGGGCGGTTGCCTCGGGCATACTGCGTCCCAGCTTTCGCAATTGGGACCATCCGATCCGCAGGCAGATCTTCTCCGGCGTCCGTCTGGCATGGGATGTGTAGACATCTGGCGTGGCTCGGCAAGCCCGTCTCGGTGGCGTCGCTGGTGCTCGAGCCGCCGTCTGGCCTGCTGGTGCAGTCGTATGCCCCGCGACGCCAGAAGAACGGCCTGATGAACGCCGACGGTTGGGGGGTCGGATTTTTCGACGGTGGTGTGCCGCGGCGTTGGCGCAGTGCGGCGCCGCTGTGGGGTGACGCGTCGTTCGCCTCCGTGGCTCCCGCGCTGACCAGTGGATGCGTGGTCGCGGCTGTCCGGTCGGCGACGGTCGGCATGCCGATCGAGGCGTCCGCATCGGCGCCGTTCAGCGACGGCACCTGGCTGCTGTCCCACAACGGAATCGTCGACCGCGCAGTGCTGCCCGCTGCGCGCCACGCCGAATCGACCAACGACAGCGCACTGTTGGCGGCATTGATCTTCGACCGCGACATCGACGCGCTCGCGGACACGATCACCGGCGTCGCCGCCGACGACCCGAACGCTCGGCTGAACATCTTGGCGGGCAACGGTTCCCGGCTTCTGGCCACCACTTGGGGCGACACGCTGTCCGTCCTTCGCCGTGACGACGGAGTAGTACTGGCCAGCGAACCCTACGACGACGACCCCGAGTGGCAAGAGATCCCGGACAGGCACCTCGTCGAGGTTGAGGATTCGCGCGTGCACCTGACACCGCTGAGAGGATCGTGACGATGTTCGCACTGGAGAACTACCTGGCCGCCGACGCCGCCGAGGAGGCGCTGCGCCGCGATGTCGGCAACGGCCTGTCGCAACGGCCGAAGACGTTGCCGCCCAAATGGTTCTACGACGCCGTCGGCAGCGATCTGTTCGACCAGATCACCCGCCTGCCCGAGTACTATCCGACGCGCACGGAGGCGCAGATCCTCAGAGCCAGGGCCACGGAGATCGCCGACGCATCGAATGCCGACACGCTCGTGGAGCTGGGCAGCGGCACGTCGGAGAAGACGCGCATGCTGCTCGATGCCCTGCGCGACGGCGGATCGCTGCGCCGGTTCATCCCGTTCGACGTCGATTCCAGTGTGCTGCGGGCGGCCGGCGCCGCAATCCAGAACGAGTATCCCGGCGTCGAGATCGAGGCGGTGTGCGGAGATTTCGAAGAACACCTCGGCAAGATCCCGCGGATCGGCCGGCGCCTCGTCGCGTTCCTGGGTTCCACGATCGGCAACCTGACACCCGAACCTCGTGCCGAGTTCCTGGCATCGGTGGCCGAGATGATGCAGCCCGGCGACGCGCTGCTGCTCGGCACCGACCTGGTCAAAGACCCGGCTCGACTGGTGCGCGCCTACGACGACAGCGCCGGCGTGACGGCGCGTTTCAACCGCAACGTGCTCACGGTGGTCAACCGCGAGCTCGGCGCCGACTTCGACATCAACCAGTTCGACCACGTCGCGGTGTGGAACGCCGACGAGGAACGCATCGAGATGTGGCTGCGGTCTGCTCGCGCGCAGCGAGTCCACATTGCGGCACTGGATCTCGACGTCGACTTCGCCGACGGCGAGCAGATGCTGACCGAGGTGTCGTGCAAGTTCAGGCCCGAAGGAGTGGAGGCCGAACTGGCCGCCGCAGGTTTGCGCAGGACCCACTGGTGGACCGACGACGCCGGCGATTTCGGTCTTTCCCTGGCGGTGAAGTGATGGAATCGATCACATGACGCTCGCCGAGACCTGGCGCGCCGCGCGCCCGCCCGCCGCCGGAGTCCACGTCGACAGCGCAGCGTGCTCGCGCCAGAGCTTCGCTGCCATCGAGGCCGCGGCCCAGCATGCCCGCCACGAGGCCGAGGTCGGCGGCTATGTCGCCGCGCAGGCCGCGGCACCGGTCCTCGACGCCGGCCGCGCCGCCATCCGTGCCATGACCGGGATGCCCGATGCCGACGTCTCCTTCACCACCGGATCCAATCATGCGCTGGACATCCTGCTCGGGGACTGGACGGGGGAGCGGACGCTGGCGTGCCTGCCCGGCGAGTTCGGCCCGAACCTCGCGATCATGGCTGGTCACGGTTTCGACATCCGGCTGCTGCCCGTCGACGAGTTCGGCCGCCTCGACGTCAACGCGGTCGGCGCTGCGCTGGCTCACCACCCGCCTGCGCTGGTGCATTTCACGGTGCTGGGCAGCCACAGCGGAATCGTGCAGCCGGTGCATGCGATGGCCAGCGCGTGCCACGGCCACGGGATTCCGATGATCGTCGATGCAGCACAGGGTTTCGCGCATCTCGATATGGCTGACGTCGGCGCCGACGCCGTCTACTCCTCGTCACGCAAATGGACTGCGGGTCCGCGCGGGGTCGGGTTCCTGGCCGCCCGTCCCGGTGTTCTGACGGATTCCACGCGGGAGCGACTCAGCCACGCGGAGACCAATGTCGGGCTCCACGTTGGCTTTTCGGTCGCCCTGGGTGAGCATGTTGCTGCCGGGCCCTGCGCGATGCAGGCCCGGCTGCGGGAGGTGGGTGCGGCCGCCCGCGCGACACTCGCCGATGTGCCCGGTTGGCGGGTGATTGAACACGTCAACGAGCCCAGCGCGATCACCACCCTGCAGCCACCCGATGACGTCGACGCGGCACAGGTGCGAGAGCGCCTGATTGCCGAGCACCGGATCGTGACGACCTTCCTCGGAATCGAGCGTGCGCCACGCCAGATGCATCATCCCGCGCTGCGCATCTCCCCGCACGTCGACGTCACCGACGACGACCTCGCCGTCGTCGCGAAGGCTCTGGCGGCTGTCACTCGCTGAGTGCGCCGTCGCCCGTAGGGATTGCCGGGCAACGGTAGAGCAGGTTGCGCGCCAGCTCTGCGACCCTGGAGCGATCGAAGGTGATGACGGTTTCGAAGCGACGCTCGTTCTCCCGGTCAGCGCTTCCGGGCGGCTCCAGTTCGCGAGCGATCAGGGCTGCGGCGGTGTCGGGACCGATCACGACGATGTCCCACTCCAGTGCCATCGGGTCGTCCACCCCGATGTCGACCCATCGCAGGGCCGAGTCGAGCTCTGCTACGACATTCACGGCGAAGGCGACGACGAGCGGCGACCTTTTCGCGAGAGCGGTGAAGTTCGCCCGCGTCTGGCCACGGTAGTTGCCGTGGTGCTGAAGGGTGAAGAGCACGATCGGCGGGCTTTCGGCCGCCGATGCCAAACGCTCAAGGTGGCGAGACAGTTCGATCAGGGTTCGCTTGCGCATCGTGCGCGCTCGGCTGTGGGTGGTTGCCAGTTCGAAAGGCGTCATTGAAGTTTCGGGCTGCCCCGTCGACGGCGGCAGCTGCAGGAGGCCGGACGTGCGATCCACCGCGCCCAGAGTGCCGGGGTGGCCGAACCGATAGCCCTGCCCCAGTGTGGCGCCGTAGGCGAGCGCCTGCTCAAGGTGCTCGTCGGTCTCGATGCCCTCGGCCAAGATGGTTGCGCCGGTACGTTCGTGATGGGCCATGACGGCGGCGATGGTGCGCGCCTGCAACTGATTGGGTTGCCGCTGAACAAGTCTCAGATCGATCTTCATGACATCGGGGGAGATGGTGTCGAGCAACGCCAGTGAGTCCGGGTGCGCGCCGATGTCGTCGAGCGCAATCATGACGCCGAGCGAGCGCAGTGCAGCCACTTTTCGGAGCAACGCCGGGGGGTCGCGCAGCAGTCCCCGCTCGGTCAGCTCGAACATCACGCTGAAGCTGCTGACCGCTTCGGACAGCGCGGTACCCACAGGCATGTCGATTTCTGCAGTCGTCGGCTCACAGTTGACCAGCAGCAGCATGCCGGCAGCCGAGGGAACGTCGAGGGCGGCGCGTGCCGCGGAGCGGATACAGGCGTGGTCGAGTTGGTCCAGCCTGTCCGTCGCCGCGGCATGGGCGAAGACGTCCGCCGGTGGGGGATGGTTCAGCGAAGGCCAGCGCGCCAGTGCCTCGTAACCGACGACCACCTCCTCCGGGAGCGTCACCACGGGCTGGAAGGCGGGTACCAGACCGCGCCCAGACACAGCGGCATCCAGCTGCGTCGTCGACAGAGCGCTGATGGACTGAATGTCGGACTCGTCTCGTAGCAGTTGGTTGCCGGTTGAACCATTGTGTACCCAACCCTCGACGAAGTTCAGGCTTTGTCCACGTGTCTAAGGGTGCCCTCAGGCGGGTAGCCGAGCTTGTTGCAAGGTCACGGGCATCTGGCGCACCCCGGGCACCATCGTGGCCTGCATCCGCACAACGTCCCCGTCGAGCTCGATGTGCTCGAAGCGACTCAATAGTTCCTCGAAGAGGACCCGGGCTTCCAGCCGCGCCAGCTGAGCCCCCAGACAGGAGTGCTCACCGCAGCCGAACGCGAGGTGCGGGTTGGGGTTGCGGGTGATGTCGAGCTGCTCGGAGGTGGGTCCGAAAACCGCTTCGTCACGATTGGCCGACCCGTAGAGCATCGTGACGTACTGTCCTTCCCGGATCAGCCGTCCCCTGATTTCGACGTCGCGGGTCGCGCAGCGGGTCATGTTCGCGACCGGTGAGGTGAACCTGAGCAGTTCCTCCACCGCGGAGGGAATCAGCTCGCGGTGCTCCCGCAGCAGACGCAGCTGATCCGGGTGTTCGATGAGTGCCAACGTGCCCAGCGCGATCAGGTTGCGCGTCGTCTCATTGCCGGCGACCAGCAGTAGCAGGCAGAACTGCAGGAGGTCTTGATCGCTGAGGCGCACACCGTCCACCTCGGCGGCCACCAGGATCGACAGCAGATCGTCGGCGTCGCTGAACGTTCCGTCGCGCCGCAGCGCGACCAGCTGCTCGAAATATTGGTAGAGCTCGCCCAGCGCGGCGAACGTATCCAGTTCGACGTCCGGGTCATCCATGCCCACGGCTGCGTCCGACCACCGGCGGAACTGCTCCCAGTCCTCGTCGGGCGCGCCCAGAATCTCGGCGATCATGCGGGTCGGCAGAGGCGCGGCGATCTTTTCGGCGAATTCGGTGCCCCCACCCGGGTCGATGGTGTCGAGAGCCGTCCGGGCGAACGCTCGCAGCTTGGGTTCCAGGATGGCGACCTGGCGACGGGTGAACCCGGAGTTGATCAGCTTGCGCAGCTGCCGATGCCGCGGTGGGTCGGTGAAGATCAAACTGCCGTCCAGAACCGGGTTCTCGATCGCCGGATCCGGAACGGTGATGCCCCGCGTGGACGTGAACAGGGCGGGATTGGTCGAGACGTACCTGATGTCCTCGTACTTGAGTAGCGCCCAGAAGCCGTGCTCGTCGTTCCAGCACACCGGGTCGGTGGCCCGAAGCCTCCGGTAGGTCGGGTACGGATCACCCGCGTAGAACGCCGGTGAGTGCAGCGGATTGGGCATCGCAGTCTCCTTCTCGGGGCATTCGTTCATGGGGCGGACGGGCGGCAGGTTGCCAACCCGGCGAGGATGATGCGCAGGCCCTGATGGAATCTGGCGTAGGCGTCGTCGGAGCCCGTGCCGTGCAGATGGTGTTCGAGCTGCACCGAGCCCAACAGGTGGATGTACAGGACGACGTGGGCGGCGTCGAGATCCTCCGGAGGCCAACCGGACTCGGCCATGATGGTTTTCGCGGCGTGGTCCATGGCTCCTGCCAGACCCGCCAGCGAGCGCTGCTGCAGCAGCGCGGCGATCCCGGGGACTTCGACCATGGCCCGCCATGCGTTGGTGTGGAGTTCGGCGATGCGCTGCTCCCAGTCGCCGTCGGTCGGGATGGCGATTGCGCCGAGCACCGACTCGGCGAGCAGGTCGAGAAGCGCCGCCTTGTCTTTGACGTGGTAGTACACCGACGACGCCGACGTGCCCGCCTCGGCCGCGAGTGCCCGCATCGTCACGTTCTCCACCCCGACTCTGCGGGCCAGCTCAAGCAGATGTTTGACCAGATGTTCACGGTCGAGTGCGCCGTAGGGGAGCACAGAGACCGTTCTGCGGGTTCTGGGCATCGCGAGCCTTTCGAACATCGTTCGGTTTCGAACGTTGTTCAAATAGAAGCATCGGGATCTACCTGGGTCAAGAGTCGGGTGTGATGTGACGCACTTGTGGTTATCCCCCCACCACCACAAGTGGGAGGGATGTGCCGGGATGACTGCCACCAAAGACGACGAGTCCGAGAACAAGCCCAAGAAGAAGCGCGACCGCACCCACTGGCTGTACATCCTGGTGATCGTGGCCGTCGTCGCCGGCGTCGTCGTCGGTCTCGTCGCACCCGAGACCGCGGCCTCGCTGGGCATCCTCGGCGAGCTCTTCGTCAAGCTGATCAAGATGATGATCGTTCCGGTCATCTTCTGCACCGTCGTCCTCGGCATCGGTAAGGTCCGTGCCGCCGCGTCTGTCGGCAAAGTGGGAGGTCTGGCGATCGCCTACTTCCTGATCATGTCGACGATCGCGCTGGCAATCGGTCTCGTCGTCGGCAACCTGATCAGCCCCGGAACGGGACTCAACGTGCCCAACGATCCCGGCAAGGGCGCCGAGCTTGCCGGTGAAGCCGAATCAGCCGGTGGCACAATGGATTTCATCTCGAACATCATTCCGACGACGCTGTTCTCGGCGGTCACGGAAGGCAACGTGCTGCAGGCACTTTTCGTGGCGCTGCTCGTCGGCTTCGGTATCCAGGGCATGGGTCAGGTCGGCGAAGGACTCCTGCGCGGCATCGAGGCGCTCCAGAAGCTGGTCTTTCGCATCCTGATCGGCGTGCTCTGGCTGGCACCTGTCGGCGCGTTCGGTGCCATCGCAGAAGTGGTGGGCGACACCGGTTTCGAAGCTGTCATCCAGCTCGGTGTGCTGATGCTGGCGTTCTACCTGACGTGCGTCATCTTCATCTTCGGCGTACTCGGCTCACTGCTGTACGCGGTCGCGCGGGTGTCGATCTTCAAGCTGACCAAGTATCTGGCCCGCGAATACCTGCTGATCGTCGCGACGTCGTCTTCGGAGTCTGCGCTGCCGCGGTTGATCGCAAAGATGGAGCATGCCGGCGTGAAACCGGCGACCGTCGGCATCGTCGTTCCGACCGGGTACTCGTTCAACCTCGACGGCACCGCCATCTACCTGACAATGGCGTCGCTTTTCATTGCCGACGCGCTCGGGGACCCTCTGTCGATTCCCGAACAGCTCGGACTGCTGGCATTCATGATCATCGCCTCAAAGGGTGCCGCCGGAGTCAGCGGAGCTGGACTGGCCACCCTCGCCGCCGGTCTGCAGAGCCATCGGCCCGAGCTTCTCGACGGCGTCGGCATCATCGTCGGCATCGACCGGTTCATGTCCGAGGCGCGTGCGTTGACCAACTTCTCCGGCAACGCCGTCGCGACCGTGCTGGTCGGGTCCTGGACGGGCACGGTGGACAGCGAACGGCTCAACGAGGTGCTCGACGGGGACCGGCCCTTCGACGAGGCCACGATGCTCGACGACGAGGACTCCGATGCGCAGGAGCCTCGTGAACCTGCGCGTGCCGGTACCCCTCCAACCGGGTAGGTAGCTCCCTGCCCGGTCGAGTGCACTTGTGCTGCCCGACGATTCGGTCTTGCCCGCAAGCTGTTCCGTGGCTCACGTCCGCCTGCCTAGCGTGGTGTTCGACACCCGCGCTGCATCGGACACCGAGCCTCGAGAGGACCAGCCATGAAGGTCGAAGATCTCCTCAAGCCTTTCCCCATCAAGGAGTTTCACCCGTTTCCCCGAGCCATGATGGGACCCGGAGCCCACGAAATGGTCGGGCCCGAGGCTCTGAAGATGGGGTTCAAGCGAACCCTGTTGATGAGCTCGGGCCTGCGCGGCACCGACATCGTGCACAACATGGCCGAATCACTGAAATGGCACGGCCTCGAGGTGGTCGTCTACGACCAGGTGGAGTCCAATCCCAAGGACTACAACGTGATGGACTCGGTGAAGCTGTACCAGGAGAACGAGTGCGACAGCTTCATCTCCATCGGTGGCGGCTCCACCCACGACGCCTGTAAGGGTGCCCGCATCTCGATCGCCCACGACGGTCGCAACGTCAACGATTTCGAGGGGTTCAACAAGAGCGAGAATCCGAAGAATCCGCCACACATCGCGATCTCGACAACGGCCGGGACCGGGTCGGAGACGTCATGGGCCTATGTCATCACCGACACCACGACCGACCCCGACAATCCGCACAAGTACGTCGCCTTCGACGACGCCTCGGTCGCCACGCTGGCCGTCGACGACCCGGTGCTGTACTACGAATGCCCGGTCGACTACACAGCGCAGTGCGGCTTCGACGTCCTCGCCCATGCCTCGGAACCCTACGTCTCGCGATTGAACTTCGAACCGTCGCTGGGCAACGCGATCCGCGCCATCAAGCTGACCGCCGAGAATCTGCGCGAAGCCACCTGGAACGGAACAGATCTCAAGGGCCGCGAAGGCATGATGTATGCGCAGTACATCGCCGCGCAGGCCTTCAACTCGGGTGGTCTCGGCATCATCCACTCGATCTCGCATGCCGTCTCGGCGTTCTACGACACCCACCACGGCCTCAACAACGCCATTGCCCTGCCCCGGGTGTGGGCGTTCAACATGCCCGTCGCCTACAAGCGGTTTGCCGACATCGCGCAGGCGATGGGTGTGGACACCTACGGCATGACCGATGTCCAGGCTGCCGACGCCGCGTTGGCCGCGGCGATCCGATTGCTGCGCGACGTCAACATCATCGAGCGCTTCGTCGACGTCAAGCAGGACAGCTACTCGAAGAACCGGCTCGGCCAGGGGCCGACGAAGTTCTATGAGAACGCCAAGGTGATCAAGGGCGACAAGGCCGACGTGGATCGCATCACCCACCATGTCCTCGGGGACGCCTGCACTCCGGGCAATGCCAAGGAGTGCACCTTCGACACGGTGCGACCGGTGGTCGAGCACTGCATGAACGGCAGCCTCGACGAACTGCTGCCCTGACCATGTACTCATCTGTTGACGAGGTGCGCGCGGCGCTCGCCGGCGAAGGCTACCTAGCCGACGAGCGTCTCGCCACCACGGTGTTCCTGCAGACCCGGTTGGACAAGCCCCTCCTGATCGAGGGCCCCGCCGGCGTGGGCAAGACCGAACTGGCGAAGGCTCTCGCTGCGGCGACCGGCCGGCGGCTCCTGCGGCTGCAGTGTTACGAGGGTCAGGACGAGACCAAGGCGCTCTACGAGTGGGATTACGGCAAGCAACTGCTGTACACGCAGATACTGCGCGAGAAGATCGGCCAGATCGTCGCTGATGCAGTGGATCTCGAAGAAGCCGTCGACCGCATCGGTGCACAGGAGAGCGTGTTCTTCTCCGACCGGTTCCTCGCGCCGAGGCCACTGTTGGAGGCGGTGCGCTCCGAGGAGCCGGTGGTTCTACTCATCGACGAGATCGACCGGGCGGACGAAGCACTGGAGGCGGTGCTGCTGGAACTGCTTGGCGAGTATCAGGTTTCGGTGCCCGAGATCGGAACGTTCACCGCCGAGCATGCGCCCTACGTCGTCCTGACGTCCAACAACACCCGCGATCTGGCCGCTGCGCTCAAGCGCAGATGTCTGCACCTGTTTCTGGACTACCCCGCGGCCGAGCGTGAGTTGGCGATTGTGCGGTCGAAGAACACCGGACTCTCGGACGCCTTGGCCGGCGAGCTCGTCGACATCGTCCGCGGTCTGCGCGAACTCGAACTGCGCAAGGCGCCCAGTATCTCGGAGACGATTGACTGGGCACGGACCCTGGCGGTGCTTGGTGCCGACGAACTCAACGCCCGGATACTCTCGGACACCGTCTCGGTGGTGGTCAAGTACGACAAGGATGTCCGCAAGGCACTCGATGCGCTGCCGCGCCTGATCGACCCGAACGCGAAAGTCCCCGCCCACCTCGGCCATTCGCACGGTCACGGGCACGACCACGACCACGATCACGATCACGATCACCATGATCACGAGGACGGGCGCGCCGTGCGGGCGGCGAAGGACAAACCGGGACGCTTCACCGACGGGTACTACGGCACGCCGAAAAAGGCCGGGCAGGAGTCGGCCACCGCGACGCTGGGCCGGCGCAGGGCGCTGTAGCCATGGAGGCGACCCTGCACCGGTTCGTCCGTCTGCTCCGTCTCGGCGGGGTACGCGTCTCGATACCGGAGGCCCTCGACGCGATGCGGTGCGCCGGTCAGCCCGGGGTCCTGTCGTCGCGGGCTGTGCTGCGCACCGCACTGCGGGTCGCCCTGGTCAAGGATCAACGCGACGAACCCGTCTTCGACGAGATCTTCGACGCGTTCTTCTCCCTGGTCCGGATTGGTGGTGACGACCACGACCACCGTCATTCGCACGCCCATGACGACCTCGTCGACCCGGGGGAGCTCGAATCCTTCACATTGTCCGAAGAGCCCAGTGAGACACCGGAGCCCGGTCACGAGCACGGGAAGCCGGCGAGCATTCGCGACTACTTCAGACAGGAGGATCTGGCGCAGCGGTACAACCTGCACCAGGAGGCCAACAAGATCGATCTCGCCGCGCTGACCGACGAGATCGTCTTCTCCAAGGACGCCCGCGGCGGCGCCGACGACTCCTACCGCGTCCAGTTGGCCACCGACCGGCTCGCAGGTGCGGGCGCGGCAGGTGACCTTGCGACTTCGGCGGGCACATCCGTCGATGCCGAGCTCACGATCGCCGAGCAGGATGCGCTGCTGGGCTGGTTGGAAGACGAACGGTGTGCTGCGGGTGATGAATTCGATGCCGCCGCGTTGCGCCGGCGGCTTGCCGGTGTTTTGGAGAACCTGCCGCGGGCGCTGAAGCGCCACCTGGAGGCGCTTCTCGCGCTGGAGACCACGATCATCGAGACACGCGAACGGCGGGAAGCGCACGTCGACCGGATCGGGGAGCACGAGCGCGCCGAACTCGAGGACTCGCTGCGCAGGCTGGCCCGGACACTGCACGGCGCACTGACCCACCGTCGCCGGACCGCGGCTGCCGGCCGGGTGGATCCCGGGCAGACGATGCGTCGCAACATGCGCTTCGACGGTGTGCCGTTCATGCCGGTCACGGTGCGGCGCAGCGAGGACCGTCCCCGTCTCGTGGTGCTCGCCGACGTCAGCCTGTCGGTGCGGGCCACGTCGCGGTTCACGCTCAACCTCGTGCACGGACTGCAGGATCTTTTCACGCAGGTGCGGTCGTTCGTGTTCGTCGCCGATGTCGCCGAGACCACCGAGTTGTTTAGGGATCACCCCAGCGAGAAAGCTCTCGGACTGATCTTCGGTGGCGACGTGATCGACATGGCAGCCAACTCCGACTACGGCAGCGTGTTCGGCGAGTTCCTCGCCGAGCACTCGTCCGCCGTCTCCCGTCGCACGACGGTGCTCGTGCTCGGAGATGGCCGCAACAACGCCAAGGACGCGAACCTGACAGCGTTCGAGGAGATCACCCGGCGCGCCCGCGAAACGGTGTGGCTGACGCCCGAGCCGCGGTTCTCCTGGGGTCTGGGAAGCTGTGACCTGCCGTCCTACGCGGAGTTCTGCGACCGAGTGCGGGTGGTCAGAGACCTCACGGGGTTGCAGACAGCGGCGCACGAGTTCGCGGCCGAAGCGGTTGGGAGGTGACGCGGCGGAGTCGTACCCTGGACCGGACGATGTTGTCCGGGTCACAGTCGGTGCTCCCGGAGCGTACCGGGCAAGGCGAGGCAGTGACGACGGCGGATTCCGACGCGGCGGCGAAGGCGCGATACCCCGCGCTCATCCCTGACCACGACCGCGGATGCGCGGCGGCGCCGTCACGCCCGCTGAAGTTCCACGCACCCGAGATCGTCTTCGGCATCGACTCGATGGTCGAGGCCGCACATGCGGCAATACGGCTGGGCGCACTGCGGCCGATGCTCGTCACCGACCCCGGCCTCATCGAGGCGGGCTGGTCCGACGAGATGGTCACACACCTGGCCGATCAGGGCGTGCAGGGTCGGGTCTGGAACGATCTGACGCCGAACCCCAAGGACCACGAGATCGCGGCGGGGTTCCAGACCTACGCCCAGCACGGATGCGACGTCATCGTCGCGGTCGGCGGCGGGTCTGTGATCGACGCCGCCAAAGGTGTGGCGATCCTGGCGGCCAACGGCGGCGACATCCTCGACTACGAAGGTGTCGACAAAGCCCAGATGCCGATCCCACCGCTGGTGGTGGTGCCCTCGACATCCGGCACCGGAGCCGACGTCTCGCAGTTCTGCATCGTCACCGACACCATCCGCAACACCAAGATCACCATCCTGGGACGGGCACTGGTCCCCGACATCACCGTCATCGATCCGCGTCTGCTGACGACGATGCCGCAATGGCTCAGCGCCGCCACCGGACTCGACGCGCTCACCCACGGCATCGAAGCATTCGTGTCGTTGGGGCACAACCAGCTCACCGACCACCACGCACTGCGGGCGGTGCAGATGGTGACCGACAACCTGGTCGCGACCATCGAGCGTCCCCACGAGATGCCTGCCCGCGTACTGATGGCACAGGCCGCGCTCGAAGCAGGGCTCGCGTTCACCAACGCGATCCTGGGCGCCGCGCACGCGATGAGCCACCAGGTCGGCGGTCTGCTCGACCTGCCCCACGGCGTCATCAACGGCGTGCTGCTGCCGCACGTGATCCGGTTCAACGCCGAGGCCGATCCTGAGCCGTACCGCGAGATCGCCGTGTGCCTCGGAGTCGCCGACCCCGGTGCGCCCGCTGCCGAAGCGGCGCTCGCCCTCGCCGAACGCATCGACACGTTGGCTCGCGACGTCGGGGTGCCGCGTGGTCTCGCGGAACTCGGTGTACACGAGGACGATCTGTCGCGGCTGGCGAAAACCGCCCTGCAGGACGCATGTATGAGCACCAACCCGCGGGAGGCCGACGAAGCTCAGATGCGGGCGTTGTTCCAGGCGGCGATGTGACCGCGGCCGACGCCCGAATGCCCGACCTGGCCAGACTCACCGGCCTGCGGACGGGAAAGGGGCGCTTCTACCCGGAATTACGGGTCACCGCACAGCGATTGGACCGCGTCGTGGCCGCGTTGGATACCATCTCGCGCGCACTGGTCCAGACGACCGACGGTCCGGAGAATCTGGTGCGTGCGGTGGCCGAGGCGGCACGGGCGAACCTCGACGCGGAGTGGGTACTGCTGGCGCTGGCCGACGGAGCGCTCCCGGAGGCCAGCGTGCGACACCTCATCTTGGACTCCGCCGGCGTGGCCTACGCGTTCGAAGGGCTTTCCGGAGCCGAAGATCCCGGCCAGTCGCTGCCCGATGTCGTACTGAACCGACTCAACGACATCCTGCGCGGCCAGCTGGCGCAGTTCCGGCAGCCCGTGATCGAGAAGCAGCACGCCCACGTGCCGATCGAACTCGACGGCGAGGTGATCGGTGCCTTCGCCGCCTGGACACCACCGCGCCGCACCCTCGACGACACCGACGGCGTCGTGATGCGGATCCTCGCGAGCCAGACTGCGGTAGCCCTGCAGAATTCGGCACTGTTCACCAAATCGGTGTCTTTACTCACTCATTCGGAGGCGCGCAACGCGGAGTTGCTGGCCACTCAGCGTGAGCTCGGGGCCGCACAGCGGCATCAGGTGCTCAACTCCGAGCGGCATCGCATCGCCCGCGAACTCCACGACAGCGTGGCGCAGACAGTGCTGTCTGCCGGAATGCAGATCGAGGTGTGCCGCAGCGAGATCGGCAGTCAGGACAGGGTGGGCGAACTGGCGAGCAGGCTGGACCTGGCCAAGGATCTGACTCGCTCGGCCACCGAGCAGCTACGCTCGGCGATCTACGCGCTGAACCAGCCCGCCGACGCATGCCGCTCGAGCCTGGCGGAGATGCTCGATCAGCTGGCGACGGTCCACATGCCCGAAGATCTGCGGGTCAGCCTGCGCGTCGAGGGCAACGCTGCGGAGCTCGCCAGCGACATCGAGCACGCGCTGCTGCGGATCGCGGGCGAGGCCTTGTTCAATACAGCCATGCACGGCAACGCAACTCGCGCACATGTGCGGCTGTCCTACCGCGACGACGCGGTCACCCTGTCGATCTCCGACGACGGTACCGGCGACCCGGCCAAGCTGCGCTTGATGCTGCGACTGGCCGAAGCGGCCGACGTCGACGGGCATCATCGCGGGTTGGCCAACATGCAGGCGCGTGCCCGAGAGCACGGCGGCACGTTCGACGTCTACCGCTCGCGCATCGGTGGCGTGCGTGTGGTCGCCCGCATTCCACGGTCAGAAGGTGTGAGCACATGAAACCCATCAGACTGGTCCTCGTCGACGACCATGCGATCCTGCGGCAAGGGCTGCGATCAGTGCTCGAACGCGCTGACGACCTGGTCGTCGTCGGTGAAGCGGCATCGGAGAGCGAGGCCGAGACGATCGTGCGCGCCACCGATCCCGATGTGGTCCTGCTGGATCTCAAGCTCTCGGCGGGATCGGAGTTCGAGGGATTGACCCTGTGCGCCAAACTTTCGCAGGCCTATCCGAAGCTGGGACTGCTGATCCTGACGACGTTTCTCGACGAGGACCTGGTGGTCCGGGCCGTCCATGCGGGTGCGCGCGGGTACGTGGTCAAGGACGTCGACACGACGGAACTGGTGCGTGCCATCCGAGCGATCTCGGCGGGGGACAGCGCGTTCGACTCGCGCAGCGCAGCCGCGGTCGTGCGATCGCTGTCCGGCCGCGCCGAACCACGCCAGCAGCTGACCGACCGCGAGGTCCAGGTGCTGCGGCTGCTCGCGGCGGGCTTGTCCAACAACAAGATCGGCGAGAAGCTTTACATCTCGGCGACCACGGCGAAGTTCCATGTCAGCAACATCATGCGCAAGCTTGAGGTGAGCCGGCGGGCCGAGGCGGTGTACGCGGCCAGCAAGCGCGGCCTGATCTAGCGGGGACTTTGCACCGCGAGGGGTCAGCGGTCGAGGATCAGCCAGCCGCCGTGGAATGCATAGGCGCGGGCTGATATTCCGCGATGACGCTGGGCCATTTCGTCGGCCATCTGCCGCAGCGTGGTCAAGTCGAAGCGCTGGATGTGGCCGTAGCACTCCCGCGGAGTGTCTTCGAACGGCACGGCAACCACCACCCGGCGGCGCGCCAGCCGGAGCGCCTCGTCGAGCACTGCGGCGATGGCGTCTGTCGGCAGGTGCTCGATGAGGTGCAGCGCCGTGACGGTGTCGGCGCTGCCGTCGGGCAGCGGCACGGCGGCGGCGTCACATGTCCTCGTCGTCAACGGTCGTCGCAGGTGCGTGCTGATCAGCTTGAGCAGTTGCATCGCCGGATCGTTGAGATCGGTTGCCACCACGTCGATTCCGCGCCGCGCCATCCTCAGCGGGAAGAATCCGAAGCACGAGCCGAGGTCGATCATCCGGCTGCCCCGGACCTGCCCGGCGGCCCAGGTGTGGATCGCCGCGAACGGTGTGGTGCCGTGCTCGAGCTTGTCCAGCGAGTTGCGGTAGAACCGCAGCCACGCGGGTAGGCCGCCGTGGACCGTGGACCGCACGATGCCGGTGAAGACCAGCTCGAACTCGGATTGCCCACGCACAGCGCCGGTGTCGACGAGTTCATCGGCAAGGATGACCGCCAGTTCGTCGCACAGTTCGTCGGGCGACAGGTTGTGCTCGACGGTGAGAAGGCGACCATGGCGCTGGGCGCAGAAGCGCGGCGTGCAGACAGTGTGTTGACCGCGGTGCCGGCGATGCAGACCCTGTCGGCGGGTCACCCGGACACCGTGACCGCTCCATGCGCCGTGCGGTGTCGGTGCGAGAGGGTCGAGAACAGCTGTCACCATGTCCGACAACACTATTGGCACCCACAGCCGCGACGCACGCCCCGAACGGTTGCGATATGAGACCCGTCCGGGTGGGTAGGAAACTGCCCATTCGGTGAGTCCATTGCGAAGCCGAACGTCATAACTTCATGGACGGATGAAGGAGACGAGCATGTCCTGGTTCGAGACCGTCGCCGAAGCACAGCGTCGCGCGCAGAAGCGCCTCCCGCCGAGCGTCTACAGCGCCTTGGTGGCCGGATCGGAGAAGGGCATCACCGTCGGCGACAACCTGTCGGCGTTCGGAGAGCTCGGCTTCGCGCCGCACGTCGCCGGACTTTCCAGCAAGCGTGATATGGCGACAACCGTAATGGGACAGCCCCTCTCGATGCCCGTCCTGATCTCTCCCACCGGAGTTCAGGCCGTCCACCCCGACGGCGAGGTCGCGGTGGCTCGGGCGGCGGCGGCCCGCGGAATCGCAATCGGACTGTCGTCCTTCGCCAGCAAGCCTGTCGAAGAGGTCGCCGCGGCCAATCCGCAGACGTTCTTCCAGATGTACTGGACCGGCGGACGGGACAAGCTCACTGCGCGAATGGAACGGGCCCGTGCCGCCGGCGCTGTCGGCCTCATCATCACGACCGACTGGTCCTTCTCCAACGGACGTGACTGGGGCAGCCCTTCGATCCCGGAGAGAATGGACCTCAAGGCGATGCTGCGGTTTGCTCCCGAGGGGATCCGCCGACCGCGTTGGCTTCTCGAGTTCGCCAAGACCGGACGCGTGCCGGATCTGACGGCTCCCAACCTCTCCGACGGCGGGCAGGCGCCGACGTTCTTTCGGTGCGTACGGCGAGTGGATGCAGACACCGCTGCCGACGTGGGAGGACATCGCGTGGCTGCGCGAGCAGTGGACTGGGCCGTTCATGCTCAAGGGGGTGATGCGCGTCGACGACGCCAAGCGGGCCGTCGATGCCGGCGTGACCGCGGTGTCGGTGTCCAACCACGGCGGCAACAACCTCGACGGCACCCCGGCACCGATCCGTGCGCTGCCCGCAATCGCAGAAGCCGTCGGAGACCAGATCGAGATCGTCCTCGACGGCGGTATCCGCAGGGGCAGTGACGTCATCAAGGCCGTCGCGCTCGGTGCCCGCGCGGTGATGATCGGCCGCGCGTATCTGTGGGGTCTGGCCGCCGGCGGGCAGACCGGCGTCGAGAACGTCCTCGACATCCTGCGCGGCGGAATCGATTCCGCGCTGTTGGGACTCGGTCTGTCGTCGATCCAGGAACTACGTCCGGACGATCTGGTGATGCCCGCCGGCTTCCGGCGAGATCTGGGACTCTAGGGCTGCTGCCGCCAGGACGCGGGCAGCTCACGGACCGATTCGTTCGCCTCGCCGATGTTCCACGACTGTGCACCATCGAAGCGGCCTGTATCGGTGTAGGCGCTGTCCGAATCCTGCGATGCCATTTCGAAAACGTGCGTCAATTAGCTTTCTGTCGGCAAGTGTTGTTGCTCAGCTCGCCGCATCACGCAACCGTCGTGATCATTTTTCTTACGTCGAGTTAAAGAATTTTCGCACGTCGCTTTCCCGGACGATGACGACAACCCCCGGCTATCGCTGCGGCAAAGATGCTTTTTGACAACATATCTCAGCATGTCTCCGCTGGACCTGAGTCCAGTCTCTGGGTGCGCAGTGAACCATTGAATGAATTCTTGGCATCGAAATCCGAAAATCATTGGGCGTCATATTTCCCGTAATAAATTACGATTTACGTTTGCTTCAAGATCATAATGATGTTTTCTGAAATCGCGGAACGGTGACGGGTTAGGTTCGCCTCGTCTCGGCAGAGACTCTGGCCGTCAAACACAGCCGGCACTACTCGCGAAGGGTTCATCCATGTCCAAACACCGCACTCGCGCTTCGCGCGCGCCGGTCGTCCACTATCTCGCAACAGGTGTTTCGGGGGCGGCCCTGGTGGGCGTCGGCGTCCTCGTCGCGTTGGCACCGTCGGGTGATCCCGAGGCGGTCAGCACAGAGGTGCAACTGGCGTCCATCGGAACGTCACTTCAGCAGGACGCCGTCGATCCGTACCTCTTGCTGTTCGGGCAGAACGGCTACGACCGTTCGTCAGCGTCCGACGATTCGGCTCGCTCGGCCACCGCTCTTGCTCCTTCGGCGGCAATGCGACCCATGATCGGTCCCGGTGGCTGGCTGTACGGCGACGGCCTCGATGCGCTGGAATTCGACCCGGGTTGCACCGCGAACTGCGCCGGTCAGAACGGCGGGCTGCTTGGTGGCAGCGGCGGTAACGGAGCCTTCGGTGGTGTGGGCGGTAACGGCGGATTCTTCTTCGGCAATGGGGGAATGGGCGGCGCCGGAGTCGCCGCATTCACCAACGCTGCGGGGGAGCGGGTCGCAGCGACCGCGGGTGGCGCCGGCGGCAACGCCGGTTTCCTTTTCGGTGATGCCGGTGACGGCGGGAACGGCGGCGATGACCGCAACTTGCTGGACTCCGACGTCGCCGGCGCCAACGATGCCACCGCCGGAGCGGGCGGTGCGGGCGGCCGCGGCGGTGCGATAGCGGGTAATGGAGGCAACGGCGGCATCGGCGGCTTCGCCGACTCGGCCAACGGAAACGCCGACGCCGGCGATGGAGGGGCCGGCGGCCGTGCATCCACGGGAACAGGTGGCAACGGAGGCGACGGTGGCGGCGCCTCCTCTGACGGCGACGGTTCGACGACGGCTACGGCCGGCAATGGTGGCGACGGCGGACGCGGAGCGCCCGGCGGGGCAGGCGGTAAGGGCGGCAACGTAAACAATGCGTTTGGCAACGGCGCCAATGGAATCAGCGGTGACGGGGGTGACGGAGGCGCGTCGACCAGCGGAGCCGGCGGCCGAGGCGGCGACGGCGGTTTCACCGCAACCGACGAAGGCGATGCAACCGGCGGAAGCGGTGGCGCGGGCGGCAGTGGCGCCGGATCCCAGGCTGGTGGCGCGGGCGGAAACGGCGGTGCTGCGAGTTCGGCCGGCAGCAACCGGTTCGACCCCGCCGACGGCGACGGCGGGACCTCGACCGGCGGCACCGGCGGCACCGGCGGACGCGGCGGCGATTTCCTCGGCGAGGGCGGCACGGGCGGCTCCGGCGGTGACGCCGATACCGACGGCGGACCCTCTGCGAACGGTGGCAACGGCGGTAACGGCGGACGCGGCGGATTCATCGGAGGCGGTGGCGGCGACGGCGGCCCGGGAGCTGTGTCCGCCGGCGGTGACACCAACACCAACGGCATGGGCGGCAGCGGAGGAGCCGCCGGTATCGGTGGCCAATCCGGCGGCGACGGCGCCGACGGCGGAAGTGAAGGTAGCGCGGACTAGCGATCTGTAACGCTATTCAGCACAGGAGATTCCGGGGGTCGGCGCTCGGCGACCCCCGGATTCTCTTCCGCGATTGGGCCGCCGTGCTCAGGCAGGCAGGTCCCAGGTGTGCACGGGTTCGTTGGCGTGCATCCGATCGCAGTACCGCCGGAGCATTTCGGCCAGGGCCTCGGGCCGGCTCATACCGCTGCCCTGCAGCGCGGTCACCGTGGCAGATTGCCAGGTCGCGCCGTTGCGTCCCGTCTTGGCGCGTCCCTCGATCACCCCGAGGTAGCGGTCCCGGACTTCGGCGGACACCTCCCAGCGGCGCAGCCCCTCCTCTGCCAGCGGCAGGAGTTGCCGCAGGACGAGCTCGTCGGGCGTGACTTCACCGAGGCCCGGCCAGTACAGCCTGGCGTCCATCCCGTGACGGGCTGCCGCGACGAAGTTCGCTTCTGCCGCAGCGAAACTCATCTTGGTCCACAGCGGGCGGTCTTCCTCGGACAATGCCCGGAGCACCCCGTAGTAGAAGGCGGAGTTGGCCATCATGTCGACGACCGTCGGGCCGGCGGGCAGCACGCGGTTCTCCACCCGCAGATGGGGCCGCCCGTTGACGATGTCGTACACGGGACGATTCCAGCGGTAGATGGTGCCGTTGTGCAGGCGCAGCTCCGAGAGCTCCGGGGTGCGACCCTCCGCGAGGACAGCGACGGGGTCCTCCTCGGAGAGTTCGGGCAGCAGCGACGGGAAATACCGCACGTTCTCCTCGAACAGGTCGAAGATCGAGGTGATCCAGCGCTCCCCGAACCACACGCGGGGACGGACGCCCTGAGTCTTCAGTTCGTCGGGGCGGGTATCGGTGGCTTGCGCGAACAGCTCGATGCGCGTCTCGGACCACAGGTGGTGGCCGAAGAAGTACGGCGAATTGGCGCCGAGGGCCAGCTGCGGCCCGGCGATCACCTGGGCGGCGTTCCAGTTGCTGGCGAAGTCGGCCGGGGACACCTGCAGATGCAATTGCATACTGGTGCAGGCTGATTCAGGGGCAATGGAGGCAGCCTGCAGGCTCAGCCGTTCCGGCCCGGCGATGTCGATCATGATGTCCTCGCCGCGGGCGGTGAAGATCGAATCGTTGAGCGCCTGGTAGCGGACCGACTCGCTCATCCAACTGCCCGACAGGTGTTCGGGCATCAGGGTCGGCAGGATCCCGATCATCACGATGTGCGAGCCGTCGGAGTTGGCCTTCGTCTCCGCGGCGTTGAGGCTGGCGCGGACCTCGTCTTCAAGGTCGAGGGCGGCCCGGCCAGGCAACCGGCGCGGCGGCACGTTGAACTCGATGTTGTAGGCGCCGAGCTCCGTCTGGTACGCCGGGTCGGCGATCGCCTCCAGCACCTCGGAGTTGTTCATCGCCGGCTGATAGGCGGAGTCGACGAGGTTGCACTCGATCTCCATACCGGTCAGCGGCTTCTCGAAATCGAAGCTGGACTGCGCCAGCATGGTCTCGAACACGTCGAGGCACAGTTGCACCTTGCGTCGATACTCCCGCCGGTGCGCGCGGCTGAACTCGGCCTGCTTCAGTTCCTCGCCCACGCCGCCATTGTCCGTGCCAATCGGGCATTTGCGTACTGGGTTGCCCAACTTTGACGGCCAATCACTGACGACACGTCCGGAGGACACCATGCAGTGTCGTTGTGCGAATCTGAACGGCGCGACAAGATGCAACCGTGTGGATATCGCGTGTACGAATCACCGGAGGCTTCCTAGCGGGATTCGACAGCAGCCTAAGTCCTGGCCTGAACGTAGTGATCGGGCCTCGCGGTGTCGGAAAGACGACTCTGTTGGAACTGATCGGTCACGCACTAGGAACTGGCCGCGCAAACCTGGACAGCGAACAGCAACAGGATCGGCGCGTGCGAACGCTGTTGGCAGACGGTGAAGTTGTGCTCGACATAGAGGACGAAGAGACTTCCTATCGCCTTATTGTCGATGCTGAGGGTGGAGGGCGACGACCACAGTCGTCGGGTCGGGCGCTGATGCTTGGCCAAAATGAGCTCGAGGCAATCGCCTCTGATAGGGCGAGCCGCTTGCGCCTCATCGACTTTCGTTCACGCGCGATCGACGAACCTGAGTTGGATTACGACGAGATTGAAGATCTGACACGGCAACTCTATTCACTGCGCCAGCAGATCGAGGCACTTGAGGAATCCACCCGCACGCGCGCGGTCTTGGAAGACGACCTCAGAGCCCTGGAAGCGGAAGAAGCGGCACGGATGGAGGCCGCGTCTGCCTCCATGACAGTCCGCCGAGACACACTACGAAGTTTGGAGGACCAACTCCTTGCTGTCCAAACACAGTCGTCGCAAGCGGAGGCCGCGACCGAATTGCTGGTCGAACTGCAGACGTCCCATCGAAGCCTGACTTCCGCTGCGGCGCGGGCGAGGGAACTGTCGCTCGCGCCAGCAGACGAGCAACTGGTTCGGCCCCACCTCCTTCGCGTAGAGGCAGCTATTAGCACCATTGGTGGCGAACTGGCGCGAGCAACAGAGCAGTTGACCGAGACTCAGCGGCAGCGTAGCCAGCGTGCCCTCGAGATCCGTACTGCAGCTGAGCCCTTGCGTAGTGAACTCGACGCGGCTGAACGCGGACTGGGAGAACTTACAGCCCGGATAAGGCGGGTGCGGACGGAACTCGAAAGGTTGGGCGCCGATGAGGCGCGTCTTTACGAGCTTCACACGCGGCGGAAATCCTTCTTTACGAGAAGAGAAGATCTACTTGACGAGGCTGAACTGGTCAAGGAAAGGCTATACAGGAGCCGGCTGGAAGTGGCCGACTCTGTTTCGCAAAATTTGACATCGCGAGTTACCGTACAGATCGAGCATTTGAGTGACTCACTGGAATTTCGCGATTTCCTGACTAACTCATTGCGGAAGAGTGGCCTACGGTACGCAAGCGTTGTGGATGCGCTTTCGAAGAATCTGCTCCCGCGTCAGCTTCTCATCATGATTGAGAACTTCGATGTCGATGCTGCTGCACAGCTAACCGAGATTCCCCCCGATCGGCTGGCTCGGGCTTTCGAACATTTGGATGACCCCGAGATTCTGGCGGAACTCTCTACGACTCACTTGGAAGATGTCGCAGATTTTTTGCTGATGGATGGGAGCAGTCTTAAGAGCGTTGAGTTACTTTCTACAGGCCAGAAGTGTGCCGTTACTCTGCCAATTTTATTGACCGAGCACACCCGTCTATTGATCTTAGATCAGCCAGAAGATCACTTGGATAACGCGTTTCTTGTCGACAGTATCGTCGTTGGACTCAATCGACGAAGTGACGCCAACGCTCAGACTTTGATCGCGACTCACAACGCAAATATTCCGGTCCTCGGTTCGGCGTCGAATGTGATTTCACTCCGCAGTGACGGAAAAAAGGGATACCTCAGCGATAGTGGGCCTTACAACAACTCAAATATAGTAGTAACTATCACGAAATTAATGGAGGGGGGCGAGGAGGCTTTTCGTCGGCGGGCTCAATTCTACCAACGCTATGGCCTGGTGGAATGAACGTCGACGAGCTACTTCAGTTACTGAGGTCAGAGCTACCCTCAGAGAGGATCAAGGCGGCGCAGTGGGCGGCAAACACGACAATCGATAGAAATTACAAAAGTGAATTGATTCGCGCAGCGGCATCCGAGGGTGTGCCACGAGTCCGCCAGCTGATCGAGCAAGCTATCAAGCGAATTGACCGTGGACGTCAAGACGCAGACAATGGGTCGGTTACGACCGACAGCGGTGAGGCGGCGGAGGAGATCCTACGCAATATCTCCAAGGCCATTCAGCACGAAACAGAGTCCGCGATTGGCCGCCTACGCCTCTGTGCGAACCGCGAAATAGCTGATTTCGAGGCAAGCGCAACCAATGCCGCAATCGAGGCGCTCAGACGACGAGTGGATGGCTTGGCCAGCCTTGCTGAAGCGCATCGGATCGCCGAGCGCGAGTTTGTGTCCTTAACCGAAATAATCGAACAGTCTATTTCGCCGGAGCACCCTCGGTCGATGTTTATTATTGAGTTCGACGGAGATGGTTCAGAAGAAATCTACACAGATCCAGGACTAATTTCGCTCGTGCTGGTCAACGCCATCGATAACGCCGCAGAAGCTAGCTACGGACTTCCTATTGATAACGCGAGAGTGTTAATAAGTGCTAACGTGGATGAAGGGCGTTTCTGGATCACCATTAGAAATGGCTTTGCTGGTACCTCTTTCGATCTTCGCAGCGTGGGCGCAAGTGGCCGAACGACAAAGACAGGCCATAGGGGCATGGGAACCAAAGTAGTCGAATTGGCTTGTGAACGCTTAGGATATGAATTCGAACTGTCAGCATCTGGCGCCGTGGCAACGTTTATCCTGAGGGGAAGTAGGCGTGGTTAGCAGCTATGCGTTACTCGTAGAGGACGAAGTCGGCCCCGCTGAAGACGTCACGCAGATACTCAATGACTGCGGATTCGACGTAGTGTTATTCGACTCATACCAAGGGGTCATGGACGGCTTAGCGTCAATATCTCGACCTATCGACGTCGTAATCCTAGATAGACGCCTACCTCGTATATCGACAGATGAGCCGACTGAGCAGGTAGGGGACGATCTGCTCGAAGAATTGCTGGATATGCTACCGGACACCCCATTCGTCGTTTTCACGGGGTATACGAGCTTCGAACATTCGCAATTTGTAACCGGTGATCGCGGCATAATCGAGGTCGGTGGTCCCTTGGAGCATATGGACCGCGTAAAACCTTTCAAAAAGGGTCAAACGCTGGAACTCAAGGCATATCTAGAAAAGATCTCCTCTTACGTATACGCCATGAATGACATTGAGATTGCTGACGTTGATACCGTCCCACCTGATGGCCCGCAGAGAAGGTTGCTGCGTCGAATTTGTTGGTTTTACGGCGGCGCAAAAATACGGGCCAAATCTCTACTGGGAGGTCTCACCGAATCTTCTGTTTGGGAATGCGAGATATTTGACAGTCAGCACCAACCAGCGGCATCGATTGTGGTGAAGGTGAGCACCGTCTCAAAGAAAACGCCTGCCGGTGGCTTTCATAATTTATTACCTGCCTCGTTTGTAGCTGCTCCGGGTGCGGTTATTTCCGGCTTATGTGGCGGAGCACGCGTACAAGTTCTGCAACTCGTGGGTCGTGCGCCGGTATCGCTCCTCCAGCTGATAGCAAGCGACGAATTGCGTGCCGCTGAAGCGTTGCGCAGCTTAAGTGCGGTTATCATCGAAAGCATCAATGGACACGCAACCGCTGTGAATCTTCGCGACTTAGTTGAGCCTTTGATCTCGTGGGAACGACTAATAGAGCTTCTAACAGAAGCTCACTTGCCTGTCCCACGACCGACGATCAAAATCTCGAGTCGAATGGCGCCGCAGCATGGAGATCTGCATCCAGGAAATATTCTGATCGCTGGTCAATCACCTGTATTGATCGACTTCGACTCGGAGGTACTGGGCGGGCGTCCGCTTGACGCCCTGACCGCACTCCTTTCGCCAATCTTTCACCGTGATTCGCCGATCCGCGAACATGTCTGGCCAAATGCAACGCAGTGCAGTGCAATTGGCACTGATGATTTCTTGGTTGGATGCCCGTGCCCCGCTTGGGTGGAAGTCGCGCAAGCATGGGTTCGCCAAACGGTTACCAGTCCGCGTGAGCAATGGGGTCTAATATTAGGTTTTGCAGTTCGGCAGTTGAAGTACCCCGACGTGATATCCAGTGAAGTACTCGCCGTGCGCGCGAAAGCATTCGCTGAAGCTGCTCTGCAGAAATTATTGGAGTAGTTAACGGATTATCGGCGCGTCGCCACGGCCACTTGCGGACTGAACAACCCGCCCCGCAACTCGATGTCGATGGACGGTCCGGCGTGCGCGGCCAGTGTCCGCAGCGCCGACGGGCTGTAAGCGCGCAGTGAGCTGATCACGCCGTCGTGCACGAACGGGATCACCGGCGCCAGCGGCACCATCGCCGCCAGCCGCAGCAGGTGCAGCGGCGCCGGCGGACGCGGCAGGTCGATGATGAGCAGCTTGTCCGCGGCTCGGGTACCTTCGGCGATCACCTGAGCCGCGGCGTCGGGCGGAAGGTGATGGAACGACAGCGCGAACACCGCCAGCGCGAACTCACCGTCCGCCGCGTCCAGTTTCGTCGCATCCATCTCCGCCACCACAGCGCGGGGATGCGATCCGAGATCGCCGGCCGCCATCGCCGCCACCGAGGCGGGTTCGACGTCGGTGACGGTCACCCGCGCGGTGGGGTGCCAGTCCAACAGCTTGCGGGACAGCGCGCCGTGCCCGGCGCCCAGCTCCAGAATTCGCGGGTCGGGCACGTCCTCGACCTCGTCAAGCGCGATCTTCGCGAACTTCTCGTGATTGCCGAACACCTCGCCGGCCCAGTCCAGCGCGCGCACGACACTGCGCTTCATCGCTTCGAGGTCGGCGTCTCCGTCGGAGTCGCGGTCCAGGTACTCCAGCCGATCGGTCTCGAGCAGGCGATCCAGACACGACGCATTCGGGCCGCCGCGCGGCATGTCCGCGAGGCATGCCGTACGTGGTGCGGTCTTCAGGGCGTCATCCGAACGGGAAGAGAAGCGGTACGCCGCCGGGCACGGTGAACGTTTCGGGCATCTGTGGGCGCTCTGTTGGAACTTTCGCCCCGTCCCGGAACACGAGCGTGCCGGTGTAGACGCCGTTGTCGTAACCGTCGTAGTAGAAGCTCCCCGTAACGATGTACTGGCATTCGGCGTACGTCGCCGTGACGGGGACGAAGACGCCGCCGAACTCGGGAGATTCGCAGCCGATCCGGGGATCCACAGGTGCGGGAGCCGGCTGGGCGTGGGCGGCGCCGCTGAGCAGTGCCGGCGCGGCCGCGAACACGGCGGCGACGCCGGCGAGCCTGCAGAGGCGGGGTCGAGTTTCGATGAGCGGCACCTTTCCGTCGCGCCTCTACGAACTTTAGCGTGGCCCGACGAACCGACGAGGCGTTCGGCAGATCAGCGCAGCCGCGTGGTCCATCATGGACGAATGGCCGACTTCGTCGCTGCAATCGACCAGGGCACCACCAGCACACGGTGCATGATCTTCGACCACAACGGTGCCGAAGTAGGGCGTCACCAACTCGAACACGAACAGATCCTGCCGAAAGCGGGCTGGGTCGAGCACAATCCTGTCGAGATCTGGGAGCGCACCGCATCGGTGCTGGCGTCGGCGATGAACAGAACCAACCTCTCGACCGGTGATCTCGCGGCGCTCGGCATCACCAACCAGCGGGAGACGTCGCTGGTCTGGAACCGTCGCACCGGAAGGCCGTACTACAACGCGATCGTCTGGCAGGACACCCGCACGGATCGGATTGCCTCGGCGTTGGATCGAGACGGCCGCGGCGACGTCATACGGCAGAAGGCGGGCTTGCCTCCGGCCACCTACTTCTCCGGCGGCAAGCTGCAATGGCTGCTGGACAACGTGGACGGATTGCGCGCCGACGCCGAGAAGGGCGACGCCATCTTCGGCACGACCGACACGTGGGTGCTGTGGAACCTGACCGGCGGCCACCACGGCGGGGTGCACGCCACCGACGTCACCAACGCCAGCCGGACCATGCTGATGAACCTGGAAACCCTGGACTGGGACGACGAGCTGCTGGGCTTCTTCGGTATTCCGCGCCAGATGCTTCCCGAGATCCGGCCGTCATCGACCACCGAACCGTTCGGGGTGACGTCGGTGATCGACGGTGAGTTGCCGATCACCGGAATCCTCGGCGATCAGCAGGCCGCAATGGTCGGGCAGGTCTGCCTCGACGCCGGAGAGGCCAAGAACACCTATGGCACAGGCAATTTCCTCCTGCTGAACACCGGTGAAGACATCGTGCGCTCGCAGAACGGCTTGCTGACCACCGTCTGCTACCAGTTCAACGACGCCAAACCTGTTTACGCCCTTGAAGGTTCGATCGCCGTGACCGGGTCGGCGGTGCAATGGCTGCGCGATCAGCTCGGCATCATCAGCGGCGCATCCCAGAGCGAGGCGCTGGCCCGTCAGGTCGAGGACAACGGCGGCGTCTACTTCGTGCCCGCGTTCTCGGGCCTGTTTGCCCCGTACTGGCGATCCGATGCCCGCGGCGCGATCGTCGGGTTGTCCCGCTTCAACACCAATGCCCATGTCGCCCGGGCCACGTTGGAGGCGATCTGCTACCAGAGCCGCGATGTCGTCGACGCCATGGAAGCCGATTCCGATGTGCACCTTGAGGTTCTGAAGGTCGACGGCGGCATCACCGCCAACGACCTGTGTATGCAGATCCAGGCCGATGTGCTCGGCGTCGACGTCGTCAAGCCCGTGGTCTCCGAAACCACAGCGCTGGGCGCCGCCTACGCCGCCGGGCTGGCCGTCGGGTTCTGGGACGGCACCGACGATCTGCGCGCGAACTGGCAGGAAGACAAGCGGTGGACCGCGAACTGGGACGACCGGCAGCGCGCCGACGGCTACGCCGGGTGGCGTAAAGCCGTCGAGCGCACCTTGGACTGGGTCGACGTCGACTGACGCTTACCGGTGGTCGGTGGTCATCGCCAGCTCCGAGCCGGCTTTCACGGCGGCGGTCAGCGCATCGATCTGGTCCTGGGCCAATGACACCGCGTCTGACCCGAGCAGCTGGTGCAGCGGCCCATCGCCCGACACCGCGATCTCGATGATCGCCGCCGCGCCTTTGACCGGGTCACCGAGCTGGGTGCCCTGCATCTGCAGATGCTGCTCGGTCATCTCGCGGATCGCGGGATAGGCGTCGCCGGCGGCGGACGGCAGCGCCAGCGAATCGGTGGTCAGGAAGTCGGTGCGGAAGTAGCCCGGCTCGACGATGGTGACCTTGATGCCGAAGTCGGCCAGCTCGGCGGCGAGCGCCTCGCTGAGACCGTTCAGCGCGAACTTGCCCGCGCTGTAGAGTGCCCAGCCGGGGAACGCGGTCAAGCCGAGGATCGACGACACGTTCATGATGTGCCCGCTTCGGGCGGTGCGCAGATGAGCGATGCTGGCGCGCAACACATTCCACGCTCCGAACACCTGCACGTCGAACATCGCCCGCGCCTCGGCGTCGGTGGTCTCCTCGACCGCTGCAATCATGCCGTAGCCGGCATTGTTGACCACGACGTCGAGTTGCCCGAACTTCTGCACGGTGCCGGAGACGGCGTCCTCGACCGCGGTGGGGTCGGCGAGGTCAACTTCCAGAGGCAGCAGTCGGCCGGTGTCGACGCCGGCCAGTGCGCCGAGCAGGCGCTCGGTCGACCGGGTGGTGGCTGCGACGTTGTCGCCGCGTTGCAGCAATGCGCGCACGAGTTCGAGCCCGAGGCCACGCGAGGCGCCGGTCACGAACCAGGTGGCCGGGCGGTCGGTCGGATAGGTCATGGTGTCTCCTTGAATTGTTCTGGTGCCGAACTCCTTTGAGGACGGCATGCGTCTAGTCTGGAAGTCCCGGAAGCGGTGTGGGGTGTCATAACAGGCCTCGTGCGGGCTGGGTCGCGGCAACCTAGGACGGGCCGTCCTACCTTGAGGCCCTTCCTGACCCGCGCGACTCTGCGATCATGACGGATGTGCCGGATACCAACCGTGAACTCGCAGACTTCCTGAAACGCGCTCGCGCCGCAGTCGATCCGGCGCGCGCCGGCCTGCCGGCCGACGGGCGGGTCAGGCGCGTTGCCGGCCTGCGGCGTGAAGAAGTGGCGCTGCTCGCCGGTGTGTCGACCGACTACTACACCCGGTTGGAGCAGGGCCGCCGGATCACACCGTCGATCGCGGTGCTGGATGCGATCGCGCGGGCGCTGGATCTCGACGAGACCGGGCGCACCCACCTGGGCCACCTCGTCGGCGCTCCGTCGAACCGCCGCACGGTGTCTCGCCCGGTGCAGCGGGTGCGGCCCGGGCTGTATCAGCTGCTGGACTCGCTGGACAACCAGCCGGCGACCATCCTCGGCCGCCACACCGATGTGTTGGCCAGCAACCGGGCCGCGCGTGTCCTGTTCGCCGACTTCGACGCGATGCCGCCGCGGGAACGCAACTATGCGCGGTGGATGTTCACCTCCCCGCAGGCGCGAGACCTGTTCGTGGACTGGGAGATCCAGGCACGATCGGCGGTCGAGAACCTGCGCCTGGACGTCGGAAACGACCCGGATGATCCCGCGTCGATCGCGCTGGTCGACGAGTTGTCCAGCGTCAGCGGAGAATTCAGGACGTGGTGGTCGGAGCACAGGGTGTTCCAGCGCACCCACGGCACGAAACGGCTACGGCACCCTGTCGTCGGCGAGCTTGCCGTCGACTTCGAGACGTTCACGATGCCCGGCGACGCCGACCAGACACTGTTCGTCTACACCACCGAAGCCGGTTCCCCGTCGCGGGATGCGCTGAACCTGCTGCTCAGTTGGAGCTCGACCCGCCCCGTCGGCGCCGACTAGTTGCTGCCCGCCGCCACCAGCGACCGCAACTTCACGTCCGGATTTTCCCGTATCACGTTCTCCAGTCGCCACTTCGTCGAGAACACCGCGAGCATGACGCCGTCGGTTCTGGTGAAGACCTCCACCGACGCCAGCTTCGCCAGCAGCTCGGCGTCCTCGGGGTCGCAGATGCGGGCCACCGTGTAGGGCAGCGGCTCCAGCGAGATCGGCGCGCTGAACTCGGCCGCCATCCGGTGACCGGCCACCTCGAACTGCATCGGCCCGACGGCGGCGAGGACCGGAGCCTGGTCGCCGCGGCGGTCCGACTTGAGTACCTGGACCACACCCTCTTGGTCGAGCTGCTCGATGCCTTTACGGAACTGCTTGTGCTTGCTCGGGTCGCTGCCCCGCGCAACAGAGAAGTGCTCCGGCGAAAAGCTCGGAATCGGAGGGTACTTCACCGCCACATCTTGATAGAGAGTGTCACCCGGCCGCAGCGCCGCGGCATTGGCCAGGCCGATGACGTCACCCGGCCACGCCGTGTCCAGGGTCGAACGCTCGCGGCCGAAGACCGACTGCGCGTACTTGGTGACGAAAGGTTTTCCGGTCGAGGCGTGGGTGAGGACATCGCCGCGCTCGAAGGTGCCTGAATACACCCGCGCGTAGGCGATGCGATCGCGGTGCGCCGAGTCCATGCCCGCCTGCACCTTGAACACGAACGCACTGAACGGGGCGTCTGCCTCGCGGAGGTTTCCGTCGACGTCACGTTGCCCGGCCGGCGGCGGCGCGAGTTGCGCCAGAACGTCGAGAAGCTGGTTCACCCCGAAATTGAGTGCGGCGGAGGTGAACAGCACCGGCGTCGAGGTGCAGTCGAGGAACGTCTCGGGGTCGAAGTCGGCGCCGTCGGCCTCCAGCAGTTCGGACTCCTCGACCGCGGTGTCCCAGTCGTCGCCGGCGACGTCGTGGGCGCGGGCCGGGTCGATGTGTTCTTCGGGGGCCGCGGTGGCGCCGCCCGCGGTGCGGGTGAAGCGGATGAACTTGCCGGTGCGACGATCGAGCACACCCTTGAAATCACCGGCGATGCCCACCGGCCAGGTCAGAGGTGTGGGCCGCAGACCGATCTCCGCCTGAATCTCGTCCATCAATTCCAGCGCGTGGCGGCCGGGACGGTCCCACTTGTTGATGACGGTGATGATCGGGATCCGGCGATGCCGGCAGACCTGGAAGAGCTTCAGCGTCTGCGGCTCGAGGCCCTTCGCGGCGTCGATGAGCATCACCGCCGAGTCGACGGCGGTCAGCACCCGGTAGGTGTCCTCGGAGAAGTCCGCGTGACCCGGGGTGTCCAACAGGTTGATGATGCAGATGTCGCCGGCGTTCGTCGTGTACGGGAACTGCAGCGCCGTCGACGTGATGGAGATGCCGCGGGCCTTTTCCATCTCCATCCAGTCGGACACCGTGGAGCGCCTACCCGACTTGCCGTGGATGGCGCCCGCCTCGGTGATCGCCTTGGCATGCAGAACCAGCGCCTCGGTCAGCGTGGACTTGCCGGCATCGGGGTGGCTGATGACGGCGAACGTTCTGCGGCGGCGCGCCTCGGTGGAGACGGCGGTGGAATTGCTCATGGTGACGGTGATTTTATTGGCGACGGCGGCGAAACTGATAATCGCGCGACTTCGGTGCCGTCCGTCCACCCCTGCCTGACGAACGGCACCCACTTCACGGTTAGGCGGCGGCGTCGAGCTGCCGCTTGGTCTCCTCGTCGAGCTCGATGTCGCGGACCGCGGTGTTCTCCTCCAGATGCCCCACCGAGGAGGTGCCCGGGATCAACAGCACATTCGGCGCGACCGACAGTGTCCAGGCCAGCGCGATCTGCGCCGGAGTGCGGCCGAGCTTCTCCGCCTCGCGAAGAACCGCGGGGTGGTTGAGGACAGGATTGTCGGGAGAGAACCCCGAGCCGAGCGGGAAGAACGGGACGAACGCGATGTCGCGTTCTGTGCACAGGTCCAGCACGGGCTGGGAGGTGCGGTCGACGAGGTTGTAGGCGTTCTGCACGCAGACGATCTCGGTGCGCTCCAACGCAATTCGTAGATGATCGATACTGATGCTGCTCAGCCCGATACCGTCGATAAGCCCCTCGTCACGGGCGGCGATCATCGCCGTCAGCTGCGCGTCGAACAACTCCCGGTCGACCTCGGCCGGTGCACTGGGGTCGTCGTTGCCCCCGAATACACGCAGGTTGACGGCGGCCAGCTTGTCGATGCCGAGAGTCTGCAGGTTCTCCTCGATGCCGCGGCGCAGCTCGTCGGGCTGTTGTGCACCGAGCCAGTTGCCTTGGTCGTCGCGCCTGCCGCCGACCTTGCTGACCAGGGTGAGGTCGGCGGGGTAGGGGTGCAGCGCCTCGCGGATCAATTCGTTGGCGACGTTCGGTCCGTAGAACTGCGCGGTGTCGATGTGGTCGATGCCGAGCTCGATGACGCGCTTGAGCACGGCAATCGCCTGGTCGTGATCGCGGGGCGGCCCGAAGACGCCCGGACCCGGGAGTTGCATGGCGCCGAAGCCGACGCGTCCGACCGTGTGTGAGCCGAGGGAGTAGCTGTCCATGCTTCCTACTTACACGCGTTCGGGGCGGTTTCTTCCGGTGTGGCCGAAAGAAACCGTCCCGAAGGGGAGAGCGTCAGTCCTCTGATAAGACCTGATAGATCTCGCGGCGCGCGTTGTTGACGATGTCGACGATGCGCTGCTGCTGCTCTTCGGTTGCCGCGTGCGACGCCTGAATTACGGCGCCGGCGAGCTGGCCGACGGCATTGCGCAGACCGAGAGCGCCGGGATCGGCGTCGGACGTGATCTCGTCCCACGGTGCCGTCTCGATCTTCTCGGCTGCGGCGCGCCCTTCCTCGGTGAGCTCGAAGAGCTTTTTGCTGCCCTCGGCCTCGGTGGAGACGAGGAGGCCTTCGTCGACGAGCAGTTGCAGCGTGGGGTAGACCGAGCCGGGACTGGGCTTCCAGAGCTGTTGGCTGCGCTCGTCGATCTCCTGGATCATCTCGTAGCCGTGCATGGGGCGATCCGTCAGCAGCTTGAGGATCGCAGCGCGCACGTCGCCGCGTCTGCCGCGTCCGCCGCCCCGGGGTCCACCGCGTCGGCCGCCCCGGCCGCCGGGGCCGAATCCGAAACCGGGACCGAACTTTCCGGGACCGAAGCCGAACCCGGGGCCGAAGCCCGGTCCGAAGCCGGCGTCACCGCGGTGTTCGCGAACGTGGTCGCGGAACTCGCGACGGGCGTGCCTGCGCTGCTCGTGAAGCGTCCGGCGGTCCTCAGGGCCGAAGCCGAAGCCTCGCCCCTCGAAGGGGCCGTTTCCGAACGGGGTGGGGG
>NZ_LWCS01000033.1 GCF_001650495.1 Mycolicibacterium iranicum | reverse complement strand
GCGCACTCGGCCGTTACGAGATGGTGGGATCGATGGGCCGCGTCGGCGCGGCCGGCGACAATGCGGCCATGGAGAGCTTCTTCGCCCTGCTCCAAAAGAACGTGCTCGATCGCCGCCGCTGGCGCACCCGAGAAGAGCTGCGGATCGCGATCGTCACCTGGATCGAACGCACCTACCATCGGCGCCGCCGACAGTCCGGTCTCGGGCGATTGACCCCGATTGAATTCGAAGCAATCATGACCACACCGGCCAGTCAGGCCGCGTGACCGAAACTGTCACCTGATCGTGCAGCAGACCCTTCGTTCAACTCGGTGGCGGCCATCGGCATGGTCATGACCACTTCGGATGCATGCTCGTCATACGACAACATACGGATGCCAAAACGTGTCTCCACCCCGTCGGGAAGATGAATGTCGTAATCGTCGGATGCTGTGGAGTTGGTCATCGGCTGTCCAGCCGGCCGCGCAGCACTCCGACCATCAAGTCGTGCAATATTCATCTTAACTATTTAACACATAGACGTCACTTACAGGCACATGGACGGTCTGCGACGGGCCGTTACAGAAAGTTCTCGTGCGACTGATGTTTTGGCCAGCTCCTTCGTCCCGGCGGCCGGGAAGCAATATTCGACCGAACGCGGTATCACCAGCACCGGGTGGCGTGACTACGTCGATATCGTCGAGCTTTCACGCAAGGGCATCGAGAACGAGTTGCTCCCCGCCGGCGAGCCGATCGTGCCCCCAACCCCGACAGCTGACTATCGACCGGATCCTCGGCAATCCAATCGCGCTCCTGGGTTATGCGTCCGAGACCACGATCGCCGAAAAAGGGGTCACGATCCTCGCCGATCGGCGCGGGCTGTCACGCACCACCGTGGGGTCGTCCTCGGGCCCGTCGCACCGCACCTTGTTGGATATGGCGAAGTCGGACAAGCGAAATGGGCAGCGTGGCGCCGCAAGGAGCACCTCGAATCCGTTTGCGAGGAGAATCTCGACGACCAGGCCGAATTGGTCGCGTCCTACCTCGATCCGATCTTCATCCTTGGCCCGGGTTAACGGACAAACGGGACGAGCACAGGCTTCGACCACTGGACAGAGCGTTCCGCAACGGGCGGGCGGAGCTCGAACCACAATAACGGATTGGACATTGACGGCTCGCGACGTGCGCTGTCAAAGCCAGATAATTCCCGGTATTACAGGGCATTTCGAACTCTTCGGGCCCTCAACGAAACCGGCAGATTCTGGCCAAATCTAGTTCACTAGCGCTTAATAATCGATGACTGGCGACGCGATTCTATTACTGCCCTTTCTCTCATGTCCGCTAAACACAACATTCACTGAATGACAGCAGAAAGCGCACCGCTGGATGTAGCCGCAATTTTCCACTTCCGCTCCTAGCAGGATGTCCGCGACCACTTGACCCCTAGGCGCGCATGGGCCCATTTTTATCGTCGCACAACGTTTCTCGCGCGAATTTCACTGGGCCAGTCTGCCTTTCTCCGGCTCCCGGGTGTGCAACTAGTTGTACAACTTGTCTCGACGGCCATATGCGGCGGACCATGTGGTTCTAGTTTGCTGGGATCGCGATCATTCGAGACCCAACAGACGCTCGTCTAGGTGTCGCTCCTATGCCCGTTGTTGCCGTCTTGGCCGGATTGGGATCCGCCGCTGCCTCCGGTGCCGGGGTTGCCGGTGCTGCTGGTGTCACCGCCGTTGCCGCCGTCGCCTCGTCGGGGCGCGTCGCCGCCCTTGCCGCCGTGGGTGTTGCCGAACCCGCCATCGCCACCGTCGCCGGTTTGGGTGCCCCCGGTCCCTCCGGGTCCGCCCTTGCCGACGATGCCACCGGTGCCGTTGCCGCCTTTGCCGCCATTTCCCTTGGCTCCGGCGTGGCCGCCGTCACCGCCGTCGCCGACACCGTCGACAGCGCTGGAGTTACCGGCTCCACCAGCACCACCGTTACCGGACTTTGATCCGCCGTCGCCGCCGTTGCCGCCGGCCCCGGCGTAGGGGCCAGTGCCTGCACCGCCGTCACCGCCGTCACCACGTTGGCCGGCGTGACCACCATTCCCGCCGACTCCTACACCGCTGCCGGTGTCACCGCCCGGAGCGCTGCCAGCCCCACCGTTACCGCCGTCGCCGTCACCGCGGGCGTTGCCGCCGTGGCCGCCCATCGCGGTGTCGGTAGCGAGCGCCGCACCGCCAGCACCGCCGTTGCCGCGCAGGGTCCCGCCTTTGCCGCCATTACCTCCGAACGCGGCGTCCGCGATGGCCGAGCCGCCGTTGCCACCTGCGCCGCCGTTGCCGTATACGTCCGCGTCACCACCGTTGCCGCCAACCGAGTTGTCGCCGGTGGCATCTCCGCCGCGGCCACCGTCACCACCCCACTGTCCACCCCGACCGCCAGCGCCGCCGGAGCCGTTATCCACCGCTGACGCTCCGCCAGCGCCGCCCGTGCCCCACACACCGGCGTCTCCGCCCCGGCCACCCACAGTGAACTCGCCGTTGGCGGCCCCGCCGGTGCCGCCGTTGCCCATCAGCGCCCCGCCGCGCCCACCGGCGCCGGCAGCCGCGGTCGCAGAGGCATTCCCGCCCTGGCCGCCGTTACCGAACAAGCCGGCCGCACCCCCAACACCACCGTTGGCACCCTTACCGCCGTTGCCCCAAATCAAGCCTCCCGCACCACCATTGCAGGCCGCCCCCACACAATCCGCGGCCGCATCCACACCATCACCGAAGAGGCCAAACAGCGGTCCACCAGCGAACACCGCTGTCCGCGCCACCAGCGTAGGATTACCGCCGGCCAGAAAAGATGCACACTTCGCCTGATCGCCCTTGCATTCTTTCTTATTGTCTTTCCATACTTCTAAATGCAAATTATCGCCGAAGATTCCGCCCCTTCTTCCATACCACGAGGTTCCCGCATCAATGCGGCTCTTGGCACCCACGATCTTGAAAGTGTTATTGCCACCTGCAAAGTCAATTCGGCTACCATCACCAGTAACTTCGGCGTTGTTGCCCACGACGCCGGTTTGGTTGGGGCTGTGCAGCAAAGCGTGAGAGTCTTTGCCGGTAACCTGGATGTAAATGTTGCCGTTAGTCTTATAGTCGTCACGGAACGGTCCCGCCATGCCGGAACTGCCATCACCCGTCACGATGACCCTGGTCCCGGGGCCGTACGCTTCCGCCCGTGCGTTAAGGCCCACGGCCTTTGCTTCGACTCCACCGCCGAAAAGGGTTGTTGCCGTTGCTTTGGCCGAGCCTTCCTGAACGATCACGGCCCCGTCACGCATGATCGAGACGTGGCCCGGCGTGGGAGGTGTCGGGGCCGCCGCCGCACCGCCTAGTGGAATGACCATCCCGACGCCGAATACCGCAGCTAGCGCTCCAACCCGACCGATTGTCCTCATGTTCCTCACTGGATTCCTTTCCTGTACAAGTGCCAGCCTTCGGCGCCTCAAGCTCAGGGTCGCTTCGATGCAGCAAATCTAACACCACTCCTGCAGGAGGCTAGCCTCTCGGCCATTCCGACCGCTCGACTTTGGTTAAAATACGGCTCTGAACTGGTTTAACGGCCGATGAACACGCAGGTCAGGAGGAACATATTTACACGATAGATAATTTTTAAAGGTTTCATGAGGGAACGCATGGCATCGAATGCCAGTCGAGCATGGCGACGAGCTGCCGGACGGCGCAGTGGAGCTGGCGCACCATCCCGCCCACGGCGACAGCGCAACCGACGTCCCCGCCGCCGTCACGGCCCCATACGTGCGAGCGGACCCAGACCGCTTGCGTCAGCTAGCGACCGAACAACGTCGGCTGCGGTGGAACCGCTCGATCTTGCCGGTAGTGGTCGGCGAGCGCGGCTGGGTCAGCAAGTGATCGATCCCGACGAGGGCGCGCGGTGAATGTGCGGTGTCCACCGGCAGTTGCGCGCCGACGATCTCGACGAGATCGGCGCGGGTGAACGCCGCCTTCTCGACCTTCTCGGCCGCATCTGCCAGGCGTGCGCGGTCGAACGGGGTGCGCGCACCCGCGGTGCGCGCCGCACGCGCCGCACTGTGCGCTGCGCGGTTCAGGTGCAGACCACGTACATCAGCGCGCCAATCTTCGAGTAACTCGCTCCAGGCAAGCTCCTCGGGCTTGTTCGGTCGCGTCGCTTTCTGTGCGGTCGCCAGCTGCGCCGCAGACACCTGCCCGTCGATGATCTTCAGGTTCCCGGCTGCCCATTCCCGCAGCGCGGTGGACCGACGGGACCACGCAGTGGTGCTCTCGCGGCCGATCCCGGCGATCTCGGCCATCCCGGCTGAGGTATCCACCGGTTCCCACTCAAAGCCCAGGGAGCGGTGCAGTTCACGTCGGAGTGTGGCCTGATAAACCACCCCGGCCGCTTTGGCTTCGTGATATAGCGACGTCCCATCGATCGACACCAGGGCTCCGTCGGCTCGCGCCTGCCGGTTCGGCACGATCACATGGGTATGCAGGTGCGGGTCTCCACACCGCGACGTCTCATGCTGATACGCCACCGCCACCAACCCCGGCAACCGCACAAGGTCCTTCTCTCCTGTGCGTGGGTTGTGCACCCGCGTATAGCCCGCATGTGTGCTCAGATACTCCATCGCCTCGGCGAGCGCGGTCGAATGTGCGTCGGTGATCGCTTTAGCGCCGACATCGTCGGCGCGCAGCGCCCGCAGCAGCGACACACTCTTGGGCGCACAAAACGTCAGATCGAAACCGTGCACACCGCGCACCCCGAATGTGCGCCCATGTGCGCCGCTGGGTGCGGTCCCCTCGTCAAGCCAGCGCGCCACCATCTCCGCATCCGCCTCTCCCCCAGCGCGCTGCACAGCGGACAGCCCGACCAGCCGCGCGGCGGTGTGGCCGTCTCCGGCGGTCAGCCAGACCGGAGTGCGGTTCTCGTGCTCGGAGTAGTACTCCCCCAACCCACCGCCAGCCCGCGCACGATGAGAACTCGCGCGCTCGGCGGTCTTAGCGGTGTCGATGTAGTAGTTGATCGACCACCGCTTCAACTTGGCGATCGTCAACATCAGACAGGCCAATCAGATCAACGGGGAGGGCCGGCACTTACTGCGCCACAACCATTCTCGCACCCCTGTGCAAATGTGCCATGCAGTTTCTTAGTGGTTTTGGGAATGGAGATGCGATGTAGCTGTGCGATGTGAGTGTAACGGGGACAGGGGTTTTGGGGTGCTTGAGATGGTGTGAGACGTTGTGGATGGTTTGAGGCTTGTGGATAGGTGGGGCGTGAATGGTGAGCGCGACATTCTTGGTGTCGCCCAGGTGTGCACGAAGCCCGCGTCGCCGGCGAGGCATCTGAGGCGGAGCGAAAAGATTCTGCACACCGTTGTCTGCGGCGAGAATTACAGTGATGTTGAGAGTCCTGGTAGCACAGGGCGATCAGGGGTCATTGCAGCAGTCCGACTGCAGGACCAGAAAGAACACCGCACACGGCGTCCAGAGTGAACTGGGGCGCCGACCGCTCAAACTCCTCCGAGGGTGGTGAACAAATTGGAAGACAATCCATTCAGCGATCTGCCGCTGCTCCTTGCTGTCCCCCACGCGGCGCAGCTCCTAGGAATCAGCCGGGCTGCTGCCTACAGGCTGGTTGCGTCGAACGAATTGCCGGTGCGTCGGCTCGGTGGCCGTATCTACGTCGTCACTGCCGGCCTACGTGACTTGGTGGCGTGATGAAAGGCTCTGTGTACCAGAGGGGCCGATCATGGACCTACCGCTTCCGTGGTCCCGAGAGGGACCCTTCGACGGGCGAGTACCCGACGATCTCGAAAGGCGGCTTCCGCACCGAGAAGGAGGCGTGGAAAGCCTGTCGTGACGCAATGCGCGATGCCGACCGTGGCCGCGTGATGAGGCCGTCGACTCGGACAGTCGCGGAGTTCTTACAAGAGTGGCTCACCGCGGTCGAGTCAACGGTCGATGCGAGCACCTGGCAGAGCTGGCGTGACTACGCGCGCATCTATGTGATTCCGCGCATCGGCGGGGAGCGTCTGCAAAGCCTCAACGAACCGCAGTTACTCAAGCTCTACGGCAAGCTTCTCTCGGAGGGGCGAGTCAAGCGGGACCTCGATACCGTCATGTACGCGTATTGGTCGGATGAGACTGCTAAAGGCAACAGCCCGTCGCCCAGAGCCGTTAGCGCGTACTGCAATACGACGATCCATGCGGCACGTGCCGCGGTTCGGCGATACAAGTCCGGCGTGGTTCCGAAGAAGGTCTCTCCCGGGCTGTCACCGAAGACGGTCCGCAACGTTCACGCGATGATCCACCGCGCGCTCGTCGATGCCGTCGCATGGAGATACGTCAGCGACAACCCTGCAAGCAACGTCAAGCCTCCCAAACTTGCTCGAACGCGGCGGCAGGTCTGGACAACCGAGGAGATCCAGACGTTCCTGGCCTCAATCCACAGCGATAGGTTCGCCGCACTTTTCATGCTGGAGTTGACCACTGGCATTCGCCGAGGCCAAGTCTGCGGGCTCAAGTGGGCAGCGGTGGACCTCGACGCAGGCGAGATCACCGTGCACGACAACCGCGTGGTTGTCGGAGGACGCGTACGGAACGAATCTGGCGGCAAGACCAAGAACGCCGATCAGACAATCTCCATCGATCGCGCGACGGTCGCCGCCCTTCGCGAGTGGCGCAAGGTCCAGGACGCGGAGCGCGCATTCTTCGGGAGCGACTATCACCCGGGCGACTACGTCTTCACCTATCAAGACGGGCGCCCACCGCACCCGGACACTATCCGGCAGCGTTTCGACCGCCTGGCGGCCGCAGCAGGGCTCGTGCGCATCACCTTCCATGATCTCCGGCACTCGTACGCCACAGCGGCGTTGAAGGCGGGTGTGAGCCCCAAGGTCGTCAGTGACCGGATCGGTCATGCCAACGTTGGGTTCTTCCTGGAGACCTACGCACACGTGCTGAAGAAGGACGACCGAGAAGCTGCCGAGCAGGCTGCCTCGTTCCTTCTCGGACCTGACCTGTACCCGTCACAAATTGATGAGCATGGCTAGGTTCACAAATCCGTTCACAAATGGCATGAAAACGGCCCCCGGAGTGATCTCCGGGGGCCGTTTTACCTGGTAGCGGGGACAGGATTCGAACCTGCGACCTCTGGGTTATGAGCCCAGCGAGCTACCGAGCTGCTCCACCCCGCGATGGGTGAACGCTAGGTTACCGGGATTGCGACGTAGCCTCCAAATCGCCTGCTCAGCGGCGTTGACAGGCGTATTCAGACCACCGTGACCGGCGCTGTAGGACGTCGCTCGTAGACCACCTCGCCCGGTTGTAAACCGCGCCCCGTCTACGACTGGTCTCCCATCGTGCGTGTCAGCCGGTCGGCCAACAGGCCGGCGAAGCGGGCCGGATCCTCCAGCACCCCTCCCTCGGCAAGAAGGGCGGTGCCGTAGAGCAATTCCGCGGTACCGGTCAGCTCATCGTCGGCGCCGCGGCTCGTGTGCGCTTGTCGAAGGCCCGCGATCAGCGGGTGATTCGGGTTGAGCTCTAGAATCCGCTTCTCGACCGGGACGGGCTGACCGGACGCCCGGTACATGCGGGCCAACGCCGGAGTGATACCGAAGGTGTCGGTGATCAGGCACGCCGGCGAATCGGTCAGGCGGGTCGACAACCGCACCTCCTTGACGTGCTCACTGAGGGCGTCCTTCAGCCAGGCAGTCAGGTCGGCGAACTCCTTCTCCCGCTCCTGCCGTTCGGCTTCCTGGCCGGCCTTGTCGGCCTCGGAGTCGAGGTCCACCTCGCCCTTGGCGACCGACTGCAACGGCTTGCCGTCGAACTCGTGAATCGACTCCACCCAGACTTCGTCCACCGGGTCGGTGAGCAGCAGCACTTCGTAGCCCTTGGCCTTGAACGCTTCCAGGTGCGGCGAGCTCAGCAGTTGCTGCCGCGATTCGCCTGTGGCGTAGAAGATCTGGCTCTGCCCCTCCGGCATCCGGGCGACATAGTCGGCCAGCGTGGTCGGTTCGTCCTCACTGTGAGTGGAGGCGAACGAGCACAGCCGCAGCAGCGTCTCCTGGTTGTCGGTGTCGGTCAGCAACCCCTCCTTGAGGACTCTGCCGAACTGGGTCCAGAATGTGTGGTACTTCTCCGGCTGCTCGTTCTGCATCTCGGTCAGCGTCGAGAGCACCTTCTTGGTGAGCCTGCGCCGGATCGCCCGGATCTGCCGGTCCTGCTGCAGAATCTCGCGAGACACGTTGAGCGACATGTCCTGTGCGTCCACAACGCCCTTGACGAACCGCAGATACGGCGGCATCAGCTGGTCACAGTCACCCATGATGAAGACACGCTTGACGTAGAGCTGAACCCCGACCGCGGCGTTCTGATTGAACAGGTCGAACGGCGCATGCGAGGGGATGAACAGCAGCGCCTGATACTCGAACGTGCCCTCCGCCCTCATCGCGATGATTTCCAGCGGCTGGTCCCACGCGTGGGCGATGTGCTTGTAGAACTCGGTGTACTCCTCATCGGAGACCTCGTCGCGGGGCCTGGCCCACAACGCTTTCATCGAGTTCAGGGTCTGGGTCTCGACGGTGACCGTCTCCTCCCCGCCTTCCTCGGGTGCCGGCGTCCGGCGCTCGACCTCCATGCGGACAGGCCAGGCGATGAAATCCGAATACTGCTTGACGAGCTCTCGGATCTTCCACTCCGAGGTGTAGTCGTGCAGTTCGTCCTCGCGGTCTTCGGGTTTGAGGTGAAGCGTGACCGAGGTGCCCTGTGGCACTGCACCTTCGGTCTCATCGACCGTCTCGATGGTGTAGCTGCCCTCACCCGTGGACTCCCAGCGGGTCGCCTCGCTCTCACCGGCCTTGCGGGTGAGCAGCTGCACCCGGTCGGCCACCATGAAGCTCGCATAAAAGCCGATACCGAACTGCCCGATGAGTTCTTCGGACGAGTCATTGTCCTTGGCGTCCCGTAGCTGTTGGCGCAGCTCGGCCGTTCCCGACTTCGCCAGCGTCCCGATCAGCCGCACCACCTCGTCACGCGACATGCCGATGCCGTTGTCGCGCACCGTCAGTGTGCGCGCCTGCTTGTCGACGTCGATCTCGATGTGCAGATCGGAAATGTCGACGTCGAGCTCTTTGTTCCGGAACGCCTCCAACCGCAGCTTGTCCAGCGCATCGGAGGCATTCGAGATGAGCTCTCGCAGGAACGAGTCTTTGTTGCTGTAGACGGAATGGATCATCAGATCCAGCAGTTGGCGTGCCTCCGCCTGAAACTCGAGCTGCTCGACGTGTGTGGCCATGCGCGTATCCCCTTCGACAAATCAGCTTCGGATGTCGGGAGAAAAATAGTAACCAGTGTCACCGCGGCCCTGTACCGACGGTCACACCGCTGTCCGGATGACCTGCCCCGTGGCCAGCACCCGGGCAGGGTCGTAACGATCGGCCAGTGCGGCGAGCCAGTGCAGCGTGTCCTCGCTGTAGACCCGTGACGGGCGTTCCGGGTCGTAGGAGGGTGCGAAGTTCGGCATCTGACCGCCCGTCGACCACCGCCCCACGGCCTGCGTCACCGCCCTCGCGTGCTCGACCACCGCGGTGGCGATCTCGGGTGCCGGTACTCCGATCACAGTGAGCGCAAACGCCGCATCCCGATGGCAGAACGCGCTGCGGTGCTGCGGTTCGCGCGCCATCGCTCCCCCGAGCATCCGCAGTTCGACGATCACTTGCGGCGACTGCGACTCGGGTCCCGCGACCGCGAGGATCGCATCGACGGCCTCGACGGGTAACTCGGACATCAGCGCCTGGTCTTCGTTCACCGGCATCGGGTCCAGCGGATCGGCATGCACCGCACCGATGGCCGCGTACGGCAGCACGCCGGCCGCATCCAGCAAGGGCGCGGCAGTGTTTCGGATCGGAGCAAGAAACCGCTCGGCTTCCGCCAGATCACCGAGCGCCGTGTACCGCACCGACACCGTCATCCGGCCCGCCAGCGGCTCGGGCACCCCCGGCAGCGGCGGCAGCTGCTGGATCGCGATCGACGTGTTCACCGTCTCGGGTAGGTCAGCACACCATTCGCGCCACGCGTGCAGCACCGTCGCCGCGTCCTTGCCGTCGAAATATACGGCGCCACCGTAGAACTCGGTGACCGGCGGCAGATCGATCTCGACCGAGGTGACAATGCCCAGCGTCGCCTTGCCTCCGCGTAGGCCCCAGAACAGGTCGGCGTTCTCGTCTGGTGCCGCGCGCAGCAGGCGACCCTCGCCCGTCACCACGTCGAACGACCGCACGTGATCCGACGAGAGGCCGAACGTGCGTACCAGGGGCCCGATCCCGCCGCCGGTCAGAAATCCCACCACGCCGACGTTGGGCGCCGAACCGCACAGCGGCGCAAGGCCATGCGGTGCAGCGACGTCGATGACGTCCTGCCAGCGGGCTCCCGCACCCACCCGCGCCGTGCGGTTCAGCGGATCCACCTCGACATGCTTCATCGCCGAGGTCTGGACCAGGATCGTGTCCGGGCCGACACCGACAGCTCCGTGTCCGGTGGCCTGCACCGTGACGGTGAAGCCGTGCCCGGCAGCGAACCTGACCGTGCCGGCCACGTCCTCGGGGGAGGTCGCCAGCACCACCGCCGCGGGGTTCACCGGCGCCGCAACGTTCCACGGCACGCAGCGCTCGTAGCCGGGTTCACCGGGCAGCGCCACATGCGTTGCGACCTGGTCGCGCAGTGTGCGCAGCACCTCGTCGCGCCGCAGATCAGCCGTCATCGTCATGGGAGTCCTTTCTCGGATGCCTCGTGTCGGCGTGAAGCATCGCCGACCGGGCTTGGCCGCGTCTTAAGCAGACGAACCAAGAAAAATCCAAGCGGACGCTACCGCGCCGTCACGGACGACGCGCGGCAAACGACGACGGATGCGTTACACCAGTTCGGGCACCCGCAGATGCGCCAACACCAGGTCGAAGTCGCACTTGTCGAGCACCTGAACGCCATCGCGCATCGAAGCTGCCTCCATCTCGTCGAGGGCGCCGCGGCTCCTCCGCATGGCGTCGGCGTCGTCAAAGGTCACCGACACCACGCCGAAGCCCGAATCGCGATCAGCCAACAGGCTCGCACTGCAGAACCCCGGAAGTTCTTCCAACGCCGGGATGGTGGCCAGCCGGAAGCCGTCGATCGCGCGGTCGGCCTCGTTGGCGTCGACCCGGGCCCAGGTCACTCGCACGCACGCGCCGGGTATCGAGCGGTGATCGCGGTGCAACGCGGCGATCTCCCACTCGTCGACCGTGGGGCGACCGCCGAGAATCTCCGCCGCCCGGTCGCGATATCCGCTGGTGGCGGGCCGGCTGGCGATCATCGCTTCCTCGGAATCCCATGCGGTGGTCGCGATGCACCGCCCGCTCAGCCGGTCGACCAGCAGGGACAGGCCGATGTAGCCGTCCAGACCCGTCAGCGCGGGCCAGACCGTGTCGTGGATGTAGGCGATCCCGGCGTTTATCGCCGAGGACCGTGCGTGAATGGTTGAGCTGCGCGCATACATATCTGCCTCCGTCGAACGCGGCAGCGTCCCAGCGGCGCCGCCGGACCTTTCGATCGTCCTCCTGCGATGGGCTGGGGGCAATGGTCGATACAGGCGCTCGGACGTGGCGAGCGTGCGCAGAATGCCGGCGATCGGCGGCGTGTCGGCGGGCAGACCCCCGCGCTCGCGGTGCGTGGTACCCGCCGGGCTAGGCCAAGCTGCGCGCGGCGGCAGCGACCGCAGCCATGCCGACGCCGGCCGCTTCTGACGCCAACGCCGACGCGGCAGCAGCGCGCTCGACGGTCGGTTCGGCCAGCTCCAGCTCGAGCAGTCGGCACCGCAGAAGCGCCGGGACCCCTGCGGTGCGCTCGGCGACGGTGCGGGCCACAGCGAGGTCCTCCAGCGCACGGGTCCGATCGCCGCGCAACGCATGCAGCCGCGCCATCGCCAACGCGACGGGCCCGGCCAACCCGACCTGACCGATCACAGCGATCCGGTCACGAAACGGCTCCAGGACCTCAAGCAGACGGCCGACGAACTCCGGCAGGTCATGGTCGGCGGCGAGGTGGGCCAGCAGCGTTTCATGGCCCAGCGTCGTCCAGATGTGGGCGCGGTCGCCGCTATCCGCCCACCGACGCACAGCGGCAAGTGCCTCGGCCCGCGCTTCCGGCCCCTCCAACAAGGTGAGCACCGCGGTCCGCACCACACCGACCATGCCCATTCCGCCGGTCTCCTCGTTGGCGCGCAGGCTGTTCCAGCTCGGATCGACCGGGCCACCCCTCTCACGCAGCAGCGTCGCGGTGGCCAGCAAGCCACTACCGGCCTCGTAGAGTTCGGTCTGTTCGTGGACGTGTGCGGCGATAGCGTGGTGACGATCGGCCTCGGCGAAATCACCGATCCAGACCGCGAGCACTGCCTCCATCCACCGCAACTGCGCGCGCAAGACCGGCAACTGGAGCTCTTCACTGCCCGCGATTCCGGCCTGCACGTGTCTGCGTGCCCCGTCGACATCGCCGAGGTTCATCGCCGCCATCGTCGCCACCGAGTGCGCGATCACCGCGTCCTCACGAGACCTGTTGTGGTGCAGTGATTTCAGACGATCCACCCAGGACATGGTCTCCGCGCTCAGCGTGGCCACACCGGAGAACGTGATAAGCCGGCCGATCAGGACGTCGGCGATGACGTCGGGATCCCCCGTACCCTCCGCGAGCTGCTCGGCCCGGTCCAACAAGCCGCGCGCAAGGGTCGGATCGGGGTGGTAACAGTGGCCCACCGCCAGCGCGGGCAGCACCCGCGCCGCCGACGCCGGCTCGGCCTCCGAGAGCACGGCAGCCCGTTCAAGAAGGCCCAGCAGCTCACCGGGATCGTGACCCGGCGCCAGCCAGGGCCATCCGCCGCTGGCCCGCAGCAGCGCGCTGGCCACTCGCCCGGCAGACGCGACCCGCCGGCCGCGCAACGCCTCACCGAGGTAGCGATGCACGCTGTCGAGCACCAATTGGCCACGGCCCGCGCGGGAGTGGGCCTCGAGAAGCTCCACTGTCAGCGCATCGCGTTCCCCGTCGTCACGTATCGATGCGGGCTGGCTGTCATAGGCGTCCAGCGCGGCCTGCCACCACCGTGCGGCGATGTCCGAACTCCACTGCGCCGTCGCCTGTTCGGCCGCAAGACGGCACGCCCGCACGACCTGTGCCGGTTCGACGAGCGGCTGGGCGGCGACGAGATGCTGCGCCCGGCGCGTCGGCGCATCCTGCGCCGTGCTGTCGGCCAGAACCTGGGCGACCTTGGCGTGAATCCGCTGACGCCGCAACGCGGGCATGCTTGCCAGCAGTTGCTGCCGGAGCAGCCCGTGGGCGAACTCATAGCCGCCGCCCGCGTGCGCCGCGACGATGATGCGCTCATCGGCTGCTTCATCGAGATAGTCGGCGAGGGTGTCCAGGTCCAGCCTGGTGGCAGCGGCCAGCACCGGGACGGCACCCACATCGATCTCATCCCCGATCACCGCGGCCACCCGCAGCACCTGCACCACCGCCGGGTCCAGCGCGGCAAGCCGGCGATCGAGGACCGAGCGCACGGCATGCGGAATGTCATTGCCCATCCGCTCTTCTCGCGGCAGCCGGGCATACTCGGACACGAAGAACGGGTTTCCGCGGGTGCGGGCGGCCAGCTCGGCGGCCTCGGCAACGGTGACGGCTTCCTCGGCCACCTCGTTCGCAAGGACGGCGACATCGGCCGACGACAGTGCGGGCACCTCGATGTGCCGGTTCTGTTCACCGCGAGCAACAGTGCTGAGCAGCCGCGCGACTTCCGGCGAGTGTTCACCATCGCGGACGGTGACGATCACCAGGACGGGATGGTCGCGCAACGAGCTGCAGATGTAGGACAGACAACTCGCGGACGCGGTGTCAGACCACTGGACGTCATCGACGACAACGGCCAGCAAGCGCGGCGCCGATTCGAGGAGTGTCTGAATACGTTCGTAGACAAGAAATCTGGCGGTGTCGGGATCAGCATGCGGCGGCACTTCAAGTACCTCGTCAGCGTCAGCGCCGAGCGCCCTGACGAGGTGGCGCATGGGCCACCACGGTGGCGTGCTGCGCTCATCGGGGCAGTTGACCCACACCACGTCACCGTCACTCTCGGCAACGAGGCCGGTGATCTCCTCGGCCAGCCTGGTCTTACCGATGCCCGGCGGTCCGGACAGGACCAGCCAGCGCGCCGCGCCGGCCGTCACCCGCGCGAGAATCTCGGCAGCCCCGGCCAATTCACGGTCGCGTCCCACGAGCGGGGCGCGTTGCGTAGTGGCCTCCGCGGCTCTTGCCGGTGGCGGCACCGCGTCAGGCTGCGGGACCGCACCCGCGCCCGTCCACTCCGGAGAACGCGGCCATCCGGCGAGCTCGGGGGCCTGCCGAAGCACAGCGGTCTGCAGAGCGCGCAGCTCGGCCCCCGGTTCGAGCCCAAGCTCGTCGTCCAGCGACCGCGCATGACGCGTGTAAGCGTCCAACGCATCAGCAGCCCGCCCCGCCCGGTAGAGCGCCAGCATGTGCAGCCGGCAGCCCCTGTCCGCCAGCGGTTCGAGTTCACGCAACCGGGACGCCTCGGTCAGCGCGGCCGCCGACTTCCCCAGTGCCAGCAGCGAAACCACCTTGTTCGCAAGACATTCCGTGCGCATCTCGACCACCCGCGCGGCATCCTCACGCACCCAGTCGACGTCCCCCATATCCTCGAGCAGGTCGCCCCGCACCAGGCTCAGCGCCGCGTCGGCCTCGCGGAGCGCCTCCTCCCACCGCTCACCCTCGATGGCCGCGGCCGCACGAGCGCAGCTCGCCGCGAACACCGAGACATCCACATCGTCGTTCGCGACATCGAGGTAATATCCCGGCGGCTGACGCACGATCGGCGAAGCCATCTGCGACTCGCCGCGCAGCGCGCGACGCAGGTTCGAGATGTACACCTGCAGGCTCGCTGTCGCACTGGCGGGGACGTCATCGCCCCACACCGCATCGATCAGCCGATCCGTCGACACCACCCGGCCCTGCGCCAGCAGCAGAACGGCCAGCACCGCTCGCTGCTTGCGTGGCCCGATGTCGACGAGTACCTCCCCGTGGACCACCTGCAGCGGCCCGAGCAACCGATAGCGCACCGGCGTCGGGGACTAGCCGGTGGACTGGTACTTGGTCACAGCGTCGTCGAGGCGTTGCAGCGCTTCGCCGTATTGCGCGAAATCGCCACTCTCCTGGGCGCCCTTCAACGCATCCAGTGCCGCATTGACATCCTGCAGCGCAGCAGCTTTCGCCGCCGACAGCTGCGTCGGGCCGGTCGGCGGAACCGCCACCGGGACCTCCGGCTGCTGAGCGGGCGGAGCCTGACCCGGCCGGTTCGGCGGTTGCGCCGCCTGCGGCTGGTTGGCCGGCGGACGCTGCTGCGACTGCTGGCCGGCCGGCGGCTCGGTGGCCGCAGGCCCCGTGGCGGTGGCATCCGCACCCGGACCGAACAGGTCCGTCAGCGCTTCGCGCACCGTCGGGCCGTAGCCGATCTGATCGTTGTACATCATCGCCACCCGGATGAGGCGGGGATACGACGACGCCGCGTCGCTGGCGCCCGGTGACGCGTACACCGGTGCCACATAGAGCAATCCGCCCTGTCCCAGCGGCAGCGTCAGCAGGTTGCCCCATCGGATCCGGTTCTGGTTGTCGCGGCCGATCACACCGAGGTCCTGGCTGACCGCCGTGTCGGTGCTGATCGCGTTGAACGCCAGCTTGGGACCGTTGACCTGGCCCGGGATCGTCAGAACCGTGATCCGCCCGTACGTTTCGGGATCGGAGCTGGCACTGATGTAGGCCGCCAGGAAGTCTCGACGGAACCGGTTCATCGCGCTCGTCAGCTGGAACGACGTCGAACTGTTGTTCTCGGCGAGGTCTTTGGCGACGATGTAGTAGGGCGGCTGATAGCTGCTGGCCGTCGGGTTGGGATCCAGCGGAACGTCCCAGAAGTCCGACGTCGAGAAGAACGTCACCGGGTCGTCGACGTGGTACTTGGCGAGCAGGGCGCGCTGCACCTTGAACAGATCTTCGGGGTAGCGCAGATGCTCCTGCAGTTCGGGGGTGATCTCACTCTTGGGCTTGACGGTATCCGGGAACACCTTCATCCACGCCTGCAACACCGGGTCCTGCTCGTCCTGCGCATACAACGTGACCGTGCCGTCATACGCGTCGACCGTGGCCTTCACCGAGTTGCGGATATAGGACACCTGCTTGTCGAGCTGCAGCCGGTTCTGCGCCACCTCGTTGGAGTCGGTGGTCACCGACGACAGCGACTGCAACTCCGAATACGGGTAGTTGTCCAACGTCGTGTAGCCGTCGACGATCCAGACGATCCGCTCGTTGACAATCGCCGGATACACCGTGGTGTCGGTGGTCAGCCAGGGCGCCACCGCTTCGACGCGTCCTGCCGGGTCGCGGTTGAACAGGATCTTGCTGCTGTCGTTGATCACATTGGAGAACAGGAAGTTCCGCTCGGCGTACTTGGCGGCGAACACGCTGCGGGTCAACCAGCTGCCGATCGGGACGCCGCCGCTGCCCGTGTACGTGTAGTTGCGGGTGTCGGTGTTGGTCTCGTAGTCGTACTCACGCGGGGTGCCGCTCTCACCGACGATGGCGTAATCGTCGGCGGCGCTGGCGATGACCGGGCCGAAGTAAATGCGGGGCTGCGCCAACGGCGCCGGTCCCGGCGAGGTCACTTCACCGTTCGCGCCGACGACGCTGGCCAGGAACTCCGGATATCCGCCGTTCTGGTTGGGGTCGTTGGCGATTCCGCGCACCGTGTTGGCGGGCGAGGCGATGAACCCGTTGCCGTGGGTGTAGACGGTGTGCCGGTTGATCCAGTCGCGCTGGTTGTCGATCAAGCGATCCGGGTTCAGCTCCCGCGCCGCCACGACGTAGTCCCGCAGGTTGCCGGAATCGTCGCGGTATCGGTCCATGTTGAGCCGTTCGGGGAAGAAGTAGAAGTTCTTGCCCTGCTGGAACTGTGTGAACGCCGGGCTGACGATGTTCGGGTCGAGCACGCGGATGTTCGACGTGGTCGCCCGGTCGGCGGCCACCTGCTGGGCTGTCGCCGTCGCGTTGCCCGGGTAGTCGCGATAGGTGACCGACTCCTCCGTCAGGCCGTAGGCCTGTCTTGTCGCGGCGATACTGCGGCTGATGTATTCGCTTTCCTTCTGCGCCGCGTTCGGACGCACGCTGATCTGCTCGACCACCAGCGGCCAGCCGGCGCCGATCACCAGCGACGACAGCAGCAGCAGCACGACACCGATCGCGGGGATCCGCAGGTCGCGCAAAACGATCGCGGAGAACACGGCGACCGCGCAGATCACCGCGATCGCCATGAGGATGAGCTTGGCGGGCAGCACCGCGTTGATGTCGGTGTAGCCGGCGCCGGTGAACGGTTTTCCACCGCGGGTGTGGCTGAGCAGCTCGTAGCGATCCAGCCAGTACGCGACGGCCTTGAGGAGCATCAGGACTCCGACCAGGGTGATCAGCTGGATGCGGGCCGCCCGGCTCAGTGCCCCGCTGCGACCGGCCAGCCGGATACCGCCGAACAGGTAGTGGCCCAACAGGTTCGCGATGAAAGCCAGGAACACCGCGACGAACAGATACGACAGGATCAGTCGGTAGAACGGCAGGTCGAAGGCGTAGAAACCGAGGTCGATACCGAACTGCGGATCGGTGACCCCGAAGCTGCCGCCGTTGAGGAACAGCTGCACCTGCTGCCAGTAGCTCTGCGCCACGAATCCGGCGAGCACGCCGATGAAAGCCGGCACCCCGATGCCCACGAGACGCAGTCGCGCCATCACCGCGGTGCGGTAGCGCGCGATCGGATCGTTGGGTCCCGCCGTCGGCACGAACACCGGCCGAGTGCGGTATGCCAGCGCCAGCGCGGCGAACACGACTGCGCCGAGCAGGATCGCGACGACGAAGAAGATCACCAGGCGCGTGACGATCTGCGTCGTGAACACCGACCGGTAGCCGAGCTCGCCGAACCACAGCCAGTCGACATAGGTGTCGATGAACCGTGGTCCCAACAGCAGCAGCACCACGGCGGCCAGGGCGACCGCGATCAGAACCCGGCTTCGTTGCGTCAGCTTCGGCATTCTCGCCGCGGGCCGCATACCCACTCGATTACTCCACTCTCACAAATTCCCAGCAGATCTACAGGTGCGATGACTCAGCCATAACTTTACGCATCCGACCAGTGCCGCCGTCTCAGCAGCGGGGAGGTTCGCCGCCGGCGGAAAGCGTCCTCAGCCCGTCGATCGCGTGTTCGAGCGTGTCGACCTTGAGCAGCTCGATCCCGGCGGCATCCGCGGTCTTGGCTTCCGCGCAGTTGTCCGCGGGAACCAGGAACGCGGTCGCACCCGCCTCCTGAGCTGCCACGATCTTGTGGGTGATGCCACCGATCGAGCCCACGACACCGTCGCCGGTGATGGTGCCGGTCCCCGCTACGAACTTGCCGCCGTTGATGTCGCCGGTGGTCAGCTTGTCCACAACGGCCAGGCTGAACATCAGGCCCGCGGACGGACCGCCGATGTTGGCGAGGTTGAAGTCGATCGTGAACGGGGCCCACGGGGCGTCGAGAACGTTGACCCCGAGCAGGCCCTGATCCTTGTCGGGATGCTTGCCGAGCGTGATCTCGGTGGTGCCGGCCGGCTCGTTCTTGCGGCGGTAGTCGACGATGATCTTCTCGCCCGGCTTGGTCGGCTTGAGCAGTTCCTGGAACTCCTCAAGTGTCGCGACCGGCTTGTTGTTGACCGCGTCGATCGCATCGCCGGCCTGCAGCTTGCCCTTGGAAGCGCCGTCGGAGTCGATGCTCTCGACGGTCACCGCCATCGGGTACTTCAGGTAATGAAGGGCGGCGTATTCGGCACTGTCCTCGGACTGCCGGAAGTCGGCGCTGTTGGCTTCGTCGATCTCTTCTCGCGTCTTGTCCGGCGGATACACCAGGTCCCGCGGGAGGAGCTGGTCACGGCCCGAGGCCCAGAAGATGAGAGCCTGGCCGAGGGTGAGCCCGTCGCGTTGGGACACCGTCGTCATGTTCAGGTGCCCCGATGTCTTGTGCAGGTCGGCGCCCTCGATGTCGACGACCTCCTTGCCGTCGACCTGACCCAGCGTGTCGAACGTCGGCCCCGGCCCCAGAGCCACGTACGGCACGGTCACCGCGGACAGCAGCAGCCCGAAGATCAGGATCGGCGCCATCGCGACGATCACGGTCAACATCCGCCTGTTCACGCCGCCCACAGTAAAGGGCAATGACCACGGGGGGCCGCCGAGACCACCCAGGTTCACTGTCAGCGTGACCCGCGCAGGCGCACGGCGAGCCCACCATGAGTACCGTTGGGGGCATGGCTGACCTGCCCTTCGGCTTCTCCGCCGGGGATGACCCCGACCGCGACAAGCCCAAGAAAGACCAGGATCCGTTCGGTATGGGTATGCCGGGCGGTGAATTCGACATGTCGCAGCTCGGTCAGATCTTCTCCAAGCTCGGCGAGATGTTCAGCGGGGCAGGAACGTCGATGACCGGCGGCTCGTCCGGTGGTCCGGTGAACTACGACCTGGCGCGTCAGCTCGCATCCAGTTCGATCGGCTTCGTCGCCCCGATCCCCCAACAGACGGCCACGGCGATCTCCGACGCGGTGCGTCTCGCCGAGACGTGGCTCGACGGCGTGACCCCGCTACCCGCGGGCACCACCAGGACAGCGGCGTGGACGCCGACCGACTGGATCGACAACACCATGGACACATGGAAGCGGCTGTGCGATCCGGTCGCCGAGCAGATCTCGACGGTGTGGGCGCAGGCGCTGCCCGACGAGGCCAAGGCGATGGCCGGCCCGCTGCTGGCGATGATGTCGCAGATGGGTGGCATGGCGTTCGGCTCCCAGCTGGGTCAGGCTCTGGGCACGCTGTCCAAGGAGGTGCTCACGTCCACCGACATCGGACTTCCCTTGGGCCCGAAGGGCGTTGCGGCGCTGATGCCCGAAGCGATCGAGTCCCTGGCCGAGGGACTCGAGCAGCCTCGCAGCGAGATCGTCACGTTCCTGGCGGCCCGCGAGGCCGCCCACCACCGCCTGTTCAGCCACGTGCCGTGGCTGTCGAGCCAGCTGCTCAGCGCCGTCGAGGCGTTCGCCAAGGGAACCAAGATCGACATGTCGGGCATCGAGGAGTTCGCCCGCGGATTCAATCCCGCATCACTGACCGATCCGTCCGAAATGGAGCAGCTGCTCAATCAGGGCATCTTCGAACCCAAGGCCACCCCGGAGCAGACCGCTGCGCTGGAACGGCTCGAGACGATGCTGGCGCTGATCGAGGGCTGGGTGCACACAGTCGTGTCCGACGCTTTGGGCGAACGCATCCCAGGCACCGCGGCGCTGAGCGAGATGCTGCGGAGGCGGCGCGCCACCGGAGGCCCCGCAGAGCAGACATTCGCGACGCTGGTGGGGCTGGAACTGCGTCCCCGCAAGATGCGCGAGGCCGCCGATCTGTGGGCGAAGCTGACCGAGGCCGTCGGCGCCGACGCCCGCGACGGGGTCTGGCAGCACCCCGACCTGCTGCCGAGTGCAGCGGACCTCGATGAGCCCGCGGGATTCATCGACCGGATGATCGGCGGGGACACCAGCGGTATCGAGGAAGCACTCGCCGATCTGGAGCGCGACATCCAGCGCGGCACCGACGGGGACGATCGGCCCTCGGCGTAGTCCGCGAGCCCTGTGGATAACTCGCTGGGGCGTCGGTGCGCCGTGTCAGAGTCGACACATGACGCGATACGCGCTCAGCCCCAGCACCCCAGTGCTCTCGCGGCCCGACGGCACCGTCCAGGTCGGGTGGGATCCGCGGCGGGCGGTTGTCGTCCGCCCGCCTGACGGGCTGTCGCGCACCCTCCTGGTCGAACTGCTCCGGATCCTTCAGACCGCCGCCACCACCGCCGAACTCCAGACGGTCGCGGCCGGCCACGGCGTCGATGCCGCCGTTGTCGACGGTCTCGTCACCCACCTGCTGAGCAAGGGCGTGCTCACGTCGGCGCCGCGCACTCACGTCCCAGCGTTGTCGGTGCGCGTACACGGCGACGGCCCACTGACCGACCTACTGATGGCGTCCTTGCGCTGCTCCAACATGCGGATCAGCCACAGCACCCGCACGAATGCGTCCACCGGACGAGCCGACCTCGTGGTCCTGACGGACTACCTGGTGGCCGATCCACGACTCGTCCGCGACCTGCACGAGGCGGGTGTGCCGCACCTTCCCGTCCGGGTCCGGGACGGCACCGGCCTGGTCGGTCCGCTCGTCATTCCGGGCGTCACCAGCTGCCTCCGATGCGGCGATCTGCACCGCAGCGATCGGGATGCGGCCTGGCCCGCGGTCGCGGCGCAACTCTGCCGCACCGTCGGCAGCGCGGACCGCGCCACCCTGCTGGCCACCGCGGCGCTCGCGCTGCACGAGATCGAATTGATCAGCCGCGGGATCCGCGCCGACTCCACGGGACGTGCGCTGCGCTCCCCGTCGACCTTGGACACCACGCTCGAATTCGACGTCGCGAGCGGTTCGATCGAGGCCCGCCGATGGTCACGCCACCACGAGTGCGCATGTTGACAGCACGGGTTCCCAACTGGTTGGTGGAAGTTCGTCGGAGTCGTGGATGATGGACTCGTGAGTGAGATCAAGCGGGGGCGCGCAGCGAGGAATGCGAAGTTGGCGTCGCTGCCCGTCGGCATGGCCGGGCGGGCCGCCCTCGGCTTCGGGAAACGACTGACCGGCAAGTCGAAAGATGAGGTCAACGCCGAGTTACTGGACAAGGCTGCCCAGCAGCTGTTCACCGTCCTCGGCGAACTCAAGGGCGGCGCGATGAAGGTCGGCCAAGCCCTGTCGGTCATGGAAGCCGCGATTCCGGAGCAGTACGGCAAGCCGTATCGCGAGGCGCTGACCAAGCTGCAGCGCGAGGCTCCCCCACTGCCCGCCGCGAAAGTGCACCGCGTCCTCGACCAGCAGCTCGGCACGAAGTGGCGTGACCGGTTCCGGTCGTTCGACGACAAGGCGGTGGCATCGGCCAGCATCGGACAGGTCCACAAAGCCGTGTGGTCCGACGGCCGCGAGGTCGCCGTCAAAATTCAGTACCCCGGCGCTGACGAAGCCCTGCGCGCCGATCTGAAGACGATGCAGCGCATGGTCAGCGTGCTCAAGCAGCTCTCCCCGGGCGCCGACGTCCAAGGTGTGGTTGACGAGCTGATCGAGCGCACCGAGATGGAACTGGACTACCGGCTGGAAGCCGACAACCAGCGGGCGTTCGCAAAAGCCTACGAAGGCGACCCGCACTTCGTCGTTCCCCACGTGGTGGCCAGTGCGCCCAAGGTCGTCATCCAGGAATGGATAGAAGGCATCCCGCTGTCACAGATCATCCGCGAGGGGGACCAGGCGACCCGCGACCTGATGGCCACCCGGCTGTTCGAATTCTGCGACGACGCGCCGACCCGCCTCGAGATGGTGCACGGGGACGCGCATCCCGGGAACTTCATGCTGCTGCCCGGCGACAAGATGGGTGTCATCGACTTCGGCGCTGTGGCGCCGATGCCCGGCGGCTGGCCGATCGAATTGGGCCAGATCTTGCGCTACGCCGTCGACAAGAACTACGACAAGCTGCTGCCCACCATGGAGAAAGTCGGCTTCATCCAGAAGGGCCAGAAGGTGTCGACGCGGGACATCGACGACATGCTCAAGCAGTACGTCGAACCGCTTGAGGTGCCCGTCTTCCACTACACCCGCAAGTGGCTGCAGAAGATGACGGCGCTCGACCTCGAGAAGGCCCCGGGGCAGATCAAAGCCGCACGGCAGATGGACATCCCGCCGAAGTTGATCATCCCGATGCGGGTGCTCGCGTCGATCGTCGCCATCTCCTGTCAGCTCGACGCCCACGTCGATACGCGGCGCATCGCGATGGAGAAGGTGCCGGGGTTCGCCAACCCCGATGCCGTCTAAGGGCGGCAGACCCCGCCGCCACGTGAAATTCACGCGGCGACAGGGTCTTTCGCGTCCTTGCGCGGCCGGCCACGCGGCCGCTTGCGAGCGATGACCGTACCCCGGTCGAGGATCTCGCCACCCCACACACCCCACGGTTCCTGACGCTCCAGCGCCGCATTCAGGCACTCCCGCCGGATGGGGCACTCCCCACACAGCGCCTTGGCGCGTTCGAGATCACGCGGATCCTCGGCGAACCATAGATCGGGTTCCTCGACATGACACGGCACGATCACCTTCGTCTGCGTCGTCATCTCGCATGTCGGCGAAGACATGTCCGGTCCTCTGCTTCCTGGTCGTTGATTCTCGTCGGTTGGGTTTCTGAACTCTTTTCGGTGGATCTGTGACCAGTTGCTCTGAGAAACAAGAAGGCCACGGATCCGGCGATTGCGGTCCGTGGCCTTGAGTGGCGGTGTTGGGGCTGTAGCTAGACGTAGCCCCTCACGGACGCGGCAACCGTGCCGGCGGCACGACGCTTGCGCGGCGTGGCGACAGCAGCTGCGATGGAAGCGGGGTGCGCGGGATGCCCTGCGACATGGAGGGTCCTCACACCGGCAGCTCTTACGCCGGAGAACATTTCATTGCAAAACATGTCGGACACCCTCCTTTCGCACATGGCAGTCGTCTGTGTGACTTCGAGGCTAGACGCTATCAGGAAAAACCCACAACACATTTTTGACCAGCAGGTTTGGCACGATCTTTGTCATTTTTGGCGGCCTTTGACCAGCGCGAGGACGTCCGGGCCGTACTGCTCGAGCTTGCGCGCGCCGATACCCGGGATCGCGACGAGTGCGGCATCGTCGGACGGCAGCGATTCGGCGATCGCGATCAGGGTGTTGTCGGAGAACACCACGAAGGCGGGCACGCTCATCTCCTTGGAGATCCGCAGCCTCCACTCCTTGAGCTCGGCGAGCAGTTCCTCGTCGATGTCGGAGGGGCAGCTCTCGCAGCGGCGCAACATGATCGCCGGCGGGGAATTCAACGCCGCGTTGCAGACGCGGCACCGTGGCTGCGGCCCGCGCTGTTTGCGTGGCTTGCTCGGTCCGTCGTCACGCTGGGACTGCGGCGCGATGCCGTTGAGGAAGCGCGACGGACGCCTGCCCTGGCGGCCCCCAGGATTGCGGGCCAGCGCCCAGCTCAGGGTCAGATGCACACGCGCCCGGGTGACGCCGACATACAGCAGCCGGCGCTCCTCCTCGACCGGCTCGCTGTCGGGTCCATGCGAGAGGGCGTGGGAGATCGGCAGCGTGCCGTCAGCAAGTCCGACGAGATACACCGCATCCCATTCCAGTCCCTTCGCGGCGTGCAGGGACGCGAGCGTGACGCCCTGCACCACGGGCGGGTGACGTGCGTCGGCGCGCTGACGCAACTCGGTGAGCAGTGCGCGTAGATCTATCTGCGGGCGTTGCGCGACTTCGTCGTCGACCAGTTCGGCGAGCGCGACAAGCGCTTCCCAGCGGTCCCTGGCGCGGGTGCCCGGCGGCGGTTCGTCGGTCAGCCCGAGGGGTTCCAGGGTGGCGCGCACGATCTCGGGCAACGATCCCGCCGTGTCCTCCTGGGCACGTTCGGCCACGCGCTGGAGCGCCAGCAACGCCTGCCGGATCTCCTGCCGACTGAAGAACCCCTCGCCACCGCGCACCTGGAACGGGATACCGGCCTCGGTGAGCGCCTCCTCGTACACCTCCGACTGCGCGTTGATGCGGTAGAGCACCGCGACTTCCGAAGCGGGAGTACCGGATTCGATGAGCTTCTGGATGCTTTTGGCAACGGCCGTCGCCTCGGCGACTTCGTCCGGGTACTCCTTGAAGAGCGGATTGGGTCCCGGTGGGCGCTGCCCCACCAGATGCAGCTTGCTGCCCGCCATCCGGCCTCGCGCCGCCGCGATGACACGGTTGGCCAACGACACCACCTGGGGCGTGGACCGGTAGTCGCGCTCCAACCGCACAACCGCCGCGTCGGGGTAGCGGCGAGAGAAGTCCAGCAGGTAGCGCGGGGAGGCGCCGGTAAACGAGTAGATGGTCTGGTTCGCGTCGCCGACGACAGTCAGGTCGTCACGGTCACCGAGCCAAGCGTCGAGGACGCGCTGCTGCAGCGGGGTCACGTCCTGGTACTCGTCGACGACGAAGCAGCGATACCGATCGCGAAACTCCTGGGCGACGGCCGCGTCGTTCTCGATCGCTGCAGCGGTGTGCAGCAGCAGGTCATCGAAGTCGAGGAGCGTCATGCCTTCACGACGGGTCTTGAGCGCTTCGTAGTTGGCGTAGACGGTGGCGATCTTGGCGGCGTCGAACGGAATGTCGCGCCCGACGTCGGCGACGGCATCGGCGTACTGCTCGGGACTGATCAACGAGGCCTTGGCCCATTCGATTTCACCAGCCAGGTCGCGGACGTTGTCGGTGCCGGTGGGCAGCCCGCCGCGGTTGGCTGCTTGTGCGACAACGGCGAACTTGCTGTCCATGAGTTGCCAATCGGTGTTGCCGACGACCCTTGGCCAGAAGTAGGCCAGCTGACGCCGCGCGGCCGCGTGGAACGTCTGCGCCTGTACCGAACCCGTGCCCGCCCCCTCGTCGAGCGCACGCAGCCGGCCGCGCATCTCGCCCGCGGCGCGCTGCGTGAAGGTCACCGCGAGTACCTGGCTCGGGGCTACATGCCCGGCCGTCACCAGATGCGCGATGCGGCGGGTGATGGTGCGCGTCTTCCCGGTACCCGCGCCCGCGAGTACGCAGACCGGCCCCCGAGGCGCGAGCACCGCGTCGCGCTGTTCCTCGTCCAGGTCACCCAGCAGCCGGTCGCGGGAGGCCGTGGGAGACATGGCGACCATCATGTCAGCGAGGCCTGACAAGCGCGGACCTCCGGCCGGGCATGTCGCAGCCGTCGACTACGTTGACAGTCTTATGAGCACTGACGGCGCAGCCCTGACCATGTATACGACGACGTGGTGCGGCTACTGTTCGCGGCTGAAGATGGCCCTGAAGTCGGAGGGAATCGGATGGACCGAGGTCGACATCGAAGCCGATCCCGCCGCGGCGGAGTTCGTCGGTTCCGTCAACAACGGCAATCACGTGGTGCCGACGGTGAGGTTCGCCGACGGATCGACCTTGACCAACCCGAGCATCAAGCAAGTGAAGGCCAAGCTCGCCGGTTAGATCGCGATCTGCGCCCCGTCGACGCCGCGCCACACATCGACCGCTTGCTGTAAAGGCAGCCCCAGTGCGTCGCAGAGGCCGACGACCGTACCGAAGCTGGGGCTGGGAAGCCTGCCGACCTCGATCTTGCGCAACGTCTCCGGTGAGATTCCCGCCTCGCGGGCGATCGCGTCGGCGGGGCGACCGGCACGCGCGGTTCTGATCAACGCGCCGAGACGCTGCCCGGCACGGATCTGCTCAGGACTCAGGGGGACGCGGACCATGGGGTGATCGTAGCCGAGCGCGGTATTAAAGTACCGTCTTTGGTATCGTCGACGCGGTATTAAAATACCGAGCCGACTGGACCTGATGGGGTTGCCCGAATGATCGAACTCAAGACCGCCGCCGAAATCGACAAGATGGCCGCCACAGGCGAGTTCGTGGCGCGCACGCTGGCCACTCTGGCGGACGACGCCGAACCCGGAATGGACCTGATGGAGCTCGAGCATCGGGCCAGGAAGCTGATCGCCGACCGCGGCGCGGTGTCCTGCTACTGGGACTACTCCCCGTCGTTCGGCCGCGGCCCTTTTCGGAATGTCATCTGCCTCTCGGTGAACGACGGGGTGCTGCACGGCCTTCCGCGCTCATACGTGCTGCGCGACGGCGATGTTCTGACCATGGACTTCGCGGTGACGATCGACGGCTGGGCAGCCGATTCCGCGGTCACCGTGGTCGTCGGCGACAGCAAAGACCCCGCCGACACGGCCTTGGTCGACTCCACCCGGCGGGCCCTGGCCGCGGCCATTGCAGCCGCCATCCCCGGTAACCACCTCGGCGACGTCTCGGCTGCCATCGGCGCCGTCGCTGCGGCCGACGGATACGCCGTCAACACCGACTTCGGTGGACACGGCATCGGCAGGACCATGCACGAAGACCCTCACGTGCCCAACCGCGGGAAGCCGGGCCGCGGGCTGCTGCTCCAGCCGGGGATGACCCTGGCGCTGGAACCCTGGTGGGGACGCGGCACGAATCAGTTGGTCGTCGACGACGACGGCTGGACCCTGCGCTCCGCCGACGGCTCCAACACCGCGCACTCCGAGCACACGATCGCCATCACCGAGGACGGTCCGCGCGTACTCACCACGGCTGTGAGTTAATCCAGCGCCGCCCACGACTCGATGATCTCGCGTGCGATCGAGATCGAGCCCGGGAGAAGCAGTCGGGAGTCACTCGTCGAACCCCAGTCACCCACTTCGAGCGCCTCGCGGATCTCGGCGCGGGTGAACCAGTGCGCCTCCTCGATCTCGCCGTCGTTGAAGGCGAACGGCTGCTCAGGATCACCGAGCGCATGAAAACCCACCATCAACGACCGCGGGAACGGCCACGGCTGCGATCCGAGGTACTGGACATCGGTGACGGTCAGGCCGATCTCCTCGGCGATCTCACGCACCACGCACGATTCGAACGACTCCCCCGCCTCGACGAACCCGGCGAGGATCGAGAACCGGCGCTGGGGCCACACCGCCTGCCGGGCCAGCACCGCGCGGTCGCGGCCGTCGTGCACCAGGCAGATGACAGCGGGATCGATGCGTGGAAACTCTTCGCGGCCGCTCACGGGGTCGATGCGTGACCAGCCGCTCTTGATTGGTTTGGTCGGTGCACCGTTCACGGGGCTGAACTGAGCGCTGGCATGCCAATTCAGCAGCGCGGTCGCCGTCGCGACAAGCTGGGCACTGACGTCGTCGAAGATGTCACCGGTGCCGCGCAGATCGAGCACCTCGGTCTCGACGGTGGGATCCTCGGGTGGCTCGAGGTCGGAACGCACCGCCCATACGTGACGGCCGTCGTTGAGCTTGCCGAGGAACACGGCGTCCTGGGGCGGAGCATCGCCGACATTGCCGGCCTTGTTGAGCACGACGCTGCCGTTGGCGATCAGCACCTGGTTGCGGCGGTCCACCCTCAGAAGCAGCGCATCGCTCCAGCCGGCGACTGCGGCGTCGATGTCGGTGCGCAGCGTGTCGGCGCGGTCGGCGCCGACACGGGACAACAGCGGGATGTTGCGCAGTCGAAACGGGGTCATCGCTGCCTTCTGCTCTTCGCGCAAGCGCTCATCGCTGCCTTCTGCTCTTGGCGCAAGCGCTCATCGCTCCTCGTCCGCGCTGCGGATGTACAACAGCCGGTCCCCGAGTTCGAGCGCGTCGACGTCGGGATCGTCGACCCGGATGAGCTTGTTGTTGCGCACCACGCCCAGGACGATGTCGGTCTGGTGCCGGGGCGATCCGCCCGCTTCCTTGGGTGTGACCTCCCGTTCTGCGATGGCGAATCCTCGATCGGGGGTCAGCAGGTCTTCCATCATCTCCACCACGCTCGGTGTCTGAACGGCGATGCCCAGTAGCCGGCCTGCCGTCTCGGAGGTGACCACGGTGGAGTCCGCGCCGGATTGTTCGAGCAGGTGCTGGTTTTCGGCCTCGCGGACCGCGGCGATGATCTTGGCATTGGGCGCAAGCTCTCGCGCGGTGAGCGTGACGAGCACAGCGGTGTCGTCGCGATTGGTGGCGACGATGATCGATTTGGCGTGCTGGGCGCCCGCGAGACGGAGCACCTCGGAGTCGGTCGCGCTGCCACGGACGGTGACCAGCCCGGCGCTCTTGGCACGCTCAAGTGAGGCTGCATCTTCGTCCACCACGACGATGTCGGCGGGGGCGACCTCGTCGCCGACCATCGCCGCGGCGGCTGTCCGGCCCTTGGTGCCGTAGCCGACGATGATGATGTGGTTGCGCAATCTGTTCCTCCAGCGCTGGATTTGATAGACCTGCCGCGATTGCGTGGTGAGGGTTTCGACCGTGGTACCGATGAGCACGATCAGGAACGCCACCCGCAGCGGCGTGATCACCAGGACGTTGACCAGCCTGGCCGTGGGCGTGATCGGAGTGATGTCGCCATAACCGGTCGTCGACAATGACACCGTCGCGTAGTACAAGCAGTCGAGGAAGGACAGCTGGTTTTCCTGCGAGTCCCGGTAGCCGTCCCGGTCGATGTAGACGATGAGCACCGCAGCGAACAGCGCCCCCAACGCGTAGATGACGCGCACCGTGATGCGACGGGCCGGGCTGACGGTCTCGGTCGGGATCTGGACGCGATCGGTGATCGCATGGACCGGCATGTCGGTCAGAGACTGGTCGAACCGGCGCAACCGGCGGCGCAGGCGTCCCTTAGCCATGGGGCCCGGTCAGTTTGTGAGGCAGCCGCACCAGCACAATGTACTCATGTCGCCTTCCTCGTCTGCACTGCAGCAGATCTCCAAGTCCTCGCGTGGCGCCAAGATGGGCGCCTGGCTGATCGGGATGGGGGTGCTGCACTTCGCTGCACCGAAGCCGTTCGACACCATCGTCCCCGAGGAGCTGCCCGGCACGCAGCGCTTCTATACCTATGCCTCGGGTGTCGCTGAAATCGGTGTCGGCGGCCTGCTGCTCGCACCGCGGACGCGGCGGGTGGGCGCACTGTCGGCCATCGCCCTGTTCCTCGGCGTGCTGCCGGGAAACGTGAACATGGTGCGGTTGTGGTCCAGGGAGCCCGTCAAGCCGCTGCCGATGCGTATCGCCGCCTGGGCCCGCCTTCCCATGCAGATCCCGATGATCACCCAGGCCTGGAGCGTTTACAAGGAGAGCTAGGCAGCCTCTTCACCGACCTGATCGCTCAGCAGAGCAACGAGGTCATCCTCATCGGGGAGCACGTCCGGAGCCACAGTTTCGCCCGCCCGCACGTAGTGGAATACCGCCCGCACCGACGACACCGGGCATTCGTGCAGCCGGGCCCATGCCAGCCGGTACACCGCCAATTGAATGGCATTGTGCTGCAATTCTTCTGGAGTGGACGGCACCTCACCGGTCTTCCAGTCCACCACCGTGACCGTGCCGTCCTCACCTGCGAAGACCGCGTCGATCCGGCCTCGCACCACGCGGCCCGCAATCATCATGTCGAACGGCACCTCGACATCGACCGGCGTGCGGGCAGCCCACGGGGACAGCGCGAATGCGGACTGCAGTTCCTCCAGCTCGCCCCTGTCCTGGCGATCGGCGTCGGCCGCGCCGGGAAGGTCGTCGAGATCGAAGAGCTTTTCCGCCTGGAAGTACCGCTGCACCCATTCGTGAAAAGCTGTGCCCAGCAGCGCCTGTGAATCGGGCCTTCGAGGCAGCCGCCGCTGCAGCCGCTGCGTGACCGCCTCGGGGTCCTTACCGAGTTCAACCATCGCGCTGACCGACAGCTGCGTGGGCAGCGCCGGAGCAGGTCGACGTGCTGCCAGTTCCCGTTCCGCCAGAAGCGCGTCGACGTCCGCGGCCCAGCCGTGCCTGTCGGCCTCTGGTGGGGGCGCGTCCTGCCCCTTCATCGCCATGGCGACGAGCTGTGCACCGCGGTCGGTGGGTTCACGGCGGCCACCCAGCGGGTCCGCCGGCCACATCGCCTCGATCTCGCGTTCCCGCAACGGGTTGACCTCGCCATCGGCGGGTGCGTCGGCCCAGAAGTCGACCGTTCCGCACGGTGTGCCCGCCTCAGCCGACGCGTCGATGACGTCTTTGAGCCCGCAGAGGAAATCCGAAGGTCCGCGGGGCTTGGACTCGGTCGCTCCCCAGTGATGTCCCGACACCAGCAGCGTGTGCTCAGCGCGGGTGATCGCCACATACAACAGCCGTCGCTCCTCGTCGGTGCGCCGCTGCTCGAGACTGCGCTTGTGATCGGAGATCTTGTCGGACAGTCCTTTCCGATCACTGACATGAGAGGTGTCGAGAACAGGGACGCCATGTGCGGACACGGTGGCGCAATCACCGCGCAGCAGTGGCGGCAGATCGGCGGCATCGGTGAGCCAGGTTCGAGGAGATGCGGTGGACGGGAACACCCGCTGTGACAGGTGGGGCACCGCGACGATCTGCCATTCGAGGCCCTTGGCTGCGTGCACGGTCAGGATCTGTACCCGGTCGGTGGACACGGTGACCTCGGCGGGCGCGAGACCGTTCTCCACCTGCTCGGCGGTGTCGAGGTAGGCAAGCAGGCCCGACGCCGTCGCCGACCCGCGCGACGAGAAGGCAGCGACCACGTCACCGAAGGTGTCGAGATTTTCGGTGCCCGTCCACCCCGCCGAAACCGGTTGTGCAGCACGGACTTCAGCGTCGAGGCCGAGGACGCGCCGCATCTCGGCGACCAGGTCGGGCAGCGGGCTGTCCAGGTGGGCACGCAGAGCGGTCAGCTCCCGCCCCAACGCAACGATCCTGGCATGACCCGCAGCGGAATACGCGGTAGCCGGGCCGGGATCGCAGATCGCGTCGGCCAGACACGCGGTGTCGGCGTCCGGCCCCAGCCCCGCGACGATGTCTGCCGTCGCCGACGAAACATCCGGAGAGTCCGACTCGACCAGCGCCGCGGCCCGTCGCCACAGCGCGGCGACATCACGGGCGCCCAGCCGCCAGCGCGGTCCGGTCAGCACCCGCACGGCGGCCGAACCCACGGTCGGGTCGACGCACAACCGCAGCATCGCCACCAGGTCGGCGACCTCGGGCACAGAGAGCAGACCGGCGAGCCCGACCACCTCGACAGGAACCCCTCGGCGGCTCAAGGCTGCCGCCATCGGTGCTGCATCGGCGTTGCGGCGGACCAGCACCGCCGCGGTGGGAGCTGCGGTGGATTGACGGTTCCCGTCGTGCCAACGTGCGGCGATCTGGTCGGCGACCCAGTCACGTTCGGCCTCGACGTCGGGAAGCAGCGCGCAGTGCACAGCGCCCGGTTCGGCGCCCGGTCGGGATTGCAGCGACCGCACAGACACCGAGCGGCGCCTGGCATCGACGGACATCTCGTTTGCCAGGTGAAGCACCTCCGGCGGATTGCGCCAACTGGTGCGCAGCTCCAGCGTCGGCGCCGGCGTTCCGTCCGAGCGCGGGAAATCGGTGGTGAAGCGTGGGAGGTTGGTCGCCGATGCGCCGCGCCAGCCGTATATCGACTGGATGGGGTCACCGACAGCGGTGAGAGCCAGATCGTCGTCAGCGCCACCGCCGAACAGTGCCGACAACGCAACACGCTGTGCGTGGCCGGTGTCCTGGTACTCGTCGAGGAGCACGACGCGATATCGCTGCCGCAATTGCTCACCGACGGAAGGGAATTGCGAAGCCAACCTCGCCGCCGAGGCCATCTGCATGCCGAAATCCATCACGCGTTCCTCGCGCATCCTGCGGTGCAGTTCGTCGATCAGCGGGACCAGCATCGTGCGTTCGGTCTGGGTGGCCAGCATGCGCAGCAGCCACTGGCTAGGACCGCGGTCGCGCTGGTACCTGCCCGCGGGCAGGGTATGGACCAGACGGTCGAGTTCGACGTGGGTGTCGTTCAGTTGCGCCGTGTCGACGAGGTGCTCGGAGAGCTGCCCGGCCAGCCGCAGCACCATGGCCGTGATGGGGGCCGGTGCCTTGTCGGTCTCCAGCGATGCCGGATGTTCGCAGACCACACGAAAGGCCAACTGCCACAACTCTGTCTCGCTCAGCAGCCGGGTGTCAGGCTCGACGGGAAGCATCAGCCCGTATTCACGCAGCAGATTTCCCGCAAAGGCGTGGTAGGTGCCCACGGTGACGGGGTCTTCGGAGAAACCCGCTCCGGCCCCTGAGGGCATTACGAGCCCGGCGCCGGCGAGGCGCGCAAGCCGGGCCCGCACCCGACGCAGAAGCTGACCGGCCGCCTTGCGGGTGAACGTCAAACCCAGGACCTCTCCGGGATGTGCGTAGCCGTTGGCGACGAGCCACACAACCCGCGCCGCCATCGTCTCGGTTTTTCCTGCACCGGCCCCCGCGATGACGACCAGCGGACCCGGGGGCGCGGCGATAACCGCCGCCTGCTCCTCGGTCGGCTCGAAAAGCCCTAAGGCTCTGGATAATTCGGCAGGACTGTATCGAGGTGTGGTCATGGCTTGCTCCTGGGATCCTGTGCCGGGCACATTGCGCGAACCGGGCAGTGGGCACATCCGTCGTTGACCCGTGCGACGAAATCGGGACCCTGTGTCGCCGAGGCCGCCCCCCGGACCCGCGATCTCCAGTCGGAATGGCCATCGGAAGTCAGCGCGTCCTGGTGGCGTTCGGTGGCTCCGCCACCCGTAGCCTTGCCGAGATAGACGAGCCGCCCGCCCCCGGGCTCGTCCCCTTCGGCGAGGAGACCGGCGGCCACCGCCAGCTGATACATCGCCAGCTGCGCGTGGGACTGTGCGTCGTCCTTGGTTACAGGGCTCTTGCCGGTCTTGATGTCCACGACGACGAGACGGCCCGCGCTGTCGCGCTCCAGCCGGTCGAGCCGGCCCCGGATCCGCACGGCGGGACCCTCGGAATCGGCGTCGCCGATCAGACCGTCGACGTCGACCTCGGTGCCGACCTCGGTCAGCTCCGACCGCGTGTCGGTGCGCCACCGCAGGAAGGTGGACAGCATCTCCAGATGCCGCGTCAGCTCGTTGTCCGAATACCACCGCGCATCGAAAGGTAATTCTTTCCAGACCTTTTCAAGCTCGTTGACGAGCTGGGATTCGGATTTGCCCGAGTCCGAAACCAGGGCGTGCACCAGCGATCCCAGGGCCGAGCGGACATCGCGGCCGCGGGATCCTCCGTGCCGCTCCAGTAGCCAGCGCAACGGGCAGTCCGCCAGCATCTGAAGCGTCGACGGAGACAAGGTGACCACATGGTCGTCGCCTTCCCACAGGGGGGCGTCGGTCGAAAGTTCGCGCGTGCCATACCACGAATCGGGATCCGCCCCGTGCACACCCGCCTCGGCCAACCGCGCCAACTGAGCTGCCGCACAGGCTCGTTCCGTGTCGTTTACCGCATCCGGGGCCGCACACACCACCGCACGCAGCCGCCCAACCAAGGCGGCGGGCGCCAGCAGCCGCGGGGCCCTGACCGGCACGGCGGGCTCGGCCATCGGCTCGGTGGCCAGCGCGGCAAGCTCGTGACAAAACGACGAGGGCAGTGTGGCGTCGTCCCCGGAATCGCTGTCGACGGCCGTCACGAGCAACCGGCTACGCGCCCGGCCCATCGCGGCGATCAGCAGTCGCCGCTCCTCAGCCAGCAGCGGTGCACGGCTCGACAACCGTTGGCCTGCTTCGAGCACACCATCGATGACGTCGACGAGATGCTGAGTACCCAAGACGCCGCCACGGGGAGAAACATTGGGCCACAAACCTTCCTGCAGACCTGCGATCACGACGAAGTCCCATTCGCGGTTCAGCGCCGAGTGTGCGCTGACCAGTGAGACGCCGGTGCGGGCCTGGTCGTCGCGGGCGGGCGGCAGGGAAAGCGAGCCGATGTGATCGATCAGGCCGCGAATCGATGCTCCTGCCGTGCGGTCGACGTACTGTTCGGCGACGTCGAACATCGCGGTGACAGCGTCAAGGTCGCGCTCTGCCTGGGCGGCCGCGGGGCCACCGCGTTCGCTCGCCGCCAGCCATCGCCGCTGCAGGCCCGAGCGGTGCCACGCCTGCCACAGGGTGTGCCGCGGATCACTGCCCTCCTCGACGCTGCGGTGCGCGGCGGTCAACACCGAGCGCACCCGGCGCAGAGCACGAGCCTGCTCGTCAGGCAACGTCACGGAGTCGGCATGCAGCGCCTTCACCAGGAGCTCACCGAAACCGTCGGGTGTACCGGGCGAGGCTCGTTTCAGTACGCGACGCAGCGCACGCAGCGACACCGGGTCAATGCGTCCGATGGGTCCCGTCACCAAGGCCAGCGCGCGGTCGCCATCGAGGTGATCGGCCGTGGCTTCCAGAACCGTGAGCAGCGTCCGCACGGCCGGTTGATCGGCGAGGGGCGCATCGGAGTGCGGATGGTCGACGGGGACACCGGCCGCGGACAGTGCGCGCGCCAACACCGTGCCCGAACGGGGCACGGAGCGGACGATCACAGCCATCTGGTCCCACGGCACGCCGTCAACGAGGTGTGCGCGGCGCAGCGCGTCGGCGATCAGAGCTGATTCCGCGTGTGGCGACGCAGCGATGCGCACCGTCAGCGAGCCATACCCTTCTCTGCCGGTGAACTCACGCGCCGCCTCAGCGCCCGGAAGCCTCCGTCCAACCGCGCCGATCGCTTCGGCGAGCGGCGCCGCGCAGCGGTGGGATCGGGTGAGCGTCAGCGTATGGCCGTCACCGCGCAGTAACACCGGGTCGGCGCCCCGATACCCGAACACCGTCTGTTGCGGATCGCCCGCGATCACGGTGAGTTCGGCACCGGCGGCGAGGATCTCGACGAGACGGGCGGTCTGCGGGTCGAGGTGTTGCGCATCGTCGACCAACAGCAGCTGGATGCGTGCCCGCTCGGCTGCCAGCAGATCGGCGTCGACCGCGAAAGCCTCCAGCGCCGCCCCGACCAGCTCCGCGGCGCCCAAAGCCGGAACGGTGGCCTGCGGGGCTGCCATGCCGACAGCGGAGCGAAGAAGCATGATCTGCTCGTAGGCCTGCGCGAACCGGCCGGCTGCCTGCCACTCCGGGCGGTTGCTGAGACGACCGATGCGTTGCAGCGCAAGCGGATCGACGCCGCGCTCACTGCAGCGGGCCATCAGGTCACGCAGTTCGGTGGCGAAGCCGACGGTGCTCAGTGCAGGGCGCAGCTGCGCCGGCCACCGGACCGGCGACGCGTCACCGTCCTCGAGGTCACCGGCCAGCAGCTCGCGGATGATCCCGTCCTGCTCTGCGCTGGTGATGAGCCGCGGCTGGGGGCTTCCGTTGCGCTCCGCGGCGAGACGCAAGACCGCGAACGCGTACGAGTGAACGGTGCGCACGAGCGGTTCACGAACGGCCTCACGCCCACCGGCGCCCAGCAGCCGCGATGTGATGGACGCCCGGGCCTCGGCGCTGAGTCTCGCCGAACCCGTCAGCAGCAGAACCGATTCCGGATCGCAGCCGGCAGCGATGTGGGCCACCGCGGTATCCACGAGCAGGGTGCTCTTGCCCGTGCCCGGCCCGCCCAGGACCCGGACCGTCCCGCGCGTGTCGCGGCAACCCAGGGAGTCGAGTGTCAGTTCGGTGTGCGGGGCGGACATGCACGCATGACATCACGAGGGTCCGACAACTCCCCCTCACCTGGTCTGCGCCGCGTTCGCCTGGCACGATCGGCAGGGTGACCGACCCGTTGTGCACCTATCGATTCGGACCTTCCGGGCCCGCCGCGGTCCTTGCCATCCATGGACTGACAGGACACGGCAAGCGCTGGGAGACGTTGTTCACCCGCCATCTCGCCGACGTGACCGCGGTCGCTCCCGACCTGCTCGGACACGGGCGCTCGTCGTGGGATGCGCCGTGGACGATCGATGCCAACGTCGCGGCGCTCGCTGCCCTTGTCGACGCAGAAGCCGATGGCCCTGTTGTTGTAGTGGGCCACTCGTTCGGCGGTGCGGTCGCGCTGAACCTCGCTGTGGCGCGGCCGGATCTGATCACCGGCCTCGTGCTTCTCGATCCCGCCGTGGCGTTGGACGGGCGATGGATGCGCGAGGTTGCCGACGACATGTACAGCTCGCCCGACTACACCGACCGCGCCGAAGCCCGTCAGGAGAAGACGGGCGGTTCGTGGGGCGAGGTGCCCGACGACGAGCTCGAACGCGAACTCGACGAGCACCTCGTCGAGTCGGCCGGCGGCCGGGTGGGGTGGCGCATCAGCATTCCGGCCATGCTGTCGTATTGGAGCGAGCTGACCCGGCCCGTACCCGTGCCGCGTGATGGCACCCCCACCACGCTGGTGCGGGCCATGCGCACCGACCCGCCCTATGCGAGCGACGAGCTGGTCACCGGACTGGAAGCCGGTCTCGGGCCGAATTTCACGCTGTTGGAATGGGACTGCGACCACATGGTTCCGCTCGCGAAGCCCGCCGAGACCGCCGCCGCGATCCGGGACCGACTCGGCTGACGATGGCCGCCATCACCGAGGAGCAGGTGGAGACGGTGCGCGATCTGGTGGCCTCCATTCCGTCCGGCCGCGTGTCCACCTACGGCGACATCGCCGACGCTGCAGGGCTTTCCAGTCCGCGGATCGTCGCGTGGATCATGCGGACGGACTCCTCGGACCTGCCGTGGCACCGGGTGATCCGGGCATCGGGACGGCCCGCGCCGCATCTGGAGACTCGCCAGCTGGAGCGGTTGCGCGCCGAGGGAGTGTTGGCCGACGACGGCCGGGTATCGCTGCGAGAACACCGCCACACGTTCTGAGCTCGCCGATTGTTAAGCCAGGGCTGTCGCATTGGGCCCAACCACAGCCCGGAATGATATTTCGCGGGGATCTGCGGAACTACAGCGCGAGCCGCACCAGCGCAGCTGTGCGCGCCAGACCCGGGAACGCGGCGGCCGTCGACCTGGGATGCAGGGCATGCACGCTGAGACGGAACATCAACGCACGCAACAGCATCTGTGGCCATTCTGGCAGCGCCGACCACCGCTCGATCAGTGCGTCGTCCGCCTCGCCCCAGGCCAGAGCGTCCACCACGACAACGCCCGCGGCCCACGCGGGCGGACGCCAGTACGGCGTGATGTCAGTGATCCCGGGTGCCGCGGTACCCGCGAAAAGCACTGTGCCATAGAGGTCGCCGTGCACGAGCTGGCTGGGGCTCTTGGTCGGGCGACGCAGCGTGGCGAGCTGGTTGATCAGCTCGATCGACTTCTGCCCGTCCGAGGTGCCCGGCCCGACTCGCGCGCCGGGCGGGAGCGAATGCAGCGGGCGCTCCTCCCACGCCGCACGGTCGGCGGCGATGAACACGTCGACATCACCCCATGGGGCGATCGGCGGTTGGGTCAGGAAGCGGGGACGTTCCAACTTCGCGGTCGCCTCGTGCAATCGCACCGCGGCGGAGACGACTTCGTCATGACGCGGCTCCGGCGTCCCCGCGACGTAGGTATCCGCCCGCCACCCCGCAACGACGTAGCGCCCGTCTGTCGAACGGACGGGTCGCGCCAGCCGCACCCCGTCGACGAACAGCGTCTCCCGGACCTTCGCCGACCAGGCGGCGCGGGCATGGTCGGCGACCATCGACAACACGACCTCGCCGCAGCGCCAGCCACCCTCCCAACTGGATCCCAGTGGCGCCGGCTGCACCCCGGACAGCCCGAAGGCTGCAAGTACATGCTCAGGCGGGCGCTCTGCGGTCACCGAAACAGCGTAAGCGCAGCGACGGCCAACCCAGCGTTAGTACATGACCATGTCGGGTTCGAGTTGCTTGCCCCACGCGACGATTCCGCCCTGCACGTGCAGCGCGTCGGAGAATCCTGCCTTCTTCACGATGGCGAGCACCTCGGCTGAACGGATCCCGGTCTTGCAGTAGAACACCGGCGTCTGGTCAACCTTCAGTTTGGACAGCGCCTCGCCGGTCTCGAACGAACCCTTCGGGATCAGTTCCGCGCCCTGGATGTGGTTGATGTCCCACTCGACCGGTTCGCGGACGTCGATCAGCGCCAGCGGCTTGCCGGACTCCAGCAGCTCCCGCAGCTCGCGCGGCGTGATCGTGGAATCGGCAACAGCTTCGGCTGCCTCGTCGGAGACGACGCCGCAGAACGCCTCGTAGTCGATCAGTTCCGTGATTTTCGGCGTCGACGGATCCTTGCGGATCTTGATCGTCCGATAGGTCATGTCGAGGGCGTCGTAGACCATCAGGCGGCCCAGCAGCGGCTCGCCGATTCCGGTGAGCAGCTTGATGGCCTCGGTACCCATCACCGACGCGATCGAGGCGCACAGGATTCCCAGCACTCCACCTTCGGCACATGACGGAACCATCCCGGGTGGCGGCGGCTCCGGATAGAGGTCGCGATAGTTCAGGCCCAAGCCGTCGGGCGCGTCCTCCCAGAACACCGACACCTGGCCCTCGAAGCGGTAGATCGAGCCCCACACATACGGCTTACCGGCCAGCACGGCGGCGTCGTTGACCAGGTAGCGCGTCGCGAAGTTGTCGGTCCCGTCGAGTATCAGGTCGTACTGCTCGAACAGGTCGACCGCGTTGTCCGGCTCGAGGCGGAATTCATGCAGGTTGACCGTGACCAGCGGATTGACTTCGAGGATCGAGTCCCTGGCGCTCTGCGCTTTCGAGCGGCCGATGTCGGACTGGCCGTGGATGATCTGGCGCTGCAGATTGGACTCGTCGACCACGTCGAACTCGACGATGCCGATGGTGCCGACGCCCGCGGCCGCCAGGTAGAGCAGCGTGGGCGATCCGAGGCCTCCGGCGCCTATAACGAGGACCCTGGCGTTCTTCAGCCGTTTCTGCCCGTCCAGGCCGAGGTCGGGAATGATGAGGTGGCGGCTGTAGCGCGCGACCTCCTCGCGAGTCAGTTCAGCCGCTGGCTCTACCAGCGGCGGCAACGGTGAGGACACCGATTTCTCCTTGGTTGGCTGTATGACCCATCTCAGCAGGTACGGAGTGCAACAGCAACGAGGCCCCATCGCTTCCCGCGTGGTCACGCCCCGACGAGCATGCGCGAATGCACAGGAATTGCCGGCGCGCGGCGTGCAGACACGCGCGCTCGCGGTGCGTATCGGGCCCGGAGATCAGGCGATCGGATAGGGCCAGGGATTGAATCGGCACGTCAGCCCGTCGGCCGTGACCGTGCCGGGGTCGAACTTGGCCGCGTCGTTGTTGCTGGTGGAGAACGTCTGCTGCATCATGATCGGCGCAAGAGCACCGTTTTCCAGACACTGTTCGTGGCGCGCGTAGCCCATCGCGTGCCCGACCTCGTGATTGATGACGTACTGCCGGTAGGACCCGATGTCACCCTGGAACGGCACCGCACCACGCACCCAGCGCGCCTCGTTGATGAACACCCGGGACTGGCCTTCGAAGGCGGGGTTGTAGCAGGACGCCTCCAGCGGGATGTCGTACCCGCAGCCGTCCCGAATGGTCATCGGCGAGGTCAACGACACCCGGAAGTCGGGAACCACACCGGAGGCGGCGTCGACGCGGGTGAAGGCGAACTCGGGGTTGTGGGTCCAGCTCTTCGGGTTGGCCAGTGTCTCGGTGACCATGCGCGCGAAGCCTTCGTCGCCGCCGAAGGTGGTGGTGTCCACGCCGTCCTCGACCTCGACGGTGTAGGTGAAGACCTTGGTGGTGCCCTGCCCGACCTGTGGAGTCGTGCCAGGGACGACGTGCCAGGTTCTGGCGCCGGCCTCGGTGAAAGGGCCGCCCTGGGGCAGAATCCCGGTGGGCAGGCTGGCGTCGAATTCGGTCAGACCCTTGGGCGGCGCGCCGACGATGGCGGTGCTCGCCATACCGATCGTCGGCGGCCCCTGAACGGGGCCCTCCTCTTCCATCACCTGTGGGGCGCTCGTGCCGGTGATGGTCTGGTAAACGACGACCACGGTGAGAACGACCAACAGCGGCAGCGCATAGGCGCGCCAGCCGTACGTGGAGATGAAGCGTCCGATCCAGGACTGCTTGCGCCAGCGTGCATGCTCGTCCCGGTTGGCCCGCGGCCTACCCGGCTGCTCGGCCAGCGGGTCGCGCTGCGCGCGAAGCGGCTCCCGCCACTCGTCGCGCAACACCGGCACGCGACCGCCCCCGCGACGCCCTGGGTCGTAGGTCACCGAAACAGAATGACACAGCTCAATGGACTTGCAGATCCGGCGCGCCACCGAAGTGCTGCCCACCCGCCCCTTTACGTGCAGAGCCGACCGACCCGCTGTCCTGAGGCGTAGCGTCGGCCAACGGTAGTACTGTCATTCGCAGCCATTTCAGGACGCCGGTCGCGCCGGCTGAATTTTTCGAGGTTTTGATGAGCGAACTCGCCAGGTCGGCGCAGCGACGAGGGGGCCAGCCGGCCAACGGCACCGGCTCCCCCGTCGCGGCGCGGCGCGGCAACCGTCTGCCGCGCGACGAGCGCCGCGGGCAACTGCTTGCCGCGGCCAGCGAGGTGTTCGTCGACCGCGGCTACCACGCCGCAGGAATGGACGAGATCGCCGACCGGGCCGGAGTCAGCAAACCGGTTCTGTATCAACATTTCTCGTCGAAGGTCGAGCTCTATCTCGCGGTGCTGCAGCGTCACGTCGACAACCTGGTCTCCGGTGTGCGGCAGGCGCTGCGGACCACCACCGACAACCGTCAACGCGTGCGTGCCGCGGTACAGGCCTTCTTCGATTTCATCGAGCATGACAGCCAGGGCTACCGGCTGATCTTCGAAAACGACTACGTGACCGAGCCGCAGGTCGCCGCGCAGGTCAAGGTGGCGACCGAATCGTGCACCGACGCCGTGTTCGACCTCATCAGCCACGATTCCGGACTCGAGCCGCATCGGGCGCGCATGATCGCCGTCGGGCTGGTCAGCATCAGCGTCGACTCCGCCCGGTACTGGCTCAACAACGAGCGTCCCATCGAGAAAGACGACGCCGTCGAAGGCACCGTCCAGTTCATCTGGGGCGGGTTGTCACACGTCCCGCTGACGCGGTCCTAGCCGCCGGACCTGAACCGCGCTCCTGCAACGCTTCTCGCATGGGAAACCGCGGGAGCGCGTCGTCCGGCCGCGTTACTGGCTCTTCGTGACTTCTGCGCCGACGGCGTTCACACCGAAACCGACCCGCCGCGAATCCGCGGCTCCGATCTCGACATAGGCGATCCGTGCGGATTGGACGAGGAAACGCCGACCCTTCTCATCGGTGAGAGCGAGCACGGCCGGATCGCCACCCAACGCATCGGTGACCAACTTCTCCACCTCGGCCGGGGTCTGCGCGCTGGCGAAAATCAGCTCGCGCGGGCTGTCGGTGACACCGATCTTGACCTCCACGGTGAGAACCCTTCTGTTCGTGTGCTCGGCTACTCCAAGGAGGCTAGTGGACGTCGGCATGGTGGGGCGCCGCTGGGCGACCCCGTACGCGAGGAGCGAAACAGCAGAGGGCCCAGCGGCGCGGCCATAACACCGCGGCGACCGAACCGAGTCCCGACCGTGACCGCCGGGAAGGCGCGTCAGCCACATTCGTCACTTCTGCCTCAGTAGCATCGGCCTCGAAAACGGATACAGCCGACTGGGAAAGTGGCATGAACAGGCCTTATACCGCACAATCGCCGTATTCTCTGACGCCGACGGAGCGCATCCGCAGCCCGCGCGGCAGCAGACGTCGCAGCGGCGGATACGGAACCGACACCGACGATCCGTACCGCTACGACGACCTGGACACCGACGCGCTGCCGCCGTATCCCGGTGACGACTACGACGCTGCCGATGACTACGACGCCGAGAACTACGACGAGTACCTCGACGAGGCTCGGCTCGACCGGCGGTGGATGTGGATCGCCGGCGTCGCCGGCGCGATCCTGTTTGTCGCGGTGATCACCGCCAGCATGATCCTGGGCGGCGGCGACAGCGGTTCGGTGTCCGCGACCGTCGCCTCCCCCCTGCCTTCGTCCAGCGCACCCGAACCGTCCGCGGCGCCGGCCCCCCGCGTCGCGGCCCCGGCCACTCCGTCGCTTCCGGCCGAGACAGTCACCACCATCAGCCCGACGGCCGAGACCCCGGCGCCCGTACCCACGACCCCGGCACCGCTGCTGCCCGCACCGCAGGCCGCGCCGCCGCCGGCGGCGGCCGCCCCCGGCACCGTGACCTACCGGATCACGGGCAACCGCGCGCTCCTCGACCTCGTGACAGTGATCTACACCGACGCCCAAGGCGCGCTGCAGACCGATGTGAACGCGGCCCTGCCGTGGTCGAAGACGATCGTGCTGAACCCGGGCGTCACCTTGAGCTCGGTGACCGCGACCAGCGTGTCCGGTCAGCTCAACTGCGCGATCCTCGACGCCAACGGATCGCTGATCGCCGCGCAGAACAACAACTCGATCATCACCAACTGCACACGCTAGAACCCGCCGAAACTGCATTCCATGTGCGAAAAACCGCGAAAGCGGCGCGTGGAATGCAGTTTCGGCCGTCAGGCCAGGCCGAGCTCCTGCATCCGGGCGTTGTGAGTGTTCTGCAACCGGTCGAAGAACTCGGTCATCTGGGACAGTCCGCCGCCGGCCATCACGAGGTCGACCAGCTCGTCGTGATCGGCCATCACGAACTGGGCTTGGGTGATGGCTTCCCCGAGCAGACGCCGTGACCACAGTGCCAAGCGGTGACGCTGGCGGTCGCTGGCGGTGACGGCGGCCCGGACCTCTCCCACGACGAACTGCGAGTGCCCGGTCTCCGACAGCACCGACCGCACCACATCGGCGACCTCGTCGGGCATCACGTCGGCGATCTCCAAGTAGAAATCGGCGGCGAGAGCATCTCCGACGTATGTCTTGACCAGCGCCTCAAGCCAGGTGCTCGGGGTCGTCAGTCGGTGATAGTTCTCCAGCGCGGACGCGTACTTGGTCATCCTGGGGACGACGTCGACGCCGCGGCGTTCCAGGGCGTCGCGCAGCACCTCGTAGTGATTCATCTCCGCGGCCGCCATGCTGGCCATGTTGATCCGACCGCTGAGGTTCGGCGCCATCCTGGCTTCTTCGGTGAGCCGGTAGAACGCGGCGACCTCACCGTAGGCCAGCAGCGCAAACAGCTCGTCGATGCCGGCGTGGTCCAGTGACACGCGCGGTGCATCCGGGCCGTTCGGCTCGCCTGCAGAGGCGGAGGTCGCGGCCGCGGGCGGCGTCGAAGTCATCCTCCAACTCTAAACGCCGCAGGCGTCAATGCCGCTTCTGCGCAGTCGACCGGCTACCATGGGGGTGGTGTCGGCGCACGTGCCGATGGATCTACCCAGGTCACGCTGGCATTCTTTTCGCCGCAGACACCTTGGAAATGTGCGTGCATGCAGGCGGCCCGCCCCCTCAGTGCAGGGCCCGGCGAAGGTTCACTTCACAACTCATGTGCGCGTGAGAACACATGAGGATTGACAAGTGAAAGGCTTCGTTTAACGAGCATGACTCCCGTAACACCGCACACCACACCGACATTCGCCGAACTCGGCGTCCGCGACGAGATCGTGCGCGCCCTCGCCGAGAACGGCATCGAACACGCCTTCGCGATCCAGGAGCTGACGCTGCCCCTGGCCCTGGCCGGCGACGACCTCATCGGCCAGGCTCGCACCGGCATGGGCAAGACCTTCGCGTTCGGCGTCCCGCTGCTGCACCGCATCAGCACCGACACCGAGCGGCCGTTGACCGGTATCCCGCGCGCTCTGGTCGTCGTACCGACCCGCGAACTCTGCATCCAGGTGCACGGCGACCTGATCGCCGCGTCCAAATATTTGAGCGCCGGCGAGTCCCGCAAGCTGACCGTGACAGCGATCTACGGCGGACGGCCGTACGAGCCCCAGATCGACGCGCTCCAGAAGGGCGTCGACGTCGTCGTCGGCACCCCCGGCCGCCTCCTCGACCTGGCCCAGCAGGGCCACCTGCAACTCGGTGGACTCAGCGTGCTGGTCCTCGACGAGGCCGACGAAATGCTGGACCTCGGCTTCCTGCCCGACATCGAGCGGATCCTCAAGCAGATCCCCGAAAAGCGTCAGGCCATGCTGTTCTCGGCGACGATGCCCGACCCGATCATCACGCTGGCGCGCACGTTCATGACCCAGCCGACGCACATCCGAGCCGAGGCCCCGCATTCGTCGGCCACCCACGACAGCACCGAGCAGTTCGCCTACCGGGCGCACGCGCTGGACAAGGTCGAGATGGTCGCGCGCATCCTGCAGGCCGAGGGCCGCGGCGCGACGATGATTTTCACCCGCACCAAGCGCACCGCGCAGAAGGTCGCCGACGAACTCGTCGAGCGTGGATTCAAGGTCGGCGCCGTCCACGGAGACCTCGGGCAGGGCGCGCGCGAAAAGGCGCTCAAGGCGTTCCGCACCGGTGACGTCGACGTGCTGGTCGCCACCGATGTCGCAGCACGCGGCATCGACATCGACGACATCACCCACGTGATCAACTTCCAGATCCCCGAGGACGAGCAGTCCTACGTACACCGCATCGGCCGCACGGGCCGCGCCGGCAAGACCGGTATCGCGGTAACCCTCGTCGACTGGGACGAGCTGCCCCGCTGGTCGATGATCGACAAGGCGTTGGGCCTCGACACTCCCGATCCCGCCGAGACGTACTCCAGCTCGCCGCATCTCTACGAAGAGCTCAACATCCCGACCGACGCCGCCGGCTCGATCGCCAAGCCCGCGCGCGCCGCCGACAAAGAGCCGCGCGAACCGCGGGAGCCACGTGAGAGGCCCGCCCGCAACCGGAACCGGCGCCGCACGCGCGGCGGCAAGTCCGTCAGCGGGCACCCCGAAGGCGCGCCCGAGCAAGCCGCCACCGAAGACGCCGGTGCTGCTGGTCCCGACGCCGGCGACGGTGAAGCGCGACCGGCTCGCCGGCGCCGCCGCCGTCGGCCGAGCAAGCCCGCGGCCGCAGGCACCAACTGAGCGACTACGTTGGTCAAACCCGAACGCCGCACTCGGGCGGACCTCATCGCCGCAGCCGCAATCGCCGGTGTCGTCATCGTCGTCGCGGCTGTCGTGTGGTGGACCAGTGACGCCAGAGCGACGATCAGCAAGCCGGCCGCGCAGCCGGTGCCGAGCCTCAAACCTGCTGTCGCCGTACCGGATTCACTGAAGCAGCTGTGGACCGCACCCAGCGCGAAGACTACGCAACCGCTCGTGGTCTCCGGCGCCGTCGTGACTGGGGACGGCCGGGGCATGGAGGGCCGCGCCCCGGCCACCGGCGCGACACTGTGGAGCTATGCCCGCGACCTCGAGCTGTGCGGTGTCACGTGGGTCTACAACTACGCGGTGGCCGTCTACCCCGACGCTCGCGGCTGCGGTCAGGTCAGCACCGTCGACGCCAAAACCGGTCTGCGCGGTCCGTCGCGCACAAGCTATTCCGACCGCCATGTCACGCTCTCCGGCGACGGCACCACCGTGCTGTCGGCCGGGGAGACGCGGCTGGAGATGTGGCGTTCGGACATGGTCCGGATGCTGAGCTACGGCGCGCTCGACGCGCCGATCAAGCCCGGTGTCCCGGCAACCCCCCTGTGTCGCTTCGTCTCCGCCGGCGCGAGCTCCAGCTCGGTGTCGGTGCTGGAGGCGTGCAACAACCAGGATCTACGCCTGACGCTGTTGCGCCCGTCCGACGAGGAGGACACCCCCGAAGTCAAGTACGCCCAGCAGAAGGGCGTAGTGGACGGGTCGGGCGCCCGCGTGGTGGCGGTGACGGACTCGTTCACCGCCCTCTATGTGCCCACCCCCAAGCCGCGGCTGGATGTCATCGACGACACCGGCGCCACCGTCGACACCACGATCGTCGACGGGGCGCCCTCCCCCGACGCCGTTGCCTCGCGGGCAGGTGACCTGATCACGTGGTGGACCGGCACGGTGCTCATGGTTTTCGACGCCGACAACTTGCAGTACAAGTACACCGTCGCCCCGTCGGGGGACGATGCCCCGGTCGGTCCGGCGACGGTGATGGCGGGCAAGTTGCTCGTCCCCGTCACGACGGGCTATGACGTTTTCGATCCGGCCACCGGCGCAGGCGACAAGCACATTCCGCTGCAGCGCCCGGCCGGGGACGGCCCCGTCGTGCCCGCCGTGGCAGGCGCGACACTGCTGGAGCAGCGGGGCGACGAACTCGTCGCCCTCGGCCCCTGACCTCGCGGCGCCGCTCAGACCTCGGGTGTGAAGGTCGCCAACGCTTTCCCGGTCTTCCAGTGCTTGAGCAGTGCCGCCGCGAACTCGCGGTAGGCCACCGCGCCCTTGTTCTTGCGGCCGTGGAGCACCGATGCACCGGAGGCGCTGGCCTCGGCGAAACGCACGGTGCGTGGGATCGGCGGGGCGAGCACTGGGAGGTTGTAGCGGTCGACCACGTCGAACAACACGTCTCTGCTGTGCGTGGTGCGCGAATCGTAGAGCGTCGGCAGCGCACCGAGAAGTTTCAGGTTCGGATTCGTGATCGCCTGCACGTCGGACACCGTGCGCAGGAACTGCCCCACTCCTCGGTGCGCGAGGGTCTCGCACTGCAGCGGTACCACGACCTCATCGGCTGCGGTCAGCCCGTTGAGCGTCAGCACACCCAGTGACGGCGGGCAGTCGATCATCACGACGTCGAAGTCGGCACTCACCTTGTCGAGCGCACGTTTGAGCGCATGCTCACGCCCGGCGCGCATCAGCAACATGGCCTCGGCACCCGCAAGGTCGATGTTGGCGGGCAGCAACGTCATGCCCTCGGGTGTCTGCACCAGGGCGGCGTCGGGTTCCACGTCACCGAGGAGGACTTCGTGCACAGAGACCGGCAGTTTGTCCGGGTCGTGACCCAGGGAGAAGGTCAACGAGCCCTGTGGGTCGAGGTCGACGAGCAACACCTTCTTGCCCTGCTCGACCATTGCCGCACCCAGCGACGCCACCGTCGTCGTCTTGGCGACCCCACCCTTCTGATTGGCGACCGCCAGTACTCGCGTCACACTTCCCATTCTGAAGCCCGTTCTGCCATCGTGTCGTCCTCCCTGTTCATATTCGCCCGCGAACGCCGCCTACACCGAGGCGTACGGCAGAATCGAATGTTGTGGGCCTCCTGCAGCACCGACTGATCCTGCTCCGGCACGGCGAAACAGAGTGGTCGAAGTCGGGCAAGCATACGAGCCGTACCGAACTCGAGCTCACCGAGCATGGCCGTGTTCAAGCCCAAGCCGCGGCAGACACGCTGAGGCAGATGGAACTCGAGGACCCGTACGTCATCAGTAGCCCACGTGTTCGCGCCGCGACCACCGCCGAACTCGCCGGCCTGACCGTCGACGAGGTCAGTCCGTTGATCAGCGAATGGGATTACGGAGACTACGAAGGCACCACCACGGTCGAGATCCGCAAAGCCGTACCCAACTGGCTGGTGTGGACCCACGGCTGCCCCGGCGGCGAGACCTCCGCCGAGGTCTGTGAGCGTGCCGATCGCGCCATCGACGTGGCTCTGCAACACATGGAATCCCGCGACGTCGTGTTCGTCGGGCACGGCCACTTCTCCCGCGCGGTGATCACCCGGTGGATCGAGCAGCCGGTCTACGAGGGAATCCGCTTCGCGATGCCGGCCGCGTCCATCGCAGTCTGCGGCTTCGAACACGGCGTTCGTCAGCTCAGCGCGCTGGCGCAGACCGGCCATCCCAATCCCGCCGTGTCGACGTGACTCGCGAGCCGACGTTCGTCCTCGACGGTCCCGACGGGGTGATCGTCGGCGAGGGTGTGCACACCGCGTTCCCACACATCGCCGATGCGCGCGCCGCACTGGCCTCGCACAGCACACCAATCGTTATGGGCGCCTTGCCTTTCGACCTCACCAAGCCGGCAGCACTGATCCGGCCACAGTCGGTGCGGTTCACCGATGCGCTGCCGGACTGGCCGCTGCGCGAAATGCCGACGGTTCACATCGCGGCGACGACCCCAGACGCCGACGAGCATCGTCGGCGCATCGGCGTGGCGTTGGCCCGGCTGCGCGATCCGTCTGATGACCTGCACAAGGTGGTGCTGGCCCGCGGCCTACGGCTGGCGGCCGACGGGCGCCTCGATGCGCGGACCCTGCTGCAACGGCTCGCGGCCAAGGACGCTCAGGCCACCAAGTACCTGGTCGACCTGTCGGCGGCCGGCGACGGCTACTCCGGCACCGTCCTGGTGGGGGCGAGCCCCGAACTCCTGGTGGCCCGGCGCGGTCAACAGGTCCTCTGCCGCCCGTTCGCGGGGTCGGCCCCCCGGCTGGCCGACCCCGAGTCCGACGCAGCCAGCGGCGCCGCCCTCGCAGAATCGCCGAAGAACCGCCACGAACATCAGCTGGTGGTCGACGCGCTGCGTGCCGCTCTCGAACCGTTGTGCACCGATCTGCAGGTCGCCGTGCGTCCGCAGCTCACCAAGACGGCTGCCGTCTGGCACCTCTACACCCCGATCACCGGTCAGCTCCGCGAAAAGTCCATCACCGCACTGGATCTGGCCGTCGCACTGCATCCCACCCCCGCGGTGGGGGGCTCCCCGACCGATCAGGCCGTCGCGTTGATCGACGACATCGAAGGCGACCGCGGGTTTTATGCGGGCACCGTGGGTTGGTGCGACCAGCGTGGCGACGGTCGTTGGGTGGTGTCGATCCGGTGCGCGCAGCTTTCCGCCGATCGGCGCACTGCCACAGCCGATGCCGGTGGCGGCATCGTCTCCGAATCTGACCCCGGCGAGGAAGTCGACGAGACCACGACGAAGTTCCGGACTATTCTGTCGGCGCTGGGAGTCGAGCCATGAGCATGCGGGGCGAGCGAAGCGACGGGGAAGACATCCTCATCCGTCCCGTCCGCCGCGGCGACGAGGCCGAACTGACGGCCATGATTCACGAGCTGGCCGAGTTCGAGAACGCCTCCGCCGAATGCACCGTCAGGGAAAGCCAATTGGGCGAAGCGCTGTTCGGACCTGAGCCCGCCGTGTACGGACACGTCGTCGAGGTTGACGGACAAGCAGCGGCGGCGGCGCTGTGGTTCCGCAACTTCTCCACGTGGGACGGCGTGGCGGGCATCTATCTGGAAGATCTGTTCGTGCGCCCGCAGTTCCGCAGACGTGGCCTCGCCCGTAAGCTGCTCGCGACGCTGGCCCGCGAATGCGTCGAGCACGGTTACTCGCGCCTGAGCTGGGCTGTCCTGGACTGGAACGTCGATGCGATCGCCCTGTACGACGGGGTCGGCGGCAAGCCGCAGAGCGAATGGATCACCTATCGGGTGTCAGGACCGAACTTGTCCGAGTTGGCGTCCGAACTCGCGCCGGACCCGGGCGTCTGAGTCAGCCAGTGCAACCCTGACGGGCTGAACAAGAGTGCAAGCACCGCGATTGCTGTCGCGGCTACCACGAGTGCGATGACCAGCCAGCCGGAGCTGAAGACGTACCAGGCGACGCCGAGCAGCACCAGGTTCGCGAAAACCGCGATACCCCTGCCCCATCGGCGCCCGGTCCACAGCGCCCAGCCTGCCGCGGCCACACCCGACCCCATGATCGCGAACCAGCCTGCAGTGCCGTAGCCGCTGATCGCGATCTCGTGGTGCCCGGCCGCTTCGCGCACGACGAGCACGACGGCCATCGCGATCGCCAGAAGCCCTTCCAGCGCGGCGATCCCGCCCGCGATGCGCACCGGGCGGGGCGTCACCGCGAGAGCCTGTCTGCCAGGTATCGCACCGCCATCTCATAACCGAGTGGGCCCGCGCCGGCTACCACCATCTCCGCGACCGCCGATACATACGAGTGGTGCCGAAACTCTTCGCGGGCATGGATATTGCTCAGGTGCACCTCGGCGACGGGAAGGCTTACCGAGCGCAGCGCATCGGCGATCGCCACGGAGGTGTGACTGTAGGCGGCGGGGTTGATGATTATGCCCACACAATCGGTGCGCGCCGCCTGGATCGCGTCGATGAGCTCGCCCTCGTGATTGCTCTGCACCGCGCGGACCTTGAGCCCCACCTCTTCGGCCACCTCGGCCACTCGTGCCTCGATCTCGGCGAGCGTCGTGGAGCCGTATACCTCCGGCTGCCGGGTGCCGAGCAGGTTCAGGTTCGGCCCGTTGACGATGAGCAGTCGGCGTTCGGTCACCGTTGTACGGTACCGATGCCTACGCCACGGAGCCGGCAAGCCCGGCGGCCCGTTAGGCTCAGGCCCCGTGCGCGCCGTGCTGATCGTCAACCCGAACGCGACTTCGACGACGCCGGCTGGGCGTGATCTGTTGGCCCATGCGCTGGAGAGCCGCGTCCACCTGAGCGTGGTCCACACCGACCACCGCGGCCACGCCATCGAGATCGCTCAGGAGGCAACGCGCAGCGGTGTCGACGTACTGATCGTCCACGGCGGCGACGGCACGGTGAACGAAGTCGTCAACGGCATCCTTGGTGAAGGTGGGCCCGACAGTGCCGGACCGGCTGTCGGGGTGGTACCAGGCGGGTCGGCCAATGTGTTCGCCCGCGCGTTGGGCATCAGCCCGGACCCGATCGAAGCGACCAATCAGCTGGTGGATCTGCTCGGCGAGTACCGGCGCGGACGGATGTGGCGGCGGATCGGCCTGATGGACTGCGGCGAGCGCTGGGGCGTGTTCACCGCGGGAATGGGAGTCGACGGTGACGTCGTCGCCGCGGTCGAGGAGCAGCGCGCGAAGGGCCGAAAGGTGACCGCGTCCCGCTATGTGCGGGTTGCTATCCGGGAGGTCCTGGCCAGCGCACGCAAAGAGCCGCGTCTGACCCTGCATCTGCCCGGCCACGAACCCATCACCGGCGTGCATTTCGCGTTCGTGTCGAACTCCAGTCCCTGGACGTACGCCAACTCACGGCCGGTGTGGACGAATCCCGACACCACGTTCGAGACCGGGCTGGGCGTCTTCGCGACCACGAGCATGAACGTGTGGGCCAACCTCGGCCTGGTCCGACAGATGAATTCGCGGAAGCCGCGGCTGGAGGCCAGGCACCTGATCCGCGACGACGACCTCCCGTGGCTCAAGGTGACCAGCGACGGCCCGGTTTCCTGCCAGATCGACGGCGATTACGTAGGTAAGCGCGAAATGATGGAATTCACCTCGGTGCCGAACGCGCTCGCGGTGGTGGCGCCGCCCCCTAGGATGGGAAAATAGAGGGCTTGATCTGCGCAAATAGTGACTGCGAGGAAGTTGCCAGGGCCGATTTAGAGCACAGGTAGGTTGAGTGTAGTACAACGGAGTTAGAGCTTCGGTAACGGTCCTGGGTAGTGACATTGACCACGTGTTAACGAACTTCTATTGACATCTGTTCAGCCTGTGAAAGCATCGGATGCAACAGCGCAGAAACATTTGGTGCGCTTGCGTTAACAGCCGAAGCAAAGTTCGTGCGCCTTTAGCGTGCACACGTGATGATTACGAGGAGTTAGACCATGGATTGGCGCCATAAGGCGGTCTGTCGCGACGAGGATCCGGAACTGTTCTTCCCGGTGGGAAACAGTGGCCCGGCCCTCGCCCAGATCGCCGACGCGAAGCTCGTCTGCAACCGCTGTCCGGTGACTGCGGAGTGCCTGAGCTGGGCGTTGGAGTCCGGCCAGGATGCGGGCGTGTGGGGCGGCATGAGCGAGGACGAGCGCCGCGCACTCAAGCGCCGCAATGCGCGGACGAAGGCCCGCACCGGCGTCTGAGTTACGCATCGACTCGACAAAGCGACGGCCCCGATGAAAGTCGGGGCCGTCGCTTTGTGAATTCGATTACGTTACGCCGGTCCCATTAGCGACATTCGCCGGAACGGTCAGTATTGGCTGACGCGAACGCGTCTGCCGATCGGGACTCGCAGAATGACATCGGTGCCGCCCGTGGCCCCGTCGTGCATCCCGAGCGATCCGTCGAGTTCCGCCGAGACCAGGGTCCGCACGATCTGCAGGCCGAGCCGGTCAGACTTCTCCAGGCTGAATCCCTCGGGAAGTCCGCGCCCGTCGTCGTGAACGATGACGTCGAGCCACCGCGCGGATCGTTGCGCGCGAATGGTCACGCAACCCTGCGGTGCGGTCGCGTCGAACGCATGCTCGATGGCGTTCTGTACCAGCTCGGTGATCACCATGATCAGCGCCGTCGCCCGGTCGGCGTCCAGCACGCCCAGGTCGCCGACGCGGTTGATCCGGATCGGTGAATCGACGGTTGCGACGTCGTTCATGATCGGCAGGATGCGGTCGATGACCTCGTCGAGGTTGACCTCCTCGTCAACCGACATCGACAGCGCATCGTGTACCAGCGCAATCGAGGACACCCGTCGCACTGATTCCATCAACGCTTCGCGCCCTTCGGGATTCGTGGTCCTACGGGCCTGCAACCGCAGCAGCGCAGCGACGGTCTGGAGGTTGTTCTTCACGCGGTGATGGATCTCGCGGATCGTCGCGTCTTTGGACAGCAGGGCGCGATCGCGGCGCTTCACCTCGGTGACGTCGCGAATCAGCACCGCGGCGCCCACAGCCACCCCGCGCACCCCCAGCGGCAACGTGCGCAGCAGAACCGTGGCTCCGCCTGCGTCGACCTCCATGCGCATGCTCGAACCGCCAGCGAGCGAATCCCGGATGTGGTTGGCCATTTCCTGCGCTTCGAAGGTGTCGGCGATCAAGGGCCGGGTGACGCTGACGAGATTGTGGCCTTCGAGCTCGGCGGACAACCCCATCCGGTGGTAAGCGGAGATGGCGTTGGGGCTGGCGAAAGTCACGATGCCGGCCTCGTTGAGCCTGATGAAGCCGTCACCGACGCGAGGGCTCGACCGCGACATGGCCAGATCGCCGACGTTGGGAAAGGTGCCCTCGGACAGCATGTGCAGCAGGTCGCCGGCGCAATCGACGTAGGCGGCCTCCAGAGGGCTCGCCTGCCGCGGCGCCAGCGACGTCTGGTGGGTCAGCACCGCCACGACGTCGCTCTTGTACCGCACGGGCACAGCTTCGACGTTGAGTCCCGGCGCACCGAGCTCTCCCTCGACGGTGGCCCGGCCGATCGCTCCCGACCGGAATGCCGCAGCGACGATCGGGATGTCGGCGGACTCCGCAAGAGTGCCGACAGCGTCGGCGAGCAGCACGGTCGGCGCGGTGTTGGGCCGCACCTGCGCGACACAGACCACCTTTGAATCGTCGCGCTGCACCCACATCAGGTAATCCGCGAACGACAGGTCGGCCAACAACTGCCATTCGCCGACCACGGCATGCAGGTGGTCCACGGCATTGCCGGGCAGAACGGTGTGCTCGGCGAGCAGATCACCGAGGGTCGACATCGCTTACCGCGAAACGCGCTGCGTCGAAGCGACGGCGCTAGCTGATGACTGCGATGAGGTCACCGGCCTGGATGACATCGCCGACGGACACGCTGACCTGGCTGACCGTGCCCGCGACCTCGGCGAGGACCGGGATCTCCATCTTCATCGACTCGAGCAGCACCAGGGTGTCGCCTTCACCGATCTGATCGCCTTCGTGAACCACGACCTCGAGCACACTGGCCACGATTTCCGCGCGAACATCCTCGGCCATCTTCACCCCACTCCACGTACCGCTGGTGCCTGACGCGTCTATCGAACCACACCGCCACCACCGCTGTCGCCGGTCGCAGGCGGCGGCGGACCTGGTGTCGCCCCAGGCATGCGACAATGGGAGCAACTCACCCCGGATCGACGGGGGTCACCCAATCACTACCTGGAGGTACACCATGGCCAAGCGTGGCCGTAAGAAGCGCGACCGCAAGCACTCGAAGGCCAACCACGGCAAGCGGCCCAATGCAGGTTCGAAGTCCGTAGGTCGCTGACCCTACGCGCGAAACACAACCGCCCGGCGCTCGTGAAGAGGCCGGGCGGATTTGTGTCCGTGGACGGAGCTCAGCCGCCGCGGATGATCGTGGTCTGACTGATCTGGATGCGCAGCCGCTCCCGCAGACTCTCGGGTGCACGCTCGCCGCTGCACTTCGTCGCGATGAGCCGCTTGATCTTCTCCTCGACGCCGTAATGGCGCAGGCAGGTCGGGCATTCCTCAAGGTGTTGCCTGAGCTTGTCGCGAGTCTCGACGGTGCATTCACCGTCGAGCAGCGTCCACACCTCGGCGATCACCGCGGCGCATTCGGGGTGCTCGGGATCGATCGGGCCGATCGGCGGTGTCCAGCGTTCTTCATCTGGGGTGTTCACGCCGCTCATGACGTGACCTCCTCGGCGGTATCGAGCTGTTCACCACGAATGAAGCCACGATCGCGGGCCACCCCTGCCAACAATTCGCGCAGTTGACGTCGGCCGCGATGCAGTCGCGACATCACCGTTCCGATCGGCGTCTCCATGATTTCGGCGATCTCCTTGTACGGGAAGCCTTCGACGTCGGCGTAGTACACCGCCATCCGGAACTCCTCCGGCAGCGCCTGCAGAGCTTCCTTGATCTCACTGTCCGGTAGCAGCTCCAACGCCTCGACCTCGGCCGACCGCAACCCCGTCGAGGAGTGCTCGGCATTGGCCGCAAGCTGCCAGTCGGTGATCTCCTCTGTCGGATACTCCGACGGCTGGCGCTGCTTCTTGCGATAGCTGTTGATGTAGGTGTTGGTCAGGATCCGGTACAACCACGCCTTGAGGTTGGTTCCCTCGCGGAACGAGCGGAACCCCGAATAGGCCTTGACCATCGTTTCCTGCAGCAGGTCCTCGGCGTCGGCCGGATTCCGCGTCATCCGCAGTGCACCACCGTAGAGCTGGTCGAGCATCGGAATGGCATCGCGTTCGAACCGGGCGGTCAGCTCGGCATCGGTCTCCTCCCGGGCGGGAACCGTATCGCCCTGCAGGGTGGCCTCGGCAGCCGACCCATTGGTGTCGGTCATCGTGGGGAACACCGTCCCTTCTGTAGCGGCGCCACGGATCACATCCAGCAACTGCACCGGACGCGACGGGGCCTCCATGGCCATGACTGGCGCCATCAATACCCCTTCTGTTGATCCTAAAGGCTGACACCGACTACCTGCCCTGACCGGCGACGAGGCCCATCACAGCTGTTCTGCACAACAGCGACGACCGGGGATGTTGTTCCCTCCCCTCTACGCTGTGCCGGTGGCACGCGCAGCAACCCCGGCGATCGCGGCCCTCATCGCCGCGGGCGTCCCGCACGAGGTTGTGCAGTACCAGCACGACCCACGCAGCGATTCATTCGGTGACGAGGCGGTCACCGCGCTGGCCGAGGCCGGCGCCTTCGCGCCCGGACAGATCTTCAAGACGCTCGTCGTCGCGCTGCCCAAAGGTCTCGGCGTCGCGGTGCTGCCGGTGCCGTCGAAGTTGTCGCTGAAGGCCGCGGCCGCGGCACTGGGTGCGGCGAAGGCCACCATGGCCGACCCTGCCGATGCGCAGCGCTCGTCGGGCTACGTCGTCGGGGGCATCTCCCCACTCGGGCAACGCAGGACGCTACCCACGGTCGTCGACGTGTCGGCTCTGCAGTGGGACCGCGTGCTGTGCAGCGCAGGCAAGCGCGGCTGGGACGTCGCGGTAGACCCGCGGGATCTGGTGCGGCTCACCAATGCCGTCACCGCCGACATCCGCGCTGTCTAGTGTTGTGCCATGTCATTAGCGGGAAAGACCATGTTCATCTCGGGCGCCAGCCGCGGTATCGGGCTGGCGATCGCCAAGCGGGCCGCCGCCGACGGGGCCAACATCGCGCTGGTCGCCAAGACCGCCGAGCCCCACCCGAAGCTTCCCGGCACGGTGTACACGGCAGCCGAGGAGATCGAGGAAGCGGGCGGCCAAGCACTGCCCATCGTCGGCGACGTGCGCGACGGTGATTCGGTGTCGGCCGCCGTCGCCGCGGCCGTCGAACAGTTCGGCGGCATCGACATCTGCGTCAACAACGCGTCCGCGATCAATCTGGGCTCCATCGAAGATGTGCCGCTCAAGCGCTTCGACCTGATGAACGGCATTCAGGTGCGCGGCACCTACGCGGTGTCACAGGCCTGTATCCCGCACATGAAAGGCCGCGAGAACCCCCACATCCTGACTTTGTCACCGCCGATTCTGCTGGAGCCCAAGTGGCTCAAGCCGACGCCGTACATGATGGCGAAGTTCGGAATGACGTTGTGCGCGTTGGGCATTGCCGAGGAGCTGCGGGATGCGGGCATTGCGTCGAACACGCTGTGGCCGCGCACGATGGTGGCCACCGCCGCGGTGCAGAACCTGCTGGGCGGCGACGAGTCGATGGCGCGCTCACGCAAACCCGAGGTGTACTCCGACGCGGCCTACGCGATCCTGACCAAGCCGTCGACCTACACCGGCCATACCCTGCTGTGCGAAGACGTGCTCCTGGAGGCCGGCGTCACAGACCTGTCGGTCTACGACTGCGTACCGGGCTCCGATCTGGGCGTCGACTTCTGGGTCGAGTCGGCCAATCCCCCGGGCTACACGGGGCCCTAGTTGCGCCGAAATATCATTCCGGGTTGCGGTCCGCGCCGAGATCACAGCCCGGAATGATATTCCGCGGTCAGGCGCGAGGCTTGAGCCCGAGGCGGCGCACACCCTTGGCCGCGGCCAGGCGGATGACGCCGGAGAAGATCTTGGTCTTGCCGCGAGAGTACGGGTACCAGTTGATCTCCCGTTTCTGCGTCGGGATACGCGGCGCCGTGATCGCTTGCGGGCGGCAGTATTTGAGGATCCCGTCGGCTCCGCCGTGACGGGACCCGATGCCTGAGTCCTTCCACCCCGGCATCGGCAGCGCGAAACTGAATCCGTTGGACAGCACGTCGTTGATGTTGACGGCGCCGGCATCGAGACGACGGGCGATGCGCTCAGCACGCGCCAGGTCCGCCGTCCACACCGACGCCGACAGCCCGTAGCGGGAGTCGTTGGCCAGCCGGATCGCTTCCTCTTCGTCGGCGACCTTGACCACGGGCAGCGTCGGGCCGAACGTCTCCTCGGTCATGCATGTCATCGACTGGTCGACATCGGCGAGGACCGTCGGCTCGTAGAAGGTCCCGACGCCGGTGGGCTTGCCGCCGGTCGTCACGCGCGCCCCCGCGGCGACGGCCGCGTCGACGTGGCGGCTCACGATGTCGCGTTGCGCGGACGTGGCCATCGCCCCGACGTCGAAGCGATAGTGATCGTCGTCCTTGCCCTGCCGCAGCCGCCGCACCTCGTCGGTGAGCTTCGCGACGAACTCGTCGTACACCGGCGCCTCGACGTAGACCCGCTCGACCGAGACGCAGACCTGACCGGAGTTGAACATGCCGCCCCACGCGATGCCCGCCGCGGCGCGGTCGAGATCTGCGTCGGCAAGCACGATTGCGGGATCCTTGCCTCCCAGTTCCAGCGTGCACGGAATCAGCCGCTCGGCACACGCGACCGCGACCTTGCGACCGGTCGCCGTCGACCCCGTGAAGTGCACGCAGTCGGAGTTCGAGATCACCGCCGCTCCGGTCTCGGCGTAGCCGGTGGTCAGTGAAAGTACCTGCGGTGCACCGATTTCCGCCCAGCCGCGAGCGAACTCGGCGGCACTCAGCGGCGTCACCTCCGACGGCTTGAGGAGAACCGCCGCGCCTGCCGCGAGCGGCGCGACGCCGTCGAGGGCGACGTTCAACAGCGGGAAGTTCCACGGGATGATCAGTCCGACGACCGGGTAGGGGCGATAGACGGTGGTCAGCCGCTTGACCTTCATCAGCGGGCTGTGCGCCGCAGGATGCCGATCCGCGAGGAACCCCTTCGCGTGACCTGCCCAGTACTTGATCAAGTCCGCGCACAGAGGCGCTTCGATGGTCGCCTCGGTGCGCGGCTTACCCGTTTCGGACTGCAACACTTCCGTCAGGTGCCCGGCGTTGTCGAGAATCCAGTCCTGCATGGCCAGCAGCCACGGTTTGCGCCCGTCGGGACCGAGCGCCTCCCACTCGGGTTGCGCCGCACGCAGCGCGCGCGCCTTGGCCGCCACGGTGTCGGCATCGTCGATCGGGACGGAGCCGACGACGGAGCCGTCGGCGGGGTTGCGCACGGTGATGGTCGTGAGAGCAGGGGCGGCCTGAACGTCGGTCATCTCCGCAGTATCGACGTGTCGACGGCACACATCTCGGTTTTCACCGGATGCGGCTGGGCCGGCCGAAGCGAGTGGGGACTCCCGGCGTGAACAGTGGGCGCATCATCGGTCCCGAGGTGGAAATCGTTGCTGCGGCAACGAGTTCGTCGTCGAGCTCGGTGAGCTCGGCGCTGTACAGCGGCCAGGTCGGATGCTCGTTGGGGACCCACCAGGTGCGTCCGGCTTTCATGGTGTGCGCGCCCCAGCGGGCGGTCAGCCATATCTCCAGGGGTGTCGGCGCGACCGGCCCGCCGATGTCCAGGCTCACGTTGCACCGCAGCCCGCGGCGCGGCCATCGGCGCGCGCTGACGTAGGACACCTGGCCGGCAGAGCGGGTGACCGACATCTTCGCCCAGGTGTAGGGAATGCCCATCGAGGCGCGGATGACCGGCACCACCGCCAGGTGCTGCGTCTCCAGCGAGCAGAACAGCACTCCGTGCCTGCCTGCGTCGTCGACCGAGTACAGGCGGACGTTGGTCTCGGCGAATGTCCCGAAGTACGGCAGCGGCACCGCCGAACCGAGGGTGGTGTGCTGCATGACGAACGGCACGAGCCCGACGTACGTGGAGCCGTCGAAGACATCGGGGCGGGTGCCCGGCGGGAAGAGCGGCGCGACCGCGGCCGGGTCGACCGGCCAGTGCAGGAACGTCAGGTCTGCCCAGAACTGCGTGAAGATCACCGGCCGCGGCAGCGGCGGGGCGTCCACCACGAAGGCCGGGTCGAGCTCACCGTTCACGTCTCCATCGTGGCACGCTGGGTCCATGGGTTCGCCGACAATCTGGTCCTCCGGACGCTACGAAGCTGTCGGCGAGCGCATCGCCCCGATCGCCGTCGCGGTGGTCGACGCCGCCGATCGCCGCCGGCAACTGCGCGGCGCCACGGTGGTCGATCTCGCCTGCGGCACGGGAAGCGCCGCCTTGGCTGCGGCCGCGCGCGGGGCCGCGGTGACGGGTCTGGACTTCACACCAGAACTGGTCGCGATCGCCGCGCAGCGCAATGGCGCCGACGCCGTCACGTGGCGCACCGGCGACGCATCGGACACCGGGCTGCCGGACCGCTCGTTCGACGCCGTCGTGTCGAACATGGGCATCATCTTCGTCGACCCGCAGCCACAGGTTCGCGAACTTGCCCGGCTACTGAAAAGCGATGGCGTACTTGCCTTCTCGGCGTGGGTACGCAATGCGAGCAATCCCTTCTTCGACCCGGTGGTCGCGGTGCTCGGGCCGCCGGCGGCGACGGGCTTCTCCCCCGATCAATGGGCTGATGCCGATATTCTCACCGCCCGGCTCGGGCCACACTTCGATGAGATCGATGTTCAGCCGGGTACGCACCGCTGGGAGTTCGAGTCGATGACCGCCGCGCTGCGCTTTCTCCGGGAAGAATCACCCGTCCACGTGGCGGCGTTCGGACGCGCAGACCCAGGGCAACAGGATGAACTCGCGGCGGCATTCGAATCGGCGATGCTCGAGCATGCCCAGCCGTCGGGCACCGTCGCGTTCGACGCACCCTACGTGGTGGTCAGCGCGCGCCGGAGCTGAGCCGTCAGGAGGCCTGATAGAGGATTCCGCGGCCGATGGCCTCCCGCACCACGGGCATCGCCGCGGCCGCCAAGGCATCGGCGTCGACGCCGTGGTGGGCGGCGAGCAGTTCGACGAGCATGCCCAACGGCACCTCGCCGCGGCAACCCGCGAGCAACGCCCTGGACACCTCGTCGACTCCGATGACAGCCGCAGGCCCGCCCGGGCGTCGCACAGCGGCACCCACGACCTGCCAGCCCTGCTCCCCGGGGAGTGACTGCTCTTCCAAGAACACCGGTGCGGTCGACAGTTTCGCCGCGAGCAGCTCGCCGTCGCTGGTGTCGTGCAGGTATTCGCGACGGGCGAAGAAGGCGTCGACCTCGGGGCCGGTCAGCGCTTCGTCGGCTCCGGTGATCGATTCGAGAATGTGTTCGGGCGGGCGCTCCTCGCCGGCCCGCGGTGCCCGCAGCGTGACCATGCCCATGCCGACGCCCGCGATACCTTCGGCGTCGAACCAGTCCAGCCACCGGCCGCCGCGGCGGGCCGCCTGCTCCGGCGTCTCCCCCGCGTCCGAGGTCCACAACGAGACGTAGCTGACAGGATCGGCGAACTCGCGCTGCACCACCCAGGCGTGCAAGCCACTGCCGGCCAACCAGCCGGCAACGCGTTCCTGCCAGTTCTCCGGGTCGCGGATGATCCAGTTCGCCATGATCTGCGCGGTTCCGCCGGGCTCGAGATAGCCGGCAGCATGCTCGATCAGGTTCTGGCACAACGCATCCCCGGCCATCCCCGAATCGCGGTAGATGTAGTCCAGCGCACCGGTACCCACCACGAAGGGCGGATTGGAGACGATGAGGTCGAATCGCTCGCCCGCGACGGGCTCGAACATGCTGCCGCACCGCAGATCCCATGTCATGCCGTTCAGGCGGGCGGTCGCCGCGGCGAGCATCAGCGCGCGTTGGTTGGTGTCGGTGGCGACGATCTCCTCGCAGTGCGCGTTCAAGTGCAGCGCCTGGATGCCGCATCCGGTGCCGAGGTCCAGCGCGCGCCCGACCCGCTTGCGCACGACGGCGTGGGCCAGCGAGACCGAGGCGCCGCCGATGCCCAGGACGTGGTCGCGCCGCACCGGCCCGGCACGTAGCGCAGCGTCCTGATCGGAGACGACGAGGAAATCGTTCGCGCCGTCGCTGGTCGGTCGGATGTCGAGCACCGCCCGCACGGCGCCGGTGTCGGTGAGTTCGACGACCCCGCTGTCCGCGAGGACGTCGACGGCGACACCGGGCAGCGCCAGTTCGACACGACCCCGGGGTTCGTCGGTGCCGAGCAGGAACAACCGCACCAGGACCGCGAGTCGCCGCTGCTCGGGTTTGGCACGCTCGGTGACCCGCAGCGCCGACCACCACAGTCCCCGGCTGAACGCTGCACCGGCGTCGGCCCCGAGCAACTCGGCCACCCCGTCGGTGGTGTATCCGGCGGAGCGCAGATCGGCTGCCAGGGCGTCGACGACCGCGCCGGAATCGAGCGGGCCCGTCAAAGCAGAGTGCCTTGCTCGGCCTCCGGCGTGGCAGGCTCGATGAGTTCGGGCCCGTTGTTGCGAATGCTGTTCACCAGTTTCGAGACTTCGCGGATCTCGATGCGGTCCAGATCGCCATGGCCTCGCAGCAGGCCCTCGTCGATGGGTGCGTCCGGATCGAGCCAGCGGTCCCAGTCGGGCGCGCTGATCGTCAGGGGCATCCGGTCGTGGATGTCGGCGAGCTGGGCGGCCGCGTCGGTTGTGATGATCGTGCAGCTCAGCAGGGGCTTGACGTCTTTGTCCGCCGATTTGGGCCGCCAGGTGGTCCACAGGCCCGCCATGAACAGCGGCTCGCCGTCGCCGGCGTACATGTAGTACGGCGTCTTGGCGCCCTTGGCTTCGCCTCTCTTAGTCCACTCGTACCAGCCGTCCATCGGCACCAGGCACCGCTTCGCCTTTGCCGAACTGCGGAACGCCGGAGACGACGTGACCTTGTCCGAGCGGGCGTTGATCAACAGCGGCCCGCTCTTGGTGTCGGGCCCGCCGTCCTCGGCCGTCTTGGCCCACGGCGGCACCAGGCCCCAGCGCATCAACCGCACCCGGCGCGTCGACTCGTCGTCGGGATCGGTGTGCCGCTTGACCACCGTGGCCACCGTCGTTGTCGGCGCCACGTTGAAGTTGGGGCTCGGCGGATCCTTCTTCTCGGAGGTGGCTTCGTCGATGGCCTTGATCTTCTCCGCCAGCAGCGCCGGATCGGTCGTCACCGCGAATCGTCCGCACATGAACCCCATGGTGGCAGAAAGTCCCGACAGGCCAGAATGGACGCTGTGAGCAACTGGCCGGCCCCGTCGACCGCGACCCCTGTCCACGCGACCGTGACGGTGCCTGGCTCGAAGTCCCAGACCAACCGGGCGCTGATCCTCGCTGCACTCGGCGTCGCACAAGGCCCCTCGACCGTTTCCGGTGCGCTGCGCAGCCGCGACACCGACCTGATGATCGGGGCACTGCAAGCGCTCGGCATCACGGTCGATGCTGCCGACACCGACGACACCGAACTGACCATCAGCGGCACGCTGGCCCCCGAGGCTGGCACCCGCATCGACTGCGGCCTCGCCGGGACGGTGCTGCGCTTCGTGCCGCCGCTCGCCGCGCTGAGCACCGAGACCGTCGTCTTCGACGGCGACGAGCAGGCCCGATCGCGGCCTATCGCTCCGCTGCTCGACGGACTGCGCGGCCTCGGCGTGCGCGTCTCCGGTGACCGTCTGCCGTTCACGGTCCACGGGGCGGGCTCGGTGCGAGGCGGCACCGTCGAGATCGACGCGTCGGGCTCGTCGCAGTTCGTATCGGGGCTGCTGCTGTCGGGTTCCGCGTTCACAGACGGCCTGACGATCGTGCACACCGGCGATTCGGTGCCGTCGGCGCCGCACATCGCGATGACGGTCTCGATGCTGCGCGACGCGGGCGTCGAGGTCGACGACTCGCAAGCCGATGTCTGGCGGGTCACGCCCGGCCAGATCGCGGCGCGGCACTGGGCCATCGAACCGGACCTTTCCAATTCCGTGCCGTTCCTTGCGGCCGCCGTCGTCAGTGGCGGCGCCGTGCGGATCACCGGGTGGCCCGGCGTCAGCACGCAACCCGCGGACACCATCCTGTCGATTTTGGAAAGCCTCGGATCAGAAGTACGCCAAGGGAGTTCGTACCTTGAGGTCCAGGGGCCGACGGCCTATGACGGCATCGACGTCGACCTCCGCGACGTCGGCGAACTCGCTCCGTCGGTCGCCGCGATGGCCGCACTTGCCGACCCGGGTTCGGTGTCGCGACTGCGCGGGATCGCACATCTGCGCGGACACGAGACCGACAGGCTGGCCGCGCTGAGCGCCGAGATCAACCGCATCGGCGGCAAGTGCGAGGAGACCGAGGACGGCCTCGTCATCACTGCCACCCAGATGCACGGCGGCACGTGGTCGTCGTACGCCGACCACCGGATGGCGACCGCGGGCGCGATCGTGGGCCTGCGCGTGCCCGGTATCGAGGTCGAGGACATCGGCACCACCGCGAAGACACTGCCCGACTTTCCGCAGTTGTGGGCCGAGATGCTCGGCGGGCAGACCGACCCGCAGGTCAACGCTTGAGCAAACGCGAGTACGACGAGTCCGATGTCCGGGTGCGCCCCGGGCGGGGCTCACGTCCGCGGACCAAGACCCGGCCCGAGCACGCCGACGCGCAGCAGGCGATGATCGTCACCGTCGACCGGGGCCGGTGGGGTTGCGTACTCGGCGGCGACCCGCAGCGACGTGTCACGGCGATGCGCGCGCGCGAACTGGGGCGGACACCGATCGTCGTCGGCGACGACGTCGACGTCGTGGGCGATCTGTCCGGTCGGACCGACACGCTGGCCCGCATCGTGCGCCGCGGCCAGCGGCGAACAGCGTTGCGCCGCACCGCCGATGACACGGATCCGACCGAGCGCGTCGTCGTCGCCAACGCCGACCAACTGCTGATCGTGGTCGCACTGGCCGACCCGCCACCGCGCACCGGCCTCGTCGAGCGGGCGCTGATCGCCGCCTACGCCGGTGGATTGGTGCCGATTCTGTGCTTGACGAAAACCGATCTGGCACCGGCGGAACCGTTCGCCGCCCAGTTCCGCGATCTCGACTTGACCATCATCACGGCCGGCCGCGATGACCCGCTCGAGGCAGTTGGGACCCTGCTCGCCGACAAGGTCACCGCATTGCTGGGCCATTCCGGTGTCGGAAAGTCGACTTTGGTGAATCGTCTTGTCCCAGAGGCAGAACGGGCCACCGGCGCGGTGACCGACGTCGGCAAGGGCCGGCACACCTCGACCCAGTCGGTGGCACTGCCGCTGGCGCTCGGTGGCTGGGTGGTCGACACCCCAGGCATCCGGTCGTTCGGGCTGGCACACATCGCACCCGACGACGTGGTGCAGGCCTTCTCCGATCTCGCGGGCGCGATCGACGACTGCCCGCGCGGATGCGGACACATGGGCCCGCCGGCCGATCCCGAGTGTGCGCTGGATGCGCTGACCGGAGCCGCCGAGGGCCGCGTCCGGGCGACCCGCAGACTGTTGGCGGCGCTGCGGGAAGGGTGAGGCCCGGGGCGACGTTGTGACATCCGAATTACCAGGTGAAAGATGCGTTTGCGACAGGTGTCCGTGGGGCACGCTGCCGGCGAAGGAGGATTTATGACTGCAGTACCGACGATCGAACTCAATGACGGCTCGCGAATCCCGCAGCTCGGCTTCGGCGTGTTCCAGATCGAGCCCGACAAGACCGCCGATGCCGTGAAGCAGGCCCTGGAAATCGGCTACCGCCACATCGACACCGCGGAGATGTATCAGAACGAGAAGGGCGTCGGCGAAGGCGTCCGCAACTCGGGCATCAGCCGCAGCGACGTCTACATCACGAGCAAGCTCAACAACGGCTTCCACACACCTGAGGATGCTCGACGGGCGTTCGAGGAGACGTTGAAGGCACTGGCCTTCGACGGCGACGACAACTACGTCGACCTGTTCCTCATCCACTGGCCACTACCGACGCTGTATGACGGCGACTTCGTCTCGACCTGGAAAACGCTGGAGGAGTTCAAGGAAGACGGCCGCGCCCGCAGCATCGGGGTGTCCAATTTCCAGGTCGCACACCTGAATCGGCTTGCCGAAGAGACAGACACAGTACCCGCGGTCAACCAGATCGAGGTGCACCCGTACTTCGCCAACAACGAGGTCCGCGCCTACGGTCAAGAGCACGGCATCGCGACCGAAGCGTGGTCACCGATCGCGCAGGGCAAGGTGCTCGACGATCCCGTCGTCACCCGTATCGCCGAGTCGACGGGCAAGTCGCCGGCGCAGGTGGTGCTGCGCTGGCACATCCAGCGAGGCGACATCGTGTTCCCGAAGTCGGTGACGCCGCAGCGGATCAAGGACAACTTCGCGTTGTTCGACTTCGAGCTCGGCACCGAGGATTTCGACGCCATCTCGTCCTTGGACAAGGGGGAGGAAGGCCGGACCGGGCCGAACCCGGATACGTTCGACTACATCCCCAGCTGATTGGCTGACGACGGAGTTCGGGTGTAGTTGGTCACGCTGAGGCTGACCAACTACACCCGAATCGCTGTTATGCCGCCAGTTCCTGGCGCTTGATCGCAGCCTTGTGGGCACGCTTGACGCGACGGCGCGTGCGGACGGCTGCGATGGCCGACCTCAGGCCGGTGCGCTCCGTCTCATCCAGCCCGTCGAACATCCGCTCGCTGCGCGTCTCCGGCGCATCGTCGCGGGTGTCGGTCAGGAAGCGGTCGGGAAGGGACAGTTTGGCGATCGTGCGCCACGACTTGCCGTACTGCACCAAGAAATTGCCTGTGGTGTAGGGCAAGTCGTACTTGTCGCAGATCTCGCGCACCCGCAACGAGATCTCGTAGTACCGGTTGCTCGGCAGATCCGGGTAGAGATGATGCTCGATCTGGTGGCACAGGTTGCCGCTCATGAAGCGCAGCACCGGGCCGTTCTCGAAGTTCGCGCTGCCGAGCATCTGACGCAGGTACCACTCGCCGCGGGTCTCGCCGACCATATCGGTCTTGGTGAATTTCTCTGCGCCGTCGGGGAAGTGACCGCAGAAGATGACGGCGTTGGCCCATACGTTGCGGATGATGTTGGCGACCACGTTGGCCTTCAACGTCGACTTGAACGTGGCTCCCGGCGACAGCGAGGTCAACGCGGGGTAGGCGATGTAGTCCTTGGCGACCTGGTGGCCGGCTTTGATGCCGAACTCCCGGACGCGCACCATCGTCGCCTTGCGGTCGTCGCGGCCCTTGAAGATCTTGCCGAGCTCGAGGTGCTGCAGGCCGACTCCCCATTCGAAGGCCACACACAGCAGCGTGTTGAAGAACAGGTTGCCCAGGTTCATGGGCGTCCAGCGCTGGTCGCGCGTCACGCGGATGACGCCGTAGCCCACGTCGTCGTCCATGCCGAGAATGTTCGTGTACTTGTGATGCATGAAGTTGTGGGTGAAACGCCAGTGCTTGGACGCCCCGCTCATGTCCCACTCCCACGACGAGGAATGGATCTCGGGGTCGTTCATCCAGTCCCACTGGCCGTGCATGACGTTGTGGCCGATCTCCATGTTCTCGATGATCTTGGCCACGCCCAGTGTGGTGGTGCCCGCCCACCAGAGTTTCCGTTTGGAGCTGCCCGCCAGCATCAGTCGGCCGGCCACTTCCAGCGCGCGCTGAAGCGCGATGGTGCGGCGGATGTAGCGCGCGTCGCGCGCCCCGCGGGAGTCCTCGATGTCCTGGCGGATTGCATCGAGTTCGCGTGCCAGGTTCTCGATGTCCGCGTCAGTCAGGTGCGTGAATTCAGGAACGTCTGTGATCGCCATGTTTCAGCCTCCTCTCTCCTACCTACGCTACCGTAACCTACGTCTTCGTAGGTTACTACCCAGTAAAGCCTAGACGTCGAGCACGCAGTCGCCCGATGCTGCAGAAACGCACGTCTGTACACGGGTGCCCGGTTCGTGCTCGACACCGGTCCGCAGATCGCGCACGTGCCCTTCCACCAGCCCCACGACGCAGGACTGGCAGATGCCCATGCGGCAGCCGAACGGCATCCGCACCCCGGCATCCTCGCCGGCATCCATCAGCGACGTCGCAGCGTCGACCGTGGCCGACCGGCCCGACCGCCTGAATTCCACGGTGCCGCCGCTGCCATGCACCCGCGCCCGTGACACGGCAAATCGCTCGAGATGCAACCGTTCGCCGGCGCCTGCGGCCTTCCACGTGCGTTCGGCAGCTTCCAACATCGCCTCGGGCCCACAGGCCCACGTCTGACGTTCGCGCCAGTCAGGCACGATGTCGTCGAGGCGGCCCAGGTCGAGCCTGCCTTGGGTCCGCGTCGTCCGAATGTGCAGTTTGTACCCCGTGTTGCGGTACGCCAGTTCCGACAGTTCAGCGGCGAACATCACGTCCGACTCGGTGGGCGCCGAGTGCAGGTGCACGATGTCGGTGATCTGGGAGCGCCTAGCCAGCGTGCGCAGCATCGACATGACCGGAGTGATACCCGAACCTGCGGTCACAAACAGCACCGATGCCGGCGCCGGATCGGGCATCACGAAATTGCCCTGCGGCGCAGCAAGTCTCACGATGGTGCCGGGTTCCACACCGCCGACCAGGTGAGTCGACAGGAAACCTTCCGGCATCGCTTTGACGGTGATGGTGATGGTGCGTGAGCCCTTGCTGGTGACAGGACTGCTGGTGAGCGAATACGAACGCCAGCGCCAGCGCCCGTCGACAAGCAGGCCGATGCCGATGTACTGGCCGGCTTCGTAGTCGAACGAGAAGCCCCAGCCCGGTTTGATCACGAGCGTGGCCGAGTCTTCGGTTTCCCGGCGCACCTCTACGACGCGCCCACGCAGCTCCCGCGCCGACCACAACGGGTTGGCGAGCTTGAGATAGTCGTCGGGCAACAGCGGAGTGGTGATGCGGCCTGCGATCGTGCGCAGGAGATGCCAGCCAGGCCGCTGCTTGGCGCCGGCGACGGTGGGCCGGACGGTGTCGCCTACTTTCGCGGTGGTTTTGATTGTCGTCTTGGCCATGACGGCTCCTGCCCGGATTGCACGTGATCACGACGAGGTCCCAGCGTAGCGGGACACTTACCTACGGTACCGTAACTTACGCTACCGTATCCACCCCTCAGAGCAGGTCAAGCAGGAATGGCAGCTCTTGTGGCGCGTACCACGCGAGGTCGTGATCCTGGGCGTCGCCGACGGTGAGCTCGGAATCCTCGTCGCCCAGATCGGCCGCGTCGATCACCTCTACGGCGGCGACGACCGCCGGCTCGGCGGCCGCGTTGTCCACGTACGCAGCGATCACCCGTCCGGTCGCCAACTCTCCTGCCACCCGTACCACGGCGTCGTCGAGATCGGGCCGCAACGTCACGTCGTCGGCGTCGGCCTCGACGACCACCCGTCGGGCGGGCAGCCCGTCGGAGTTCTCCCCACCGAGCAGACGCAGCGACGCCATGGCCGCCTCCCGCAGCGCCACGTCGGCGAGTTCGTCCTCATCACCCTCGGCGTAGGCCTCACGCAGAGTCGGCGTCACGGCGAACGCCGTTCCGTTCACGGGACGAAACGAGCCGTCGGCGACCAACTGCTGCAGCATGGTCAGGGTTGCGGGGACGTAGACGCGCACGTCCTGAGGGTAGTCGCCCCGTTCGGAACTATTCGCGGTCGCCGATCAACGTCGCCACGTGATCATCTACGTAGGTGGACAGTTCACGAGGCGGCCGCTGATAGTCGCCGCTGAGCACCGGACGCTTCGGCAACTTCACCTTCGGGATGTCGACGTCGTAATAGTCGATGGTCGACAACAGGTGGGCGATCATGTTGAGCCGGGCATGCTTCTTGACGTCGGATTCCACGAGGTACCAGGGGCTCAGTGGCGTGTCGGTGTGCACCATCATCTGATCCTTGGCGCGGGAGTAGTCCTCCCACCGGTACACCGACTCCAGATCCATCGGTGACAGTTTCCACCGTCGCACCGGATCGTTGAGTCGGGACCTGAAACGGCGCAGCTGTTCCTCGTCGGACACCGAGAACCAGTACTTGCGCAGAATCACGCCGTCTTCGATCAGCATCTGCTCGAAAATCGGTGCCTGGCGCAGGAACAGCGCATGCTCGGCCGGGGTGCAGAACCCCATCACCTTCTCCACGCCCGCGCGGTTGTACCAGGACCGGTCGAACAGCACTATTTCGCCTCTGGCCGGCAGGTGGGCGATGTAGCGCTGAAAATACCATTGCCCGCGTTCACGATCCGACGGAGCCGGCAGGGCCGCGATGGTCGCGATGCGGGGGCTCAGATATTCGGTGACCCGTTTGATGGCACCGCCCTTACCGGCCGCGTCACGGCCTTCGAAGACGATGACGACGCGGGAACCGGTGGCTTTGACCCACTCCTGCAGCTTCACCAATTCCGTTTGGAGCCGGAATAATTCGGCCTCATAAACGTCGTCGGGCAGCTTGTTGTTCTTCTTGCCGGACTTCTTGCTGGCCACCTAGCGGACCTTGTCGTCGTCGCAGCGGGGATCCTTTTCGACGGAGATGATGAAATCGTCGCCGTGCTGGGTGACCCCGGAGATCACCGCGCTGTTGACGGCCTCTGCCGCGTACTCACGACGCACGATCTTCGGGTCGTGGCGCAGATCCCTGACCAGAGAGACTGCCAGCCCGACCATGACGAGCAGGAACGGCAGCGCGGCGATGATGGTGATGGTCTGAAGACCGGTCAGGGCGTCCTCACCACCGACGAGGAGCATGACTGCGGCCACCGCCCCGGTCGCAACACCCCAGAACACGACGGTGCCGCGACTGGGATGGATGGTGCCCTTCTGCGACAGCGACCCCATCACGATCGACGCGGCGTCGGCCCCGGAGACGAAAAAGATCGCCACCAGCACCATCACGACGATGCTGGCGATGATCGCGATCGGATACTGATCGAGCAGGGTGAACAGCTGCTCCTCCACGCCTCCCTCGCCGGCAAGATCGGTGCCGTTCTGTTGCACGTTGATCGCCGCGCCACCGAAGATGGCGAACCAGACCAGCGAGACGATGCTGGGAACCAGCAGCACGCCGCCGACGAACTGCCGAATGGTGCGTCCCCGCGAGATCCGGGCGATGAACATCCCCACGAACGGGGTCCACGACACCCACCACGCCCAGTAGAAGATCGTCCAGGACTGCAACCACGCGTTGACGTCGGCACCCTCGGCGCCGGTGCGCGCCGACATCATGTTGAGGTCCGCGAAGTAGCTACCCAGCGATGTCGGCAGCAGATTGAGGATGAAAACCGTTGGGCCGACCACGAACACGAACAGGGCCAGTACCATGTTGATGTTGGACAGCCACTGGATGCCGCGTGCGATGCCCGATACCGCCGACAGTACGAAGCACGCGGTCAGCACCGCGATGATGACGACCAGGATCGCGTTACCGGTCTCGCCGATGCCGGCGACGATCTGCAGACCGCTGCGGATCTGGAGGGCGCCCAGTCCGAGTGAGGCGGCGGACCCGAACAGCGTGGCGAAGATCGCCAGCATGTCGATGACCTTGCCCCATGGGCCATTGGCTCGTGATCCGAGCAGCGGCTCGAACGCCGCGCTGATCAACTGCAGGCGGCCCTTGCGGTAGACGCCGTAGGCGATGGCGAGGCCGACGACGGCGTAGATGGCCCACGGATGAAGGGTCCAGTGGAACAGTGTGGTGGCCATCGCGTTCTGGACGGCCTCAGGGTTGCCTTCGGGTCCGGTTCCCGGTGGCGGTGTCGCGAAATGCGCCAACGGTTCTGCGACACCGAAGAACATCAACCCGATGCCCATCCCTGCGCTGAACATCATCGCCACCCACGACACGCCGTTGAACTCCGGCTCTTCGCCGTCACGGCCGAGCGGGATGGTTCCGTACCGGCCGAGCGCCAGGTACAGGACGAAGACGACGAAACCGGTGCTGGTGAGCGCAAACAACCAGCCGGTGTTGTCCATCACCCATGTCAGCGCGGTGCTCGATGCGCTGGCCAAGGTGTCGGTGCTCAAGAACCCCCACACCAAGAACGCCGCAGCGAGTACCGAGGTGACTCCGAACACCACCCAGTCGATGCCACGCGAACGGGAGATCTCGTGCTCGGCCACGGGGACGTCCAACACGGGATGCAGCATCGGTTCTTCGGCGTCGGACTCGGGGACCGCGGTCATTTCGCGGTCGGAAATGTCAGCCATTCAAGTCATTCGACGCCAGTTGAGGGCACCCGTCAAATCACTCGCGTCACAAAGCGGTCATCGGGCGGCTTCCACCAGTTCATCGAGCGCTTCGCGCAGCAGGCTGGGCAGCATGTCCACATCGCTCATGGCGTCACGGTCGGCGTTGATCCCGAAGTAGAGCATGCCGTTGTAGGACGTGACACCGATCGCGAGCGTCTGATTGTGCAGCAGCGGCGGCACCGCATAGGTCTCCAGCAGCTTGGTGCCCGCGATGTACATCTGGTTCTGGGCGCCGGGCACATTGGTGATGAGCAGATTGAACTGCCGTGCCGAGAAACTGGTGGCCACACGAATTCCCATGGCGTGCAGGGTCGGTGGCGCAAAACCTGACAGCGTCACGATGGTGCGGGCATCGACCAGGCTGGGCGCGGTCGGATGGGTTTCGGTGGCGTGCGAGATCTGCGACAACCGGACGACGGCGTTGGACTCCCCGACAGGAAGGTCGACCAGGAACGGCGTCACCTCGCTGATGGCCTGACCCGGACCCGAGGAGTCGATCTCGGAATCCGGATACACCGACATCGGCGCCATCGCCCGCACCGTGGTGGTTGAGGTCACTGGTTCCCCGCGGGAGAGCAACCAGTTCCGCAGCGCGCCCGCCACCATCGCGAGCACAACGTCGTTGATGTCGCAGTCGTACCGGGCGCGCACGACGCGGAACTCCTCCAGGCTGCCCGAGGCGACGGAGAATCGCCTGTTGCGCGACACGGTGGTGTTCAACGGACTGCTCGGGGCCGTGCCGCGAGCGACGGTGCGGGCCACGTCCGCGACGCGGCGACCGAGATCGACGATCTGCGCGGTACTGGTCACGGTCTCTGTCACCGCATGGCGGAGCGCGGAGGCCTGTGCGGTCGGCCGCATGATCCATTCACCCAGCGCGCCCATCAGCAACTGCCGGTCGCTGGGCTCACGGCCGGGGATCCAGATGTCCTCGCCGAACTCGGGTGGCTTCTGCGTGCGGTCGGCGATGACGTGGCCGATCTCCAGCGCCGTCATGCCGTTGACGAGCGCCTGATGCGACTTGGTGTAGATCGCGACGCGGTTCTTCGCGAGCCCCTCGACGAGGTACATCTCCCACAGCGGACGGGTCTTGTCGAGGGGGCGCGATCCGAGCCGGGCGATGAGGTCGTGCAGCTGGACGTCGCTGCCGGGGGACGGCAACGCCGAGCGCCTCACGTGATAGGTGATGTCGAAATCGCGGTCGTCGACCCAGACGGGTCGCGCGAGGCCCAGCGTCACCTCCCGAACCTTCTGCCGGTACCGCGGGATCTGCGGCAGGCGCCGCTCGACGGTGGCCAGAAGTGCCTCGTAACTCAGCCCGTTGCGGGGTTTTCGCAGAATCTGCAGCGAGCCGACGTACATCGGCGTCGAGGAGTTCTCCAGCCGGTAGAACGATGCGTCCGACGCCGACAATCTGGTCACCATGCGCGGCGCAGCCTCCCTCGCTCCGTCAACAAACGGTCAGACCCCGACACGTTATCCGCAGTTTCGTAGCCTGCGCCGAACGGGTGCTCTGCCGTCCCTGACATGCGTGCGATCATGGAGAGGTCTGCCACTCTCCAGCAGCTTTCCGTCGACCGCTGGAGAACGCTCATGCCCTCATCCCCCGCCTCACCTGGTTGGGTGACCTCGCCGGTCATCGACTGCGAACCGGTCCCCCAGCCGTTCCCGTCGGCACCGTGTCCAACCCCGTCCGGCGCAGCGCTGCATCGCCCCACCCCACGCTCTCTGTCTTCCCCTCGGCC